>CAWIUF010000076.1:0-49596 GCA_963839095.1 uncultured Actinomycetota bacterium | reverse complement strand
CGGCTCGCCCCCGCTGCTCGGCCAGACCGACTGGTTCTTGCCGAACGCCGACCAGCTCCTCAACCTCACCGGCCGAGGCCGATCTCGCCGACGCCATCGAGGACGTGCTCGCGCTCGGTCCCTACGGCGTGGCCGTGACCCAGGGCGCGGACGGCTGCCTGGTCGCCTGGCGCGGCGCCAGCCGGTCGGCGGCGCTGTCCGCCCTGCCGGTCAACGTGGTCGACACCACCGGCTGCGGCGACGGCTTCACCGCCGGGATGCTGGCGGGCCTGCTGCTGGCCGACAAGGCAGGCCAACCCCGAGCCGACCCGCTCGACGCGGCCTGGCTCGGCCTCGCCTGCGGCGCCCTGGTCGCCACCGGGCTGGGCTCCGACGCCGCATCGAGAGCCTCGCGCAGGTCCTGGACTTCCTCGACGGCGCAGCCGGCCGCGGCCGGCCGGATCAAGGAGCTGATGACATGAGCACGCCCCACCAGAGCACCGACCAGCAGCTGCGGGAGCGCGCCCAGGCCGTGATCCCCGGCGGGATGTACGGGCACCAGGTCGCCCCGGGCGCGGCTACCCGCAGTTCATGCGGGGCGGCCGCGGGGCGAGGGTCTGGGACGTGGACGGGCACGAGTACGTCGACCTGATGGGCAGCTACGGCCCGGTCGTGCTCGGCCACCGGCACCCCGCGGTGGAGGCCGCCGTAGCCGTGCAGAACGACCAGGGCGACTGCCAGAACGGCCCGAGCCCGGTCATGGTCGACCTGGCCGAGCTGCTGGTGGCCACCGTGCGCCACGCCGACTGGTCCATCTTCGCCAAGAACGGCACCGACGCCACCACCATGTGCTGCACGATCGCCCGGGCGCAGACCGGGAAGAACAAGATCCTGGTGGCCAGGGGCGCCTACCATGGCGCCGCGCCCTGGTGCACGCCGCGCCCCGCGGGCACGACCAAAGCCGACCACGAGAACCTCATCCGCTACACCTACAACGACCTGACCAGCGTCGAAGAAGCCGTCAGGCAGGCCGGCGACGACCTGGCCGGCATCCTGGTCAGCCCGTTCAAGCACGACGCCGGCTTCGACTCCGAGCTGGTCGACCACGGCTTCGCCCGCGGCCTGCGGGCCCTGTGCGACCAGCAACAAGCCGCGCTGATCCTGGACGACGTGCGCTGCGGGTTCCGGCTGCACCTGGGCTCGAGCTGGGAGCCGGTCGGCGTGGAGCCCGACCTGTCGGCCTGGAGCAAGGCGATCGCCAACGGCCGGGCGCTGGCCGCGGTGCTGGGCAACGACAAGTTCCGCGACGGCGCCCAGAACGTCTTCGTCACCGGCTCGTTCTGGTTCGCCGCCGTCCCGATGGCCGCTGCCATCGCCACCATCAAGGCGCTGAGGGAAGAGAACGCCATCGAGGCCATGGACCGGATGGGCACCCAGTTGCGCGACGGGATCGTGGACCAGGCCAATTCCTGGGACCTGGCCGTGAACTACACCGGGCCGCCCGCCATGCCCTACCTCACCTTCGCCGGCGACCACAATCACGAGCTCGGCAGCGTGTTCGCCGCGCAGGCGCTGCGCGGCGGCGCCTACCTGCACCCCCGGCACAACTGGTTCGTATCCGCCGCCATGACCGAGGACGACCTGGCCCTGGCGCTCGAGGCCACCGACCAGGCGTTCGCCGCCGTCCGCAAGCACCTAGGCACATAGAGAGGGCCACTCGCCAGGCCAGTAACCAAGGAGGACCCCCATGTCGAGCACCGCCGCCGAACCCGGCCGACCCGTCACCGCGCGCCCAGCAATGTCGGAGTCCGGGGAGGAGGTGCTCGAGCGGGCCGGCTACCGGCCGGAGCTGCGGCGGTCGCTGCGGTTCTTCTCCATGTTCGCGATCGCGTTCTCGATCATCTCCATCACCACCGGTATCTTCCTGAACTACGGGTTCGGCCTGTCCTACTGGGGCCCGGCCTCGATCTGGACCTGGCCCATCGTCGGCGTCGGCAACATGGCGATCGCCCTGGTCGTGGCCGAGCTCGGCACCCGCATCCCGCTGGCCGGCTACGCCTACCAGTGGAGCGCCCGGCTGGTGAACCCCACCTACGGCTGGTTCGTCGGCTTCGCCGGGCTGCTCTACATGGCCGTCGGCGGCGGCGCGATCATGCTCGAGGTGGCGTCCCCGCTGCTGCTCAGCGAGTTCAACGTGAACAACCCGAGCCCCCGCCTGGTGCTGCTGGTGGCGGTGCTGCTGATGCTGCTGCCGGTCGTGATCAACATCATCAGCATCCAGGTCGCGGCGCGGGTCAACAACGTCGCCGTGTTCACCGAGATCGTCGGCACCGTCCTGTTCGGGGTGCTGCTGTTCATCCTGTGGGGCGTGAACGCCAAGCCCACCAACCACGGGCCGGCATCCTGGTCAGCACGCAGTCGGTCAACCACAACCCGACCTGGTACGCCTTCGCCCTGGCGGGCCTGCTCGGCGCCTTCACCCTGGTCGGCTTTGAGCTGGCCGCCGACATGTCCGAGGACGCGGTCAACCCGGTCCGCAGCGTGCCCCGCGGCGTGCTGTGGGCGGTCGGCGCCTCCGCCGTCCTCGGCATGGTCGCTCTGATCGGCTTTACGGTGGCTATCCCCGACCTCAAGACGGTCGAGGCAGCCCCGCTCCCGCTGCTCGTCATCGCCGGCTACTGGCTACCGTCCTGGCTGGTCAAGGTGTTCGTCGCGTTCGTGGTCTTCTCGATGTTCGCGATCTTGGTCGTCGGCTCGGGCGCCCAGGCGCGGCTGGTCTACTCGATGGCGCGCGACAACATGCTGCCGTTCTCCGGCTGGCTGAAGAAGATCAACGTGCGCAGCCAGACCCCGATCGTGGCGCTCCTGGTCTTCGGCGTCATCGACCTGGGCGTGATGCTGTACGGGTACAACCAGCCCAGCGCGTTCGGCACCCTGGTGGGCGCGACCGCGATCATCCCCTACATCATCTACTTCCTGATCACGGTGGCCTACGCGGTCAAGCGGCGCACCACCGACAGCCTGCCGGGCGCGTTCAACCTCGGCCGCTGGGCCTGGCCGGTGATCATCTTCGTGCTCGCCTACTCGCTGCTGATCATTGGTCGTGCTGTCGCTGCCGGCGCCGTTCCACGGGGCCGACAAGGTGGTCGGCTACGGCGTGATCGCTGGCCGCGCTGTGGTACTTCGGCGGCCTGCTCTGGCGGCTGAAGAGGGGCACCGCCGGCGTCAAGCCCGTCGAGGAGCTAACCAGCCGCCCAGAATGACGGCACCTAGAAAGAAGGCACCGGTCCCACCGGGCCGGTGACCGGCAGCACGCTCAGGCAGGGCACGCGCACCGGATGCGCCGGGTCGAGCGCGTTCAGCACGTCGGCCAGCGCGACCGGGTTGGCCGCGATCTCCAGGTGGTCGGTCAGGTCGAGCGGGCACTGGTTCTGCAGCACGATGTTGGTGACCCCGGCGCCGGACAGGAACGCCGACGTGTACGGCGTCACCACCTCGTCGTAGCGGGACTCGATGACCGTGTAGCTCACCCCGGCCACCGTCTCGCCGCCCGCGTTCAGGTGAGTCAGGAACGACGATCCCGCCTCCTGCTGCCCGCACGCGGTGCACAGCGCGTTGATCGCGCCGTTCACCAGCCCGGCCTGGCCCAGCGCGGTGACCAGGGCGGTCAGCCCGCCCAGGGTGGTGCCGTGGTTGCTCGGCGCCAGCGCGACCAGCTTGTCCACGTGCGCGGCGCCGCCCACCGAACTTCAGGTAGTACCGCGGCATCATGCCACCCTGCGAATGCCCCACCAGGTCCGACCTTGCCCGCGCCCGTCGACGCCAGCACCTGGGTCACGAACGTCCCCAGCTGCCCCGCGGACGTAGCGATGTCACCGGTGCCCTGCACGATCGAGGAAGCCGACGGCCCGCCGTAGTTGAAGGTGAAGACGCAGTAGCCGTGGTTGGCCAGCAGCGGCGAGGCCGCCTGCCAGTTGTCGTCCTGGTTCGCGAACGTCCCGTTCACCAGGATCACCGGCTCCGGGTGCGCGGCCGACGGCCGGCAGCCGTTGTCCGCCCCGGGCGGCGGCGTCTGCGGATGGGCGAAGCCGGCCAGCGCGCCCAGCGCGAAGTCGTAGTCGACCGGCAGCGCCCGCGCCTGGGCGGGCAGCGACGGTCGCGAGCAGCGCGGCCCCGGCCGCCAGCAGGACGGCCGCCGCACGGAACCGATGAGAGGGCATACCCGGATTAAAGACCGCACCGCCGTAGCCGGCTAGCGGCCCGCGCAACGATTCAGCGCCCCCGTTTGTCACCCGCCGACAAAACTTTAATCCCGAACGGGTTCTCGTTCCCGCCCCGCCACCCGCCGCCTGCTGGCCTTGAAGCGCATCGAGCCGTCGTCGATCTTGCCCAGCCGCAGCGTCACCACGTCCCGGGCGTAGTTCTGGGCCAGCCGCCACGGTGCCCGCGACCCGGCCTTCGGGAACTCGTCGATGGACCGCAGCACGTAGCCGGCCGCGAAGTCGAGCAGCGGCTGCTCGGTGACGGCCGGGTCGTCGTTGACCGGGACGCACGTGTCGTACCCGCCCTTGTCCATGTGCTTGAGCAGCCGGCAGACGAACTCGCTCACCAGGTCCGCCTTCAGCGTCCAGGACGCGTTGGTGTAGCCGATGGTGAACGCGAAGTTCGGCACGCCGCTCAGCATCATGCCCTTGTAGGCCATCGTCTCGGGCAGCCGCACCGGCTTGCCGTCCACGATGAGCTCGATGCCGCCCAGGGCGAGCAGCTGCAGGCCGGTCGCGGTCACCACGATGTCGGCCTCGAGCTCGTCGCCGGATTCCAGCTGGATCCCGTGCTCGGTGAAGGTGGCGATCCGGCCGGTGGCCACCGACGCCCTCCCGTCCTTGATCGCCTTGAACAGGTCGCCGTCCGGCACCAGGCACAGCCGCTGGTCCCACGGGTTATAGGCCGGCTTGAAGTGGGTGTCGACGTCGTACCCGGCCGGCAGCTGGCCGATCGCCAGCTTGCGGATCCAGCCGCGGATCATGTCCGGCTGGCGCTGGCTGAGCCGGTAGATCAGCGTGGTCACCGCGACGTTCTTCCACCGGGTGGCGGTGTACCCGCGCCGGGTGCCGAGCAGCTTGCGCAGCCGGTTGGCCAGGCCGTCCTCGGTCGGCATGGCCAGGACGTAGGTGGGGGAGCGCTGCAGCATGGTCACGTGCGCCGCCGTCGGCGCCATGGCCGGGACCAGGGTCACCGCGGTCGCCCCGCTGCCGATCACCACGACCCGCTTGCCCGCGTAGTCCAGGTCCGGCGGCCAGAACTGCGGATGCACGACCTGCCCGCCGAAGTTCTCGATCCCGGGCAACGGCGCCTGGTAGCCGTGGTCGTAGTTGTAGTAGCCGCTGCACAGCAGGAGGAAGCCGCAGGTCAGCGTCACCGCCTGGCCGTCCGGGCCGGTGGCCTCGACGGTCCAGCGGGCGTCCTCGCCCGACCAGGAAGCCCGCTTCACCCGGTGGCCGAAGCGGATGTGCTCGTCGATCCCGGCCTCGGCGGCGGTAGCGCGGACGTACTTCAGGATGGCCGGGCCGTCCGCGATCGCCTGCGCTTCGGTCCACGGCCGGAACCGGTAGCCGAGCGTGTACATGTCCGAGTCCGACCGCACGCCCGGGTAGCGGAACAGGTCCCAGGTGCCGCCGATGGCGTCCCGGGACTCGAGGATCGCGTAGGTCCGGCCCGGGAAGGCGTCCTGCAGGTGATGGGCGGCCCCGATGCCGGACAGCCCCGCCCCCACGATCAGGACATCGACATGGTTCGGTCACGCCGGCCTCCGCTGCATCCGCTTCTCCAGGCGCACCATGATGTCGTAGTAGTGGGTGGGCGTGACCCGGGCCAGCGCGTCGAAGACGTAGGCGTCCGGACCGACCAGGATGCGGGCCTTGCCCTGGTCGACGCCGCGGCAGATGATCGCGGCCGCCTGGGCCGGGGTGGTCCGCAGCAGCGCCTCGAACTCGGTCGCCATCTGATCGGCGCTGCGCCCGGCCCCGGTCGGGTCCTTCCGCACCCGCGCGCTGCGGGCGATGCTGGTCTTGATGCCGCCCGGGTGGACGGTCACCGCGCGGACGCCGGTGCCGCGCAGTTCCTGCCGCAGCGAGTCGGTGAAGCCGCGCACCGCGAACTTCGACGCGCAGTAGGCGCTCTGATAGGGCATCCCGCACAGGCCGAACACGCTCGAGGTGTTGACGATGACCCCGAGGTCCTGCTCGACCAGGATCGGCAGGAAGGCGCGGGTGCCGTTGACCACCCCGTCGAAGTTGATCTGCCGCAGCCATTCGTCGTCGCCGGGATCGGCGTCGAGCACCGACGAGGCGACCGCCACCCCCGCGTTGTTGAACACCGCGGCCAGCGGCGGCGCCCCCGGCAGCGTGGGCAGCCACTCGCGTACCTCGGCCGCGAAGCGGCGCTGGTCCTCGGCGTCCCGCACGTCCAGCACCCGGACCAGGACCGGACCGGGCAGCGACCGCGCGGTCTCCTTCAGGCCGGCCTCGTCGATGTCGGCGATGGCCACCGGCGCGCCCGTCCGCGACAGCAGCCGGGCCAGGCTCCGGCCGATACCCGAGGCGGCCCCGGTGATCATCGCGGGCTGGCCGGCGATGGACCTGCGCTTCCTGGCCATCTGTCCTCCACGGCGCTGTGCTGGAAAACCCATCGGCGGTACGCTTACGTACCAGGCAAACGTTACGCGGGAGTAATTTCCACCGCAAGAGCCGAGGAGGCGCGTGACGATAGCCAGGACCGCGCAGTCTGAGGCGCTCACTCACGCAGGCCAGGGGCCTGCCCCGGCCGACTTCCGGCAGCGGCTGCTCGAGGGCATGGCCGCGGCCGTCCGCGAGCGGGGCTTCCGCGACTCGACCGTCGCCGACGTGGTCCGCCACGCCCGGACCTCGCGCCGTACCTTCTACGCGTACTTCCCGGACAAGCAGGCCTGCTTCATCGCGCTGCTGCAGGAGGCCAACGCGGCCATGGTCCGGCAGATCGCGGCCGCGGTCGACCGGCACGCGCCCTGGGACGCGCAGATCCGGCAGGCGGTCGAGGCGTGGATCGCGGTGGCCCAGTCGGACCTCGCGCTCACGCTGAGCTGGATCAGGGACCTCCCCGCGCTCGGCGCGGACGCCCGCCACCTGCAGCGCGAGTGGCTCGAGGCGTTCATCGTGCTGATCGAGGACCTCTCGGCCGGCCCGGAACTGCGCGCCGCCGGCGTCACCCCGCCGTCCCGCCAGCTCATGATCATGCTGCTCGGCGGCCTGCGCGAGCTGATCGCCACCACCGGCGAGGACGGCGGCGACATCGGCGGCATCACCGAGGTCGCCGTCCAGGCCACCCAGGCCCTGCTCGCCCCTTCCGCGACGAAGTTACCTACTGGTAACATAAGGACCAGAGCGCGGGGCGGAACCGGCGTCCGGGCGGTGAACGATGGTGCTAGAGCTCTCGGGGACGAGGCCGGAGGCTGGTCCGGCGTTTTCCGCCGAGACCGCGGCCGTGTCCGGGCCGGCTCGGCGGCGCCATCCCGGAGATGATCGAGGTCATCGGGCCAGCGTCCCCGAGTACGCGAGCCCGGCCCGGCCCGATACCAGCAGCGCCTGGCCGACGCGGTGACCGGTGCGTGGCAGCTTCATCGCCCACGTCGCCCAGCCGGACCGCTCGCTGCAGCCCGTCCTGGAGGAATTCCAGGCCATCGGGGCGACCGCCGCCCGCGACGGGCGCACCCTCGACGGCCTGCAGGATGCGCTGCGCCTCGGCGCGCGGGTCGCCTGGCGCTGGCTGTGCGAGGCCGGCGCCGCCCTCGACCGCCGCGAGCTCAGCCGGGTCGGCGAAGCCGTCTTCTGCTACCTGGACGACCTGGCCGCCGCCTGCGCCCGCGGCTACGCCGAGGCCCGCGTCCAGGCCGCCGGCGACCAGCACCGCCAGCTCCTCGCCCTCATCCTGGCCGACCCCCCGCCCCACCCCCACCAGCTAGCCGCCGCAGCCCGCGCCACCCACTGGCCCCTCCCCACCCAAGTAGCCGCCGTCCTCCTGACCAGCCACCACCCCACCCAGCCGACCGCGCCCGGACCGCAGCCGTTCCTGCTGCCGCCTGGCGTGCTCGCCGACTGGACCGCCGCCGACCCGTGCCTGCTCGTGCCGGATCCCGACGGGCCGGGTCGGCAGGCCGCGCTGGACCGGGCCCTGCGCGGCCACCCCGCCGTGATCGGCCCGTCCGTCCCGCTGGCCCGCGCCGCCCAGTCGCTGCGCTGGGCCCGGCAGGCGCGGACCCTCGCCCAGGCCGGCGCTCTCCCGGACGGCCGGGACGGCCGTGGTCCGCTCCGCTGCGACCAGCACCTGTCCACCCTGCTGATCCTGGCCGACGAAGACCTGGCCGCCGCGCTGCGCGACCGCCGCCTCGCCCCGCTGGCCCGGCTGCGCCCCGCCCAGCGGGACCGGATCGCCGAGACGCTCCTGGCCTGGCTGCAACTCGGCGAGAACGCCGCCGAAGTGGCGCAGCGGATCCACGTCCACCCGCAGACCGTCCGCTACCGCCTGCGCCAGATCACCGAGCTCTTCGGAGACCAGCTCCGCGACCCCGACTGCCGCTTCGAGCTCCAGCTAGCCCTCCGCATCCGCCCCTGCCCCCGCGCCACCTCCCACCCCGCGCCGACCCCTGCCCCCGCGCCCGACCGCTCCCCGCGCCCCTGACCACTGCCCCCGCGCCCCCTGCCCCCGGCCACCGACCCCGCGCCCGACCCGGCGCCCGGCCCCTGGCCCATGGCACATCCCAGCCCCTCCCGCCGGTCGATGGCACATGGAACCGGCCCGGGCTGACCCCTGACCGGACACCGGTGGCGCATGAGGCCCGGAGGGGCCCCGATACCGCACCTGTGCGTCCACGAGACGGGACGTCCACGTCCCGACCGGGATGCCCCTCCGGTCGGGACCCACAGCAAAATGCCGCCACCCCCGAAGCGGCACGGCGGAGGCCGTCCGGGGGTGACCGGAGCCGTGGCGGACCGGACGCGTTCACGTCCGTCGCGCCGCAACAGCTAGCTACAGAACACCGCGCCGCTGTGCAGGCCGTCTGGCGATCGTGTGGTGACCGTGTGGAGAACCGGTCACGCGACGGCCGTGCGAAGAATGACGCAATCGGTTTCCCTGACGTCCCACGAGCGGTGACCGTGGTGCGGGATGCTATTGCAGTGGATTCACTCCGGGACCGAGTTCGCGCCTATGTCCTCCGGGAGCAGGCCGCCTCGGCCGGGGCCGATCATGACCAGTGGCGCAGCGAGCAACCGGAATGGGAGCGGCGCTGGGGTGCGCCCAGCCCGGAGGGGATAAGGGACGGCATCTTCGCGATCCTGACCCGGCACGGCATGCTCGATCCCGCGGCCCCGGCCCGGTTCGCCGGCGTCGGCGACCCCGAGCGGCTCCAGGACTGGGGCCCGGAGGTATTCGCCGGCTCGGTCGCGGTCGGCGCCGGCGCGCGGGCCGTCATCGTGTACGGCGACGGCTCCGACCGGCCGCGGGAAGGCGCGGACTTCGTCCGCCTGGTGATCCCGTTCGTCGGGGTGACCGGCGGCGACTGGCAGCCGGCCGGGCTGCGGACGAGCCATACGACTCAGCCCGGCGGCCGCGACAGCCGGGTGCATGTCGAATTCGAGCACGCGGGCCAGCCGCACCACTGGGAGCTGTACCAGGCTCCGTACGACGGGCTGACCCAGGGCTACCTGGCCTGCGTCGAGGAGTTCGGCCGGGACCACCTGCCCGGCGAGTTCGTCATCCGCAACCCCGGCGAGGGCGAGCTGGCGATCACCTACGTGCCCGGAGCCCTGGCCGGCGAGGTCCGGGCGTTCCTGGGCGGCTGGCCCTCGGCCGCGCACCTGGTGGCCATGGTCCGCGAGGACGCGCCGCGGACCTGGGGAGAGCGCGGCGGGAACCGCGTCTTCATGGCGGGCCGGCGGCTCGGCCTGGAACCGCCGGACTACAACGCCCCGGCGCCGGACGGCACCCGGCCGCTGCACGAGGCGGCCCGCCTCGGCCAGGCCGCGACGGTGCGCGTGATGCTCCGCGGCGGCGCCGACCCGCGGCTGCCGGACGGCGCCGGGCGGCAGGCCGCCGACCTGGCCAGCGACCAGGACCTGCGCGACTACATCGTGTCCTGGGCCGGGCGCGGTCTCGCTCAGGCTGAGCGTTCACCGGTCCGCCGCCGGTATCGTGCCCCTGTGCCCGGGACCACGGAAGGAGGCAGTGATGGCACCGCGGGTGGACAGTGAGCTGCTGCTGGTGGGGAGCCTGCCGGCCGACTCCTCGGACACGGCGCTGCGCAACGCCGCGGCGTTCTACCAAGGACTCGTGTTCGCGTTGCCCGACGGGGAAACCGGCCCCCGTTCGGCCTGGGTTGGTTATGAGCGGGAGCGGCTGGTCCGGCCGAACCCGGGCGTGGTGGTGACCGAGGAGACCGCGTCGCCGACCGGGATACCGCGGCACGCGTACGAGACCCCGGTGTTCGGCCTCAAGCCCGGCGTCACCGAGCTGCACTGGGACTCCTGGCCGCGCATCGACGACGCGATCGCGGGCTACCAGGTGTTCACGACGCTGCGCGCCGAGGGGGTCATCCCGGACGGGATAAGGTTCCAGGTCGGGCTCCCGTTCCCGGCCAGCGCGCTGAACGGCTTCAAGGCCGACTTCGCGGCCGACTACCCGGTCGCGGCGCGGGCGTTCGAGGACCTGGCGGCCCGCGAGCTGGCCCGGCTGACCGCGGCCATCCCGCCCGCCGACCTGGCCATCCAGTGGGACCTGGCGTACGAGACGCAGGACATCGAGCGGGTCCTGGCCTGGACCCCGGAAGGCGCCTGGGAGCGCTTCGCGGGCCCGGTCACCCGGCTTACCCGGCTGATCCCGCCCGAGGTCCTGGTCGGCTACCACCTGTGCTACGGCACCTTCCCCGAGTGGCCGATGTACGAGGCGCGCGACATGGGCCTGCTGGTGCGCATGGCGAATTTCGCCGTCGCCAGCTCCGGCCGCACCGTCGACTGGCTGCACCTGGCCGGCCCGCGCTACCTGCGCAGCGAGGACCGGAGCTTCTTCCGGCCGCTGGCCGACCTGGAACCGGGCGACGCCCGCGTCTTCCTCGGCATCGTGCTGCCGATCGACGGGGAGGCCGGGCTGCGCCGCCGGCAGGACACCGCCGCCCGCTACCTCGAGAACTTCGGCGTGGCGATGTACTGCGGGTTCGGCCGCCAGCCCGGCGCCGACGGCACCGAGACCATGCGCGAGCACGGCCGCGTCGTCCGCGCCGTCCGCGGCATCGCCTAGACCGCCGTCTCATCAGGCCAGGGGGCCGCCACCGACCGCCGCGGCACCAGCCTCATCGGCTCCCTGATCATCAGGTCCCGGGCCGGCTGCCCCTCGATCCTGGCGATCAGCTGGTCCACGGCCGCGCCGCCGAGCTCGGCCAGCGGCATGGCCACGCTGGTCACCGGCACCTCGAGGAACGCCAGGCACTCGTCCTCGTCGAAGCTCACCACCGACATCTGCCCGGGCACCTCGACCCCGGCCGCCCGCAGCGCCGCCATCACCCCGAACAGCTGGTTGAGGCTGCCGACGCCGCACGCGGTGGGCCGCGGGCCCCGGCGCAGGATCCGCGTCATCGCGTCCCAGCCGCCTTCTTCGGTCATCGCGGCGTGCCGGACCGTCAGCGCGATCCCGCTGGCCGCGCAAGAGCCGGCGGGTCGCCTCGGGCGCCGCGGCGGGCGTGAGCGGCCTGGTGGAGGTGGTGCTTGACAATCCGGCCAGCACCCCGGTGGGCAGCTTCGCGGTGGGTAATACCGGCGGCTGGTCGACCTGGAAGACCGTCCCGGCCAACATCGTCCGTCTGTCACCGGGACCCACGACGTCTACCTGGAATTCTCCTCAGGAGTGGTCGGCAATCCGCCGTTCGTGAGCCTGCACTGGTTCAGCTTCCCGGCCCGCTAGGGCCCGAACGGGCGGCGGGAATCCCGGCCGGGGTTCCCGCCGCGTCCCGCCCCGGCTTGACGTCTCCCGGCTTGATCTCCCCGTCACCGTGCTTGAGGTCGATGATGATGTCGATCTTGGCGTCGATGCGGTGAACGACGTCGACGATCGTGTTCAGGCGCTGCTCCAGCTCGTCGAGCCGGGACCTCAGGTCGCCTTGGTCCCCGCCGGCCTCGGCCGGATCCTGCGGCAGGCGGCCGTTGAGGACGGCGTCGAGTTGCTGCCGGGGCCAGCCCAGTGTTTCGGATAGCGATTCCAGGGTCCGCGGATTCCGGCGCCGGCTGATCCGGTGCCGCTGAATTTCCCGGATGGTCGCCACCGATACGTTCGATTGCACCGCGAGATCACGCTGGCTCAATTTAAGCTCGCGCATGCGCCCGGTAATGGCCTCGGCAACCGCGACCCAATCCTCCGACACGAATTCCTCCGCGCTCAGCTTCGGCGCACAGGCTAGCGGATTACCGCATTCCGCGCCATGCCGGAGGCGCCCCGCCGGCCCCCTCCGCGCTGGCCGGGTGGCCGGATACCGTATTGACCACACGGGAGGATGTCATGACGGAGCTGCGGTTCGGCATAGTCAGCGAGTCGGTACGCCCAGGGCGGGCATGGCTGGATTACGCGCGCCAGCTCGAGGACGCCGGAATCGGCGTGCTGCTGATCCGGGATCACTTCTCGGCGGGCGCGTTCGGCCAGCAGCTGGCGCCGTTTACCGCCCTGGCCTCCGCGGCCGCGGTGACGACCCGCCTGCGGCTGGGCACGCTGGTCCTGTCCAACGACTTCCGGCATCCCGCCATCGTCGCCCACGAGGCCGCCAGCCTGCACCTGGTGTCCGGGGGACGGTTCGACCTCGGCCTGGGAGCCGGCTGGTACCAGCCCGAATACGACGCCGCCGGCATCGGCTTCGACCCGGCGGGACAGCGCATCAGCCGGCTGGAGGAGTCGCTGGGCATCATCCGGGCCCTGCTGGCCGGCGAGCCGGTCCGCCACCAGGGCACCTGGTACCAGGTGGACGGGCTCGACCTCGACGTGCTCCCGGAGCGGCGGAGCTCCCCGCGGCTGCTGGTCGGCGCGGGCGGCCCGCGCATGCTCCGCCTGGCGGCCCGGCACGCGGACGTGGTCGGCTTGCTGCCCGCGCCGATCAAGAACGCGACCGACAGCGACGACCCGCGGGACCGGCTGCCCGCGGCGTTCGACGCCAAGATCGCCGTGCTCCGCGCGGCGGCCGGTGACCGGTTCCCGGGGCTGGAACTCAACGCGCTCGGCACCTTCATCCTGACCGACCGCCAGGCGGGCCGGCACCGACGAGCTGATCCGCGAGCGCGGCTGGTCGGGCCTTGACGCCGAGGCGGTCTGGCAGATGCCGACGATCTTCATCGGCAGCGCCGCCCAGATCCGGGACGACCTGCGCGCCCGCCGCGACCGGTTCGGCCTGTCCTACCTGGTCGCCGACGAGAGCGCCTACCCGACCTGACCGAGATCATCAGCGGCCTCTAACCTCCGCACCGACCGAACGCCTCCGCCACCCGCTCGACCAGCTCATCCTCAGTCATGGCGGTGTCCACCTCGATGACGGGCAGGCCGAGCTGACCGGCTTCGTCCCGCAGCCGGTCGGTGAACATCCGGTCGCGTTCGAGCAGGTTGCGCAGTGCCCGCTCCGGGTCGCTGGTGCGCCCCGCGATCTGCAGCAGCGAGCCCCGGCTCTCGAACGCGGCCCGCCGGAAGCCCGGCGTCGGGAGCAGCCAGACGGCATGCCCGGGCTCGGCCAGCAGCGGCCGCACGAGCCGCGGCAGCAGCCGGAAGCCCTCGGCGATCACGCCCGGCCCCGGGCCCGAGAGCCCCAGCAGGTCCTCGACGATCAGCCCGAAGCCCTCGCCCCGGAACCAGTGGAACGTCTCCAGCATGGTCTCCGGAGACCGGCTGACCCACCGCTCGTCCATGTCCATGGCCGCGAACTCAGCCAGGAACGGGCTGTCCGCCGGCACCATCCGCCGAGCATGATCCGGCATCACGTCGTCGGTCGCGTACCGGCGCAGGCCGTACTGGCCCGCCAGGCGCCGGGCGACGGTGGACTTGCCCGCGCCGCTCCCGCCGCCGATCCAGTAGACGTCCCGCAGCCGCTCCCGCAGCGCCGCGTCCGCGCCGGCCCCGTCACGAACCAGCAGCCTACGCTCCGGCGGGAGCAGCCGCCGGGCCGCCAGCGGCTCACCGGGCAGCGCGATCCGCTCCGCGGACCTCGCCAGCAGCGGCAGGTAACGCGAGCGCGGCATCGGCTCGGCGCCCAGCGACCGCAGGAACGGGCTGTCCCACTGGGCGTCGATGAGCAGGCCGCCCGCCGCCGCCAGCCGCGCGGCCATGTCCGCCACCGCGATCACGGCCGCGCCGGAATGCCGCCCGAACAGGGAATCCCCGCTGATCACGCCGCCGGTGCCGATGCCGATCGCGCCCCCGGCCAGCTCGCCGTCCCGCCACACCTCGATGCTGTGCGCCCAGCCCTCATCGTGCAGGGCGGTCAGGGCGGCCAGCAGCGGGTCGGTGAGCCAGCGCGGCTCGCGCCCCGCCCGGCACTGCTCGGCGACCCGGCCGAACGCCGCGTTGGCGGTCGTCCGCAGCGTCGTGGCGGCGCAGCCAGCTTCCGCACGTTCCGGCCCAGGTGAACGCGACCGGGCTGATCACCGGCCGCGGGTCGGGCGACCACCACGCCACCCAGTACGGGTCGGCGTCCCCGCGGCCGACCAGGCCGATCGTCCCGTCCGCCACCAGGTCCTCGTACCGGAACTCGTTGATGGTGCGGAACTGCTCGTCCGGCGCGGGCATCGGGAACAGGCCGCGCTGGTACGCGCCGAGCACGCTCGCCGGGCTCAGGTCCGCGCAGAACGCGACCGGGAGACCGGCCGGGCCGTCGCGGCCGATCTCGAGCGACTCCCAGTCCGGGTAACGCACGCGCGGCCGCCCGGGGCGCCGTCAGGTACCCCGTCGCGATCAGGCGGCCGATGGTGCGGTCCAGCAGCCCGTCGTCGACCGGCGGGAAGTCGATCCCGCTGCCGGCCAGCGCCTGCTCGGTGCGGGACCGGCTGTACCGGGGAAGACGGGCCCGAGGTACATCTCGGCCGGCGTGAGCCCGGATCCGGGGTCACGGTCGACGAACAGCGGCAGGAACGGGGTCATCGGGTGCGACGGATGGCGGGCGGCGTACCGGATCAGCTCGCTCACCCAGTCGCCGAACGGCGCCGCCCGGACGGCGAAGCCGTGCGCCCGCAGTCGCCCGGCCAGCGAGCCGAGCCCGGCCGGGCCGGGGCTGCCGAGGTGAAAGGTCGCCCGGGGCCAGCCGCCGCGGCCCGCGCCGAGCGAGATGTGCCTGATCGCCGCCGCGCACAGGTCGGCGGGCACGAAGTCGAGCGGCAGGTCGATGTCGGGCGCCAGGCCGGTGTCGGTGATGAACCGGATCAGCGCGGACAGCTCGGTCCCGGTGTTCCAGGCCCCGGTGCGCAGGCTCCCGGCGATGTCCAGCGGCCGGTAGACCGAGACCGGCAGGCCGGCCCGGCGGCGTTCCTGAGCACTTCCTCGGCCACGTACTTGGTCTCCACGTACCCGATCCGCAGCCGCCCGGGGTGCGCCAGCGGCGTGTCCTCGGTGACCTCGCGCCCGCCCGCCCCGCCCAGCCCGGCCAGCACCGCGGCGGTGGACACGAAGTGGACGGGAATGCCCCCGGCCAGGCCGGCCAGCCGGATCATCTCGCGGGTGCCGGTCACGTTGGCCGCCCGCAGCTCGGAGTACGGGTAGATGAAGTTCACCGCCGCGCCCGCGTGGTAGATGACGTCGGTGCCGCGGGCCAGCTCGCGGAACTGGCCGGGGGACAGGCCCAGACCGGGGGCGGCGAGGTCGCCGGCCAGCGGCACCACCCGGTCCGCGGCCGGGACGGGGAGCTCGTAACGGGCCGCGGCCTCGGTCAGGCGCTGCCGGGCGTGCCCGGCGTCACGCGCCCGGACCAGGCACCAGACCCGCGCGCCGGTCGCCGCGAGCAGGTCGCTCAGCAGGTGCGCCCCGAGAAAACCGGTCGGCCCGGTGAGCAGCACCGCGCGGGGCGGCTGCCGGTCCCGCCCCCCGTCCCGTCTTTTTCGCACCGAACGAGTGCCGTCCCCGCCGTCGTCCCCCCCGATCTCCGCCTCCCAGGCCAGGCCGGTCCTGGCCGGCTTCACCGCCCGCGGCGATCCGCCCGCCGCGGGCCCGGTCGGCGGCGCGGGCGAACCCGCGCAGCGTCGGATCGCGCAGCAGATCCCGGGTCAGCGGGCCCACCCGGTCCGGGCCGATCCCGAACATGACCCGCGCGTGCGCCAGCATCTCGGCCGCCAGCAGCGAGTTCCCGCCCAGCGCGAAGAAGTCGTCGTCGAGGCCGACCCGTTCGGTCTTCAGCAGCCTGGCCCACAGGTGCGACAGCCCGGCCTCGGTGGGGGTGCGCGGCTCCTGGGCCTCCGGCCGCGGCTCCGGCGCCAGGTCCGGCGGCAGCTGCTCCAGCGCGGTGAACACGGCAGGCACCATGTAGCCCGGCAGCCGGGCGCGCAGGAACCGGCGCAGGCTGGCCGCCGTCGGCCCCGGCCGTTCCGGGTGACGCAGCGTGTAGCGCGCCGCCAGGCGCGTCCCGGCGGGTGACCACCGCCACCTGCCCGATAGCGGGGTGGCCGGCCAGCGCGCGCTCGATCTCGGCGGGCTCGACGCGGTAGCCGAGCACCTTGAGCTGACGGTCGGCGCGCCCGATGAGCTCGAGCTCGCCGTCGGTACGCCAGCGTCCGAGATCACCCGTTCGGTACATCATGTCGTCCTGACCCGCCGCCGGGGTCGGGCCGGAACCGGGCCGCGGTGAGCGCCGGGTCGCCCAGGTAGCCCCGGGCGACACCGCAGCCGCCGATGTAGATCTCGCCGGCCGTCCCGGCCGGCACGGGTTCCAGCTCCTCGTCCAGGACCAGGAGCCGGGCGTGCCCGGCCGGGCGGCCGACCGGGACCGGCGTCCAGGGCCTGGCCTCGGCTGGCGGTCACGTCGAACAGGGCCGAGGTGATGGTGGTCTCGGTCAGCCCGTAGGCGTTCAGCAGCCGGGCGCCAGGGGCCGCCGCCAGCGCGGCCCGGCAGTCCGCGGGGTCGGCCCGGTCGCCGCCGGTGATCATCAGCCGCAGGCTCCGCAGCCGCCGGTCGCCCGGCCCGGCCGCGGCGAGCAGCCGGTGCCAGTAGGCGGGGGTCAGGTCGGCCACCGTGACCTGCTCCTGCTCCAGGTAGCCGAGCAGGTCGGCCGGGGCGACGATGCCCGCGGGCGGCAGCACCAGGGTAGCGCCGCGGGTCAGCGCGACGAGCATCTGCTCGACCGAGGTGTCGAAGGCCAGCGCGGCGAGCTGCAGCACCCGGTCCCGGCGCCGATCTCGTAGGCGGCCGAGACCGCGCTGATGACGCAGGCCAGGCTGCCGTGGCTGACCGCGACGGCCTTGGGCTGGCCGGTGGACCCCGAGGTGTGGATGACGTAGGCCAGGTGGTCCGGGCGCAGGCTGACCGCCGGCGCCGCGGCCGCGCCCGCCGCCCCGGCCGGCTCGCCGGCGAGGTCGCCGAGTGCCAGCAGCCTGACCCCGGCGATCTTCATGTCCGCGGTAGCGGTCAGGACGGCCAGCGGGCGGGCTCCGCGCGCAGATCCGGGCCAGCCGGACGGGCGGGAGCGACGGGTCGAGCGGCAGGTAACCGCTGCCCGCCTTCATGATCGCGAGCAGGCTGCGGACGGCGTCGGCGCCGCGCTCGAGGCAGACGCCGATCAGGGTCTCCGGGCCGGCGCCCAGGTCCGCGAGGTGGCGGGCGAGCCGGTCCGCCGACTTGTCGAGCTCGCGGTAGGTCAGCCGGGTGTCCCCGGCGATGATCGCCGTCGCGCCGGGATGGCGGGCGGCCTGACCGGCCACCATCTCGTGTACGAACCGGACCGGATGGCGGCATGGCCCGCCCGGTCCCGTTGTTTTTACCGGATCGTTCTCGAGTGACCACGAAAAGGTTTCCTCGCCCCCGGCTAGCATGGCTAACCCGCCGAATTCGGCGGCACTGACCCGGCTCGCCGGATAAGTCATCAATAATCCGCATTAATTTCGATGCCTGCTCAAGTGGCGTCGCGGCCCCGATCGTGCTTGCGGCGATGTGCGGGGGGAATGAATACAGTGCACTCCTGGGGCCTGTGCTCAAGGGGATAAAACAGTCATGGGGGGATTTGCCGTGAAATCGCGGCATCGTGTGCTCGTCGGTTACACCGCCTGGATGGTCGTGCTCATCGCGGTGTATTACAGCCGGCCCGGCCTGCGGACGGAGACGTGGGGCCTGATCGGCCTGAGCGGCGTGGCCGCCATCGTGGCGGGCGTGTTCCTCAACCGTCCCGCGCGCAAGGCGCCCTGGCTGCTGCTGGCCGTGGCGCAGGCGAGCTTCATGGCCGGCCAGGTCAGCTTCCTGGTGGCCGAGCTGCTCGGGAAGCAGCTGCCCTTCCCCTCGTTCGCCGACGTGCTGTACCTGGCGACCTATCCGCTGTACGCGGCCGCGCTGCTGATCTTCATCCGGTGGCGCACCCCGGACCGCGACCGCCGCAGCCTGATCGACGCGCTGACCCTGACCGCGGGCCTGGGCCTGCTGTCCTGGATCTACCTGATCCTGCCCTACGCGGACAACCCCGCCCTGTCCTGGCTGCAGAAGAGCCGTCGCCATCGCCTACCCGCTCAGTGACGTGCTGGTCCTGGCCATCGATCGCCCGCCTGCTCGCGCCGGGCTCGTGGCGATCCCGCGAGCGTCCAGTTGCTGACCCTCGGCGCCGTCGGCGATGCTGGCCTCGGACACGTCGTTCGGCCTGATCCAGCTGTACGGGTCGGCGGTTCCGCAACGGGACCGTCGTCGACCTGGGCTGGGTCGTCATCTACGCCGGCCTGGGGCGCCGCCGCCCTGCACCCGTCGATGACCGAGCTCACCCGGCCGGTGACCAGGCAGCAGGTGGAGGTCTCGCCGGCCCGGCTGGCCGTGCTCATGCTCGCGTCGCTGATCGCCCCGGTGGTGCTGTTCACCCGCTCGGTCCAGTTCGACAGCCTCGACGAGAGCGTGATCGCGGTCTTCTCCGCCATCTTGTACCTGCTGGTGCTGTCCCGGCTGTGGGACGTGGCCGCCTCGCACCGCCGGGCGCTGCGCCGGGAGCGGGCGGTGCGGCAGGCCGGGGTGTCCCTGGTGGCGGCGACGACCGTGGACCAGGCCGCGGCGGCGGTCAGGTCCGTGACGGACGCCCTGCTCGGCGAGCGCTCGCACGGCGACGTGCTGCTCGCGGTCCGGACCGACGGCACGTTCCGCGCGGCGACCGCCGCGTCGGCCCATCCGGAGCCGATGAGCCAGCTCGGGGCGATGACCGAGGTGTGGCTGCCGTTCGCGACCGGCTCGGTGGCCCTGATCGAGCCGGTGACGAGGCTGCCCGAGCCGGCCCGGGCGCTGGTTCCCGGCTGCGACTGGATGCTGCTCTGCCCGCTGACGCTCCGGGACCGGCCGTCGGGCGATCCGCTCATCGGGGTGCTCGCGGTGTTCGGCGAGCAGCGCGTCCTGGCGGACCTGGCGGCCACGATGGAGATCCTGGTGCACCAGGTGGCCCTGGCCATCGAGCGGATCATGCTCCGCCAGGAGATCATCCGCCAGGGCAACGAGGCCTACTTCCGCACCCTGGTCCAGGACACCTCGGACGCCATCTTGATCGTGGCGGACGACGGGAAGGTCAGGTACGCGACGCCGTCGGCCACGACCATCTTCGGCGACATCGCCATCGAGGGAACGTACGCGTGGAACCTCGTCGCCAACGGCAAGCGCAGCGACCTCGTCAGCCTGATCGCCGACCCGCGGGTCGGCCAGGGACCCGGTTCGGGCTACGTGGACCGGCGGATCGTCCGCCACGACGGCGTGATCGTCCAGGTCCAGGTCAGGGCCAGTGACCTGCGTGAGGACCCGACCGTGGCCGGCCTGGTGCTCACCATCCGGGACGTGACCGAGCAGCGCCAGCTCGAGGAGAAGCTCAAGCACCAGGCCTTCCACGACGCGCTGACCGGGCTGCCCAACCGGCTGCTGTTCCAGGACCGGATCTCGCGGCAGGTCGCCGCGGCCCGGCGGGACGGCGCGACGGTCGGCGTGCTGTTCGTGGACCTGGACGACTTCAAGGTCGTCAACGACACGATGGGTCACGGTGTCGGCGACGAGCTGCTGGCCGCCGTCGGCGTGCGGCTTTCCGGGCTGATCGGCGACTGACGACACCGCCGCGCGGCTCGGCGGCGACGAGTTCGCGCTGCTCATCGGCATCGCCGAGGACTCCGCCGCGGTCGAGGCGGCGGCCGGCCGCGTGGTCGAGGCGTTCGGCGAGCCGTTGGCCCTGGCCTCCGGGGCCGTGCTCGCGCCGGTCACCGTCGGGGTCGCCACCACCTGCGACAGCGCCGACACCGACGAGCTGCTCCGGCACGCGGACCTGGCCCTGTACGCCGCCAAGGCGGCGGGCAAGCGGCAGTGGCGCCGCTACCAGCCGGTGCTGAGCGCCGGGCTGATCAGGCGGCGGGAGCTGCAGGCCGCCCTGGAGGAGGCGGTCGCCCGCTCCGCGTTCACCCTCGCCTACCAGCCGATCGTCACGCTCACCAGCGGGGAGCTGGCCGGGTTCGAGGCGCTGATCCGGTGGCCGCATCCGCAGTGGGGCATGATGCAGCCCGATCAGTTCATCGCCCTGGCCGAGGAGACCGGCCAGATCGTGCCGCTCGGCTCCTGGGTGCTGACCCGCGCCGCGGCCGACCTGGCCCGCTGGGGCCGGGAGCCGCGCGGCCTCTACATCAGCGTGAACGTGTCGGCCCGCCAGTTCAGCGCGCCCGGCTTCGTCGACGGCGTGCGCCGCGTCCTGGACACCACCGGGCTCGAGCCCGGCGCGCTCATGCTCGAGCTGACCGAGAGCGTGCTGCTGCGCCGCGACGAGCGGATGCACTCCGACCTGGCCGAGCTCAAGGCCATCGGCGTCCGGCTGGCCATCGACGACTTCGGCACCGGCTACTCCTCCCTCAGTCCTACCTGCGGGAGCTGCCCATCGACGTGCTGAAGATGGACAAGTCCTTCGTGGACGGGATCGCGGTGTCCGAGCAGCGCCTGGCCCTGGCCGAGGGCATCGTCCAGATCGCGCGGACGCTCCGGCTCGAGGTCATCGCCGAGGGCATCGAGAGCGAGATCCAGCGGGACCTGCTGACCTCGATGGGCTGCCAGTTCGGCCAGGGATACCTGCTGGCCATGCCGATGCCGCCCGGCCAGGCGGAGACGCTGGCCCGGATCGGGGCCCACCTGGTGCCCAGCCTGCCCCGCCAGGCGTCCGTCCGGCATGACCCCGGAACCGAGGTAACGCGGGAATACGCCGCGCTCCGGGCCGGTTGAGATATATGCAAACGCATACATCTCAGCCAGGAGGAACCATGCAGTTCGGGATCTTCTCGGTCAGCGACATCACCCGGGATCCGGTGTCGGGACAGACGCCGACCGAGGCGGAGCGGATCGACGCGATCACCCAGATCGCGCAGAAGACCGAAGAGGTCGGGCTTGACGTCTTCGCCATCGGCGAGCACCACAACCCGCCCTTCTTCTCGTCCTCGCCGACGACCCTGCTGGCCTACATCGCGGCGACCACCTCCAAGCTCATCGTCACCACCAGCACCACGCTGATCACGACCAACGACCCGGTGCGCATCGCCGAGGAGTACGCGATGCTGCAGCACCTGAGCAAGGGCCGGATGGACCTGATGCTCGGCCGCGGCAACACCGGCCCGGTCTACCCGTGGTTCGGCCAGGACATCCGGCAGGGCCTGCCGCTGGCGCTGGAGAACTACAACCTGCTGCACCGGCTGTGGCGCGAAGATGTAACAGAGTGGACCGGCAAGTTCCGCACCCCGCTGCAGGGCTTCACCAGCGTCCCGCGGCCGCTGGACGACGTGCCCCCGTTCGTCTGGCACGGCTCGATCCGCACCCCCGAGATCGCCGAGCAGGCCGCCTTCTACGGCGACGGCTTCTTCGCCAACAACATCTTCTGGCCCCCGGAGCACTACCAGCGGCTGATCCGGTTCTACCGGCAGCGCTACGCGCACTACGGCCACGGCACCGAAAAGCAGGCCATCGTCGGCCTGGGCGGCCAGGCCTTCATCGCCCGCCGGTCCCAGGACGCCATCGCCGGGTTCCGCCCCTACTTCGACGAGGCCCCGGTCTACGGGCACGGCCCGTCGATGGAGGACTTCATGAAGCTGACCCCGCTGTCGGTCGGCAGCCCGCAGGAGGTCATCGACAAGACCCTGACCTTCCGCGAGCACTTCGGCGACTACCAGCGGCAGCTGTTCCTGATGGACCACGCGGGCCTGCCGCTGAAGACGGTGCTCGACCAGCTCGACCTGCTCGGCGAAGAGGTCGTCCCGGTGCTGCGCAAGGAGATCGCCGCCCGGCAGGATCCGGCGACGCCCGACGGGCCCACCCACGCCAGCCTGGTCCGGGCCAAGTACGGCGACGCCGCCCCGCGCCAGCCGCGCCCGAACGCGAACCGCGGCGACAACGTCACCGGCGCGTCCCCCTACCAGGACTCCGACCCGGATTTCCAGGCGGAGTACCCGGACCTGTGAAGACCCGCGCCAACGACGCGTGGGAGGCGCTGCTGTCCGCCCACGCCGCGCTGATGAAGCAGTTCGCGGCCCAGGACATCTGGCAGGACCTCTCGATGCGCGAGTACGACGTGCTCTACACCCTGTCCAAGTGCCCCGGGCCGCAGCGCCTCAGCGACCTCGGCCGGCACGTCCTGCTCAGCCAGCCGGCCCTGTCCCGCCTGGTCGGCCGGCTGGCCGAGCGCGGCCTGGTCGAGCGGTGTCCCGACCCGGCCGACGGCCGCGGCGTCCGCCTCGCGCTCACCGCGTCCGGCCGCGACCGGCAGCACGGCATCGGCCGCCGCCACGCCCGCGACGTGGCCCAGGCCATGACCGCCGGCCTGACCAGCACCGAACTCGCCCAGCTGGAAACGCTGTGCCAGAAACTGGCCGCCGCACCCATGACCGCCCGCGACACCCACGAGGTCCCGATCCCATGACCGCCCCCCAGACAGCCGAACGAGTCCGGCTCACCGTCATCAGCGCCGGCACCAGCGACCCTTCCTCGACGCGGCTGCTGGCCGACCGTATCGCCAGCCGCGCCACCGCGCTGGCGGCCCGCCGCGGGAACACGGTGACGGTCAGCGTCATCGAGCTGCGCGAGCTCGCCGCCGACATCGCCTCCGCGCTGACCTCCCAGCTGGTCACGCCGAAGCTGCAGCAGGCCATCGCCGCCCTCGGCCAGGCCGACGGCATCGTCGCCAGCACCCCGGTCTACCAGGCCGGCCCCAGCGGCCTGTTCACGTCGTTCTTCCAGGTCCTGGACAACGACCTGCTGATCGGCAAGCCCGTCGTGCTGGCCGCGACGGCGGGTACCGCCCGGCACGCCCTCGTGGCCGACGACCAGATGCGCCCGCTGTTCGCCTTCCTGCGCACCATGACCGCTCCGACCTCGGTATTCGCCGCCCCCGAGGACTGGAGCGACCCCGCCCTGGCCCAGCGGGTCGACCGGGCCGCGCTCGAGCTCGTCCTGCTCATGGAGAGCGGCTTCGCCCGCGCGATCAGGGACGAGTCCTGGCAGAGCTACCAGCACGAGTACGGCAGCGCCGGCGGCACCGAGACCGCCATCGACCTCGACACCGACCTCATGCGCCTAGCCACCGGCGGATCGGCCGGGTAGGTTCTACCAGGCTGGCCTTACTGGGCCCGGGCCGCCGGTGTCAGGATGTCGCCGACCGCCTCTACCAGCAGCGTCATCTCGTAGGAGACCACGCTCGCGTCGCACTGCGAGGCGGCCAGGACGGCCAGGCATGACCCGTCGCTGATCGCCATGACGAACAGCAGCCCGTTCTCCATCTCCACCAGGGCCTGCGTCGGCAGGCCGGCCTCGAAGATCCGCGCGGCGCCCTGCATCAGGCTGACCAGGCCGGAGGTGATGGCCGCGAACTGCCCGGCGTAGGCCTGGGGGAGATGCTGCGACACCGCCAGCGGCACGCCGTCCGCGGACACCACGATGGCGTGCGCCACATCCGCGACCCGTGACGTGAAGCCGGTGATGAGCCAGTTCAGGTCCTGGCGGTATACGGAACTCAACGGCCAGTTCTCCTCTCCCGTGCCGGGCGCCTCGCCCTTGGCACGGCGAATTCCGCCCTGGAACCCGTTCAGGCGGTTGCGAACCAATTCAGGTGATCTCTGCGGAACCGCCGGGCACCTGGGCCGCGACGGCCGCCGTCTGCGGACCCGGGCAGGAGATTCGCTCGCGGGACGCGCACGGCGCAGCCCGGACGGCCGGTCTGGTCGCCCGGAGACGGTCGCACGGCCGCCGGCCCGCGGTCGGGGCGCCGCCGAGCCCCGGGGGAGCCTCGGCTGGGTTGCCGCCGTCAGCCGCGCGGCCTGCTGGCGGATGGCTGCGGAACCAGATCGACGGCGATGGGCGGCCGGACGCCGCGTGTCGGCTGAAGCGCGGATGGCGCTCGCCACGCAGGTATCGCGGCATCGGTGTCGCGGCACCGGTGTCGCGGCATCGGTGTCGCGGTATCGAGCCAGCCGCTGGCGGGCGGCGCAGGCGGGGTTAGGCGCGTGGCCGCGGCGCGGTGGCCGCCGGGCGCGTGGCGCGCGGTCGCGGCCGGTCTGGCGGTCCAGCCGGTCGCCCGGCCAGGAGGACAGCTGGGCTCCGCCGGTCGGCGACGTTGTCCGGCAGCCAGACCAGGGCGGTCAGCCCCTGCGGGAGCCGTGAGCGCAGCCTGACCCGGATCCCGTGCCGCTCGGCCAAGCGGCCACCGCGAACAGGCCCATGTGCCGGGATACCGAGACGTCGATGACCGGCGGATTGTCCAGCCGCCAGTTCATCTCCGCCAGCCGGGCCTCGGGCACGCCGACCCCGCTGTCGCTGACCTCGATCAGCACGCCGCCGCTGGTCAGTTCCTGGGCCGACACGTGTGACCGGGGCGTCTTCGGGGGAGAAGACCGTCGCGTTCTCGATGAGCTCGGCCAGCAGGTGCACCACGTCGGATACCGCCTGCCCGGCGACCGCGACCCCAGGCTGGATCCTGAGCGTCACCCGGCCGTACTGCTCGATCTCCGACGCCGCGGCCCGGGCCACGTCCGCGAGCGGCACCGGTCCACTCCACTTGCGCGCGGTGTCGTGACCGGCCAGCAGCAGCAGGTTCTCCGAGTTGCGGCGCATCCGGGTGACCAGGTGGTCCATCGAGAACAGGTTGGCCAGCCGCCCGGGATCTTGCTCGTTCTGCTCCAGCGAGTCGATCAGGCGCACCAGTCGCTCGATCAGGGACTGGCTGCGCCGGGACAGGTTGACGAACATCGCGTTGAAGCTGCGGCGCAGCATCGCCTCGTTGCCGGCCAGCCGCACCGCTTCCGAGTGCACCTGGTCGAACGCCCGGGCGACCTGGCCGATCTCATTAGCCGACATCACCTCGATCGGCGTCACCTCCAGGCTGGCGGAGGGATCCTTGGCCTCGCTCAGCTGCCGGACCCGCTCCGGCAACTGCACCGTGGCGATGTTGAGCGCGCCTTCCCGCAGCCTGCGCAGCGGCCGCACCATCGACCGGGCCACGGCGAGCGCCGCGATCAGCACCAGGAGCAGGATGACCACGGTCACGACCCCGTTGGTCAGCGCGGACCGTTCCGCGCCGCCCTGCAGCGACCGGGCCCGCGACGACGATTTTCTGGGCTATGCTCAGCTCGGCCCGCTGCATGTCGTCGATCGTGCCTGACTGGGCCGCGTACCACTTCCCGGGCGCCGCCGCCGGGCTGATGCCCAGGGCGCCCCCGCCGATGGCCAGGCTGCCGGTGCCCACGATGTAGATCTCGATGTTCTGCGCCTGGTTCACCCGCGGGCCGGCCACGGTGTTCCGGTAAGCGCTCTGCTCCTGGGCGGTAGCCGTGGTGCCGAACGCGGTCAGGTCGGTGAGTTCCTCGGACTGGGCGGTGGTCAGCGCCTGCTGCACTCCGTCCGCGAAGATCTGCTGGTTGAGCGCGTTGAACAGGAGCGCGCGCTGCTGAGCGGCCTGGTCCTTGGCCAGGGACAGCGAGTTGAGCGTCTGGACGTCGTTGGCGAGGCCGGAGTCCGACGTGCCCTGCGCGATCTGGTCGTTGAGGGCGATCATGTTGCTGATCGGGGCCGACGTAGTCGGCGATCACCGCCAGTGCGGACTGGCTGGCCTGGGCCGTGCCGCGCAGCGCATTCAGGTTCGTGATCACGGAGACCACGGTGGCCACCCTGGCCTGGATGTTGGCCGGGAAGGAACCGTTGATCCCGGCGGCCAGTCTCCGGACCCGGGCGGCCGCGGCGTCGGTCGCGTCGTACCAGCGCTGGAGGTCCTTGGGCTTGGTGATGGGGAGGAGCCCGGTCGTCTCGTCCCGCTCGTTCTCCAGGGCCTGCACCAGCCCGGTGACCTGCTGTCCGAGGTTAGCCAGCTGCGATACCCGGCCGAACTGGGCCGCGTTGCCAGCCGCCACCGATACCCGCAGGCCGCCGAAGACCAGGCCCATGCCGAGCGCCAGCACGATAACCGCGATGAGCCGCCAGGACACCGACCAGTCCCGGATGGCCAGCGCCCGCGGGCCTCGGGATTGAGGAAAGCTTCGTTTCCCTGGCGTGCTGGCTGGTTTTGCCGCCGCGCGATCTGCCGCTCGTCAATCCACGGTCTCCCATGCGCATTGTCCTTGCTGTTCTCTGATGCTGTACGTGACCAGGGCCGGTCTTCAGCTGGTCCAGGGCGGCTTGGTGGCGAGGATCGACACCGAGCCAGTCGTGCCCGTCGGCAGGACCTGGCTGAAGGAGCCGTCCTGCCACTGGAAGACGAAGGCCGCCGCGGCCCCGTTCTCGCCCAGCGCGTCGAACTTCACCGGACCCTGCACGGTGTTCAGCTGCACGTCGCTGTGCAGGTACCTGATGATCTTCGCGTTGCCGGTGCCGCCGGTGGCGGCGACGGCCTGGGCGATGACCTGGCCCACCGAGTAGGCCTCGGCCACGTCGGCGTTGACGCTGGACGCGCTGCCGCCGTACTGGGCGACGTACTCCCTGACCATCTGCCTGCTCTGCGCGTTGGCGTACCCGGGGTACCAGCCGTTGGGCACCATCATCCCGGCGGCGTTGCCCGTGCCGACCACGGACGTGAACGCCCCGCCCTGGTCGGGGCCGGCTGCCGCGATGAACAGCTTGGGCTTGTAGTGATGCTGCTCAAACGCTTGCATGAAGGCAGCGACAGTCGGCACGTCGGTGGACCCCAGCACGACGAGCTGCGCGTTGGCCGCGGCTACCTCGTCGGCGGGGCCCTTGTAGTCCGCGACCTCCTCAGGAAAGACCTTGGAGTACACCGTCTGCACGCCGAGCTTCTGCAGCTCCGTCTGGGCCAATTGCACGGGCGGGTCGGCGAACGGGTCCTGCGCCATCGGGTAGGCCGCCGTCTTCGGCCGCTCGCTGGCCGGCAGCGAGGCGATCCAGTTCACGAACGGGATCATCTCGTCCGCGACCGGCAGGCTCACGTCGAACACGTTGTGATCAGCCTGGTTGGACGGGGTGTCGAAGACCGACGGCGCGCCGCCCGCCCCTTCCACGAACGCCATGCCGTAGCGAGCCGCCACCGACGACGCCGGCGCGGTGAGCAGCGAGAGAACGGCCCGAAGGCCAGGTCTACGTGATCCGCGCCGAAGAGCGTCTGGTAGTTGCTGACCACCTGGTTCGGCGTGCTCGCGTCGTCGAGGATGGTGAGCTTGACCTTCCGGCCGAGAGGCCGCCGCGGGCATTGACGTCCTTGGCCCACAGCTTGTATCCCTTCTCGAATGCCTGCCCGTCAGCCGAGAAGTCCCCGGTCCAGGACAGCGACGCGCCGATAGTTACGGGGCCGGCCGAACCGGCTGACGTGGCGGTGCTGCGGCCCGGACCCGGGCCGCCACCGCCGGTGCAGGCGGCCAGGACGCTTACTCCGAGCACCACGACGGCGCCCTTAGCGACATGCGCTTCTACGAACCAGGGTGGCCAGGTCTCACGCCTACGTCCTCCCGCCTCAATCGTTTGCAGCTTTACACGGCTGGTTATACCGGCCTAAACCGCCACTCGTGCTCCGAACGCCCCGAATCGCAACACAATTCACGCCAGCCTGCGATTTTCCCTGCGCTAACTATAGGTCGGTTCAGATCTCTCCAGAGCCGCCTCTCGCCTACAGCCGCCCACGCTCACTCTGCCTCGCGATCATCTGAATGCCGCCCGCCGGGGAGACACCGAGCGGGGATCTGGACCGGGGCGCCGAAGCGGACGGCCACCGGGGCGCGCCGGGCGGGCCCACCCGGCGGGAGCAGCGTTCTCGTCCCGGTGATCCCCGGCCGGTACCAGCGGCACGCCGGCCAGCGCCGCCAGCCGGGCCGCGCCCCGGTGGAACTCCCCGATCCGCCCGTCCCGCGACCGGGTGCCTTCGGGATACACGATCACGTCGTGTCCCGCCGCGAGCAGCCGGGCCGCGGCGGCCAGATCGGCGCCGCCGCCTCCGGCCCGCCGCACCGGGAACGCCGCGCACAGCACGCGGCAGCTCCAGGCCCGGCATCCGCCGCCGAACCAGTAGTCCGCTGCCGCCGCGACCACCGGCCGCCGCCGGGCCGGCAGCGCCGCGATCAGCGCGGCCGTGTCCGCGTGCGAGCTGTGGTTGGCCACGATCACGCACGGCCCGGCCGGCAGCGCGGCCACCCCGGAAACCCGCAGCCCACCGGTCACCCCGAGCACCACCCGCCACAGCGCCTTCCGGGCCCCCGCCTCCGCCCGGCCGCTCACAGGATCCCGGCCGCTCACAGGGATCCCGGCCGCTCACGGATCCCGGCCGCCACGGATCACCGCCAGGGCCAGCACCACGAGCAGCGAGTCGATCCGGTCGAGCAGCCCGCCGAACCCAGGCAGCCAGCGTCCCGTGTCCTTGACCCCCGCCCCGCGCTTGACCATCGACTCGAGCAGGTCACCAAGCGGCGCGCCTACCGCCACCGCGATCACGTGCCCCAGCGTGAACACCCCGCTGCCCCCGAAGCCGCCCGCGAAGCCCGCACCCCAGAAGCCGCCCCAGGACACGCCGCCGTTCAGCGCGGCCGCCGCGGCCAGTGCCGCGACCCCGGCCAGCGCCCCGCCGGCCACCCCGCTCCACCGCTTGGCCGGCGACAGCGCCGATACGCCCGGCCCGCCCAGCGCCTTCCCGGCACACCACGCGCCTACATCGGCCACGGACACCGCAAAGGCCAGCGGCAACGCCGCCTTCCCCAGCAGCACCAGCCCGCTCAGCGCCGCGAGCCACGCCACCCCGGACACCCCGGCGGCAGCGCGCCGCGCCCCCGCGGCGGCGTCACCGCCGAGCACCGGGACCAGCGCCGCCGCGAGCGCCGCCCCCGCCAGCACCCGTCCCCGCTCACCGGGCATCTGCCAGGCCATGAACGGCAGGACCACCGCGGCCACGGCGATCACCGCGACGTCGGCCGCTCGCAGCCGCACCAGCCGCCCGTACTCCACCGCGGCGGTCACCCCGAGCCCGGCCGCCAGCAGCGCCGCGCCCGGCGCGCCCAGCCACAGGCACCCGGCGACCAGCGGTGCGGACACCGCCCAGGTGCGCCACTTGCGGATCACCTCGGCGTTCCGCGACGCCAGCGCGGCCACGCCGCCCACCGCCAGCACCCCGCCCACCGCCAGCACCCCGCCCAGCCCCGCCGCCGTCCCCGCCGCCCCGCTCACGACCGGCCCCCGGCCGCGCTCAGCGCACCCGCCGCGACGCCATCAAGCCGACCAAGCCGATCAAGCCGACCGAGCCGCCCCAGCCGCACCAGCCGCACCCCCGCGGTCAGCACCGACCCGCCCGCCAGCACCGCCAGCAGCACGCCCGGCGAACCCAGGAAGGCGAGCAGCGTGAGCAGCAGGCACCGCTCGGTCTTGCCGACCGGGCCGCCCTGCACCCGCCCCAGTCCGGCCGCCGCCCCGGCCAGCGCCACCCACGAGGGCAGCGTGGCCGCCAGCGCCGCCGCCAGGACCAGCGCGGCCGGCGCGAACGCCAGGCAGCCGGCCAGCGCGGCGAGCTCGGCCCCCCGGTCACCGAGCTCGTTCAGCACCGAGCCGAACGCGGTGGCGCGATTCCCCTCGCGCGCCATCCCGCCGTCCAGGTTGGCGCACCCGAGCCGGGCCGCCAGCAACAACGCCACCACGACACCGGCCGGAAAACCGGGCCGCAGCAGCGCCAGCGCTACCCCCGCGCCGCCGCCGAACCCGATCCCGGCCAGCGTGATGGCGGATGGCGGCACGCCCGCGGCCACCAGGCGGCGCCGCACCGGCGCCAGCCGCCCCGCGTACCAGGACTTGAAGCTGTACAGGCCGCCCGCGGCGGCCGTAACGGAAGAGGTCATGGCCCCAGCCTCGCGGCGCGGCGCCCGCCCCGGCATCGGCGCTCGTACTCAACCGCCCGACCTAAGCTACTCATGAGTAGCTTAGGTAGGCCCTGACAACGTGCTTGACTGGCGGCATACGGTTCCGTTCTCCTCTCGGAGGAACCCCTGCTCGGTCTCGAACTCGTCGTCCTTCTGGGCGCGGCGGTGCTGGTGTGCGGGGCGCTGGCGCGCCGCATCAAGGTCGCCCCGCCGGTGCTGCAGCTCGCCTGCGGCGGCCTGCTCGGCTTCGCCCCGGCGCTGCGTCAGGTGCACCTGCCGCCGCAGGTCGTGCTGCTCCTGTTCCTGCCTGCCCTGCTGTACTGGGAGAGCCTGACCACGTCGCTGCGGGAGATCCGCAGCAACCTGCGGACCATCGTGCTGGCCAGCACCGTGCTGGTCATCGTCACGGCCTGGGCGGTCGCCGCGACCGCGCACGCCCTGGGGCTGCCGTGGGGACCCGCCTGGGTGCTCGGCGCGGCGGTCGCGCCGACCGATGCGACGGCGGTGGGCGTGCTGGCCGGGGCGCTGCCCCGCCGGACGGTGACCACGCTGCGCGCCGAGAGCCTGGTCAACGACGGCACCGCCCTGGTCATCTACGGACTGGCGGTCGGCGTCACCCGCGGTGACGACCAGCTGGGCGTGCTGCACGTCGGCGGGCTCTTCCTGCTCTCCTACGCCGGCGGCGCCGTGGCCGGCCTGCTCAGTGCGTGGGTCTGGAGCCAGGTACGGCGCCGCCTGGACGACCCGCTGCTGGTCGGCGTGTCGGTCATCGTGATCCCGTTCGCCGCGTTCCTGCTGGCCGACGCGGTGCACGCCTCCGGCGTGCTCGCCGTCGTGGTGTGCGGCCTGGCCATGAGCCAGATCACGCCGCGGCTCGGGCAGCCCATCACCCGCCAGCAGACCCAGGACTTCTTCTCGCTGTCCACCTTCATGCTCAACGGGGCCCTGTTCGTCCTGGTCGGACTGCAGCTCCAGTCGGCCGTGCGCGGCCTGAGCAGTACCGCCCTGTCCCGCGGGCTGATCACGGTCGCGGCCGTCAGCGGGGCGGTCATCGGCGCGCGCTTCGCCTGGCTGAACACCGCGCCGTACCTGATCCGCGCGCTGGACCGCCGTCCGCAGCAGCGTCTGCGCCGGGTCGGCGCGCGCGCCCGGATGGTCAGCGGCGTCGCCGGGTTCCGCGGCGCGGTGTCGCTCGCCGTCGCGCTCTCCGTGCCGGAGACGCTCGCGTCCGGCGGCGCCTTCCCCGACCGCGACCTGATCATCTTCGTGACCTCCGGCGTGATCGTGGTGACACTGGTGCTGCAGGCGCCGCTGATGCCGGTCGTGGTGCGCTGGGCCCGGCTGCCGCACGACGGCTCGGTCGACGCCGAACGCCACCTCGCCGAGATCCAGGCCACCCAGGAAGCACTCGACGCGATCCCGCAGCTCGCCGCCGACCTCGGCACCGACAACGCGATCACCGAGCGGCTGCAGCACGAGTACGAGAAGCACCTGCGCGTGCTGCACGCCAGCGACGACGGCGCCGAGGACGAGCCCGCGCTGCAGTACGACCGGCAGTACACGGCGCTGCGCCAGGCCGTGCTGGGACACAAGCGCGCCACCGTGCTCCGGCTCCGCGACGAGCGCCGCATCGACGACATCGTGCTGCGCCAGATCCAGGCCCGCCTCGACCTCGAGGAGGTCCGGCTGTCCCGGCGCGAGCTATCGGAGTAACTGCGGCTCGTCCGCCAGGCCGTGCTCGATGGCGTACCTGACCAGCTCGACCCGGTTGTGCAGCTGCAGCTTGCCCAGCGTGTTCTGCACGTGGTTCTGCACGGTGCGGTGCGACAGCACCAGCCGGGTGGCGATCTGCTTGTAGGACAGGCCGGTGGCGACCATCCGCAGGATCTCCGTCTCGCGCTCGGTCAGCTGCAGCGCCGCCGCTTCGTCGGAGGCCGGCGCCGCGGCCAGCCGCCGGAACTCGCCCAGCACCAGCGCGGCCAGCCCGGGGGTGAACACCGCGTCGCCGCCGGCCGTGCGCCGCACCGCGTCGAGGAACTCCGCGCGGGCCGCGGATTTCAGCAGATAGCCGACCGCGCCCGCCTTCACCGCGTCCAGCACGTCCTGCTGCTCGCCGCTGGCCGACAGGACCAGCACGTGCGCGGCGGGGTGGGCGGCCCGCAGGCCGCGGGTCACCTCGACCCCGGACATGTCCGGCAGCTGCAGGTCGAGCACGACCACGTCCGGCCGGGCCGCCCCGGCCACCCGCAGCGCCTGCGCCCCGTCGGCGGCCGTCGCCACCACGTCGTACCCCGCCTCGGCCAGGTCCCGCGCGACCGCGTCGCGCCACATCGGGTGGTCGTCCACCACCATGACCCGGATCGGCGCGTCCTGTCCCACGCCCCGCACCCTAGCCCGCGCCCCGGCCCGGCGCCACTGCCACCCGCGGCAGGCGCAGCTCCACCTCGGTGCCCTCGCCGGGGAGGACCGGATGTCGGCCGAGCCGCCCAGGTCACGCAGCCGCCCGCAGATGGACTGGCTGACCCCGAGCCGCCCGGCGGCCGCCGCCGCGGCCAGCCGGCCCGCCGGGATGCCCGGCCCGTCGTCCCGGATCGTCACCGTGACCAGCCCCGGCTCGTCCTCGACCAGCACCCAGGCGCGCGCCCGCTCGCCGCCGTGCCGCCGTACGTTGTCCAGCGCCGCCCGGACCGCCGACGCCAGCTCCTCCGCCGCCCCCATTTCCAGCCGAACGGGCTGGGCTGGCACCGATACCACCACCCCCTCCGCCTGGGACGGCAAGACCAGCGCCCGCAGATCCACGTCATCGCCGGGAGCCCCGGTAGCCGCCGCCGGGCCGCGGCCGGCCCGCGTGCCCGCCACCAGCAGCGTCCGCAGTGCCGCCTCCTGCTGGCCCGCCAGGCGCCCGAGTTCGGCCGCCTCGCCGCCCGCCTCCGCCCCGCGCCGCTGCACCAGCGCCAGCACCTGCAGCACCGAGTCGTGGATGCCGCGGGCCAGGCGCTCCCGCTCCCGGCTAGCCGCCTCGATCTCGGCGGCGTGCTGGCGTTCCGCCTCCACCTCGGTGGCGAGGCGGGCAACGTGGCCGATGGTCACCCCGGCCAGCAGCAGGAGCACCACGCCGTTGAGGACCACCGTGATGTCCTCGTGGCGCAGCGCGAAGTCGCAGCCGGACATGATCAGGGCGGTGACCGTGCCCGCCCGCCGGCCGTACCTGACCGCCCAGGCCAGCACGGGCCCGGCCACCCAGATCCCGGTCACCGGCATCACCCCGTGCCGGATGGCCTGCGGGTCCTGCAACGCGAAGGTGCTGAGCAGCAGGCCCGCGGTGACCACGAGGTCGGCGCCGAGCAGGACCGGGGCGCGGCGCTCGGGGCGGGCGTAGGCCACGGTGGTGCCGGCCGTCCAGGCCGTCATCACGGCGATGACCACCCAGGCCCAGTCGAACCGGGAGTAGTGGCCGCGGTTGAGGATAGCCAGCAGCACGGCGTAGCCCAGGCTGGCGAACCGGTAGACCGCTATCGCCCGCCACAGCGGTTCGGCGCTTCCGTGACTAGCCGGCACGTCCATATCGTGCCATGCCCGGCCCTGACGTCCGTCCGCCCCGGTATCACCGTTTGGGAAAATAGATTCGATATAAATAGATGTCGATCTTGTTAGGCGATAAATTGTTCCTAGCAGAAGTCTCCACAGAACCTGTTCGTGACCTGGACGCCCGGCGCTTACGGTGAGCCAGCGCTGGCTCGGCTGACGGTGTCGCTCGGCATCGCCGCGACGATCGGGGCGCTGCTGGGTACGACGCCCCCTGGGTCGATACCCGCTGAGCTGGCTGGTCCAGCCCATGGTCTCGTACTCCTCAAGGCTGGAGACGGAGGCCGGGGTGATCGTCTCGCCCTGGTGGAGGGCACCGGCTTCCCCGAGGCGATGGCCTGGGCAGTCCCGGGGTCGATGATCAGGAAGTCGCCCGCGCCGCCGGACACCGCGAGACCAGTACCGCTGCGGCCGTCCGGCACCATTATCGTGCCGACGTGATGACGCCCGGCTGGCGGCGGCAACTGGTAGATGGCGCCCCGGATAGCCTGCGTACCGGGCTGTCAGCAGCTGTGCGTCCACTCGAAGACGTACTCGCTGTAGCTGGTACTGCCGAACTGGCCGGACTTGTCCGGCTCGCGGTCCCACATCCGGCGTAGCGCGGCGTCGAGCTGCCTGGCCGTCCGCAGGTGCCGCAGGTCATCCCAGGTGACCTGGGCGCTGCCGAGACCCCAGTGGAAGCTCATGTGATAATCGCTGGTCACAGTCTGGCGTCTGGTCCCATAGGCGGTCTTGAGAGGCGGTGACCCAGCGGCCTTCCACGCCGCCTCGCCGGCCGGGGTAGCGAAGGTGACCGCGACTTCCTCGTGGTGATCGGTGCGGGCCTGGTTCCGGCCCATCCAGCTGTCCTCGGAGTACGCGAGCCGCGCGCCGAAGTCGTCCCGCTGCCTGGGCAGGATCTTCTTCTTGGCCGGTGTCTAGCCTGGCATCGACGAGCTCCTTCGGCCTAGCCATCGTTGTCGTGTGTCCCGTGTCCTGATGTACCAGTAGGTACCGCTGACAGCCGGTGTGCTTGCGGCCTAACCGCGCTCGTTAGCAGGAACGCGCGCGCGTACTCCGGCGCGGCGACGGCCGGCTTGCCGGTGCGGGGGTACGTACCTTGGTGGGGCGCCGCGCCTGGGCGAGGACGACCGCGACCGCGCCGCGACCGCAGCCGCGGCGGTGAGTCCAGCGGTGAGCGCCGTAAGCCGCCTCCGGCGCGAGGCGGCCGGGCCGGAGCCTCGGTGAGGGTGAGTATGCCGGCGAAGTCGTGATCACGGCGGCGGACGTACCCGTCCTCGGCCATGGTGGTGTAGTGCTAGTTCCAGCTTGGGACCAGCTTCATTTCTTCCGTCTGGCGCATGTCTATTTCCCCTGTAGTGATGTGACCGGCGGTCGGACGGTGCTTTCGCCTACGTCCCGCAGCACGTCGGTCAGGCGGCGGCGGGCCCGGTGCAGCCGGACCGTGAAGGCGCGGGGTGAGCAGCCGACGACCGTGGCGGCGTCGGCGATGTTCAGCCCGTGCCAGGTGACGAGTGTCAGCGTCTCGACGTCGCGATCCGGCAGTGACACGAACACGGCGAGGGCCGTCTCGCGCTCTACCACGTGATGCTCGGCATCCCAGGCGGCCAGGTCGGCCGTACCGGTGAGAGCGGCAATACGCTCGGTGAGCTGCCGTCGCCTCCTGCCCGCCCCTGCGTGCTTGCTGAGCAGGTTGCGCGCCACTCCGAGCAGCCACGGAGCGGCGGGTCCGGGATGCTGTCCCGGCGTCGCCACGCGATGAGGAAGACCTCACTCGTCACGTCCTCCGCGGAGTCCCGTCCCGCGTGCTGGAGGGCGTAGCGGAGGACATTCCGGTAGAACTGGTCGTAGAGGCTGGTGAACCGTTCGAATGAATCGTCCACCCGCGCTCCTTCGGAGTCGTGTCGATGTCCTTCAAACTTGTAATCCGCTGAAGGTACTCAGGATCACGTCCGGGTTTGTGGAATCTCACGGTGACTTCGGGCCGGATGCGCCCGCATCCTCTTCTACGACCAACTGGCGGAGCAGGCTGAAGCGCGCGCCTTCCAGCGCAGCGACGGCCGGGCGGCCCGTTTCGATCTGTCAGGTGGGCTCGGGTAGCCTTGGTTATGTCACAGCTCACTTTCATCGTGCACTGGAGCGCACGGGCGTCGGCGGCCTCGTTCGAGGCCGGGCCCCGGCTGCGCGGAACGGGCGGCCAGGTGAAACGGGCGCAGCGGCGGGCGGCCGGGTGCCATGCCTCCAGCGGACTGCCCGGGGCGTGGAAGAGACCCTGGTGCCACGCTGGGTGCCCTGCTTGTTCGCCGTACTCAGCCTCGCGCTCGCCCCCGCCATCGCGCGGGTGTTCGCCTCCGCGCCGCCGCTACACCTGGCCATGCACTGCGGCTGGCCTGGGTGGCTTCGACGTGCCCTCGCCGCGCTGCTGGCCGCGACCGGGCTGTCGCTTTTCCGTGGCTCTGCCCTGGCAGGGGTACCAGCGGCGATGACGCGACCCTGCTGTGCTGTGACGCGTGGCTGGACGTGCTGAGTTCCGTCGGGCAGGGACTGACCGCGACCGTGGTAGCGATCGGCGAGGCGGCCTTCGCGGAACTGCCGCTGGCCGCCTTGTTCGCGTGGGTGGCTCTGCGCTTCCCCAGGGTGGTCGCGGAGTCCCGGCCGTCGCTGCGGCGGCGGGATTCCAGATCCGCCATCGCCGCCTGGTGCCGCAGGCCGGGAATGACCCGGCCCAGCTGGACGGGGAGCCGTGAGCCAGCCCCGGTGGCGGCAATGGACACCTCGGTGCCGCGCCGGGCAGCCGGGGCTGCTGCTGCTGCCGTGGTGGCTGCCGGCGGCCTGTATCGCGCTTACCATCGGCTCATCCCCTGGATCGCCTGGCTGTTCGCGACCCTGCCGCAAACCCAGCTTGCCGCGCACTGGCACCTGCGAGGCCGGCCCGGACCTCGCGCTGGCCATCATCCTCATGGCCAGCGCGGTCGCGCTGCTCCGCCGCTGGCCGACCGCCGAGGTGCTAGTCGCGGGGCCGCCGCCCTGCTGCTCAAGGACGCCTGGTTCAACGTCCTCACCGCCAGGCAGGGGCACTCAGCAGACGCGCTGGGAATAGCAATTGGGCTCGAACTGCCGCTGGCTGGCATGTGCCTGTGAGTGGCCTCTCTCCACGCCCGCGCAGTCGAGGTCGCCTGGCCGTACGTGCGCTCACTGCGCCAGGAGACGGCCCAGCCAAGAGTGAATAACAGAGAACACCCACCGCCCGGTGACGATTAGCGACCTCAGTCCGCGCCGTGGCTAACTATCGTGCCGACCGCCGATCTCAACGGTGGCGGTGCCGAACACGCGCCGGGCGCCCGGCCCGGCGACAGCGGCCGCTTACCGCCGGCGGCGGCAGCCTCATTGGCCTGCCTCTGCCGCTCAGACCTGCGTTCCTGCTCCGCCTTGACCGCCGCGACCAGATGCAACCGCCAGCCGACGGCTGGCGACTGGAACAACCCCAACCCGGGTGCTGGTCTGGCACACCCCCGCCTGCCGCACCTACACCACCACCCCCACCCAGTACGCCAGCTAACCGATCAGGCCGCTGACATTCGCAGATCGGCTGGAGTGAGCCCGTAGCGCTGGCGGAAGAGCCGCCGGAAGTGGCTCACGTTCGAGAACCCCACCGAGAAGGCCACCTCGGCCACGCTCGTGCCGTCGCGTAGCAGCAGGTCACGCGCGACCATCAGCCGGTGCGCGGTCACGAAGGCGTGCGGCGGCATGCCCGTCGTCGCGCGGAATGACCGGGCGAAGTGGAACGCGCTCAGGTTCACCGCCGTGGCCAGCGCATCCAGCGTGATCTCGTCGGCCAGGTGCGCGCGGATGTACTCGCCGACGGCGCCGACGGCGCGTGGGCGGCAGCAATCCGGCTGGGCGCCGTCCCCGCTCCGGGCGGGTGCCGTAACCGCGCAGCATGTGCCGGACCAGCAGGTGCGCAAGCGTGCTCGCCTCGGTATCAGTGAGCGCCTCGCCGGCCACGGTGCCCCTGCACCGGCCAGGTGCCCGTCCGGCTAGGTGAGCCCGGCGCAGCCGGGACGCGACGGAGAACACGACCCCGTCGGCTATCGCGAACGACGGCCGCACCTCGGCGCTGACCCCGCCATCCCCGGCGAGCCGCTCGACCAGTGCCCGGTCCGGGTAGATCTCCAGCGCCTCGACCGGCTCGGTGACGTCGAGCCAGGTGATCGGGCTGGCCCCGGTCACGTACACCGAACCCGGTTCGGCGTCGTACCGCTCGGCCCGGCCGTCGATCTCGCGGACCAGCCCGTGATGGCCGCTGAACCCGATGCCGATCTGATCCGGGCCCGTCGTCGTGATCGCCCCGTCCGGCTTCAGCACCGCGTACTCGGACACCATGCCCGGCCACGCCCGCCGCGTAATCCCCGAATACCGCAAGATCGGACCCTCCTTCCCTGCTCGCCACATGACAGGCTGCCTGAAGGGAAGCAGGCAGCTCACAGTGCCAGGCTAACGAGGGAAACCGATACATGACGCTTGACTTCGCTCACCGCGTGGAAGTCACGCTGCGGCTCAATGGCCGCGACCGGACCACTGTCGTCTCGCCCCGGACCACTCTGCTCGACTGGCTCCGCGAGGAGGCCGGGCTGACCGGGGCCAAGAAGGGCTGCAACGAGGGCGCCTGCGGCACCTGCACCGTCCTGGTCGACGGGCACCGGATGAACGGCTGCCTGACCCTGGTCGTGCAGTGCGCGGGCCGCGAGATCACCACCGTGGAGGGCCTGGCCGGCCCTGACGGCGAGCTGCACCCGGTGCAGCTGGCCTTCGCCGAGTACGACGCCTTCCAGTGCGGCTACTGCACGCCGGGGCAGCTGATGTCGGCGGTGGCCTGCATCGCCGAGGGACACGCCGCCGACGACGCCAGCGTCCGGGAGTGGATGAGCGGCAACATCTGCCGCTGCTCGGCCTACCCGCAGATCACCGCGGCCGTGCTGGCCGCCGCGCACGTGGAGGCCGAACGATGAGGGACTTCGCCTACGCGCGGGCAGGCACGGCCGAAACGGCGGTGGAGACCCTGGCCAGCCCGCAGACGGCGGTGATCGCAGGCGGCACCGAACTGCTCAACTGGTTCCGGCTGGGCATCGCCGCCGCCGACCGTGTGTCGACATCGGCGACCTCGACGAGCTGCGCGGCATCACCCAGGACGGGGACGAGCTGCGCATCGGCGCGCTCGCCACGCTGAACGAGGTCGGTGAGCACCCGCTCGTCACCCGGATGGCGGGCGCGCTCGCCTCGGCCTGCCTGCAGGCGGCCTCCGCCCAGATCAGGAACCGGGCCACCCTCGGCGGCAACGTGCTGCAGCGCACCCGCTGCCCGTACTTCCGCGCCGAGGAACCGCTGTCCTGGCCGTGCAGCAAGCGGGATCCGGGCAGCGGCTGCGCGTCCCTGGCCGGGCGGCACGAGCGCCAGGCGATCTTCGGCTGGACGCAGGACTGCGTGGCGGTGCAGCCGTCCGACCCGGCCGTCGCCCTCGCCGCGCTGGACGCGCAGGCCGAGCGTGCTGGGCCCGGCCGGACCGCGGACGATCCCGATGCGCGAGTTCCACCTGACCCAGCAGGAGGCCGCCGCCCTCGGCGACCCGATGCGCGAGACCCGGCTCGGCCCGGACGAGCTGATCACCGGCTACCGGATCCCGGCCCGCCCGGATGACGGCCAGGCCTACGTCAAGGTGCGCGAGCGGGCGTCCTACGAGTACGCGATCGTGTCCGCCGCCGCGACCGTGCGGCTCGCGACGACCAGACGGCCGGACGACGGCGGTCCGCGGATCGCCACGGCGCGCGTCGCGCTCGGCTCGGTGCCCAGCGACCGTGGCCGCTGGACGCCGCCGAGGCGGAGCTGCCGGGCACCGAGCTCACCCGGCAGGCGCTCACCCCGGTCATCGAGCGCGCGATGGCCGATGCCGCGCCCCTGCCGCAGAACGCGTTCAAGGTGACCATGGCCCAGAACGCCGCCGTGCGGGCCCTGCTCATGGCGGGAGGTGCGCAGTGACCGCACCGGTAGGGCCGGCACCCGCGCGTCGAGGCGCCGCTGAAGCTGACCGGCGCGGCCCGCTACGCCGCCGACCACTCTCCCGACGGGGTGCTGCACGCGATCCTGGTCGGCGCGCCCGTCGCCGCCGGGCGGCTGCGCGGGGTCGACGTCACGGCGGCCCGGGTCCTGCCCGGCGTCACGGCCGTCCTGACCGCCGCCGACCTGCCGGATTTCCCCGAGCTCGCGGCACCGTCCGCGGTCCGGGTGATGCCGTTCTCCGACGACCGGATCCGTTACGAGGGCCAGCCGGTCGCGATCGTCCTCGCCGAGTCGGTCGAGGCGGCCGAGGCGGGCCGGGCCGCCGTGGTCGTCGACTGCGAGCGCGAGGCGCCGGTGCTGATCGGGCAGGGCCGGCGCGAGCCCGCCATGGGCGACGACGAGGTGGTCTTCACCAAGGGCGACGTGGCCGCGCGCCCGCGAGCAGGCCGCCATCCGGATCGAGCAGGCCTACCTGCAGCCGCCCCGCCACCACCACGCCATGGAGACCTCGGGCACGGTCGCGCGCTGGGACGACGGCCGGCTGACGCTGTGGGACGCGGTGCAGGCCAGCTCGACCGTCATCCCGGTGGTGAGCGCCGCGTTCGGCCTCGACGCCGAAAGACGTGCACGTCGTAGCGCGGCACACCGGCGGCGGGTTCGGGGGCAAGGGCTACATCTGGCCGCACGAGATCCTGGCCGCCGCCGCGGCCCGGGTGGCGGGCCGCCCGGTCAAGCTGCACCTGCGGCGGTCGGACCAGTTCAGCAACGTGGGCTACCAGCCCTGGATGGAGCAGACGATCCGGCTCGCCGCGGACGCCGATGGCGTGCTGCTCGGCCTGGAGCACGAGGTCGTCAACAACGCGGCCCTGGCCGATACGCACGTCGAGCCGTCCACCGAGGCCAGCAAGTCGCTGTACGCCGTGCCCGCGCTGCGGCTGCGGCAGCTGATCGAGCGGGTCAGCCTGAACGTGCCCACGCCGATGCGGGCCCCGGTCGAGGGCCCGGGGCTGTGGGCCCTGGAGAGCGCGATGAACGAGCTGGCCGAGGCGGCCGGGCGGGACCCGCTCGACGTCCGGCTGGCCAACTTCGCCGCGGTCTCGCCCGCCGACGGCCGTCCGTGGTCGAGCAACGGCTTGCGCGAGGCGTACGACGAAGGAGCGCGCCGCTACGGCTGGCGCAGCCGTCATGAGCGGCCGCGCCGGGACGGCCCGTGGGTGATCGGGCACGGCCTGGCCACCTGCTCCATGGGCAGCTTCCGGTTCCCCAGCGCGGGGCGGGTCCGGCTGCACCGCGACGGCGCCGTGGTCGAGGCCAACGTGCACGACATCGGGACCGGCGTGCAGACCGTGCTCGGCCAGATCGCCGCCGAGGAGCTCGGCATCTCCCCGGATCAGGTGGAGATCCGCTGGGGCGACACCGACTTGCCCGCGACCGGGCCTACCTACGGCTCCTCGACCACCATGGGCACCGGCAGCGCGGTCGCGGCCGCCGCCCGCGACGTGACCAAGCAGCTGGCCGAGCTGGGCCAGAGCGGCGACGACCCGCTGGCAGCGCTCGCTGCCGCCGGGCTCGACGAGCTCGTCGGCGAAGGCCGGTTCGAACTACCCGGAGGCAGCGAGTTCAGCCAGGACGGCGAGGGCACCCCCTACGCCATGCGGACCTGGGGCGTGATCTTCGTCGAGGTCGGCGTCGACCCCGACTTCGGCCTGCTCCGGCTGCGGCGCGCGGTCGGCGTCTACTCGGCCGGCCGGATCGTCAACCCGGTCACGGCGCGCGCGCAGATGACCGGCGGCATCATCTGGGGCTGGGGCAAGGCCACCATGGAGGAGAGCGACCAGGAGCCGGTGCACGGCCGGTGGCTGGCCAAGAACCTCTCCAACGTGGCCGTCCCGGTCAACGCCGACATCCCGGCCGACCTCGACGTCTCGTTCGTCGACGAGTACGACGAGACCGCCAGCCTGATCGGCGCGAAGGGCATCGGCGAGCTCGGCGCCACCGGGGTGGACGCGGCCGTCGCCGCCGCGGTCTACGACGCCGTCGGGCGTGCGCGTGCGCGACCTGCCCATCCTGCCCTGGAAGGTGCTGACCGGGCTCAGCACGTGAACGCCCGGCCGCCGCTGAGCCAGCGTCGAGCGCGGCGGCCTGCTCCGGCTCGAGCACCACGAACTCCGGCCCGCGCCCGTCCGGACGCCACCACACCGGATCGCCGCCAGCTCGCCAGCCTTCCGCCGCGAGCAGCCGGGTAATCACCTTGAACGTGGCCGTGCGCGGCATCGCGCGGGCGACCCGGACGAACCGCGGCCGCTGCTTACGCCCTAGGTCACCCTGCCCGGCCAGGAACGCGCCGAGCTCTGCGGGCGTCAGCGCAGCCCCCTCCCGCAGCACCACGCAGGCCATGACCTGATCGCCCGGGCCACTGACATCAGGCACCCCGTAGACCGCCGCCGCGGCGATGGCGGGGTGGCGCAGCAGGACCCGCTCGATCGGCGCGGTGCCGAGGTTCTCCCCGTCGACCCGCAGCCACTGGCCGGCCCGGCCGGCGAACCAGCAGAACCCGTCGGCATCCGCGTAGGCCAGGTCGCCGCTCCAGTACCGGCCGTCACGCATCCGGCCGGCATCGGCGGCAGCGTCGTCGTAGTACCCGGCGAACAGGCCGGGTCCCGCCGTGTTTACCAGCTCGCCAACCGCCTCGGCCGGGTTGAGCAGTTCCCCGCCCGGGCTGAACCGGGCGGGCGGGCACGGACGGCCGGTCTCCGGGTCGAGTACCGCCACGCCGTCGGACAGCCGGCCAAGGGCACCGGGCGGGGCATCGGGACCGCGGCTGACCGCCACGCCTCCCTCGGTGGACCCGAACCCGTCGATGACGTGACAGCCAAACCGTTCGGCAAATTTTTCCAGGTCAGCGGGTGCGCCTTCATTGCCGTAGGCAATGCGGAGCGGGTTGTCGGCGTCCCCGTCCCGCTCCGGCGTGGCCAGCACGTAGCTGAGCGGCTTGCCCACGTAGTTGGCGTAGGTCGCGCCGAAGGCCCGGATGTCGTCCAGGAACGCCGACGCGGAGAACCGCCGGCGCAACGCGATCGCCGCGCCGGCCGCCAGCCCCACCGCCCAGCCCGCCATGACGGCGTTGGAGTGGAACATCGGCATCGACACGTACACCGTGTCCCCGCTCCCGAGCCCGAACCGCCCGGCCAGCATCACCCCCGGCACCGCGATCTTGGCGTGGGTGACCCGCACCGCCTTCGGCTCCCCGCTAGTGCCCGACGTGAAGATCAGCATCAGCAGGTCCTCGGCCGCCGCGGGCACCGGCTCCACGGGAGCCCGTGCCGGGAGTTCGAGCTCGTCAAAAGCCAGCACCGGCACGTCCGAAGCGGGCAGCAGCTCCAGATAGCCCGGCTCGGCCAGCACGAACTGGCAGTCGGTGCGCGCCACGTCCGCGGTCAGGGCCGCCCCGCGGCGCACCGGGTTGAGCGCGACCAGCACCGCCCCCGCGAACGCGCACCCGCCGAGCAGGAAGGAGAATTCCGGCCCGTTGTCGGCCAGCACGCCGACGTGGAAGGGTCGGCCGGCCACCCGCCGGGCGCGCAGCGCGGCCGCGTACCGCGCGCACTCGCCGACGTGCTCCCGCCAGCTCCACCGCCGCTCCTCGAAGAGCAATCCGGGCCGCGAGCTACCGGCCTGGGCCAGCAGCAGCCCGGTCACCGTCGGGGGTGCCGCGTCCATCCGCCTCCGCCCAGAACTAGAACCTGTTCTCATTATGCTAGAGCCCGGGCGCACGGTCCGCGAGCCCGCTGCCGCCGGCCTTCCGGCCGGCCCGGGGCCAGCGGATGACCGTCTGTCGGGATAGGGTGATGGCTGCCGGGAGGAGGGGTGGTGGCCGGAGATTCCCCCGATCAGCCGGGCGGCTTGCTGACCAGCCTGGCTCCGGGTGCCCGCGTGGCCGGGTACCGGCTCGAGAAGCTGGTCGGCGTGGGCGGGATGGCAGCGGTCTACCGTGCCCGCGACGAGCGCCTCGGCCGGGTGGTGGCGCTGAAGCTGCTGGCCGGGGACGACCTGGTGCAGCGGCGGTTCACCCGCGAGGCACGGGCGGTCGCGGCGGTCGACCACCCGCACATCATCCCCGTCTACGACGCCGGCGAGGCGGGCGGCGTCCTGTACATCGCGATGCGCTTCGTGGCCGGCGACGACCTGCGGGTGCTGGTGGCGCGCGAGGGCGGCCTGCGCGCGCACCGGGCGGCGACCGTCATCTCCCCGGTGGCCTCGGCCCTGGACGCCGCGCACGCCGCCGGCCTCGTGCACCGTGACGTCAAGCCCGCGAACATCCTGGTCGACGCGGCCCCCGGCCGCCCGCCGCACGTGTACCTGTCCGACTTCGGGCTGGCCCGGGGCGTGAAATCGGTGAGCGGGCTGACCCAGGCCGGGCAGTTCCTCGGTACCCCCGATTACTCGGCGCCCGAGCAGATCAGCGGGCGGGAGGTGGACGGGCGCGCGGACCAGTACGCCCTCGGGTGCGTGGCCTACGCACTGCTGACCGGTTCGGTGCCGTTCAAGCGCGAGGTGCCGATGGCGGTGCTCTACGCGCACCTGTCCGCGCCGCCGCCCCGGGTCACCGACGTGCGGCCCGATCTGGACGGCGCGGTGGACCAGGTAATAGCCCGGGCGATGGCCAAGGAGCCGGACGACCGGTACGACACCTGCGGCGACTTCGCCGACGCGCTGCGCGAGGCGCTCAGCGTGGAACCCTACGATCCCTCCCGCCCGGTCCGCCCGGGCACCCAGACGTGGTGGGTCAGCCCCGCACCGCCCGCGAGCCCGCCGCCCGCGGGGCCGCTGACCACGCGGGCCGCGGCCACGGCGCCGCTGACCGTGCCGCCGGATCCGCTCCCGACGCAGCTAGCCGGGAACCTCTCGCCCCCGTCGGCGACGAAGCCCTCGCACGCCGCGCCGGCGACGTGGACCGCGGTGGTGGCGGCCGACCGGGCCTACTACGACAGCGTGCAGGCGGTGAACGAGACCGAAGCCGGGTCGATCGCCTTCCCCGTCCACTACCCCGAGCAGCGCTTCCGGCTCGCCGGGACCGAGGTCCGCATCGGGCGGCGCAGCGTATCCCGGCGGATCGAGCCGGAGATCGACCTGACCGGGCCGCCCGTCGACCCGGGCGTGTCCCGGCTGCACGCGGTGCTGACCGCGGGACCGGACGGGACCTGGTCCGTCACCGACGCCGATTCGGACAACGGCCTGCGGGTCAACGGCCGGGACGTCCCGCCGCATCAGGCCGTGCCGCTGCGCGACGGTGACCGCATCCACCTGGGCGCCTGGACCGTCATCACCATCACCCGCGGCTGACCGTCCCGGACCCTCCCGCACGAGCCGTCGTTCAAAATACGTCACCTGACCGATGTCTTGCATTGCAAGTTGCAGGACTATTTTCCTGCAAGCGGCGACGGGCTCCTCGTACCAGCCCGGCCGGCTCCGACCCCAGGCTCCAACCCGAGGACCCTCAGGGAGATCCGATGAACGCGATGGCGCCGCCCCGTCCGACCGAACTGCACGGCTGCCAGGTACGGCTCGCCGCAAAACCAGCCGCGGTCGGCCAGGCCCGGTGCCACGTCCAGGCCGCCATCGGCGCCTGGGCCGTCCCGGTCGACGAGCACGTCGCGGTCCTGCTCACCAGCGAGCTGGTGACCAACGCCATCACGCACCAGCCGGGCCGGACGATCACGGTCGCCATCGTCTGCTCCCCGGGGCAGCTGCGGGTCGACGTGCATGACACGTCACGGGCCCTGCCGGTGCTGGCCCCCGCCCCGGTCGACGCCGAGACCGGGCGCGGCCTGATGCTGGTGGACACGCTGTCGGACGAGTGGGGCACCTACCGTACCCCCGCGGGCAAGGCGGTGTACTTCACGCTCGCGCCCCCGCCTGGGCTGGCCTAGGGCGCACCTGCGGGGGGTTAAGCGTGGGGACTGTGAGTCCAATTCCCCCGGCGGCTCACAGTCCCCACCCAACCCCCAGACAACCAAAACCCTTCAGCCGAACGGGTTTCGTTCCCGCCCCGCAATCACCTCGGCGGATTAACCCGCCGGGCCGATTCGCGGGCGATGTCGATGCGCGAGTTGACGTCGAGCTTCTTGAGGATGTGCGAGACGTGGGTCGCGACCGTCCGCCGGGACAGCAGCAGCCGGGCCGCGATCTCCGGGTTGGACAGCCCTTCCTCGACGAACGCGGCGATCTTGATCTCGGTGGCGGTGAGGCTCTCCCAGCCGCTGCGCGCCCGCCGGTGCTTGGCGTGCGGCCCGCGCCTGATGCCGTGGGTGCGGAACTCGGCCTGCAGCCGGGCCACGTCCGCGGCCGCCTCCAGGTCGGTGTAGACCTCCACGGCCTGGGTGAACGCGGCGCGGGCCTGCTCGCGGTCGTCGGCGTCGACGAAGTGCCCGGCCGCCGCCTCGAGCGCCTTGGCCCGCAGCAGCGGCCGGGAGGCGTCGTCGTAGCGCTCGGCGGCCGTCAGCAGCCGCGGGGCGTCGTGGTCGAGCAGGGCCCGGCAGTAGAGCGCGTTCGCCTGCCGGTGCGGGACCTCGGAGCCGGCGGCGAGGGTATCGGCGTGGCCGGCCAGGGCCTGGGCGGTGGCCAGGTCGCCGGTGCGGGCGGCGAGGCGGACGGCGTCGGCCAGCAGGTCCTCGATCTCCTCGAGTTCTTCGGTATTGCCGTCGAACCCGTCGGTCAGCGCGGCCAGCGCCTCCGGCAGCGCGTCATCCTGCTCGCGGTCCAGGCTGCGGGCCAGGGCCAGCGGGCCGATGAGCCGGTGGCCGATCCGCTCGGCGTGCGGGACGGCGGCGGCCAGGTGGCTCCGGGCCTCGCCGGTCTCGCCGCGGTGGAAGCAGATCACCGCGGCGATGCCGAGGTCGCAGCAGGCGGCCCCGGGTTCCTTCAGGTCCTCGTCCATGGCCGTCACCTCGGCCAGCGCGTCGTCCCAGCGCCCGGTCTCGAACAGCAGCTGGCCCAGCGCGCAGTGCGCCTGGGTCCGCCGCCGTACCGTGCCGACCTGGCCGGCCAGCTGCCGGGCCTGCCGGGCCGCGGTCAGCGCCTCGTCGTACCGGTCGAGGTTGCCGAGGGTGACGGCCTGGTTGATCTGCAGCAGCAGCCGCAGGTCGGTCAGCCCCGCGTCGGCCTGGGTCACGGCCAGCGCCCGGTCGAACAGCGGCAGCGTGTCCGCCACGTGCCCCTGCACCCCGGTCATGATCGTCAGCACGTGCAGCGCCCAGGCCATGGCCCAGTTGTCGGCCGCCTCGGTGGCCGCCTCGAGCGCGCTGGCGGCCACCCGGCCCGCCTCCTCGACCTCGCCGAGGTGCAGGTGCGTGCGCGCGGCGAGCACCAGCAGCCGCGCGCGGTGCCGGGCCGAGATGCCGGGCGCGGCCAGCGCCCGGTCCAGCGCGGCCAGCGACTCCGCGGCCGAGCCCGCCAGCATGCGGCACTGCGCCAGCGTCCAGTGCAGGTCCTCGACGACATCGGGCTCGGTGGCGTACTCCAGCGCGACGTTGGCCACCTGCTCGGCCTCGGCCGGTCGCCCATCCGGTAGAGGGCGTCGGCGAGCCGGCTGGCCAGCCAGCCGTACCGTGCCGTGCCGGCCGGAGAGCCCGCGACGGCCCGGGTGAGGAGCTCGGCGGCGACGCCGGGTGCCTGGTCGACCAGCGCGTCCGCGGTGCGGGCCAGCCAGCCGAGCATCCACTCGTCCATCGGCCCGGTGCGCCTCGGTGCGCCGTCGGGCTCGGCGGCCGCCCGCAGCAGCTGGCGGGCAACCCGGTCGGCCGGGGCGTCGGCCTCGGCCAGGGCCCGGCCGGCGTCGCGGTGCCAGGCGGCCCGGACCGGGGCCGGCATCTCGTCGTACAGCGCGGCCCGGATCAGCGGGTGCCGGAACTCCAGCCGCTGCCGCGACTCGGTCAGCACCCCGACCGCGCACGCCTCGTCGATGGCCCGGACCAGGTCCGCCACGCTGCGGCCGAGCACGATGGCCAGGTCCGTCACGGTGAAGTCCACGCCGAGCAGGGCCGCCGCCCGCAGCACCTCGCGCACCGGCCCGGTCACGAACCCCAGCCGGTCCGCGATGGCCGCCGACAGCGACTCCGGCGCCGAATCGCCCGCCAGCTCGGCCGCTCCCGCCTCGGTCACGGTCAGGCTGGCGGCCCGGGCCAGCGCGGCGACCAGCTCGGTGACGTACAGCGGGTTGCCCGCCGCCCCGTCCGCCAGCCGCAGCAGCCCGTCGTCCGGCAGGCCGCCCGCCAGCGCCGCGACCAGGTCCGTCACCGCCGGCCCGGCCAGCCCGTCCAGCTGCAGCCGACCTGTCATCCCCCGCGACCGGCGCAGCGCCAGCAGGTCTTCCCGCAGCGGCGGCCGCATCATCCCGATCAGCAGCAGCGGTACCTGCCGGGCCGACCGCGCCAGCCGTCCCCACAGCGTCACGCTGGCCGGATCCGCCCACTGCAGGTCGTCGACCACCAGCACCACCGGCCGGACCGCGCACTGCTCGGTCACCAGCGCCAGCAGCTGCTCGGCCAGCACCGCGGGCACGTTCGCGCCCCGGTCCGCGGCCACCTCGCCCCGCAGCAGCCTGACGATCGCCTCCCGGCGCGGGTTGGGGGAGGGCTCGCGGACCCGCAGCCCGTCCAGGAACGGCAGCAGCGGCAGCTCCTGACCCAGTTCGTCCCCGGCCCCCCAGAACACCTGGCAGCCCGCGTCCGGTGCGTCGGCCACCGCCGCCCGGACCAGCGCGGACTTCCCGATACCCGGCTCGCCCTCGATGAGCACGGCACCGCCGCGCCCCAGGGACACCTCTTTTACCATCCCGGTCAGCAGCGACATCTCGCTCTCACGCCCGACCAGCGCACCAGCCGGCGTCACCGGGTGCATGGAGCAAATGCTACTACCAGAACATATACGGAACAAGCGAGCTAATTTCGGACATTAATTCGGCCACGTTGTACCCCCGCGGTATTGCTCCGGCAATTCCTGCGCCCCGTGAAAATTGCAGGAGTCCTTGCACTGCATCCGGCCAATCTTTCGCATTTGCAAAAGCAGAACCCGGGAAATCGTCCTATTTTGATATTTGGTAGAAGCGTACCGGCTGTTTTACGCTATGTGTACGGATAGGTCGAAACTGGTAATAACTCCACAAGACTCCAAACGCCCGGGCGGGTCTGTGGAGGGCAGCACCAGGCTGCTGACCTCTGGTTCTGTCATGGAGGAATCATGCGCATCGGGCGTAAAGTCATCGTTTCTATCGTATCACTCAGCGCCGCCGGGTCAATCTTTGCTAGCTCCGCCCGAGCGGTCGCGACGGCGGCCCAGGCGTCCACCCCGACCGTGGCTACCCACGTCGGCTCCCCATGTCTTCTATACACACCTGAATAGGACCGGCCGCACGGCTGGACGTCCCGCCGTTCCGTC
>CAWIUF010000075.1:0-102272 GCA_963839095.1 uncultured Actinomycetota bacterium | reverse complement strand
AGCTGGCTGACCCGCCGGCCACCTGGCAGGAGCACTGGTTCGATCACCGCCAGCTGCTGCGGCTCTACCATCACGACGAGCATTGCGTGATCTACACCGACCCCGACGTGCGCCGCGCCGAGATCGCCTGGCTGCCCGGGTTCATCAATGCGACCTGGCAGTACTCCAAGGCCACCTACGGCGACGCGTTCGGTCCCGACCCGCGCATCTACTCCATCCACCACGCCGGGCGGCACGGCGGCGGCCACGCGGGCTACTACGTCAGCCCCGTCCACGACCACCACAACGTCAGCGACTGCGGGCTGGAGAACTGGCAGGAGAGCAACACCCTGGCTCGCGAGCTGCCCGCCCACGAGATCGGTCACTCGGTGGAGAGCGCCAACAACGGCACCCACGGATCGCCCGCCTACGAGATCTGGGGCGACAGCAAGTGGGCCGAGTTCTACATCTACGACCTGTACATAGCGCTGGGCATGGACCGCGAGGCCAAGGACGTCTACCGCCGGTTCACCCGCAACAGCGACGACTTCCCCCGCCGGCGGACCCGCTGGTTCCGCGACTGGTTCTACCCGCTGTGGCGCGACTGCGGCCAGGCGCAGGTCATGAACAGGTTCTTCCGGGACCTGGCCGAGCACTTCCCGCGCGACGCCGACGGGACCTACCCGCGGCGGATGAACTGGGGCGAGTACGTCCACTTCACCAGCGGCGCCGCGGCCGCCGACCTGAGCGGCCAGGCCGCCCGCGCCTTCGGCTGGCCCCGCGAATGGGCCAGCCAGCTGGAACAGGCCCGCGACCAGTTCCCCGGCATCACCTACTGACCTGCCAGGTCAGCGAATATCCATGACTAGATGTCACGTCTTTCCCTCGTCCTAGTCATTGGACGCATAGCTCGCCAGCACCCAGACTGAGCCAACGGGGCACCGAGCCCGGCAACGACTATCCGAGGGGGCCTGGCATGGCCGAGCACGCGGCGGCGCCGGCGGGGCGGCGGATCGCCCTGATCGCGCACGACAACAAGAAACGGGACATGCTCGAGTGGGCCGAGTACAACCTCGACCTGCTGGCCGGTCATGAGCTGTTCGCCACGGCCACCACCGGTCACCTCCTGCAGGAGCAGCTCGGGCTGCCGGTCACCTGCTTCCGGAGCGGCCCCTACGGCGGTGACCAGCAGATCGGCGCCCGCATCGCCGAGGGCGAGATCGACCTGCTGGTGTTCTTGTGGGACCCGCTGGAGCCGCATCCGCACGACCCGGACGTCAAGGCCCTGCTCCGGGTCGCGGTGGTCTGCAACATCCCGGTCGCCTGCAACCGGGCCACCGCGGACTTCCTGATCTCCTCGCCGCTGATGGGACGCCTCCACCAGGACTGGGACCCGGCCTCCGGCCAGGGCCGCCGCAATCAGGCCGTCCTGAGCGTGGCCCAGGTCGGCTGACACCGCCGCCCGGCTGCCGTACTCATGAGTAATACGGCCTCCCGGTTGAGTAGCAGCGCGGATGCCGCGCGGGCCGCCGGCCGCGAGGCTGATGACCATGCTTACTCCCCTCCCGCTCGTGCTTGCCGCGGTCATCGGCCTGGTCATCGGCAGCTTCTACTACTGGGCACGGCGGCAGGGACTGCTCGCCGCCGCACCAGCCGCCGAAGGGGAACCGGTCCGGCCGCGCGTCTCGCTGCTGACCGAAGCGGTGGCCTACGTCGGTGCCGTCTTGCTCCTGGCGGGCGGCATCGCCGCGTTCAGCCGCCGGTGGGATGAGCTCGGCGGCTGGGGGCGCACCGGCGTCCTCGCCGGCGCCGGCGTCCTCTTCCTCGTGGCCGGCATTCTCGTGCGCACGCGTCAGGGAACCCGCGATCCAGCGGCTGGCCGGGGTGGTGTGGTTCCTCTCCGTGGTGTGCGCGGGCGGTGCGACCGGGTTGGCGGTGTATGGCGTGTACCGAGGCACCGGCGCGGTCACGGTCCTGGCCGTCGGTCTTGCGGTCACCGTGTACGCGGCGGTGCTGTGGCTGGTGCGCCGGCGCGCGGGGCAGAACGCCGCCCTGTTCGGCGGGCTGGTCATCGCCATCTGCGGCTCGATCGCGACGATCACGGGCGGCCCCGGCCCGGTTCCCGTGCTGGCCTACGCTCTTCCGCTGTGGGGGTTCGGCCTCGCGTGGGCGTGGCTTGGGTGGCAGCGGCACGTCGAGCCGATCTGGGTGACCATGCCGTGCGGGGTCATCCTGGCCCTGATCGCACCGGCCCTCGCGGCCGGGGAGCACGGCTGGATGTACGCCATCGGCATCGCCACAGCCGCCGCCGTGATGGCGGCCGCCGTGCCGCTGCGGAACACGCCCTTGCTGGCCCTGGGCACGCTGGCGATGTTCGGCTACGTCACCCCGGCGGCGATCCGGTACTTCCGTCAGTCCCTCGGGGTCCCGGCCGCGCTGGCGGTCACCGGGGCGCTGATCCTCGGCTTGGCCGTCGTCAGCGCGCGCCTGATGCGTAGCATGCAAGCGTGAGCGAATGGCAGAGCTGCCGGCCCAACCTTGAGGTGACCGACCTGGGGCCGGCCACCGCGTTCCTGCGCGACGTGCTCGGCTTTACCGTCGAACTGGAAGAGCAGGAGATGGGCCTGGTGCTGCTCAGCCGGGACGCGGTCGGCCTCGCGCTCGTCCGCGCGGCCCGCCCCGGCGTGAACGAGACGACCGCTGCCTACATCGGCGTGACCGACGTGAACGGCCTCCATGAGCACTGCCAGCGTCACGGCGCCACCGTGGTCATGCCGCTGACCGACCACCCCTGGGGCCTGCGCGACTTCGTCGTCGAGATCCCCGGCGGCCACCGCCTCGCCCTCGGAGAACGCGTCAGCGGGCCTTAGGAAGAAGCAGCGCCGGCACTTCCGCGGCGAGCCGGATTTACCCATAATGGCTGCCGAAGGCCTTCAACCTGCCATTAAGGCAGTTCTGTTAACATGTATCGCTCCCGAACCATAGTGCTCTGTATCGCTGGCGAGCTATGGCAGCCGAACAAGTGAAATGCCGTGTCCTTGTTTCGGCCGTGCTAGCTTTGGAGGCGGGACCTGCGATCACGGTTGCGGGGTGGGTGGCAGCAAGGGGTGGGTGTGGCCAGCGTAATTTACCTCTATCTGACTTCAGGCATCAGGGCCCGGCGGCTTCATGCTGACTGCTGGCGTGGCCTGGAGGGGTGATGAGTGATTGCCAGCCCGGAGCCGCCGGCGGGTTCGTGGCCGGCCTCTCCGCCGGTTCGCGAATTGCCGGGTACCGCCTGGAAGAGCAGATCGGCGAGGGCGGCATGGCGGTCGTATTCCGGGCCCGGGATGAGCGACTCCAGCGGCAGGTAGCGCTCAAGGTTCTCTCGCCGGCGCTGGCCGCCGATGAAGAATTCCGGCGCCGTTTCATTCGCGAGTCCCGCTCGGCGGCGGCCGTGGATGATCCGCATATTATCCCGGTGTTCGAAGCTGGCGATGCGAATGGGGTGCTATTCATCGCCATGCGGTATGTGCCCGGCGGTGATGCAGGCTCGCTGGTCCGCCGGCTGAGGTCCGCTGCCCGGCGCCCGCGCCGCCGCGATTGTCTCGGCGATAGCCTCGGCCCTCGATGCGGCCCATGCCGCGGGACTCGTGCACCGGGACGTCAAGACCGCCAATATCCTGGTGGATGCGCGGCCAGGCCGGCCCGACCACGTATACCTGTCAGATTTCGGGCTGACCAAGGGCTCGGCGTGGTCCTCGACCAACCTGACGGCGACCGGCCATTTCATGGGAACGCTGGATTACTCCGCGCCCGAGCAGATCCGGGGCCAGAAAGTCGACGCTCGCACCGATGAATACGCGCTGGCATGCGTGGCATTCGTCCTGCTGACCGGCAGGCCGCCATTTCAGCGCGACGAGGCCATGGCGGTGATGTACGCGCAGCTGTCGGAGCCGCCGCCGATGCTGGGATCGCTGCGGCCGGGACTTCCGGCCGCCGTCGATGAGGTCATGCGCCGGGGCCTGGCCAAGGCGCCGGAAGACCGGTATCCCGGTTGCGGGGAGTTCGCCGACGCGCTGCGGGCCGCGCTCGGGCTCCAGCGGTACAGCTCGGATGCGGCGAGCCCGCCGCAGCCCCCGGTTCCGGCCGGTCACGCGCCGTCCCTGGCCGACCAGGCGAGCCTGACCGTCAGCCGGCGGCCTCGGCGCTCAGGCCAGGTACTCGAGCAATTCCAGCAGACCTTCGCCCGCCAGCGGCACACGCTCGGTGCCGATCACCCGGACACGCTGGCGACCCGGTTCAGGCTCGCCCAGGAGATGGCGGCGGCGGGGATCACGCCGGGGCCGAGGCGGAATTTCGTGCTCTTCGCGGCCCGGCGCAAACCTGGGCCCCGAACACCCCGAGACGCTGATGGTCCGGTTCAGCATCGCCCAGGAGAGGGCGGCGCGCGGCAATCATGCCGGAGCTGAAGAGGAGTTCCGGGGGCTGCTCACCGGACTGCGGCGCCGGCTGGGCCCCGATCATCCGGACACGCTGGCAGCCTGGTTCAGCATCGCCCAGCAGATGGCGGCCCGCGGGGATGAGGCCGGCGCGCGGAAGGAATTCCGGTACATGCTTCCCCATCTGCGCCGCAAGCTCGGCGAGGATCACCCGATTACCCTGATCGCCTGGTTCAGCGTCGCCCAGCAGATGGCGGCGCACGGGGATCACGCCGGAGCGGAGCGGGAATTCCGGTCCATGCTGCCGCAGTTGCAGCGCCAGCTGGGTCCGGATCATCCCAGCACGCTGGCGGCGACTGAATGGATCGAATACATCCAGGCGCAAATGGGCGACTGGTCCGATGTGACGCGCCCGCGCCGGTAAGCGGGCGTTCCCTCGCGGCGCCGGCTTCGGCCCCCTCAGCAGTGCAGCCGCACCGAGACGGAGTTGGTCTGGGTGTCGGGACCCAGCACTTGCAGGGTGACCCTGCGTGACGCGCTGCCGTGGCCGCTGCCCTGGACGGCGACGGTCACGTACACCGCGTCCTCCCCGGCGGCGGCCGGCTTGCTCAGCGGCTGCGGCGTCTGCCCGCCCGGCTGGGACAGCCACTGGTAGGAAACCGTCCCGGCGGCGCCATTGGTGCTGATCCTGCCAGTCACGTCCACGCCGCAACCGGTTTGCGTCTGCTGCGTGATCGCCACCCCGGTCACGTGGATGGGCGCATGGTGAAAGCGCAGGTAGAGTACCACGGCGGCGGCCGCCAGGAAGATCACGGTGAGCGCCGCGCCAGCCCGCGAGCGCCATGAGCGCGGCTGCCTGGCCGGGCGGCCGGCTTGCCAGATGCGCTCGGCCGTGTGCCCGGTGTCGGCGGGCAGGGCAGCGGGAACCCCGGGACCGTACCTCGTGAGTCCCGATGGCGGATCGGTCCACCCGGCCTGGGCGGGCCGGTCACCCGGCGAGGGGAAGGACGGGCCCGCCGCCGGCGGCTCGCGGTGCCCGCTGTACGGCGGCCGGCTGAAGTCGTCGATGTCCGTCGGGAAGAGCGGGCCCGCGGGTCCGGCTGGCGGGCGGGGGAGTGAGTATTCGGTCGGCTGGTAGGGATGCTCTATTTCGGTCGGCAAGTAGGGGCGGGCGTTATCGCCCGGCGGGCTCGGGTTCTCTATTTCCGTGGGCAGAAAGGGGCGCGCGTATCCGGTCGGTGGTTGCTCGTCGCCGCTGTGATTCATGCGGATCCCCCCGCCGTCTTGGCCGCCGCTGGCTCTGCACGGCCCACCTAAGTAGAAGTAATTCTCGCGGCCGATCCGCCCCAGGGGTGCCGCTGCCCGCATGCAGGCGCCACCGAGCCGGAGCAGCCTGACGCCGAAGCCGTCCGTGTCTCGCCGGTACGGAACCGCAGTTAATGCTAATGCATCCGGTTATGACCGGCGGGGTAGACGGGATGATGTCACATCGTCCTGGCCCCGAAGCGCCGCGATAGCCCGGAAATATTGCTCCTGATTGTCCAGGTCTGAGGTAAATGCGTATGTAACATTAGTTTACGATACACCTGTATTCTTGTTGCCTTCTATGTCTATTTTCCGAACTGCGAATGCCTCACCGGACCCACCGGTAACGGACCCGCTAGCCGGACGGCAAAAAGGAAGAGCCGAAGTCAACCAGCAGCTTGCCTCGGACGTCGTACATACATCTGCATTGCGTCGTAATATCGAGTGCACCGCCGCCAGGCCAATGCGATGGCGGCAGCATGTTTTCATGACCGTCCCGGGGTGGGGGGATCAGCGTGAGTATGTCCCGAGAAAAGCAGCGGCTATTCCGTTGCGCCGGATTTCTGGTATGCGCGATCGCGGCCCGCGGCGCGGCCATCACATCGGTTTTACTGGCCGGTCTTGAGGCTGGCTCCTCCATCTTCCGCGGCTCCGGCTTCGATAGCTGCTGCAGCGCGATGAACCGCGCGGAATTACGCGATTTCCCGAGCCGCGCGTCAGTCGTGCGGCCGGCCATTATGCCGTGCGTGAATCCTTCGTCCGGTCAGGACAGGCGCATGCCCATCTTCATGAACCCTAGCTCGGAGGCTTAGCGATGCCCGAGGACACGATGGTCACCGGTCGCGCGACCCGCACCGGAAATGGCGGCACCGGAAGTGGCAGCGGGCCGTCAGGCGCGGCCGGGTGGACCGTTCCGGGGTACACCGGGCTGAAGGCGCTCGGCTCGGGCGGTTTCGGCGAGGTAGTACTGGCCCGGCACGATACGTCGGGGAACCTGGTGGCGATCAAGTACCTGCGCCCGAACCTGCTGGCTGATACCCGGTTCGCGAAGATGTTCCAGGCCGAGGCGGCGGTGCTGGCCTCGATGGATGATCCGCACGTGGTCCGGCTGTACGAGTACGTGGAGTCGCCGTCGGGGGCGGCGATCGTGATGGAGCTGGTGGACGGGGTTCGCTGCGGCAGATCCTGGCGCGGCAGGGCGGGACCACGCCGGAGGCCGCCCTGGTGGTCCTGCAGGGCTCGTTGCTGGGCCTGGCCGCCGCGCACGCGCGCAGGGTGGTGCACCGGGATTACAAGCCGGAGAACGTGCTGATCGACGGGGACGGGACGAGCAAGCTCACCGACTTCGGCATCGCGGCCAGGACCGGAGACCGGACGGCCGCGGGGGGCACGCTGGCCTACGCGCCGCCCGAGCAGTTCTCCGGCGGCCCGGCCAGCCCGGCCGGGGATGTGTACGCGGCTACGGCCACGTTCTTCGAGTGCCTGACTGGCCAGCCGCCGTACCGCGGGGATTCCGCCGCGGAGCTGCTGTACCAGCATGTGTCCGAGCCGGTGCCGGTGGACGCGGTGCCTGAGCCGCTGCGGCCGGTGATCGCCGCGGGGATGGCCAAGCAGCCCGACGACCGGCCGGCCGACGCGACCGTGTTCGTCACGGCGCTCAACGAGGTCGCCGCGCAGGCCTACGGGCCGGACTGGCACGAACGAGGCCGGTCGCACCTGGGCGAGGCGGCGCTGCTGCTGGCGGCCTTGTGGCCATCCGCGGGGTCGGCCGCGATCCAGGGCAGCACCGTGCTGCAGGTTCCCCTGCGGCAGCGCATCATGCGCCGCCGGCCCCGGCGCATCGGAGCCATCGCCGGCGCCGTCGTGATCGCGATAGCGGGCGCGTTCCTGGGCATCCACCTGACGACCAGCTCTAACTCTTCCCCGCTGCCCCGTCCTGTCATCCTCCCGGCGGTCACCGGCGTGTCCCCGGCCAGCGGCAGCACCGTGGGCGGGAGCCGGGTGACCCTGACCGGCACCGGCCTGACCGGTGCTTCCGTGGTCGGCTTCGGCGGCGTGAACGGCACGATCATCTCTGATTCGGACACGCAGATCATCGTGACCAGCCCGCCCAGAAGCGCCACCGCGACCGCCGGGGCCGGCGCGCAGGCCGCCGGGATCGGGACCGGCACGGTCGACATCACCGTGACGACCCGGGTGGGCACCTCGCGCGTCACCACCGCCGACCACTTCACCTACACCGCCACCCGCCCGGTGGTCAACGCGCCCTCTCCTAACGGGGGCAGCGTCGCCGGCGGGACCACCGTTACCCTCACCGGGACCGGCCTGGCCGGCGCGACCAAGGTCCGCTTTGGCAACGCCGCCGCGACCATTACCGCCGATTCGAGTACCCAGATCACCGTGACCACCCCGCCGGGCACGGGCACCGTGCCCGTCACCGTGACCACCCCGGCCGGGACCTCGAAGATCACCGACGCCGACCACTACGCCTACACCACGCGGCCGAAATCGACCCAGCTGATCTCCTTTGCCGCCCCGGGAGCAGGAGCGGCGGGCGGCTCGGCGTCCCTGTCGGCCACCGGCGGCGGCTCGGGTAACCCGGTCGTGTTCTCCGTCGACGGCGCCAGCGGCCCCGGGGTGTGTCACGTGTCCGGTTCTACGGTGACCTACGCCGCGGCCGGCAGCTGCGTCATCGACGCCAACCAGGCCGGCAACGCCAAGTACACCGCCGCGCCCCAGGTCCAGCGCACGATCACGGTCAGCGGGCTTTCCCAGTCCATCGCCTTCACCGCCCCGGGGTCGGGGAAGGTGGGCGGCTCGGCGGTCCTGTCGGCCACCGGCGGCGGCTCGGGTAACCCGGTCGTGTTCTCCGGCGGCTCGGATGTCTGTCAGGTGTCCGGTTCCGCGGTGACGTACACCGCGGCGGGCAGCTGCGTCGTCGACGCCAACCAGGCCGGCAACGCCAAGTACACCGCCGCCCCCCAGGTCCAGCGCACGATCGTGGTCCGCAAGCTGCCGCAGTCGATTTCCTTCACCGCCCCGGTGTCGGGGGCGGTGGGGTCCTCGGCGCTGCTGTCGGCGACCGGCGGCGCCTCGGGTAACCCGGTGGTGTTCTCCGTCGGTGGCGGCAGCGGCGCGGGGGTATGCCACGTGTCCGGTTCCACCGTGCACTACACCGCGGCGGGCACCTGCGTCGTCGCCGCCAACCAGGCCGGCAACGCCAAGTACGCCGCCGCGCCCCAGGTCCAGCAGACGATCAAGGTCGTCAAGGTGACCCGTAAGTTCTACGGCGGCGGTAGCAGCGGCGGCGGGGGCGGGGGTTGACCGCGCACCGGCGCGAACGAGAGCGCGGCCGCCAGGCCCGCGAACGGCAGCACCGGAAGCAGGTACCGGTAGTCGAAGTCCGCGGTGGCGATCGGGAAGACCAGCAGGACCACCGCGGTCGTCCACGGCAGCATGCTGCCGCTGCGGCGGCACCAGGTCAGGCGGGCCGGGCTCCGGCGGACGCGTCACGACGCCGCCTAGCCCGGTGAGCAGGATCAGCCCGAACAGCGGCCCGTAGGTGAAGAACCACCGCTCGTACTGGGTCATCACGATCGCGAACGGCTCCACCACCCGGCTCGGACTCGCGTGGCCGTACTGCACGGCGTCCTGAAACGGGGTGCCGCCGGGGACCCAGGACCGGTCGGCCGGGATGGCTTCCGGCGCTGGGTGGAAGGAGTAGAAATAGGCGATGTCCGCGTCCGGATACGGCTGCCGGGGCCACTGCACGGACCGCGCCAGGCCGCCCAGCACCGAGCGCAGGTAGCCGAGCGGCTGCGCCCTGATAGCGCGCAGGGCGAAGTCGCGGAGACGAGCGTCGTTGGCGGCGCTGACGGGGCCGCCCGCCAGGCGCAGAACCTGCGGGGCATGCCAGATGAAGTCACCCGGCGGGGTCCGGCTCGACGGCGGCCCGGACGGGCATAGCGCGCGCTCATCCGCCGGCGGCCTGATCACCGGGCACTCGGCGAATGAGGACGCCCGGCCCCACAAGTAGAGCCCCTCGGAGCGGGTCAGCGCGTATTCGCCGGTCGGGCATGGAACCACCCCATGTACGCGAGCACCGGCACGGCGCAGCCGAGGACCATGGTCCCCGCCGCCATCCAGCCGAGCCGCTTCCGCCGCCCATCCGGTGCCGGCGCTCCGTTCGGGCCTCGCAGCAGCAGGAACGCGGCGAACACGACCAGCAGCGGCAGGCCCTCGGTCCGCACGTCGACCGCGCACCCCGCGATCACCCCCGCCAGCAAGGCGGTCCGCCACGACACCCGGCCGCGCCGCACGATCAGCAGCATCGCCAGCATGGCCAGGAAGATGAACAGGGTCTCGGCCATGACCATGTGCTCGTCTTCGATCTCGAATCCGTCGGCCAGCACCGGCACGGCCGCCAGGCAGGCCAGCCCTCGCGGCACCGCGCTGCCCACGGCCAGTGCGTAGATCATGACCGCGATGCCCAGCCCCATCAAGTGCTGCAGGCCCGTCACCAGGGCGAGGCTGTGAAACGGCTCGAGCGCCCGCAGGAAGAACGAGTAACCGACCGTCCGCTCCGGGCTGGGCTGCGGCCGCAAGGCAGCGCCGAGATAGACGAAGGAATCGGAAAACCACAGCGCGCCCGGATACCCGAGGGCTGCGAGCAGGCGCAGGACCATCCCGCCTGGTGAGCGCGACGGCGAACCACCGGTGATGCGTGATGTGCGCTCGCGCCTGCGAGCACAGGTTCCGTGCGACGTGCAGGCAGCCAGCCCGGTGACCGGGTCCGGTCGGCGCCCGGCCGGGATGCTGGCGCGCCGCCTGTTCAAGGCCCATCGCGGCCCTGGTCCGTTAATCCCCGGTGAAGGCCGAAACCCGTGCCCGGCATTGCATTCACGGCCGCGTCCCTCCCCTGCGATCCCTCATACGTGACGCGGCCGGGCGGGCCAGGGTTTACGGAGACGATCCGCCGGGCCGCGGGAACCGGCCTGGCCCTCGTGGTCAGCTGCCGAGGCCGCGGGAACCGGCCTGACCGTCGTGGTCAGCTGCCGAGGCCGCGGCCGCCGTCGACGACGATGCGCTGGCCGGTGACGAAGCCGGCCTCCTCGGCGGCGAAGAAGCTCACCGCGCGGGCGATGTCAGCCGGAGTTCCCATCCGCCCCGCGGGCACCGTGGCCAGGTAGGCCTGCCGGTCCGCGCCGGGCACGTCCGCGTGCCGCTCCACCGGGACGAAACCGGGCGCGACCGTATTCACCGTGATGCCGGCCGGGGCCAGCTCGCGCGCCCAGCTCAGGGTCAGGCCGATCTGCGCGTTCTTGGCGGTCGCGTAGGCCGACCGGCCCGGCGGCGGCCGATGCGCGACCTCGGAGTCGACGTGCACGATGCGGCCGTACCGCCGGGCCCGCATGCCGGGCAGCAGCACGCGGCCGAGCAGCACCGGGCTCTTGACGAAGAAATCCAGCTGGGCGAGATGATCCGCCCAGGTCGCCTCGGTCACCGAGGCTTCCGGCTGCGGGCCGGTGGCGTTGACCACCAGCACGTCAACCGGGCCGAGACGGTCGCTGATCGCGGCCGCCAGCCCGGCGACCTGGCCCTCGTCGGTGACGTCGGCGTGGAAGCCTTCGGCGACGCCGCCGTCGTCCCGGATGCCCCGGCTCACCGCCATGACCTGCTCGTCGCCGGGCCTCCCGTTGACCGCCACGGCCAGGCCGTCATCCGCCAGCCGCCGTGCGATCACCGCCCCCAGCCCCCGTGAGCTGCCGGTCACCAGGGCCACCCGCCGCCGCGCCTCTGCCATGCGCTGATCCTCCCACTCCGGCGATGACGACGAACTAGGTGTATCAAGACCCTCCGGGCCGCCTCTGTAGAAGCAGGATCGGCCAACACGGGGGACCCGTGCGGGGGCTACGGGAACTGGCCATCCTGCTGCGGGGCCGGCGGCGACGAGGGGCGGCGCGTCACAATGACGTGACACGCCGAACGCCGCCGGGCCCCGCGAACACCAGACGCCACCAGGCCCCTCGAACGTCGGCGGCCTGGCAACCGAGTGACTCCCGCGGCGCGCCTCTCGATTCCCGCGACTCCACGCCGTCGCCACTTCGCCATCCCACCGGGCCTGCCATCCTCTCCAGCCCCACCAGTTTCATCATGAGCGGCATCTTCCATGATCACGAAGGCTTTTAGCCCCTATGAGGTATAAAATCCTTCACGATCATGAAAGAGCGAATACTTGTTCGTATTAGCGCACTCCACGAAATGCCACACCGATCGCAGTACGCCCATTAGTCACACCCGTCGCCAACTCCGCGAGAATCCGCCGCCAGCCGCCAGCCGCCAGCCGCCAGCCGCCAGCCGCCAGCCGGCACAGGCCGGCACCCGCAATCAGCCGTCAGCCGTCAGCGGGCTCGGCGATCATGGCGACGCCGATCTCCCGGAAGCCGATCCGGGCGTAGATGCGCGCCACCGCGTCGTTGCTGGCGGACAGGAAGACGGTAACCACGCCGCGGTCGAGCGCGCCCCGCGCCAGCAGGGCGGTGACGGCCGCGCCGAGACCCTGCCGACGCGAGGACGGCAGCACCCCCACCCCGGTGATCTCCGCGACGCCATCCACCGCCTGGCAGCTACCAGCGGCGAGGGGCCCGTCCGGACCGAACGCCGCCGCCACCACCGACTGCCCCGAGCGGAGCCGTTCCCGCAGCATCTCGATCGTGCCGCCGTCGTAGTCCGCCGCCATCTTGTCGCGCTCCACCGTCCCGGCCTGCCCGACCGCGGTTCCCGGCTGCCCGAACGCGACCGCGGGCACCGCCCAGAACCCGGTCCAGCTCGGCGTCCTCGGGCGGGACCTCGCGCACGGTCACGCCCGGCGGGAGCGCCAGGGGGCCAGCGGGCGGGCCGGCGGGCGGTGGAGCGGCCAGCACCATGAGCGGATGCGCCCGGACCTCCAGGCCCGCCTCCGCCGCGGCCGCGGCCATCTCGGGCGCGACCTGCTCGATCCACTCGAAGGACTCGGGGATGATCAGCTCACGCTGCCGCGCGCGGACCGCGCGGATGTCGGCCGCCGTGACCGGCGGCCGGAGGCCGCGCCGGGGGCGCGCGTAGTACGGCCAGCCGTTACCGGTGGGAACGAACAGCACGAGCGGCCCGTACACGTCGGCCCTGGCCCGGCGGCGTGGCACGGCCTCACAGAACGCGTCAATCCGCTCAATGACCTCGTAAGCTCTCACAGCAGTACTTACCTTAAGGTCCGCGACGCGCCGGACCAACAGCGTTTACCCCGCATTCTGCTGACGGTAACGCAGGGAAGGCCGGCGCCGCCGGCGGTCCGCGCCGCCCGGGATCGCGGGCGGGAAAATCCATTAGGCGCAGCGGCCGGCCCGGGACTAGCCTGCGCCCATATGACTGACGCGACCTACGGCTGACGCCGGCCTGCCGCCGACCCTGACCAAGCTGACCTTCCACGGGCCGCTGTCCGAGGCCCGGGCGGCCCGGATCGTCGCCCGGCTCGCCGCGAACCACCCCGGCTCCGTGCTCGACATCGGCTGCGGCTGGGGCGAGCTGATGCTCCGCGTCCTCGCGGCGGCGCCCCGGCGACCGGGACCGGCCTGGACACTGAACGAGGGCGACCTGGCCCGGGGCCGGGCCAGCGCCCAGGCCCGCGGCCTCGGCGACCGGGTCGACGTTCGTCCGGGAATCCGGCGTCAAGACCAGCCGCGGGCCCGCTGACCTGGTGCTGCTGCGCCGGCGCCAGCCACGCGATTACCGAGGTCGAACCGCCCGGGCACGTCGAGGCGGCCCTGGCCGAGCTCCGGCGCCTGGTCAACCCGGGTGGCCGGGTGCTGCTCGGCGAGGGCTTCTGGCACCGGACGCCGACCGAGGCCGAGCTGGCCGCCATGTGGCCGGGCAGACCGCGGGGGAGCTCGGCGAGCCTGGCCGGCATGGTCGACCTGGCCGTGGCCGCGGGTTTCCGCCCGGCCTGGATCGAGACCGCCACGCTGGAGGAGTGGGAGGACTTCGAGTCCGGCTACCAGTGCGACGAGGAGGAATGGCTCGCGGCCCACGGCGACCACCCCCAGGCCGCCGAGCTCCGGGCCAAGGTCGACCAGCACCGCTCGCACTGGCTGCGCGGCTACTACGACCTGCTCGGCCTGGCCTACCTCACCCTGGTCCCGGTCGGCTAACCCGGCCAGGTAACCAGGCGGCCTCGTCGCCGCCGTACCGGCTGAGCGGCCCGGCCCAGCTCAGCGCCTCGTCGTCCAGCTGCCCGGGCGGCCGCACGGTGGTCACCGGACCCGCGGCGCTGTCCAGCGTGGTCAGCCATTCCCGGTCCGACCCGCCATCCGGAGCCCGGGAACCCGGCGCCGGCGTCAGCGCCAGCCGCATCCCGGGGCAGGCCCAGCAGCCAGTGCGCGGTCCGGGCCAGCGACAGCTCGCGGAACACGGTGCCGCCGCGGGCGGACTGCCGCGCCAGCGCCTGCAGCGCGGCGGCCGCGCACAGGTAGCCGGTGCCGTGATCGAGCAGCTGGCACGGCAGCGCCCCGGGCCGGTCGCCATCCGGTGATTCCGCCCGCGCGATCCCGGACGCCGCCTGCACGATGCTGTCGAACCCCCGCCGGCCGCCCCACGGACCGCGGCTGCCCCATGCCGACAGGCCGACCACCACCAGGCCGGGATGCCGTTCGGCCAGCTCCTGCCGTCCCAGCCCGAACCTCTCCAGCGCGTGCGGCCGGTACCCGTGCACCAGGACGTCGGCCCCGGCGAGCAGCTCGTGCAGCCGCGCGTTCCCCTCGTCCGTACCGAAGTCGAGCAGCGCGCTGCGCTTACCGGGCAGCCCGTCGTAGGCGTGCAGGGTCAGCTCCGGCCGGTCCGGAGCGTCGAGCCGGAGCACGTCCGCCCCGAGCGCGCCGAGGTACCTGGTCGCCACCGGGCCGGCGATGACCCGGGTGAGGTCGAGCACCCGGATCCCTGCGGCGGGCAGCGCGCCGGCGGCCCGCCAGCGCGGCGGCGCGCCGCCGATCGACGTCCCCTCGACCAGGGCGGTCGCGGCGACCGCCTGCCCGGGCGGCTCCGTCCGCCAGCCGTCCTCGGTGCGGACGGCGGCGGCCACCCCGCCCGCGCCGGTCACGAGGTCCTCCGCCTCCCGGGCGTCCAGCTCCGCCAGCGCCGCCGCCACCGGCTCCGGGTTATCGGGGCAGCCCAGCGCGCGCAGCAGCGCGTCCCGGTGCCAGGGATAGTTCCCGTGCGTGCGGATCCAGCCGTCGGACGTCCGCCAGAACCGCGACAGCGGCGCGAAGCCGGGCCGCCGGCTCCCCGCCGACCCGCAGGTACGCCTCGCTCCGGAAGGCCGCCGCGATGTGCGCCCGGTCCAGCCGCGCGGCCGGGGAGCCGCGGGAACCGCCGTCCCCGCCGCGCTGGGAGTGCAGCGCCGCGGCGGCCAGCAGCGCGGCCGCGGTGCAGGCGATGGCCACCTCCTCGGCCGGCAGCCGGGACGGCAGCCGCCCCGGTTCCCCGCTGACCCACAGCACCTCGAGCCCCGCCGGCAGCCGCCCATCCGCGGCCGCGTCCCCGTCCAGGGCTGCCCACGCCTCGGCCAGCAGCCCTGGCCACCGCTGTCCCGTCACGGAGCTATTGTCCCTCCGTCGCGGCGGCGCGCAATGACGTGCAGCAGCGCCGCCACCTGCCGGTACGGATCGGTCCGCCCGGCCCGTTCCTCGCAGTCGAGCAGCGCCGCCAGGTCCGGCGGCGGCGCGGCGTCGTCAGCGGCGGTGTCGGTGAAGACCCGGACCCCGTACCAGGCGGTGACCTCCAGGCCGTGCGCCGCCAGCCGCCCGGTCAGGTCGCCCAGCCGGTCTCCCCGGGCGCTCAGCCCGATCCGGTTGGCGTACCGGTCGGTGCCGAACGCCTCCGCGCACGTCGCCCAGTCACCCAGCAGCCCCGGCCGCATGGCCATCGCGTCGCCGTTGCGCACCAGCAGCGACGCCACGCCGCCCGGGCTCGGTCAGCCGCGCGATGGCGCGCACGACCGGCTCGGGGTCGTCCAGGTACATCAGCACACCGTGGCAGAGCACCGCGGGGAACTGGGGAACGCCGACTCGTTCGGCATAATCTTCGATCGTGGCGCGCTCGGCCCGCACCCGGCCGCGGACCTCAGCCGGCTCGGCCGCCAGGTCCCGCCCGAACCGGGCCAGCAGGTCCGCCGAGGCGTCCACCCCGGTCACGTCGTACCCGCCCCGGGCCAGGCGCAAGGCCTGCGTCCCCTGCCCGCACCCAAGATCAATCAGCCGAACGGGTGCGGGCCGGCAGCTCCCGTGCGAGCTGCCTCGTCACCATTTCCTGGCGCACCACATCCCTCAGCTTCCCCAGCCGTGCCTGCCATTGCTGCTCGCCGGCGGTGAACGCGGTGCTCAACCGGTCACCCCCAGGTCCTTCTGCATCAGCCCGGTCTTGCTGATCGGCCCCAGGTCTTTCTGCATCAGCACGGTGTCGACCCAGCGCCCGTGCTTGCGGCCGACGGCGGCCAGCCTGCCCGCCTCGGTGAAGCCGAGCCGGCGGTGCAGCGCCGCCGACGCGTCGCTGCCGGTATCGGCGATGACCGCGATGACCTGCCGGGCGCCCGCCGCCGGGCACCCGGCCAGCAGCGCGCCGAGCAGCGCGGTGCCGATGCCGCGGCCGGTGCAGCCGGGGGAGAGGTACACGGTGTCCTCGACCGTGTGCCGGTAGGCGGGCTTGGGCCGCCACGGGCTGGCGTAGGCGAAGCCGCAGACGGCCGTGTCCCCGTCCGCCCCGTCATGGGCCTGGGCCACCAGGAAGGGCAGGTTCAGGGCGGTCAGCTCGCCGAGCCGCCGCCCCCAGTCCGCGGCGGCCGGCGCGACTTCCTCGAACGTCGCCACGCTGGTGGCGACGTAATGGGCGAAGATCGCGGCGACCGGCCCGGCGTCCGCCGGGCCGGCCGCGCGGACGACGGGCGGTGGTCCGGCCGGCATGGCTCCCCTTGTCCGTGCTAGGTTGAAGATGTCCATCGATCGTACATTCGACAGGGGTGAGCCCGGGGGTGTACGCTAGACCCATGGTGGCCATCCACACCGACGCAGCTAAGGGCCGGTACCAGTCCCGGCCCGGCCGTCGCGCAGTGGTCGTGGCCAGCCTCGCCGACCTGCACGGCCCCGCTGAGGGCCAGGTCGAGCTGCCGATCTGGCTGTTCTGGGGCAATCCTGATCATACGTTCGACCTCGCTGATGCGGACATGCGGCGCTGGCTCTACCAGACCGTGCTCCGGGAAGCCGGGCAGGCCGAGGATCTCACCACGCACCTGGACGGCGACACGCTGATCGCGCTGTGGCCCGACCTGTTCCTGCCGCCGGGCGTCCGGCAGGCATGGGAGGACCAGCACCCCGTCCTGCGCGCGGCGGTCGCCGCGGCCTGATGCCGGTCGGCCAGCTGCACGGCCAGGTAGCCGCTATTGCCCTGCGCGCGGCCGCGCGGCACGGATTCGCCCTCGGCGGCGGTAACGCCCTGATGGCGTACGGGGTCGTCGACCGCTTCACGGCCGACGTCGACTTGTTCACCGACGAGGAGGCGAGCGTGGCGGCGGCCGCCACCGCGGTCGAGAGCGCGCTGCGCGAGGCGGGCTTCGGGACCGAGCGCCGGGACCAGGCGGGCGGTCTCGGCGACATCTTCTACGGCCTGGGCGACGCGCTGGCCGAGTGGATCGTCACCGCGCCGGGCGGCGAGCAGATGATGCTCCAGCTGGCCTACTTCGACCGGTCCCGCCGTCCGGTCATCATGGAGGTCGGCCCCGTTCTCGACCTCGAAGACGTGGTCGGCGGCAAGGTGTGCGCCCTGGCCAGCCGGGTCGAGCCGCGCGACTACGTGGACACCGCGGCCGCCCTGGAGCGTTACACCCGGGAGCAGATCATCGGCTTCGCCCGGCGCCTGGACCCTGGGCTGACCGACCGTGATTTCGCCGAGGCCGCCGCCCGCCTTGACCAGTGGGGCGACGGGGTGTTCGCGTCGTTCGGCCTCGGCCCGGACGAGATCGCCGAGCTGCGCAAGCGCTTCGCCGACTGGCCCCGCCCCTGACCTACGGCGCTTCGCGCAGCTGGATACCGGGCGATTCCGTCTCGGGTGACGCGGACAGGCGCAGGACGGCGAGCACGTCGGGGGTGAGGTCGCGTTCGGCGGCGTCGACCACCTCGATATCGGCCCGGACGTGCAGTTCGGCCGCCGTCACCAGCAGCGCCGTCACGGCCGACTTCCCGGCCGCGTCCCTGGCGGCGGCCAGGCTGCGCAGTTCGGTGAGCAGGTGCAGCCGCTGGCGGCGCAGCACGGCGGCCAGCGTCGCGGGATCCCCGGCCTGGGCGGCGGCCACCACCTTGAGGAAGAAATCATCACGGTAGCCGCGAGCGCGCACGCTCGGCTCGTCCAGCCAGCGGGCGAGCTCCTCGCGGCCGGCCGAGGTGATCCGGTGCACCAGCCGGTCCGGCTTGACCGGCTGCGGCTGCCGCTGTGACTCGATCAGCCCGTCACGCGTCAGGCGGTCGAGGATCTGGTAGAGGTGGCCGATGTTCAGCCCGCCCCACTGCTCGCCCACCGCCTGCTCGAAGCTGCCCTTCAGCGCGTAGCCGTGCGCGGGTTCGGCCGCGAGGAGAGCGAGCACGGCGTGGTGAAGAGGCATGTCACAGTTCTCCTGCCCGGACGGCATAACAATACGGTCTCGGCTTACATTGGCACTAGGTAACGTGCTTGCATTGCCACTAGGTAAGGACCAGAGTAGTCCCGTGGGCAGGCTCACTTGGTCTCAGCTCCGGTTCCAGGCCGGCCGTGCGCTGGCGCTGCTAGCCGGGATACTCGTCGCGACCACCGCGTTCACCGTGCTGACGGCCGCCGCCCGCGCCGCCCAGGTTCGCACCGTCGGCACGGTGAACGCGCACTTCCAGCCCTCCTACGACATCCTGGTCCGCCCGGCGGGGGCGCGGACCAGGCTGGAGCAGGCCACCGGCTCCGTCCAGCCGGACTTCCTGTCCGGCATCTACGGCGGAATCACGACGGCCCAGTGGCACCAGATCGCCAAGATCGCCGGCGTGCAGGTCGCGGCCCCGATCGCCATGGTGGGTTACGCCTTCATGTATGCGGGCTTCCCGGTCTGGCTGCCCGCCGCCGACATCGCCCAGCCCGGCCGCCAGCTGTACCGGGTTGGCACGACCTGGGTGAGCGCCAACGGCGCCACCCGCATCCCGCAGCCCGCCTCGTACGTCTACGTCACGCCGGATCGGATCCATTTCAGCTTTGATAACGGCGCGACCAGCGAGACCTTGCCGGGAGGCTCGACGGTGACCCCGTGCCCGGTCACTACCACTCCGGCCAGCCCGTTCAGCTTCGCCGCGCAGGCACGAGCATGGTGCTGGTCCAAGATCGATGCTGACGGCACCCCGCCCGGGACGCTCAGCTGGCCGAACCTGGACGGGCATGCGGGCTTCGCCGTCGGCTGGCAGTTCCCGATGCTGATCGCCGCCATCGACCCGCAGGCTGAGGCCCAGCTGGACGGCCTCGACCACGCGGTGACCTCGGGCCGGTACCTGCCGGAGAACTACGGCAGCCTGAACCCCGACTCCGCGTTCGTCAAGGGCGCCGAGTTCCCCGTGCTGGCCACGGCGGCCAGCGGCATCGGGGAGTCGGCGGTTACCCAGGTCCAGGAGCTGGCCTCCCCTTCGGCGGCGCCGGTGCTCGACCCGGCCACGATGAGCACGGACGTGACGCAGGCCGGCCGCACCGTACTCAGGACGACGACCACTGCCCGGCAGGCCTACCAGTACCTGCTGCAGATGCTAGGCGGACCGCTTCGCCAGCACCTGGAGAACGCTCTTTCTGTGTACTGGTCCGCCGGGCAGGTGAGTTACCGTCATGGCCGCGAGGGTGACCTGGTGCCCGCCGCCGCGAGCAATCCGGGCTCGATATGGGAGTCGGCCGGCGCCTTCGTCCTGCCGCCCATGGACAACGCCGATCGCCAGTACCGGACGCTGCGGCAGCACGTACTGCTCCCGGCCAAAGGGACGACCTATACGAGCCCGCCGGTGCCGGTGCTGTCCGGAACCTTCAGCCAGGGCAAGATCGCCGCTTTCGACCCGCTGTCCCAGGTGCCGCTGGGGCCTTACCAGTCGGCCGCGGCCGCGCCGGCCAACGCGGCGAGCAAGCAGGCGCTGGACGGTGCGGACTTGCTGCCCAGCCTGAACCTGGGCGGCCTGGTGAGCCAGCCGGTGCAGCTCGTCACCACGCTGGCCGCCCTGCCCGCGCTGGAGAACAGCTCGTTCACCGGCGACGGGCAGCTTGACCGCGCCCCGATCAGCGTTATCCGGGTCCGCGTCGCCGGGGTGACCAGCCCGAGTCCGGCTTCGCTGAACCGGATCAAGACGGTGGCGGCGGAGATCGAGCTCCGCACTCACCTGACCGTGGACATCGTCGCCGGCTCTTCCCCGGCGCCGACGGCCGTGGCGGTGCCGGCCGGGAAGTTCGGCACGCCCGCGCTGCTGCTCACCGAAGACTGGGTTAAGAAGGGCGTCACCATCTCTATCCTGAACGCGGTCGATCACAGCAGCGTCACGCTGTTCGTGCTGATCCTGGTCGTCTGCGCGCTGTTCGTGGCCAATTCGGCGACGGCGGCGGTCCGGGGCCGGCGGCGGGAGCTCGGGGTGCTGGCGGCTCTGGGCTGGACCCGGCCCCGGTTGTTCGCCGTCGTGCTCGGCGAGGTCGCCCTCATCGGGCTGATCGCGGGCATCCTCGGCGCGCTGCTGTCCCTGCCGCTGGCCGCGGTACTGGGACTGCATGCCTCGCCGGCTCGCGCAGCCCTGGCCATTCCGGTCGCGATGACGCTGGCGGTCGTCGCCGGCGCGGCGCCCGCCGCGCTGGCCGCCCGGGCCGACCCGGTCGCCTCGGTCCGGCCGCCGGCGCTGGGCGTGCGCCGCGCCCGCCAGCCGTCCGGGATCGCCGGCCTTGCCCTGGTGAACGTGCTCCGGACCCCGGGCCGGACGCTGGTCGGCGCGCTCAGCCTCGCCGTCGGCGTGACCGCCCTCACCCTGCTCATCGCGGTCAACCTGGCGTTCCGCGGCGCCGTCTACGGCACCCTGCTCGGCGATTTCGTGACGGTCCAGGTTCGTGGCGTGGACTATGTCGCGGTCGCGGCGACGGTGGCCCTGGGCGTGCTGGCGATCGCCGATGCCCTGCTGATCAGCATCACCGAACGGGCGTCGGAGCTCGCCACCATCCGCGCCTTCGGCTGGCCCGAGCGGGCGCTGCGCCGCCTGGTGATCACCGAGGGCGCACTGACCGGCATCACCGGCTCGGCCATCGGCGCCGCCATCGGGCTGGCGGGTGCCGCGGTCTTCGCCGGAAAGCTTCCGTCGCTGCTCTACGTCGCCGCGGGCGCCGCGGCCGCGGCCGGGGTGCTGGTGACCTGCGTCGCCGCGCTGCTGCCCGCGCACCTGCTTCGCCGTCTGCCCGCCGCCCAGCTACTCGCCCAGGAGTGAGCTATGACCGACGCTGATGCCGCCCCCGCCCCCGGTCCCGCGGCGTCGCCGGCCGTCATCGAGCTGCGGGGCGTCAGCAAGCACTACGGGACGGGCAGCGGCCAGCCGGTGGCCGCCGCCGACAACGTCAGTTTCCGTGTCGGGCGCGGCGCGCTCGTCGCGCTGTCCGGCGCGTCGGGATCCGGCAAGTCCACGCTGCTGCACCTGATCGGCGCGATCGAGCGCCCGGACTCCGGCACGATCGTCAACGATGGCGTCGAGGTGACCGCGCTGCGCGGCGGGGCGCTCGCCGCCTACCGCCGGACGGTGGGCTTCGTGTTCCAGCGCTACAACTTGCTGCCCGCGCTCACTGCCCTGGACAACGTGATCGCGCCGGTACTGCCGTACCGGACCGGCTGGGACAAGCCCGGCCGCGGTCGCCAGCTCCTGGAGGCGGTCGGCCTGGGCGGCCGCGAGCGGTCGCTGCCCGCCCGGATGTCCGGCGGTGAGCAGCAGCGCGTCGCCATCGCCCGGGCCCTGATCAACACCCCGCGCCTGCTCCTGGCCGACGAGCCGACCGGCAACCTGGACTCCCGCAGCGCGACCGGGGTCCTCGACCTGCTGGTCAGGGTGCGCGAAGAGAACCAGATGACGGTCATCATCGCCACCCACGACCCGCAGATCGCCGCCCGCTGCGACCGGCTGATCAGGCTCAGGGACGGCGCCGTCATCGACGACATCGAGATCACCGGTGGCCAGCCCGCCGACGAGACCATCCGCCGGGTTGGCCAGCTCGGCTGAGCACCGGCGTTTGCCAGAGGGGTTTCCCTGCATGCAGGCGGAGGCCGCTTCCGCCGTGCGGCTCACGAGCTCCGCCACGGCCGGGATCGTGGTACCCCTGATGGCGGGGGCCCGCTCGCGCGCCCCCGCCATCCGCCAGGCCTAGCAGTCGTAGTACAGCTCGAACTCGTGCGGGTGCGGGCGCAGCCGGAGTTCGTTCAGCTCGACGGTCCGCTTGTAGTCGATCCAGGTCTCGATCAGGTCGGGGGTGAACACGCCGCCCTCGGTGAGGAAGGCGTGGTCGGCCTCGAGGGTGTCGAGCACGGCGTCGAGGGAACCCGGAACCTGCGGGATAGCGGCCGCCTCGTCCGGCGGCAGCTCGTACAGGTCCTTGTCCACCGGCTCCGGCGGCTCGATCTTGTTCTTGATCCCGTCGATGCCGGCCATCAGCATCGCGGCGAACGCGAGGTACGGGTTGCAGGACGGGTCCGGGACGCGGAACTCGACCCGCTTGGCCTTCGGGTTCGTGCCGGTGATCGGGATCCGGCAGCAGGCCGAGCGGTTGCGCTGCGAGTACACCAGGTTGACCGGGGCCTCGAAGCCGGGCACCAGCCGGTGGTAGGAGTTCGCCGTCGGGTTGGTGAACGCCAGCAGCGACGGCGCGTGCTTGAGCAGGCCGCCGATGTAGTACCGGCCGAGGTCGGACAGGCCCGCGTAGCCGACCTCGTCGTAGAACAGCGGGGAGCCGTCCTTCCAGATCGACTGGTGGCAGTGCATCCCGTTGCCGTTGTCACCGAACAGCGGCTTGGGCATGAACGTCACGGTCTTGCCGGCCGCCCGGGCGGTGGACTTGATGATGTACTTGAAGAGCATCAGCTTGTCGGCTTCCTGCAGCAGGGAGCCGAACCGCATGTTGATCTCCGACTGGCCCGCCGTGCCGACCTCGTGGTGCTGCATCTCGACCTGGATTCCGGCCGCGAGCAGGTTGGTCGTCATTTCCGCGCGCAGGTCCGCGAAATGGTCCATCGGCGGCACCGGGAAATAGCCGCCCTTGTACCGGGGCTTGTAGGCCAGGTTCCCGCCGGCTTCCTCCAGGCCCGAGTTCCAGGCGCCTTCCACCGAGTCGATGTGGTAGTAGCCCTCGTTCGCGGAGGTGGAGAAGCGGGCCGAGTCGAAGATGTAGAACTCGGCCTCCGGGCCGAAGAACGCGGTGTCGCCGATGCCGGTGCCGCGCAGGTAGTCCTCGGCCTTGCGGGCGATGTTGCGCGGGTCCCTGGTGTACGGCGCCCCGGTCAGCGGGTCGTGCACGAAGAACGTCATGTTCAGGGTCTTGTGCGTGCGGAACGGGTCGATCCCCGCGGTCGTCGGGTCGGGCAGCAACTGCATGTCCGACTCGTGGATGGCCTGGAATCCCGCGGATCGACGAGCCGTCGAACATCAGGCCGTCAGTGAACACGTCCTCGCTGAACGCCGACGCTGGCACGGTGAAGTGCTGCATCGTGCCCGGCAGGTCGCAGAACCTGACGTCGATGAATTCCACGTTCTCCTCCGCGATGAAGCGGAGGACTTCCTCGGCACTGCTGAACATCAACCCTCCCGGTACAGGGCACGCTTTCGGTTCTCAAGGCACGCGATTCGGACGTTAGCCGCCGGCAATTTCCGCGCCGTGTCTGGTGTGTTTCACGGATGTTACGCGCTGACGGCCAAGGTCAGGGCTCCCATTATGGCCCGCTGGCCGCTCCGCGGACCGGAGCGGATACCGTGGTGTCGTGGCCAAGATCTCCCGCACCGCGCCTCCGGCCGCCAGCGAGGCGTTCTACCCGGGGCAGCGGTTCGGCCTGCCCGAGCACGGCCCGGGCAGCGTGGCCAGCATGCCCCGCCGGGTGCTGGCGCTGTTCATCGACTGGCTGCTCTGCATGCTCATCGCGTACTGGCTGACCGGCTCGCAGTTCTGGACCATCGCGGTCTTCGCGGTGGAGGTCTACGTGCTCACCGCGACGACCGGGTTCACCGTCGGCAAGCGGCTGACCGGCCTGCGGACGATCAGGACCGGCGGCGGCCTGGTCGGATTCAAGTGGGCGCTGGTCCGTACGGCGATCCTGCTCACCGTGATCCCGCCGCTGCTGACCGACCGCGACCTGCGCGGCCTGCACGACCGCGCCTCGGACACCATCGTCGTCCGGCTCTGACCCGGCCCGCTTTCTATCAGGGCTGCTGCTACCGGAGCTGTTGGCTACCGGGCCTTCGGCCGGGGCATCTTGGGCTGCCTGACGTTCCTCGGGATCGGTCCCTTGGGTGCCTGCAGGGTCGGCTGCAGCGCCTTGAGCCGGTGGTTGATGTCGCTGACCGCGTCCGGCTTGAGCTGGCGCGGCAGCCGCATGATCTTGCGCTGCAGCTTGCTGATCGGGATCTGCCCGTCGTCGTTCCCGATCACGTACTCGGTGATGGGCACCTCGTAGGCCACCCGGGCGACCCGCTTCTTCTCCGCCGCGAGCAGGCTGGCCAGCCGGTTGGGGTTGCCCTCGCCGACCAGGATGACGCCCGGCCGGCCCACCGCCCGGTGCACCACGTCCATGTTCCTGTTGGCCGCGACCGTCGGGGTCACCGTCCAGTTGCCGCGCATGTTCTGCAAGACGGCCGCGGCCGCGCCCGGCTGTCCCTCGATGGCCGAGAACTGCGCGCGCTGCGCGTAGCGGCCGAACAGGATCAGCCCGAGCAGCAGGCCGAGGAGCACGCCTAGCGGGATGAGGAAGGCAGCCAGTCCGGTCAGCAGCCCGACGACCACCGCCACCGCGATCACGCCGAGCGCGCTGCCGATGATGATCGGCATCGCCTTCGGATCGCTCTTGCGGATCAGGCCGGCGACCATCATGATCTGCTTGAACCGCCCGGCCGACGCCAGATCCTCGGCGGTTTCCCTCGTGACGGCCGGGTCAGCGGCCTCGGATTTCCTCGACATGCGTGCCATGTCACGCAGCATACGGTTAACCGACGCCGGACAGAAACTGCCGGGCCCCCATGAGGCCGCGCTACCCCAGATCGGGCCGCCGGCCCGCAATTCCGGCTGGCTGCGGGGCCCCCGCGCGCTGCTCCATGGCCTGGGCGTAGAGCCGCCCGGCCCGGTAGGAGGAGCGCACCAGCGGCCCCGACATCACGCCCGCGAACCCGAGCGCCTCGGCTTCGGAGCGCAGTTCCACGAACTCCTCGGGCTTGACCCAGCGTTCGACCGGATGGTGGCGCGGGGTCGGCCGCAGGTACTGCGTGATCGTCAGCAGCTCGCAGCCGGCCGCCCGCAGGTCGCGTCATCGCCTCGGTGATCTCGTCCCGCTCCTCGCCCATCCCCAGGATCAGGTTGGACTTGGTGACCAGCCCGGCCTCGCGGGCCGCCCGCAGCACCTCGAGCGAGCGCGCGTACCGGAAGCCCGGCCTGATCCGGCGGAAGATGCGCGGCACGGTCTCGATGTTGTGGGCGAGGACCTCCGGCCGGGCGCTGAAGACCTCCGCCAGCCGGTCCGGCTCGGCGTTGAAGTCGGGGATGAGCAGTTCCACGCCGCAGCCGGGGATGGCGGCGTGGATCTCGCGAGCGGTCTGCGCGTACAGCCAGGCGCCGCCGTCCGGCAGGTCGTCGCGCGCCACGCCGGTCACGGTCGCGTACTTCAGGCCCATGGCGACGACGGACTCCGCGACCCGGCGCGGCTCGCCCTCGTCCAGCGGCTGCGGCTTGCCCGTGTCGATCTGGCAGAAGTCGCACCGCCGGGTGCACTGGTCGCCGCCGATGAGGAAGGTCGCCTCGCGGTCTTCCCAGCACTCGAAGATGTTCGGGCAGCCGGCTTCCTCGCAGACCGTGTGCAGGCCCTCGCGGCGGACCAGCGTCTTCAGTTCCGTGTAGGCAGGGCCGGTACGGAGCCGGGTCTTGATCCATGGCGGCTTGCGCTCGATCGGGACCTGGCTGTTGCGGGCCTCCAGGCGGAGCATGCGCCGGCCTTCTGGTGCGAGTACCACGCCTCCAGGGTATGTCGCCCCGGCCCAGATCCCTAAGCGGACCAGCATGATCTTCAGCACGTGCCCTAGCGCGCCGCCAGCGGGACGCCCGCCGCCTCCGGTCGCGGGCCGCCCAGGGCGTCGGGATCGTAGACGTGCCGCCAGGTGGAAAAGCCGAGGACGTCCGCCAGGTGGCGTTTCATCACCGGCCTCAGCTCGGCCACGGAGATCCGGCGGCCGGTCTCGGCGGTCAGCGTGGTCGTCCCGGCGTCCCGGATGCCGCACGGGATGATCCGGTCGTACCAGGACAGGTCGCAGTCGGCGTTCAGCGCGAACCCGTGCATGGTGACGCCCCGGGCCACCCGCGCGCCGATCGCGCCCACCTTGCGGTCCGGCCCGTCCTCGCCGCCCGGTACCCAGACGCCGCTGCGCCCGGACACCCGCTCGGTGCTGACGCCGAACTCGGCGCACGTCCTGATCATGGCCTCCTCCAGCGCGCGCACGTAGGCGACCACGTCCAGCGGCTCGCGGAGCTTGATGATCGGGTACCCGGTGAGCTGCCCGGGGCCGTGCCAGGTGATCTTGCCGCCGCGGTCCACGTCGACGACCGGCGCTCCCGGATCGCCGAACGGCCGGTCGGACGCCGCCGTCCGCTTCCCGGCCGTGTACACCGGCTCGTGCTCGAGCAGCAGGCAGCTGTCCGGTGCCTCGCCGGCCACGCGCCGGGCGTGCACGCGCCGCTGCAGGTCCCAGGCCTCGCGGTACTCCACGCGAGCGGCGCCGAAGTCAAGGTAGACAAGCTCACTCACTTTTCCCAGCTTACGCCCGGCCGGGCGACGGCGGGCCGGGCCTGGCGCACAGGGGCGGCCGGCCTTGCGCCCAGCCCTCGTTCAGCTGGACCGCAGCCGGCAGGCGCACAATGAAGTAGTGATCGACATGGCCGAATTGCGCCGGATGAGCCAGGCCGAACGCCAGGAACTGGCCCGCCTGCTCGCCGAGCTCGGCGTGCCCGTCCGCCCCGCCGGGCCCGCCGCACCATCCAAGCCCGTCACCCCGGACGGGCACGTCGCCCCGGGCCCGCCGGTCCCGGGGCTCGCCGATCCGTACCGGATCGACCCGTCGCTGCGCCGGGAGCGGCGCCTGGCGCTGCTGGTCGCGGCCGCCAGCTGCGTGATCCTGGCCGGCTGGATCGTGCTGCTCGCGGCCAGCCTGCCGCACCACTTCTCGGCCCACCACTGGCGCGCCGTCTGGGTGATCTTCGACGTGTTCCTGCTCGCGGCGTTCGCGGCCACCGCGTGGGCGATCTGGCGCCAGCGCCAGGTACTGATCTTGCTGCTGATGCTCATCGGCACCATGCTGTGCTGCGACGCCTGGTTCGACGTCGGCACCTCGCTGGCCACCAGCGGACTGGTCATCAGCCTGCTCACCGCGGTCTTCGCCGAGCTGCCGCTGGCCTTCCTGGCCTTCGCCGGGGCGCGTCGGCTGCTCCAGGCCACGGTCACCGCCGGCATCCTGGCCGGCGCCCAGGCCAGCTTCACGATTCCGGCCGGCGAATGGGGCCGCAGCGGCGCGGGCCAGTCGCCTGCGCCGCACGCCGCTGGCCGGCCTCGGCCTCGACGAGGCCCTGCCGCGCGGCCGGACCCAGCGCCGCGAGAGCGCGGACCGCGCGGACCGGGTCGCATGAAGGCCAGCATGAGGACCGAACCCGTCAGCCGGCCCGGGGAACAGCCGGCGCAGAATGGAAAGGTGATCTCTGAGGCTGAACTCTGCCGGATGACCCCGGACGAACGGCGTCAGCTGGCCCGCACCCTGGCCGCTATCGAGCATCCCCATCCCCTGATCGACCCGAAGCTCCTGCGCCGCAGGCGTTTCGGCCTGCTGTTCATGCTGGCCTGCTGCATCGGGCTGGCCGCCTGGATCGCGATCCTGCTGCTGACCCTGCCCATGCGCTACACCTCGCACGACTGGAAGGGCGTGTGGGTCGGCCTCGACGTCGCCGAGCTGGCCGGCTTCGCCACGACCGCCTGGGCCGCCTGGAACCAGCGCCAGATCCTCATCGTCTCGATGAACGTCACCGGCACGCTGCTGGTCTGCGACGCCTGGTTCGACCTGGCGCTGTCCTGGGGCGGGCACGACTTCATCATGAGCCTGATCACCGCCGTGGGAGTCGAGCTGCCGCTGGCCCTGCTGCTGTTCGCCAGCGCCCGGCGGCTGGTCCGGGTCACCATCGGGACCATGATGCGGCTGAGCGGGGTCGAGGGGCGGGTGCCGCCGCTGTGGCGGATCCCGCTGTTCGCGGACGGCCTGGAGGAGGCGCTGCCCGCCCGGCTCCGGCCGCTGGCCGCCGAAGCCAGGGTCAGGGCCGAGACCAAGATGCAGCAGATGGCCTCCGATGTCACCAAGATGCAGCAGCTGGCCGCCGATGTCACAGCCGCCGAGGGCCCCTCGTCTTAGGGATCAGACGATCCCTAAGGAGACCCGTGGATTCGAGCCAGTACGCCGCCTACCGCCCGCTGATGTTCTCGATTGCCTACCGGATGACCGGCAGCGTCAGCGACGCCGAGGACATCGTGCAGGAAGCCTTCCTGCGGGCGGGCCAGGATCCGGCCGGCCAGGGCGGCCATATCGGGTCGCCCAAGGCCTACCTGGCCACCATCACCACCCGGCTGGCCATCGACCACCTGCGCTCGGCCCGCGTCCGCCGCGAGTCTTACGTAGGGACGTGGCTGCCGGAGCCGCTCGTCGGGGCTTCCCCCGGCGCCCCTGACCCGGCCGAGTTCGCCGAGACGTCCGATTCCCTGTCGCTGGCCTTCCTGGTGCTGCTGGAGAGCCTCGGGCCGGCCGAGCGGGCCGTGTTCCTGCTCCGCGAGGTGTTCGGCTACGACTACGGCGAGATCGCCGGCATCACCGGCAAGTCCGAGGCCGCCTGCCGCCAGGTCTTCACCCGGGCCCGCCGCCGCGTCGATGAAGGGCGGCCGCGATTCGAGACCTCCCGGGCCGAGGGCGAGGAACTCACCGCCTTGTTCCTGGCCGCGGCCGACGGCGGCGACATGAGCAGCCTGCTCGAGCGGCTGGCCCCCGACGTGCTCTTCTACGGGGACAGCGGCGGCCGGGGCGAAGTGACGTTCAGCGCTCCGCTGTACGGTCGCGAGCAGGTCGCCGAGCTGATCCGCCTCCAGGTCCAGCGGACCCTGGAGCTGGCCGCGGTGCTGACGCCGGCCCAGGTCAACGGGCAGCCGGGCATGCTGGCCCGGGACGCCGACGGCGGCCTGATCGTGGTCATCGCGCTCGACGTGCTCGACCGCCAGATCCAGGCCATCCGGGTCATCGCCAACCCCGACAAGCTGCGTCACCTCGGCCCGGTCTCCCGTACCTGGCACCTGCGCTGGAATGAGCAGAACCGGGGTGTCACGCCGGGGGAGGGGGCTGCGTCTTAGAGGGCACACGAGCTACAGCGCAGGAAAGGAACGTCCATCATGCGAGTCTTCGTCGCGGGGGCGACCGGAGTCATCGGCCAGTCCCTCATCCCCGGCCTGGTCGCGGCGGGCCACGAGGTTACCGGCACCACCCGCTCGCCGGCCAAGGCGGCCCAGCTGACGAGGGCCGGCGCGACGCCGGTCATCGTCGACGGCCTCGACCGCCAGGCCGTGCTCGACGCGGTCGGCGCCGCCGAGCCGGAGGTCATCGTGCACCAGATGACCGCGCTGGCCAGCATGCGCAGCTTCCGCAACTTCGACTCCGAGTTCGCGGTCACCAGCGAGCTGCGCACCCAGGGGACCGACTACCTGCTGGAAGCGGCCCGGAAGGCCGGCACCCGCCGGTTCATCGCGCAGAGCTTCATCGGCTGGAACAACGCCAGGACGGGCTCCTTGGTCAAGTCGGAGACCGATCCGCTGGACCAGGACCCCATCGCGAGGACCCGGAAGGCCCTGGCGGCGCTCAAGCACCTGGAAGACACCGTGCCCGCCTCGGTGCCGGAAGGGCTGGTGCTGCGCTACGGGCCCTTCTACGGCCACGGTGCCTCGGACTACATGCTCGAGGCCGTGCGGAAGCGGCAAATGCCCGTCATCGGCGGGGGCGCGGGCATCTGGTCGTTCTCCGAGGTCAGCGACGCCGCTGCGGCGACCCTCGCGGCCGTCACCCGCGGTGAGCCGGGCCTGTATAACATCGTCGACGACGACCCGGCGCCGGTGCGCGAGTGGCTTCCCTACCTGGCCGAGTGCCTCGGCGCCAAGCCGCCCATGAAGATCCCGTCCTGGGCGGGCAAGCTGGCGGCGGGAGAACTGGTGGTGGCGATGATGACCGAGGCCCGCGGCGCGGCCAACGCCAAGGCCAGGCGGGAGCTGAACTGGGCGCCCGCGTACCCGAGCTGGCGCGACGGCTTCCCCGTCTGGGCCAAGTCAGCGGAGCAGGCCCGTGCCGCCTGAAAAACCCGTGCTGCCCGGCGAGACGGCATCGCTCGAGGATGCCGTCTCGCCCGCGGACGCTCTGTCGCCCGAGGCTTATGCCGAGTTCCGGCCGCTGATGTTCTCGATCGCCTACCGGATGACCGGGAGCATCAGCGACGGCGAGGACATCGTCCAGGAAGCCTTCCTGCGGCTGACCCAGGTGCTGCGCGACGGCACGCACATCGACTCGCCCAAGGCCTACCTGGCCACCGTCACCACCCGGCTGGCCATCAGCCACCTGCGGTCCGCCCGGGTGCGCCGGGAGTCCTACGTGGGGGCCTGGCTGCCCGAGCCCCTGCTCGCCGACGACGAGCCCGGTCCCGCGGAGCGGGCCGAGATGTCCGACTCGCTGTCGATGGCCTTCCTGGTGCTGCTGGAGAGCCTGACGCCGACCGAGCGCGCCGTGTTCCTGCTGCACGAGGTGTTCGGCTACGACTACAAGGAGATCGCCGGCATCACCGGCAAGTCGGAGGCGAACTGCCGGCAGATCTCGGCCCGGGCCCGCCACCACGTCGACGACGGCAAGCCGCGCTTCGACGCCTCCCGCGAACAGCGCGACCAGGTGGCCCGCCGGTTCTTCGCGGCGGCGGGCGGCGGCGACCTCGGCGGCCTGATGGAACTGCTCGCGCCCGACGTGGTCATGGTGGGCGACGGCGGCGGCAAGGCCTGGGCGCTGGCCGAGTCGATGTCCGGGGCCGAACGGGTGGCCCGGCTGCTCCTGGGCCTGAATCGCCGGGCCCCGAAGATGGGCGCCCGCCTCGAGCCGGCCTGGGTCAACGGCCAGCCTGGGGCGGTCACCTACGATCCGCAGGACCGGGTCATCAACGTCTTCGCGCTCGACATCGTCGACGGCCGGATCCAGACCATCAGGTCCATCCTCAACCCCGACAAGCTGCATCATCTGGGTCCGGTCTCCGACGCGGCCCTGCGCGGAGGTGGCACCCCGGATTAGCGAGCTAGCCTCCCGGACCGGCGCCGCGGGCGCCCCGGACTAGCAGGGCGAGGAACCACGGGACTTAACCTGTCGGCCATGGCCACTGACTTCACCGAGGAAACCGCGGCCGACGCGGTCGTCGACAGCTTCGCGAAGACGCCCGACCCGCGGCTGCGCGAGCTGCTGAGCAGCCTGGTCAGGCACCTGCACGCCTTCGTGCGGGAAACCGAGCCCACGATCGCCGAATGGGAGTACGCGATCGAGTTCCTCACCGCCACCGGGCAGAAGTGCGACGACGAGCGGCAGGAGTTCATCTTGCTCTCCGACGTGCTCGGCGTATCCATGCTGGTGGAGACCATCAACAACCGGAAGTCCGGCGGCGCTACCGAGTCCACGGTGCTCGGCCCGTTCCACATGATCGAGTCCCCGCGCCGTGACCTCGGCGACACCATCGACCTCGTCCAGACCGGCACCCCGTGCCTCGTCCGCGGCCGGGTCCTGTCGTCGGACGGCAGCCCCCTTCCCGGCGCCCAGCTCGACGTCTGGCAGGCCAGCGACCAGGGCTTCTACGACGTCCAGCAGCCCGGCGTGCAGCCCCGGACCAACGGCCGCGGCCTGTTCACCGCGGACGCGGACGGCGCCTTCTGGTTCCGCACGGTGGTGCCGAGCTATTACCCGATCCCCACCGACGGGCCGGTCGGCACGCTGCTGAACGCCACCGGACGGCACCCGTACCGCCCGGCGCACATCCACTTCATCGTGACGGCCCCCGGCCACCGGGCCCTCACCACGCACATCTTCGTGGCGGGCAGCCAGTACATCGAATCCGACGCGGTCTTCGCGGTGAAGAAGAGCCTGATCAAGGAGTTCACCCCGGTCGACGACCCCGAGCAGGCCGCCCGCCACGACCTGCCCAACCCGTTCACCCAGGCCACCTTCGACATCATCCTCCAGCCAGCCCCCTGATCCCAGCCCCGCGCGTCGCCCTGGACGCTCCCACTCCGCCACCTCCCGGCTGCTCGCACTACCCCATCCCGGCACCCGCCCGCCCGGAGCCCGCCCTCGCGATGCGGTCTCCGGCACGTGCCCGCGGCAGCCTGTGGCGCACAGACCACGCTCTTCCGTAGCTCGTGCGCCACAGACCCCTGCAACCCGGCCACCAGACGCTCCTGCGGCCTCTGCAGCCACCCACCTAGCCTGGGCCGTCCAGAGCCTGTGCGCCCTGCCGACGCAAGGGCGTGGACAGGGCACACACGGACTCATTTGGAGACATAGCGGCTGCGGCGAATTTGTCAGTGGCTAGTGACAAAGTGTGCGCATGCCACGCAAATCGCCCTTCGATGAGGCTGCGCCTGAACCGCATCCTCATGGAGCAGTACCTCGTCATCTCGCGCACGCAGGGGCTCGCATGCGGGATGTCCCCTCGCGCCCTGCATCTCCGCATCGCGTCGTCGGGTCCCTGGCAGCGGTTGCTGCCGGGCGTCTACCTGACCGTCACCGGAACGGTGACGCAGGAGCAGCGGGAGATGGCCGCGCTGCTCTACACCGGCGCTCAGAGCCTGATTACCGGGCTGGCGGCGGTGCGACGCCATCGCTTGCGGCCTCCCGGGCTGGATGTGGTGGATCTGCTGATCCCGTGGACCCAGCGCTGCCAGAGCACTGGCTTTGTGCGCGTGCACCGCACCCGCAAGATGCCCCCGAGGATGTTCGTCACGGGGAAGATCCGGTTTGCCGAGGCGCCGCGGGCGGTGGCGGACGCGGCACGTTTCATGACCCGGTTCGATGACGTCCGGGCCGTGGTCTCCGAAGCCGTCCAGCGTCGGGCTTGCACCGTGGCCGAGCTGGCGGCTGAGCTGGAAGCGGGACCGATCGGCCGGTTCGGCGCTTCTGCGGAAGGCGCTCGCCGAGGTCGCCGATGGGGTCCGGTCGGTCGCCGAGGGGGATTTCCGCGTCCTGATCGTGCGGTCCGACCTGCCCAGGCCGGTATTCAACGCGCGGCTCACAGACGCGGACGGAACGCTGATCGCCATTACCGACGCCTGGTGGCAGGAAGCCGGAGTGGCCGCGGAGGTCGATTCGCGGGCCTATCACCTGTCCGCAGCGGATCAGGACCGCACCACCGAGCGGCATGACAAGCTGACCGCACACGGCATCCTGGTGCTGCACTTCTCGCCCAGGCGGATTAAGGACGACCCCGCCGGCGTCCTGCGCGAGATACGGCAGGCGATCGAGAGCGGGCTGAAGCGCCCGCCACTGCCGGTCAAAGGACTCCCGCCAGCTGAATAACGCCGCTGCGGGCCGTCAGCCAACGTCCGCCACCCGCAGGCCGGAAACCCAAGCAGGTCAGCGGGACGCCAGCTCGGCGGTCAGGGCCCCGGGCAGGGCGGGGTAGCGGAACTGGTAACCGGCGTCCTGCAGGCGCCGGGACCGGACCCGGGCGCTGGTCAGCAGCTCGACGGCGGACTCGCCGACCGCCAGCCGCAGCGCCAGGGCGGGCACTCGCAGCCAGGGCAGGTCGCGACGGCCGACAGCGGCCGTCAGCGCGGCGGTGAACTCGGCGTTGGTGACCGGCGCGGGAGCGGTGAGGTTGACCGGGCCGCTGAGGTCCTCGCGGCCGAGCAGGAACCTGATCGCCCCGATCTCGTCGGACAGCGAGATCCAGCTCATGACCTGGCGGCCGGAGGAGAACCGGGGGCACAGGCCGAGCCGGGCCAGCGGGAGCAGCCGGGCGAGCATGCCGCCGCGCGGGGTGAGGACCAGGCCGCTGCGGATATGCACCACCCGGATGCCCGCGTCGGCGGCCGGGGCGGCCGCCGCCTCCCAGTCCCGTACCACCCGGGCCAGGAACGCCTGCCCGGCCGGGGCGGACTCGTCGACCTCGTGCCCGCCGGTGTCGCCGTACCAGCCGATGGCCGAGGCCGCTATCAGGGTGGCGGGCGGCTGGCCGAGCTTGGCCAGGACCTCCGCCAGGGCCCGGGTGCCCAGGATCCGGCTGGCCCTGATCTCCGCCTTGTACCGGGCCGTCCAGCGGTGGTCCGCCACTCCCGCGCCGGCCAGGTGGACACAGGCGCCGAGCCCGTCCAGTGCGGACGGGCCCGGCATACCGGACGAGAGCAGGCCGGCGCCGGCCGCCCGCGGATCCCACCGGAGCTCGCCGGCGGCCCGCGGGGGCCGCCGGACGAGCCTGATCACGTCGTGGCCGTCGGCGCGCAGGCTGGCCGCCAGGGCGGTGCCGACGAGGCCGGACGAGCCGGTGATCGCAACCTTCATCGTGACGGAGGCTAGAGACCGAGCTCGGCCTCGAACGCCCCTTCTTCCAGCCGGCTCTTCACCGTGGTGAGGAACCGGGCGGCGTCGGCGCCGTCGACCAGCCGGTGGTCGTAGGTGAGCGCGAGGTAGACCATCGAGCGCACCGCGATCACCTCGCCGAGGGCGGGATCGGTGACCACGACGGGCCGCTTGACGACCGTGCCGGTGCCCAGGATCGCCACCTGCGGCTGGTTGATGATCGGCGTGTCGAACAGGGCGCCGCGGCTGCCCGTGTTGGTCAGCGTGAACGTCCCGCCGGCCAGCTCGTCCGGCGCGACCTTTCCTGACCTGGTCCGGGTGGCGAGGTCACTGATCTTGCGCGCCAGGCCGCCGATGTTCAGGTCGCCCGCACTGTGGATGACCGGCACCATCAGCCCGCGCTCGGTGTCCACCGCCATGCCGAGGTGCTCGGCGTCGTGGTAGGTGACCTGGTCCCCGTCGATCACCGCGTTGAGCTTCGGGTGAACCTTCAGGGCCTCGACGGCGGCGAGCGCGAAGAACGGCAGGAAGCTGAGCTTGACGCCCTCGCGGGCCTCGAAGTCCTGCTTGGCCGCGTCACGCAGCCGCGCGATCGCGGTCACGTCAGCCTCCACCACGGTGGTGAGCTGAGCCGAGACGTGCAGCGACTCGACCATCCGCTGCGCGATGACCTGGCGCGGCCGGGACATCCGCTGCGTCGTGCCGCGCAGCGCCGAGGGCACCACCGCCGGGCGCGGGGCCGACGGAGCCGGCGGAGCCGCCGGGGCCGCGGCAGCCGGCTGGGCCGCGCTTGCCTCCTGGGCGGCCTCAGGCTGGGCCGCCGGGGCCTCCTGGGCCGGGGCCTCGGGCGGCGGCGCCGGCTGTGCCTCGCGCTGGGCCCGGGCCGCCTCGATGACGTCCTGCTTGCGGATACGGCCGCCGACCCCGGTACCGGTAACGCTTTCCAGGTCCACGGCGTGCTCGGCCGCCAGCTTGCGGACCAGCGGGGTGACGTACGGTGCGTCGCCGCCCGGGAGCGGCGTGGGCGACGGGTACTCCCCGGCCGGGGAGTCCTCCGCGGGCGGCGCGGATGACGGGGCGGACTCGTCCGGCGAAGGCCGGCCCTGCGCCGGCACCGAAGCGGCCGGAGCCGGCGGCCGGCGCGGCTGGGGCTGGGCGGCCGCAGCTGGCTGGCCGTAGGCGGGCGGGGGCGCGTAGGCCGGCGTCGACGGCGCGGACGAAGCCGGGGCCGCCGGAGTGGCCGCCGGGGCGGACTGCGCCGGCGGCGCGTAGTTCGGCTGCTGGCTCGGCGAGCTCCAGCCATCCGAGCCAGCCGTCTGCGGCGGCGACGCCTGGGGCGGTGCCGCCTGAGAGGGCGCCGCCTGCGACGGCGCGGCCTGAGACTGGGCGGGCTCGGCCTGCTCGGCCGGCGCGGCGCTGGCGGAATCGTCCGCGGCGGGCGCGGCGTCACCGGACGCCCCGTCGTCGATGGTGGCGAGCTGCGCCCCCACCGCGACCGTCTCGTCCTCGTCGACGGAGATGCCGCGCAAGATCCCGGACGCGGGCGAGGGGATCTCGGTGTCCACCTTGTCCGTCGACACCTCCAGCAGCGGCTCATCCACCTCCACGCGCTCGCCTTCCTTCTTCAGCCAGCGCGTGACGGTGCCCTCGGTGACGCTCTCACCGAGCTGCGGCATGGATACGGAGACCGACATGGTTCTCGCGACTCCTAGGCGTGTACGTGCAGAGGCTTGCCGGCCAGCGCGAGATGCGCCTCACCGATCGCCTCCGACTGAGTGGGATGGGGGTGGATGAGCTGGGCGACGTCCGATGGCTCGGCGTCCCAGTTGTAGATCAGCTGAGCCTCGGCGATGAGCTCGCCGACGTGGCTGCCGACGAGGTGGATACCGACCACGCGGCCGGGTCCGTCCTCCTCGGAGAGCGCGATGACCTTGGCCGCGCCCTGCGTCTGCAGGATCACGCTACGGCCGTTGCCGCCGAGGTTGTAGGTGAATTCGACCGTCTTCAGGCCGCGCTCGGCCGCCTGCGCCGACGTGAGGCCGACCGAAGCCACCTCCGGGTCGCAGTAGGTGATCCGCGGCACGCCGTCGTAGTCGATCGGCGTGACGGGCAGGCCGCTGACCCGCTCCGCCACCAGGATCCCCTCGGCGAACCCGACGTGAGCGAGCTGCGGGGTGTTGATGAGGTCGCCGACCGCCGAGATCGACGGGACGCTCGTCCGGCACAGCGCGTCCACCTTGACGAACCCGCGCTCCACTTCCACGCCCACCTCGGTGTAGCCGAGGTCGGCGGAGACCGGGCCGCGGCCGACCGCGACCAGGAGCAGCTCCGCGTCGATGGTCTTGCCGCCCTCCAGGCTCACCGTGACGCCGGTGTCCGTGGGCTTGACCGACTCGAACCTGGTGCCGAGCTCGAACTTGATGCCGCGGCGGCGGAACGCCCGCTGCAACAGCTTGGCGCTGTTCTCGTCCTCCAGCGGCACCAGCTGGGGGAGCATCTCCACGATCGTCACCTCGGCGCCGAACGACCGCCACACGCTGGCGAACTCGACGCCGATCACGCCGCCGCCCAGGATGACGACCGACTCCGGTACCCGGTCGAGCACGAGCGCGTGATCGGAGGTGATCACGCGCTCGCCGTCGATCTCCAGGCCGGGCAGGCTGCGCGGTTCCGAACCCGTGGACAGCACGATGTGCTCGGCCTCGTAGACGGTGTCGCCGACCTGGACACTGGTCGGCGACACCAGCCGTCCCGCGCCCTCGATGGTGTCGATCTTCCGGCTCGCGATGGTGGACTGCAGGCCCTTCCAGAGCCGGTCCACCACGCCGTTCTTGTACGAGAGCACGCCGGGTACGTCGATGCCCTCGAAGGTTGACCGGACGCCGAAGGAAGCACTTTCCCTGGTGTTATCCGCGATCTCGGCCGCGTGCAGCAGCGCCTTGGTCGGGATGCAGCCTCGGTGCAGGCAGGTCCCCCCGACCTTGTCCTTCTCGATCAGCGCCACGCGCTTGCCGAGCTCCGCCGCGCGCAGCGCGCAGGCGTACCCGCCGCTGCCACCGCCGAGCACGACCAGGTCGTAGCGGCCGATGCCCTCTGCCACCCCTCAAGCCTCCTTCGTCAGCCAGTCAGCCCTAGCTGGCTTACCCAGTCTTCATCTTTTCACTTGCCGCCGTCCGGGCTGCCGGCAAGCTTGCCTTCCGCCACGTCCACCGCGATCTGGACGAGCGTCCTGACCGCCGACCCCGTGCCGCCCTTCGCGACGTAACCGTACGGGCCGCCGTCGTTGTAGGCCGGGCCGGCGATGTCCAGGTGCGCCCAGCGAACGCCGTCCGGCACGAACTCCCGCAGGAACAGCCCGGCGACGAGCATGCCGCCGCTGCGGTCTCCGGACACGTTGGCGATGTCTGCCACCGTTGAATCGAGTCCCTTGCGGAGATCCTCCGGCAGCGGCATCGGCCACATGGCCTCGCCCGCCCGCCTAGCCGCGTCCGCGATGCCCGCGGCCAGCGAGTCGTCGCTGGCCATCACCCCGGCCGTGCGGGTGCCGAGCGCCACTGTCTGCGCACCTGTCAGTGTAGCCACGTCGATGAGCAGGGTGGGCCCGTCCGCTCCAGAGCGGACCAGCCCGTCCGCCATCACCAGGCGGCCCTCGGCGTCGGTGTTCAGCACCTCGACGGTCTTGCCCCCGTAGATGGTGATGACGTCCGACGGCCGCTGCGCCGCCGCCACCCGGCATGTTCTCGGCGATCGTGAGGTAACCGACCACGTTCACGGCCGGGCCGAATTCGGCGATGGCCTGGACGGCGGCCAGCACGGCGGCGGCGCCGCTCATGTCGGACTTCATCGTCTCCATCGACTTCGGCGGCTTGAGCGAGAGGCCGCCGGAGTCGAACGTGATGCCCTTGCCCACGAAGACCACCGTGCCGGCCGCGTCCGGGTGGGTGTACTCGAGCCGGACCAGGCGCGGCGGGTGAACCGAGCCCATGCCCACCGCGAGGATGCCGCCGAAGCCCTCCTTGGCCAGGTCGTTCTCGTCGAGCACCTGCACGCCCAGGCCGTGCGCCGCGGCCACCTGCTCGGCCGCCGCGGCCAGGTCCGCGGGCACCAGGTCGGCGGGAGCGGTGTTCACCAGGTCCCGGACCAGCGTCATGGCCTCGGCCAGGATCTTGGCCCGGCCGACGGCGTCGTCCTGCGCGGTGTGCACGATCTGCTCGACGTCGCCGGGTGTGCCCCCGGTCGTCCGGTACTTCCGGAAGGAGTAGCCGCCGAGCAGGGAGCCGAGTGCCACCGCCTCGGCCTCGTCCGGCGCGTCGGCCGGCAGCGCGATGGCGACCCGCCTGACCTGACCGGAAGAACCCGACGATGCCGTCGTGGCCGAGGCGAGGTCACGGGCGACGGCGCCGGCCGCGCGGCGCAGCCGCTCGAGGTAGGCCTGGCGTTCCGCGGACTCCGCCCCGGCCTGGGAAGCGGCCTGACCCGGCTCGCGGCCGAGGCCCACGACCACGACCACCGGAGCCGTCAGCCGGCCTCCGGTCGGGATCTTGGTGATTTCCTCGGCCTTGCCCGTCGCGCCGAGCGCGGTGAGCGCGGCCATCAGGTCGATGTCGTCGGTGCTCAGTGTGAGCACGGGGCCGTCAGGGCCCTGGAATGCGCCGGTTACGAGGGCGTCCGCGTCGGTTGCCGTCGGTGCTGACTGGCTGGTAAGCAGTGTGACCGTCATCCTGCTGATCGTAGGGCATCGGCCGGCGCCCGGCCCGGCCGTGACCCCGGTTAATTCGCCTCCCGCAAACAGCCGGCCGGAGCCTGCGAACTAATCGCGATATTGGCTCGCTTGCCATTCCAGCGCAGCGTTACGGTTCATTCACGCGGAATTGCGTACCGGGATTCCGCCGTGCCCCCGCCAGCCGCCGACCCCCCGTCCCCGGCAGCGCCTGGACCGTGCGGACGGAGGTGCCGGCGGCCGTGCGGACAGAGGCGACGGAACCATCCCAGGGCGGGACGCGTTGCCGGGGCAGGAACGTCAGGACCATACACGGCGGGAGCGGTGCACATGCGGGGCCTGGAGCTGACCGTCCGGCGGGGGATCACCCGGTGACCGCGACCGGCTACGCGGGGAAGGGCCGGCCGTCGCGCGGCCGGACGCGAGCGGGACCGGCATCCCGGCCGGCCGGAGCCCGGTCGAGGGGCTGGCCGACCAGATCGCCCGGCTGGCCTGGTGCTGGCCGGCGCTGCTGGCCCTGGCCCTGGGCCTGTACCAGATGGGCCGCCCGGAGCTCTGGCGGGACGAACTGGCCAGCTGGTCGTTCGCCAGCCGCCCGGTCTCCAGCCTGATCGCGAGCGCCCGCCACACCGGCGCCACCCAGCTGGCCTACTACCTGCTGCTGCACGAGTGGATCGCGGCGTTCGGTGATTCCGCCGACGCGATGCGCACGCTGTCGGTGCTCGCCATGGCGGCCGCGGCGGCCTGCGTCGCGCTGGTCGGCCGGCGGCTGGCCGGGGCCCGGGCCGGCCTGGCCGCCGGGCTGGTGTTCGCCGTGGTGCCGAGCGTGTCCCGGTTCGCTCAGGAGATCCGGTTCTACGCGCTCGCGGTGCTGGTCGCGACGCTCGCCACGCTCCTGCTGCTGCGTGCCCTGGACCGGCCGTCAGCGCCGCGCTGGGCCGCCTACGCGGCCTGCCTGGCCCTGCTCGGCTCCATCGACCTGGTGGCGCTGTCGGTGGTGGCCGGCCACGCCGCCGGGGCGGTGCTGCGCTCGTGGCACGATCACGACCGGCGGCAGCTGTGGTTCCTGCCCGCCGCCGCGGCCGGGCCTGACCGTCTGCCTGCCGCTGGTGATGGCCGGCTCGGCCCAGGCCAGGGAGCAGATCGCCTGGATCGCCCGGCCCGGCCTGCACCTGACGGTCTTCGCGTTCTTCGGCCGCAACCTGTTCTATTCGACCTCCGTGGCCGCCGCGCTCATCGTGCTGGCCGTCCTGGCCTGGGCGGTCGCCTGGCGGGAGGCGGCGTTCGTGACGGCCCTCGCGATCGCTCCGGTGGTCGCGGTGTGGCTGCTGTCGCAGGGGGAGTACTCGTACTTCTTCCCCCGGTACCTGCTGTTCACCGTCGGGGCGTGGGCGGTCCTGGCCGGTATCGGGCTGAGCAGGCTGGACGCGCGCATCGGGGTGGCGGCGGTGCTGGTCATCGCTATCCTGAGCGCGGGCAACCAGCAGGTGATCAGGGAACCGGGCGCGCACAACTGGCCGTTCTACCCGGTCGGCCGCGGCGGCTTCTACCTGGATTACGCCGGCGCCGCGGCCTTCGTCGCGCGGCGCGCCGAGCCCGGCGACGGCGCCGTCTACCAGGGCCGGGAACATCAGGTGAGCTGGCTGATGATCGGCTACGGCCTCCAGTACTACCTCACCAGAGATATGCCGAACGGGGTGCCGGCTCCGCATCAGCTCTTCGTCGCTCGTTCCGCGGCCGAGGCGGGGACCCTCTACCCGCAGCCGTGCCGGCACCCCGCCGCCTGCCTGGGTGCCGAGCCGCGGATCTGGGTGGTGGGCAGCGGGCGCCAGCTGAACCCGTACCAGGCGGTGACGCCGGCCCAGGCGGGCGTACTGCGGCCGCAGTACCGGCTCAGCCTCGTCAAGCACGTACGCGGCCTGACCGTGTTCCTGCTGACCCGCACGGATCAAGCGACGGTCACAAGGTAGTCATAACTCCGGTTAGCAATGTAATCTAACGCCTGTTGCAATCGGAAGGAGACGCGGTGCCGAGCCGGCGGTCACTGACCCTCCCCTTCCTCGGCGTACACCCGTGCGGCGTAGGCCTCCAGCGACTGCTCGCACTCGTCGAGCCCCTTCTCGGCCGCCTGCCTGCCTTCCGCGTCGAACACGTCGCGCTCCCGTACCTTGGCGAACCAGTTGCGCAGCTTGACCAGGTTGACCTCGTTCTCCTCGAGTTCGGCGTAGGTGAAGTGGTTGGCCGTGTACTCCTTCTTGACCTGCTGGAGGAAGTCCTGGCACTTGTCCACGATTTCCTCGTACTCGTCGTTCCTGGCCGCCTGGAAGGCCTTGCGCACATCGGGCTCGCCCGCCAGCACCGCGCAGGACAGCAGGACTGCCGTCCCCGACATCTCGATGATCTCCCGCCGCAGCTTGCGCAGCGCGCGCTCGGTGGCCACGCTGGCCGGCAGCGCGGCGGCCGAGTTCTGCAGGTAGATGGCGCCCAGGCTCTTGATCCGCCGCCACACGGTGGAGCGCAGCCTGGTCGGCTCGGACGGTACCCGGTAGATGAGCACCAGCCAGCCGGCGTCCTCGCTCGCAGTCTTTTCCGTCACCCCCGTATTCAAGCACCAGGCCAGGAAGGAGCCCCGTGACCGCGCTTCCCCTCATCCTGACCGTCTTCGTCGCCTGCGCGGTGGAGGCGATCGAGGCGCTGACCATCGTGCTGGCCGCCGGCCTGACCCGCGAGTGGCGGTCCACGTTCCAGGGAATGGCGGCGGCGCTGGCCGTGCTGGCCGTGATCGTGGCGGCACTCGGGCCGACGATCACGCTGCTGCCGCTGACCGCGCTGCGGCTGGTGGTCGGCGCCCTGCTGGCCGTCTTCGGGCTGCAGTGGCTGCGCAAGGCCGTGCTGCGCGCCACCGGCTACAAGGCGCTGCACGACGAGGCCAGCGCGTACCTGCGCGAGGTGGCGGCGGCCGAGCAGGCGGCGGTCTCGTCCCGGCGCGGCGTCGCCGACTGGTACGCCTTCACCCTGTCGTTCAAGGGAGTCCTGCTCGAGGGCCTGGAGGTGGTCTTCATCGTGATCACGTTCGGCGCCAACCAGCGCGACGTGGGCGCCGCCGTGATCGGGGCGGCCGCGGCGGTGGTCGTGGTCACCGTCACCGGGATCGCGGTGCGCGCGCCGCTGGCCCGGGTGCCCGAGAACGCGCTGAAGTTCGCAGTAGGCATCATGCTCACCTCGTTCGGCACCTTCTGGGGGGCGGAGGGGGCGGGCGTCTCCTGGCCGGGCCACGACGCGGCCCTGCTCGGGCTGGTGCCGGCCGTGGCGCTGGTCTCGCTCGGCTACACGATCCTGCTGAAGCGGACCCGGCCGGCCCGGCCGGCGGCCGCGCCCGCCGCGCCGGAGGAGGTGCCCAGCTCGTGAAGCGGCTCAGGTCCATCGGGGCCTTCTGGTACGACTTCGTCGTCGGCGACGACTGGCTGGTCGCGGTGGTCGTGGTGGCCGCGCTCGCGCTGACCGCCCTGCTGGTTCACGCGGCCGGGGTCAACGCCTGGTGGCTGGTGCCCCTGTGCGTGTTCGCCGCGCTGGGCTGGTCCCTGCGCCGCGCCACGTCGGGCCCGCCGCCTTAGCCGGAACGCCCGACCAGGCCGTGGTCGTAGGCGAACACCACGGCCGCGGCCCGGTCGCGCAGCCGCAGCTTGGTGAACAGGTGGTTGACGTGCGTCTTGACCGTGCCCTCGCTGACGAAGAGCTCGGCCGCGATCTCGCCGTTGGTCCGGCCGCGGCCGATCAGCGCCAGCACCTCGAGCTCGCGGGCGGTCAGCGCGTCCAGTTCCTGGTCGGGGCCGCCGGTCGCGGCGGCCGGCGCGGACCGGTAGATGACCAGTACCCGGGCGGTGACCGCCGGGTCGAGCCAGGCGCCGCCTTCGGCAACCGTCCGCACCGCCCGCTGGAGGTCTTCGGCGGGCACGCCCTTGAGGACGAAGCCGGACGCGCCCGCCCGTAGCATCCCGGCCAGTGCCTCGTCGTCGTCAAAAGTAGTCAGGGCGAGCACCGGCGGGCTCTCCCCGCGCTGCCTGAGCCGCCGGGTGGCCTGCACGCCGTCGGTGAACGGCATCCGGACGTCCATCAGCACGACGTCCGGCGCGGTGGCCTCGACCGCGGCGGTGACCTCCCCGCCGTCCGCGCACTCGCCGACCACCTCGAAGCCGAACGGCGCGCGCAGGATGCCCCGCAGCCCGGTCCTGACCAGCTCCTGGTCGTCGACGAGCAGGACCCGGATCATGCGGCCCCTCCGGCCAGCGGAAACCGGGCGCGCACCAGCCAGCCGCGGCCGCCAGGGCCGGCCTCGCAGCTGCCGCCGAGCGATTCGGCCCGCTCCCGCATGCTGATCACGCCGAGACCGGTGTCCGCGGCGGGACCGGGCCGGGTCCGGCTGTCCGCGGTCAGCGTCACCTCACCGGGGGAGACGGCCAGCCGGATCTCGGTCGGCGCGCCGGGCGCGTGCTTGACCGCGTTGGTCAGCGCTTCCTGGGTGATCCGGTACACGGCCAGGCCGGTGGTCGCGGGCAGGCGCGCGGTGTCACCTTCGACGGTGAGGGTCACGTCGGCGCCGGCCGAGCGGAACCGCTCCACCAGCACGGGCAGCCCGTCAGTGCCCGGCAGCGGCGCGTGATCCGCCGCCCGGCCGGCGGTGTCGTCCTCACGGAGCATCCCCACCGCGGTGCGCACCTCGGCCAGGCACTCGCGGCCGAGCCGCTCCGCCTCGGCCAGTGCGCGCTCGGCGTCGGCGGGATCGTGCTGCACCGCCAGCCGCGCGCTCTGCACGTGCAGCAGGCTGACGGTCAGGGTGTGGCCGATGACGTCGTGCAGCTCCCGGGCGATCCGGTTCCGCTCCTGCGTCCTGGCCTGCTCGGCCAGGCCGGCCTGGGCCAGCCGCAGCTGCCCCAGCAGGTCACGGTCCCGGCTGATCAGCACGCTGAACACGAGCCGTCAGGGTGACGCCGGCCAGCCAGGCGCCCCAGCCGGGGTCGGAGCTGACCGCCAGCCACTCGACCGTGAACAGGACCATCAGCGCGGCCCAGTAGACCAGTCCCTCGCGGCGGCTGGCGGCCAGCACGCACCACCCGGTCAGCAGGCACACCGCGAACCAGCCGATGTTGCTGGACCGGCCGTTTCCCAGTATGGCGATCCCGGCCGTGGCGACCGCGGCGTACAGCAGGGCGGGGCGCCAGCGCAGCACCAGCGGCACCGCCGCGCCGACGGCCACCACCGCGCCCGCCACCGCGGCCGGCGCGTCCGGGTTCAGCGGGATCACCCCGACCGCGGTGACCGCCGCGAACACGATGATGGCCGCCCATCGCACGCCGGCCTCGGTGAGCCCGGCCGGTTCGCCGCTCATGCCGCGGATTCTATGCACAGTGCCTGGCCGCCTTTACGGAGCTGACGTCACAGGGCGGCGCGGCGGGCCGCGACGGCGGTGGCCGCCACCGCGAGCACCGCCACCCCGATCAGCGAGCCGGTGGCGGAGCCGAGGCCGAGCCACGGCGCGCGCACCGCGTTGGTCAGCAGCGTCAGCGGCAGCGGGCCCGCGACCTGCCGGACCACCGAGCCCATCACGTGCGGCGGCGGCCCGCCCGCCCCGAGCAGGAAAGACGGGAAGAACACCAGGAGTCCTACCGCCTGGGCGGACCGGGCCGAGGGCAGCAGCGAGCCGAGCAGCACGCCGAGGCTGACGAAGGCGACCGCGCCGAGCGGCAGCGCCACCGCCACCCGCCAGGCGTCGTGCACCGCGGGTACCCCGTACACCGGCGCGGCCACGGCCAGCAGCAGCGCGCAGGCCACCGCGGTGGTCAGCAGCCCCACCACGAGCTGGGCGATCGCGAACGACCAGCGCGGGAAGCCGGCCGCGGCGAACCGGCGCAGCACGCCGCGCTCGCGGTAGGACGCCAGGTGCACCGGCAGCATCACCAGCCCGGTCGCGGCGATCACCACCGTCAGGTAGGACGCCACGTACCAGTGCGCGGGGTTGACGTTGCCGAACGCGGGATCCGGGGCCGTGCCGAACGCGCCGCCGATGATCAGCATGGTCACCACCGGGAACGCGAAGACGAATGTCAGCACCAGCGGATCGCGTGTCATCAGCCGGAGCTCCGCCCGGACCAGCCGTCCTACTGCCGTACTCATCGCCGTCCTCCGATCAGTTCGCGGGTTTCCGCACCGGCCTGCTCGTCCCCGGCCCGGCCGAGCAGGCCGAGCAGGGCGTCCTCCAGGCTGGGCAGGCAGACGCTCAGGTCAGCCGGTACCGGCTCCCAGCGCACCAGGGCGGCGCCGACGTAGGCGACGATGCGCCGGTCGCCGCGGACCGTGACCCGGGCCCCCGTCCGGGTCACGGCCTGCACGCCGTCGAGCCGGCTGATCTCGTCGAGCAGCCCGGCCGGCGGATCCGGCCTGCTGAACCGGATCACCGCCGCGCCGCTGTGCCGTTCCACCAGGTCGGCCGGCGACCCCGCGTCGAGGACACGGCCGGCCCGCATCACCGTCACCCGGCCGCACAGCGCCTCGGCCTCGTCCATCTCGTGGGTGACCAGCAGGACCGTGGTGCCCTCGTCGTTCAGCTGGCGGACGGCGGCCCAGACGTCGCGCCGCGCCGCCGGGTCCAGGCCCTGGGTCAGCTCGTCCAGGATCACCAGCCGCGGCCGGTTGAGCAGGGCCAGCACGAGGAACAGCCGCTGCCGTTCTCCGCCGCTCAGCGACGAGAACACCGAACGGCGGCGCGCCGTCAGCCCGAACTGCTCGAGCAGCTCGCCGCCGTCGCGGGCCCGCGCGGTGCCGAACAGCTCGAGCGCCTCGCCCACCCGCAGCCGGTCGGGCAGCGCGGACTGCTGGAGCTGGCTGCCCACCAGCGGGCGCAGCCGGGCGGCCTGGGTCGCCGGGTCGAAGCCGAGCACGCTCAGCCGCCCGGAGTCGGGCTTGCGCAGCCCCTGGATGCATTCGACCGTGGTCGTCTTGCCGGCCCCGTTGGCGCCGATCAGGCCGACGATCTGGCCGGCCGGGACGTCGAGGTCAAGATCGTCCACCACCACCCTGGTCCCGTATGACTTGCGCAGACCCCGTACGGTCACTACCTGTGTCTCGCTCATGCCACGAGCGTGCCGGTCCGGCCCCCGCCCGCGCGTCAGCCCGCGGTTAGAACCGTGCCTCTACCCAGGGGTAGAGGCACGGTTCCCGCGGCGCGATGTGCCTGGTCAGGCCTCCGCCATCGCGGCGACCACAGAGGTGCGGGCCGCCCGCCGGGCGGGCAGGACCGCCGCCGCCAGCGCGGCGCACACCCCGATCAGCGCGTACAGCGCGATGCTGGCGTAGGGGACGGACAGCACGCCCAGGCCGCCCGTGGACAAGATGAACCCGTGCACCATGACGGCGCCGAACGTCACGCCCAGGGCCACCCCGAGCACGATCGCCAGCGCCGCCATGAGCAGCGCCTCGGCCAGCAGCATCCGGCGCAGCTGGCCCCGGGTCAGGCCCAGCGCCCGCATCAGCGCGGACTCCCTGGTCCGCTCGAGCACCGACAGCGACAGCGTGTTGGAGATGCCGAGCAGCGCGATCAGCACGGCCAGCCCGAGCAGCACGCCGAACAGCGTCAGGATCTGGTCGACCCGGCCGGCCAGGCTCGCCTTGTAGTCGGCTACCGTCGCCACGACCAGCAGCGGGTCGCGGCCGGCGGCGGTGTCCACGGCCGCGCGGGACGTCGCGACCGGGACGCCGGGTGCGGCGTTGACGAACACCGTATTGGCGCCGGCCGGGGCGAAGGCGCGCTGGTAGTCGCCCACCGACATGAGCACGTCCGGCAGGGCCAGCCCGGCGCTGTTGTAGACGGCCGCGACCCGGAGCGTCCGGGTGCCCCCCGGCGTGCTGACGGCGAGCGTCCCGCCCTGGTGCGCGCCCAGGTTCTTGAGCTGCCCGGCGTCCACGCCGACCGTGCCCGGCCCGATGGCGGTGAGCGACCCGGAGATCATCACGGGCTTGACGCTGACGCCCAGGGCGGCACTGCCGATGGCGCCGACCAGGACCTTGATGCCGTTGACCGGATCCTGCTCGTCGTAGTCGGGCGCGACCACCCCGAGCTCCGGCGCGGCCCGCAGCGCGCTGAGGACCTGGGGCGGGACGACCTGACCGCCGCCGCCGCCCGCCTGCACCACGTAGTCGAACGGGTAGTGCTGCTCGATCTGGGCGTCGGTGGACGCCTGCGCCGAGGAGACGACGACCGTGAGGATCGTCATCAGGGTCAGGCCGATGGTCAGCGCGGCCGTGGTTGCGGCCACCCGGTGCGGGTTGCGCCGGGCGTTGGCGGTGGCGAGCCTGCTGACCGGTCCCGCCAGCAGGCTGGGGAGCCAGCCGAGGACCGCGATGGCCGGGGGGACGATCAGCGGCCCGAGCGCGAGCACGGCCACGAAGCAGCCGAAGCCGCCCGCGGCGATCTCCACGAAGCCTGACGTCCCGCTGACGTGCCCCAGGCCGATCACGGTGACTCCGATTCCCGTCCCCGCGAAGACGGCGGCCACGGCGACCCGCAGCCAGCCGGCCTGGCGGCTTTCGGGGTGCTCGTGCTGGCCGCCGAGGGCGGCGACCGGGGCGACCCGGGTGGCCGACCGGGCCGGGAGCACGGACGCCGCTACCGTGACGGTCAGTCCTGCCGCCATCGCGATCGCCACCGCCGACGGGTGCAGCACGACCGGCCCGGACGGGATAGACGCGCCGAACGCGGCGAACAGCCGCTGCAGCCCCCAGCCGAGGCCGACCCCGGCCAGGACGCCCGCCGCCGAGGCGACCAGACCGGTGATGGCCGATTCCAGCAGGGTGCTGCGGAACACCTGGCCGCGGCTGGCGCCGACGCAGCGGAGCAGGGCCAGCTCACGGGCGCGCTGGGTGATGAGGATGGTGAAGGTGTTGTAGATGACGAGGCAGGCGACGGCGAGCGCGATCAGCGCGAACACCAGGATGAATGTGGTGAACTGCTGGGTGAAGTGCACGGCCGAGTCGGCCTCGGCGGTAGCGAGCTGGCGGCCGGTCTGCACCTGGTAGCCGGACATCCCGGGGAGCGCCCGGAGCGTCGCGGCCAGCGCGGCCTGCGCGGTGCCCGCCGCGGCGCGCGCGACGACCTGGTCGTAACCGGGCCGCCCGGTGACGCTGAAGCCGGCACCGGTCTGGAAGACGGTCACCGTGGAGTTCACGAACTCGTGGTTCACGCCGAGGTCAATGGTGCCGGTGAGCCGGAAGGCGCGGATCCGGCCCGTGTGGTCGACGACCTGCACGGTCTGGCCGAGCCGGAAATGCTCGTCGGCCGCGGTGGCCTGGTCCACGGCGACCTGGTCCGGCGCGGCGGGCAGGTGCCCGGAGGCGACCGTGAACCCGCGCAGTGCCGGGTCGGCGGCCACGTTGATGCCGACGCCGGGCAGCTCGCCGTTGCGGATGACCTTGCCGTCGCTGCCGATCAGGGGAGCCTGGCCGACCAGCCGCCCGGCGGCCGACCTGACCCCGGCGGCGGCGCTGACCTGGGACAGCACCGAGGCCGGAACCGACGGGGCCCCCTTGTCCCCGGGCCGGTAGTCACCGGGGCTATGCGGGCCCACGGCGGCGTCGACGTTCCTGGCGCCGGCCGCGAAGCTGCTGAAGTAGGCCTGGTTCATCGACGCGCCGAGCACCAGGGTGCCGGTGACGAAGGCGACGCCGAGACCGATCGCGAGCGAGCACAGAGCCAGCCGCGCAGTGCGGTACCGCAGGCTGGCCAGGGCGGTCCGGAACATGCCACTGCTCATTCCCGGCTCACTCCCCGGCCAGCTTGAGGTGGTCGAGCACGGACTGCGGCGTCGGCGCGGCCAGCTCGCCGCTGACCTGCCCGTCCGCCAGGAACACCACCCGGTCGGCGTAGCTGGCGGCCACCGGGTCGTGCGTCACCATGATCACCGTCTGGCCGAGCTCGCGCACCGACGCGCGCAGGAAGCCGAGCACCTCGGCGCCGCTGGCCGAGTCGAGGTTGCCGGTCGGCTCGTCGGCGAAGATCACGTCGGGCCTGGTGATCAGCGCCCGCGCGCAGGCGACCCGCTGCTGCTGACCGCCGGACAGCTGGCTGGGCCGGTGCCCGAGCCGGTCGGCCAGGTCGAGACGGCCGATGACCTGATCCCACCAGGGCGCCTCCGGCCGCCGGCCGGCCAGGTCGAGCGGCAGCCGGATGTTCTGCTCGGCGGTCAGCGCGGGCAGCAGGTTGAACGACTGGAAGACGAAACCGACGTGGCGGCGGCGCAGCACGGTGAGTTCCCGGTCGGACAGCCCGGACAGCTCGGCCGTCCCGATCCTGACCGAGCCGGAGGTGGGCGTGTCCAGGCCGGCCAGGCAGTGCATGAGGGTGGATTTGCCGGAACCGGACGGGCCCATGATCGCGGTGAACCGCGCCGCCGCGAACGCGGCCGTGACGCCGTCCAGTGCGTAGACGGCCGTGTCGCCGGCGCCATAGACCTTGACGAGATCGTCCGCCGCGACCGCGGCGGACGCCATAACCAGAGGGCTAGTAGTCATACCCGGACGCTAGGAACGCGACCCGTCCGGGCGCGTCGGCCGGGAATCTGGTTTTCGCGTACGCCCGGAGGGTGGCGCCGCGTCCCCCGCGGGGACTACCGCGGGCCCCGCGCCTTGACCAGCCCGGTCTCGTAGGCCAGGACGACCGCCTGGACCCGGTCCCGCAGGCCGAGCTTGGCCAGGATCCGGCCGACGTGGGTCTTCACCGTGGCCTCGGAGACGAACAGGCGGGCGGCGATCTCGGCATTGGACAGCCCGGCGGCCACCTGGACGAGGACCTCGCGTTCCCGCTCGGTGAGTTCGGCCAGGTCGGCTGGCGGGGGACCGGCCGCGGGCAGCAGCGGCACGAACCGCTCGATCAGCCGCCTGGTCGTGGAGGGGGCGACGACGGAATCGCCGGCGTGCACCGAGCGGATCGCGAACAGCAGCCCGGTCGGCGGCACGTCCTTCAGCAGGAAGCCGCTCGCCCCGGCCTGCAGCCCGGCGAAGACGTACTCGTCGAGGTCGAACGTGGTCAGCATCAGTACCCGCGGCCTGTCGCCCGCGGCGCAGATGCGCCTGGTCGCCTCGACTCCGTCCAGCCGCGGCATCCGCACGTCCATGACCACGACATCGGATGCCTGCCGCCGGGCCGCCTCGACCGCCGCCAGCCCGTCCGCCGCCTCGCCGACCACGACCATGTCCGGCTGCGCATCGAGCACCATCCGGAACCCGGTCCTGACCAGTTCCTGATCATCTACCAGGAGGATCCTGATCCCGGCGGTCATGCCGCCGCCTCCCGGGCCGCCGGCAGCCGGGCGGCCACCTCGTACCCTCCGCCGGCCCGCGGGCCCGACCGGACCATCCCGCCGTAAAGCTCGACGCGTTCCCGCATGCCTGCCAGCCCGTGCCCGGCCCCGCCGGGCGAGCCAGGAACCGCGGCGGCCCCTGATCCGTCGTCGGTGACCCGGATCACCAGGTCATCTTCGTCGTACCCCAGCTCCACCGCGGCTGTCGCACCGGGACCGGCGTGCTTGCGGACGTTGGTCAGCGACTCCTGCACCACCCGGTAGACGGCCAGGGCCTCGCCCGCCGGCACCGGCCGGGGCTCGCCGGAGATCGTGAGGCACACCGTCAGCCCGGCCGTGCGGGCCTGCTCAAGGAGGTCACCGAGGTCCTCGATGCCAGGCTGGGGGGTCAGCGTCGGGCCGGCCGCGAGCTCGCGGTCCAGGTCCGCCGAATCGCGTAGCACGCCCAGCAGGGACCGCAGCTCGGCCAGCGCCCGCCGGCCGGTCGCCGATATCGCGCCGAGCGCCTCCCGGGTCCGCTGCGGCGAGGTCTCGAGCGCGAACGCGGCCCCGTCCGCCTGCACCACCATGACGCTGACGTTGTGCGCCACCACGTCGTGGATCTCGCGGGCGATCCTGGCCCGCTCCGCCGCCGCCGCGACCTGGGCCTGCGCGTCCCGTTCCCGCTCCAGCCGGGCGGCCCGCTCCTCGAGCGCCTGGTAGTAGCCGCGCCGCCAGCGCGCGGAGTCGCCCAGCAGCCAGGCCAGCAGGGTGGGGCCGCCGAACAGCGCCGCCTCCACGCCGATCGTGTAGACGCCGTCCACCGGGCGAGCGGGATGCCAGCGCACGATGGCGACGGCCGCGCCGGCCAGGCAGATACCGAGGCCGCGCAGCGATGTCCGGCGCGGCCGGCTGGCCGCCAGCGTGTAGAGCACGATCAGGACGGCGAGGTCGGCCCCGGCCGGGCGGCTCAGCAGCAGCACCTGCAGCGCGCCGACGGCCATGACGGCGGCGAACGCCCTCACCGGGTAGGCGCGCCGGAACACCACCGGTATCGCCATGCCGAGCAAGAACGGCAGGACGAGCAGCGTCCTCAGAATCCCGCGCTCCGGGACGCCCCCGCCGGCAAAGATCAGCAGCAGGGCCAGCGCGCCGTCCACGAGCCGGGGATGGCGGCGCAGCCACGCGTACAGACCAGGCACCCGATCAGCGTACGCAGCAGGCCGCCCGCCGTCGTCCCCCTGAAGGCTGAGCCCCGCGTCGCCCGTGAGGCGGACCCGCCGGGCGGAGGCGGACCCCGGGCGCGAAGTCAGGCGCCCAGGAACCGGGTCTCGAGCCGGGTCTCGGCGCCCCCGGGCCCGACCTGGTACGCGCTCGCGGTGGGCCGGTCCGCGATCAGCTCGGCCAGCTCGTCGTCGGCGAAATGCGCGGCCGCGCCGTCGTCGCACGCGATGCCGGGCGCCAGCGTCCGGTCCGCGATCAGCCGGTGGTACAGCGGCCGGCGGCCGGGCTCGGAGTCGTAATGCGGGCAGTAGCTGCCGCCCAGCAGGCCGAGCCCGTCGGTGAACGCCCGCAGGTCGCGGCCGAACGAGTCCGTCGTCCCGCCGTCGAACCAGCAGATCGCGCCGGCGCTCGATCCGGCCAGGACGATGCCCGCCTGCCACGCCTTGCGCATGACCTGGTCGAGGCCGTGCACTCGCCAGACGGCCACCATGTTGGCCACGCTGCCGCCGCCCACGAAGATGACGTCCTGGGACAGCAGCAGGTCCTCGGGGTCGGCCACGTTCGGCATCGGGAACAGGGCCAGGTGGCTGAGCCGGGCCGGGTACCCGGCGAACCGGTCGTACATGTGCAGGGCCCACCGGGGGTCGTCCCCGGACGCGGTGTTCAGCACGCAGATCCGCGGCTCCGCCCGCCCGGTCAGCCGTATCGCGTAGTCCATGTGCACCGGCACCTGGCCCTCGGGGACACGCATACCGCCGCCGATCGCGATTACGTGCCGTCGCCCGTCCGCTGCCATGATGGCACGCTAGCGGCGTTTACTGCCTGCTAGCAAACCCGCGTCCGCTTTGCACCGTAAGTAACCTTCCGGCCGCAATCTGAAAGCTTTTTTGACCGAACGGGGCAGGCGACTGCGCCGGGAATGCTCACGCGCCCCCGGCGCAGCCGCCCGGGCCGCCGCTAGCTCTCGTACTCCAGCAACGCCCCGGCGTCGTTGGCGCCCGGGTTGTTCAGGGCGTGCGTGAAGCCGCCGGCCAGCACCTCGACGGTGCCGGGGATGCGGGAGACCGTATCCACCGAGGTCCGCCCCGTCCCGCCCGGAAGCGACGCCACGGTCAGGTGACCGGCCGCGTAATGCAGCAGGTAGGACCGCTGGCCGTCGGAGCCCGGCATCGGGATCCACAGGCCGCCGTGGCCGTCGGAAGCGATCGGCTGCACCGGCTGGACGCCAAAGCCGAACAGGCCCCCGGCCACCTTGGACCACCGGTGGCCGTTCCAGTGCAGGAGCACCACCGGGCCGCCCTCGTCCTCGGTGTTTCCGTTCCCGGTCGCGTAGAACACTGTCCGCGGACTGCTCGAAGACGCCGGTGACCGCCGGGTCGTTGAGGTGGGATCTCTGCACGGCGGGCAGCAGCCGGGCCACCGAGGTCCGGGACCAGGCCGAGCCGTTCCAGTGGGCGACGTCGGTGCCGCCGAAGGCCCAGACGTCGTGCGCCGACCGGCCGCTGCCGCCTTCGAGGCCGTGGCCGGATGCCACGTGGGACCAGGTCCGGCCGTTGTAGTGCCAGGCGCCGAAGCTGGGGTGGGGGAAGACGGGCTGGCCGAACACCCAGATGTCGGCCGGGCCGATCACCGCGGCGCCGCCGATGGCCTGGCCGAAGCTCCGCTGGACGGTCCAGGTATGGCCGTTCCAGCGCAGCGCCCGGGACTGGGCGCCGCCGGTCGTGAACGCCCAGACGCCGGCCGCCGACGTGGCCGCGGCGGCGATGACGGTCTCGTTGCGCTCGCCCGGGAACGGGGCCAGCGTCCACGACGATCCGCTGCGCCGCCAGGCGGTCGGCTTCGGATTGGCGGCGGCCGCGCTGGTGCCGAACGCCCATCCGCCGTTCCGGCCGGTCGCGACCACCGCGGTGAAGTCCCCGCCGGGCACCTGCTTCACGATCTTCCAGGCCAGCGCCGGCCCGGACCCGGCGGACCCAGCGGTCCCGGCGGCCAGCGCCGGGGAGGCGGCGGTCCCGGCGGCCAGGGCGGCGGCCGCGACCACGACGGCCGCGCCTGCCGCGACCCGGTTCCTCATCAGTTTTCTCATTGCAAGCAACCCCTTCGACTGCCAGGCCAGTGTTACGCCACGTGTCATGAATGACACCTCTGGTAAGACCCGTCAGTCCCGTATTCGAGCGCCCCATGCTGGTCACAGCTTCGTAACAGTCACCTGGCTGACCGGGCGGGCCCGGGCAAAAGCGGATGAATTTCCGCCGCGATGTATCAGCGGCCGCCCGTGGCCCTCCTTCCGTTAAATCCCGGGCCCAGGCCCGGCCACATCGCCATGAGAGGAATCCGATGACCGTTACCGCCATCCCGGTCGCATCCGCGGGGGCCACGGGAGCCCGGGTGCTCAGGGGATCCCGGTCGGCTCCGTACACCACGGCCAGCGGGCACCAGGTCCTGCCCGGCTGTTACGGCATCAGCCAGGGCGGGAGCATTACCGGCGACTTGATCAGGCCCGCCACAGGGGCGCGGGCCGGTCACGCCTTCATCTACATCGGCAACGGCCACGTGGTGGAGGCCGCGCCGCCCGCGGTGCGCATCTCCGCGGCCGCGTCACATCCCGGCGCGATCTGGAACGTCCGCTGCCCGCTGACGGCCGCCCAGCGCGACCGGATCTGCGTGCGGGCGCTCGCGCTGGTGGGACGGGCGTACGACTACCCGGCCTACACCGGGTTCGCGCTGCGGGTGCTGAAGGTCCGCGACGGCGCCGAACTCGACCCGGTGTTCAAGGCCGACCACTGGCGGGTGTGCTCCGAGCTGGTCGCCGACTGCTACGCCTACGCGGGCATCCGCCTGCAGCCGGGACTGCGCGACCTCAGCCTGAGCGGCCCGGCCGGCCTGGACACCTGGACCGGGCGCCCGGCCCGCTCCGGCGAGCCCGGGGCGCCTGAGCGCGCGCTGGCGTCCTAGCCGGTTTCAGCCCGTGGCCTGCGGGCAGGACGTGCGGATGGCAGAACTGCTGGTCGACGGCGGCGAACTGGTGCTGCACCTGTCCGCGACGGAGAAGGTCGGGGCGGTGCACGGCGACCTGCGGGTGCCGCTGTCCTCGGTGCGGCGGGTTGAGGTGCTGGCGGACGCCCACGAGCCAGCCGACCACGGCATCAAGATGGGCACCAGGATTCCCGGGCTGATGGAGGTGGGCACGGTGCGCGGCGGCGGCCTGAACATCTTCGCCGCGGTGCTCCCGGACACGCCCCGGGGCCTGCGGATCGTGCTCGACGGGTCGTTCTACCACGAGTGGATCGTCGGCTGCCGCGACCCGGAAGCGACGGCCCGGCAGATCGCGCCCGCGTCAGCCCCGGTCACCGCGCCCGCGCCGGTACCGCCGGCCTAGGACGGCTTGCGGGCCAGCACGAACGCCTGCGGCGTCACCTCGGCGAAACCGCCGTCGTCGTCCGGCGCGCGCAGCACGCTCGCGCGGACCGCCAGCCCGGCCTGGCCGAGCAGTTCCGCGACCCGTTCCGGCCGCCGGCGGCGGAAGACGAGCGAGATGGCCTGGCCCATGGCCTCGGTCCGGTGCAGCGGCTCGTCACCGGCCTGGAACGCCAGCAGCAGCTGGCCGCCGGGCACCAGCACCCGGCGGAACTCGGCCAGTGCCCGCGGCAGCTGCTCATCCGGCACGTGGATGGTCGAGTACCAGGCCAGCACCCCGCCGACGGAGCCATCCGGCAGGTCGAGGGCCAGCATCGACCCGACCTCGAACCGCAGTCCCGGGTGCGAGGCCCGCGCCACCTCGATCATCCCCGGTGACAGGTCGATGCCGAAGGCGGTCACCCCCCGGCCGGCCAGGTATGCCGTCACCCGGCCGGGCCCGCACCCGACGTCCGCGACCGGGAGGTCGCCGGCGGCCCGCACGTACCCGGCGAATACGTCGAGCACCGCCCGGTCCAGCGGCTTTTCCGGCTCCAGGCCGGTGAACCGCTCGGCGTAGCCGACGGCGATGGCGTCGTAGGACGCCCGGGTATCGCGCAGGAAATCCGGCTCGGCTACTTCCGCGCTCCCGTCTGCGCTCCCGGTGTCCAGGGCGGCCAGCAGCGCCTGGGTGCCATTCCGCAGCCCCGCGGCCTGACCGGCGTGCCCGGCGTGCTCGTACTGGCTGGCGGCGGCCGCGCGTTCGGCGGCTTCGGCCCGGACGATCGCGGTGACGTCGGCCTCGGTCAGGTGGCGGCGCTCCGCCTCGGCGGCGCCCGGCCCCGTCCCCGCGCCGGCGAACGGGACAGCACCGGCGACATGGTCGCTCCCGGTCGCGGCCGGGCGGCCGGGTCCAGGCTCCCCGGGGTCGACCGCCTCGGCGTTCCCGATCGCGCTCAGCGCCGAGCGCAGCGCCGAGACGGCGTCTTTGTCCCTGGCCTTGAGCGCCGCGGTGAGCGCCCGGCGCAGCCGGGTCCTGAGGTCGGCCCCGGAGTCGCCGGGATGCCCGTCCGGCCGGTTCGCGTGCATGCCGGCCACTTTACGGTCAGCGCCTACCTTGCGGCTGTGACGGTGATGCGGCCCTAGGCCCGGTCGGCCACGACCGGCAGGTCGTAGCCGGGGCTGCGCGAGTGGCGGACGACGATCTCGGTCAGTTCCGCGTGCCAGGGCAGGCGCGGCCACCCCGGGGACCCGAAGACCGCGGCGAGCTCGCTCCGGCGGTCCTGATGGCACTCCATAGGTCACGATAAGCCGCCGAACTGGGACACACCCGGCTGGTGCCCGATCTCGGTGGCGATGCAGCGGTAGGCGCGCGCGCCGCTGTCGAAGGCGGCTTCCGACGGCGGGAGCACCTGGATCTCCCAGTCCGGGCCGGGCAGCAGCCGGGCCCGGCCCTGCCGCGACGCCAGCATGACGGCCTGGGCGCAGACCTTGCGGACGGCGGGGTCGGCGGCCACCTGCGGCTGGGCGAAGGTCTGCACCCCGGCCGGGAGGATGGCGATCGCGAACGTCTGCCAGTAGTGGGAGTGATCGCAGGGCAGCGGTGCGGCGGTCGCGGACCCGGCGATCACGACCAGGCCGTTGAAGCACTCCGGCTGCGCCGGGCACCGGGCCACGGCCCCCCGGACGGCCGCCGCCGGGCAGCCGGCGCTCGTGGTCGCGATCCCGTACACCGATGCCGTGCTGGCCGCCGCGCTCGCCGTTCCCTGACTCGCACCGGCGCTCGCGCGGGGTCCTGCGCTCGGGCTGGCGGCATGCCCGAAAAACCGGGCGCCGAGCAGGGCGGCCAGCGCCACGATCACGGCCAGGCCGGCGGCCAGCCCGGCCCGCCGCGCTGACCTCCCGCCCCGGTTCCTGGCCTCGTCATCCTGGCGGTGCCGGGCCGAGGTGGTCGGGCCGCCGCCGGACGGCGGCGGCCCGGTCCGCTGATCCGCCGCCAGCGCGCCTGCCCGCCCGCCCGATCCAGAAGATGGTGCCTGGCTCGCGGACGCCAGCGGCCGCGGCTGGCCGTACCCGGCTGACGGGACCGGCCCGTACCCGGCTGGCACGGCCGGGCCCTGGCCGCCCAGGCCGGCCAGGGCGTCCCGCAGCGCCGCGGCGCCCGGCGGCCGCCGGGCCGGATCGGGTGCCATAGCGGCCCGCAGCAGCGCCATCAGGTCGGGCGGCGCGCCGGGCACGTCTTGGACCGGCTCGTCGTGCAGCCTCATCAGCGTCGCGAAACCCGGCGCCTTCTCACCCGGCGTGAAGTGCGGCGGGAGCCCGGACAGCAGGGCGTACAGGGTGGCCGCGAGCGAGTACACGTCGGCCAGGACGCTGGGTTCCTCGCCGCGGAACGTCTCGGGCGAGGCGTAGGCCGGGGTGAGCGCTTCGCGGGAGGCCGTCTGATCGCCGTGCGCGGAGATGATCGAGGCCAGCCCGAAGTCGGACAGGCCCACGATGCCGAACCGGTTGACCAGGATGTTCGCCGGCTTGATGTCGCGGTGCAGGATGCCGGAGGCATGCGCCGCCGCCAGCGCGTCGGCCAGCCTCACGCCGATGTCGCGCACCTGCCCGGCCGGCATCGGCCCGTGCCTGCGCAGCGCGTCGCTCAGCGAGCCGGCCGGGCACAGTTCCATCACCATGAAAGGCCGGCCGTCGCCGAGGGTGCCCGCGTCGTAGACGTCGATGACGTGCGGGTGGCCGGACAGCCGCCCCGCCGCCGTCACCTCGCGCAGGAACCGGCGCTGGTCACGCTCGGTGAGCAGGACCCGGTTGTCCACCTTCACCGCGACTTCCCGGCCGACCGCGATCTGCCAGCACCGGTACACGGTGGCGAAGCCGCCCGCGCCGAGGACGCTGGCGACTCTATGGCCGGGAATGTCCGGTGCCGTGACCACGATCGGTCAGCCTAGCCGGGCCCGTCGGCGCCCGTGCGAGCATCACCGCGATCACCGGGCCGGGCGCGGACGGGACGCCGTGACGGCGATGGTCAGAGTTCGTCCTGGCGGGCCGGGGAGTCCCGGCGGAAGAACTTGTCGTCTTGTTCCACCGCGGCCACGTCGGCCGCCGCGGCCTCTTCGATGGGCTCCAAGGCCGGGTCCTCGTACCGGTACTTGATCAGGCTGGCCGGCCCGTCTTCTTCCCCGGCGTCGGCGGACCTGAGTGAACGGAACCAGGAACGGATACCCATAACCGACTCCCCGATAGCAATCGCGGCCTTTCGGCCGCCGTCACGGCCGCCATGTCGAGCGTACGCCCGGGGGCCTCTGAGGAACTACGCCCGGCGGCTCGTTCGCAGTTCTTTACGCATTGGCTTGAACCCCAGCGCCGCGCCGTCCGTGATCCCGGTAACGGCGAGCGCCGCGTGGAAGGGTCTGGTAACGGATGAGGAAACTGTCATCGGACGGGGTTTCGCCGGACTTGGCTGGCCGCGGTTGCACCCTGGGCATGCCGGTATCCGGCCGTGAGCCGGCGGCGGCCCGCGGTGCCTGCGCCCGCTGGTACCGGGCCGGGACGGCTACCGGAAGGCCGGGATCCCTGCCCCGCTGTGCCGCCACCCGGGGAGCCGCGACCGGGGGAGCAGCCACCTGCCACGGCCGGCGGTAGGCCGCCTGCCACGCCGGCGGTAGGCCGCCCGCCACGCCCGGCGGCGGTTCGCGTGACTAGCCGCGCCGTACCGGATAATGGCCAGGCGCTGATTTTCGCGCTGAAATCCGGCCTGGGGTCCCGCGGCCGCGGCGACGCCGCGGGATTACACCCGGCCGCCCGCCCGTTTCAAGATCATTACTGCCACCGCACGGGTCATCGCTCCCCGGCCAGGCGTATTCACGGCTTTCTCGGGTCCCGATATATGTCACGTTCGCGTAGGTACATGCCATAAATCCGCATATCAGGGGATAACGGTAACTTGTGGTGCGGTACCCGGTTCGTTTCCCGCGCTAACCGGTGATGCATCCGAACGGATGCCGTCGGTGCTGGCATAGCAGTGCCCGCCGTGATGCATTGGTGCCGAAAGGCGCGAACCCGGTCCCGGCTCCGGCGGCGTCCGCCATTCGCGTCCCGGGCGGGACAGGGGCCGGCCACGGCATACTGAGGCGGTGGCTGAGCTGCCCCGCTTCGTCGTCCAGCTGCACGACGCGACGACATTGCACTACGACTTCCGTCTCCAGTCTGGCTCGGTGCTGCGCTCGTGGGCGGTGCCCAAGGGGCCGTCGCTCGACCCGGGCGTGCGGCGGCTGGCTGTTCCGGTCGAGGATCACAGCCTGGCGGCGGGCGAGTTCGAGGGAGTGCACGACGGGCAGGCGCGCGGCAGCGGAGCGGTGATCATCTGGGACGAGGGAACCGCCGAGATCCGCCGGGACGAGCCCGGGCACCTCTCGTTCGCCCTGCAGGGCAGCAAGCTCACCGGCGGTTACGCGCTGACCCGGACCGGGGAGCGCCGGTGGGTCCTGGTCAAGGTCCGCGACGAGGCCGCGCGCCCGGGGTCGGACATCGTGGCGGAATGCCCGGCCAGCGTACGGAGCGGCCGTACCTGGCGGGAGCTGGCCGGCCAGTAGCACCGCATCCGGTGCAGTCGGATGACTCAAGCGCGCGGGCGTGCCTGCGGGTGACCCTCGAGGTAACGAGCTGCGCAGCGCAATTGCGTGACAGCGGAAACGCGGCCGAATAGCACCGGGCGAACGCCGGCGGCGTCCTGGAGAAGAGTTTCCCGAGGAGGAAGACATGACTGGCCAAGTCGATAGTGAACGCAACCTGAACATGGCCCGCCGGTGGTTCACCGAGGGGTGGCCGGGAATATCGCGCTAGCGGATGACATCTTCAGCGAGAGCGTCAGGACGAATGGTGTCGCCGTCGGCGTGGCCGGGCCAAAACGAAGGATACAGGAGCGGCTGGCGGGCTTCCCTGATCTCTCGGTCGATTATCGAGGATATGTTCTCAGCACACGATAAAATCGTCACGAGGTTTGTCTGGCGCGGGACTCATACTGGCTCATATGCGGGCATCGAGGCCACCGGCAAGCGAGTGCAGGTTCCGGGCTTTGCCAGCTGGCGTTTCGAAGACGGCAAAGTGGTTGAAATATCAACGATACAGGATCAGTTCGCCCTGCTAAAGCAGGCCGGATATCTTTCCGGCGACGTCTGCGCGGCGTAGCCGTCCGGGCCGAGCCGGGCTCGCCGGCCGCCGCCAGGCTGTCCGTACCTGCAGGGAAGACGCGACCCGGGCCTGGCCGCACCCGCGGTAGCGTGCCGCCCGGCGCGGCGAGTGCCTCCTATCAGCCGGGGCGGGGCCGATAATGAGATGTCTATCTCATTCCGGCCGGGAAAATCTGGCTAACCTGAGGGGATCCTGAGATTCGGCTCAGTGAAACGCCCACCGTGATGCACGTGCATCACGGTTTCCCGTAATGGTGCCGGCAGCTCAGTGCCGCCGCTAACCGGTCCGCCAGACCACGCTTAAGCCGAGGTGAGACGGTCAATGCGATCACCGGGCGCGGCATGCGGACGTTTCGGGGGTTGGGCCGCATTGAGGCAAACGATTTCATATCATAGCGGAGCGCCTCCCCGCTTGGCGGCCCTTACCTGCTTTAGGTGCGCGGCTGCACACTGATGGTAACTTCTGCGGTGGCGCGTGCTCCGTCAAGGCTCGCAATAGAAAATTGAGGACTGCTGCGAGCTTATAGACTGATGATCGTCTACGCTTATGCGTTATTCAACGAGTGGAACGGAGTACACGTGGCTCAGAAGATACAAACCCTGTTCATCGACGACATCGATGGCAGTGAGGCTGAGGGGACCGTCCGCTTTGCGCTGGATGGTTCCGACTACGAGATCGACCTAAACGCTAAGCATGCCGACGCTCTTCGCCAGGCGCTGGCGCGGTATGTCGAGGCGGCGCGGCGCAGCAACGGTCCGGTGCGCAAGCCGGCGCGGTCATCCGGGCGCCGGGCGGCGGCTAGCGGGCTGAACACCACCGAAGTCCGTGAATGGGCCAAGGCGCAGGGTATCGAGGTTAAGGACCGCGGCCGCGTGCCGGCTGAACTGGTCGTCAGGTTCCGGGCGGCAACGGGGAACTAGTGCCGCGGCACGGCTCGCAGCCGCGGCTTACGATCGGATGAGAGGCCCATGTGCCACACGGCACCAAACCGGGGGGGTCTCTCCGCACGTTTGCTTGCTCGTGACTTCGGTACCACGGCTTTTCCCGGGGCACCGTCCTTCTGGAGGCTAAAGAAGTAGAAGGTACGGAACTCCGGCGGCCTGAGCGGTTTCCAGGCGTAGCCATCCAGAAGGCGGGTCCGTACGGACCCGCCTTCCCCTTTTGTGATGACGCGCCCCAGACCGGCCGGATTCGCCGAGAGCCTCACGCCTGCGCGCCCGCCAGCGCCGCCAGGACATGCGGCCAGGCCTCGCTCAGCGGGTCGATCAAATCGAAATGGCCGGCTCCGGGAATCTCGTCCAGCCGGCCCGCCGGGAATGCCCGGCTCATGCGGACTGGTACCTGGTCATCGGCGGTACCGTGCACCAGCGTGACGGGAACGGGAGGCGGCGGGAGGGCGGCCGGGTCGGCGACCGCATAACGCTCCGGCACCTCGTCCGGCATTCCGCCCATCAAATTGGCGGCCGCGCCCGCGCCCAAGTCCCATTCCGCGCACAATCGCAGGCAGACACAGCCCGCCATGGATACCACGCGGGCGGCCGGTCCCGGCCCCCGCCACCGTGACCCGGCTGGCAGGCCGGGCCGGGCCGCCGCCCACACCGCGAGGTGACCGCCCGCGGAGTGACCCGCCCAGGTGGTCGTGCCGAGATCGGCGCCGTGCGCCCCGGCGATCGGGCCCACCTTCTCGGCGGCCAGCGCGATGTCGTCGAACGTGCCCGTCCAGCCCTCGTCGGCCATGCCGGCCCGCCGGTATTCCGGCACCGCCACCACGTACCCGGCGGCCGCCAGGGCCTGGCCCATCGGGCCCAGGTGCGTCCGGTCGTAGGCCGGCCGCCAGAACCCGCCGTGGATGAGCACGATCAGCGGCGCCGGGAGCTCCGGTGGCAGCCGCAGGTCCACGACGTGCTCGGCCAGCGGGCCATAGGGAACGGTCAGGTCGGGCGGCGGGGCGGCCCGGTCCAGGACGCTCACCGGCTCATCCGGCCGGAACCGCCGGGGTGGCGCGGCTGACGATGGCCCCGGCGTCGATACCGGACGGCAGCGTGCCGAAGGCCCGGCCCCACCCGGGGAACGAGGCGCCCTCGTCACCCAGCCGGGACGCGGCGAACGCGTCCGCCACGGCCGGATCGCCGTACCGGACCAGCAGCGCCCCCTGGAGAACGACGGCGATCGCCTCGGCGAGGTGGCGGGCACGGGCCTCCGACGGGTCGGCGAGTTCCTTGCGCAGCCGGGCCGCCGCCTGATCCAGGCGGCGGTCGGCCCCGGCCGCCAGGCCGACCTCGGTGAAGAACGCCTCGGCGGTCTCGGGCTGCCTGGTCAGGGCGCGGAGGGCATCGAGCGCGGCGACGTTGCCCGATCCCTCCCAGATCGAGGCCAGCGGGGCCTCGCGGTACAGGCGCGGCATTCCCGATTCCTCCACGTACCCGTTGCCGCCCAGGCATTCGAGGGCCTCGGCAGCATGCGCCGGGGCGCGCTTGCAGACCCAGTACTTGGTCGCGGCCAGCGCCAGGCGGCGGAACGCGCTCTCCTGCGCGTCACCGCGGGCGGCCCGGTCGGTCGCCCCGGCCAGCCGGAACGCTGCCATCGTGGCCGCCTCCGACTCGATCGCGAGATCGGCCAGCACCGCCGTCATCAGCGGCTGATCCGCCAGCTTGCGGCCGAAGGCGGACCGGTGGGCGGCATGGTGGGCGGCCAGCGTCAGCCCGGTCCGCATCCCGGTCGCGGTGCCCAGCACGCAATCGAGGCGGGTCATGTTCACCATCTCGATAATGGTCCGGACGCCCTGGCCCTCCTCGCCGACCAGCCAGGCCAGGGCCTCGTCGTACTCGACCTCGGCCGAGGCGTTCGACCGGTTGCCGAGCTTGTCCTTGAGCCGCTGCAGGCGCATGCCGTTCCGGGTGCCGTCCGGCTGGACCCGCGGCAGCAGGAAGCAGGACAGCCCGCCGGGGGCCTGGGCGAGCACCATGAACAGGTCGCCCATCGGTGCCGAGGTGAACCACTTGTGGCCGGTCAGCCGGTACTCGTCCCCGCCCGCCCGGGCACCTGCCCGCACCGGCACCGCACGGGTGGTGTTCGCCCGCACATCGGAGCCGCCCTGCTTCTCGGTCATCGACATGCCCGCCAGCAGTCCCCGCTTGGTTCCGGGCGGGCGCAGGCCGAAGTCGTACTCCGGGGCCGCCAGCAGCGGCTCGAAGCGCCCGGCCAGGCCGGGCGCGTGCCGCAGCGCGGGGATCACGGCGTAGGTCATCGACACCGGGCAGGTGTGGCCGGCCTCGGCCGCGCCCCAGACGTAAAAGCCGGCCGCCCGCGCCACGTGCGCCCCGGGACGGCTGTCCCGCCACGGGGCGGCGTGCAGGCCGTGCCGCACCGCCACCGTTATCAGCTCGTGCCAGGCCGGATGGAACTCCACCTCGTCGACCCGGTTCCCGAAGCGGTCGTGCGTGTGCAGCACCGGCGGGTTCTCGTTGGCCTGGCGGCCGAGATCCTGGACGTGGGCCGAGCCTGCCCGGCGGCCGAGCTCGCGCACGGCCTCCTCGGCCCAGCCGCCGCCCTCGCGCCGCAGCGCGCTGAGCATGGCCGGATCGTCGGCGACGTCGTAGCCTGCGAGTGCGGGAGACTGGTTGAATACGTCATGTGTCGGCGGCATCAGCGTTTCCTGCCTTGGCGTCCGGGTCGTCCTCATTGAAACACGGAGGCGACAAGTGACTGCTTACCTGATCCGGCGGATCGGCACGTCCCTGGTGATCCTGATCGCCGACATCGCGCTGACCACCGCCGGCCCGCGGATCCGCCTGAGCTGATCCGCTCAGGCGGCCGGCCCCATCGAGGCCACCACCAGCGTGACGGTGACCGCGATCTCGGCCAGCGCGCCGAGGACGTCGCCGGTGATCCCGCCGAGCCGCCGCACCGCGTGCCGCCGCACGGCCAGTGCCGCGCCCAGGCCCGCGGCGACCGCGAGCGGGAGGGTCCAGCCGAGCGAGCCGCCGGCCGCCGCGGAGATCGCGACCGCCGCGGCCGCGGCGGCCAGGGTGACCGCGGTGACCGCGGCCGGCACCGCCGGGCGGACGGACCCCGCGACCAGCGCGCCCAGCCCGTCCGGCCGGGCCGCGGGCACCCCCCGGCGGCACGCCCAGGTCAGCGCCAGCCGGCTGGTGACGGTGGCGGCGATGAGCGCCGCGGGACCCCGGCCCGGGCCGGCCGCTTCCGCGTGGCTGAGCGCGGCCACCTGCAGGAGCAGGGTCATGATGAGCGTCACCGTGCCGAGCGGCCCGATATCGGACTTGCGCATGATGTCCAGCGCCGCCGGGGCGGGCTTCGCGCTGGCCAGGCCGTCCGCCAGGTCGGCCAGCCCGTCGAGGTGCAGGCCCCGGGTGAGCAGCGCGAGCACACCGGTGGCGAGGCCGGCCGCGGTCAGCGGGCCGGCCCCGAGCGGGTGATCGGCCCCGAGCAGGACGGCGGCGGCGGCGACGCCGAGCAGCAGCCCGACGGCCGGCGCCCACGCCATCGCGGCGGCCGCGTCGGCCCGCGACGGCGCGGCCAGGTCCTCGCCGGGCCGCGGCCGCCACGGAATCACGGTCAGCAGGGTCACCGACAGCCGCAGGCCGGCCACGTTCACTGGACACCCCCTTCACTCCTGGCGAACGAGCCTATCGGTGGGACGGCTAGAGGCGTACTATCTCGACGACGGGGGTCGTGCGCAACGGGACGGGCGGTGGCGTGGGCATGTCCGAGTGGTGGTCGATCGAGGTCTTCGATGCGAGTGCACTTCCCGCTCGCCGCTGGAAGGACTCCTACCAGGACGATCTCACCGAGGCGGCGCTGACCAACGGCGCGATCGAGTGGGCGTGGCACGAGCACCGGCACGGCGTGGTGTTCGAGGTGCTCTTCGATTCCGAGGCCCAGTGGGAGGTGTTCCGGGTGCTGCCCGCCGTCCGTTCGGCCCTTGACGGCGCGCCCGACCCGGTAAACGGCCTCATCATCTACCGCGGCCGCGGCGGGGGATCGGGCCCCCGCAAGCCCCGCAGGCCCAAGCCCGCCCCGGGGGCGAGCGCGGTCGCGCTGCCCGAGCCGGCCGAGGAGCGGGTCCTGCACCTGTCCGGCGTGGCGCCGCCCGGGCAGGTCGAGGTGCTTTTAGATTCGCCGCCGTGGGTAAAGCACCCGGCCGGACAGGGCAGGATGGGGGAATGAGGGAAACGCGAGCCCTGACCGATGGCCTGCGGGCTGCGATCGAGCGCAGTGGCTACTATCCGGGCCTGGTATCCGACGCGGTCGCCTCGGCGCTCGGATCGGAACCGGTCACGGCCTATGTCGTGCACCATGACGCGATCTTCGACCCCGGCATGGAGGTGCGCCGGCACATGACCGTGCTGGCGCTGACCCCGACCCGGCTGGTGTACTCGCACACCGACGAGCACCCGGCCGAGGATTCCGACTCCCGGCCGCGGGCGGAGACCAGTACCGAGGCGATCCGGTTCGGCAAGATCTCCTCGGTCGCCCTCAGCCGGGTGGTGCCCGACCCGGCCGCCTACGTTCCCGGCGCCACCATGCCGTCGGAGGTCATGCTGACCATCGGCTGGAACGTCCTGTCCCACCTCGAACTCGAGCCCGCCCACTGCGGCGACGAGAGCTGCGACGCGGACCACGGCTACCTGGGCACGATCACGGCTGATGACCTGTCGCTGCGCGTCAGCTCGGCGGCGGACGGCGAGGACGCCGTGCGGCAGCTGCTGAGCTTCGCGCGGGAGTTGTCCGACGCCACCGCGGTCCGCGGCGCCTGACGACACCGCGGCCTGACCGAGGACCCGCGCGGCAGCCCCGTTTTGCCGCCGCTGCCCGCCCGGTGGGACCATGTTGCGGCAAGATGCTGAGTGGCACCCACGAGTAGCAGGTGAGGATCCCCGCATGACGCACGAGCCGAGACAGCTGCCGATCGTGCCGTCCTACGGGACCGCCGCCCTCGCCGACCTGTCCTCGTCGATGCTCGCGTCGCTGGACCCGGAGGCGCCCGCCGGGCAGAACGTCCTCGGTCTCCCGGAGGCCCGGCGCGCCTGCCTGCTCATCGTGGACGGCCTGGGCTGGGAACTGCTCCGCGACCACCCCGCGGCCGCGCCTTTCCTGTCCGAGCTCGGCCGCAACTCCAAGCCGATCACGGCCGGGTTCCCGTCCACCACCGTCACCAGCCTCGGCTCGATCTGCACCGGCCGCCCGCCCGGCCAGCACGGCATCCTCGGCTACCAGGTCATCATCCCGGGTGAGAACCGCCTGCTCAACGGGCTGCGCTGGGACTCCAGGGTCGATCCGCATGAATGGCAGCCGCTGCCCACCGTCTACGAGCGGGCCACTGCCGCGGGCATCGCGGCCGTGCACGTGGCGCAGGGCTCCTTCCGCGGTACCGGCCTGACGGTGGCGACCATGCGCGGCTCGGACTTCCGCCCGGCCGACAGCATGGGCGCGCTGGCCGCGCAGGCCGCCACGGCCCTGCGGGACAACGACCGCGCCTTCATGACCGTGTACCACGGGGACCTCGACGGCACCGGGCACATGTTCGGGGTCGCCTCCGACGCCTGGTACAACCAGCTAGCCCACGTCGACAAGCTGGCCGAGCAGCTGGCCGCGTCGCTGCCCTCCGGCACCTGCATGTACGTGACGGCGGACCACGGCATGGTGGACATCAGCCCGGACGACAAGTTCGACGTGGACGCGCACCCGGAGCTGTGGTCCGGGCTGGCCCTGCTCGGCGGCGAGCCGCGCGCCCGGCACCTGTACGCGCGCCGCGGCGCCGCCGCCGACCTGCTCGCCACCTGGCGTGACGTGCTGGGCGACCACGCCTGGGTGCTGTCCAGGGACGAGGCCATCAAGGAGGGCTGGTTCGGGCCGGTCGACGCGGCCATGACCAGCCGGATCGGCGACGTGGTGGCCGCCGCGGCGGGATCCCTCGCCCTCGTGGCCACCAAGGCCGAGCCGCGCGAGTCCAGGCTGGTCGGCATGCACGGCTCGCTGACCCCTTCGGAACAGCTCGTGCCCGCCCTGATGTACACGGCTGCGTGAGCGTGCGGACCGGCCGGGACGGCCTGCTGGTCAGTGCCCTGGCCCTCGCCGCCGAGCTGGAGGGCACCCCGGCGCCGGTGATCCTCGACGCGCGCTGGCGGCTGGCCGGGCCGCCCGGCATCGACAGCTACCGGCAGGGTCACCTGCCCGGGGCGGTCTTCGCCGACCTGGACCGTGACCTGGCCGGCCTGCCCGCGCCGCCCGCGCCCGGCGGCCGGCACCCGCTGCCGGATCCGGAGGTCTTCCAAGCCGCGATGCGCGCAGCCGGGGTCAGCCGGGACCGGCCGGTGGTGGTGTACGACGACGGGGACGCCATGGCGGCCGCCCGCGGCTGGTGGGTGCTGCGCTACTTCGGCCACCCGGACGTCCGCGTGCTCGACGGCGGCTACCGCGCCTGGACCGCGGCCGGCCTCCCGGTGACCGCGGACAAGCCGGCACCCGCACCCGGCGACTTCACCGCGGACCCCGGTCACCTGCCGGTGCTCGACGCGGCCGCCACGCAGGCCACGGCCCGGTCCGGCCTGCTCCTCGACGCGCGGGCGGGGGAGCGCTACCGGGGCGAGACCGAGCCCGTCGACCCCGTGGCCGGGCACATCCCCGGCGCGGTCAGCGCGCCCACCGCCGCCAACGTCAACCCCGACGGCACCTTCCGCGACCCCGCCGAGCTCGCCGCCCGGTTCACCGCCCTCGGCGCCGTCCCGGAGGCGGACCCCCCGGTCGGCGCCTACTGCGGCTCCGGCGTCACCGCCGCGCACGAGGTCCTCGCCCTGGCCCTGGCCGGCATCCCCGCCGCCCTCTACGTCGGCTCCTGGTCCGACTGGATCACCGACCCCGCCCGCCCCGTCACCACCGGCGCCTGAGGCGTTTTACCCAGTCTTGCCGGTAGAACGCCACAGCCACCGAATCGAGATGGAGCGCAGGGGGCAGCTGGGGTTGGTGGCGACGTTCAGGCCGTGCCGGCGGGACGATGAGACCTGCTTCGTGATCTGCCGCGGCCGTTTCGTGCGCTACTCGACCCGCTCTAGGCGTCGCGTCCGGCGACGTCAGCGTCCCGGTGCCCGGCCATCCGGCGCCTCAGGCGGGCCGGGACCGGCGCCGCCCGGCCGCCGCCGGGGCGGCAGTCCCGGCCGCATCCGACGCGGCAGCATCCGCCGACCCGGCGGCCCCTGCCTCCGCCTCCGCCGGCCCGGCGGCCCCGTCTGCGGCCTGGCCGCGGGCCAGCGCGGTGACCACCTCCGGGCGCAGCGCGGCCTCGGCCGCGTCGACCACCTCCAGGTCGGCCCGGACGTGCCGTTCGGCCGCGATGATCAGCAGTGACTCGACCGGTGACAGCCCTGCCGCCGACCTGGCCCCGGCCAGGCCGCGCAGCTCCCGCAGCAGGTGGGTCCGCTGGCGGCGGAGCACGCCGGCCAGCACGTCATGATCACCGAGCTGGGCCGCGGCCATCACCTTGAGGAAGAAGTCGTCCCGGTAACCGCGCAGCCGCACGCTCGGCTCGCTCATCCACCGGTCGAGCTCCGTCCGGCCCGCCTCGGTGAGCTGGTGCACCACCCGGTCCGGCTTGACCGGCTGCGGCTGCCGCTCGGAGGTGATCAGCTCGTCCCGGGACAGCCGGTCCAGGATCTGGTAGAGCTGCCCGATGTTCAGCCCGCCCCACTGATCGCCCACCGCCTGCTCGAAGCTGTTCCTCAGCTCGTACCCGTGCGCGGGCTTGGCGGCCAGCAGGGCGAGCACGGCGTGCTGAAGCGGCATACAGGGCCTCCGGCCGGGTCGCTGTCCTAATACCTAGTTTTACTAGGTAACGATGCGATCTCGCTTCTTGCATAGTCACTAGGTACGGGGTCACGGTAGTCGCAGATCGCGGTCGGCGCCAGCGTCCCCCGGCGCACCCCGGCAACCTGCGGAGGCTGATCGACGATGCCACGACTCGCCTGGTCCCAGCTGCGGTTCGGGGCTACCAGGTCGCTGGCGCTGCTGATCGGCATGCTGGTAGCGGCGACCGCGTTCACCGTGCTCACCGTCGCGTCCGGACATCGCAGCGGACCGGGACGGTCCAGCCGAACTTCCTGGCCGGCCTCTACGGCGGCATCACGATGGCCGACTACCGCCAGATCCAGGACCTTCCCGGGAGTACAGGTCGCGGCGGTCCTGCCAGGCGGCGGGCTGTCCAGCCCCGCGCCTAGGCCATCACCACCTCGGGCGGGATATTGAAGGGGGTGATGACCTGGATGGGAGCCGGGGCGGTGACGACGGAGCCGTCCAGCGCGCCGTGGGCTTGCATGATGATCTGGCAGGCGCGGTGCATGTCCCGGTGCAGGTCGTGGTAGAGCACGGCCGAGAGCCGGCCCGCCTGGAGCAGGTCCCGGTTATCCCGGTCCAGGTCGTGCGCGATGAACGCCCGGCACCGGCGCTGCCGGGCGTCGAAGGCGCCGAGGATCGCCCGGTTCCCGCCGCCGATCGAGTAGACGGCCTCGATGTCCGGGTGCCGGTCCAGGGCGCCGAGCGCCAGCTCGTAGACCGAGGTGTCGAGCCCGTCGCTGTCGGTGATCTCGGTCAGCCGCCGGTCCGGCCACCGCTCGCGGATCGCGGACCGGAAGCCGATCTCGCGCTCCTCCTCGCCGCGGAACACGCTGCGGCTCAGCGCGACCAGGATCCGGCTGTCCCGCCCCGGAGAGCCCGTAGACCCGGCCGAGTCGCCGAGCCACTGGTTTACCAGGTAAGCCGCGGTCGCCCCGGCCGAACGGTTGTCCATCCCCACGTAGGCAACCCGCTTGCTGAACGGCAGGTCGCTCACCAGCGTGACCACCGGGATGCCCGCCTCGCTCAGGCGCTGGACGGCGGCGTTGACCTCGGGTGCCTCCGGTGCCTTGAGGATGACCCCGCGTGAGCCCCGCCGGGCGATGACCTCCAGCGCCGAGGCGATCGCGTCCGGCTCGCCCTTCTCGCGGAAGTCGAACCGGGACCGCACCACCGCGGGGCGCAGCGACGGCAGTTCCTGCTCGAGCGCGACCTTGACCGCGGAGGAGAACCGGTCGGGCGTCTGCATCACGATGTCGATCATGAACACCCGGCCGTTGAGCCGCAGCTGGCTGCGCTGGCGGTCCAGGTCGGCGATGGCCTGCCTGATGTCGTTGACGGTGCTCGGGCGGACCCCGCCGCGCTGGTTGAGGACGCGGTCCACGGTGGCCTCGCTCACGCCCGCCTGGCGGGCGATCTCGCGGATCGGGTAGGGATGGGCCATGACATACATCCTGATGGATTAGTGAGGTTTTCTGATCTGACCATACCTGGGTCGTACGGCCTGTCCAAGGATCCTCCGTCGTAGAAAAGGTCACCTCTAGCTGCTTCGCCAGGCCAACGGGAGATCCGTCAGGATGACGGGTTTTTGATGGTTTCGAATTTGTTGACTTGGTGGATTTGCTCATGCAATGTCGAGTTCAGCCGACGATGACGCCGCAACGGGCTGGCGGCCGAGGAACAGGAAGGACCCGACGATGACGTCCCCGACCGTGCGGCTGACCGCCGCCCAGGCCCTTGTCACTTACCTGTCGCGGCAGTACTCCGTCGCCGACGGCGAGCGCCGCCGGCTGATCCCCGCCACCCTGGGCATCTTCGGTCACGGCAACGTGGCCGGCCTGGGCCAGGCCCTGGACCAGCTCAGCGACGCGATGCCGTTCATCCAGGGCCGCAACGAGCAGGCCCTGGTACACGCGGCCACCGCGTTCGCCAAGCACAGCCGCCGGCACGCCACCCTGGCCGTGACCGCCTCGATCGGCCCGGGCGCGCTGAACATGGTCACCGGGGCGGCGCTGGCCACCGTCAACCGGCTGCCGGTCCTGCTGCTGCCCGGCGATACCTACGCGACCAGGCACCAGGGCCCGGTGCTGCAGCAGCTGCAGCACCCGGTCGAGGCCGACGTCAGCGTGAACGACGCGTTCCGCCCGGTCTGCCGCTTCTTCGACCGCATCACCCGGCCCGAGCAGCTGCTCACCGCGCTGCCCGCCGCCATGCGGGTACTCACCGACCCGGTCAGCGCCGGGGCGGTCGTGATCGCGCTGCCGCAGGACATCCAGGCCCATGCCTACGACTGGCCGGCCGCGTTCCTGGCTGAACGGGACTGGCTCATCCGCCGCCCGCAGCCCGACCCCGCCGAGGTCGACGCGGTGCTGGCCCTGCTGGCCGCCGCCGAGCGGCCGCTGATCATCGCCGGGGGCGGCGTCATCTACTCCGGCGCCACGGCCGAGCTCGAGCGGCTGGCCGGGGCGGCCGGCCTCCCGGTGGCCGAGACCTTCGCCGGCAAGGGCGCCGTGCAGCAGCGGGAGTGGTGGCAGCTCGGCGGGATCGGCCTGGAGGGAACCCCCGCGGTCAACGCCCTGGCCCGCGAGGCCGACCTGGTGCTGACCGTCGGGTCGCGGCTGACCGACTTCGCCACCGCCTCCCACTCGCTGTTCGCCAACCCGGCGGTGCGGTTCGCCAGCGTCAACGTGAGTCCGCACGACGCCGGCCGGCTCGGCGCCACCGGCATCATCGCCGACGCCCGGGCGGCCCTGGCCGCGCTGGCCGACGGCGCGGCCCGGGCCGGCCTGCGCGCCCCCCAGGACTGGAAGAACCGGGCCGAACGAGTGAACGGCGAGTGGGCCGCCGCTCGCGCCGCCGCCCTGGATCCGGAGCGGGCGTTCGACGCGGCCCAGGCGGGCCCGGACGTGGTCACCACCACCGGCGCGAACCTCACCCAGGGCCAGGTCATCGGGGTCCTGCAGGAACAGGCCCGGGACGGCGACGTCGTGATCGCCGCCGCCGGCGGCCCGCCCGGGGACCTGCTCAAGGTGTGGGACGCGACCGGCGGCCGTCATTGCCACCTGGAGTTCGGCTTCTCCTGCATGGGCTACGAGATCCCGGCCGCGCTCGGCGTCCGGCTGGCCGAGGCCGACCCGGGCGCGCGGGTCGTCTCGTTCCTCGGTGACGGCACCTTCCTGATGGCACCGACCGAGCTGGTCACCGCCGCCCAGGAGGGCCTGGCGGTCACCCTCCTCGTCCCCGAGAACCAGGGCTACCAGGTCATTCACCGGCTGCAGATGCTGCGCAGCGGACGCGAGTTCGGCAACGAGTTCCGCTACCGGACCGAGCCGCTGCAGCTCGCCGCGGCCGACGCCGGCAAGGCGCCCCGGCTGGAGGGCGACTACCTCAGCGTGGACCTCGTCCAGGTCGCGGCCGGCCTCGGCGCCCTTGCCTGCCGGGCCGGCACCGCGGCCGAACTGCGGGAGGCCCTGTCGGAGACCCGCGGCCATCCCGGCCCGGTCGTGATCGTGGTGCCCGTCATCCCGCACGCCGACCTGCCCGGCGCGGGCGTCTGGTGGGACGTCGCCCCGGCCGAGGTCTCGGACACGGAGGCCACACCGGGCCTGCGGTCCGAGTACGAGACCGACGTGGCCGCGCAGAGGTGGTTCGGTTGAGCGGGCCCCTCAACCACGGCCCCCTCAACCACGGCCCCCTCAACCACGGCGCCCTGGCCGCCGCCGTCCGGTCCGGCACGGCGACGCTCGGCACCTTCATCGGCGGCGCGTCGCCGGTGGCGGCCGAGGTCTGCGCCGCGGCCGGCGTCGACTGGGTGCTGCTCGACCTCGAGCACGGGGCCGGCGGCGAGGAACAGGTCCGCGACGTGGTACCCGCCGCCGGGAGCTACGGCGTCCCGACCGTGGTCCGGGTGGAATCCGCCGCCCGCATCCGGATGGGGCGCGTGCTCGACGCCGGGGCGGCGGGCATCATGCTGCCGCGCATGAACACGGTGCAGGAGGTCGCCGAGGCGGTCCTGCACCTGCGCTACCCGCAGGCCGGCGACCGGGGCGTGGCCACCTACAACCGGGCCTGCCGGTTCGGCCTCGACCCCGGTGCCCTCGACCGGGCCAACGCCGAGGTCCTCGGCGTGATCCAGATCGAGTCGGCCACCGCGGTCGGCAACGCCGAGGCGATCGCCGCCCTGGACGGGGTGGACGTCCTGTTCGTCGGCCCCCGCGACCTCAGTCACGACCTCGGCGTCCCCGGCGACCTCACCGCGCCGGCCTTCACCGAGGCCCTCGAGCGCGTGCTGGCGGCGGGCCGCCAGCACGGCAAGGCCTGCGGGCTGCTGGTGAACGACGGCGCCGCCGCCGCCCAGCGGCTGGAGCAGGGCTGGACGTTCGTCGGCATCGGCTCGGACTCCACCTTGCTGGCCGCCGCGGTCACCGCCGAGTTCGGCCGCGCCCGCACCGCATTCGACCATCGGGGGGCACGGGGGTCGTCCCCCCGGAGCCAACAGAGCCTTAGAAGACAGGAACTCCCGTCATGAAAACCTCCGACGACGGATACGCCCGGCCCGGCATCGGCCTGATCAGCGTGGGCTGGATGGGCAAGCTGCACAGCCGCGCCTACCAGGCCATCCCGCTGGTCTACCCCGAGCTGAAGATCCGGCCCCGGTTCGTGCACGCGGCCGACACCGCCGCCGACCGGGCCGACTACGCCCGCGAGGTCCTCGGCTACGCCCGGGCCAGCACCGACTACCGGGATGTGCTCGCCGATCCCGACGTCGACGTGGTGTCCATCTGCGCGCCGAACATGCTGCACCGCGAGATCGGCGTCGCGGCCGCCCGGGCCGGCAAGCCGTTCTGGATCGAGAAGCCGGTCGGGCGCGACGCCGCCGAGACCGCCGAGGTCGCCGCCGCGGCCCGCGCGGCCGGCCTGGTCACCTCGATCGGCTACAACTACCGGCACGTCCCCGCGGTGGAACGCGTCCGCGAGCTGATCGCGGCCGGGCGGCTCGGCCGCATCACCAACGTGCGCGCCGTGTTCTTCAACAGCTACGCGGCCGAGCCGAACGGCGCCCTGTCCTGGCGGTTCCTGCGCGCCCAGGCCGGCAGCGGCGCGCTCGGCGACCTGCTCAGCCACGTGGTCGACCTCATGCAGTACGTGGTGGCGCCGATCGCCGAGGTCAGCTCGCTGCTGTCCACCGTGCACGCCCAGCGGCCCATCCTGCCGATGGGATCGGCCACCCACTTCGCCGTGATCGAGGACGGCGAGCTCGGCGAGGTCGAGAACGACGACTACGTGGCGGCCCTGGTCCGGTTTGCCGGCGCCCCGCACGCGGCGGGCGCGGTCGGCACGCTGGAGGCGTCCCGGGTCAGCGTCGGCCCGGAGTGCTCCCTCGGCTTCGAGATCTACGGCACCGAGGGCTCCGCCGTCTGGAACTTCGAGCAGATGAACGAGCTGCGGCTGTGCCTGGGAAACAAGGGCCCCGACCGCGGCTACACCACCGTCCTCGGCAACTCCGCCTTCGGTGACTACGCCCGGTTCCAGCCGGGGCCGGGCAACAGCCTGAGCTACGACGACCTCAAGGTCATCGAGGCCAAGAAGTTCCTGGTGGCGGTGGCCGGCGGCGAGCAGCGCAACTCCACGATCGACGAGGCGCACGCGGACGCCGAGGTCATCGCGGCGACCGCGGCCTCGGCCCTGGACGGCGCCTGGCACCAGGTGACGCCGGTTCTCGGGGCCACCTTCGGCCACCCCTGATGGGGCTGAGCCGGCCCTCCCGTACGAAGGAGATCCACGCATCATGACCACCTCCGCAGACCAGATCGCCGGAGCGCCCATCTCCTGGGGCGTGTGCGAAGTGCCCGGCTGGGGCTACCAGCTCACCCCCGACCGGGTCCTGGCCGAGATGCAGCAAGTCGGGCTGGCCGCCACCGAGTTCGGGCCAGACGGCTTCCTGCCCGCCGACCCGGCCCGGATGGCGGAGTCCCTCGCCGCCCACCACCTGACCGCGGTCGGCGGCTTCACCCCAGTGGTGCTGCACGAGCCCGCGCACGACCCGGCGCCCGGAGATCGAGCGGCTGCTCCACGGCTACGACGCGGCGCACGCCGGCGTCATGGTGCTGTCCGCCGCCACCGGCCGGGACGGCTACGACGCCCGGCCCGACCTGGACGAGGAGGGCTGGAAGACACTGCTCGCCAACCTCGACCGGCTCACCGCCCTGGCCGCCGGGCGCGGCGTCAGCGCCGTCCTGCATCCGCACGTCGGCACCATGGTCGAGCGCGGCGACGAGGTCCGGCGGGTGCTCGAGGGCTCGGGCATCTCGCTCTGCCTGGACACCGGGCACCTGCTCATCGGCGGGACCGACCCGGCCGAGCTGACCCGGCAGGCCCCCGAACGCGTCGCGCACACCCACTTCAAGGACGTCAACGACCAGATCGCGGCCCAGGTCCGGTCCGGCCGGCTGACCTACACCGAAGGGGTCAGCCGCGGCCTGTACCGGCCGCTGGGCAGCGGGGACGTGGACTTCGCCGCGATCGTCAGCCACCTGCGGAACCGTGACTACGACGGCTGGTACGTCCTGGAGCAGGACACTATCTTGACCGAGGAGCCCCGCGGCGAGGGCCCGGTCGCCGAGGTCCGGCAGAGCGCCGGCTACCTCCGCACGCTGCTGACCGCACAGTGAGACAATCGGTACGACATCAGTAGCGGTGCCCGTCATGCGGGCGGGCGCGGATAAAGGGGCCGTGATGGTCGGACTAGGAAACCCGAAGCGAGACGATGATCGCTGGACGAGCGCGGCGATCAGCCGGGATCAGCTCCGGGTCCAGCTGGCTAAGCTGCGGGAAAGCATGCGCCAGCGGTACCGGCGGCTCAGGCGGCGACAGCCCTGGCAGTAGCCAGCCCGCACAGCTCGCGGGACCAGTTCTCGCCGGCTACCTCCGCACGCTGCTGACCCCCGGCGGCTGAGGGGCCGGGCGCCCGGGAGCCCGGGGAGGCGCAGGCCGCCCAGGGGCCACGCGTAGCCCCGGAGCCAGGGTCAGCACGGCACCGGGCGGCAGGTCCCTGATCTCGATCCGGGCGCCGGCCCGGCCCTGCGCGTCCCGGGCCTGGACCACGACCGGAAGGGCGGCGGGGGAGCAGAGGTAGAGGACCCGCGCGTATCTCTGCGGGCGACCGAGTCCGGCCGGCCGGACGGCTACCGGGGACGGGCCGTCGCTGGCCCGGGCGAGCAGTTCCCGCATGACCCCCGCCATGTCGCCGACCGTGGTGCGGGCGACCTCGGCCTGGACCGCCCAGTACTGGCCGGCCCACGACACCGCCGCCCCGCGCGGCCAGTGCAATTCGCCGTCGGGCACGCTCCCCCGGAAGCAGCCCTGGTGGCTGGCGCGGATGCCCCGCTCGCCGCGCCAGGTCGCGCGGGCCCGCCGGTACGCCGTCGTGGCCTGCAGCGTCAGCCGCACCGCGGTGACCGCCCGGGTGTGCGCCAGCCGGGACGGGGCGGGCGGCCCGGCCGGGTAGGGCAGGCCGCAGGCGGCCAGCCCGGCCCGGCTGACCCAGACCCAGGCCGGACCCGGGCCGAGCCGGGCCGACTCGGCCAGGCCGAGGTTCCGCCACCGGGAGACCACCCCGCTAGCTTGCTCGGCCGCGATGCCGAGGACCACGGCCAGCTGGTCGAGCTGGACGGCGTGCATCTCGGCGGTGAACGCCAGCGCGTCGCTTTCGCGCCTCGCCAGCCCCGACAGCATGTCCCCCCGCCGGTTACCATTGGTCATAGGATGGCTACATTACGCCCGGTTTATAGCGTTCGCGACCAGTTCTGGCCAGTCAGGTCCTGCCCGAAACTGTGGTGCTGGCTCTCGTTGTCCAGGGCGAAGCCGGCCCGCTGGTAGATGCCCCGGGCCGAGGCCAGCACGTCGTTGGTCCACAGCGTGATGCGGGTGTACCCGGCCTGGCGGGCGAACCGCAGGACCTCCTCGACCAGCCGGGCGCCGATCCCCAGCCCGCGGGCCCACGGCTCGACCAGCAGCAGCCGCAGCCGCGCGGTGCTGGCGTCCTCGCGCACGCAGAACACGCAGCCGGCCTGCACGCCGTCGACCTCGGCGATCCAGGCCGCCTCGGCCTCCGGGTCCCGGTTGTCCACGTAGTCCGCGACGATCCTGGCCACCAGCGCCTCGTACGAGTCGTCCCAGCCGAACTCCGCCGCGTACACCGCCCCGTTCCGCTGCACCACCCAGCCCATGTCACCCGGGCGCGGCGCCCGCAGCAGGTAGCCGCGCGGCTGCGGCGACTCGGTCAGCGTCTCGGTGATCACCCGCATCGCCTCGAGCAGGTGCCGCTGCTCCTCGTCACGCAGGCCGGCCAGCAGGTCGCGGGTCTGCCCGGCCGACCGGGCGTCCAGGCCGGCCACGACGGTCCGGCCGCTGCCGGTCAGCCGGATGACCTGCCGCCGCCCGTCCGCCGCCGAGCGCTGCCGGCCGATCAGCCCGTCCGACTCGAACCGGGCCAGGATGCGGCTCAGGTAGCCCGGGTCGATGTCGACCACCCGGCGCAGGTCGGTGACCTCGCTGGCCTCGCGCTGGCCGAGCTCGAACAGCAGCCGCGCCTCGGTCAGCGAGTACGGCGTGTCCAGGTACTTGCCCCGCAGCAGCCCGATCACGTTCGTGTAGAACCGGTTGAACTCCCGCACCGCCGCCACCGTCGCGCCACCCGCCGCGTCCTCGTTACCAGCTGACCCGCTCATCTGAGCCGCCCTCCACCACCGTCATCTCGTTCCCTCCTGCGCATCCAAATCCTTGCCTAAGTCAATCATATACATGACTAAGGCAACAGATTGGCTGTCCCGCACCGGCGCGGGGCTCGGGACCCGTTCAAGGGGCGGATTTCCCTTTCCTTAGGATGGAAAGCGACTCTGGACCCGACCAGGAAGGCGGCACGGCATGCGGATGCGGACGCTCGGCGGTACCGGGATCAAGGTGAGCCCCTACTGCCTCGGCGCGATGATGTTCGGCGCGTGGGGCAATCCCGACCACGAGGACAGCATCCGGATCATCCACGCCGCGCTGGACGCCGGCGTCAACTTCATCGACACCGCCGACGTGTACTCAGCGGGGGAGTCGGAGGAGATTGTCGGGAAAGCCCTCGAAGGCCGCCGCGACGACGTGGTGCTCGCCACCAAGGCGCACAGCCCGATGGGCAAGGACCCCAACATGCGCGGCAACTCGCGCCGCTGGATCGTCCGCGAGGTGGAGAATAGCCTGCGCCGTCTGCAGACCGACTACATCGACCTGTACCAGATGCACCGCCCGGACCCGGACACCGATATCGACGAGACCCTGTCCGCGCTGTCGGACCTGGTCCACAGCGGCAAGGTCCGGGCCATCGGCTCGTCCACCTTCCCGGCCGATCAGATCGTCGAGGCGCAGTGGGCCGCCGAACGCCGTGGGCACGTGCGGTTCCGCTGCGAGCAGCCGCCCTACTCGGTTTTCGTCCGCGGCATCGAGGCCTCGGTCCTGCCGGCCTGCCAGGCCTACGGTATGGGCGTGATCGCCTGGAGCCCGCTGGCCGGCGGCTGGCTCACCGGCCGGTACCGCAAGGACGCCGACGTCGACATGAGCATCGGCCGCGCCCAGCGGATCCCGCTGCGATTCGACCCGAAGGTTCCCGGGAACGCGGCCAAGCTGGCCGCGGTCGAGGAGCTCATCAAGATCGCCGCCGACGCCGGCTGCTCGCTGACCCACCTGGCGCTGGCCTTCGTGGTCGGCCACCCGGGCGTGACCTCGGCCATCATCGGCCCGCGGACCATGGACCAGCTCACCGACCTGCTGGCGGGCGCGGACGTGACCCTGGGCGACGACGTGCTCGACCGGATCGACCAGATCGTCCCGCCCGGCGTGACGCTCAACCCGGCCGACGCGGGCTGGCAGCCGCCCTCGCTGACCGATCCCGCCGCCCGCCGCCGCCCGCCGTCCGCCCGCGCCGCCAGCGATTAGGCCCAGGGCCAGCCCCTAGGCCTGGTAGCTACGCCCCGGCCGCCTGATCGCGGATCGCCGCCTTGGCCGCGGCCATCCGCTGGAGCTCGGGAACCAGCCACCCCTCGGCCGCGTCCCGGGTCACGCCGAGGTCGGTCAGGGTCCGGGCGCCGAGGCCGTCCTCCTCGTCGAGCAGGCCGAGCAGCAGGTGCTCGGTACCGATGTAGTTGTGCCCGAGCAGCAGCGCCTCGCGCAGCGCGAGCTCGAGCACCTTCTTGGCCGGCTGGGTAAACGGGATATCCTCGGCGGTCACCGGCCCCTCCACGTCTGGCGCAGGCAGCGCCGCGACCAGGGCCTGCCTGGCCGCCGCGCGCGAGACCCCGAGCGCCTCGACGGCCCGGACCGCCAGCCCCTCCGGCTCGGCCAGCATGCCCAGGGCCAGGTGCTCGGTGCCGATGTGGCGGTGCCGGTGCTCGCGTGCCTCGTGCTGGGCCGCCTGGACCGCCCGCCGGGCGCGGTCGGTGAACCGGGCGAACGGGTGCGCCCGGAAGGCCTCCTGCAGCAGGGTCTGCCAGTCGGTGTCCTTGGCCACGAAGCGCTTCTGCGCGGCCTGCTTGGTGACGCCCATGGACCGGCCGATCTCGGTCCAGGACGCGCCTGTCCTGCGGGCCTGGTCGACGAAGTGGCCGATCAGGTGATCGGCCAGCTCGCCCAGGTGATCCGAGATTCCCACGGCCGCCGACACGTGGTCGAGCGCCGTGCCTTCCTGGCTCCGGACGTAGCTGATCAGCTCGTCGAGCCTCACTGGTGGTTGCGACATGCGTCAATCTTAGGTTGACGATCCTCAATCGTCAACTTCAGGTTGACGGTGTCGCGGCTCAGTGACCCGGCGGGGAAGGATGATGTGGCGGCGGGAAAGGGGGTGGAGGAGGAATAGAGGCGATCCCGGGCGTGGTCCCCGGCCAGACCAGCAGGACCGGGCAGGCCGCGTGGTCCACGACGAACCGGGTGGCCCGGCCCAGGCTCTTCGGGCCCAGCCGCGCCTGGTCTCCGTCCCGCGCCGCGATCAGCAGGTCCGCGTCGGCCGAGGCGGAGACCACCACCCGTTCGGTCCGTCCTTCGAGCTCGAGCCGGTCGCAGCTCCGGCCGAGCCGGGCCGCGGCCGCCGCGAGCAGCTCACCCGCCCCGGCCGCCGCCATTTCCTCCAGCCGGGCCGCCGGGTCGCGGGCCCGGCGCCCGAACAGGCCGGCGTACGCGGCGCGGGCGGCGTCGGCCGCCTCCGCCGACGTGACGTGCAGGAGCGTGAAACGGGCCCCAGGCGGTGCCAGGCTCAGGGCCGCGTCCACCGCGGCCCGCCAGGTCCCCTCACAAACCCAGACATAGACCGAACGAGCGGTGTTCTCCCCATCGCCCAACGTTCCTCAACCTCCTAGGACATGGAGCCCGGCCCACAGCGCGAGGACGCCGAGGACCAGCGCCGCGGGCACGGTGAGCAGCCCCAGCCGGGTAAATTCCCCGAGTTCGGGCGCTGATCCGCGGGTATGGAGGATGCGCCGCCACAGCAGGGTGGCCAGTGATCCGGTGTAGGTCAGGTTCGGCCCGATGTTGACGCCGAGCAGCACGGCCAGCACGGCGCCCGCCCCGGACGGCGCGGCCAGCGGCAGCAGGACCAGCACGGCGGGCAGGTTGTTGCAGACGTTGGCCAGCACGGCGGCCACCGCCGCCGTCGCCAGCAGCGCGGCCAGTGAGGTCCCGCCGGGCAGCAGCGGCGCCAGCGCCGAGCTGAGCCCGTGGTCGGTCACCGCCTTGACCACCACCCCCAGGCCCAGCACGAACAGCAGGAAGGGCAGGTCAGCGGCCCGCACCAGGGCCGCCGGGCGTCACCGCGCGCCGGGCCAGCGCCCGCACCGCCAGTACCGCGGCCCCCGCGCACGCCGCCCAGGCGGGATTGACGCCCGCCGCCGACGCGACGGCGAACCCGGCCAGCGTCAGCGCCACCACCGTCAGCGTGAACACCGGCAGGCCGGTGTCCTTGTCCGCGGCGTCCCGGCCGCCGCCGGATCCCGCGTTCAGGCCCGGTCCCGCGTTCAGGTCCGTGGCGAAGAACCGGCCGAACACCGCGTACTCGATGCCGATGGCGGCCAGCCACGGCACCGCCATCAGGGCGGCGAAATGGCCGAAGGCCAGCCCGCTGGCCGCGAACGCGAGCAGGTTGGTCAGGTTGGACACCGGCAGCAGCAGCGAGGCGGAGTTCGCCAGGTGGGTGCACGCGTACACGTGCGGCTTGGCCCGCACCTCGAGCCGGGTCGCGGTGGCGAACACCACCGGGGTCAGCAGCACCACGGTGGCGTCCAGGCTGAGCGCGGCCGTGGTCACCGCGGCGATGACGAAGACCTGGGCCAGGAGCCGGCGCGGGCTGGCCGCGCCCGCTCGTGCCATCCACGCACCGCACGCCCGGAACAGGCCGTCCTCGTCGCACAGGTGCGCCAGCACCAAGATCGCGGCCAGGAAGCCGATCACCGGGCCGAGCTGGCGGGCCTCGGCCCCCGCCTGGCCGGCCGGCAGCGCGCCCGCCGCGACCAGGATGACCGCCGCCGGGACCGCTGCCACCGCCTCCGGCCAGCCTCGCGGCCTGGTCACCGCCCAGGCCAGCACCCCGAGCAGGGCGATCAGCGAGACGGTCTCGGCGGCAGCGGAGTTCAGCGCATCCCCTCCTGGTAGGTCAGCCCATCCAACCAGAAGGGGAGCGCCCGGCCGCCCCTAGGGACGGACCTCGTAGACCAGGTTGAACGGCGTCTCGGCCGCCCGCCGGAACCGGGTGAAGCCCGCGTCGGTGACGACCTGCCTGATGGCGGCCTCGCCGGCCTGCGCGCCGAGGGCGAAGCCGCCCGGCTGGGACAGCGCGTTCGGCACGCACAGCAGCGTGGAGAAGCTGTAGTACGTCCGGCCCACCGGGTTCATGTTGCCCGCCACGTCGTCGGCGGCGGCCGGCTCGACGATCAGCCAGGTGCCGTCAGGCGCGAGGGCCTGGCGGACGTGCCTGGCCGCGGCCAGCGGGTCGCCCATGTCGTGCAGGCAGTCGAAGGTGGCGGCCAGGTCGTACCCGGTCCCGGAGAAGGTCGACGCCGACGCGACCTCGAAGCTGACCCGGTCGGCGACGCCCTGGTCGCCGGCGTGCTTGCGGGCCAGCTCGATCGACTCGTCGTGGTAGTCGGACCCGGTGAACCGCGAGGCCGGGTATTCCTGCGCGAGCAGGATGGTGGACGCGCCCAGCCCGCAGCCGATGTCGGCCACCGTGGCGCCGGCCCGCAGCTTGGCCTCCACCCCGTCCAGCGCCGGGATCCAGGCCGGGACGAGGTTGGCGATGTAGCCGGGCCGGAAGAACTGCTCGCAGCCGGTGAAGACGTCGCTGTCCTGCTCGTGCCAGCCGAGCCCGCTGCCGGTCCGGAATGCCTCGGTGATCCGGGGGACGGCCTTCAGCGCGCCGAGCGCCAGCACGAACGCGCCGGGCGCGTAGAGGCCGTTGTCCGGGTTGGTCAGCGCGAAGGCCTGCTCCTCGGTCATGGAGTAGGCCTGATCGGCCGCGTCGTACTGGACGTAGCCGCTCGCGGCCTGGCCGCGCAGCCATTCGGCGACGTAGCGCGGGTTCGTCTGGGTGGCCGCGGCCAGTTCCTCGGCGGAGGCGGGCGCGGCTGCCAGGGCCTTGTACAGGCCGAGGTTGTGGCCGACGACGACGCTGCCCGCCGCTGCCGTCGCGCCCAGGTCCCCGACGAACTTGCCCAGGAACTCGTTGAGCTTGTCATTGTCGATAGCCATGGTGAAACTCCCTTGATCATCTGGCCTTTGGTCCGGTACGCCATCACCGCCAGGGTGCGCGGCGGTGTTGCAGTGGCGTTGCAACCCGGCTGCAATGAAGATCGCTAAGAAGGAGGGAAACCGGCCGGGGAGGGATCATGCGGGCCAGGTATCCGGACAGCGAGGGCTTCGTCGAGCGGGACGGGGTCAAGGTCGCGTACGAGGTGTTCGGCACGGGCGAGACCGCCATCGTGTTCGTGCCGATCGACCCGCTGGTCCATTCCCGGGCGTGGAAGGCCCAGGTGCCCTACCTGGCGCGGGACTTCCGGGTCGTCACCATCGACCCGCGCGGCAACGGCCGCTCGGACCGGCCCGCGGCCGGCGCCGCCTACGCCGACACCGAGCTGGTGGCCGACACCATCGCGGTCATGGACGCGGCCGGGGTCGGGCAGGCGGTGCTGGTCGGGATCTGCGCCAGCAGCTGGACGGCCCTGATGACCGCGGCCTGGCATCCGGACCGGGTGCCTCGGCGTGGCCACTATCGGGACCTGGGCGCCGTTCCTGACCCCGCCCACCCCCGGCCGGGCCGCCTACGACTTCGACCAGGTTCTGGAGACCGACGAAGGCTGGGCCAAACTCAACCGGCACTACATGGCGGCGCGACTGGCCAGGTCACCTGGAGTTCTTCTTCGGCGAGATGTTCCCCGAGCCGCACTCGACCAAGCAGCACGAGGACTGCGTCGGCTGGGCGCTGGAAACCACTGCCGAGACGAACCTGGCCTTCATCGACGCGCCGTTCTCGGCCGCGAGCCCGGCGGAGACCGAGGCGCAGCTGGCCCGGATCGGCTGTCCCGTCCTGGCCATCCACGGGCAGCTGGACCAGTGCCAGCCCTGGCAGCGGGGCGAGCGGGTCGCGCAGCTCACCGGCGGCGAGTTCCTGCTCCTGGAGGGGGCCGGGCACCTGCCGAACGCCCGTGCGCCGGTGGTGGTCAACCACGCGATCCGCGACTTCGCCCGCCGCTGCCAGCCGGCCCGGACGGGCCGCCCGCAGGCCCGGCTGGCCTGGACCAGGCCGCTGAACCGGCCGAAGCGGGTGCTGTACCTCTCCTCGCCCATCGGCCTCGGTCACGCCCGCCGCGACCTGGCCATCGCCGACGAGCTGCGCAGGCTCCGGCCCGGCCTGGAGGTGCACTGGCTGGCCCAGCACCCGGTCACCGAACTGCTGCGGCGGCGCTCGGAGCTGATCCACCCGGCGTCGGCCTTCCTGGCCAGCGAGTCCGGGCACATCGAGGGCGAGGCCGCCGAGCACGACCTGCACGCCTTCCAGGCCATCCGCACCATGGACGAGATCCTGGTCGCCAACTTCATGGTCTTCGCCGACCTGGCCGAGACCGAGCCCTTCGACCTGTGGGTCGGCGACGAGGCCTGGGACGTCGACTACTTCCTGCACGAGAACCCGGAGCTCAAGCGCGCGCCCTACGCCTGGATGACCGACTTCGTGGGCTGGCTCCCGATGCCCGACGGCGGCGCCCGCGAGCGGGCCCTGACCGCCGACTACAACGCCGAGATGATCGAGCAGGTCGCCCGTTTCCCGGCGCTGCGGGACCGCGCCGTGTTCGTCGGCAACCCCGGTGACGTGGTCCCGGACCAGTTCGGCGACGAGCTGCCCGCCATCCGCGACTGGGTGGAGGGGAACTACCAGTTCTCCGGCTACGTCTCCGGCTTCGAACCGCCGGACCCGGCCGGGATCGACGCGATCCGCGCCGAGCTCGGCTACCGGCCCGGTGAGCAGGTCTGCGTGGTCACGGTGGGCGGCTCGGGGGTCGGCACCGGCCTGCTGCGCCGCGCGATCGCGGCCTTCCCGGCCGCCCGGCGGCTCGTCCCGGGCCTGCGCATGGTCGTGGTGACCGGCCCGCGGATCGACCCGGAGTCGCTGCCCGGCGCGGACGGCCTCGAGGTGCGCGGCTACGTGCACGACCTGTACCGGCACCTGGCCGTGTGCGACCTCGCCGTGGTGCAGGGCGGCCTGACCACCACGATGGAGCTCACCGCCAGCCAGCGGCCCTTCATCTACGTCCCGCTGCGCCATCACTTCGAGCAGAACTTCCACGTCAGGCACCGTCTGGGCCAGTACGGCGCGGGCCGCTGCCTGGACTACGACCAGACCGGACCCGAGACCCTGGCCCCGGCCATCGCGGCGGAGATCGGGCGCCCGGTCAGCTACCGCCCGGTCGAGGCCGGCGGCGCCGCCCGCGCCGCCGCCCTGCTGGCCGAGCTCATCTGAGCCGTGCCTGCCCGAGCCATGCCTATCCGAGCCGCCGCCGTGCCTCGCGGGCCTCGCGGAGCACGTACGGCAGGCCGTGCTCACCGGCGATCCGGGCGGCGCGCTCAAGTTCCGCCCGCGCCCGCTCGGGCTGGCCGAGCCGGATCAGGGCCCGGCCGTCCGCGGCCAGCGCCGCGGCCAGGGCGGGGATCCACGGCTCCCGGTCCGCGACGGCCAGCAGCGGCGCCAGCACGGCATGGGCCCGGTCCGGTTCACCACGCGCCAGCCATGCCTCGGCGAGCGAGAGGTATGCCTCGTAGCCCAGCATCCAGGCGCCGCCGTCCGGGATGCCGGCCTGCTCGAGCAGCCCGGTGGCCTCGTTGAGCATGGCTCGCGATCCGGTGGCGGCGGCGAGCGGAGCGGCGCAGCGCAACTGGTAGGCCTCCACATCGGCCTGCCTCGCCGCAGCCAGGCCCCGCTCGAACAGCGCGATCGCCCCGGCCCGGTCGCCGGCCAGCAGCACGGTGTCACCCAGTACCGCGCAGGCCGTGGCCTGCCACCAGGTGACCTCGTACTGCCCGGTCAGCTCCACCGCCTTGTGCCCCAGCATGATGGCCTCTTCTGTGCGGCCGCGCAGGCGGGCCAGCCAGCCCTGGTGGGCTACATACCACGCGGCGGTATGCGGATAGCCAGCCGTCCCGTTGATCTGAACGGCCGACTCCATGGCAGCCGCGGCCGCCGGCCAGTCCGCCGCGGCGATGGCCGGGAACGCGCTCTCGAATTCTGCCCACTGCAAAAGGAACGGTTCCCTCAGACGGTGCAGCAACGGGATCAGCTCAGCGAGCACGCGAGTGAGTGCGCTGATATCGCCGAGGTTGAGATAGACAGTCTTGAGCCCGTCGAGGCCCGTGACCAGGGCATGGTCGTCGGTGGCCGCGCGTCCGGCCGCCACGCCCTGCACGCCGTGATCGAGCGCCGCGTCGAGGCGCAGCCGGTTGGCCGCGATGATGGCGAGGCGGGAGAGCATGTTGGCCTCGCTGGCCCGGTCCCCGAGCGACCTGGCGATGTGCAGTCCGTTCTCCAGATTGGACATGTAGTGGCCGATGGGCAGGCCGCGCTGGACCGTGATGTCGGCGCCGAGTTCGTAGAGGGCAAGCATCTCGAGCCGCCGGTCGCCGGCCATGCGGGCCCGGTCTGCGCCCAGGGTCAGGTCGGCCAGCGCAGCGGCATCGGCGCCCGTAGCGTGATGAGCCCGGCCGAGCAGGACCAGCGCGCGGGCGGACAGCTCCGCGTCAGCCAGGCGCTCGGCCGCCTCCAGGGCCTGGGTCGCCAGGTCGGCCGCGTCGCTGGCCGCATACCGGCCCATGGCGTCCTGGCCGGCCCGCAGCCAGGCCCGGGCGGCCCGCACCCAGTCGCCCGCCGCGGCGGCGTGCCGGGCCAGCGACTCCGGCTGGCCGGTCAGCAGGTCGGCGGCGCGGCGGTGGTATGCCAGCCGGGTCGGCCCCGGCGTGCTGGCGTACAGGACCTCGCGGATGAGGTCGTTGGCGAACTCGTAGTCGCGGCCGCTGACGACGAGCAGCCGGGCCTCCAGCGCCGCCTCGCACAGCTCGAGCGCGGTCACCAGCGGCTGATCCAGCATCGCGCCGAGGACCAGCGGGTCGACCGTCGCGCCGAGGACCGCCGCCGCCCGCAGCAGCGCCTCCACGGGCAGTCCGGCGCGTCGGACGCGGGCCTGCACCGCGGTCCGCAGCGATGCCGGGCACGCCCGTGTCGCCGCTGGCCAGCGCGCGCAGCACCTCCACCACGAACAGCGTGTGGCCGCGGGTCTGCTCCATGATGCGGCCTGCCAGCTGGCCGTGCCCGGCCTCGCGGGCCAGCTGCGCGACCGCGTCGGGTCCGAGCGGACCCACATCGACCCGCCCGGCCACCGGAGCCAGGGCGTCGCCGATCTGCGCCGCGTTCTCCGCGCGGACGGTGGCCAGCACCAGGAGCCGGGTGCCGGCCGGCTCGCGGCCCAGCAGGTGCAGGAGCTCGATCGTCGACTGCCCGGCGTACTGCAGGTCGTCGACCAGGAGCAGCACCGGGTTGCGTTCGGCCAGGCCGCGCAGGATGGCCCGGAGCGCCTCGAAGGCGCGCCGCCGCTCCATCTCCATGCTGATCCGCCCGGGCGGCGGCGGGCCCAGGATGGCGGCGACCTCGGGCAGCAGCCCGGCGGCGGCCGCCACGTGCTCGCCGAGCAGCCGCCGCAGCGCGCTGGCCTGGATCCTGGCCACGGCCGGGGCGATCGCCTCCACGACGGGCTGGAGGAACAGCGACCGCTCGGTCTCGTAGCAGCGGGTCCGCAGCACGGTCCCGCCGGCCTCGGCGGCCTCGGCGGCGAGGGCCTCGGCCAGGGCGGTCTTCCCGATGCCCGCCTCGCCGACGATCGTCACCAGCCCGGGCTGCCCGCCGGCGGCCGAGCCCCATGCCTGCCGCAGCGCCCTCAGCTCGCCGTCCCGCCCGGCCAGCGGCGTCCCGGGCGCCAGGTCCTGGCGCCCGCCGGCCGCATTCGTGACCCGCTGCCCGCCGGCCGCCCCCATGCGCCCGCCGGGCTGGTCGCCGCGCCCGCCGGGCCGGCCGGTGCGCCCTGCGCCCTGGTCGCGCAGGATGGCCAGGTGCAGCTCCCGCGTCTGCGGCGCCGGGTCGGCGCCGAGCTCCCGGCCGAGCCGCTGGCGGAGCGACTCGTAGGCGGCGAGCGCCTTCGCCTGCTCGCCGGCCGCTGCCGACGCCGACATGTACCAGCGGTGCGCCGCCTCGTCGAGCGGGTCAGCGGCGATGGCCGCCTCCGCGAAGCCTGCCGCCAGCCGCGGGTCCCCGGCCGCCAGGGCCGCCTCGGCGGCCGCCAGCCGCGCCCGGCGCAGCAGCTCGCGCACCCGTTCCCGGGCCGGATCCGCCCAGTCAGCGTAGGGTTCGTCGCTGATCGCGGTGCCGTCGGCCAGCAGCTCGTGCGCCCGCTGCGCCGCGGCCAGTGCCACCGCGGCGGCGGAGCCTACTTTGCCTTCCGCTGCCTCGCAGAACCCGGCCGCCACGTCCAGGTCCACGACGATCCCCGGCCCGGACGCCAGCCGGTACCCGGTGCGGCCGCCTTGGATGACGTCCGCTCCCAGCGCCGCGCGCAGCCTGCTGACCAGCGTCGCGACGTTCTGTTCTGGCGCCGCGGGCGGGTCGGCCGGCCACAGGACTTCGATGATCTGATCGGCCGGGACCAGGGCCAGGCGGACCGCGAGCAGCTTGAGCAGCGTCCGTGACTTCCGGCTGCCGATCTCAGCATCGGTCAGCTCGGTGCCGTCCCGGACCACCCTGAAGGTTCCCGCGAGGCGCAGCTCTACCTGCGCGATGCTGGCCGGTCCCGCGCGCGCAGGCGTGCCCACCTGCACTTCTTACCGCTGGTCAGGATGCGGCGCAAGCCCTGCCGTAACGCGCGACGAACCCGCGCAGGATGGCCGGCGGCCAGCGGATGTCGCTGCGCGCGGCCTGGGCCAGGATCTCGTCGGCCTGGTCCGGGTCGAAGTAGCCGGCGTATTTGTAGACTTCGGTCCGGGTCCGCAGGCCGGCCAGGTCGAGCTCGGGGTGGAACTGGGTGGCGTAGACGTTGGCGCCGACCCGGAAGGCCTGCACCGGGCACCCGGCCGAGCTGGCCAGCAGGACGGCCTGGCCGGGCAGGCGGCTGAGCGCCTCCTTGTGCCCGGTGAAGGCGTGAAAAGCGGCGGGCAGCTTGCTGAGCAGCGGATCCTGGCGTCCGGGCGCGGTCAGGGTGATCTCGACGGCGCCGACCGGCTCGCCGTACTGCCGGTCGACTGGTGCGCCCAGCTGGCGGCCGAGGGCGCCGACACCGTAACAGGCCCCGAGAAACGGGAAGTCGGCCTGCACCACGCGGCCGAGCAGGCCGTGCAGCTCCGCTTCCACCCGGCGCTGCACCGGCGTCTTGAGCTCGTCGGGGTCGGAGAAGTTGAACGGGCCGCCGCCGAGCCAGATCCCCGACCACTCGGTCAGGTCGATGTCCCCGAGCGCGCGCTGATCGAGCCGGACCCGGCGCAGTTCGCCCTCGCCGAGCCCGGACAGGGTCAGGAACGAGTCGTACTCGTTGTCGGCCGCCGCGTCCTCGGCACGGATGGACAGCAGCAGGAATGGCTTCACCTGATCACCCTAGTGATCTGGAGTACCTACCGCAGTATCCTTATCCGCCGCGTCGTCGGCATCCTCGCTATCGCCGTCCGCTACCTGCAGACCGGACTGAACTGAGACACGGCTGCGTGACCGCGGTTAATGCGTGGCCCCTAGTGGACGGCCGGATTTAGGCTCAGCTGGTGGATGTATCTCGCAGTGGCGTACTGCTGTCGGTCAATCTCGCGGCCCAGGCACTGCCCACGCCGCATGACACCGGCCGGACCGGCATCGGCAAGCGCCCGGTCAGCTGGCCAGTAGCAGTTTCCGATCCAGGCCCCAAGCGGCGGGGTCACCCGCAGCCGAACGGTCTGGCCGGCAACCTCGTCTGCACCACGCAGCATCACGGCGGCACCGACCAGGCCGTGTACGCCTACGCCCGCGAGGACCTGGACTGGTGGGAGCAGGAACTGGGTTATGAGCTGCCCGCCGGGCAGTTCGGGGAGAACCTGACCACCAAGGGCCTGGATCTGACGGGCATGCTGGTGGGAGAACGCTGGCGGATCGGCGGCACCGTGGTCCTGCAGGCGACCTCACCCCGCATCCCGTGCGCGACGTTCGCCCACCGGATGAAGGAGCCGAAGTGGGTCAAGAGGTTCACCGCCCACGGCGCGACCGGAACCTACCTGCGAGTCGTCATACCGGGCGAGATCCAGGCCGGGGATCGCATCGAGGTCATCCGGCGGCCGCGGCACACGGTCACCATCGGCCGGACCTTCCGCGCCCTGACCACCCAGGCTGAGCTGCTGCCGGGCCTGCTGGAAGCCGGCGATGACCTTCCCTCGGAGGAGCGCGCGGCCATCCTGCGCCGCACCGGCTGAACCGGGTTCCGCATCTGGGTCACCGGGCAGGCCGGCGAGGGATTACGCCCGGCGAAGGTAGCCCGGTACTTAGGATGCGGTGCCCAGTTCCTGGCCGGCCTGGGTGAAGAACTCCTCCAGGATCTTGTCGGCCTTCCTCTTGACCTGCGAGGAGGCCATCGAGGCGACCCGTCCGGTCACCGAGTAGCTGCCGCTGACGTCGACCTCGGCGCCTCCGGCGCCCGCGTCCTTGATCTCCAGCGTCGCGTCGATGGCGATCCGCGATGCGACCTGCCGGTCCTCGCCCGCCGCGGTGATGTGGATCCGGTGCGGAGCCTCCACCTCCGGCACCCTGATGTCAAGGTCAGCCTTCAGCTTGAACGGGCCAACCTTGTCCATCAGCACCGTCGAGTACTTCGCCAGCGGCTCGATCTCGTTGACCTCGCCGACGATGGTGACCCAGCCCGCCACCCTGCTCACGTCGGTCAGTACCGCCCAGCAGGTGTCGGCGTCCGACGTGGTGGCCAGAATCCGGCTGAAGCTGTGGGTTGCCATTGCCGCCTTACCTTTCAGGTTGAGCAGTACCTCGATGCCCGAGAGTTCGATCTGGTCGTATTGTCTCTCAGGGTCGCTTCGGGCTGGACAGCACAGCCTGGTAGCGGATCCGGCCGTCGGTGTCGGTCAGCGAGCCAGCGAGGATAAGGGGTGACCGGGCGCCGGTCGTGCTTCTTATCCTGGACTGGCGGATGAGAGCATGCGCACCGCCGCCGAGACGATGCTCACGATTCCCGCAACCCATCCTCCGACCGCCACTGTCGGCGAGATACCAGACTTCTTCCGCGATGATCACGTCCATGCCGCGCTGATCGTCAATCCGGCCGGGTACCTGGAAGCCGTCGTGGAACGTGAAGACCTCGCCGCGGCCGGGAGCACAAGCCTCGGCCGGCCGAGACGATTAGCCAGTCACTGTGATCATTTCGGGCCTGCCGTCGCTGGCGGGCGGTGGACCGCGATCTCGGGCGGCGTGGCCGCGTAGGGTTCGATCTCGACCATGGTGAGCTGGCCGGTGTTGCCCTGGGAGAGGGCGGAGCTGGGCCGGTCGGCGGTGAGCACGTTCGGGTTGCCGTGGCGGCAGAAGGACGGGTCGGCGGGGTCGGGGTCGTACCAGGCGCCGGTGGACAGCTGCACCACGCCGGGCCGGACGTCCCCGGTGAGCGTGACCCCCGCCAGGCAGCTGCCGCGGTCGTTGAACAGGCGGACGACCGAGCGGTCGGTGATGCCCCGGGCGGCCGCGTCGGCCGGGTTCATCGCGGCCGGCTCACGGCCGCCGATCTTGCCTTCCTGGCTGTAGGCGCCGACGTCGAGCTGGCTGTGCAGGCGGCGGCCGGGCTGGTTGGCCACCAGCTGGAGCGGATAGCGGCCAGCCGGGCGGCCGAGCCGGCCGGAGGGCTCGAGCCAGACCGGGTGCCCGGGGCAGTCGGGGTAGCCGAAGCCGTCGATGACCGCCGAGAAGATCTCGATCTTCCCGCTGGGGGTACGCAGCGCCGACCCGGCCGGGTCGCGGCGGAAGGCCGACAGCAGCACCTGATTGGCATCCGGCACCGGGATCTCCAGCGATTCACCGTCCCAGAACGCCGCGAAAGACGGCATCTCGTGGCCCGCCGCCTTCATCCGGCCGCGCCATTCCTCGTACAGGTGGTCCAGCCACTCGCCCGCGGTCCGGCCCTCGGTGAAGGCCTTGGCTGCCTCCAGCCGGTCCGCCAGGGCCGCGAAGATGGCGTAGTCGTCGCGCGCCTGCGCGTACGGCCCGGTCAGCTGCGGCATGGCGAACAGGGTGGAGTCGCCGCTGCCGGCGCCGAAATCGTCGCGCTCGACCGACATCGTCGAGGGCAGCACGATGTCCGCGTGCCGGGCGGTGGCGGTCCAGAACGGGTCGTGCACCACCACGGTCTGCGGCCGGGCGAACGCCTCGCGCAGCCGGGCCAGGTGCTGGTGATGGTGGAACGGGTTCCCGCCGCACCAGTAGACGACCTTGACGTCCGGGTAGCGGCGCCGCTGGCCGTTGTAGTCGTATTCGGTGCCGGGCTGCAGCAGCATGTCCGCGATCCTGGCCACCGGGATGTAGGAGTCGATCCCGTTCGGGCCCTGGGGCAGGCGGGGCGCGGAGAGGCGCCGGGCGAGGCCGACGTCGCTGGTCGACCCGTAGCCGTGCCCGAATCCGCCGCCCGGCAAGCCGATCTGGCCGAGCATGGCGGCCAGCACCAGGCCCAGCCAGACCGGCTGCTCCCCGTGCTCGGCGCGCTGCAGCGACCAGCTGACCGTGACCATCGTGCGCCCGGCCGCCATCTCGCGGGCCAGCCCGCGGATCCGCCCGGCCGGGACGCCGGTCAGGGCGGCCGCCCAGTCCGGGGTCTTGGGCACCCCGTCGGGCTCGCCGCGCACGTAGCCGATGAACCGCGGGTAGCCCACCGTGTACCGGTCCAGGAAGTCCCGGTCGGCGAGGCCTTCGGCCTCCAGGACATGACACAGCGCGAGCATCAGGGCGGCATCGGTGCCGGGCACCGGCGCGATCCACTCGGCGCCCAGGCGGCGGTCGGTGTCGGTCCGCAGCGGGCTGACCGAGACCAGCCGGCAGCCGCGTGCCACCGCCGCGGACAGGGCCGGGCCCATCACGTGCCGGCCGATGCCGCCCGAGGCGACCTGGGAGTTCTTGGGGGACAGGCCGCCGAACGCCACGATCAGGTCGGTGTGCTCGGCGATGACCGGCCACGCGGTGGCCCCCGCCATGACCACGCCCGTGTCGCCGACCACGTGCGGCAGCAGCACCGCGGAGGTGCCGTAGCTGTAGTTGTTCACCGAGCGGACGTAGCCGCCGAGGCAGTTCAGGAACCGGTGCAGCTGGCTCTGGGCGTGATGGAACCGGCCCGCGCTCGCCCAGCCGTAGGACCCGCCGTACACGCCGTCCGGACCGTGGCGGTCGTACACCCGGCGTAGCTCGTCCGCCAGCAGGTCGAGGACCGTCTCCCAGGACACGGGCACGAACGCGTCATCGCCCCGGGCGGCCGGGCCCGGGCCGTGCTCCAGCCAGCCCTGGCGGACGTAGGGCTGGTCGATCCGCGTCGGGTGACGGTGCGCCCCGGCCAGGTTTTCCAGGATCCGGCTGGGATCGGGATCCTCCCGCCAGGGACGCACCGACGTCAGCCGCCGCCCGTCGCTCTCGATTTCCGCCGCACCCCAGTGCGTGAGGTGGACGTGCCTGCGCTGCTGACCGGCCATGATCACCATTCAAACCGAAGAGCGGCTAATCCGCACCATGTGCCCGCCACTCGCCGACGCTCCCGGTAACAAGGCGGGCCAGAAGCGGGCTGCCTGCGCACTCGATCAGCTCAGGCCGCCCCGGCGCACCATAGGTCACCTCCGTATCCGCCCCACTGTGCGATGGTGCCCGCCACGTCTCGGCTCCTCCGGGAAACTCGCGACTTTCGGCTAAGGATCCGGATCCTTAGCGAAGCTACCGGTGCGCCCGCTGAGGAAGCGGGCCGCCGGGCTGTCCGTAAAGAGGTGCTCGCACAGGCATTAACCCGGCGTAGGTACTCACCCGCAGCAGGCGCTGGTGGAGGCGGGTTCGCCTGCGCTGGCGGCTTGCGGGGCGCCGCAGCACTGGGTGGCCTGCCCGGCGGGGGTGGTGCCGGGTCCGGCCTGGATGGCGTCGGAGCGCTGTTCGTCGTCCGGTGCCCAGAAGGTGGCGCTGTCTTCGAGGACGGTGTAGATCTCCCACCGCTCCCCGCCGGGGGATCCGCTGACCCAGAACTTGTCCTGCCGGGCATAGCAGCAGGTGGTGTCGCGTTCGTCGACCGCGGCCAGGCCGGCCTGGGCGAGGCGGGCCTGCTCGGCGTCGACCGTACCGGCGTCGGCGACTTCGACGCCGAGGTGGTTCAGGGTGCCGCCCTGGCCGGGGTTCTCCAGCAGGACCAGCTTGAGCGGCGGCTCGGCGATGGCGAAGTTGGCGTAGCCGGGCTTGCGCTTGGCGGGCCCGGTGCCGAACAGGGCGGTGTAGAAGGTGACGGCCTCGTCGATGTCGTTGACGTTCAGCGCGAGCTGCACCCGGGACATGGCGACCTCCAATAGATATTGACGACTGTCTATCTCTTGCCGCTGCCGAGCTTGCCACGGGACATTGACTTCTGTCAATATAGACGTGTGTCGATTCCCTTGACGGTGATCAGCCCGGTCGAGACGGCCGCGTGCTGCGCCCCGCTGACCGCTCAGCCGCTGTCCATGGAACAGGCCGAGCAGGTCGCGCCGCTGCTCAAGGCGCTGGCCGACCCGGTCCGGCTGCGGCTGCTGTCGCTGGTCGCCTCCCACCAGGGCGGAGAGGCGTGCATCTGCGACCTGAACGAGGCGTTCGACCTGTCCCAGCCGACGATCAGCCACCACATGAAGGTGCTGCACGAGGCCGGGCTGGTGGACCGGGACAAGCGCGGCGTGTGGGTCTACTACCAGGTCCGCCCCCAGGCGCTGGCCAGCCTGGCCGCCCTGATCGGCTGCCCTGTCCCGTAGCCGGCAGGCGTGACGGCACCGAACCAGGGATTTCCTTCACGGCCATTCATCGTCTATCGTCGATTAACGATGAATGATGGGGAGCCGCTGGACCGGCAGACCGCGGAGATGTACGCGGCCTGGTTCAAGGCGCTGGCGGACGGCACCCGGGTGCAGGTCGTCTCGCTGCTGGCCCGGGCCGGGCGGCCGCTGACGGTCAAGGAGATCGTCGCGGCGGTGCCGGTAGGCCAGTCGACGGTGTCGGAGCACCTGCGGCAGCTCGCCGCCGTGCGGTTCGTGCTGGCCGAGGACCAGGGCACCTCGCGGCTGTACCGGATCAACGATGCCTGCGTGACCTGCTTCCCGACCGCCGCCGACCTGGTGATGGGCAAGCCCTCGCCCGTCCCGCTGAGAGGATGACCATGGTGTCGATGAGTAGGGACGAGGTCCGGGCGGCGGTCGCCGCCCGCTACGCCGGCCTGGCCAGGGCCGCTCAGGCCGGTCAGGTGATCACCGACGGCGATCCGGGTGCCTCCGGAGGCTGCTGCGCTCCCGGGTACGCCGGCCTTGGCGACGTGCCGGAGGCGGCGGTGCGGGCCAGCCTGGGCTGCGGTAACCCGGTCGCGGTCGCGGACCTGCGGCCGGGTGAGACGGTGCTGGATCTGGGCTCGGGCGGCGGCATCGACGTGCTGCTGTCGGCCCGGCGGGTCGGCCCCGCCGGCCAGGTGTACGGGCTGGACATGACCGTGGAGATGCTGGACCTGGCCCGGGACAGCGCCCGGGCGGCCGGGGCGGAGAACGTGGAGTTCCTGCGCGGCCAGATCGAGGCGATCCCGCTGCCGGACGGCTCAGTGGACGTGATCATCTCCAACTGCGTGATCAACCTGTCCACCGACCGGCCCGCCGTCTTCGCCGAGAGCTTCCGGGTGCTGCGTCCCGGCGGTCGCCTGGGCATCTCCGACATCCTCGCCGAGGACCATCTCACGACCCTCCAGCAGGCTGAACGCGGCGCCCAGGCGGGCTGCATCGCCGGGGCCCCGTCCTTCGCCGAGTACCGCGACGGCCTGACCCGGGCCGGGTTCACCGGCATCACCATCACCGCGACCCACCAGGTCGGCGACGGCGTGCACTCGGCGATCATCCGCGCCGTCAAGCCGTAGCCATGCCAGTCCCCCGGCGCAGACATGCGCATTGAGCCGATGACCGGCGCGCATGCCGGCGCCGTGCTGGCGATCTACCTGGCCGGGATCGAGGAGGGCAACGCCACCTTCGAGACCCGCGCGCCGGACTGGGCGGCCTTCACCACGGCGCGGCTGCCCGCCCACCGGTTCGTCGCGACCGTGCAAGGCCGGGTCGCCGGGTGGGTGGCCGCCTCCGCGGTCTCCGGCCGCTGCGTCTATGCCGGGGTGGTCGAGCATTCCGTCTATGTCGATGCCGCCGCCCGCGGCCGCGGTACCGGCCGCCGGCTGCTGGACACGCTCATCACTTCGACTGAGGCGGCCGGGATCTGGACCATCCAGTCGGGGATCTTCCCGGAGAACGCGGCCAGCCTGGCCCTGCACCAGGCGGCCGGGTTCCGCGTCGTCGGCACCCGGGAACGCCTCGGCCAGCACCACGGACGCTGGCGCGACGTCATCTTCATCGAGCGCCGCAGCCCGGTCGTGTAATCCGCTCGCCGCCAGCACTGATCGCACGAGAGACACGTTGAGTACGAGCCGGGCCGCGCTGGCCGTTATGGCCATGGCCACCGCCCACCTCACGGCCGGACCGGCAGCCAGCACGCCGATGATCATGAAGGCATCCAGCGCGGCGGTGCCGATGCACCCGGCCGCACCTGCCCGGCCGATTGGCCGGTACCGGGTACTGCGCGCAGCGAACGCCAGCAGCGCCACGACCGCCAGCAGCGCCACGCCGATCACGAGGCCAGCCGCTATGGGGACCGGCCAGGTCCACGCGTGCCCGGTAACCAGCGCTGCCGCCCAGCACAGCCCGACCGCCGGCCCGGCCGCCAGCAGCCGCCGGGCGGCCCGGCGGGCCGGGTGCACGCGGGTGAACTCCGCCGCGATCAGCTCGGGGTCACCGAACTCGGCCACGGCGGCCTGCGCCGCCGCTTCGGGGGCCAGGCCCAGATCCAGGTGCCGCCGGCAGGTTTCCTCCAGGCCATCGGCCAGTTCCTCCACGACGCGGCCGGGCAGCTGCCTGGACAGCGTGTCGAGATAGCCATCGATCAGGCCGGGTCCGGACATGGCGTGCCCTCCAGCACTGCGCTGACCGTGGCCGCGAACTCCCGCCAGGCCGCCCGCCGGCCCGTCAGCGCCCGCTGGCCCGCGCCGGTGAGCCGGTAGCAGCGCCGCCGGCGCCCGGCCACCACCGACCACGACCCGGCGATCAGCCCGGCCTGCTCCAGCCGCCGCAGCGCCGGGTAGATCGTCCCGGTCGGCAGGTCCAGCCGCCCGCCGGTGTCCTGCCGCAGCGCTTCGATCACCGCGTACCCATGCCGCGGGCCGGCCTCCAGCGCGGCCAGCAGCAGCGCGTCCAGGTGCCCCTTCAGCTCCTCAGCCTTCATATGTAGCAACGCTACTTTAACCCTTTCGTCCAGGCAATAAGCCCGGTACTGTAGCTCCTATACGTAGCATCACTACGTATAGGAGGTCAGCCGGAAGAGGAGCTGCCGATGGTCACCGCCAGCCGCATCCTGGGCGACCAGGTGGGCTCCACCGCCCCCGCCTTCCTGGCCATCCTCGCCGTCCATGTCATCGCCGGGCTGGCCGCGGTCATCACCGGCGCGGTCGCCGCGCTGACCCGCAAGGGCAGCCCCCGGCACGTCCGGGCCGGCCGCTGGTACTACCGGGCCATCACCGCCGTCTTCGCCACCGCCGCCGCGCTGGCCGCGATGCGCTGGGCTCAGGACTGGTACCTGCTCCTCCTCGGCGCGGTGGCATTCGCCGCCGCCACCGCCGGGTACCTGCACCGCCGCCGCCACCGCCCCGGCGACACCGGCCACATCGCCGGGATGGGCATCGCCTACACCGCCATGCTCACCGCGTTCTACGTCGACAACGGGCCGCACCTGCCGCTGTGGGACCGGCTCCCCGCCCTGGCCTTCTGGCTGCTGCCCTCCGCCATCGCCGCCCCCCTCATCGTCCGCGCCATCACCCGCGCGAGGAACGGGCCGCCTCGCCCTGGGCCGGAAACGCCCCTGGCAGGGGGATCTAGCCGGGCGTGGTCAGGCGCGGCGCGAGACGGCCGACCCGGTCGCTGAGGTCGGCGACGGCCGCGTCGAAGCTGGCGGGATCGCCGGCCGGGACCGGGTCCGGGACGGACCAGTGGACCGCTGCCTGGCCGCCGAGTTCCTCGCGGGCCAGGTCGCAGACCGTGATCACCAGGTCATCGTCGTGCCGGACCTGGCTGAGGTGACGGGGCCGGAGCCGGGGCAGCGGCAGCCGATGGCGGCGGGCCGCGTCGATCGCGCCGGGATCGATCGCCGGCCCGGGGCGCGTACCGGCCGAGACCGCCGGGACGGTGCTGGCCCGGCGCCACAGCGCGGCGGCCAGGTGGGAACGGGCCGAGTTGGCGGTGCACACGAACAGCACCCGCCGCGCCGCCCGCGGCAGGCGGCGCGGCCAGCGAGTCCAGGGCGCCGGGGACCAGCTGGAGGTAGGTGCGGCGGCGGTCGCCCTCGGACCGGCGGCGGGTGATCACCCCGGCCTGCTCCAGTACGCGCAGGTGATGCGCGAGCAGGTTGGACGGCATCGCCAGCATCGCCGCCAGCTCCGACGGGGACGTGTCCCCGGCCAGCAGCGTGTCGGTGATCGGCCAGCCGGGCAGGGTCGGCGAGCGCGGCGTGCACCGCGGCGCGCCGGGCCAGGCCGGAAGTTCGCTCAAGCGACATTGACTCAATCTTGACTGAGCTATCTTCCTCTGTCAACATGAGCGGCGTGAGCAGTGCACCCGTCCCCCTATGGCGCCGGCTGACGGCCGAGTTCCTCGGCAGCGCGTTCCTGGCCGGGCTGGTGATCGGGTCCGGCATCGCGGCGGAGCGGCTGTCGCCCGGCCAGCCCGGCCTGGAGCTGGCGGAGAACGCGGCGGCGACCGCGGCGGGGCTGTTCGCGATCATCTTGATGTTCGGCCCGGCCTCCGGCGGCCACTTCAACCCGGTGGTGTCCTTCGCCGACGCCGCGTTCGGCGGGCTGTCCTGGCGGGCCGCCGCCGCCTACCTGCCCGCCCAGGTCGCCGGGTGCACCGCCGGGGCGGTCCTCGCCAACCTGATGTTCGCGCTGCCCGCGGTCACCATCTCGGTCAAGGACCGGGCCACGGGGGCTCATTTCCTGTCCGAGGTCATCGCCACGCTCGGGCTGCTGCTGGTGATCTTCGCGCTGGCCCGGTCCGGCCGCGGCTCGTCGGCCCCGGCGGCGGTGGGCGCCTACATCGGGGCGGCGTACTGGTTCACGTCCTCGACCAGCTTCGCCAACCCGGCCATCACCATCGGCCGGATGTTCTCCGATACCTTCGCCGGGATCGCGCCGGGCTCGGTCCTCAGCTTCACCGGCGCGCAGGTCATCGGCGGGGCGCTCGCCGTCGCGATCGTCAAGGCCCTGTATCCGGCCATCACCCCGGCTGACGCCGCCGGGATCATCGTCCCGCACGACAGCGGCCCGGCCCGGGCGGCCCACGACGGCGCCGGGCCGTCCGCGGACCGGCCATCCGGCCCGGCCCGGTCTCACTGAAGCAGCAAAAGGGGAGATTGCCATGCACGTGGTCATGATCGGCGGCAGCGACGCCGGGATCAGCGCCGCCCTGCGGGCCCGCGAACTCGACCCGGCCGCCGAGGTCACCGTGGTCCTGGGGGACGCCTACCCGAACTTCTCCATCTGCGGCATCCCCTACTACGTCTCCGGCGAGGTCACCCACTGGCGCAACCTGGCCCACCGCACCGCCGCGGACCTCGAGGCCGCCGGGATGCGGCTGCGGACCGGCACCACCGCCCGGCGGATCGACGTGCCCGGACGCAAGCTCCTGGTCACCACCGCCGGCGGCGGCGAGGAGGTGCTCGGCTACGACAAGCTCGTCATCGGCACGGGCGCCGTCCCGGTCCGGCCGCCCATCGCCGGCCTGGACGTGCTGGGACCCGCCGACGGAGTGCACCCGCTGCACTCGATGGGCGACACCTTCGCCGTCATGCGCACCCTGGAGGAAGCCGCCCCGGCCAGCGCGGTCATCGTCGGAGCCGGGTACATCGGCCTGGAGATGGCCGACGCGCTGACCGTCCGCGGCCTGCACGTCACCCAGATGGAGCAGCTACCGGAGGTGCTGCCCACCGTCGACCCGCAGCTCGGCGCTCTCGTGCACGCCGAGCTCGCCAGCCACGGCGTGGAGGTGCTGACCGGCACCACCGTGCGGGCTATCACCCGCGCCGCCCCGGGCCAGCCCGGGCGCCTGGAGGTGACAGCTACCGCAGCTGACGGCGCGGCCGTGACCCGCGCCGTGGACATGGTGCTGGTCGTCGTGGGGGTGCGTCCCGAGACCGCCCTGGCCGCTGAGGCCGGAGCGCGGCTGGGCATCAAGGGCGCGATCGCCGTGGACCCGATGATGCGGACCGGCCTGCCGGATGTCTTCGCGGCCGGGGACTGCGTGATCACCCACCACCGGCTGCTCGGCGAGACGTACCTGCCGCTCGGTACCACCGCCCACAAGCAGGGCCGGGTCGCCGGGGAGAACGCCCTCGGCGGCACCCGGCCGTTCGCCGGCAGCCTGGGCACCCAGGTCGTCAAGATCTTCGGGCAGGCCGCCGCCCGCACCGGGTTGCGCGACCACGAAGCCGCCGCGGCCGGGTTCGACCCGGTCTCCACCGAAACCACCGCCGATGACCACAAGGCCTACTACCCCGGCAGCCACCGCATCACCTTGCGCGTCACCGGCGACCGGACCACCGGGCGGCTGCTCGGCATGCAGCTGTTCGGCCACAAGGACGCCGAGATCGCCAAACGGGTCGACATCGCCGCCGCCGCGATCTACCACGGCATGACCGTCGACGCGGTCAGCGACCTGGACCTGTCCTACACCCCGCCGCTGGGCAGCCCCTGGGACGCCGTCCAGATCGCCACCCAGGCCTGGGTCCGCCAGCCCCCGCCACGCTAACCGCCCGCGCGTCCGCCCAGCTCCGGGCGTCTATCGCGTCCAGGACCACCGCGCCCTCCGGTTAGCGTTGGTCCTGGAGGAGCCATTCAGTTGCCCGGAGGCAGCCATGTGCCAGGATCACAGTCCCCCCGCGCGGACGCGCGCCGTGCTCCACGATGTCGAAGTCAAGCAGCCGATCAGGCTGGAGCCGGTCGACTCCGTCGAGATCATCTCGCTGATGGACAACCTCACCGACGTGTTCATGCCCGACCAGGGGCCGGCCAGGCGGCCGGGCCTGTCGCGGCGGCACCGGGCATCGTCGGTGATGGCGGACGGGCAGGCCCTGGACTCGCTGATCGCCGAGCACGGGTTCTCGATGCTGGTAACGGTCCGCAAGGGCCCCGCCGAGCACCGGGTCCTGTTCGACGCCGGGACCAGCCCGGACGGCGTGGTGGAGAACATGCGCCGCCTCGACATCGACCCGGGCTCGATCGAGGCGATCGTCTGCAGTCATGGGCACTATGACCACACAACCGGGATCGACGGGCTGATCCGGGCGGTCGGCCAGCCGAACATGCCGGTGCTGATCCACCCGCATTTCTGGCGGCGGCGCCGGGTCCGGCTGCCCGGGATCGAGCCGCGGGAGATCCCCTCCGTGAGTAAGCGGGCGCTTCAGGACGTAGGGTTCGACGTGATCGAGGAGGCCCAGCCGAGCTTCCTCCTGGACGGCTCGGTGCTGGTGACCGGTGAGGTCGCGCGGACGACCGGGTACGAGCCGGGGTTCCCGCCGCAGGACGCCTGGCTGGACGGCGCCTGGGCGCCCGACCCGCTGGTGCTGGATGACCAGGCGCTGATAATCAACGTCAGCGGCAAGGGCCTGGTCGTGCTGACCGGTTGCGGTCACGCCGGGATCGTGAACATCTGCCGGTACGCCCGGCGGCTCACCGGTACCCGCCGCCGCTGTACGCGGCGATGGGCGGCTTTCACCTCAACGGGCCTGCCTTCGAGCCGCTGATCCCCCGCGTACTCGACGACCTGGCGGAGCTGGCACCGCAGCTGCTGGTGCCTGCGCACTGCACGGGATGGCGAGCCCAGCACGCGCTAGGCCGCCGCTTCGGCGAAGCGTTCGTGCCGAACACCGTCGGCACCCGCTTCATCCTCCGGCCGGCAGCATGAGCGACGCCAACGCCGCCCAGCGAGCGCTGCGCTAGCTGCGCCGCCCGGGCGCTGCGTCGCGGTCCTGCGCCGCCGGGGCCGT
>CAWIUF010000074.1:0-279070 GCA_963839095.1 uncultured Actinomycetota bacterium | reverse complement strand
ACACCGCAACCCGCCGCTAACCCCACCCCAGGCCCCAAAAGCGGAGTCTGTGTGCCACCGCCTACGCAAGAACGTGGTCTGTGGCGCACAGACCACGTTCCTGACCGCCCCACCACAAGCTTCAGCCTCGGGGGACCCGCCCATAACAGAGCGGTGAGGCAGGACTCCGGGCCTCAGCGCCGACGGCGGGGTTCTGTAGGGTGTGGGCATGTTTGCTGTGACGGCTGCGCGTATTGACGCTGATGATCCGCTGTCCGGGCTCGAGCTCGGCGAGCACCCCGAACCGGCCGTGCCGGACGGCTGGACCACGGTGACGGTGAAAGCGGCGGCGCTCAACCACCACGACGTCTGGACGCTGCGCGGGGTGGGCATCTCCGAGAAGCAGCTGCCCATGATCCTGGGCTGCGACGCGGCCGGGATCGACGAGGACGGCAACGAGGTCGTGGTGCACGCGGTGATCGCCGACCCCGATGCGGGCGGCGGCGACGAGACCCTCGACCCGCGCCGTTCGCTGCTCTCCGAGCGGCACGACGGCACCTTCGCCGAGCGGGTCGCCGTGCCGCGGCGCAACCTGGTGCCGAAGCCGTCGGCGCTGTCCTTCGAGGAGGCCGCCTGCCTGCCGACGGCCTACCTGACCGCGTACAAGATGCTGTTCGAGAAGTCCGGCGTCCAGCCCGGCGCGACCATCCTGGTGCAGGGCTGCGGCGGCGGGGTGGCCACGGCGGCCATCCTGCTCGGCCGCGCGGCCGGCTACCGGATGTGGGCCACCAGCCGCAGCGAGGACAAGCGCGAGCGCGCCCTCGAGCTCGGCGCCGACCAGGTCTTCGAGTCCGGGGCCCGGCTGCCGGAACGGGTCGACGTGGTACTCGAGACCGTCGGGCAGGCCACCTGGGCGCATTCCGTCCGGTCGCTCAAGCCCGGCGGGCGGATCGTCATCTCCGGCGCGACCAGCGGCGACGCTCCGCCGGCCGAGCTGACCCGGGTGTTCTTCACCCAGCTGACCGTGACCGGTTCCACCATGGGCTCGCGCGATGAGCTGGGGCGGCTGACCAGGTTCTGCGAGCAGACCGGGGCCCGCCCGGTGATCGACCGGGTGTTGCCCATGGCCCAGGCCCGGGACGGCTTCGCGGCCATGGCGGCCGGCGACCTGTTCGGCAAGGTCGTCTTCACGCTCTAGCCCAGGTCGGCCAGCCGAGAGCCCCAAGGACCGGCCAGCCGAAGCCCAAGGGCTCCGTCAGGAGACGGAGCCCTTGGATAAGGCGTCGAGAACCCGGCCCGGCGTCAGAGGCCTGGCGTCAGGAAGCGGAGCCCTCCGGCGTAGTGTCGCGGGCCGGGGCGTCCCGGGCGGCGTTCCGGTCGTCGCGTCAGCCGCGGAAGCGCCCGCGGACCGGGCGTCCGCCGCGGAAGCATCCGCTGCGGAAGCATCCGCCGAGGAAGCGCCCGCGGACCGGGCGTCCGCCGCGGGAGCATCGGCTCCGGAAGCGTCCGCCGGGGGAGTGTCCGCCGCGGAAGCGTCCGCCGGGCGAGTACCCGCCGGGGGAGTGTCAGCTTGGCCAGCGCCAGCGCCGGGAGAGTCGGCCGGCGCGGAATCGGATCCGCGCTTGCCCGGTGCCTCGCGGCCGGGCCCGAAGATCTCGGACTTGACCCGGTCGAGCGCGTCTTCCAGGATCCCGCGCAGGTCGCTGATCACGTTCTCGCCGCCCGACGTGGACTGCATGGCCAGCTTGCGCAGGTCCGAGGTGAACTGGATCGCCACCCGCTCCAGGTCGCGCAGGGTGCCGAAGTCGAGCGCGCCGGGCCAGCCGCCGCGACCGCGCATCCGGGCCCAGTCCTCCCAGCCGCGCCGGCCGGGCCACTCCGTCCAGCCCGGTCCGCCGGGTCCGCCAGGTCCCTGGCCCCAGCCGGGCCCGTCCCAGTCGCGCTCACCCGCGCCGAACCGGGCTCCCGCTCCGGCGGGCTCGCTGAACGCCGCCGCCCCGGCCCCCATGGCCTCGTCGCTGGCGCGCCGGGCTTCCTCGCGCAGGCGCCGGGCCTGCTCGTGTACCCGCCGGGCCGCCTCCGGCCCGCGTCCCGGCCGGCCGCCTTCTCGCCGCGCGAGTCACCGGGACCCGCCGGCCGCGTGCGCGACCCAGCGGCGCCGCCGTCCTGGCCCGAGCCCCATCGCGCTGCCCGGCCGCATCGTCGGGTGCCCGGCCGCATCGTCGGCCTGTCCGGGAGCGTCATCGCGCAGGCCGCGCGCGGTGCGCTCGTCGGCCGCGGCGTCGCGCTCGTCGGTCGCCCTGCTCGCGGCCTGCTCACTGAGCCTGGTCCTTGGCCTGCCGCGGCCTGCTCACGGGCCTCGTCGCGGGCCTGCCGGGCCTGCTCGCGCGCTTCGTCGCGGGCCTGCCGGGCCTGGTCGCGGACGTCGGAGGCCATCTCCTTGCCCATCCGGCGGGACTCGCGGGCTGCCCAGGTCAGCTCCTCGCGCAGGCTGCGCACGGTCTGCCTGACGTCTTCCCTGACCTCGCGGACGATGTCGCTGACCGAGGCGGACAGCTCTTCCTCGAGCTCGTCGAGCTCGTCGCTGCGGCTGCGCAGTTCCTCGCGGCCGGCCTCGGTGATGCGGTAGACCTTGCGGCCGTCAACCTCGTCGTGCGTGACGAGGCCCTCTTCCTCGAGCCGGGCCAGCCGCGGGTAGATCGTGCCGGGCGAGGGCGAGTAGACGCCCATGAACCGGTCGCGCAGCAGCCGGATGACCTCGTAGCCGTGCCTGGGCTCCTCGTCGAGAAGCCGCAGCAGGTACAGCCGGAGGCTGCCATGGCGGAATACCGGACTCAACTGGCCTCGCCTTCCATCTCATTCTCATTATCAGGCCGCCGCATCCGCTCGCGGGTCAGGTGACCCGGCGCGTCGCAGCAGCATGACCCGGCCGGACATGGTAGTGACGGACACCTGTCCTGAGCCGGCGCCAAGGCTACCGCTAACGCTACGAGACGCCGGAGCCGAGGATCGCCTTAGCTCCGCGAATTCGCTTCGCACGTCACCGGAAACCGAGTGCAGGTTTACCTGAGCGTCGGCTTCGGCGGGAAGCCGGAGCACGACCTCGCCTGACACCGTGGTCACGTTCATCCCGCCCAGCGGGTCGAGGTCGACGTCCGCGGTCACGTCGCCGCTCACCGCGTTCGCGTCCAGGCGCTCTAGCCAGCCGTCCGCGAGCGTCAGGTCGCCGGATACCGTGCTGAAGTTGAGCCTGCCGTTGATCCCCTGTGCCTCCAGCGGCGCGGACACGGTGTTGGCGTCCACCTCGCCGGCCACGCCGTCCAGCGTGATCCCCCCGGAAACGCTCTTGACCGAAGTCCGCGCGCCGATGCCGGACACCACAGCGGCCGCGTTGACCACGCCGACCTGGGCCGGGGTCTTCCGCGGCACGCTGACCGTCACCGTGGCGGCGTGCCGCTGCGGCCGCAGCCACTTCAGCAGGCCCTCCCAGTTGAGCTTCTCGTGCGCGACGGTCAGCACGCCGTCCTGAAGGTCACCTGGAGCGGATCGCCTTCCAGCGCTGACACCTCGAGCGAGGACGTCCCCTCGGTGGCGAGCACCGCCACCGAGCCGCCGACGAGCCGGACCCGCAGCGCGGTGACGCCGTTGAACTCCATCGTCGTCGGACGATCGACCGTCCATGCGAGATCCCGCCCATCGGCATTCCACCCGTCCTTCCCGTAAGCCTGTCCAGTACACCTAACGATATATCTCATTGTATCAAAGTCAAGATGTATCGCGACTGGCGAGCCGTGCGATGGCGGCGACGGGTGCCGGGGGCGGAACGGGCCCGGCCTCGTTCGGGGTAAAGGTCTTGTTGTTTAGTCCTCTTCGTCGTCGAGGCGGGCCAGCCAGGTGGCCAGCCGCTCGATGGGCGTCTCGAATTCGGGGTTGACGTCGACGAAGTCGCGGAGCCGGGCGGCGAGCCAGGCCATCGAGACCTGGTCCTCGCCGCGTCGCTCCTCGAGTTCCTCGATGCCGCGGTCGGTGAAGTACATTTAGCGTTCCGCGGCGATGGCCGTCTCGATGATCTCCCGGTGGGTGGCGGCGTGCGTCTTGGCCGACCCGGCCGCGGGGGCCGAACTCGCCGGCAGCGACACCACGCCGACCTCGCGGCCCAGGACCCGCGGGAGCTTCAGCGCGAAGGTGGGCCAGGCGCCCATGTTGGCCGGCTCCTCCTGGACCCAGGTCACCGACTCGGCCTGCGGGTACCGCGCCAGCTCGGCGCACAGCTCGGAGACCGGCAGCGGGTACAGCCGCTCGACCCGGGCGATCGCGACCTCGGTCGCCCCGGCCTGCTCGCGCCGGGCGGCCAGGTCGTAGTAGATCTTCCCGGAGCACAGCAGGACCCGGCGGACCGCGGCGTCCGATTCCTGCACCGACCCGATCAGCGGCCGGAACGACCCGCTGGTGAACTCGCTCACCGCCGAGGCGGCCGCCTTCAGCCGCAGCATGGACTTGGGGGTGAACACGATCAGCGGCTTGTGCCGGCCGGACAGGCCCTGCCAGCGCAGCAGGTGGAAGTAGTTCCCCGGCGTCGTCGGCATGGCCACGGTCATGTTGTCCTGCGCGCACAGCGACAGGAACCGCTCGATCCGGGCCGAGGAGTGGTCCGGGCCCTGGCCGTCGTAGCCGTGCGGCAGCAGCAGCACCACGCCGGAACGCTGGCCCCACTTCTGCTCGCCGGAGCTGATGAACTCGTCGATGATCGTCTGGGCGCCGTTGAGGAAGTCACCGAACTGGGCTTCCCAGCAGACCAGCGCGTCCGGGCGGGCCAGCGAGTAGCCGTACTCGAAGCCCATCGCGGCGAACTCGGACAGCAGGGAGTCGTGCACGAAGAACTTCGCGGCGCCCGACTCGAGCTGCTTCAGCGGCGTGTAGTCCGCGCCGGTGTGCCGGTCCACCAGCACCGCGTGCCGCTGGCCGAAGGTGCCGCGCCTGGTGTCCTGGCCGACCAGCCGCACCGGGTGCCCGTCCAGGATCAGCGCGCCGATCGCCAGCAGCTCGCCGGTGGCCCAGTCGATCGCGTCTTCCTCGCGCATCGTGGAACGCCGGTCGAGCAGCGGCTTGAGCCGCGGGTGCGGGGTGAAGTCGGCGGGCAGGTTGACCTGGGTGTCGATGATCCGCTTGACCACCTCGGCGGATACCGCGGTCGGCACCGCCTCGTGGTTGACCGGGCGGTCCTCGGACTCGGCGGGCAGCACGCTGCCCGGTTCGGCCGGGCGGTCCGCCGCGTCCCTGGTCTCGGTGAAGACCCGCTCGAGCTGCTGCTGGTAGTCGCGCAGCGCCGCCTCGGCCTCCTCCATGGTGATGTCGCCGCGGGCGATCAGCGACTCGGTGTAGACCTTCCTGGTCGAGCGCTTGGCCTCGACCTGGTCGTACATGAGCGGCTGGGTGAACGACGGGTTGTCGGTCTCGTTGTGCCCCCGCTTGCGGTAGCACATCATGTCGATGACGACGTCCTTCTTGAACGCCTGCCGGTAGTCGAAGGCCAGCCGGGCGATCCGCACCACGGCCTCGGGGTCGTCCCCGTTGACGTGGAAGATCGGCGCCTGGATCATCCGGGCCACGTCCGTGGCGTACACGCTGAAGACCGCGAGTACTGCGGGGCGGTGGTAAAGCCCACCTGGTTGTTCACGATGATGTGCACGGTGCCGCCGGTGCGGTAGCCGCGCAGCAGCGACAGGTTCAGCGTCTCGGCCACCACGCCCTGCCCGGCGAACGCGGCGTCGCCGTGGATGAGCACGGGCAGCACGGTGAAGCCGGGCTCGCCCTTGTCGATGACGTCCTGCTTGGCCCGGACCACGCCCTCGAGCACCGGGTCCACCGCCTCGAGGTGGCTCGGGTTGGCGACCAGCGTGGTCTTGATCTCGCGGCCGTCCGGGGCGCGGAAGGTGCCGTCCGCGCCGAGGTGGTACTTGACGTCACCGGAGCCCTGCGCGCTGCTCGGGTCCAGGTTGCCCTCGAACTCCTTGAAGATCTGCCCGTAGGACTTGCCGACGATGTTGGCCAGCACGTTCAGCCGGCCCCGGTGGGCCATCCCGATGACGGCCTCGTCCAGGCTGGCGTCGGCCGCCTCGGTCAGCACCGCGTCCACCAGCGGGATCAGGGACTCCGCGCCTTCCAGCGAGAACCGGCGCTGGCCGACGAACTTCGTCTGCAGGAACATCTCGAACGCCTCGGCCACGTTGAGCCGGGACAGGATGCGGATCTGCTCGTCGTGTTCGGCGCGGGGATGCGGGATCTCGATCCGGTCCTGGAGCCAGTGGCGTTCCTCCGGGTCCTGGATGTGCATGTACTCGGTGCCGACCGTGCGGCAGTACGCGTCGCGCAGCTTGCCCAGGATGTCCCGCAGCTTCATCCGCGGCTTCCCGCCGAACCCGCCGGTCGGGAAGTCCCGCTCCAGGTCCCACAGGGTCAGGCCGTGCAGGTTGATGTCCAGGTCGGGGTGCTTGCGCTGGGTGACTTCGAGCGGGTTGGTGTCGGCCATCAGGTGCCCGCGCACCCGGTAGGCGTGGATCAGCTCCTGCACCCGCGCGGACCTGGTGACGTCGTCCTCGTGCCCGTAGGGGAAGTCCTTGACCCAGCGGACCGGCTCGTACGGGATACGCAGCGCGGCGAAGATCTCGTCGTAGAAGCCGTCCTCGCCCAGCAGCAGCTGGTGGATCTTGCGCAGGAAGTCGCCGGACTGGGCACCCTGGATGATCCGGTGGTCGTAGGTCGAGGTGAGCGCGACCGACTTGCTGACCGCCAGCCGGGACAGCGTCTCCTCGGACGCCCCCTGGTAGGCCGCCGGGTACTCCATCGCCCCGACGCCCACGATGACGCCCTGGCCGGGCATCAGCCGCGGCACCGAGTGGACGGTCCCGATCGTGCCCGGGTTGGTGATCGTCGCGGTGGTGCCCTGGAAGTCGGCCACCGCGAGCTTGCCCGAGCGGGCCCGGCGCACCACGTCCTCGTAGGTCGTCCAGAACTGGCGGAAGTCCATCTCCTCGGCCGCCTTGAGGTTCGGCACCAGCAGCTGCCGGCCGCCGTCGGCCGTCCGCACGTCGATGGCCAGGCCCAGGTTGACGTGCTCAGGCCGGGCGATGGCGGGCTTGCCGTTCTCCTCGGTGAAGGACTCGTTCATCTCCGGCAGCGCCTTGAGCGCCGCGACCACGGCGTAGCCGATCAGGTGGGTGAACGACACCTTGCCGCCGCGGCCGCGGCGCAGGTGGTTGTTGATGACGATCCGGTTGTCGATCAGCAGCTTGGCCGGGATCTCGCGGACGCTGGTCGCGGTGGGCACGGCCAGGCTGGCCGTCATGTTGATGACGGTCCGCGCGGCGGCCCCGCGCAGCCTGCTGACCTCGGTGCCCTCAGGCAGCGGGGGAGGCGGGGGAGCGGCCGGAGCCGGGGCGGCGGCCGCGGCACCCGGAGCCGGCGGCCGGGGCGGCGGACGGTGCCGGCGATGCGGGCGGGGCCTGCGGGGCGTTCGAGGCCGGGCGGCCTGTCCCCCGTGTCCGCGTCCGCGGGTGGCGCCGGCGGCGCGGCCGCCGGGGCCGGTGCGGCCTGGGCCGCGGCGGTGCGGGTGAGCACCGGCTGCGGCCCCGTCCCGTTCGGGAGCGTCGGCTGATAGTCGGCGAAGAAACTCCACCACGCCCGGTCCACCGAACCCGGGTCCGCTAGATAGCGCTGGTAGAGCTCCTCGACCAGCCATTCGTTGGCGCCGAAGTCGGCTTGTCCCGTAGCGGGATCCGGTCCGGATCCGTGCTGCGGTGCGCTGGCTGGCTGGTGTGTTGACCCGGGCTCTCGAGACGCTACGGGTTCGCGGACCTCCGCGCTACCCTGCGGTGACCCAGAAGACACGGCGGACATCTACCGTCAAACCTTCTTCCGGAGGTGTGAAATCGTTGGTTTACCTCTGGCCCTTAAGGCTACCCGGCGTCGTCCGGGCCAGTGCCTGAAGCACTTCAGGCACTCGGTGATACCGCTGTGGCCTGAGTCACGCGCCAGCCTGTGATCTTCAGTACTGCTAGCAGCGTGCGGAAAGTCCCTGTCCCGCCCGGTGCCGACCGGTACCATCAGCGGCAATGGCATCCGGTTTCCGGGCTTAAGCCCTGCTTGCCGCGCTTTCTCCCGGGAGCCATCCTTTCGACGGCAAGGCACAGGTGACCAGGGAACCGAACGGCCATCCCGAGGCTGACGGCGCCTGGGACCCACCGGGTCCCGCGCGCTCACGGTCGTCGCGTGCCCCTTCCGGCTCCCCGCCCCGCACCGGCTCCACGTCCCGCGCCCCCCCCCGCCGGTCCCGCTCCCCGCGCCGCCACCGGTCCCGCTCCCCGCGCCGCCACCGGCCCGCTGCCGCGTATCCCCTCCCGCGGCCCGGACCCGCGTGATACGGGACCGCTGCCGCGCATCTCCCCTCGCGGCCCTGATCCGCGTCGCCCTGATCCGCGCGATACCGGCCCGCTGCCGCGCGTCCCGTCCGCCCTCGGCCCGGACCCGCGCGGCACGGGCCCCCTGCCGCGCATCCCGTCGCGGCCCGATCCGTCCAGGCCAGATCCGTCCAGGCCAGATCCGTCCAGGTCAGGCCCATCGAGGCCAGACCCGCGCAGTACCGGCCCGCTACCGCGTATCCCATCCGGCCCGGATCCGGCCGGTACCGGCCCGCTGCCGCGTATCCCGTCCGGCCCGCATCCGTCCGGCCCGCACCCGTCCGGCCCGCAGCCGGTCACACCCCATCCGTCCGGCCCGCAGCCGGTCAGCCGCTGACCAGTGGCGCGGGTCCCCGCCCGGGTTCGAGTTCGAGGGCCGCCGCGCCCGGCCCGGCCAGGTCCCGGGACAACTACCAGCCGCCCGGCCCGGCCGCCCTGCCTGGACCGGAGAACCCCGCCCGCGTCCCGTCCCGCCGCCGGATCCCCGCCCCACCGGCCCCCAGGCGGTCCTGCGGGACCCCGCGCCCCGGGATGCCCGGCGCGACACCGGCCCCCGGGATGTCCTGCGCGATACCCGGCCACCCGAGGCGCCCAGCCAGCCGCGGCAGTTCCGGTACACGCCGACGGTGAGCCAGCCCCTGCCCGTGCCGCCGCAGGCCTGGCCCGGCGAAGCCCCGGCCGGCTTCGGGTACGCCGGGTCGGCACCGGGCGCCCCGGCCAGCCCGCACCCGTCCGGCCCCCACCCGGTAAGCCCCCCGCCGATGAGCGCTCCGCCGCGGCGACGGCGCCCTACGAGTCCGCGTCCTTCCGGACCGCATCTTCCCGCACCGGCCCGCAGCCGGCCCTCACCCCTGACTCCGGTCCGCACCCCACCCGCCCGCGCCCGCCGCGCCAGGTCGTCACCGACCGCGGCCGGGACCACCCGGCCCGCGGACGCGCGCATCCGGCCGGAGACCGGGGCCGGCCCGACGTGAAGGCGGCCGGCGCCGAGTGGACCAGGCTCGTCCGTTCCCTGCTGCCCGAGCCGGTCAAGCGCCGCTGGTCCCGGGAGTTCATGGCCGGCCTGCACTTCCGCGGCTGGGGGGTCCGGGTGGCGATCCCGATCCTCGCCATGGTCGTCTTCGGCGTCGCCGTCGTGGTGCTAACCGGCGTGAACAGAGGCAACGCGGGACCCACCCCGTCAGCGGCCGCTCTCGGCTTCCCGCCCGCGACGCTCGCGGGCCACGACTTCACGGTGGCCGCGAGCACCCGTGGCATCACCCAGACGCTGGGCCAGGTGACGAACGTCGGCAGCGAGGTCGTGGCGGTCGGGTCGCAGGCCGGCGCCCGCATCGCGCGCGCTCAGTTCTTCGTGTCGGCCGACGGCGGCCGCAGCTGGACGCTGGGGGCGGTCAGGACAGCGGACGGCGGGGTGCCGCCACCCGGGCACGCGGCCACCTTCGTGGCCGGCGGTCAGGGCGCCTGGGTCGCACTCGGCCCCGGCTCGATCTGGACCAGCCCGGACGGCCGGACCTGGACGCTGGCCCCCGGCAACGGGATGCCGCTGGCCCCGGGCGACCAGATCAACGCGGTGCAGCGGACGGCGGCGGGCTTCATCGCCGTGGGCGCCAACGTGCCCGGCGGCGACCAGGCCACGTCCACCCCGGTGATCTTCCTGTCGGCCAACGGGACCAGCTGGCAGCGGCTGGACGCGGCCCGGCTGCACCTCGGCGCGGGGCGCGCCCTGGACGTCAGGTACGCGGCCGCGTCCGGGAAACTGATCCTGATCGCCGGCGACGTGCTCACGGGTAAGCCGAAACGCCCAGGCCGGCGCCGCCTGGCTGAGCAGCGACGGCGGCTCGACCTGGGCGCCCGTCGCCGGTTCGGCGACCGGCCCGGGCGCGCGGCCGCAGGTGGCCGGGGTGGCCGCCGTCAACGGCGGGTTCGTCCTGCTCCGGCCGGCCGCCGTAGCCCACCATCCCGCCGTCGACGCCTTCTATTCACCGAACGGCCTTGCTTACACGTTCCAGGCCACCCTCTCCACCTCGGCGGGCTTTACCGCCCAGCTGGCGAACGGCGGCCTGGCCGGCGCTGCGGTCAGCGGGCAGACCGGAGCCGCCGGGGCGTCGAGCGGGTCGCTGACCGCCTTCGTCACCGCGGACGGCAAGACCTGGCGTCAGGCCCGCCCGTTCGGCGGCACCGGGTCGGAAGCGGTCTCCGGCCTGACCCTGGCCCCGGGCGGCACCGTGGTCACCACCGGGAGCAGTCCGGGCCCGGACACCCGCCAGCCGATGCTCGCCCTGACCAGTACCGGCGGTGTCCCCGAGCGCGTGGACCTCACCAAGATCCCGGGCGCCACCCAGGCGCAGGAAGCGGTCAACGCCGTCGCCGCCCAGGGCAGCACCCAGGTCGCGGTGGGCGGCGCCAACGGCTTTCCCGCCGTGTGGACCTCGGCCGACGGCGGCAGCTCGTGGAGGCACGCCACCGGCGCCAGCCCGATGGTGCTCAGCCGCCCGGGGACACAGCAGCTGACGAGCGTGACGCACGCCCCGATGGGCTGGCTCGCCGTGGGCGGCGTCACCGCGAGCGCCGCCCAGCACCCGGTCGTCGTGGTCTCGGCCGACGCCACTAGCTGGCAGGCGGCCGACGGCGAGCGGGCCTTCGCCGGAACCGGGCTGTTCACCCAGGCGGTGGCGGCGAACCAGCGCGGTGCGGTCATCGTCGGCTACCAGCGGATCAAGCAGGTGCAAGGCGGCCGGGTCACGTCGGTCCGGGTCGTCGCCGCGGCCTGGTGGTCGGCGGCCCTGACCGGCTGGCAGCGGGCCGGGAACGGCTCGGACGGCGCGCTGGACGGCGCCGGCACCCGGCAGATGCTGGCCGTCACGGCCAGCCCGGCCGGCTTCGTGGCGGTGGGCGCGCACGGCAGCCGGCCCTCGGCCTGGACCTCGGCCGACGGCCAGAGCTGGCGGCAGGTGGACCTGCCGCTCCCGGCGGGCGCGACCCGGGCCGTGCTCGAGCACGTCGCGAGCCTCGGCCGGACGGTGGCCGCCGTGGGCACCGCCGTCACCGCCGCCGGCCGGACGGTGCCGTTCGCGGCCAGCTCGGCCGATGGCGGCGCCACCTGGACCTCCTCGGCGCTCCCGGGTCCGGCCGGCCTGACCGCGGTCACCGCGCTGACCGCGGCCGGCCGCACGTTCACCGCCGCCGGCACGTTCGGCGCCACTCCCGGCCACCAGAACGTGGTCGTGTGGACGTCCGCGAACGGCTCCGCCTGGCGCGCGGCCGAGCCCGCCGGCCAGGGCCTGACCGGCTCGGGCATCCAGGCCATCACCAGCCTCACCGCCACCGGCAGCACGCTGACCGGCGTCGGCTACTCCGCCTCACCCACCACCGAGCAACCCGTCTTCTGGCAAGCCCCCGTCCGCTAGGCCTCGCGGACGGCGGCGGGCGGCCCGAAGACGTCGTCGCGCCGGTTGGCCAGGCTGGGCAGCGTAGCGCGGACCGTCGCGATCAGGCTGGTGTCGACCTCGGCGACCGTGATACCCGCGGCCGGGCCCAGGTCGGCCCGGACCACGCCGAGCGGGTCCACCAGCATGCTGCGTCCCACGCCGGTCGCGGCCCGGGTGGGCCGCTCGTCCGGGTCGGGGACCTGCCCCACGGCCGCGACCCACACGGTGTTCTCGATGGCGCGCGCCCGTACCAGCGTGACCCAGTGCTCCTCCTTGAACAGCCCGGAGGCCCAAGCGGCCGGAATCACGAGCAGTTCCGCCCCGCCCGCCGCTAGCGACCGCGACAGCTCGCCGAACCGCACGTCATAACAGATCTCCAGCCCGGTCCGTACCCCGGCCAGCGTGGCGATGACGGGGGCGGAGCCCGGCGCGACCTGCTCGGACTCGCGGTGCCCGAACGCGTCGAACAGGTGCAGCTTGCGGTACGAGGCGACTAGTTCGCCGGCGGAATCGTAGGCCACGGCGGTGTTGTAGACCCGCCCGTCCGCCGCGGGCTCGAACACGCCGGCCACCAGCGCCACCCCGGTCTGCTTGGCCGCGGCGGCCAGCCCGGAGCAGAACGGGCCGTCCAAAGGCTCCGCCGCCGCGGGCAGGTCCGAGCCAAACCTGACCTGCGTCGCCTCGGGGAACACGGCCAGGTCGGCGCCCTGGGCCGCCGCCACGCCCAAAGCGTCCCTGACCCGGCCGGAGTTGACCTCGGGCCGTGAGCTGACCGGTATCTGACACAACGCGACTCGCATACCGTGCAGCCTAACCCGCGGCCACGTGATGTCATTGGGCTCGTGAACCACGAACGACCACTGCTGAACCGGCGCCTCGAGGGCCTGGGCACGACGATCTTCGCCGAGATGTCGGCCCGGGCGGTCGCGACCGGGTCCATCAACCTCGGCCAGGGCTTCCCCGACCGGGACGGGCCGGCCGAGATCGCCCAGGCGGCGGCCGACGCCATCCTGGCCGGCCGCGGCAACCAGTACCCGCCCGGCCCGGGCGTCCCCGAGCTGCGTCAGGCCATCGCCCTCCACGACCAGCGGTTCTACGGCCTGAACTTCGACCCGGACACCGAGATCCTGGTCACCGCGGGTGCCACCGAGGCGATCGCCGCCGCCATGCTCGCGCTGGTCGAGCCGGGCGACGAGGTGATCGCGTTCGAGCCCTACTACGACTCCTACGCGGCCAACATCGCCATGGCCGGCGGCGTCCGCGTCCCGGTCACGCTGCGCCCGCCGGGCTTCCGCCCCGACATCAACGAGCTGAAGAAAGCCATCACCGCCAAGACCAGGCTCATCCTGCTGAACAGCCCGCACAACCCGACCGGCACCGTCTTCGACCGCGACGAGCTGGCCGCCATCGCCAAGCTAGCCGTCGAGCACGACCTTCTTGTCGTCACCGACGAGGTCTACGAGCACCTGGCCTTCGACGTCGAGCACGTGCCGATCGTCCAGTTCCCGGGGATGCGCGAGCGCACGGTGTCGGTCAGCTCGGCGGGCAAGACGTTCGCCTTCACCGGCTGGAAGATCGGCTGGGTCAAGGCCACCCCCGAGCTGGTCACCGCGGTGAAGACGGCCAAGCAGTTCCTCACGTTCGTCAGCGGCGGCCCGTTCCAGTACGCGATGGCGCAGGCGCTCGCCCTGCCGGACGCGTACTACGACAAGCTCAAAGCCGACCTGAGGGCCCAGCGCGACCTGCTCACCGCGGGCCTGGACGAGCTCGGCTTCACGGTCTACCCGCCGCAGGGCACCTACTTCGTCACCGCCGACATCAGGCCGCTGGGCTACGACGACGGCGTGGAGTTCTGCCGGACGCTGCCGGACCGGGCCGGCGTGGTCGCCATCCCCACCGCGATCTTCTACGACCACCCCGAGGCGGCCCGCAGCCACGTCCGGTTCGCCTTCTGCAAGCAGCCCGAGGTCCTGACCGAGGCGCTGAAGCGGCTGTCCCAGCTCAGCCGGATAGGGGGCCTAGGCCTACCCCGAGCGTAGGCGCAGGCCCATAGCGGCAGGCCGGCCCGCGCGACCACGATGGGACCTGACCGCGTTCCTGACACCGGAGGGAGCCCGCGGCCATGATTTCGCTGTATCCTGGTGTCACTGCTGCTGCTCGGCGGCGCATCGCGTTCGCCCTGGTGCACGCCGATGGGGAAGGCGGCCCTGGGCCCGGATGGCCTGCGGGGGCCATCCGGGCGCGCGGCTGGGGCCTGGTGCTGCTGCCCGCCGCGCTGACGGCCGCCGCGATGACCGGTCACGTGCACGCGCTGGCCGTGGCCGAGCTCGCCGTCGCGGCGGCGCTGGTGCGCTGGGCTCCGCGGCTGGCCGCCAAGCTCGCCCCGTACGCCGTGCTCGCCCTGGGCATCCAGGCGCTCGCGGCGTCCCGGGCCTACCGCGACGGCTTCGATAACCAGGTCCCCTACGGGCTGGTCTTCGGCGGCGGGTTCTGGACCGCCCGCCTGCTGCTGCCGCTGGCCGCGATCTTGTTCGCCGTCGGCTCGTGGCTGCTCGTCCAGGTCGACGCGCCGGGCGCCGGCCTGGTGCGGGCCGCTGGTCCGCGGCTGGCGGGATCCGGGCCGGGGCGGGATTTCGTCCCGCCAGGGCCTGCTCCTGATCCCGGTCACCGTGCTGGCGCTGCTCCTGATGGGGCCGAGATCCTGGTTCGGCATACCGGCGATCACGGTGTCGCTGGTCGTCCTGCTGGACGTAGCCCTCGCCACGGCCAGCGTGGCCTTGATCTTCCGCTCCCCGCTGTGGGCCGCGACCGTGGCCGAAGCGGGCCTGTTCGTGCTCGGCGGCTACGGGCTCCTGATCGCCTCGTTCTGGCCGTCCGTACCCGGGTTCGTCTACGGCTTCGTCCCGCTGACCAGCCAGAGCTTCGGCACCGTAGCCGCTACGGCCCTGGAGGGCACGGCGTTGCTCGGGCTCGGCCTGTGGCTGGCGCCCCGGGTGATCCGCGAGCACCGGGCCAGCACCGAGCTAGCCGAGCGGGCCACCCGATTGACCGAACGGGTGGAGACCCTGACCCAGTCCCGCAGCGTCGCCGTGGACACCGCGGCCGCCGAGCTGCGCCGGATCGAGCGGGACCTGCACGACGGCGCGCAGGCCCGGCTGGTCGCGGTGGGGATGAGCCTGCAGGCGGCCGAACGTCTGTTCGCCAGCAACCCCGATGCGGCGCTGGCGCTGGTCGGTGAGGCCAAGGAAAGCTCCTCCCGCGCCCTGACCGAGCTGCGTGACCTGGTGCGCGGCATCTACCCGCCGGTGCTCGCCGACCGCGGCCTCGGCGATGCCATCCGGGCGCTTGCCCTGGACACGCCGCTGCCGGTCACGGTCGACGCCGACCTGCCCGAGCCGGTGGAGCTGCCGGTGGCGTCCGCGGTCTACTTCTCGGTCGCCGAGGCGCTGGCCAATGTCACGAAGCACGCGGGAGCCCGTTCGGTCCGGATAAACCTCAGCCACCGGGGAGGGATACTCCGTGCCGAGGTCACTGACGACGGCGCCGGGGGCGCCGACCTGGCCGGCGGGACCGGCCTGGCCGGAGTCGAGCGCAGGCTGGCGACGTTTGATGGCATCCTGGCGGTGAGCAGCCCGCCGGGCGGGCCGACCATCGTCGTTATCGAGGTACCGTGCGCATCGTCATCGGCGAAGATCTCTTCCTGCTGAGGGACGGCCTGGTCCGGCTGCTCACCGCGCACGGGTTCGAGATCGCCGCGGCGGTGGGCAGCGCGCCGGAGCTCCTCGAAGCCCTCATCAAAGAGCGGCCCGACATGGGGATCGTCGACGTCAGGCTGCCGCCCACCCACACCGACGACGGGCTGCGGGCGGCCCTGGCGGCCCGCAGAGAAGTACCCGGCCTGCCCGTCCTGGTCCTGTCCCAGTACGTGGAGCAGCTGTACGCCCGCGAGCTGCTGGCCGACCAGGCCGGCGGGGTCGGCTACCTGCTCAAGGACCGGGTGTTCAACGACGAGTCGTTCGCCGCGGCCATCCGCACCGTGGCGGCCGGCGGCACCGTGCTCGACCCCGAGGTGGTGCAGAAGCTGATGGCCCGCAGCCAGCCGGTGTCCCGGCTGACGCCGCGGGAGCGCGAGGTGCTCGCGCTGATGGCCGAGGGCCGCTCCAACGCCGCGATCGCCCAGCGGCTCTTCATCACCGAGAAGGCGGTCAGCAAGCACGCGGCGGGCATTTTCGGCAAGCTTGACCTGGCACCCTCGGACGACGACAACCGCCGGGTGCTCGCCGTGCTCGCCTACCTGGAGTCATAAATGGACCCTGAGCTGCTCAAAGCAGCCGAAGCCGCCACCGGCTTCATGCCCGCCGCCGAGGGCCTGGCCCTGCACGACGCGGCCGCGCGCTACGCTGCCCGCGGGCCGGTCCTCGAGGTCGGCACCTACTGCGGCAAGTCCACCATCTACCTGGCCGCCGCCGCTCGCGGAAAAGGCCAGCCGGTGATCACCGTGGACCACCACCACGGTTCGGAGGAGAACCAGCCGGGCTGGGAGTACCACGACACGGCCCTGGTCGATCCGGCCACCGGCCGGCTCGATACCCTGCCGCACCTGCGAAAAACGCTGGCCGGAGCGGGAGTCGAGGACGACGTGATCGTCGTGGTGGGCCGCTCCGCCGACGTGGCCCGCCTGTGGCGGACGCCGCTGGGCATGCTGTTCATCGACGGCGGCCACACCGACGCCGCCGCCAGCACCGACTACGAGAGCTGGGCCCCGTGGGTCGCGCCCGGCGGCGTGCTGGCCATCCACGACGTGTTCCCCGATCCCGCCGACGGCGGCCAGGCCCCGTACCGCATCTACCAGCGGGCGGTGAAGTCCGGCGCGTTCACCGAAGTCGAGGGCCAGGGCTCACTGCGCCTGCTCGAGCGAACCGGCGACGGCATCGGCTGAAAAGGCCCCGCCAAAGGCCCGGTCCGACGGCCAGCCCCGCCCTACGGGCCGTCACCGGCGTCCGGCGCCGCCCCCGCGTCGCGGAAGATCCCGGCGCCGCCGGTAAAGCCCGCCAGCGCGTCGGCCGCGAGCACCACCGCGGCCGACGTCCAGGTCGACCGCTCCCGCGGGAACGGCGCGGCGTTGGCGAACTGCCAGCCGGTCCAGTAGGAGCCGTCCGGCTGGCGCATGTGCTGGATGCTGGCGAACACCTCCCGGGCCTGCGCCCGCATCCCGCATGCGTCCAGCGCCATGACCAGCTCGCAGGTCTCGGCCGCGGTCACCCAGTCCGAGCCGCTCACGCAGCGGACGCCGAGCCCCGGCACGACGAACTCCGCCCAGCCCGCCAGCAGCCGGCGCTCCGCGTCCGGCCCCCGCAGCGCGCCGCCGAGCACCGGGTAGTACCAGTCCATCGAGAACCGGCTCTTGTCCTCGAACGCCTCCGGGCAGTACGCCACCACGTGCCCCAGCCGGTCCGCCGCGAGTTCCCAGTCGGGCCGCGGGTCATCGGCCAGCTTGGCCAGCGCGACCGCGCAGCGAAGGCTCTGGTGGATGCTCGAGCAGCCGGTCAGCAGCGCGTACGCCCCCGGCTGCCCGGCCGCGTCGCGCTCCCAGCGGATCTCGCCGCGCGGCGTCCGCAGCGCCAGCGTCCACTCCACCGCGCGGCGGACCACCGGCCACATGTCCAGCGCGAAGCTCTCGTCCCCGGTGATCAGGTACTCGTGCCAGACGCCGACCGCCACGTAGGCGGCGTGGTGGCTCTCCGCCGCCGGGTCGGTCACCTGGCCGGCCACGGTGGACCGCGGCCAGGAGCCGTCGGCCCGCTGGTTCTCGCGCAGCCACCGGTACGCCCGCCGGGTCGGCGAGCCCAGCCCGCAGACCCGCATGGCCATCGCGCACTCGACGTGGTCCCACGCCTCGACGTGCCCGTCCGGCCACGCGATCCCCCCGGCAGGCTCCTGCATCCGGGCGATGTACTCACCCGTGGCGACCACGGCGGCCCGGTCGAGGGCCAGACCGGATCCGGAAACCCGGTCAGCCATCCACCCGCCCCGCGACAGACTTGACCGCGTACACCACCAGGCTCTTCCCGATCAGCGGGTTCAGCGCCTGCTCGGCCCGCCGGGTCAGGGCCGGCTTGCGCATGATGTCCCAGACCAGCAGCTTGTGGTACGCGCTGGCCAGCCGGTGCTTGTCGTCGTGCACGCCGACCGCGCACTTGAGCCACCAGTACGGCGAGTGCAGCCCGTGCGCGTGGTGGTGCCACAGCGCGGTCAGCCCGGCCCGGGCCAGCTTGGCTTCCAGCTCGACCCGGGTGTAGATGCGCACGTGCCCGCCGGGCGTGTCGTGGTACTCCGAGGACAGCGCCCAGCAGATCCGCTCGGGCAGGAAGGCGGGCACCGTGATGGCGGCCAGCCCGCCCGGCCGCAGCACCCGGGCCAGCTCGTTCATGGCCCGCTGGTCGTCCAGGATGTGCTCGAGGACCTCGGACGCGATCACCCGGTCGAACGCGCCGTCACCGAACGGCATGGCGGTGGCGTCCCCGGAGATCGCCCCCGCCCCGGTCTGCGCGCTGACCTCGCCCGCCGCCAGCATCCCGCCGAACATGGACGTCACCGGGGTCAGCTCGCCCGGGTCCAGGTCGAACGCCACCACGTCAGCGCCGCGCCGGTAGACCTCGAACGCGTGCCGGCCGCCGCCGCAGCCCAGGTCGAGCACCCGGTGCCCGGCCCGGACCGGGAACCGGCCGAAATCAACGGTCAGCACGACGGCCGCTCCTGTCCCTCAGCTCCTTCGCGCGCCGTGCCTCCGCGCGCCGCGATGGCCTGCCGGTACTGCTCCGCGGTCGCCTGGGCCACCGCGGGCCAGGCGAACCGCTCGCTGACCCGGCGCAGCGCCCGTTCGGACAGCGCGGCCCGCTCGGCCGGGGCGCCCAGCAGCCGCCGCAGCACGGCGGCGAGGTGCTCGTCGTCCCCCGGGTTGAACAGGACGGCGGCGTCCCCGGCCACCTCGGGCAGCGACCCGGAGTCGCTCGCCACCAGCGGAGTGCCCGAGCCCATGTGCTCCACCGCGGGCAGCGAGAACCCCTCGTAGAGCGAGGCCACCACGGCGATCTCCGCGCTGGCCAGCAGCTCGGCCAGGGCCGAATCCGAAAGCCCGCTCATGAACCTGGCCCGGTCGCCCAGCGACAGCTGGGCGTGCAGCTTCTCGTTGGCCGGCCCGGGCTTGCCCACCACGATCAGGTGCGCGTCGGTGTCGGTGACCAGCTTGGCCATCGCCCGCAGCAGCGTGGCCACCCCCTTCAGCGGGGAGTCCGAGCTGGCCACGGCGACGATCCGGCCCGGCACCCGCGGCGCCGGACGCGGGTGGAACACCCGGGTGTCCACGCCCAGCGGGATGATCCGCACGTTCTGCGGCCGGACCCCGAAGTCGCGGCAGATGTCATCCCGGGCCGAGGAAGACACGGTGAGCAGCGGTGCCTGCTCCGAGACCCGGCGGGCCACCCGGGCCTGCATCCGGACGAACCCGTACCAGCGCCGCTTGGACAGCCGGGCCATCCCGCGCGCCTCGGACAGCTCGATCCGCCGGTCCACGCTGATCGGGTGGTGCACGCTGGTCACCAGCGGCAGCCCCAGCCGCGGCACGCCGAGCATCCCGTAGCCGAGCACCTGGTTGTCGTGGACCACGTCGAAGTCGCCCGGCCGCGCCTTCAAAACCCGCAGCGCCCGCAGGCTGTAGGTCAGCGGCTCCGGGAACCCGGCCGTCCACATCGTGGCGGTTTCCAGCACGTCGATCCAGTCCCGGTACTCACGCCAGCCCGGCGTGCGGAACGGGTCCTCGTCGCGGTAGAGGTCCAGGCTGGGCACCTCGCGCAGCACCGGGCCGTCGTCGAGTTCGGGGTAGGGCTGACCCGAGAACACCTCGACATGATGCCCGAGCGCGTGAAGTTCCCTGGTCAGGTGGCGTACGTAGATGCCCTGGCCGCCGCAGTGCGGCTTACTGCGATACGACAGCAGCGCAATGCGAAGCGGACGGTTCAAGATAACCACGGGGCACCTTACCACTCAGTAGCCCCGCGCTTCCGGAGCGCCCCACCCCGAACCGGCGCCGGCTGGTCCGTTACAACAGTGACTAGGTTCGCAGCACAAAGACAGGAAGGCGGTACCACGTGGCGCACAGGTTCCCGGCCCTCATCGCGGCCCCGCCCCCGGCGCGGGGGCGGCTCTGGCTGACCGGGGCCCGGCTGTTCGACGGCAGCCCGGCGGCCGGTGCCGGCGCCGCGCTGCGCGCGGACACCGCGGTCCTGATCGAGGACGGCGTCATCCAACGGGTCGCGGACGACCGGGAACGCTGCCCGGACGGCGCCCGGCCGCTCGACCTGGGCGGGCGGACCCTGATGCCGGGGCTGACCGACGTGCACACGCACGCCTCCGGCCACGTCCCACACACCGCCAAGGGCGCCGAGGCCCCGCTGCCCGGGGTGGCGGCGCATTTCCTCCAGGCCGAGCTGCGCGAGTACCTGCGGCTGGGCGTGACCACCATCCGGGTCTGCGGCTCGCAGGGGCTGCTCCCGCAGCAGGCCCGGCAGGCCATGCGCTACGGCGCGTTCCGCGGCCCCCGGCTGCTGACCTGCGGGAAGATCATCTCGGCGACGGCCCCGGGCGGCCGGTTCTACGGCGACATGTACCGCGAGGCCGACGGGCCCGACGACGTCCGGCGGGCGGTGCGGGAGCAGATCAGGGAGGGCGCCGACTTCGTCAAGATGATGACGACCGGCGCCCGGTCCAACGAGCTCGAGGACCCCGACCCGCTCCAGCTCACCGAGCCGGAACTGGCCGCCGTCACCGACGAGGCCCACCGGCTCGGCTACCGGGTGGCGGCCCACGCCGAGGGCCTGGACGGCTGCGCGGCCGCGATCCGGCACGGCGCGGACACCATCGAGCACGGCATGTACCTGCACCGCCGCCCTGACCTGCTCGAGGCGATGGCGGCCGCGGGCCAGGTCCTGGTGCCCACGCTGTCGGGCTACTACTGGATGGCCGGCCTGGGCGAGGCCGTCGGCCAGGACGCCGGGTCCGGTGCCGTACCCGCCGACCCCGACGCCCCGCACGCCGACCCCGGGATGCCGGCCGTGCTGACCGAGCTGGCCCACCACAACCTGGCCGAGGGCGCGGCCAGCATGCGGGCGGCCCGGCAGGCCGGGGTGAAGATCGCGCTGGGCAGCGACGTGAGCCTGGCCACCGGGCTGGAGATCCAGCGGATGGTGCACCACGGGCTCACCCCCGGCCAGGCCCTGGCCGCCGCCACCGGCACCGCGGCCGAGGCGCTGGGCCTGGCCGGGCAGGTGGGCACCGTGACCGAGGGCAAGCTCGCCGACCTGATCGTCGTGGACGGAGACCCGCTGGCCGAGCCGGCCCTGCTGTCCGACCCCGGCCGGATCTGGCTGGTCTTCCAGCAAGGGGTGCCCGCCGCAGGCCAGGCCCTAGAAAACCTAACTCCCTAACGAGCCCGCTGTCACCCGGTCCTGCCCCCGATCCCGGTACGCGTTCGCCGGCGCCTTCGTGGCCAGCCAGCCTCATCCTCGGCCGGGCGAGGATCAGGCCGCGACCTGACCCACGGCGGCGCCGATGCCGAAGGTGATCGCGGCGGCGGCGGCCCCGAGAATCAGCTGCCGGGCCGCGCCGCGCCAGAACGGCCGGCTGGTCAGCCGGGCCACGATCCCGCCGCCGACCACGGCGGCCACGGCGGCGAGCCCGAGCGCGACGGCCAGCAGGTTCAGGCCGATCAGGTACGGGAACAGCGGGATGACCGCGCCGAGGGCGAACGAGGCCAGCGACGCCCCGGCCGCCACGACCGGCGAGGGCAGCTCGCCCGGGTCCACCCCCAGCTCTTCCAGCGCGTGCACCGCCAGCGCCTTTTCCGGGTGGGCGGAGATCTCCGCGGCGGCCTGCCGTGCGCGGTGGCGGCGCTGACGCCGCGGGCCCGGAGCATGCCTGCCAGCTCGGCCTGCTCGGCCCGGGGGTGGTGCTCGAGTTCCAGCCGTTCCTTGTCGACCTCGGCCATGATGAGCTCGTTCTGCGAGGAGACCGAGACGTACTCCCCGGCCGCCATCGAGCCGGCCCCGGCGGCCAGCCCGGCCAGGCCGGTGAGCACGATCGTGTGCGCGCTGGCGCCGCCGCCGCCCACCCCGGCGATCAGCGACACGTTGGTGACCAGGCCGTCCATCGCGCCGAAGACGGCCGGCCGCAGCCAGCCGCCGGACACGTCGCGATGGTGATGGCCGTGCTCGTGCGCACGGGCGTACGCGTCGGGCCCTAGCTTGCCGTGCTGGTCCTTGCCGGGCCGGGCCCGGTTCTCGGTCGCCATGCCGGCCGCCTCCCCTCTCCGCGCCGCCGTACTCCTGGTGACGGCGCGGAGAGGGACAGGCCCTAGCTCTTGGCCGCGTTGTACAGGAAGATGTGCCCGATCGGGGTCGGGTACACGCCGGTCACGCCCTGCGCCGTCGCCGTCAGGTAATTGTAGAAGTACCCGATGATAAGCGGCGTCTGGTCCAGCAGCAGCGTCTCGATCTGCCCGGCGATGCTCTTCTGCGTGCCCACGTCGGAAGCCGCGATGTACTGCCCCACCAGCTTGTCGTACTGGCTGTTGGCGAAGTGGGCCGCGTTCCACGGGCCGGTGCCCTTGGCGGCGTTGGTCGTCTCCAGCGGCGCGGTCAGGAGCACGTTCGGCACGCTCCGGTGCCCGTAGTCGACCATGCTCATGGTGCCGTCCAGCCAGTCGGAGTTCCCGAACGTGGCCTTGCCGTAGTAGGCGGACTGGGCCTCCACCTTCAGGTTGATGCTTGACCCCGATCTCCTTGGCCGCCTGCACCACGATCTGGGCGTATTCGGGGATCTCCAGGAGCTGCTCGGTCACCAGCTGGGTGCTGAACCCGGCGGGGTGCCCGGCCGCGGCCAGCAGTGACTTGGCCTTGGCGATGTCCTGCGCCCGCTGCGGGATGGTAGTGTCGGTGGACGGGTAGACCGGCGCGAACGGGCTGTCGTTGCCCAGGTCGGAGTAGCCCTTGAACAGCGCCTGGACGATCTGCGGCCGGTTGATCGAGAGCGCGACCGCCTGCCGCACCCGCTTGTCGGTGAACGGACCCTGGTCGCAGCGCATCGACAGCTCACGGTGGGCGCTGGACTTCAGCTTGATGATGTTGTAGCTGCCGGTCAGCAGTTCCTGCGCGCCCGATACCGAGAACTGCCCCACCACGTCGATGTTCCCGCCGGTCAGGGCCAGGACCATCGGGTTCTGGGTGTCGTAGAAGCTGAACACGGTCTGCGACGGCAGCGCCTTGGTGCCCCAGTAATTCTCGTTGCGGGTGAAGGTGGCCCCGGACTTCGGCGTGTACGAGCCGAGCTTGAACGGCCCGGTGCCCAGGAACGTGCTCTGCCACTTGGCCGGGTCGTAGCCCTTCGGGATGATGATCATGTTGTAGTTGTCGGACGAGGTCAGGTACGGGAAGTTCCCGTTCGGCGCGCTCAGGTGGAACGCGACGGTGAAGTCGTCGACCTTCTTCACGCCCGCCGGCAGGAGCACTCCGCCGAAGGCCGACAGCGCGTTGCCCTGGCCCTTGGGGTTGGTGTGCAGCTGGTACGTGTACACCACGTCGTCGGCGGTCAGCGGGCTGCCGTTGTGGAACTTGACCCCCTGGCGGATCTTGAACGTCCAGACGTCGGAGGTGCTGTTCGGCGTCCAGCTGGTGGCCAGCACCGGCTGGAGGGTGAGCTTCTGGGTGGACAGGCACAGGTACTCGCCGGTCTGCGCGAGCATGTCCAGGCCGCCCTGGTCGGCCACGGTGACCGGGTTGATGGTCGCGGTCGGGGTGACGATGCCGACCTTGATCACTGCGCCCGGCGCCCCCTTGGCCGTCGAGGACGAACTGGCGCCCGTCGTGGGGGAGCTGCTGCCGCAGGCGGCGAGGATCGAGCCGAGCAGCGGCACCGAGATGCCGACGACGGTGCCGCGGCGGATGAAGTCCCGCCGGGACAGCCGCCCGGCGGCGAACTCGTCGATGATGTGGTTAGCGATCTCGCCCTGGTCCTGGCGTAGCTGCCCAAGGCGCTTGCGGTCGATATTCCTGGTCAATGGGTCCCTCCCTGGGACGGCACGGATTCACTCAGCTGGATGGTGCGAAGTTCGGTGAGCGGGATGTGACAGCGGATCAGGTGACCCGGCTCGCCTTCGAGCAGGGGGGGTTCGGTCGATTCGCAGACTCCGGTGGACAGCCTGCGGGGACAGCGGGTGTGGAACACGCAGCCACCAGGCGGATTGGCGGCGGAGGGGATCTCGCCCTCCAGCTTGATCCGGTCGGGACGCTGGCCGTCCAGCGACGGCACGGCGGAGAACAAGGCCTCGGTGTACGGGTGGTGCGGCCCGGTGAAGACGGTCTCGGCCGGCCCGACCTCCATCACCCGCCCGAGGTAGAGCACCACGATCCGGTCCGACAGGTACCGGACCAGGCCGAGGTCGTGCGAGATGAACAGGTAGGTGGCGTGCTCCTGCTGCTGCAGGTCGGCCAGCAGGTTGAGGATGGCGGCCTGCACCGACACGTCGAGCGCCGAGGTGGGCTCGTCGCAGACCACCACGTCCGGCCGGGCGCCGAAGGCGCGCGCGATCGCCACCCGCTGCTTCAGGCCGCCGGACAGCTGGCCGGGCCGCAGCGCCAGGTGGCGGTCCTCCAGCCGGACCGAGGAGATCAGCTCGGCCAGCCGGTCCCGCAGCGCCGTCCCGGACAGCCCGGCCAGCCGGGTCAGCGGGCGGCTGATCAGGCTGCGCACCGTGTGCCGGCGGTTCAGCGCCGAGTCCGGGTTCTGGAACACGATCTGCAGCGCGCGCAGGACCTCCCGCGGCCGCCGCCGCGCCTCCGGGCTGAGCGGCTTGCCCTCCAGCGTGATGACCGATCCCTGGTCCGCCGCGGTCAGCCCGAGCAGCACCCGGGCCAGCGTGGTCTTGCCGCTGCCCGACTCGCCGACCAGGCCGAGCGTCTCGCCCCGGCGGACCTCCAGGTCCACCCCGGCCAGGGCCTGGACGCCGCCGGCGAAGGTCTTGGACAGCTTCTCGATCGTCACCACCGGGCCGCCGATCCCGTCGGTGGCGAGTGACGCCATCGAGGACGGGGTGGCCCGCGGCAGGTCCGGCGCCTGCTCGTGGTAGAAGCAGCGCGCGGTCCGCAGCTCGCCGACGTCGAAGAACGGCGGATCCTCGGACCGGCAGCGATCCTGGGCCAGCGCGCATCGCGGGGCGAAGATGCACCCGGTCATGGAGTGGCCGGGGGTGGGCAGGAAGCCGGGAATGGTGTCGAGCCGGTCGCGGTCCTTGCGCAGGCCGCGCCGCGGGATGCAGCGCAGCAGCCCCACCGTGTACGGGTGCCGCGGGTTGTCGAACACCTGGCGGGCCGGCCCCTGTTCGACGAGCTCGCCCGCGTAGAGGACCCCGACGCGGTCGCACATCTTGGCGATGACCGCCAGGTTGTGGCTGATGAACAGCACCGAAGTGTCGAACTCCTGGCGCAGCGCGGCGACCAGGTCGAGCACCTCGGCCTCCACGGTGGCGTCCAGCGCCGTGGTCGGCTCGTCCAGGATCAGCAGCGACGGCGAGACCCCCAGCGCCATCGCGATGACTACCCGCTGCGCCATCCCGCCGGACAGCTCGTGCGGGTACCGCCGCATGACCCGGGCCGGGTCGGAGATCTGCACCTTGCGCAGCATGTCCTCGGCCGAGGCAGTGGCCTCGTCCGAGGACTGGCCGGCGACCTCGAACACCTCGGCGATCTGCCGCCCCACTCGCAGCGACGGGTTCAGCGCCCGCCCCGGCTCCTGGTAGACCATCGAGACAGTCTTGGCCCGCAGCTCGCGCAGCGCGGCCTGGCCCATGCCCAGCGGGTCCTGCCCGTTGATGCGGACCGTCCCGTCGCTCACCCGGCCGTTGCGGGGCAGGTACCTGACCAGCGCGAGCGCGGCCGTGGACTTGCCGGAACCCGACTCGCCCACCAGCCCGTACGACTCGCCGCGCTCGATGGTGAAGGTCACGTCCCGCAGCGCCCGGCGGTCCTGACCGCGCACCTTGTACGAGACGTCCATGTTCGAGACGACCAGGGCCGGCCCGGAGTCAGTCGTCATGAATTCAGCACCTGCTCGATCGAGTCGGTGATCAGGTTGACCGCGGTCACCAGCGAGGCGATGGCGAGTGCCGGGAACAGCACCTGCCACCAGTACCCCGCCAGCAGGCCGCTGTAATCGGCCGCGATGTCAGAGCCCCAGTCGGGGGTGGGCGGCTGGACGCCGAAGCCCAGGAAGGACAGCGTGGCCACGGCGAACACCGCGTAGCCGAGCCGGACCGTGAACTCCACCAAGATGGCGGGCATGACGTTCGGCAGGATCTCCCGGAACATGATCCGGAGGGGTCTCTCGCCCAGCAGCCGGGCCGACGACAGGTAGTCCAGGTTCCGCTCGGTCAGTACCGCGGCCCGGACCGTGCGCGCGATCAGCGGCGTGAAGATCAGGCCGATGACGATGATCAGCGTCGTCTTGGACGGCCCGAGCGCCACGATGAACAGGAACGCGATGATGACCGCGGGCAGCGCGAGCACCGCCTCCACGAACCGCCCGACGATCAGGTCGAACGCGCCGCCGAAGTAGCCCATGGCCAGGCCGAGGGCGGTGCCGAGGACGGTGCCGAGGATGGTCGCGAGCGGGGTGACGACCAGGATGTCCCGGGCTCCGACCAGGACCCGGGAGAGCACGTCCCGGCCGAGGGTGTCGGTGCCGAACCAGTGCGCGCCGGACGGGGCGGTGTTGTTGAACAGCAGTTGCTGCTCGAGCGGGTTGTCCGGCGCGATCGGCGTGCCCGAAGATCGCGCAGACCACCCAGAACACGATGATGGTCGCGCCGATGACGAAGGTCGGCCGCCGCAGCAGCAGCCGCCAGACGGCCCGGGGCACGGCGGCCGTGGGCGCCGCCACCGCGACCGAGCTCCCGGCCGGTCCCAGCGGCCCGAGCGGGCCACCCGGCTCGAGCGGGGCGCCGCCGGCGTCCGCCGTGATGTCAGTCATTGCCCGCTCCCGTCCGCAGCCGCGGGTTGAGCCCGATCAGCAGCAGGTCCGCCGCCAGGGTGGCGAGCACGTAGACCACGCCGATGGTGAGCACCCCCGCTTCCAGCATCGCGAAATCCTTGGCCCCCGCGGCCTTGAAGATCAGGTTGCCGATGCCCTGGTAGTTGAACAGGTCCTCGACCACGACCAGGCCGCCGATCAGGTACCCGGTCTGGGTGGCGATGACCGTGATGGTCGGCAGCAGCGAGTTGCGCAGCACGTGCCGCCGGATCACGGTCGTCCGGGGCAGTCCCTTGAGGGTCGCCGTCCGGGCGTAGTCCGAGTTCAGCGCCTCGATGGTCCCCGCCCTGGCCATCCGGGCGATATACCCGAACAGGACGAAGACTAGCGGTATGGCCGGCAAGATCAGATGCCGGAACTGGCTGAGGTCGCCGGCGCCCGCTCCCGCCGAGGCGGTTACCGGCAGCACCTTCAGCGTGACGCCGAATATTACGATGAGTACGATTCCGGACACGAACTCGGGCACGGTGGCCAAGGAAAGTCCGGTAACAGAAATAATCCGGTCTACCGCGCGGCCCGCGTAAAGGGCGGCGATGACGCCGCCGATGATGCCGAGCGGGACCACGATGACGAACGCCAGCGCGGCCAGCTTGACCGAATTGAGAAGCGCCGCCCGGACGAAAGGCTCGACCGCGGACTGGAAGGTGTACGAGGTGCCGAAATTCCCGTGCAGCAGCCCGCCGAGCCAGTCCAGGTACCTGGTCAGCAGCGGCTTGTCCACCCCGAGCTTGTGATCGAGAGCCTGCACGGCGCTCGGCGCGGCGAGGTTGCCGAGAATGGCCCGGCCGGGATCACCCGGGAGAATCTGGCCCGCGAAGAATACGATCAGGCTGAGAATCCACAACGTCAGCACCATCAACCCGAGGCGCCTCAGAAGGAACATAGCCATCTCTGGCCTCCTTGATCCCGGACCACCCCACGTGAATCGCTCTCGGGCGGCAAAGCCTAGCTCAGTTATAGACGGGGGATCAATTAATGACGATCAGGCTCAATGGACGTGATCTGACTGTTACGCAGGTCATGGCGGTAGCCCGGCACGGCGAGGCCGTCGCGCTGGCCCCGGAGGCGGTCGCCGCCATGCGCCGGTCACGGGCCGTCGTCGAGGACGTCCTGGCTGCTGGCGAGCCTGTTTACGGGCTGACCACGGGGGTGGGGGAGCGCAAGTCGTTCCTGCTCGACCCGGCCGAGCGGCAGCGGTTCAACCTCCGCCTGGTGCTCAACCACCGGATCGCCCAGGGCGACGCGGCCCCGGCCGACGTGGTCCGCGGCGCGATGCTCTGCCTGGCCAACAGCTACGCCAAGGGCGTCACCGGCGTCCGCCCCGAGCTGGCCCAGATGATCGTGACGCTGCTCAACGAGGGCTTCGCGCCGCCGGTGCGCCGCCTCGGCTCCATCGGCCAGGGTGACCTGGGGCCGATGGCCGACCTGGCCCACGGGATGATCACCCGCAGCGGGTTCGAGGTGGCCGAGAACGAAGGGCTCGCCCTGGTCAGCAGCAACGCCTTCACCACCGCCTGGGCGTGCGTCGCCACCGCCGACGCCGGCACCCTGCTGTCGGTGTTCGACGTGGCGGGCGCGCTGGACCTGGAGGCGTTCGGCGCCAACCTGAACTGCCTGCACCCGGTCATCGAGCAGACCCGGCCCTTCCCCGGCCTGGCCAGCACGCTGGACCAGCTCCGGCTGCTGCTGGCGGGCAGCTACCTGTGGCAGCCGGGCGCGGCCCGGTTCCTGCAGGATCCGCTGACCTTCCGCTGCATCCCGCACATCCACGGCGCGGCCCGGGACGCGCTGGCCTACACCCGGACCATCCTGGAGCTCGAGCTCAACTCCTCGCAGTCCAACCCGGTCGTGGTGCTGCCCGCCGGGGATGAGCCGGGCCGCATCGTCTCGGTCGGCAACTTCGACATCGGCCCGCTCGCGGCCGCCCTCGACTTCGTTCGCATCGCGCTCGCCCCGGTGGTGACCAGCGCGAACGAGCGCCTGGTCAAGCTCCTCCAGGCGCCCTTCTCGGGACTGGCGGCCGGGCTGGCCGCCCGGGTGGGCTCACCCGACGACGCGCTGTCCGAGCTGGCCGTGGCCGGCCAGGCCATCACCGTGGAGGCCCGCACGCTGGCGCACCCGGTCTCCTACGAGCTGGCCAGCTCGGTGAAGGGCGAGGGCATCGAGGACCGGGCCACGATGGCGCCGCTGTCCGCGCGCCGGCTGGCCGACATGACCAGCCTGTGCGCCCGGGTCGCCGCGATCGAGTTCGTCGTCGCCGCCCAGGCCATCGACCTGCGCGGAATCAATGTCAACGGCCAAGGTGGCAGCGGCCCAGGTGGCGATGGCCGGAGTGAGCTCGGCCTCGGCACCGGCCGCGCCTACCGGATGATCCGGGAGCTCGTCCCGTTCACCCAGGCCGACGGCACCTTCCCGGCCGACCTGGAGCCCGTGGTCGACCTGGTCACGCGTGGTGACCTCACCCCAGCCGCTTGACCGGCGGCGAGCCGCGGTTACGATGACCGCGTGCAGCCCGTGCAAATCGGCGGATACCGGTCGAGCCCCCCGCGCAGGAGCCGCTCTCATGTCCCAGCTTGACGGGTTCGTGATTTCCGCGAAGCCGGCCGTGCACTTCGGCCCCGGCACCGTCGGCGAACTGCCCGGGATCGTCCGGGCCACCGGCGCGGACCAGGTGGTCGTCGTGACCGACGCGGCCCTCGAGTCGGATCCGGTGGTCGAGACGGTGCTGACCGTGCTGGCCGACGCGGGCCTGCCGGCCCGCCTGTTCGCCGGCGTGCCTGCCCATCCCACTCCCGGCGACCTGGCCGCCGGCGCCGACACCGTCGTCCAGGCGGCCGCCGACGCCGCCATCATGGCCGCCGCGTCCGCGTCCGCGGCGGCCGTCGCCGCGATGCTCACGCCCTCGGCGCCGCTGGTCGCGCCGCCCCCGCCCGTCGCGCCGGCTCCGCCCCCCGGGTCGGCCGGCCCGCGGATCGCGCTGGTAGCGGTCGGCGGCGGGGCGGCCATCGACGCGGCCAAGGGCATCGCGATCGCCGCGGGCAACCCGCAGCGCGGCCGGGACCTGGACGGCCGCCCCGACTTCGCGGTGCCCGCGCTGCCGATCGTGGCCGTGCCGACCACGGCCGGAACGGGGGCCGAGACCAGCGCCCTGGGCCTGGTCACCGATCCGGCCGGCGGCCGCGCCTTCTACGTGGGGCACGCCAGCGCGATGCCGGCCGCGGCCATCCTCGACCCCGACCTGACCGTCGGCCTGCCGCCCGCCGTGACCGCCGGATGCGGCCTGGACGCGCTGACCCACGCGCTGGAGTCGTACCTGTCGCTGCGGCCCAACCCGTGGTCCGACGGGATCGCGCTGCAGGTGATCCGGATGGTCGCGGACAGCCTGCCGCGGGCCGTCATGGACGGCAAGGACCTGGCCGCCCGGTCGCAGATGCTGCTGGCCGCGCACATGGCCGGCGTCGCGATGGCCAGCACCGGCCTCGGCCTGTGCCACGCGATCGGCTACTCGCTCGGCGCCCGCTGGGACATCGCGCACGGCACGGCCCTGGCCATGCTGCTGCCCGAGGTGCTCCGCTTCAACCTGCCGGCCCGCCTCGAGCGGATGGCCGACGTCGCCTTCGCCCTCGGCGTCGGCGACACCCACGCCGACACCTGGCTCAACGCGGAGGCCGCCATCGGCGCGGTCACCGCGCTGCGGGACGACGTCGGCCTCAACCGGCTGATGAGCGACTTCGGCATCACCGAAGCCGACTTCGCCCAGATCGCCGCCGACACCCTGGCCGACGAGGCCCTGGCCAGCACCCCGCGCCCCCCCACCACCGACGACATCCACGCCATCCTCCAAGCCACCGCCACCCAGCGCTAACCCCTGGCCGCCTTCCGCGCTTTCCGCACCCTCGACACCCGCCCCCTCGGCCGGACCAGCGGTGACCTTCGTGGCAAGCTGGTCCCGTGTCTGATCCGGAGAGCATGCTGATCACCGGGATCGGTGAGCTGGTCACCAACGACGGGGACGCGGGCGCCTTCGCCGCGCTGACCGACGCGGCGCTGGTCATCGAGGCCGGCCAGGTGGCCTGGACCGGGCCCGCGTCGCGCGCGCCCGCCGCTGACACGGTGCTGGACGCGGCCGGCCGGGCCGTGCTGCCCGGCTTCGTCGACTCGCACGCCCACCTGGTCTTCGCGGGGGAGCGCAGCGCCGAGTTCGCTGCCCGCATGGCGGGCCGCCCGTACCAGGCGGGCGGCATCCGGGGCACCGTGGCCGCGACCCGCGACGCCTCGGACGCCGTGCTGCGCGCGAACCTGCGGCGGCTGGCGGCCGAGATGCTCCGCCAGGGCACGACCACGTTCGAGTGCAAGTCCGGGTACGGGCTCACCGTGCCCGACGAAGCCCGCGGGCTCGCCCTCGCCGCCGAGGTCACCCCCGAGGTCACCTACCTCGGCGCGCACGTGGTGCCGCCCGAGTTCGCCGCCGATCCGGCCGGCTACGTCGACCTGGTCCGCGGCCCGATGCTGGACGCCTGCGCGCCCTCGGCCCGCTGGATCGACGTGTTCTGCGAGGACGGGGCCTTCGGCGCCGACGAGGCCACGGCGATCCTCGCCGCCGGCCAGGCCGCCGGCCTGGGCGCCCGGATCCACGCCAACCAGCTCGGCCCCGGCCCCGGCGTCCAGGTGGCCGCCCGCGCCGCGCGCCGCCTCGGCCGACCACTGCACGTTCCTGACCGACGCCGACGTCGACGCCCTGGTGTCGGCGCAGGTGGTCGCGACCCTGCTGCCCGGCGTGGAGTTCAGCTGCCGGCAGCCCTTCCCGCAGGCCCGCCGCCTGCTCGACGCGGGCGCCACCGTGGCCCTGGCCACCGACTGCAACCCCGGTTCCTGCTTCACCAGCAGCATGCCGTTCTGCATCGCGCTCGCCGTCCGCGAGATGGGCATGACCACCGAGGAAGCCGTCTGGTCCGCCACCGCCGGCGGCGCCCGTGCCCTGCGCCGCGCCGACGTCGGCCACCTCGCCGTCGGCGCCCGCGCCGACCTGACCCTGCTGGACGCGCCGTCCCACGCCTACCTGGCCTACCGCCCCGGCGTCCCCCAGGTCACCGCCGTCTGGCAAGCCGGCCACCTAGTAGCGGGCTCACCCCGCTGACCGCACCCCGCCGTAGCCCTGCCCCGGCCACACTCCCTTGGAGTCGGCGGCACTCCGGCTCCGGCGGCACGGGACGATTCGCTAGAGCCGGGCGGGCAGGTAGCGGCCGTGGAAGCGGATGAGCGGCTCCCCGGCCGCGGCCAGGTAGGGCACGCCGGTCACTCCCGCGATGACCAGCAGGTGATCCCCGGCGGTGACCAGTCGCTCGGCCGAGCACTCCAGCGCGGCCAGGCCGCCCTCCGCGATCAGCGCCCCGGAGTCGTCGCCGCGCCGGTGCGGCACGTCATCGAGCATCAGCCGGGCGCTCGGCCGCCCCGCGGCGGCGAACCGTCCGGCCAGCACCCGCTGCCCGGCCGCGAGCAGCGTCACCGCGAACCGCGTGACCGGCTCGTCCGGCCGGCTGAACAGCTCCGCCAGGTAAGAACCGGACATCAGTGACACCATCACCAGCGGCGGCTCGGCCGACAGCGGGCAGAACGCGCTGACCGTGGCCCCGACGTCATCCCGCCCGTCCGCCACCATCACCAGCGTGACCGCCCCCGCCCACGCCCCCCGGGCCCCATCCCACGCCTCAACCCAAGTCGCCCCGCCGGCCGCCCCCGCGCCGCCACGGCCCCGCCCCCGCGCCGCCAACGGCACCCGCCCCCGCGCCGCCGACGGCACCCGCCCCCTGCACCGCTCGCCAGCCGCCCCTGCATCCATGCCAGCCACGCTAGTACCAGCCCCCGCGAGGCCGTTCCATGATCGTGAGCAGTTCGGGACACATAGCGCCCAGAACTGCCCACGATCATGAAACACGGATGCCTCGGCAGCGTCACAGCCACTTGAGCAGCCTCACCGAGGGCTGCCTCGCTACCGGGACCGCTGGCTGGACAGCATGTAGTCCGAGCGGGAGCGGAGGGAGCGGTGGCTCGTTTGGTCAGTGGATTATCCAGTGGCCGGGGAGGGTGAGCGGTCCGTGCGGTGACAAGCCCGCGCGGGCCGCGAGCTGCCAGGCGGGGCCCCAGCCGGAGAAGACGCCGAGGTCGAGACCGGCCGCGGCGGCCGGCTTGGACTCGCTGGACTCCGGTGGCCGCAACTGGTCCAGCGGGGTCACCCGGGGATAGGTGCGCAGCGGTGCGCCGGCCGGCAGCCCGGCCCGGCGGCGCGCGATCTCCGCCGCCGCGGCCATCCCGCCGAGCTCGTCCACCAGGCCGTTCTGCGCGGCGTCGGCGCCGGTCCAGACCCGGCCCCGGGCGATCTCGTGCACCTGCTCCGCCGTCATCCGGCGGCCCGAGGCCACCTTCTGAGTGAAGTCACGGTAGATCGCGTCGAGCCAGGCGTTGATCCGCTGCCAGTCGTCCTCGCTGAACGGGTGCGCGGGCGCGAACATGTTCGCCCCGCGGCCGACGGACACCGAGTCGGTGGTGATGCCGGCCCGCTCGAAGGCTTCCTTGAGCACGGGCTTGCCCATGATCACGCCGATCGAGCCGGTCAGCGTGCCCGGCTGCGCCACGATGACGTCGGCCGCCATCGCGATGTAGTACCCGCCCGAGGCCGCCACGTCGCCCATCGAGACGACGACCGGCTTGCCCGCCGCGCGGGTCCTGACCACCTCGCGCCAGATCGTGTCGGACGCCACCGCGGACCCGCCGGGGCTGTTGACCCGGAGCAGCACGGCGCGCACCCGGTCGTCCGTGGTCGCCGAGCGCAGCGCGGCCGCCACCGTGTCCGAGCCGATCGAGTTGCCGCCCAGCGGGCTCCGGCCGCTGCGGCCCGGCCGGATGGGCCCGGACGCGTGGATCACCGCGACGAAGTGCTCACGCGGGTTCGGCAGCTTCCTGGCCCGCTGGGTCAGCGCGTGCGCCCGCTGGTAGCGGCCGACGTACTGCAGGGTCGCGTCCGCGCCCGCCTCCTTGCGCACCTCGGCGTAGACCTCGTCCCGGTATCCGAGCGCGTCGACCAGGCCCTCGGCCAGGGCGTCCTCGGCCAGGAACGGCCCGCGGTCGAGCAGCTCGCGGGCTTGCTCGGCGGTCTTGCCGCGGCGCTCGGCGATGGCGCTGGTGATCTGCTCGGCGATCGAGACGGCCAGCCGCTCAGTGGCCTCGCGGGCTGGTCCGGTGAAGCCGGTTTCGGTCAGGTTGTCGGCGGCCGACTTGTACTCGTACCGCTTGCCGCTCTCGAAGCCGACACCGAGCTTGGCCAAGGCGTCGTGCAGGAAGATCTGCTCGACCGAGACCCCGGTCAGCCCGAGCGCGCCGGAGGGCTGCAGGTAGATCCGGTCGAACGCGGTCGCCAGGTAATACGGCACGTTGCCGCCGGTGAACTCGCCGAAGGACTCGGACCAGGCCACGGTGAGCTTGCCGGTCTCCCGGAAGGTGCCGATCGCCTCGCGGAGCTCCTGGACCCGGGCCAGCCCGATCCGGCTGCCGCCGACCTTGACCACCAGCGCGCGGACCCGGTCGTCCTTGCGGGCGCGGCGCAGGCCCTCGAGGACGTCAGACATTCTCAGCTTGCGCCGGGTCATGAACGCGGAGACCGGATCCGCGACCGGTCCCTCGGCGATCCCGTCGGTCAGGTCCAGCTCGAGGATCAGCGGCCCTGTCTGGCGCTGCCGTAGCCTGGAAATCTGCTCGGTCAGCTGCCGGGCGAGTTGCGCGTCTGCCATGCGCTTCAGCTTACGGTGCGAAGGAGATGGGAATCTGCGCAGCTTTGTGACGATCGTCGTCGACGTCGCCAATGTGATGGGCTCGCGCCCCGACGGCTGGTGGCGGGACCGGGCGGGCGCCGCGGTCCGGCTTCATGCCCAGATCGCCCGGCTAGCCGCCAGCGGCCGCGCGATCCCGCTGCCTGGCGATCGCTCGTCGGGGGATGCCCCCGACGAGCCGGCGGAGGAGGCGCCCGCCTTCGTCCTCGTGCTCGAAGGCGCCGCCCGGGCCGCCGTCTCCCGGCTGCCATCCGCCCGGCCGGCTACCGGCACGCCCGGCACGCCCGGCACGCCCGGCACGCCCGGTGAGCCCAATGAGGCCGGCCGGATACGCCCCGGCCCGGCTGGTACCACCGGCACCGCCGCCGTTCCGGCGCGGCCGGGGGAGGTGCGCGTGGTGGAGGCGCGCGGCTCGGGCGACGACACGATCGTGGCCGTGGTGCGAGAACTGCCCGGTCGGCGCGTGGTCGTGACCGCCGACCGCGAGCTGCGCGCGCGCTGCGTGGCGGCCGGGGCGGAAATTCTTGGCCCGGGCTGGCTGCTCGGCCTGCTGTGAGGCTGACGGGACTGACGGGGCTGAGGCCCGCCCGCCGCCTGACTCCGGTATCCCCAGGCCACGGGCGGGTTATTCGGGCCACCCGGCCCGTTCAACCGGGTGGCCCCAACTTCCCCTTCCAAACCGGCGCACTATGGCGCCGGAGCGAGCATCGTAGCAGCCAGAAAGCCGTGTCCGCCCGAGATAGTCGGGTACGTACGGTTTGGAAATTGCTGTGAGTTCCGGCTTTACTTGAAGGCCTCCAGCCACCAGGAAATGACGAAGGAGAAGGTGCCCGTGCTGCTGCTGGTCGCCGTCGTGTTTGTCCTGTTGATCTGCCTGCTGGTCGTCGCCGACCGGACGTTCAAGGCAGTCCAGCGCGGGCGCCGCCGCCGTGATGCCGCCCAGCGGCTCACCGCCGCGGCGGCCAAGGGCGCGGCCAAGCACAGACAGCGCAAGGCGACCGAACAGGTCAGCGCCGCCCTCACCTCGGTCATGCCGACCATCCACGACGTCGACACCCGTCACGTGGACGAGCCGAGCCAAGTCATCACCACGACCGTGACCCGCCTGAAGCCAGGGAACTCCGACCTGAAGCCAGGGGAGCTGAAGCGGGAGAATAAGTGCCGTGCGGGTCGTGGTCCTGTCTGATACTCATGCGCCGCGCCGCTGGCGGACGTGTCCGCCCGCGGTGGCCGGGTACCTGCGCCACGCCGACCTGATCCTGCACGCCGGTGACGTCTGCACCGCCTCGGTCCTCACCGAGCTCGCCGAGTACGCCCCGGTGACCGCCGTGGTGGGGAACAACGACGATCCCAGCGTCGCCGAGTGGGGCGCCGCCGCGACTGCCGAACTCGACCTGGACGGCCTCCGCGTGGCGATGGTGCACGACAGCGGGGCCAGAACCGGACGGCTGCCGCGGATGCGCCGCCAGTTTCCCCAGGCGGACCTGGTGGTGTTCGGTCATTCCCACATCCCGCTGGACGAGTCCGCCCCCGGCCTGCGGATCTTCAACCCGGGATCCCCGACCGACCGCAGGCGCCAGCCGCACGGCACCCTCGGCGTCCTCGAAGTCGACGACGGCCGCCTAGTCGAGGCCAGCATCATCCCCGTCACCTAGCCTTTACCGCTGCCCGCCCAGTCAGCACCATCTCCGCTGCTGCCGGGAAAGCCGCACACCCGGGCGACAAGGGCCCCGAGCAACGACGAAGGGCCCCGACAACGACGAAGGCGCGCCACCGGCCAAGCCGGCGACGCGCCCCCAGAGAACGACGAAGGCTACTCAGTCCACCAGTCCTCGTCGTTGTCGTCCTTGCCGTTGGCCGACTGCTTGGCACCAGCCGAAGCCGCCGCCGAGCGCCGGCGTGCCATTGGTAGCCCGCGGCTGCGCCTGCGTCTGCGCGGGCGAGACCTGGGTGGCCTGGTGGGCGGCGGCCGCCGCCTGGGCCGGCTGCACCTGCGTGGGCGCCCCGTTGCCATTGCGCGGCGCGGTCGGCTCCGCGGCGATGGCCGGCTTGGGGCCGGCGGCGGCGCGGCGGCTGCCATCGCGGCCTCGCCCAGGCCACCGGGCATCTGGCCGCCGAGCAGCTGACGCACCTGCGCCAGGTGGGTGGCGATGCTGTCCTTCTGCCGGGTCAGCTCGTCGACCTCGCGCTGGGCGGCCGCGCGGCGGCGCTCGGCGTCGGCCTTGGTCTCGGCCAGCAGCTGCTCCGCCTGCGACTTGGCCTGCGACACGATCTGGTCGGCGTTCTTCTTGGCGTTCGACACCAGCTGCCGGGCGTGCGAGTCGGCGTCGCGCCGGGTCTGGTCGGCCTGCGCGGAGGCCTTGGCCGCCCGCTGCTCGGCGGTCGACGCCCGCTGCTCGGCCTCGGAGACCAGCTTCTGGGTGGCGGACTGGGCGGCGGAGAGCCGCTCGGCCTCCTGGCGCTCGGACTCTTCCCGGCGCGCCGCGAGCTGGATCTCGAACTCGGCCTCGGCCTGCGCCCGCTGAGCCTCGCTCTCCTCCAGGATCCGCTGCGCCTGGCTGCGCATCTCGTCGGCCTGGCGCTTGGAGGTGGTGAGGATCTCGTCCCGCTCGCGCTTGGCCGTCGCCTTCAGCTGGGCCACTTCGCGCTCGGTGCTGGTCCGCAGCTTGGCAATGTCGCGCTCGGCCCCGGCCCGCTTGTCCGCGACCTCGTGGTCGGCGGTGGCGCGGAGCTTGGCCACCTCGCGCTCGGTGGTGGAGGTCAGCTCGTCCGCCTCGCGGCGGGCGGTGGTCCGGATCGAGTCCGCCTCGCGCTCGGCCGCACCCCGCTGGTCATCGGTCTCGCGCTTGGCGTTCGCGCGCAGCTCCGACGCCTCGTTCTCCGCCGCGGCCCGGAACTCCGCCGCGTCGACCTTGGCCGCCGCCTTGATCTCGTTGGCCTCGGACCTGGCCGCCTGGACCAGCTCGGTCGCCTGTTCCTCGGCTAGCCGGAGCAACTGTTCAATACGAGCGCCGAGACCGGAGTAGGTGGGACGTTCCTGCTCCTGGATCTGCCGGTGAGCCTCGGTCAGCTCCCGCCGCATGGCCTGGGCCTGATCGCGGTGCGTCCGGGCTTCGGTCTCGATCTGCCTGATGTGCTCGTCGACCTGATGCCGGTCGTAACCCCGCATGACCGTGGCGAACTCGCGCGGCGGGGCGTCCTCGAAGAAGTTGGTCAGCTGGGCGTCAATGTCCGATTGCATGTGGCCTAATCCTGGCTAGACGTGAAGGCGGCAGAAAAACTTACGGCGGGTGTCAGCCATGGCGGGTACGACTCTCGCCCGGTGACAGGCAGACTACTCTTACTTGGGTGGTTTGGCGGGTCCTTCAGAGTTCTCTATCCTATGCGTCCGGTTAAATCCTCTTGTCGACATCGTGGGTGAATTACGCTGGGCTGACGAACTGTACGAGTTCCGTCAACACCCCCCCAAGATCCCCCGGGTGGAGGAACGCGATGGACGCTCCCATGGACCCGTGCCTGGGCCTTTCGTCGATCAGCCGGATGCCGGTGCCGCCGATCGCAGTCAGCGCCTCGCCGATGTCGGCGACGCCGTAGCCGACGTGATGGAGCCCCTCGCCCCGGCGGGCGATGAACTTCCCGACGGGCGTGTCAGGCGACAGCGGCTCGAGCAGCTGGACGTACCCCGGCCGCTCCCCGGAACCCGCGGAACCGCCCACCGCCAGCATGGCCTCGCGGACGCCCTGCTCCTCGTTGACCTCCAGGCTCGCCACCTCCAGGCCGAACGTGGCCTGGTACAGCCCCACGGCCCGGTCCAGGTCCCGGCAGGCGATGCCGACATGATCGATGCGGGTCAGCAGAGGTAGCACCTTATTTCCTTCCGGACACCACTAGGTATCGTGAATGACATGAACGATTCACGTCAGCCGGTCATCGTCGGCGGCGCCCGGACCCCGGTCGGCCGCCTGCTCGGGTCCCTCGCCAGCCAGTCTGCCAGCGAGCTGGGCGGCGTCGCCATCGCGGCCGCCCTCGACCGCGCCCAGGTGACCCCGGACCAGGTGCAGTACGTGATCATGGGCCAGGTGCTGCAGGCGGGCGCCGGGCAGATCACCGCCCGGCAGGCCGCCGTGGCCGCGGGCATCAGCATGTCCGTTCCAGCGCTGACGGTGAACAAAGTGTGCCTGTCCGGCCTGGACGCCATCGCGCTCGCGTCGCAGCTGATCCGGCTGGGGGAGTACGACGTCATCGTGGCGGGCGGGATGGAGTCCATGACCCGCGCGCCGCACCTGCTGGTGAACTCCCGGGCCGGCTACAAGTACGGCCCGGTCACCGTGGAGGACTCGATGGCGCTGGACGGCCTGACCGACGCCTTCGACCACCTCTCCATGGGCGAATCGACCGAACGCAGCGGGCGCGAGCTCGGCATCACCCGCGAGCAGCAGGACGAGTTCGCCGTCCGGTCCCACCAGCGCGCGGCCGCCGCCGCGAAGAACGGCGTGTTCGCGGCCGAGATCGCCCCGGTCCTCATCCCGCAGCGAGGCGGCGAGGCCATCACGGTGACCGAGGACGAGGGCATCCGCCCCGGCACCACCCTCGAAACCCTGGCCAAGCTCCGGCCGGCCTTCCTCAAAGACGGCACGATCACGGCCGGCACCGCATCCCAGATATCCGACGGTGCGGCCGCCGTCGTGGTCACCACCAAAGAACTGGGCCGAACGGGACGGGCTCCCCGTCATCGCCGAGATCGGCACGCACGGCAACGTGGCCGGCCCGGACAACTCCCTGCACTCGCAGCCGTCGAACGCCATCAAGCAGGCGCTGGCCAAGGCCAGCCTGGACGTGAGCGACCTGAAGCTGGTCGAGATCAACGAGGCGTTCTCGGTGGTCGCCCTCCAGTCCGTGCGCGAGCTGGGTGTCGACCCGGACATCGTGAACGTCGACGGCGGCGCGATCGCCATCGGCCACCCGATCGGCGCCTCCGGCGCCCGGATCGCGCTGCACCTGTGCCTCGAGCTCGGCCGCCGCGGCGGCGGGCTCGGCGCGGCCGCCCTGTGCGGCGGCGGCGGCCAGGGCGAGGCGCTGCTGTTCCGGGTCCCCGGCTAGCCCCGCCTCGTGGCCGGCCACGCTGAAATCGACCAGGCCCGAGCGGGGGATGTCCGCGCCCTGGCCAGGCTGCTGTCGCTGGTTGAGGATGAGTCGCCGCGGATTCGTTCGGTCATTAAAGATCTTCTGCCCCAGACCGGCCGCGCGCGGGTGATCGGCCTGACCGGCGCGCCCGGGGCCGGCAAGTCCACCGTGACCGGCGCCCTGCTGACCGCGTTCCGCGCGGCCGGTCACCGGGTCGCGGTGCTCGCCGTCGACCCGAGCTCGCCGTTCACCGGCGGCGCGCTGCTCGGCGACCGGATCCGGATGCAGGAGCACGCCACCGACGAGGGCGTCTACATCCGGTCGATGGCCAGCCGGGGGCACCTGGGCGGCCTGGCCGCCTCGACGCCGCAGGCCGTCCGGGTGCTCGACGCGGCCGGGTTCGAGCTGATCATCATCGAGACGGTCGGCGTGGGGCAGGCCGAGGTGGCCGTCGCCTCGCTGGCGGACTCCGTGGTGGTGCTGCTCGCGCCGGGGATGGGCGACGCGGTCCAGGCCGCCAAGGCCGGGATCCTGGAGGTCGCCGACCTGTTCGTGGTGAACAAGGCCGACAAGCCGGACGCCCAGCAGGTGGTCAGGGACGTGCGCAACATGGTCGCGCTGGCCGACCGGGCCGAAGGCGACTGGAAGCCGCCCATCGTCAGCACCACGGCGACCAAGTCCGAGGGCATCGGCGAGCTGACCGAGCGCCTGGACCAGCACTGGTCCTGGCTCAACTCGACGGGCGAGCTGAAGCGGCGTCGTCAGGCCCGGGCGCGGGAGGAGCTCACCGCGCTGGCCTTCGCCGCGCTCCGCGGCCGGCTGGCCGCCAGCCGGCTCGACGAGCTGGCCAGCCAGGTCGCCGACGGCACGCTGGACCCGTTCGGGGCCGCCGACGAGCTGCTCGACGGGGCGGGCCAGCGGGGGGCCTGAGCACGGCATACGGTTGTCCCCGTGGGTAAGCCCCTGGAGTTGCCGTTCGACCCGATCGACCGCGCGGCGCAGATCTGGGCCCGGCGGTTCGGTCCGTCGCCGTCGATGGCCGCGGTCACCTCGATCATGCGCGCGCAGCAGATCCTGCTGGCCGAGCTCGACGCGCTGCTGCGGCCGTACCAGCTGACGTTCGCGCGGTACGAGGCGCTGGTGCTGCTGACCTTCAGCCGCACCGGCTCGCTGTCGCTCGGGCTGATCGGCGAGCGGCTGATGGTGCACCCCACCAGCGTGACCAACATCATCAGCCGGCTGGAAGGACAGCAGCTGGTGATCCGCAGGCCGAACCCGGCCGACGGCCGCGGCCGCCTGGCCGAGATCACCCCGGCGGGCCGGGACGTGGTGGAACAGGCGACCAGAGACCTGATGGCGGCGGAGTTCGGCCTCGGCAGCTTCGGGCCGGGCCAGCTGAAGGAGATCTTCGACCTGTTCCGCGAACTGCGCCTGGCGGCCGGGGACTTCGTCGCGGACGAGACCTAGGCGCCCGGACCCCCGGGAGCCCTGCACTCCCAGGAGCCCGGGCTCCTAGGAGCTGGCGACCGCCGACGGCGTCCAGGTCTGGCCGCCGTCGTAGGTGAACCAGACGGCCCCGGCGGCCGGGTCGGCGGGCAGCGCGATGCCCTGCTCGTCGGTGGTCATGCCCACGTAACTGAACCCCCCGGCCGGGAACGCGGCGGTCAGCGTGGCCACCCGCCAGGTGCTCTCGCCGGGCGGCAGCAGCTCGATGCCCCGGTCGGTGGCCAGCACCAGGCTCTGCGACGGGCTGGCCGCCAGCGAGTAGGCGATCCCCGCGGCCGGCGCCTGGCCCATCCGCTTCCAGCTGGCCCCGCCGTCGGCCGAGGAGAAGATCAGCTTCTGCTCGCTCGACGGCGGGGCCACGCTGCTGTCGCTGGCGGGGCTGAGGCAGGCCAGCACCAGCTCGCTGGATGCGGCCGTGGCGAACAGCGATCCCGGCTGGGCCTGGCCGGACGGGGTCCCGGCGTCGCAGGCGTGCGGCTGCGCGGCCACCTTCTGCCAGGCCGCGCTGCCGTCGACCGGCCCGGCGTACAGCGTCCCGTCCGGCCCGAGCAGGTAGCCGCGCCCGCCGGTGAGCGCCAGCGAGGCGGTCGCGCCCGCCGTGCCGCCCGCCAGCCCGGTGGTGGCGGCGCCCACCGGCGTCCAGCGCGCCGCCGGAGGCCGCGGCGGAGTAGAGGGTAAAGGAGGTGCAGTTCCCGGCGTACGCGGTCCCGGTCCCGGTGCACGACGCCCACAGCGCGAACACCCGTCCGCCCACCGTCTCCAGATCCGTCACCCGCAGGCCGTGGGTGTCGACCGGCGTCCAGGTCTTGCCGCCGGTATGGGTGACGAACAGGCCCGGCCCGTACGCCCAGCCGTCGTTCAGGTTGAGGAACCGGAGCTGGCTCACCCCGGTCGCCCCGTCCGGCGCGCCGGCCAGCGGGGCCGGGACGCCGGACCAGGTCCTCCCGGCGTCCCCGGTGCGGGCCACCGAGGTGCAGTACTGCGTGGCGCAGTGGCCGGGCGTGCTGGCCTGGCCGATCACCCACCCGGTGTGCGCACTGACGAAGGTGACCGAGGTAGGCCGGAAGTTACCCGGTACCGACGCCCGCGTCGGGGCCGGCTGCTCCGAGCTAGCCGCCACCGAATTCGTGCCGCCGTTCTGGGCGGTCGGCGTGACGGAGGAGGTCTGCTGCCCGGCGGCGGCCGGGCTCGACGTAGGGCTCGGGCTCAGCATGGGCAGGTTGACCACCTGCGGGACGGTGATCGCCGCGGCCACGATGACCGCCGCCGAGCTCGCGGTGATGGCCAGCCGGCGGAACTTGCGCCGTCGCGCCCGCCGCTTGATCAGGTCGAACGTGCCCGGCGGCGGCGACAGCGGCTCGATCCGCTCGCTCAGCCAGTCGTCGAGGTTGTCCCGGGGATCGTGGCGGTCAGCCATCGCGTTCCCCCAGCGCCGTCTTCAGCTTGGCCCGCGCGGCGAACAGGTCGGCCTTGATGGTGCCCTCCGGCCGGTGCAGCAGCGTCGCGACCTCGCGGATCCCGAACCCCCCGTAGTAATGCAGCAGGAACGGATCCCGCAGCCGCGGCGGCAGCGAGGCGATGAGGTTGCGCACGTCAACATCCTGCACCGGGTAGGCCACCGGGTCGGCGGCGGCGCCCGCGGTGACGCTGCGGATGGCCCGCCGCTCCCGTTCGGTCTTGCGCCAGTGGTCGCGGACCAGGTTGGTCGCGATCATGTACAGGTAACTCGGCGGGCTGTCCACCTTGGTCCACCGGGCCAGCAGCCGGACGAACGCCTCGGACGCGATCTCGTGCGCGGTGTCGTCGTCGTCGACCAGCCGCCGCACCCAGCCGGCGAGTTTGGGGTACACGCCCTTGAACAGTTCCTCGGCCGCGTCCGCGTCAGCCTCGCTTACGCTGCCCACCGGATCTCCCTCGATGAAGTTCCCGGCAGGTGGGAACAGCGCCGCCCCAAGTTCGGTGCCGCCCCGCGTTCCTGGCGCCCCGCGGGCCGGTCCGGCATGAAGATCATGCGCGGACCGGTCGGGGCGTCCTCGAGAACACCCGTGTGATACGGCAACTTCTACCACATCCCCGTCCGGCCACGTCACGCACCGGAACCTGCTCGTTGCCTACAGCTGCACCAGCCTGCGGCCCCTCAGTGACTGGCCCGGGCGCGCCCCCGTGACGTCCGGGCCCCGCTGTGCGCGAGACCGTTGCTGGCCTCGCGCTCTTAACAGACGACGCAACCCGCTCATTGGTTGCACAGAAATTTCTTTTTTTTCCGAAAAGGTCCCGACCGGTGCCTACCGGGAGCGGGCGCTCTCCCCGCGGGATACACTGAAAAATAGTAGGACGTCCTACTACTTTCGGGAGGCACGCCTGATGGACGACGGACGGGAGCGCTGGCAGCGCCGCTTCGACGCGGCGGCCAAACGCGACGCGGACTTCACCACCTTGTCCGGGCTCGAGGTCGACCCGGTGTACGGGCCGCCTGACGGCGAGCCGCCCCCCGAGCGCATCGGCTGGCCGGGGGAGTTCCCGTTCACCCGCGGCATCCACGCCACCGGGTACCGCGGCAAGCCGTGGACGATCCGCCAGTTCTCCGGGTTCGGCAACGCGCAGCAGACCAACGAGCGGTACAAGATGCTGCTGGCGGCGGGCGGCGCGGGCCTGTCGGTGGCCTTCGACATGCCGACCCTGATGGGCCGCGACTCCGATGAGCCGCGCTCGCTGGGCGAGGTCGGGCACTGCGGCGTGGCCATCGACTCGGCCGCCGACATGGACGTGCTGTTCGACGGCATCGACCTGGCCGCCACCACCACCTCGATGACGATCAGCGGCCCGGCCGTGCCAGTCTTCTGCATGTACCTGGTGGCCGCCGAGCGGCAGGGCGCGGACCTGTCCAAGCTGGACGGCACCCTGCAGACCGACATCTTCAAGGAGTACATCGCGCAGAAGGAGTGGCTGTTCGAGCCGAAGCCGCACCTGCGCCTCATCGGCGACCTGATGCAGTACTGCGGCGAGAACATCCCCCGCTACAAGCCGCTGTCGGTGTCCGGCTACCACATCCGGGAGGCCGGCTCGACGGCCGCCCAGGAGCTGGCGTTCACGCTGGCCGACGGGTTCGGCTACGTGGAGCTCGGCCTGTCCCGCGGCCTGGACGTGGACGCCTTCGCGCCCGGCCTGTCCTTCTTCTTCGACGCGCACATCGACTTCTTCGAGGAGATCGCCAAGTTCCGCGCGGCCCGGCGGATCTGGGCCCGGTGGCTGCGCGACGTCTACGGCGCGAAGACCGACCGGGCGCAGTGGCTGCGCTTCCACACCCAGACCGCGGGCGTCTCGCTGACCGCCCCGCAGCCGGACAACAACATCGTCCGCACCGCGGTGGAGGCGCTGGCCGCCATCCTCGGCGGGACCAACTCGCTGCACACCAACGCCCTGGACGAGGTGCTCGCCCTGCCCGGCCCGGCCGCGGCCGAGACCGCCCTGCGTACGCAGCAGGTCATCATGGAGGAGACCGGCGTGGCCAACGTCGCCGACCCGCTCGGCGGATCCTGGTACATCGAGGCGCTGACCGACCGGATCGAGGCCGAAGCGGAGGCGATCTTCGCCCGGATCCGCGAGCTGAGCTCGGACGGCTCGATGACCGACGGGATCCTGACCGGCATCGAGAACGGCTGGTTCAACGGCGAGATCGCCGAAGCCTCGTTCACCTACCAGCAGCAGCTGGAAAAGGGCGAGAAGAAGATCGTCGGCGTCAACTGCCACACCGGCACGGTGGCCGAGCCGCTGGAGATCCTCCGGATCAGCCCCGAGGTCGAGCGCGAGCAGGTCAAGGCGCTCACCGCCCGCCGCGCCGCCCGCGACCAGCAGGCCGTCGACACCGCCCTGACCGCCCTGGTCGCCGCCGCCCGCACCGACGAGGCGAACCTCGTCCCCCCGATGCTGGCCGCCGCTCGCGCCGAAGCCACCCTCGGCGAAATCTGCGACGCCCTCCGCACCGAATGGGGCTCCTACACCGAACCCGCCTCCTTCTAACCTCCCCCTCCCCACCACCCCCGCACCCCGCCACCACCCCACCCCCAAACCAGGCCCCACCCCCGCCACCCGCGCCCCCACGCCGCGCCCCGCCCCCACGCCGCGCCCCGCCCCCGCGCGCCAACGCCCCGCCCCCACGCCGCGCCCCGCCCCCACGCCTGCCGATGCCCTATCGCCACACCCAGCACAACAGCCCCAGCAATCCCACCCGCATCAGTTAACGCGGTGGATCCGCATTACCCGGTGGATTCAGACCCCTAGGGGGTATCGGATCCACCGGATAATGCGAATCCACCGTGTTGTTTGCTGCGGCGAAAACGCGCTCGGCTCACGCCTGAGGCCCGCAGTGTCCGTGTGACGTCAGTGACTCGCATCCGGTCGCGAGCCGCCGCCTAGCCGCACGAAGTGCGGCGCCTCACCGGATAGAACGGAACGCCTCCCCCTAGCCGGATGCTACGCGGCGCCGGATGCTACGAAACGCCGGGCGAAGCCACCGGCAGCCCGGCGTTCCTGGCCGCCGCCAGCAGCGACTCGTCGTAGGCCACGAACGCGGTCAGGTCCCGCTTCACCGCCAGCGCCGACGCCAGGTGAATAGCCTGCGCCGCCGTCAGCGATTGCGGCGGCAAGGTCGCCGAGTCATCGAGCACGGCCGCGCTGAGCGCCACCCGAGCAATACGCTTGATCACCTTGTAACTACGCGGCAGCGCGCCCGGCTCGGCCTGCCAGACCGCCCGCGGCACCTCCGCCCGGTGCAGCGCGCTCGACACCAGCGGCTGGTCGGAACGCTCGGCTAGCCACGACGCGAGCGCCGCCGTTTCCGGTTCGGTCCTGGCCAGCTTGACCAGCGCGGACGAGTGAAGGTAGATCACCCCGAGCCTCCGGACGACGGATAAGGCGAGAGGTCGCCAACCCCGCCCGGCTCCTCGGCCGGCTCGACGATCCCGGCCGCGATCAGGCGTTCCAGCGGGCTATCCGGCTCCCGGACCGGGATGAGCTGGGCGACCAGCCGCCCCCGGTTGGTGATGTCGACGGTGTAGCCCTTCTCGGCGAGATCGACGTAGACGCTGGCCTGCTGGCGCAGTTCCCTGATCCCGATCCGGTGCCGGGCCGGCGCCCGCGCCGCCTCGGCCCGCGGGGCGGGCCTCGCAGCACTCGTCTCCCGGGCCCGCCGCCCCGTGCTCGCCGGCAGCGGTTCCCCCGCCTTCGCCGAAGCCGAAGCCGAAGCCGAAGCCGGAGCCGGAGCCGAATCCGAAGCCGGGGTATCACTCATCGTGCCACCGTAGCACGACGGATGCTACCGAGACAGATGATGCGATTCCGGGCGTTCACCTGCCGCTGCGCCTTCAAGTTTCCGGGCATCCAGCTGCCGTTGCGCCTCGGAAATGACACGACCGACATCCCGGCCGAAGCTCGCGTCACACGGATGCGCCGTCTGCCCCGAACGAATATTGCCCGCCAGCTCACCCAGCGCGACCCGCAGCGGCGGAACCGGGTCGCCCGATCCAACTGGCACCACCGACCGGCCGGACGGCCCCCACAGGTACGTCTCGAAGCCCGCGGCCGCCCCCCCGTGCTGCGACACGGTGATCGTGCTGCTCGTCCCGCCCTCATGGTGCAGGATCAGGTGGCTGACGTCGGCCGGCCCCGCGTCGGCGGTCACCGCGATGACCGGCCCGAGGGCGACCCACAGCAGCGAGACCGCGTGCGGGGCGATGTCCCACAACGCGCCCTTGTCGCGCCGCCACGGCGTGTTGAACGGGCTGGATTCCATCAGCGAATCGCCGAACCACCCGGTCAGCCCGCCCATCCAGCCGCCCCGCGCGGTCACCTCGGCCAGCCAGGCCCGGATGTCCGTCCGGAACCTGAAGGTGAAGAAGACGACCGACGCGACGCCGCTCTCGCCGACCGCCGTCACCAGTTCGTCCTCCGCGGCCGGAGAAAGAGCCAGCGGCTTCTCCAGCATCAGGTGCTTGCCCGCCCGGGCCGCGGTAATCGCGATCGGCGCCTGCACGTCCGGCGGCACGGCGAACGCGACCCCGTCCACCGCGTCCAGGAACGCGGCGATATCCCCGGCCGAGGAAGCAGGGGAGTAAGGAGTAGCGCCATGAGCCGAGGCCAGCGCGGCCGCGGCCGCCGGATCCCGCCCCCACACCGCCGTCAGCGCGATGTCCTCCGTCGTGGCCAGCGCGGGCGCGTGCGCGATCTGAGCCCAGTGACCCGTGCCGACCAGTCCGAACTTCAGCGGTGCCATCTGACCAAGGCTAGCCAAGGCCAACACGAAGGTGCCCCGCGAGTCCCAACCGGACTCGCGGGGCACGCCCCCGTCCAAAATCAGCGAGCGCTGACCGTGCTCCTGGCCGTGATCCCGGCGTCGCGCCCCCGGGCGGCAGCCGTCCTGGCCTTGGCCGCGAGGATCCCGGTGCGGGCCAGCAGCATGGCGATGGACAGGAAGATGAGGCTGTCGGTCAGGGCGCCCACGGTGATCTGCGTGGTGACCAGCCAGCTGCCCAGCTGACGGCCGAACACGTGGTCGGCGCCATACGCGAAGTACAGCCGCCCGGCCACCACCACGACCCAGACCAGCGCGTACGGCAGGCCCGCGTGCGACACCGCCCGGCCGGACGGCGCGTCGTAGCGCACCCGGATCAGCGCGGCGGCGAGGATGCCGAGGGCGATCCCGGCCGCCGCCCCGCCGATCTCCAGGGCCAGGCCGTTGCCCGACGTCGCGGCGCCCTTGATGAAGAACGGGACGATGATCGCGGCGGTGATGAACGGGCGCAGCAGCCGCATCCGGCCGACCTTGCGCGTGCCGAGGTCGCTGACCAGGACGACGGCCAGGATAACGAGGTTGAGGATCCAGACGCTGGCGTCCATTTCGAACTCCTTGATAAGGCCTTGGTGAGGCTCGATGTGACGTTGTGCTGATGTCCTCCACGCTAGGAACGAGCCGGTTGGAACCGCGTCGGCCTACGGCTTGACCAGGGGTGGAACGGATCAGCGGCCGCCGGTCTCCACCCGATGTCCACCCAGGGTCAACCCGCCCGGCCCGGCTCCCGGGCGCCGCCAAGAGCTACGTTGATATCCATGTTCGGATTCGCGACGCGCTGGGACCCGGTCAGCGGGAACCGCGTCGTCAGCGTGGCCCGGCTGATCGACGTCATCCGGGCCTTCGGCCTGATCGCGGTCATCGTCAGCGTCTCGCTGGCCCACCCGGGTCCGGGCACGCCGGGGCCGCGCGGCGTGACGATCGCGATTACGCTCGCCCTGTCCAGCGTGGGCTGGATCGCCTGGCTGCTGTCCGGCGCCACCGGGCAGCGGCGTGCGCTCAGCCTGGCCAGCCTGGCCGTGATGGCGGTGGCGGGCGGCGTGCTGGCCGGGGCGTCGGAGTTCAGCCCGGCCATCGCCGTCGGCTGCGCGGCCACCTTCAGCGCGGCGGTCCGGCTGAAAACCAGCGCCTCACTGGGCATCCTGGCCGGGACCCTGGCCTCGTTCCTGATCACGGCGCTGATCGGCAACGACGCGACCGGGGTCGTGCTCGGCTTCCCGTTCGCGTACGCCGGGTTCTGGAGCGTGGCCATGACCCGCCGCGAGTACCTGGTCCGGGCCGAACAAGCCGAGCGCACCCTGGCCGAGACCCGCCGCGCCCGGGAAGCGGAAACCCAGGCGGCCGCGCTGGCCGAACGAGCCCGGATCGCCCGCGACATCCACGACGTCCTGGCCCACTCGCTGGCCGCGGTGTCGGTCAACCTGCAAGCCGCCGAAGGCCTCCTGACCGCGGAAACCCTCCCCAAGGACAACGCCGAGCTGGCCAAGGCGATCGAGTGCGTCGAACGAGCCGGGACGCTGACCCGCGAGGGCCTGGCCCAGGCCCGCCGGGCCATCCTGGCCCTGCGCGAGGACGCGGCCCCGCTACCCGACCAGCTGGGGTCGCTGGCCGCCCAGTTCCAGGCGGACGGCGACGCGACCATCAACCTGACCATCACCGGCGAGCCGCGCCCGCTGTCCGCGCAGGCCGTCCAGGTCGCCTACCGGACCGCGCAGGAAGGACTGACCAACGCGCGCAAGCACGCGCCCGGCCTGCCGGTGAACCTGAGCCTGCGCTTCGAGCGCGCCCAGGTCGCGGTCAGCGTCGTCAACCCGCTGCCCCCGGCCGGCGAACGAGGCCCGCTGGCCGAAACCGGCGCCGGCGCCGGCCTGACCGGCCTGAAGGAGCGCGCCGCCCTGGCCGGCGGCACCCTCGAGACGGGGCCGGCCGACGGCACCTGGCGCATCGACCTCACAATTCCAACATGACCGAGAACCCGGTGACCGTCGTCGTCGCCGACGACCAGTCCGCCGTCCGTGAGGGCCTGGTGCTGCTGCTCGACACCGTGCCCGGCATCACCGTAATCGGCGAGGCGGACGACGGCGAAGCCGCGGTCGAGGCCGTCGCCGCCAACGACCCGCAGGTCGTGCTCATGGACCTGAACATGCCGGGCTGCGACGGGGTCGAGGCCACCCGCCGCGTCCGCGCCAGCTACCCGCGCACCCAGGTAGTGGTGCTGACCACCTACGCCGACGACGAATCGATCATCGGCGCGCTGCGGGCCGGCGCGCTCGGCTACCTGACCAAGGATGCCACCCGGGCCGAGATCGGCCGGGCCGTGCTGGCCGCCGCGGCCGGCCAGGCGATACTCGACCCGGAGGTCCAGCAGCGGCTGCTGTCCGCGGCCGTCCGCGCGCCCGCGGCCCCGGCAGGCGGCACCGGGCCATCCGCCGGGCCGGACGAGGGCGACCTCACCCCGCGCGAGTCCGAAGTGCTCCGCCTGATCGCCGGGGGCAAGTCCAACCGGGAGATCGCGCGGGCCCTGTTCGTCAGCGAGGCGACGGTCAAGACCCACGTCAACCGGATCTTCGCCAAGACCGGCTCCCGCGACCGCAGTCAGGCCATGCACTACGCCTACCAGCACGGCTACGCCGAACAACCAAAAAACTTATACCGAACGGGTGCCTGTCACGCCCCCCTCATCACCACCCGCCACGGCCTGACGGTGACGTTGAAGAACCCGCTCGCCACGCTGCTGTCGTCCTCGGTCGCGAGCCGGGTCGCGTCCCCTAGCCGCCCGCGGCCAGGCAACCGCAGGACCGTCATGCCCTCCCCGTCGGCGTCCCCGAGCGGCCCCGCCAGGATGAGGTAGCCCGCCTCGCGCATCCGGTTCAGGAACGCCACGTGCTGGCCGAAGCGCGGATCCTCGAACAGCGACCCGGTCGGCGGCGCCTCCGGACCCGGCCGGTGCATCAGCGCCACCCAGGTGTCCTCTTCATCATCGGCGCCGCTGGCCACCTGACCAGCGTATCGATCGAGCACCAGTGGCCAGCCGTGGTCGTATTCGGCCCGGGCCGCGACCGGGTCCGCGAAGGCCTCCCAGCCGGTGTGCTCCAGCCGGACCAGCGTCTGCCCGGCTTCCGCGGCGGCAAAGGTGACCAGCACGTAGCTGGCCCGTTCGGCGGGCTGGCCCGGATGCCAGCTGAACGCCACCGCGTCCGGCGGCTCCCATCGGGTCACGGTGCCCCAGACCGCCGTTACCCCGTCCGCCGACCGTTCGATGATCTGCCCGCCGTCGAACGACCCCGCGGGCGACTCGGTGAACGACACCGTTGCGTCCTGGCCGTGCACGCTGAACTCGCCCAGCGGCCACCACTGCCCGATCCCCTCGGTGAACACCTCGAACGCGACGGCCGGCTCCGCCTCCACCACGATCTCCCGGCGGATCGGCGGGACGGCAGTCACTGGCATCTCCTCCGCGCCTCGGTTTTTCTCCCCCATCCCGGCCCCTCCTCTTCACCTCGGCCCCCTCCTCTTCACCTCGGCGGCGTAGGCGGCCAGGGCGGTGTCCCAGGTCCGGACCAGCCACTGCTGCGCGATCGCCATCCCGTCCGGGGCCAGCGCGTACAGGTTCCTGGTGCCGGCGCTGCGGTGCTCGATCAGCCCCGCGTCGCTCAGCACCCGCAGGTGCTTGCTGACCGCGGGCCGGCCGACCGGCAGCCGGTCGGCCAGCCGGCCCACCGGCGTCGGCCCGTCGCGCAGCAGCTCCAGGATCCGGCGGCGCACCGGCTCGCCCAGCGCGTCGAACACGGCGTCCGCTGATTGGTTACTCATAAGCAACGGTTACTCTAGAGCAACCAACGTCGCCCCGCAAGGCCCGAGCCCGTTGCCCGGCGAGCCCCCCGCAGGCCAGCGAGAACCGAGCCCGCCGGTCAGGCGGTGATCGTGAGCGGCAGCACCGGGGTCCGCCGGCTGACCTGATCCCGGCTCAGCGGGGCATCCGCGTCCGCGAGGAAGGTCAGCGTGGCCTCGACGCCCCAGTCGCCCGGCGGCACCGTGTAGCCGAGCCGCTCGTCCGCGCTGGCCGTGCCGATGAGCAGCGGGATCCGCCCGGTTCCGCCTGGCGGCACCCGGAACACGACGCCCGGCAGCGTCTGCCAGCCGGCGAACCCGCCCACCACGTCGCCGGCGGCCAGGTCGACGACACTGGCCGTGAGGCGCCCGTTGGTCGCGATCGCCAGCCCGGCGCCGGACCGGTCGCGGATCAGCAGCACGTGGTCCAGGGTGTGTCCGGAGCGGACCACGGCCGGCCCGTCCAGCTCGGCCTCGGCTTGCGCGGGATCGAGCAGCGCGGGCCGCTCAGGCGCCCCTGATGGTGACGGCAGGCCATCGGCGGCCTGGCGTTCCGGCGGGTACGGCAGCGCCCCGACCCGCAGGTCCACCTGGTCGCCGAACCGCCGCCAGAGCTCGCCCGCCGCCTCCTGCGCCCCAGGCGGCCAGGCCGATCTGGTACGGCGGCTCGCCGGCTTCGCCGCCGCTGAGATCGGGGGAGAGCATCAAGATGCCCGGCCGCTCCTCGTCCAGCCGCGCCAGGGCCCGCCTGAGCTCGTCCCACGTCGCCATGTCCGCCAGGCTAGTCTCGCGTCACCGGGCCGTCGCCTGGTTAAGCCGCGGCCCTCGTCACGCCGTTGTCGCCCGGTAACGCCGCCGCGCCGGCGGTCACCTCTCGGAGCTCGCCGAACGACTTCCGGATGAGCCCCGGCAGGTCCTGCGGTCCCGGCTCGCTGACCCAGCGCTCGAACGAGATCTTGTAGACGGCGATCCCGGCCTCGGCGGCCAGGCTCGCGGCCGGGTCGGTGACCCCGCGCCCGCGCAGCGCGTCGGCGATCGCGGCGGCGAGCGAGGCGAGCTTGATCAGCTCGCGCTCGTGCAGTTCCGGGTTCGCGGCGATGACGGCCTGGCGCTGCCGGGCGTACTCGCCGCGCTCCTGGAGTTCGGCGGCCGCGGCCTCCAGGGCGGCGTCGACCGCGTCGATCGGCGTCGCCGCGTCCGGGGCCCGCGCGACCGCGCTCACCAGGTACTCCTGCTGCGTGCGGGCGCCCGAGAACAGGACCTCGCGCTTGTCGGCGAAGTGCCGGAAGAACGTCCGCTGGGCCAGGCCCGCCCGCCGGGCGATCTCGGTCACCGTGGCCTGCTCGTAGCCGCGCTCGACGAAGAGCTCCAGCGCCGCCCGCTCCAGCCGTCCGCGCGCGTCCGGCTCCCACCGTCCCATAGTCCGACCTCATATGATGCAGTGACTGACATCAGGTATTAAATCCGATGCTGCTGGCTCCGTCCGGGCCGCTAGTCCAGTGCGGCCCTGACCAGGGCGAGGAGTTCGCCGTCGGCGAGGGCGGCCGCGTCCTGGGGCCGCAGCCTGATCGTGGCCTTGCCGCTGCGCAGTTCGGGATGGCGCTCGGTGAAGCCGCCGTCGCGGTCCTGCGGCCAGCCGTAGAGCGAGATCCCGTGCTGCCAGACGCCGACGTAGAGCCTGCGCTTGCCCACCTTGTACGTCGGCATCTGGTAGGACAGCACCAGGTCGGCGTCGGGGTGCGCGGCCATGATCAGCTCGTGGACCTGGTCGAACAGCGGACGGTAGGCCGGGTCGATCGTGTCGATGTAGCCCTGCACGGCTTCGTTCACGCTCTTATGACGCGCGACCCGCCCGGGAGTCATCGCCCGGACGCGGCCAACATTCGCCGGATCGACATCCGCTGTTCATCAGCGCATTCGCCCGGACCGACCAGGCCGTCGCGGCCACGCTGGCCAGCGCCGGGACCATCGCGGGCGGCTTCGTCGTCAACGGGCGGCACCTGTCCTTCGGCGCGGATCCGGCCACGAGATGTGCGGCGCCAGCCCCACCCCCAACCTCTAGAGATCCTTCTCGAACCAGTGGTGCGCGTACGGCTCGTCGTTGAACGCCGCCACCTCGCGGTATCCCGCCGCCCGGTACAGCGCGATGGCCTCGGCCAGCGCCCGGTTGGTCTCCAGCCGCAGCACCCGGACGCCGTGCCCGGCCGCCCGGGCCTCCAGTTCGGCCAGCAGCCGGCGGCCCAGTCCGAGACCGCGCGCCGCCGGGGCCACCCACATCCGCTTCACCTCGGCCGGCGCACCAGGGTGGAATTTCAGCGCGCCGCAGCCCACCGGCTCGCCGTACAGCACCGCGACCAGGAATTCCCCGGCCGGCGGGGTCATCTCGTGGTCGGCGGCGGAGATGCTCCGGTCCGGGTCGAAGCCGCCGTCGAACCGCGCGGCCAGCTCGTCGACGTAGGCCTGCAGGCAGCGGCGGGCATCCGGGTCGGCCGGGTCGCGCAGGCCGATCTCGACCGCCGAGGCGGCCAGCAGCCGCTCCACCTCGGCCATGGCGGTCACCAGCCGCTCGCGCTGGCGCCCGGAGAGCGCGCCGAGCATGGAAGCGGCGGCGTCGTCGGAACGGCGGTCATACTCAGCCCGTTCGGCCTCGCCCTGGGCGGTCAGCCGCGCGGTCCTTCGCCTTCCGTCCGTCGCGCTCGCCCCGACGGTGATCATCCCTTCCTGCTCCAGCGCCCGCAGCAGCCTGCTCAGGTACCCGGAGTCCAGGCCGAGCCGGGCCCGCAGGTCCCGGACGTCGCGGCCGTCCGGGCCGATCTCCCACAGCACCCGGGCCTGGCCGAGCGGGCGGCCACGAGCCAGGAAGGCATCTTCCAGCGCGCCGGCCCGCTGCGTGACCGCCCGGTTGAACCGGCGGACCTGTTCGATCATCGCCCGCTCCATTCTCTGACTATAGTCAGAGAATGGCACACATCCGGCCCTATCGCGACGCCGATCTGCGCGCTGTCTACGACGTCTGCGTCCGGACCGCCGACGCCGGCGGCGACGCCCGGGGCAAGTACCACAGCGACGACCTGATGCCCGACCTGTTCGCCGGGCCGTACGTCTTCCTGGAGCCGGACTTCGCCTTCGTCCTCGACGACGGGCAGCGAGCCGTCGGCTACGTACTCGGAACCCCGGACACGGCCGCGTTCGTCCGCTCCTACCGCGAACGCTGGATCCCCCGCCTAGCCGACCGCTACCCGCCCCCGTCCGCAACCCCAGCCCCGTCCCCGGCCCCGCCCGCGACTCCAGCCCCACCCGCGACGGCGGCCACCCCGGACGACGAGATGATCGCCCTGCACTACCGGCCGGAGCGGCTGCTGTGGTCCGGCCTGGACGCCTACCCCGCGCACCTGCACATCGACCTGCTGCCGCCCTTCCAGGGCGCCGGCCACGGCCGCGCCCTGATGGAGACGTTCTACGCCGCGGCGGCGCGGGCCGGCGCCCCCGGCGTGCACCTCACCGTGCTGGCGGCCAACACCCGCGCCATCGGCTTCTACCGCCACCTGGGCCTGCGCCGCCTCGATCCGGCCGAGCCCGGTGAATCCCACGTCGTCTACCTCGGCCGCGAGCTCTGACGCCCCAGACGCCCCTCATCGCCCCGTCTGTCCCGTGGCCCGGTCCCGCCGGACATGAAATCCGGGTTCGAGAGCGTTAGCAAACCCTGGAAGTCCAATCTCATGGCCTTCCGCGACGCGGCCCGGCTCAAGTGCCGGGCCTGGAGCGCCGAGTGGCGCCCATACGGCAGGATGGAATCATGCAGCCGCGAGATTTTTCGCTTTACGGTGCCGTCGATCTGGGCGCGCGGCAGGCTGCCGCGCAGCGCAGGCAGCAGGCGGCTCAGTCTCCGTCCCCGGGTCCGGGCGGTGGTCCGGCCGGACCGGGCGGTGGCGTCGTCATCGACGTCACCGAGGAAACCTTCAACACCGACGTCGTGGAGCGCTCCCGCACCACGCCCGTGATCATCGACCTGTGGGCCGAGTGGTGCGGGCCGTGCAAGCAGCTCTCGCCGGTGCTCGAGAAGCTGGCCGCCGAGGCCGCCGGCCAGTGGATCCTGGCCAAGGTCGACGTGGACGCCAACCCCCAGCTGAGCGCGGCGCTGCAGGTGCAGAGCATCCCCATGGTGGTGGCGGTGCTCGGCGGGCAGCTGGTGGACGGCTTCCTCGGGGCCATGCCCGAAGCCCAGGTCAAGCAGTGGATCAGCCAGGTCCTGGCGGTCGCCGACAAGATGGGCATGCAGCTGGCCGCGCCCGCGCCCGCTGACGAGGTGGACGCGGACACCGACGACGCGGCGGATGCCGCGGCCGACGGGGCCCGTGCCCCTGGCGCCCCGCCCGGGCAGGGAACGCCACCGGGAATGCCGCCCGCCTTTGCCGAGGCCCGCGCGGCCATGGAGCGCGGTGACCTCGACGGCGCCGCTAAGGCGTTCGAGCAGGAGCTGTCGGCTAACCCCGCCGACCCGGTGGCCAAGACCGGGCTGGCCCAGGTCAACCTGATCCGCCGGGTCACCTCCTACGACCAGGCCCAGGCCCGGCGCGACGCGGCCGAGCACCCCGCCGACGTCGCCGCCCAGATCAAGGTGGCCGACATCGAGCTGGCGGGCGGGCGGATCGAGGAGGCGTTCGACCGGCTGCTCGGCGTGGTCCGCCGGACCTCCGGCGACGAGCGCGAGCAGGCCCGTAAGCACCTGGTCAGCCTGTTCGACCTGCTCCCGCCGAACGAGCCGCAGGTGAAGAAGACGCGCTCGGCCCTGGTCGCGCTGCTGTTCTGAGTCGTTCTCCCCGACGGGAACGTCTCTCTTCAGCGGCAGGGAATATGCAACTCGAGTTGTAAGTTTCCTGTCACTGGAGGGTGCGATCCCGGGGATCCGGCCGAATCCTCCGACACATTTCTTTCGGAGGTGAGGCAAGGATGTACTTCACGACTTTTGATCCGTTCGGGCGGGACTTCCAGCGGCAGTTCGACCGGCTGGCCCGGTACGCGTCGCGTCAGGCGGCCGTGCTGCCGCTGGACGTCGTGCGCCACGAGACCGACGTCACGCTGCGGCTCGACGTCCCGGGCATCGACCCGGAGCAGCTCGAGGTCACCGTGGACCGCGGGGTCCTGACCATCAGCGGCAAGCGCGAGGAGGAGCGGACCGAGAACGACAAGTTCTTCGTGCGGGAGCGCACGATGGGCACGTTCACCCGCCGCCTGCGGCTGCCGGAGACCCTGAACGCCGAGGCCGTCGAGGCCAGCTACGCCAACGGCGTGCTCGAGGTCAAGGTGCCGGTCACCGAGCAGGCGCAGCCGCGCAAGATCGAGGTCCGCAAGGTCGAGATCGCCCAGGCGGCCGACAGCGCGGACGACAAGCAGGAGATCCCGGCCTGACCTCGGTCAGCCGGACTCCCTCGATCTAGCCAGCACCGAGCGAACGGCCGGCGGGCGCGGATGCGCCCCGCCGGCCGTTTACCATCTGGACAGGAAAGGGGGCTTGCCATGGCACCGTCGCCGTTCGACGACGAGAACACCCCGCTGTTCACGGTGGGGCAGGTCGCCGAGATGCTCGCCATCAAGCAGGCCTTCCTGCGCCGCGTGGACGACCTGCGAGTCGTCTCGCCGCAGCGCACCCCCGGCGGCCAGCGCCGCTACACCCGCTACGAGATCCGCATCATCCAGCAGGTCGTCTCGATGGCCGACGAGGGCATCACCCTGCAAGCCATCCGCCGCATCATCGAGCTCGAAGGCCAGCTCGCCGCCGTCACCAGGGAACGCGACGACCTAGCCCGCCGCCTAGCCGACCTGCTCGGCCGTGACCAGCCGCCGTAGCTCCACCGCCCCACCGCCGCCACTCCGGATTGTTCGTCAGTTTCGGCCGTTATAGGGCGCTAACTGACGAACGATCTTGAGTGAGCGGTCAGCGCGGCCAGAAGTCGTGCGGGAGCGCTTCGACACCGGCCGCGGAGGCCTCCGGCAGGCCGGCGATCGGCAGGAGCGCGACCGACGCCGGATCGCCAGCCGCCGCCGAGTTCCGGATGACCCCGGCCTGTCGCCGGGCTCGCTCTGGTATGACCGACCGGAACACCTCACGGTCGCCCTCGAACCCGTTCACCAGAGAACGCGACAAACTAGGCCGCCGCCTATCAGAGCTGCTCGGTACACGACCCGACCCGCCACCCCGAGCCTGGTCGCCCTCGACAGGTTCCTTACCTGGCTCGGCATCTCCGCCGGGAAAGCTCAGATCGGGTAGCGAGTGGGTTCGTTGGTGTAGCTCCGCCCGGAGGGAGTGGTCCACCGGAAGCTCCCGTCGGCCAGTTGGTCCACCTTCCAGCGCGGGTGCTGTTTGACCCGGTGGTCGTGCCTGCACTTCGGGCCTGCATTACACAAGCAGGTCCTGCCGCCCGCCTCGTACGGCATGTTGTGCTCGAAGTCGCATTGGCTCGCTGGCCTGCGGCATACCGGACTGACGCAGGCGGCATGCCGCACCTGGGCCAGGTGCCGCAGCTTGACCCCGGGATCGTGGCCCCGTGCCTGGAACCGGTGATCACAGTGATCGGTCTCCAGCGGGTCGACCTCGACGATCAGGTCCGGGCCGTCTCCGGGGGTGCGCAGCCGCCAGCTGCCGTACCCGCCCGGCGGACCGTCCCGCCCTTCTGGAGTGAAGCTGAACCCGGTCCGTCCCTCACGCCGCCTGCCGTCCCCGGTTTCTCCCGTTTCCCGCGCTTCCCGGGCCGCGGCCGGCGGCTCTGCGACTCGGGCCGGGCGCATCCGTGCCCCACCGCGTGTCCCTGCTCGTCGGTCACCGTCACGCACCACGTCGTCTTAGGGTTCCGCGCCGCCGCAGCCGCCAGGTCCCGGGCTAGCCAGGGATCGACCGGCCCGTCCCGCCCAGTTCCCCAGGCCGGTCCGCCAGCCCGGCCAGCGTCACCAGCGGCACCGTCAACGTTCCCCGCACCGCGAACCCGGCCGGGCTCGTACCGACTCCGGAACCGCCCGGCCGGGGAGGTTGCGGGCCTCCCAGGCCACCGCCTCCTGGGCCACCACCCCTCTCACCGCCGCCGCCGTTCCCGCCAGGGTCCGCGCTGGCCCCGCCATCGGCCGCCGTCGCCGGCCGGGAGTCCGTGCCCAGCAGCAGGTCCAGGTACGCCCGGGCCCGCAGCTCATCCATCGACCCCTCAAGCCCCGCCTCGCGCAGCTCACGCGCCCAGGCCGTAATCCGCTGGTCCGCCGCCAGCACCTCAGCCGGCGGCAGTTCCCGCCCCATCAGCGCCGCGTTCCCCGAATCCTCGGCCCACCGCTGCACCCGGGCATCCTTCAGCGGCGTCCTCCCGCCGCTTGCGGGCCTTCTCGGGAGCCACCTTCATGACGGCCTGGGCGACCGCGGCGCGCAGCCCGCCCGGCGTCAGCCGCCCCGCCCGGCCCAGCACCAGTTCCTCCACCGCCAGGGCCTCGGCCGCGTCCAGGCCGACGGTGACATCCACGATGATCTGTCATCCTGGCCTGGCGCAGCGTCCCGGCCCGGAACAGCTGCCATCGTGCCCGGCAGCCGGGCCGCCAGGTCCATGCGCCCGGCTCATCAGGTCCTCCGCCGCCGCCCCGGTTCTCCGCTAGCACCACCCGCAGCTCATCAACCGCGAACTCATCCCACACCTGAGGCATCCCCGACCGCTCACCGGTCTCGCAGTCCGGTTCCGGGCGCCGCCGGATGAACTCCGCCACCGCCGCATGCTTCCGCGCGCGGCGTACGCCTCGATCCGGTCCCACGCGGCGATCAGCCCCGTCGAGTTCGTTGTCCGAGGCACCCGCGTACCGGTCGTCATCCCCGGCCGCGCCCTCCGCGAAGAACGCCAGCGTCATGCCCCCCGGCAGCCCATCCAGCAGGCCCCCGGACGCAAACCCCGCCACCCCGATCACACGCTCCCGCGCTCAGTCCGGCTCCTCGTCCTCCCCGTAACCGGGCAGTTCGTCATCGGGCACGGTGGCATCGCACAACGCCTCCCACTCCTCCGCCGTCATCCAGTCAGGAGCGGGAGCGGGGTCACCGGGCTCTGGGGCGGGATCCGCGTTAGCCGGTTCTTGAGGCATGATCACCTCCCTCGTTCGGGAGAATCTTATCTATAGAACATAATAGCGAGAAACTGCCGCCAGTGCAGCGAAATAGACTAATTAAGCGTCGCGTCTTGGTGGCCGCCATCGTCAGGTCACGGCGGCTCGGGACCCACGCGGACCAGTGTGACCCGTGGGGCCCTGGCGGTTCTGAGGCGGGACAGACGCGGGCGGCGCGAACGAGCCGTCAGGGGGCGTCAGCCGCGGCCGGCGGGCTGGTCGGTGCCCGGCGGCTCGGCTAGCTGCTCGAGGACGGGCAGGGCCTCGGCCAGGGTGGAGCGCTGGGCCGGGGTGAGCAGCGACAGGCTCTGGGTCAGCACGATGGTGGTCTCGGTGCGCAGCCGCTCCAGCGTGTCGTGGCCGCGCGGGGTGATGGCCAGGGTGCTGGCCCGGGCGTCGCTCGGGTCGGCGAACCGGCGCACCAGGCCGCTGTCTTCCAGCGCCGTCACCAGCCGGGTGAGGGTGGACGGCGCGATGCCCTCGGCCGCGGCCAGGTCGCCCAGGCGCATCGGCCCGGAGCGCTCCACGGTGGCCAGCGCCGCGAGCTGGGTGGGCGTCAGGCCGGCCAGCTCGTGCTTGCGCATCCGCCGGGCCAGCCGGGCCAGCGCGACCCGCAGCCGGGTGACATCGACGGCGGGCCCCTGATCCTCGGGGCCTTCGTCCTGGGACACCGCACCGGACGCCGGATCGGGCGCGCCGGTCTCGTCACGACTCGCCGTGGCAACCGATTCCGTGCTCACCTCCTCAGCCTACGCGGTGCGCGCCGTACCCTGGAGGCCGGCGGAAAGGCGGGAACAACGTGGCAATGGCGCCAAGCGTCTCCTACTCCATTACCGTGCGGCTCGAGGTGGCCAGCCGGGGCCGCGCGGTCAGCGAGATCACCCGGGCGGTGGAGCAGGCCGGCGGCGTGGTGACGGCCCTGGATGTGACCGCCGGGCGCAACGACCGGCTGCGGGTCGACGTCACCTGCGCCGCGAGCGGCACCGAGCACGCCGAGGCGCTGGTGACCGCGCTGGGCGGCATCGACGGCGTGACCGTCCACAAGGTCAGCGACCGTACGTTCCTGCTGCACCTGGGCGGCAAGATCGAGATGAGGTCCAAGGTCCCGCTGCGGAACCGGGACGACCTGTCCATGGCCTACACCCCGGGCGTGGGCCGGGTGGCGCTGGCCATCGCCGGGAACCGGGAGGACGCGCGCCGCCTGACCATCAAGCGGAATTCGGTGGCCGTGGTCACCGACGGCTCGGCCGTGCTCGGCCTGGGCAACATCGGCCCGTACGCCGCGCTGCCGGTGATGGAGGGCAAGGCCGCCCTGTTCAAGCAGTTCGCCGACATCGACGCCTGGCCCATCTGCCTGGACAGCCAGGACACCGACGAGATCGTCCGAACGGTCCAGCTGATCGCCCCCGGGTTCGGCGGTATCAACCTGGAGGACATCAGCGCGCCGCGCTGCTTCGAGGTGGAGCGCCGGCTGCGCGGGCTGCTCGACATCCCGGTGTTCCACGACGACCAGCACGGCACCGCGATCGTGGTGATGGCCGCGCTGACCAACGCGCTGCGGGTGGTGGGCAAGAAGCTGCCCGAGGTGCGCATCGCCATGGCCGGGGCGGGCGCCGCGGGTACCGCCGTGCTCAAGCTGCTGCTCGGGGCGGGCGCGACCGCCGCCAACGTCATCGTCTGCGACGACAAGGGCGCCGTGCACGCGGGCCGGCCGGGACTGGACGACAGCCTGCGCTGGATCGCCGGGAACACCAATCGCGCCGGATACGCCGGCGACCTCAAAGGAGCGGTGCGGGACGCCGACGTGTTCATCGGCCTGTCCGCGCCGGGCATCCTCACTGGCGATGACATCGCCGCCATGGCCGACGGCGCCATCGTGTTCGCGCTGGCCAACCCCGATCCCGAGGTGGACCCGGAGGCGGCGGGGGAGCATGCCGCCGTGGTGGCCACCGGCCGCAGCGACTACCCGAACCAGATCAACAACGTGCTGGCCTTCCCCGGCGTGTTCCGCGGGCTGCTCGACGCGCAGAGCCGGTTCGTCACCGACGAGATGCTCATCGCCGCCGCCCAGGCGCTCGCGGATGTAGTGTCGCCGGACGAGATCGGGCCGCACTACATCATCCCGTCGGTGTTCCACCCCGACGTGGCCTCGTCGGTCGCCGTCGCAGTAAGGGACGCTGCCACCCAGCAGCCTGCCCGATGATGTAAAAATATGAACGATATGGCATCGGAAGCCCGGGCGGGCCGTCTGCTCGTCGCCACCCCGATGCTCGGCGACCCCAACTTCAAGCGGGCCGTGGTCCTGCTCGTCGAGCACGAGGACGAGCAGGGCAGCCTCGGCGTCGTGCTGAACCGGCCGACCAAGATCCCGGTCGGCCAGGTGCTGGAGCCGTGGACCGAGCTGGCCACCGATCCGTCCGTGGTGTTCACCGGCGGCCCGGTCTCGCCGAACAGCGCCCTGGCCCTCGCCCACGTGCCGGGCACCGACGAGCCGGTGGGCTGGCACCCGCTGGAGGGCGCGCCCGCCATGGCCCGGCTCGGCCTGGTCGACCTGGACGCCCCGCCGGGCCTGCTCGCGGCGGCCATCGTCTCGCTGCGGGTCTACGCCGGCTACGCCGGCTGGAGTTCGGGCCAGCTCGAGGCGGAGATCGAGGAGGGCGCCTGGTACGTGGTGCCCGCCGAGCCGTCCGACGCGTTCTGCCCGGACCCCGAGCGGCTGTGGCCCGCCGTGCTGCGCCGCCAGGGCGGCGAGCTCGCCTACGTCGCCACCTACCCCGATGACCCGGGCCTGAACTAAACTCCGGCACGTGAGCAATACAGAGGTTCTTCCCGAGCAGGAGACGCGCGTCCACGAGGACGTCCGGCCCGACCTGTCGCACGGCGACGGCGATCACGAGCGCTTCGCGCACTACGTGCAGAAGAACAAGATCGTCGAGAGCTCGGTGATGGGCACGCCGCTGGTCGCGCTGTGCGGCAAGGTGTGGGTGCCCAGCCGGGACCCGAAGAAATACCCGGTCTGCCCGACCTGCAAGGAAATCTACGAGGGCATCCCCAAGGGCGGCGACGGCGAGGAGTGACCCGGCCGCCAAGCCGGAGGCGCCGGACAACAGAGCTACCGGCGGGTCTCCCGGCGGGGAGGGCTCGGCGGCGGTAACATTTTGGCCTCGTGACCCCTCGATCTGACGCAGTTCTCAGCCCGCGCCACACCGAGCGCCACGCCCCGGTCGGCTCGCCGCCGGCTGCGATGCCCCCCGCCCCGCCCGTTCGGGATGATCTTCTTCCTGGTCTGCGCGGGTGGCAGAAGGATGCCTACCACGAGTATTTCCGCACTCCCCGGCGTGACTTCCTGCTGGTCGCCACGCCGGGCGCGGGCAAGACCACCTACGCGCTCACGGTGGCGGCCGAGCTGCTGGCCCGGCGCGAGATCGCGTCGCTGACGATCGTCACGCCCACCGACCACCTCAAGTACCAGTGGGCGGCCGCGGCCGCGCGGTTCGGCATCGCGATCGACCCGGCGTACCGGAACGGCCAGGGCGTGGCCGGGGCCGACTTCGCCGGCGTCGCCGTCACCTACGCCCAGGTCGCGGCGCACCCGGCGCTGCACCGGCAGCGCACGGAGAACCGGCGCACGCTGATCATCTTCGACGAGATCCACCACGCGGGCGACGCGATGTCCTGGGGCGACGCGGTCAAGGAGGCGTTCGACCCGGCCCGGCGCCGGCTGGCGCTGACCGGCACGCCGTTCCGCAGCGACGCGAACCCGATCCCGTTCGTCACCTACACCGACGAGCCGGGCGGCGGCAAGCGCAGCGCCTCGGACTACGTCTACGGCTACGGGCCGGCGCTGGAGAACGGCGTGGTCCGGCCGGTCATCTTCCTGGCCTACTCCGGCGAGATGCACTGGCGGACCCGGGCCGGGGACGAGATCACCGCCACCCTCGGCACGCCGATGACCAAGGACCAGATCGCGCAGGCCTGGCGGACCGCCCTGGACCCGGCGGGGGAGTGGGTCAGCCGGGTCCTCGAGGCCGCCGACAAGCGGCTGACCGAGGTGCGCCGCGGCATGCCGGACGCGGGCGGCCTGGTCATCGCGGGCGACCACGAGGACGCCCGCGCCTACGCCGCGCTGCTGCGCGGCCTGACCGGCAAGCGCCCGGTCGTCGTGCTGTCCGACGACAAGACCGCGAGCAAGAAGATCTCCGCGTTCGCCGAGTCCGATGACCGCTGGATGGTCGCGGTGCGGATGGTGTCCGAGGGGGTGGACATCCCGCGGCTGGCCGTCGGCGTGTACGCCACCAGCGTGTCCACCGCGCTGTTCTTCGCCCAGGCGGTCGGCCGGTTCGTCCGCGCCCGGCAAGCGCGGCGAGACCGCCTCGGTGTTCCTGCCGTCCGTCCCGGTCCTGCTGTCCTACGCCGCCGAGCTCGAGGCCGAGCGCGACCACATCCTGCGCGCGCCCGGCGAGCGTGGCGAGGAAGAGGACCTGCTCGCCGAGGCGCAGCGGGAGCGCAACACCCCGGACACGTTCGACGAGCCCGCCTTCACCGCGCTCAATGCCTCCGCGCACTTCGACCGGGTGCTGTACGACGGCGGCGAGTTCGGCACGGCCACCGCGGCGGGTTCTCCCGAGGAGGAGGACTTCCTCGGCCTGCCCGGCCTGCTCGAACCGGACCAGGTCCGGACCCTGCTCCGCAAGCGCCAGGACGCGCAGCTGGCCACCCGCTCCCAGGCCGTCACGATTCCCGCCTCGGCCGCTCCCCCTTCGGGCGCACCCGGTTCGGCCGCGCTCGCCTCGGGCGCATCGGCCTCCGCCCCGGCAGGCACCTCGGCCGCCCGGCCCGGCGCGCTGCGCCCAGCCGCCGCTGCCGCCCCCGAAGCCCCGGCGGCCCCCCCGGTGAGCCGACAGGCGCTGGCCGCGCTGCGCAAGGAACTCAACGGCCTGGTCGGCGCGTGGAGCCATCGCACTAGCCAGCCGCACGGCGTCATCCACAACAACCTGCGCCAGACCTGCGGCGGCCCGCCCCTGCCCCAGGCGACCGCCGAGCAGATCCGGGCCCGCATCGACACCATCCGCCGCTGGGCCATCTCCGGCCGCTAGTCACCCCGCCGGTGAAGGTCTCTAGGAGGCGCCGAGCGGGGTGCCGGTGAGGGTGACGCCCTGGGCGCGCAGGTCCTCGATGGCCGTGGCGGTGGAGCCGGGGGCGACCCCCGCGGTGAGGTCGAGCCGGACCTGGGTGGTGAACCCGGCCCGGGCCGCGTCCGCGGCGGTGGCGTGCACGCAGTAGTCGGTGGCGAGGCCGACCACGTCGACCTCGTCCACGCCGCGGGCACGCAGCCAGTCGGCCAGCGGTGTCCCGGCCTCGTCGGCGCCCTCGAAGCCGCTGTAGGCGGCCGCATGCGCGCCCTTGAGGAACACCGCCTCCACGGCCGCGGTGTCGAGTTCCGGGTGGAAATCGGAGCCGGCGGTGCCGGCCACGCAGTGCGGCGGCCAGGAGGCCGCGTAGTCCGGGTGGTCGGAGAAGTGGGCGCCCGGGTCGATGTGGAAGTCCCTGGTCGCCACCACGTGCCCGTAGCCGGGCCCGTTCGTCACGTGCTCGCTGATCGCGCGGGCGACGGCGGCGCCGCCGGTGACGGCGAGCGACCCGCCCTCGCAGAAGTCATTCTGGACATCGACGATGATCAGTGCGCGCATGGGGCCAACGGTATCCTCCGGACCTAGGAGGAGGCGGCATGCCCCAGGATGAGTACTGGAACCACAACGTCCACTACCAGCCCGTCATCCTCAACGCGGTCCCGGACGGCTGCGGCGCCGCGCTCGAGGTCGGCTGCGGTGACGGGATGCTGGCCCGGCGGCTGGCCGGCCGAGCCGCCGAGGTCACCGCGATCGACCGTGACGCGGAGATGATCACGCTCGCGAGGAAGCGCACGTCAGCCGGGGAAGGGGCCCGGGTGCGGTTCGTGCAGGCCGATTTCCTCGCCTACCCGGTCGAGGCGGCCAGCTACGACTTCGCCTGCGCCAACACCGTGCTGCACCACATGGACTTCGCGGCGGCGCTGAGCGCCATGGCCCGCGCGCTGCGGCCGGGCGGCCGCCTCGCGGTCGTCGGCCTCGCGGCGAACGGGTCGCCCGCCGACTACCTGATCGGCGCGCCGGGCGTGCCCGCCAACTGGGTCTACCGTGCCGTCCGCGGCGAAGGCGGGTCCGGCGCGCCGGTCAAGGACCCGGAGATGACCTGGGCGCGAGGTGCACGCGACCGCCCGGGACGTGCTCCCGGGCGTGCGCTACCGGCGGCACCTGCTCTGGCGCTACTCGCTGCGCTGGCGCAAGCCCGGCGGATAAGCCGGGAAGCGGAAGGCCTGGAACCAGGCGGATAACCCGGGCTCGGGGACGCGGATCAGGGTGCTCCGGCCGAGATCCGCTCGCGAATCAGATCCCCGAGCCCGGGGTCCGGCGGGAGACCGCCGGAGCTTTCTTTCGGGACGAACCCACGTTTCGGGACGAACCCGCGCACGTGCGGGCCTGGCCTGGTCACGACGTTGCGCAGCAGCGCGACCGATTCGGCCAGCCGGGCGGCGAACATGAATCCGGCCACCGTCCAGGCCCGGCGCATCAGCGTGAGAATGCGCGACGTCGCCATTACCTCGCGCACGCCCTCCCGGCCGAGATTGCATCGCAAAACGATGCTGCCCGGCGTTTCCGTCGTGGCCATAGAGCGAATATACCCTCCGGGCCAGCCGTTGTGAACTGTCAGCGGCGACGGATTTTAATCTTGCGCCAAGCGTATGTCATATGCCAACTCCGCCATATCGAAACGTGCTCTCCCGTAACGTGGCCAAGCCCGTCTCCATCGGCAAACTGCCTGATCAGCACCGCTTAACCTTAGATTTGCACGCCACGGACCTGCCTGCGTCCCGCTACGGCACCATAAGAAATTACCAGCAAGTAATATTCGTGGAATCGGATTCCTGTACGATTCGCCCATGTTAACTGTCATGGCTCATGTTAACTGTCATGCCTTATTAATGACGATGTCTACTTGTGCGAGCCCGGAACGACGGGGAGTCTGGAATAGTCATATCCCGCATAAGCCGAGGAGCCCTATGCGAAGCCCTCTGCTGTCCCGTGTCGGTGCGGTGCGCTTCTGGGTCGTGCGGACGCTCGAGCTGTGCTCTGCCCTTGCACGCGGGCCTCGGCGCCGGGTGAGTCAGCACCTGGCGCCGAGGCCTCCGGGACGGCGGCACCCGGTGCGGCGGCGCCCGCCCGGGTGCCGCTTGCCGTCGGCGCGAGCACCGCGGCCGAACCCGGCTGGGACCGCAGCACGTCATAGCGTCGTCTGGGCTTTTCGTGCCTCGGGCGGGGCCGCCACCGCAGGCGGCCGATGCCGCCCACCTACCCGGTTCCGGGTGAGGAGCGGCCAGCCGCATCCATCGACCCGGGTGTGATCGTCCGAGGGAGACGCTCGACTTCCGGCTCCTCGGCATGAGCGGGGGGGAAACGGGCCTCCCGGCCGGGGACCGAGCCACGGCCCGGCCGGGAGGCCTCTGCCTCTAGCTCACGGTGCGGGCGGACCGCCCGTGCCCATGAATCACAGCCAACCGGACCGGTCGGCTATGCGAATGGCGTCCACGCGGTTCCGGGCGCCGAACTTAGTGATGATGCTCGATATGTGATTCCTGACGGTGCCAGCCGTCAGGCAGAGCTGCCCGGCGATCTCGCCGGTAGACGCGCCGCCTGCGGCCAGCCGCAGCACGTCGCCCTCCCGGAGGGTCATCGGGTTGACCGGGGCGTCGAGTGTCGCGAACGCCAAGTCGGGATCGAGGGCCTTCAGGCCCTTGGCCACCTGACGGATGGCCGCGCTGATGATCTCCGGCGAGGCGTCCTTCCCCACGAAGCCGGCCGCGTGCGCGGCCACCGCCTTACGGAGATCGCCGGGACTCGGCAGGCTGGCCATGATCAGCGTGCGACAGGACGGGGTGATCGTGTGCAGGGCCTGGATGACGGCGAACCTGTCGGGGCAGGCGATGTCACCGTCGATGATGGCCACATCGGGCCGCAGCGACGCGATGGTGGGCACGACCGACTCACGTCGATCCACTTCGGCCACGACCTCGATGTCGCGTTCGGCCGCGATGCAGGCCACGAGCCCTGCCCTGATCAGGGCGATGCGTTCGGCAATCACGGTGCGGATCATGGGTTAACCAGCCCGGCTTGAACGACGGACCGAGAAGTGGCGCGCATGACTGAAAGCTCTTTTCTGCTGGGGTTCGCGGATAAAGCCGGGGACCGGAAACCGGCCCGGGCAGTGCTGGCAGCGAGGCCAGCTATCCAGGAACCTCGAGAGCAGAAAGCCACGCCGAGCGCGGCCGAGAGAAGTCGTCCTGCGCACCCGCAGGACGGCGAGCGCGATGAGCAGCGAGGCGGCCAGGACGGCGGCCGGTCCCGCTCCGCTGCCGTGGCCCGAGCCGCTGACCGAGCCCTGGCCCGCCGCTGGCCCGTTGACCGCCCATGGCGCCGGATTCCCGCCCGGAAGCCCCGGCCAGGACGGTGACCCCCCGCCAGAGCCGGAGGACATGCTGGTGCCGGACCCGTTCGGCCCGTGCGCCCCGGACGGGACGGTCGCCTGGCTGACGCCACCCGCCTGCGGAACGCTGGTGACGCCGCCGCTGCCCGGAGGCGTGGAATGAGCACCCGGAGGGACGGAGCCAGCGCCCGGCGGCGTGGAATGAGCGCCCGGCGGCGTCCCGGCCGCCCCGCTGGTGACGGGCCCGGTGGTGACGAGCCCGGTAGTGACGGGCCGGTGGCAGGCAGCCCGCCGGCGATCACCGGCGGCGCGCTCGGGCTCGTCTCACTCGCCGACCGGCAGCGTCCCGGCGCCGGGCCCCCGCTCCCGGTCACGACAGGAACCGTGCCATCAATGACCGGGACCGTGCTGGCCGCGGCGCCGGTGACCACACCCGTAACCACGGGCAGCGCGCTCGCGGCGAGCCCGGTAACCGTCCTGGTGATTGCGGGCAGCGGGCTGGCGGTGACGCTGGTAACCGTCCCGGTAAGCGCGGGGACGGTGTCCCGTAACGGTCCCGGTGACCGCGGGCAGCGGGCTCGCGGTGAGTGCCGTGACGGTCCCGGTGACGGCGGGAGCGTGCTGGTCGCCAAGCCGGTGACGGCCGGAACCGTGCTCGCCGCGGCTGCCGTGATGCTGCCAGCGGCCGAAGCCGTGCCGACGGGCCAGCGATGGTGACCGCGGTCGCGTCGTGACCGCGGCACTGAGCCGCTGTCGCCGCGACGCTGGCGACCGTGCGGCGCTGGCGACCGGGGCGGCTAACGCGCCGGCATGACCTGAGCCGGGACGCCAGTGACGCTGGCCGACTGCGGCCTGGGTCGCGCCGGCTGCGCCGCCGGTGGCTAGCCGTCTGCGACGGTCTGGGTAGCGGCCTGAACGACGCCCGCTAACCGCCGGAGGCAGCCGGGGCACTGACTGCCGGAACGAGCGGCTGCCGGAACACTGCGCTGGCCGGAGCACTGGCCGCCGGAGCACTGACGGGCAGCGCAGCATGACGCGGAAGCGCCGGGCGGCGGAGCAGCAGACACGGGAGCGCTCAGCCAGCGGAGCGCTGGGCGCGGGGGACGCCGGTGGCGGCTGCGGCTGGAGCGGGGGGGCTAGCCGCAGCCGCCGGCTGAGGGGGCGCCGACGTGGTTCCGAAGGCGCCGGGGTGCTGACGGCCGTGGCCGCCGGCACCGCCGAAGACACGGCGGAGGCGGCCGAGGACACGCCCGAGGATGCCGCCGACGACACCGCGTTGCCGGCCGCCTGCGCCACCGGGACCGGGGAGGAGGATGCCCCCTGGCTAGATCCGGGGGCGCCCCGGCAGCGGGGGAGCTGCGCGGCACTCGCCGGGCGGGCGAAGATCACGGTGAGGATGAGGCCGAACACGAAGGTCGCGGCCAGTCCGCCGCAGGCATAGACGCAGGCCCGCAGGGCCCTGGCCCCTACCTTCGGCAGTCCCGTCCGAGGCCGGACAGGAGCATTCCCCTCCACAGCGCGCAAGCCTAGGCAGACGCTCTGCTACCGGGCAATAATCCTCACTATGTGAGACTCGCCGAGTAACTTAATCGCGAGCACCGCTCTGAACTGCAACGATAGAGAAAATAGCGAGGTCAGCGCAGCCGGAAAATATATCGTCGCTAATCCCAGATAACAGCGATTATCTAGGACTTTCGTGGACAGTGTCGTGCCATGGGCAGCCACGATGCCATGATCGGCCACGAAGCCCCCGGGGCCGCGCTCGTCGCGGAGTCGGCCGACGCCGATCCGGTTACCCGGCTCGTGCTCGGCTGGCTGGCCGGCAAGCGTTCCGAGCACACCCGCACCGCCTACGCCCGCGACATCGGGATCATCCCGCGCCGCCGGACCGGGCAGGCGCCCTCGTGGCTGACCTGGTGCCGGACGGCGGGGGTGCATCCGGTCACCGGCGTCACCGGGCTGCACGTGGCCGTGTACGCCCGGCAGCTCTCCGCCGCCGAACTCTCCCCCTCCTCCGCGGCCCGCAAGCTCGCCGCCGTCGCGGGCTGGTACTCCTGGCTGGAGCGGCGCGGGCACATCCCCGCCAGCCCGGCCGCCGGCATCGCGCGGCCGCAGCGCACGCTGGCCCCGTCGGCCACCCCCGGGCTGACCGCGGATCAGGCTTTAAGCCTCGTCCGCGCGGCCGACACGGCGCCCGGCGCGCAGCGCGTCCGTACCGCGGCGCTAGTAGCGGTGCTGCTGTTCACCGGCGCCCGGGTCTCCGAGGTCATCGGCGCCGACGTGGGCGATCTCGGTATCGAGCGCGGCCGCCGGGTCCTGCGGGTCACCCGGGGGGATGGCCAGCGCCGCAGCCTGACGCTTCCGGGCCCGGCCGCGGCCCGGATCGACGCCTACCTCGCCGAGCGCGACAGCCCGCGCAGTCCCGGCCGGCGGCAGGCCCCAGCCGAGCCGCGGGCGCTGTTCGCCACCGCGTCCGGGCGGCGGCTTTTCGCGGCTGACGTGTGGCGGATCGTGCGCCGCCTCGCCGCGCAAGCGGACCTGCCGGACGAACTGGCCCGCCACCTGGGCCCCGAGGCGATGCGGCACTCGTTCGCGACGCTGTACCTGGACGCCGGCGGCTCGCTCGGCGACCTGCAGAAGGTCATGGGCCACGCCGACCCGCGCACCACCCGCCGTCACGACCGGCCCCGCCAGCCGGTCAGCCGCGCACCCGGCGATGTAGTAGCCGCCTACCTAGCCGCCCGCCAGCACGCCATGAGCACAGCCGCAGCCCGAGGTGCTTCATGATCAGTCGAAAGCCACCTGCTCGCGGCCATCGAGCGGGTCCCCGCTACTCGCCGACATCGGCGGGGGTGCCACCGGTGATGCGCAGGAGCTCCCCATACGACGTGGGGAACACGGCGTGCGGGTGCCCGGCCGCCGCCCAGACCTGGTCGTACTTGTCCAGCCACAGATCAACCAAGGTCCTGATCGGGCTGGGGTGGCCGACCGGAGCGACCCCGCCGATAGCCTGACCCGTCCATTCACGGACCGAACGGGCGTCTGCTCGACCCACCGCCGCCACGCCGATGAGCCTCGCTACCCGGCCGGTATCCACCCGGTGCGCCCCGCTGGTCATGACCAGCAGCGGCGCCCCGTCCGCGCTGAACACGAGGCTGTTCGCGATCGCGCCGAGCTCGCAGCCCAGCTGGGCGGCCGCGGCCGCCGCCGTCGGCGCGCTCTCCGGCAGTTCGCGCGGCTGGCCCGGCACGCCCAGGTCACGGAGCACGGCCGCGAACCTGGTGAGGTCAACTGACATGGATGCAGGCTAGCCGCGCACCAGCGCCCTGCCGAACGATTTACCGGAGCCCCTAGTTACCCGCCGCCATGCTGACCTCGCGCTGGCCGGCCACCCCGAACACGTTCTCGGGCCGCGGCACCCCGTAGTGCTCGCGCAGCGTGCGGCCGGTGTACTCGGTGCGGAACACCCCGCGCTGCCGCAGGAGCGGGATCACGTGGTCGGTGAAGACCTCGAGCCCGGACGGCAGGACCGGCGGCATCACGTTGAACCCGTCGGCGGCGCCCGCCTCGGCCCACTCCACGATGGTGTCCGCCACCTGCTCGGGCGTGCCGGCGAAGGTACGGTGGCCGCGGCCGCCGCCGAGCCGCCCGATGAGCTGGCGCACCGTGAGGTCGTCCCGCCGGGCCAGCTCGGTGATCAGCTGGAAGCGGCTCTGCGCGCCCTCGACCGGCGGCCGGGTGTACACCTCCTCCGGCAGGCGGCGGTCAAGCTCGAGCCGCGAAGCCGGCAGCTCGAGCACCTTGGCCAGCTGGGCCAGGCCGTACTCGGGGACGATCAGCTCCTCGAGCTCGGCCTCCAGCGCCCGGGCCTCGGCCTCGGTCGAGCCGATGGCCGGCACCAGTCCGGGCAGGATCTTGACCTGCTCCGGGTCGCGGCCGAGGCGGCGCGCGCGGGTCTTGATGTCGGCGTAGAACTCCTGCGCGTCGCCGAGCGTCTGCTGGGCGGTGAACACCGCCTCGGCGTACCGGGCCGCGAACTCCCGGCCGTCGTGGCGACGAGCCCGCCTGCACCAGCAACGGCCGGCCCTGCGGTGACCTGGGGACATTCAAGGGCCCGCGGACCTTGAAGAACTCGCCCTGATAGTCCACCTCGTGGATGCGGCTGTCGTCGGCGTAGACGCCCGCCGCCTTGTCGCCGACCTCCGCGCCGTCCTCCCAGCTGTCCCACAGCCGGATCGAGACGTCGGTGAACTCGGCGGCCCGCCGGTAGCGCTCGGCGTGGGCCGGGTTGTCGTCGAGCCCGAAGTTCTGCGCGGCCGCCTTGGTGGCGGTGGTGACGATGTTCCAGCCGGCCCGGCCGCCGCTGATGTGGTCCAGCGAGGCGAACCGGCGGGCCAGGTTGTACGGGTGGTTGTAGCTCGTCGACGCGGTGGCGATCAGGCCGATCCGGCTGGTCGCCCCGGCCAGCGCGGTGAGCAGGACCGTCGGCTCGAGGGCACCGCCCGGCCGGTACCTGGCGTTGCCCCACAGCGCCGGGCCGTCGGCCAGGAAGATCGAGTCGAAGGTGCCGCGCTCGGCCGTCTGGGCCAGGTTCGTCCAGTACGACAGGTCCAGGCTGGCGGACGGGTCGCTTTCCGGCAGCCGCCACGCCGCCTCGTGGTGGCCGCAGCTCATCAGGAACGCGTTGAAGTGCAGCTGCCGTCCGCTCATCCGGCCGGCACCGAGGCGTTGAACTGGTCGGTGATGTAGTCCTTCATGTCGACCTTGCTGGGGATGAGCCCGGCCGCGAAGAACTGCTCCACCAGCTTGTTCTCGGCCGTGGCGGTGTCATCCGTGATCGCCACCGGCGTGGTGCCGTCGGTCTTGGCGGCCGTCTGCATGACGCTGAGCGGCAGCCCGGTCGCCTTGGCCCAGGCGGCGGCCCACTGGGACGGATGGGTGGCGGTCCAGATGTACCCCTTGTTCAGGATGGTCAGGTAGGCCTTGATCGCGGCGGCCTTCTTCGGGTCGGCCACGGCCGACTTGGACGCCACCTCGAACGAGTACGGGTTGCCGTAGGCGGACCCGGTGGCCAGCACCTTGGCGCCGTTCTGCGCCACGACCTGCTGGACGTACGGCGGCCAGACGTCCCAGGCCTCGACCGAGCCCGAGGTGAACGCGGCCAGCGCGTCGGCCGGCTGCAGGTTGACCAGGTTGACGTCCTTGGTGGTCAGCGAGGACTTGTTCAGCACGGTCAGCAGGTTGTAGTTGGCCGAGCTGCCCGAGGCGTAGGCGATCTTCTTGCCCTTGAGCTGGGAGATGGAGGTGATCGGCGAGCCCTTGGGCACCAGCAGCGCGTCCTGGTCGCCGTTGGTCTGGCGGGCGCCGACGATCTCGACGGCCTCGCCGCCGGACGCGGCGAACACCGGCGGCGCGTCGCCCACGCCGCCGATGTCGACCGAGCCGGACGCCATGGCCTGCAGCATCGGCGGCCCGGAGGTGAAGTCGGACCAGTTGACCTTGAACGGCAGCGTGTTCAGCAGGCCGGCCGCGGAGAGCACGGCCTCGGCCCCGGTGCCCTTCTGGTCGCCGACGTTCAGCGTCACCGACGACAGGTCCGTCGAGCTGGACGCCGACGCGCTGGCGCGTGGTCCCGGGCGATGCCGAAGACGACGAGGACGACGACGAGCAGCCGGCCGCGGCCAGGCCGGCCAGGGTGATCGTGAGGGCAGCGTAAAGCCTGGGTCTGGTGCGCATGTGTGCCTGTTCCTCAAGGGGGAGTCAGTCGGTGTCCCCGGCGGGGACCCCGAGTTGGGTGAGCAGCCGCAGCCGCAGCGCGATGAGATCGGGATGATCACGCTCACGCGGCCGGGGCAAGGTGATGGGCGAGGAGTGCGCGATCCGCCCCTCGCCCAGGACGAGCACCCGGTCGGCGAGCGCCAGGGCCTCGTCCACGTCGTGCGTGACCAGCAGCACTGCTGGCTGGTGCCGGTTCCACAGGCTGACCACCAGCCGGTGCATGGTGATCCGGGTCAGCGCGTCGAGCGCGCTGAACGGCTCGTCGAGCAGCAGCAGCCGCGGCTCGCGGACCAGGGCGCGGGCCAGCGACGCCCGCTGCGCCTCGCCGCCGGACAAGGTGGCGGGCCAGGCGGACGCGCGCTCGGTCAGCCCGACCTCGTCCAGCGCCGTGCGCGCCGCTCCGGCCGGGTCGGCCGTCCGCAGCCCGAGCTCGACGTTCTCCAGCACCCGCTTCCACGGCACCAAACGAGGTTCCTGGAACGCCACCGACACCGGACCCGCCACGCTGACCTGGCCGGTCACTTCCTGATCGAGCCCGGCCAGGGCCCGCAGCAGCGTGGACTTCCCCGAGCCGCTGCGGCCGATCAGCGCGACGAACTCGCCCGGGGCGATGTCGAGGTCGAGCTCGTCCAGGACGGCCCGTTCGCCGAACCGGCGGCTCAGGCCGCGCACCGACGCCGTCGCCGCGGCAGAGCCGGCGTAGACCGGGGCGGGTACGGCCACCCGTTCGGTCCGGTGGTTGGCTACGCTCCGAAGTCGCGGCGCCATGCCAGTGCCTTCCTTTCCAGCAGGCGCACCGCGCCGTTGAGGAGCAGCCCGAGGATCGCGTAGACGATGAGCGCGACCATGATCACGCTGTTGTTCAGGAACTGCTGGGCCTGGGTGATCATGAAGCCGAGGCCGCTGGTGGCGTTGATCTGCTCGCCGACCACCAGGGCCAGCAGCGAGGAGATCACGCTCAGCTGCAGCCCGGTCAGCGCCGAGGGCAGCGCGCCGGGCAGCACGATGTGCCGGATCATCTCGCCGCGGCGCAGCCCCAGCACCCGGCCGAGTTCGCCGAGCTTGCTGTCCACGCCGCGGATGCCCGCGAACGTGTTCAGGTACACCGGGAACAGCGCCGACAGCATGACGAACAAGATCTTGGGCAGCTGGCCGATGCCGAACCACACGATGAACAGCGGGATCAGCCCGAGCAGGGGCACGCTGCGCAGCGCCTGCAGGATCGGGTCGGCCACGATCTCGCCGACCCGGCTCAGCCCGGTCAGGACGGCGAGCAGCACGCCGATCGAGACGCCGAGGGCGAAGCCGATGGCCCAGCGCTCGAACGAGGCCAGCAGCGACCCCTGCAGCGTCCCGTAGGTCGGCGAGTTGGTGATGATCAGCGTGTACGCCGTGTGCACGATCGAGGCGGGCGAGGCCAGCTTGCTGGCCGGCAGCAGGCCGGTGCTGCTGGCCAGCTGCCACAGGCCGACCACGACCAGCAGGCTGAGGACGCGGTACCAGCCGGGGAACCGCCGGGCCGGCCGGGCCGGCCGGACCGGGGTGATCCGGAAGCCCGCCGACCGCCGCGCCCGCGTCAGCGGTCTGTACGGATCCGGGCGGGTCGGTGCCTTCGGCGGACGCGAGACGTGAGGTTGAGAACACGTGCGGCCTCTCTGGTGGTAGCAGCGACGGGGAGCAGGTGAGCTCGCGGGCCGTTGCGGCCCCAGGCTCGCGCCGGGCGCTTCAGTGCCAAGCGGCGCGAGCGGGTGGACAGGTAGCGCTGGATTGCAGGCCGTAATCCGTGTACAGGCGCGCTACGAGTGGCTCGGGATGACCCATGCCTAACACCCTAGGGCTATTACCTACAAAGTCAATAGACAATATTGACAAAGTCGTACTACCAGGCGAATTCGGCTCCGAAGTTCTGCCCGTACATCGGCGGGTGCAGGGTGATCCGGCTGAGGCGGCCGTGATCGTAGAACTCGCCGTGACCGCCGCAGAACGAGATCACCTGCCGGCCCGACGGGTTGGACCACAGCGGCACGCAGGGCGGCCCGGCGCCCTCGGCGCGGATCGTGGGCGCCAGGGCCGCCAGCCGCTGGCCGGTGCGGACGGAGTAGACGAGCAGGTTGTTGGTGTAGTGCGTCTCCAGCGTCCCCGTGGTCTTGGTCAGCAGCAGCCGGGACCCGTCGGCGGTCAGCAGCTGGCCGTCCTGGCACCCGCCGCGGGTCAGGCAGTACTGGCCGTACGGGACGACCAGCCGCGACGCCTGCAGGAGGTTCCCCGGCGCGGCGACGTTGAGGACCCGGTAGCCGACGCCCGGCGGGTGGGGGTTGTCCGCTCCCGACCACTCGAACCCCACTGTCCGGTTACCTCCCCAGGACAGGCTGAGCGGAGCCACGCCGCCGGCGTCGACCGCGCGCCAGCGCTTGCCGGTGCCGGTGGCCAGGGACACCGTCTCGAAGCCGTTGCCGAGGGGATAGGCGAGCATGCTGGCGTCCTGGGAGACGGCGAAGTTCCCGTCCAGGTCTTTCGCGGGAATGGTGCCCAGGACAGCCAGGGACTCCACCTGGCCGTCGGCCCGAAGGCGCAGTTCGTCGAAGGCCATGGTGGCGGGATTGACCGGGTAGAGGGTGTTCGGCATCTTCCCGCCCACCGCCGCCTCCAGCACGAACGTGCGGTCGTCACCCGCGGCCGCGACCTGTTCGAAGAACTGCCCGCGGGGCGGGGCGATGGTTGACACGATCGTCTGGCCGGTGAACATGTTCCTGACCTGGACGATGCCGGGAGCAGGCCCCGTCCGCACGATGTAGGGCGCGGCGGCCGGGGCGGCGTCGGCGGCCGGGAGCGGCCCGGCCGGGCGCCAGGCGCCCGGGTGCCAGCTGCCCGGCGCCTTGGACCACGGCGGCGGGCTGGCCGACGGGCTCGCCGGATGGTCCTGGCCGGCCGGGCCGGGTCCGGGATGGCGGCCGTGACGCTGACCACGACGGCGGCGACGGCCGCGGTGGCCACCGCGGCCGTCGCCGCTCTCCGTAGCCGCCGGCGCCGGGCCCGCCTCCGCAGAACCCGGAGGCCGGGGATGGGCAGGGCGGTGACCGGACGGACCCACTCGGCAAGCTGCTCACGCAGGTCGTCATCGTGCATGGGGCACCTCCTCGTCACTGTCCTTGAGCTCGCGTTCCAGCCGGTCCCTGGCGGCCGCCAGCCGGCTCCTGATCGTGCTGGGGGAGACCCCGCAGTCCCGGGCGATCTCCTCCACCGGCAGGTCGGCCAGGTAGCGCAGGACCACCACCTGGCGCTGGGGGAGCGGCAGCCGCAGCAGCGCGACGCTCAGCGCGGTCACGGCCAGCGGATCGCCGGAACCCCGCGCCTCGTGCGCCCCGCCCCGCTGGCCCGCGGCCAGCTGCGCGGACAGCCGGACAGCCCGGCGCATCCGCCGGCTGGCGTCGACGGTGAGCCGGATCGCGACCCGGCGGACCCACGCCTCGGGCAGGTCATACCGGGCGACCTGCGGCCACCGGGTCAGCGCCCGGGCGAACGCCTCCTGGGCGATGTCCTCGGCCTGGCTCCGGTCGCCGGTCATCGCGACGATCAGCGCGACCATCCGGCGGTAGCTGGCTTCGTAGAACTCCGTGAAGTCGTCGTGGGGGGCGGGCACGTAATACACACGCCCGAGGCCGCCCCGGCCACCAGCCTGATTCGATAACGATTGGGTCACGGCGCCGGTCCCCGGGTGGTTCAGGGTGGGGTGTCCTGATTGTGCAGTTCGGTTTCCAGCAGGTCCATGGCCTTGAGGAAGGCCTCCTGCTCGCTGGGGGAGAGCTTGTCCAGGACGCGGGCCAGCGGCCGGGCCGCGCCGTCCAGCCAGTCCCGGACCAGGGCGGTCTGGGCCGGGATGACGCCGACGATCGTCCGCCGCCGGTCGGCCGGGTCGGGATGCCGCTCGATGAAGCCCGCCCGGTCGAGGTCGGCGAGCACGCCGCTGACGGTGGTCAGGGTCAGGCCGAGCCGGGCGGCCAGCTCGCTCACGGTGACCGGGCCGTCGAGAAGCTGCTCGAGCGCGGCGACATGCCGCGGGCTGAGCGGCGCCGTCGCGGGCGGCGCAGCGCCGTCCTGCCAGCGCCGCATGCCCCGGCTCACGCGGCGGAACACCTGCATCAGGCGCAGGCACATCACGGAGTGCTGCGGGACGACCGCTTCCTCCGCCATGGTCTTCCCCCGCACTCCGTTCCGGCCGGCCCTATCCCTGCTGGCCACGGGCCCCGAGCTTGACACGTCCGAACCGCAGTCTATACGGTTCTCTCATCAAAATAGTTTTGATGTCAACACCAAACTAACAGGAGGCGGGCATGGCGCCGTCGGAACAGCTGACCGCGACCGCGCTCCAGGCGCTGCTGCAGGACGGCAAGCTCGCCGGGTCCTGGACGCTGGATCCGGCCAGGTCGCAGGTCCGGCTCGAGAGCAGGCACACGTGGGGGCTCCGCCCGCTCCACGGCGTCTTCCGCCAGGTCGCCGGGAACGGCGAGGTGACGGCGGCCGGGGCCGCCACCGGTGTCATCACCGTGGCCGCCGGGTCCGTCGACACCAAGAACCGCACCCGGGACAAGCACCTGCGCTCGGCCGACTTCTTCGATATCGCCAAGCATCCGGACCTCACGTTCGCCGTCGACGGCGTGAGCCCGGCCGACGGCGGCGTCCGGATCGCCGGCCAGCTGACCGTCCGCGGCACCACCCGCCCGGCCGCCTTCGACGCGACGGTCTCCGCCGTCGGCGACGAGGTGCAGCTGGACGGCAAGCTCCCGGTCAACCGGGCGGACTTCGGCCTGACGTGGAACCGGATCGGCATCGCGTCGATGGACAACACGATCGTCATCCACGCCGTGTTCACCCGCGCGTAGACCCCTTAGGACTCGGACCCCTTAGGACTCGCCCCCGTCCGGGTCGAACACGGTCGGGATCGCCGGATAGCCGCGCGACAGCTGCAGCGCGTACGGCGGCAGCTCGGCCAGCGCCGCCCGGTGCCGCGCCCGGGCGTCCTCGATCCCCTCGCGGCCCACGATCTCGCCCGCCCGTACCAGCGGGACCAGCAGTTCCCGGTCCAGCGGCCCGGGGTCCGGCGGGCTCAGGCTGACCCGCTCGCTGTGCGCGACGCCGTGCTCGTCCCGGTGGCGCACCGCCCACTTGCGCCCGCCCCGCCCCGGCTTGCCCACCGAGCGCTTGGCCACCGGCTCCAGCTCGCCGGAGAACTCGGTGGACCGGGCCACCAGCTTGTACACCAGCGCCGCGGTCGGCGCGCCCGACCCGGTGACCAGTGAGGTGCCGACCCCGTAGCCGTCGACGGGCGCCGCCCCGAGCGCCGCGATGGAGTACTCGTCCAGGTCCCCGGTCAGCACGATCCTGGTCTTGGTGGCGCCGAGCTCGTCGAGCAGGGTGCGGACCTGCCGGGCCAGCACCGGCAGGTCGCCGCTGTCGATGCGCACCGCGCCGAGTTCCGCGCCCGCCACCTCGACCGCGGTCCGCACCGCCCGCGGCACGTCGTAGGTGTCGACCAGGAGGGTCGTCTGCTTGCCGAGCGCCTCGACCTGGGTCGCGAACGCGTGCCGCTCGTTCTCGTGCACCAGCGTGAACGCGTGCGCGCTGGTACCCGCGCTGGGGACGCCGTAGTGGTACCTGGCCATCAGGTTGGACGTGGAGGAGAAGCCGGTGATGTAGGCGGCCCGCGCGCTGGCCACCGCGGCCCGTTCGTGGGTGCGCCGCGAGCCCATCTCGATCAGCGGCCGGTCCCCGGCCGCGGTCACCATCCGGGAGGCGGCCGACGCGACCGCGCAGTCGTGGTTCAGGATCGACAAGATGACGGTCTCCAGCAGGACCGCCTCGGCGAACGTGCCCTCCACGACCAGGATCGGCGAGCCGGGAAAGTAACAATCCCCTTCGGAGTAACCCCAGATGTTCCCGCTGAAACGGTAAGATTCGAGGAAGGCCAGCGTCGGGGAGTCCACGATGCCCGCGCTGTCGAGGAACTCCAGGTCGGCGGGGCCGAAGCGGAACCGTTCCACCGCGTCGAGCAGTCGCCCGACGCCCGCCACGACGCCGTACCTGCGCCCGTGCGGCAGGTGCCTGGCGAACACCTCGAAGACCGACCGGTGGCCGGCCGCGCCGCTGCGCAGCGAAGCCTGCACCATGGTGAGCTCGTACTGGTCGGTCAGCAGTGCGGTCGCAGGCTGGGCAATTCCAGGCTGGGTCCCGTCAGCAAGCCGGGCCTGGTGGTTCACGGGATTCGTCACAGGTGGAAGACTACGTAGTGGGAGGTGGGTAGTTGTGAGCGCGGCGCCCGCTGAGGTCGATCTTCCTCGATCCGCAGACAACCCGGTATCGGACAAGCCCTGGGTCACGATCGTCTGGAACGACCCGGTGAACCTGATGTCGTACGTGACGTACGTCTTCCAGCACGTGTTCGGCTACCCGAAGAAAAAGGCCACCAAGCTGATGCTCGACGTGCACCACAAGGGCAAGGCGGTGGTTGCCGCCGGGGCCAGGGAAGCGATGGAGCACAACGTCGAGGTCCTGCACGGCTACGGCCTGTGGGCCACGGTCAAACAGGACAAGTAGCCTTCGGGCATGGAGCCATTCCGGTCGGTCCGCGGTGGCGGCGTGCGCGCCTGGCTCGCCGCCGCTGAAGCATCCCTGCTGCGCAGCCTCGTGGGCCAGGTCATGGCGCTGGTCGAGCCGGAGGAATCCGGCGTGCGCACGGATCCGGCCGACACCGAGCTGGCCACCCTGGAGGCGATGGTGCACGGGCCCGGGGCCGAGCAGCCGCCCGACGACCCGGTGCTGGCCCGGCTGCTGCCCGACGGCTACCGCGACGACCCGGAATCGGCCGGGGAGTTCCGCAAGTACACCGAGCCCGCCCTGCGCAGCGCCAAGTACCAGGCCGCCGGGGAACTGATGGACACGCTGCCCGAGGAGGGCGGCCGCATCCAGCTGACCAAGGACCAGGCCCTGTCCTGGCTCAAGGCGCTGAACGACGTCCGGCTCGCACTCGGCGTCCGGCTCGGCGTCACCGAGGAGTTCGAGGAGCAGTGGAGCCGGCTGAAGCCGGACGACCCCCAGTGGACCTCGTTCGAGGTCTACGCCTGGCTCGGCGCCGTCCAGGAATCCCTCGTCCAAGCGCTCCACTAGTCCCCGCTCGCCGCCGGGCGCCTTTGAGGCCCTGTCTTCCCTCGTCGTTCGTCGCAAGCTCCTCACTCCTCAGTCCAGACAGCGGCCGGCGCCCTTTGGCTCGCGGGGGGAGAGCCGCCGTAAGCGCTCTGCTACCCCGGGGGGCCGACCCCCCGGCCCCCCGTAAGCTCGGGAATCATGCTGACGATCTCGCGGGAGCTGCACGACAAGATCGTGGCCCACGCCCGGGCCGACCATCCGGACGAGGCGTGCGGCGTGATCGCCGGGCCGGCCGGCAGCGACCGCCCGGAACGGTTCATCGCCATGGCCAACGCCGAACGTTCCCCCACCTTCTACCGCTTCGACTCCGCCGAGCAGTTCCGGGTCTGGCGTGACATGGATGACAACGACGAGGAACCGGTCGTCATCTATCACTCGCATACCGCCACCGAGGCGTACCCGAGCCGGACCGATATCTCCTACGCGAGCGAGCCCCAAGCGCACTACGTCCTGGTCTCGACCAGGGACGACAACGAAACCGAGTTCCGCTCCTACCGCATCGAAGAGGGCAAGGTCACCGAGGAACCGGTCAGCGTGGTGGAATGATTCCGTCCCCGTAAGGGTTGGACGCCAAGGACCGACCAGATAACTCACCGGAGCGTTGTTCATGGCCATCGAGGTTCGCATCCCGACGATCCTGCGCACGTACACCGACGGCGCCAAGCAAGTCGAGGGGGCCGGATCGACGCTCGACGAGCTGTTCGACGACCTGGACCAGCGGCACGGCGGGCTGCGCGCCCGGCTGGTCGACGACAAGGGCCTGCGGCGCTTCGTCAACGTGTACCTCAACGACGAGGACGTCCGGTTCCTGTCCGGCCTGGAGACCCCCGTCAAGGATGGCGACACGGTGACCGTCCTGCCCGCGGTGGCCGGCGGCGACCGCTGACCGCCGTCTTATATCCCGAACGGATCGGGCATTTGCGCTACGAGAACCTGCTTGACTCGCTCGGCCATACGCCCTTGGTGGGTTTGCCCCGGTTGTCTCCCTCCGCCGACGTGCGGCTGTGGGCCAAGCTGGAGGACAGGAACCCGACGGGTTCGGTGAAAGACCGGGCCGCCTTCTTCATGATCGCCCAGGCGGAGAAGGACGGCCTGCTCCAGCCGGGTTCGGTGATCCTGGAGCCCACCTCCGGGAACACCGGTATCTCGCTGGCCATGGTGTCCAAGCTGCGCGGCTACCGGCTGATCGTGGTCATGCCGGAGAACACCAGCTCCGAACGCCGCCAGCTGCTGCGGATGTACGGCGCCGAGATCATCGGCTCGCCCGCCGCGGGCGGCTCGAACGAGGCGGTCCGGGTGGCCAAGCAGCTCGCCGCCGAGCACCCCGACTGGGTCATGCTCTACCAGTACGGCAACGAGGCGAACGCCCGCGCGCACTACGAGACCACCGGCCCGGAGATCCTCGAGGACCTGCCCGCCGTCACCCACTTCGTGGCCGGCCTGGGTACCACCGGCACGCTGATGGGCGCGGGCCGCTACCTGCGCGAGCACAAGCCGGACATCAAGATCGTCGCGGCCGAGCCGCGCTACGGCGAGCTCGTCTACGGGCTGCGCAACGTGGACGAGGGCTTCGTCCCCGAGCTCTACGACGAGTCCGTGCTGACCACCCGGTTCTCCGTCGCGGCGGCCGACGCGCTCCGCCGGACCCGGGAGTTCATCTCCGCCGAGGGCATCTTCGCGGGCATCTCGGCCGGCGCCGCGCTGCACGCCGGCCTGGGCATGGCGGCCAAGGCGGTGGCCGCCGGGGAGCCCGCCGACATCGTGATCCTGGTCGCCGACGGCGGCTGGAAGTACCTCTCCACCGGCGCCTACTCCGGCACCCTGGAAGAAGCCGAATCCGACCTGGAAGGCCAGCTCTGGGCTTAGCCCTCCTTGTCGGCGACGCCCGCCGAGTCGAAGGTGGCGACGTCGCGCAGTGCGCGGGCGGCGCTTTGCACCAGCGGCAGCGCCAGCACCGCGCCGGTGCCCTCGCCCAGCCGCAGGCCCAGGTCGACCAGCGGCCGCAGCCCCAGGTGGTCCAGGGCGATGGCGTGGCCGGGCTCGACGCTGCGGTGGCCGGCGAAGCAGGCCGCGACCGCGTCCGGGGCCAGCGCGGCGGCCGCCAGCGCGGCCGCCCCGGCGATGACGCCGTCCAGGATCACCGGCACCCGCAGCGCCGCCGCGCCCAGGATGAACCCGGCCAGCGCCGCGTGCTCGAACCCGCCGAACGCGGCCAGCACCCCCACCGGGTCGGCCGGGTCGGGGGAGTGCCGGGCCAGCCCGCGGCAGATGATGTCGATCTTCCTGGCGTAGGTGGCGGCGTCGATGCCGGTCCCGTGCCCGGTCGCGTCGGCCGGGTCGGCGCCGGTGAACGCGCAGATCAGCGCGGCCGAGGCGGTGGTGTTGGCGATCCCCATGTCGCCGGTGACCAGGCACCGGTTGCCCGCCGCGACCAGGTCCCGGGCGATCTCGGCGCCGGCCGTGATCGCGGCCAGTGCCTGGTCCCGGCTCATCGCCGGGCCGGCCGTGAAGTCGGCGGTGCCGCGCCCGATCTTGCGCGGCAGCAGCCCCGGGACCGGGTCCAGGTCGGCCGCCACCCCGATGTCGACCACGGTGACCTCGGCGCCGGCCTGGGCCGCGAACGCGTTGATCACCGCCCCGCCGGCCAGGAAGTTGGCCACCATCTGGGCCGTCACCTCCTGCGGCCACGGGCTGACCCCCTGGGCGTGTACCCCGTGATCGGCCGCGAACACCGCCACGCAGGCCGGCTCGGGCAGCGGCGGCGGGCACGTCCCGGCCAGCCCGGCCAGCCGGACCGAGACGTCCTCGAGCTCGCCGAGGGAGCCGCGCGGCTTGGTCATCTTGTCCTGCCGCTCCCGCGCGGCGGCCATCGCGGCTGCGTCGGCCGGGGCGATGGCCGCGATGACGTCGGCGAGCATGTCGACCGCCTCCTCCCCGGGCAGGCCCCGGCGGCCGAACTCCTCGGCGTGCACCGCCCACGACACCGGCCGCCGCCGCGCCCAGCCCGCCGTCGCGAGCTCCGGTTCCGGCCCGAACTCGTCCACGTAGCCGACGCACAGGTAGGCGATGACGTCTAGGTGGCCGGGCAGGCCGAGCTCGGCGGCCAGCTCATGAGCGTCGAAGAAGCTGACCCAGCCGACGCCCAGGCCTTCGGCCCGGGCCGCCAGCCACAGGTTCGCCACCGCCAGCACGGCCGAGAAGTCCGCGGTCTGCGGCTGGGTGGCCCGGCCCAGCGTGTGCCGCCCGCCCCGGGTCCGGTCGCACGTCACCACCACGTTGACCGGGGTGTCCAGGATCGATTCGATCTTGAGCTGGTCGAACGCGCGGGCTCGCGCGGCGGGCAGGGCCGCGGCGAAGTCGTCGCGGTGCCGGGCGGCCAGTGCCGTGATCCGCTCCCGCTTAGCCCGGTCGGTGATGACGATGAAGTCCCACGGCTGCGACAGGCCCACCGAGGGCGCCTGGTGCGCCGCGGTCAGCACCCGGCCGAGTACATCGGCCGGTACCGGATCGGGCCGGAACCCCCGCCGGACGTCCCGCCGCTCCGCGATCACCCGGTAGACGGCGTCCCGCTGCTCCTGCGGGTAGGGCGCGGCCCGGTCCCCGTCGGCTGGTTCGGTCACAGGCTCCCCTTTTAGCTGGCCTTTTCGGCTGGCCCGATCAGGCTATCCCGGAGCGGCCCGGTCACCGGGACGGGTTCGGCTCCTCGACGTAGGAGCCCGGCGGATGGGTGCGCCGCAGCTCCTCGGCCAGGTTGCCCAGATCGGGGAACATGTCGCCGCGGCGGAAGCCGCAGGCATCGATCTCCCGTGCCATCCGCGGGATGTCCTCCCGGCGCACCACCACCGGCTGCAGGTAGTCCGCGTGGCCGTCGCTCTTGTTGAGCGCGGTGTGGCTGGAATGGATGGTGAAGCACCCCTGCTGGACGAACATCCGCAGGTCCGTCTCGGCCGACATCACCGCCAGGACCTTGTCGTTTTCCTCGGCGTTGTCGCTGAACGCGGGCCACAGCATGCTTCCGCACATGTGCGCGTCGATGGGCGGCGTCACCGCGCGGAACCCCTGCCGCGCGTTGAGGATCTCCGGGTGGAGCACCCAGATGGCCGCGTCCTCGCCGCCGGGGCGGGCGTGCCCGGGAAGGGCGGCCGCGATCGCGAAGTACGCCGCGATCAGGGGGGACCGGGTCCAGTCGAGCAACCGGGTCGGCAGCCCGTAGTGCTGCATCAGGCTGAGCCAGGCCGCCGTCGCGGCGTAGTCCGGGGCGGGGGAGTAGCGGATCGAGGCGCGGGAGCGGAACCGGTTCGTCAGGTTCCGCTCCTCGGCCGGGCTGTAGCCCCGCCAGATCGACGGCAGCACGTCCCAGTCCGCCTGGCTGTGGCCGCGGTACCAGAGCACATACCGGCCGGTCGACATGTCGGTGACCGCGCTGACCAGCTCGCCGACCGTGGTCACGTAGATCGGCTCGACCTCGGAGGTGATACCGCCCATTCAGGCGCCCGCCGTCCGGGGCCGGTACAGCCCGGGGTGCCGGGCGATGTAGTCGGCGACCGACGCGGGGATCAGCCCTTCGCCGGCCAGCACGTGCGGATCGGCCCCCGCCATCAGCCGTTCCCTGATCTGGCTCGAGGAAATGTCCATGGTGACCACGCTATTGAGGTAGATGAAACGTCCCCCTTCCGCGGTGAGTCCGGCGAGGAAATTCATGTTCGGCGGGTATCCCGGCCGGGGGGCGATCGCCAGGGTCGCCAGCCGGGCGATCTCGACCGGCTCGTGCCAGCGCGCGAACTCCGGGTCCGGTCCCGCGACGAGCTCGGCGCTCATCAGGAAGAGCAGCTCGCCGCCCGGCTCGAGCCGGTCCCGGACGTAGCGCAGCGTCTCGAGGTCGTAGTTCGGCCCGCCTGACCTCATCGCCAGCTCCCGCGCGGCCCGGCTGACGGTGACCGCGCAGTTCAGGATGCCGGCCCCGGCCAGCTGCTTGCTCATCACCCCGGCCGCCAGCTCGGCCAGCTGGACCCGGTCCTCGTAGGTCTCCGGCAGACCGTACTTAGGGTGCTCGCCGACGGGATTGCGCCGGTAGACGGGAACCAGGAGCACCAGGGAAACCTCATGTCCCCGGTCGTCGAGCTCGGTGACGGCAGCCGTCACGAGATCGATATGCCCCTGGTGAACCGGATCCGCCGACAGACCGTAAAAAAGCGTGAACATGTTCAGGCCATAATGGCACGCATGCGCGTGACGGTGATCGGGTGCGCGGGGAGCTTCCCCGGGCCGGACAGCCCGGCATCCTGCTACCTGCTCGAGGCGGAGGGATTCCGCCTGGTCATCGACATGGGTAACGGGTCGCTGGGGGTGCTCCAGCGGTACACCGAGCTCTTCGGCGTCGACGCGATCTGCATCAGCCACCTGCACGCCGACCACTGCATCGACCTGGCGGCCTACTGGATAGCCCGGCAGTTCACGCCGCGAGGCCCCCAGCCGGTAATCCCCGTCTACGGGCCGCGCGGCACGGCCGGGCTGGCCAAACCCGATCTGGGCCCGGGCTCCGACGGCATCGCCGGCGGCCCCGGCGGCCAGCTGAGGTTCGATGTGCGCGAGCTCGAACCCGGCTCGTTCGGTATAGGTCCTTTCCTGATCACCACGGAGCTGATGAACCATCCGGTGCAGACGTTCGGCTTCCGGGTCCGGCACGACGGCTGGCAGCTGGCCTACTCGGCCGACACGGGGGAGTCCGACGCGCTGGTCCGGCTGGCCGGCGGGGTGGACGTGCTGCTCTGCGAGGCGTCGTTCCTCGACGGCCAGGACGACCGTCCTGACCTGCACCTGACGGCGCGGCAGGCCGCCGCCCACGCGACCCGGGCCGGGGCCGGGCAGCTGGTGCTCACGCACCTGGTGCCGTGGAACGACCGGGAGCAGACGCTGGCCCAGGCGGCCAGCGCCTTCGACGGGCCGCTGTCGCTGGCCACCAGCGGCCTGGTGCTCGGGCCCGCTACCTGATCCCGGCCTGCCCGCGATCCCGGCCTGCCAGTGCCGGCTGGCCGATAGGCTGGGCGGCATGTCACGACCCGACGGACGATCCGTCACCGAACTGCGGCCGGTGCGGCTGACCCGCGGCTGGCTCGACCACGCCGAGGGGTCGGTGCTGGTGGAATTCGGCCGCACCCGGGTGCTGTGCGCCGCGAGCGTCACCGAGGACGTGCCCCGCTGGCGGCGCGGCAGCGGGCTCGGCTGGGTGACCGCCGAGTACGCCATGCTGCCCCGGGCGACCAACTCCCGCAACGACCGCGAGTCGGTCAAGGGCCGCCTCGGCGGCCGCACGCACGAGATCTCCCGGCTGGTGGGGCGCTCGCTGCGGGCCTGCGTGGACTACAAGGCGCTGGGCGAGAACACCATCGTCATCGACTGCGACGTGCTCCAGGCCGACGGCGGCACCCGGACGGCCGCCATCACCGGCGGCTACGTCGCGCTGGCCGAGGCGGTGGCCTGGCTCAAGGGCCGCAAGCGGACCAAGGGCGACCCGCTGCTCACCTCGGTGTCCGCCGTCAGCGTCGGCATCGTCGACGGCGAGCCCCGGCTCGACCTGTGCTACGAGGAGGACGTGGCCGCGCAGACCGACATGAACGTGGTCTGCACCGCCAGCGGCGACTTCGTGGAGATCCAGGGGACCGCCGAGCAGGAGCCGTTCAGCCGGGACCTGCTCAACCAGCTCCTCGACCTCGCCGTGACCGGCTGCGGCGAGCTGACCAGGCTGCAGCATGACGCGCTGGCCTTATCGCCCCACGGGCGGCCGGGCGCTCCGCTGCCGTGGGATGGCCCGTCCAGCCGGATGTGATCCGCGTGGCCGCTGACGCCGTCGTACTGGCCACCCGCAACGCCGCCAAGCTGCGCGAGCTGGCTCGTATCCTGGCCGCCGCGGACCACGGCGGTGCGATCAAGCTGGTCGGCCTCGAGGAGTTCCCGGACGCGCCCGAGGTGCCGGAGACCGGGGCCACGTTCGAGGCGAACGCGCTGCTCAAGGCGCGCGCGATCGCCGACTACACCGGCCTGCCCGCGGTCTCGGACGACTCCGGCCTGTGCGTGGACGCGCTCAACGGCATGCCCGGCGTGCTGTCCGCCCGCTGGGCGGGCGGCCACGGCGACGACCGGGCCAACCTGGAGCTGGTCCTGGCCCAGGTGGGCGACGTGCCCGACGAAAGGCTCGGTGCGCGGTTCACCTGCGCCGCCGCCCTGGTCGGGCCGGGACCCGCGGCCCGCGAGTGGGTGGTGACCGGGGAGGTCGAGGGCCGGCTGATCCGGGAACCGCGCGGCAGCGGCGGCTTCGGCTACGACCCCATCTTCCTGCCCGACGGCTTTGACCAGACCACGGCCGAGATGACCGCCGAGGCCAAGGACGCGATCAGCCACCGCGGCCGCGCCTTCCGCGCTCTGGTCCCGTTCATCACCGCCGCGCTCGCACAACCACGGGAGGGCACATGACAGACCAGCGGCTGGCGCCGGGCGACCCGGCCCCCGAGTTCACCTTGCTGGACGCCGACGAGAACGAGGTGTCGCTGTCCTCGTTCCGCGGCCAGCGGGTGATCGTGTACTTCTATCCGGCCGCGATGACGCCCGGCTGCACCAAGCAGGCCTGCGACTTCCGGGACAGCCTGGCCGAGCTGAACTCCGCGGGCATCACCGTGCTCGGCATCTCGCCCGACAAGCCGGCCAAGCTGGCCAAGTTCCGGGACTCCGAGGGGCTGACCTTCCCGCTGCTGTCCGACCCCGACCACGCCGTGCTCGAGGCCTACGGCGCCTACGGCGAGAAGAAGCTCTACGGCAAGACCATGGTCGGCGTGATCAGGTCCACGTTCGTGGTCGACGCGGACGGCGCTATCGCTAAGGCGCTGTACGGCGTCAAGGCCACCGGCCATGTCGCCCGGCTGCGCGCCGAGGTCGGCGCCTAGGCGGTACGGTCTTACCAGCGACCAGGCATTCGCCGGTCGCGCGCGCGGGCGTGGCGAAATGGCATACGCGGCAGGTTTAGGTCCTGTTGGTGGCGACACCGTGGGGGTTCAAATCCCCCCGCCCGCACGGTATCTCCCGATATGCTGGCGCCCTTCATTCCGGGGCAGCTAAAGGGAGACCAGTTCATGTCGTTCCGTACCAAAGCCGGTGCCGTAGCCGTCGCGGCCGCGCTGTGCACGTGCTCGCACCGGCGGCGCTGGCCTCGCCCGCGGTGTCCCATGCGCCGGCCCAGGTCACCGGGCAAGACAGCTCAAGGGCGGCCTGCTGCCTCCCTCGAGCTTCCTGCCCGGCTACAGCACGCTTTTCGCGAGCAACTCGGGTGGCAGCGCTCGAGCACGGCACCACGTTCCACGTCCCGTCCATGACGTGCTTCAGACTTCTGGAGTCTCATCGGCACACGTTGGCGGCTTCGGTGAGACCGCCTTCGCGAACGAGGCGGCCACGGCCAAGTCGCCCACGGCGGCCGTGCAGGAGATCTTCCAGCAGTCCGTGTACCAGTCGCGAGTAACCACGCGGCCGCCACGCTCTTGGCCAGATCGGCGCCAAGTACAAGTCGTGCAAGTCGGTGAGCTTCGCCAAGGACGGGCACGGCGGCACGCTCAAGGAGACCGTGCATGCCCGGACCGCCGAGCGCGTCGGCGGCCACCAGTCCCTGCTGCTCACCGAATACCTGACGGATACGAAGTCCCCGGCCCGCCGTAGGTGACCGTGGCGCTGTGGACCCTCGACGGCACGGACATCTACATGATCGACAGCGAGCTGCTCAGCGTCAAAGCGCCGAAGCCCACGCTGTCCTCGCTCATGCTCAAGCTGATCCCGCGGGTCCGCGCCCTGAAGTAATCGCCCTCGTAGCGCCGGAGCCGGCCCGCGATCGCGGGCCGGCTCTGCACCGGCGTGCCATCCTGCACCCCGGTCGCCGCCAGCACCGCCAGGCCGGCCAGCACGTACAGGTCGCTCGCCGCCATCGTGCCCGCTCCGGGCGGATGCCCGGGCCAGGGCAGCCGCACGAGCCTGGAGAACACCGCCGCCGCTCCGGCCGCCACCGCCCACCACGCCGCTGCCACCCACCAGGCCGCCGAACGCCGCCGCCAGGCGGTCACGGCCAGCCAGGTCAGCAGCGGAACCACCCACACCCAGTGGTGCGTCCAGGAGAACGGCGACACCAGCAGGCCGGTGAAGGCGCAGCACAAGAACCCGGCCAGCCGGTACCCGCGGTAGTGGGCCCAGACGGCCACGGCCAGGCCCGCCAGCCCGGCCGCCAGCACCGCGACCAGCCACCAGAGCCCGCGGCGGGTCCCCGGTGCCGGCCAGCCGGGCCACCGCCCCGGACAGCGACTGGTCCGACGGGTTGGCCGGGTTGCCGACCCGGCGCTGATCGTAGAACAGCCCGCCCAGCCAGAACGCCCGGGACCAGCCGGGCAGCCACGCGAACCCGGCCGCGACCGTCAGCGCGAAGGCCGCGCAGGCGGTCGCCGCCGCCCGCGTCCGGCGGGTCAGCACGAGGTAGGCCACGAAGATCAGCGGGGTGAGCTTGATCCCGGCCGCCAGCCCGGTCCCGATGCCCTGCCACCAGGCCCCGTCCTCGCGCCGCAGCAGGTCCGCGCCGATCAGCGCGGCCAGGATCAGGTTGATCTCGCCCAGGTACAGCGTGTACGCCACCGGCCGGGTCAGCAGGGCCAGCGCGGAGACGGCGAAGACGGTCTCCGGCCGGGGCCGCACCCCGGCCGCGGCCAGCGCCTGCCCGCACAGCACCGCCAGCGCGGCCAGGCTCGCCGCGGTCAGCACGATCTTCAGCACCCCGGCGGGCGCCCCGGCGAAGGCGGCGAACAGCACCGCGGCGAACGGCGGGTAGGTGAACCTGAACCGGGCTCCCGGAGCGTACAGCGCCCCGCCCCCGGCGGCGGCCTGCTGGCCGCCCCATGCGTACACCCGGACGTCCCACAGCGGCCAGTGCGCCGCCGGATCCGGCAGCCCGGGGAGCAGGTAAACCGCCAGCGCCACCGCTCCGACCAGCACCGCCGTCACGCTGGCTCGCTTCACCACCTAAATGTGGCCTAACCCGGCCCCGGCCCGCATCGGCCTGCGGGCTGCATCCCGGACGGCGTTCACTAGCCCTGAGGACTACATCGCCTGGGGGAGAAACTTTCCTGGGTCCCGCTGTCCCCCCGGGCGCGGTCTCTTCGTCATCAGCACGACAAGATGGCTACCAGGAGAAAGGAGCCCACGATGCAGTACGCCCTGCTGATCTACCGCCAGCCGGGGGCCGCCGAGGCGCTCAGCGACACCGAACGCGAAGCCAGCCACCGGGAGTACCTGGAGCTCAGGAAGCTGCCCGAGGTGACCGGCGGCGCCGCCCTGCATCCGGCCGAGACCGCGACCACGGTCCGCGTCCAGGACGGGCGGACGCTGGTCACCGACGGCCCGTTCGCGGACACCAAGGAGATCTTGGCCGGCTTCTACCTGGTCGAGGCCGCGGACCTGGACGCCGCGACCGAGCTCGCGGCCCGCATCCCGGCCGCCCGGATGGGCGGCTCGATCGAGATCAGGCCCGTCGTCCCGCCGGACCCCGCGCGCTAGGAGCCTGCCCTGATCGAGCAGGTCTTCCGCGACGAGTGGGGCCGGGTACTGGCCTGCCTCATCGGCTACCTGGGCGACTTCGACCTGGCCGAGGAGGCGGTGGCCGAGGCATTCGCGATCGCGGCCCAGCGCTGGCCGTCCGGCGGGATGCCGGACAACCCCGGCGCCTGGCTGGTGACGACGGCCCGGCACCGGGCCATCGACCGGCTGCGCCGCGATCGCGTGCTGGCCGCCAAGCTCCCCCTGCTCGCGTCCGAACCCGTGGCTGAACCACCGATGGGCGAGCCCATGGACGAAACCCCGATCCCGGACGAGCGGCTGGAGCTCGTCTTCATGTGCTGCCACCCCGCACTGGCGGTCGAGGCGCAGGTGGCGCTGACCCTCCGCGCCGTGGCCGGACTGGCCACCGAGGAGATCGCGCGGGCGTTCCTGGTCCCGGCCGAGACGATGAAGCGCCGCCTGACCCGGGCCAAGTCCAAGATCAAGGTGGCCGGCATCCCGTTCGGCATCCCGGCCGCCGCCCGGCTGCCCGAGCGGCTCGGTGCGGTCCTCGCTGTCGTCTACCTCATCTTCAACCAGGGCTACAGCAACCCGGCCGCGGACGCGCGGCCGAGCCGGGAGCCAGGTCCCGAGCCGCCTCCGGAACCAGGTCTGGCCGCCGAGGCGATCAGCCTCGGCCGGGTGCTGACCGCGCTGCTCCCGGCCGAGCCGGAGGTGCTCGGCCTGCTGGCGCTGATGCTGCTGCACGACGCGCGCCGGGAGACGCGGTTCGACGGCCAGGACCTGGTGCTGCTGCCGGACCAGGACCGGTCGCGGTGGGACTGGCGGCAGATCGCCGAGGCCAGGGACCTGCTGGACCGTGCTCTCCTCGACCCCGCCCTGCGGCACGGACCAAGCGCCCGCGGCCCGTACGCGCTGCAGGCCGCGATCGCCTCGCTGCAGGCGGAGGAACGGCTCGACTGGCCGCAGATCGCCGCGCTCTACCGCGAGCTCGCCGACCTGACCGGCTCGGCCGTGGTCCGGCTGAACGGCGCCGTGGCGATCGCGGAAGTCGAAGGCCCGGCCGCCGCGCTGGCCATCGTCGACGGCCTCGGCCTGCCCGGCTACCAGTACTGGCACTCGACCCGAGCCGAGTTCCTGCGCCGTCTTGGCCGTCCCGCCGAGGCCCGGGCCGCCTACCAGGCCGCCCTGGACCTGGCTCACAGCCTCCCCGAGCGCCGCTACCTGGAACGCCGCATCACCGAAACCAGCTAGCCCCGAGCTGTCCCCTCCCGCACCGCCCGCGCGTCGTGCCGGTGACTCTGTCCTTCTCCCGGTGTCATCCTGCCTGTCCTCGAGCCCTCTAGGGAGGAACCGATGGCTCTCCATACCCGCCGGGCCGTTCCCGGCTCCCAGACCAGCCCCGCCGCCTCGCCCCGTAACTGGCTCATGCTGGCCGTGCTGCTGCTCGGCCAGTTCATGTGCATCATCGACGTCCTGGTGACCAACGTGGCCATGCCGTCGATCGCCGCCAGCCTGCACGCCTCCGGCGCGTCGCTGCAGCTGGTCGTGGGCGGCTACACGATCGCGTACGCCATGCTGCTGATCACCGGCGCCCGGCTCGGCGACCGCTACGGCCGCCGCCGGACCTACCTGGCCGGCGTGCTCGTCTTCACCGCCGCCTCGCTGGCCTGCGCGCTGGCCCCGGACAGCCAGGCCCTGATCGCCTTCCGGCTGGTCCAGGGCGCGGGTGCGGCCGTGCTGGTCCCGCAGGTGTTCAGCATCATCCAGCTGACCTTCGCCGGGCCCGCGCGGGCCCGCGCGCTGTCCGCGTACGCGGCGGTGCTCTCCGCCGGGGCGGTGGCCGGCCTGGTCCTCGGTGGCGTGGTGGTGAACGCGGACCTGTTCGGCACCGGCTGGCGCCCGGTGTTCGCCATCAACGTGCCGATCGGGATCATGCTCGCCGTCGCCGTCCCCCGCCTCGTCCCGCCCGACCAGCCAGCCAGCCGGACGCCCGCCCAGCCGGCTAGCCGTCGACCGACCAGGCACGGCGGGCGGCCAGCCGGGCGCCGCCCCGCCCCGGCGGCTCGACCTGGCCGGCCTGGCCGCCGCGGCCGGATCGGTCCTGCTGATCGTGCTGCCGCTGGTCCTCGGCCGCGAGGCGGGCTGGCCCGCCTGGTGCGCCGGCTGTATCGCGGCCGGCCTGGTCCTGGCCGCGTGCTTCGTGCTCATCGAGCGCCGGGTGGCCGCCCGCGGCGGCGACCCGCTGCTGAACCTGGCCGTGCTGCGCGCCCCGGCGCTGCCGTCCGGGCTGGTCACGCTGGCCGCCACCCAGATCGGGTATGGCGGCCTGCTGTTCGCCTTCACGCTGCACCTGCAGGAGGGCCTAGGGCAGAGCGCGCTGCGGGCGGGCGTGAGCTACCTGCCGATGGCGGTGGTGTTCGGGCTGACCGGCTATTGCTGGCGGCGGCTGCCCGCCGCGCTCCGCCGGGTCGTCGTCCCCGCCGGGCTGGCCACCGGCACCGCCGCCTACCTGGCCCTGGCCGCCGGCCTGCGCTCCGCCGGTCTCCACCCGGCTGGCCAGCCGGGGGCGATAGCCGCGCTGACCTGGATCGGCCTGGCCGGGGTGGGCCTGGGTCTCGGCCTGTCGGTCAGCCCGCTGCTCACCCAGTCGCTGACGCACGTGCCCGCGGCCCGCGCGGCCGACGCGTCCGGCCTGCTCACCACCACCGTGCAGCTCGCCCAGCTGCTCGGCGTCGCCGTCATCGGCTCGGTCTACCTGTCCCGCGCGCCCGGGCTGGCTACCGCCACCGGGTCAGCCGCCGGCCCGGATCGGCCGCCGTGCCCGGGGCGGCCGCCGTGGCCAGGGCAGCCGCCTCGGCCAGCGCGATGTCCGCCACGGCCTGCTGGCTGGCTGCCCTCTCCGCCGCCGGCCTGCTCGCGGCCGCGGTCATGACCCGGGCCGCCCGGCGCGCCAGCGGCCCCGTGATACCTTGACGTCAAGATAGTTTGGAGGCGGCGCGGTGATTCATCACGTACAGCTGGCCTGCCCGGCGGGCAGCGAGGCGGCGCTCCGGGAGTTCTACGGCGGCGTGCTGGAGCTGGACGAGGTAGCCAAGCCGCCGGTCCTGGCCGCGCGGGGCGGCTGCTGGTTCCGGGGCCACGGCATCGAGCTGCACCTCGGCGTCGAGGAGGATTTCCGTCCGGCCCGCAAGGCGCATCCGGGCCTGCTGGTGGAGGGCCTCGACGCCTGGGCCGCCCGGCTGCGTGACGCCGGCTACCCGGTGACCTTCGACGGCGACTTCCCCGGCATGCGCCGTTTCTACAGCCAGGACCCGCACGGCAACCGCCTCGAATTCCTCGAGCCCATCGACCCCACGTAGCGGGGCGCTGTATTCACGGATCCTCTGTCGTGAATCATGAAGCCGGCCTGCCCGCCCGCCGGGAACATGATCTTCGGTACGGTGAGCGCGGCGCGCCGGCACTATGAGCTGGCTGTCGAGGCGCTGGCCGGGGCCGGGCAGGCCTGGCCGGACCGCCTGATCAGCCAGCGCGTCCCGCTGTCCGGCTGGCCACAGGCGCTTACCAGGCAGCCGGGTGATGTAAAGGTCGTAGTGGACCTGACAAGATAAGTCCCTCACGCCGCCGGGCCGCAGGGCCGCAGCGCCGGGACAGGAACTGAGCAACAGGACAGGACGGAGTATGTGATGGCTGACGCGGACACCGACGCGAAGCCCGCCAGCCAGGACGCGCTGGTGGCGGACATCGACCGCACCCGCGCGGAGCTGGCGCGCACCATCGACGCCATCGCCGACCGGGTGAGCCCGAAGAAGAACGTGCACCGGGTCATGGAGCAGGTCCGCCAGCGGGCCAGCCAGATCGACCCGCTGATGGCCGGGGGAGCAGCGGCCGCCGTGGTCGTCGGCGTGACCGCCCTGTTCCTCGTGCGCCGCCGCCGCAAGCGCTAGCCTCCGGCGGCGCACGCGCCGGCCGCAGGCGACGTTAGCGCCCGCCGCAGCATGCTCCGGCCGGCGCTGAACGCTAGCCGGCGCTCTTGGTCAGCTCTTCGTACTCGGCGGCGGACAGCATGTCGGCCGGCAGGGCCGGCTGGCCGTCACCATCCTGCGGCACCCGCACCCGGAACATCCAGCCACCCGTGTACGGGTCGGCGTTGACCAGGGACGGATCGTCCTCGAGCTCGGCGTTGACCTCGGTGACCTCGCCGTCGACGGGGGAGTACAGGTCACTGACCGACTTGACCGATTCCACCTCGCCGCAGGGCTCGCCCGCCGTGACGGCGCTGCCCACGGCCGGCAGGGACACGTAGACCACGTCGCCGAGTTGCTGGGCCGCGTACTCGGTGATGCCAATCGATGCCGTGGCGCCGTCGAGCGACACCCACTCGTGCTCCGGCGTGTAATGCAGCTCGGCTGGAACGCTCATCGTTATTGTCTCCTCCGGTAAAACGGCAGGTCCGTCAGTTGAGCGGGCACCGCCTCACCCCTGATGCCCACGGTAAGGACGCGATCTTCAGAATCGGCCGGGTCGAGGAACGCCATCGCGATCGGCACGCCCAGCGTCGGCGACGGGGCCCCGCTGGTAACAGTGCCGCACGGCGAGCCGTCAGCCAGCACCGGATACCCGTGCCGGGCGATCCGGCGGGACTGGATCGTCAGCCCGGCCAGCCGCCGGACGGGTCCGGACGCAGCACGGGCGGCCAGGGCCTCGCGGCCCACGAACTCGCCCGGCTTGTCGAACTTCACCACCCGTCCTAGGCCCGCTTCGAAAGGTGTCACGTCCGGGCCGAGCTCGTTGCCGTACAGTGGCATGCCGGCCTCCAGCCGGAGCGTATCGCGGGCGGCAAGCCCGGCGGGGACCAGGCCGGCCGGACCGCCCGCGGCCGTCAGCGCCTCCCAGACGTGCGTGGCGTCCTCCGGGCGGCAGTACACCTCGAAGCCGTCCTCGCCGGTGTACCCGGTGCGCGCCACCCAGGCCCGCCGCCCGGCTACCGAACCGAACGCACCGGCGTAATACTTCATGCCGTCGAGGTCCAGGCCGCCCGCCAGCGGCGCCAGGATCCCGGCCGCGGCCGGGCCCTGCACGGCGATCAGCGCGTAGTCCCCGGTGGCGTCCGCGACCTGGGCGTCATGCCCGCGAGCCCGGTCAGCCAGCGCCCCGTAGACCACATCGGTATTGGAGGCGTTGGCGATGACCAGGAACTCGCCGGCGTCCAGCCGGTACACGACCAGGTTGTCGAGCACGCCGCCGTCTTCCGCGCAGATCATCGTGTACCGGGCCCGCCCCGGTCGCAGCGCGGACAGGTTGCCGACCAGGGCGTAGTCCAGGACGTCGCCCGCGCTGGGCCCGGCGACGGAGATCTCGCCCATGTGCGACAGGTCGAACAGGCCGGCCGCGCGCCGCACCGCCAGGTGCTCGGAAGTCTCGCTGGCGTACCGCAACGGCATCTGCCAGCCGGCGAACGAGGTCATCGTGGCGCCGAGCCGCTCGTGGACCCCGTGCAGCGGGGTCTGCCTCGGTGTTGTCACCTGGGAATGGTATGCCGGAACCATGGACCTTCTCACCGAGCCCCAGATCAACGAAGAGCTGGCCACCATCCCGGCCTGGACCCGGGACGGCACCGCCATCACCACGGTCACCGAGCGCAAGGACTTCCGCGACGCCCTGCTCTACCTCGGAGCCGTCGCCTACCTGGCCGAAAGCGCCAACCACCATCCCGACGTCGCCATCTCGTGGAACAAGGTGACGCTGACCCTCAGCACCCACTCGGCGGGCGGCCTGACCGCGAACGACTTCGCCCTGGCCCGCCAGATCTCCGCCCTGTCCTGACCCACGCGCCCCAGTGCCCGGCCGGGTCAGCGCCGTCCGTAGACTGCCCGTGGCGCGATCATGACGCGCCTACGACCGGCACAGCGCGAATAGGTCGCCGTAGCGCGTGGACGCCGCGGCGCCGAATCCGCTACCACTGCTGCCCGGTAATCCGGAATTCGGCTGGGACCAGTGATCGCGGCGGACACCGGCCGCCGCCCGAGATCCCCGGCCATCGCGGGGCCCTGAGAGCGAAAGTGATCATGGTTTCACCGGATTTACACAAAAAGACACCTGGAAGTCTCTTCTGAACTGGCTGAAAGCGTGGCATCGTGGGCTGGCGCGGTGCCGGCTTGGGCGCGCCGCGCTTGACGCGTGAGAGGAAACAGCTCATGAGGAGAGGACGGGACGCGCGACGACGCGCGGGCCGCCGGACGACCGGGCTCCGTATCACCGCGGCCGCGAGCGCGGCGGCGCTGCTCGGCACGCTGGGCCTGGCCGGCACATCGATGACAGCCAGCGCGGCCAGCACCAGCGCCACGGCCAGCACCGGCGCCAGCACCAGCGCCGCGGCGACCGCAGGCGGGTCGTGCCACCTAGGCCACGGCGTCAAGCACGTCGTGGAGCTCACCTACGACAACGTGCACTACTTCCGGGACAACCCGAACGTCCCATCCGACCTGGAACTGATGCCGAACCTGCTGAACTTCTTCGAGAACAACGGCACGTTCCTGTCCAACAGCCACACCCCGCTCATCGCGCACACCGCCGATGACCTGCTGACCACCTGGAGCGGCCTGTACGGCGACCGGCTGGGCATGCCGATCTCCAACAGCTACCAGGCCTACAACACCGACGGGCCGAACGGCGCCTTCAACACCACCGATCCGGCCAGCTCGTTCGCCTACTGGACCGACCCGGTCGACGACACCGCCAAGACGCCCAACCCGGCCCACGACACCAACGCGAACATGCCCTACGCCCCGGTGCCGCCAGCCACCGCGCCGCACGCCGTGTCGCCCGCGACCACCCCGCCGGCGCCGTGGGTGCCGTTCACCCGGGCGGGCTGCGACGTGGCCGACATCGCCACCGCCAACCAGGAGCTCGAGAACACCACGCCCGACATCGCCCATTTCTTCGGCGCCAACTCCCCGGAGGCGCAGCAGCTGGCCGCGGACAAGGACTCCTTCAAGGACGCCGAGACCGCCGACTACGTCGGCGTGGCCGTGCACTGCGCCCAGGGCAACGCGTTCTGCGCCGATGCCAAGGGCGTCAAGTTCGGGCAGACCAGCGCGTCGCCGACCGCGGCGCCGGACGTGCTGCCGGACGAGCCGGGCGGCTACAACGGCTTCCAGGCCCTGTTCGGGCACCGGTACGTCGCGCCGCAGCTCGGCGCGGGCAAGCCGAACCTGACGCACAACGGATTCCAGGTCACCAACGGGTCAGGGAACCTGGTGGACGAGAACGGCAACCAGATCAACGGCGCCTTCACCACGAGCCCCGGCTTCCCCGGCTTCGGCCCGATCAACGCCGCGCAGACGCTGGCGTACATGGCCGACTCGCTGGAGGCGGGCCTGCCGGTCGTGAACGGCTACATCGCCGACATCCACGGCAACGAGAACATCCCCGCGCTGGCCGCCGCCTGCAAGGGCGCGCCCGCCGCGCTCGGCAGCGGCACCGCCTGCTACGTCGCCCAGGCGCAGTACTACAACGCACGCGTTCGGCACGTTCTTCAAGCGGCTGGCGGCCGAGGGCATCACCCCGGCCAACACGGAGTTCATCCTCAGCTCGGACGAGGGCGACCACGAGGCCGGCGCCAACGTGGGCCGGGCCATCCAGCCCACCCCGGCCAACTGCAACGGCACCAGCATCCCGTGCACCTACCCGGCGGGCTCCTTCGGCGAGCTGGCCGGCAACATGACCGGCCTGCTGGCCACCGAGAAGAACGACACCACGCCGTTCAGCCTGGAGTCGGACACCGCGCCGGAGTTCTACGTCACCGGCGACCCCGGGCCGAACGACCCGAAGGTCCGCACGCTGGAACGCGACGTAGCCGGGCTGACCGCGAACAACCCGTACGCGGGCGGCACCCAGAAGATCACCAACTTCCTCGCCGACCCGGCCGAGATGGCGATCTTGCACATGGTCAACGCCGACCCGGCCCGGACACCCACGTTCGCGCTGTTCGCCAAGCCGGACTACTTCTTCAGCCCCGGAGCGGCCGACTGCGGCGGGGGAGCGTGCGTCACCCAGAACACCGGGTTCGCCTGGGACCACGGCGACTACGCCGCCGAGATCAACACCAACTACGCGGCCTTCGCCGGCCCCGGGGTGAAGCACCTCGGCCTGGACGGCCAGGCGCCGAACACCGGCCCGAGCTCGGCCGGCCCCAACAGCGGCCAGGTCGAAGTGGTCAACAGCGGCACCACCGGTACCTGGATGGACGAGACCGACCTGCGCCCGACCCTGATGTACCTGACCGGCCTCAAGGATGACTACGAGCACGACGGCCGGGTCGTCACGCAGATCCTGACCGCCCCCAACCGCGCGCTGGCGGCGCCGGGCGTGGCCGCGCTGGGCGCCTGCTACAAGCAGCTCAACTCCAGCGTCGGCCAGTTCGGGGCCTTCACCATGCAGGCCTCGACGGCCGCCGTCGAGTCCAGCACCACGGCCGACACCGAGTACAAGACGGTCAACGCCGCGCTGACCGGGCTCGACCACCTCCGGGACGCGCTGGCCCTGCGGGTCAAGGGCGAGCTCGAGGCGGCCGCGTTCGGCGGCCAGCCGGTCATCTTCGCGGCCGGCCAGACGGCCGCCTGCCAGGGGATCATCTCCGCCGCCGGGGCGCTGGCCCATCGTTTCTGAGTCCGTGAACCATCCGGCCGCGCCGCCGTCCGACGCTGATGTCAGGGCGGCGGCGCGGCCGCGTCCGCGGGTAGCGGACAATGGACCGGTGAATTCTCAGCCGCGCGAGATCGTCATTCTCGGTTCCACCGGCTCGGTCGGCACCCAGGCACTCGACATCATCCGGCGCAATCCCGGCCGGTTCCGGGTCGTCGCCCTGGCCGCCGGCGGCGGCCAGCCGGACCTGCTGGCCCAGCAGGCGGCCGAGTTCGGGGTGGCCGCGGTGGCCGTAGCCAGCCCGGCCGCCGTAGCCGACGTCCAGGCCGCCCTCCACAACCTTTTCTCCCGAACGGGCTCCCGTTCCCCCCTCGCCCACCCCTCCGCGCCCGTCCGGCCCGGACGCTGACGCGGGCCATTCCGCCTTTCCCGCTCCAGGCGCCCCTCCCCCCTCCCCGCCCTTCCGTGATGCCCCAGGTGCTGGCGGGCCCGGAGGCGGTCAGCGAGGTAGCGGCGTGGCCGTGCGACGTCGTGCTCAACGGCGTGACCGGGGCGGCCGGGCTGCAGGCCACGCTGGCCGCGCTGGACGCGGGCCGGACGCTGGCCCTGGCCAACAAGGAGTCGCTGATCATCGGCGGCTCGCTGGTCACCAGCCGGGCCAAGCCCGGGCAGATCGTCCCGGTCGACTCCGAGCACTCCACCATCGCCCAGTGCCTGCGGGCCGGGCGCGATTCCGAGGTGCGCCGCCTGGTGCTGACCGCGAGCGGCGGCCCGTTCCGCGGCTGGAGCCGGGCCGAGCTGACCGACGTGACGCCGAAGCAGGCGCTCGCCCACCCGACCTGGAACATGGGCCCGCTGGTCACGATCAACTCGGCCACGCTGGTGAACAAGGGCCTGGAGGTGATCGAGGCGCACCTGCTGTTCGGCTTCGGCCTGGACCGCATCGACGTGGTGGTGCACCCGCAGTCGATCGTCCACTCGATGGTGGAGTTCTCCGACGGCGCGACCATCATCCAGGCGTCCCCGCCGGACATGCGGCTGCCGATCTCGCTCGGGATGGCCTGGCCCGACCGGGTGCCGGACGCCGCGCCCGGGCTGGACTGGTCGACCGCCGCCACCTGGACGTTCGAGCCGCTCGACGACGCCGCTTTCCCCGCCGTCGCGCTGGCCCGCGAGGCGGCCGCGGCCGGGGGCACCGCGCCCGCGGTGTACAACGCGGCGAACGAGGCGTGCGTCGCGGACTTCCAGGCGGGAAGGATCAGCTTCCCTCGCATCGTTGACACCGTGGCACAGATAGTCTCGGAGCATGACGCCGCCCGTACGGCCGTCACTTCCGTGGCGGACGTGCTGGCCGTCGACGACTGGGCGCGGAAGCGGGCCCGGGAACTGAACGCCTCGGCGGTCTAGGACGTTAGTCAGCGTAGGCACACAGGAAGGACGACTGGATGGACCTGATCGGCTGGGTCATTTTCCTTGTCGCCCTGCTTTTCTCGGTGATGCTGCACGAGACCGGCCACTTCGTGGTGGCCAAGAAGTTCGGCATGAAGTGCACCAGGTACTTCCTCGGCTTCGGGCCGACCCTCTGGTCCACCCAGCGCGGCGAGACCGAGTACGGCATCAAGGCGCTGCCGCTCGGCGGCTTCGTCAAGATCATCGGGATGCACTCCCTCGACGACGTGGACGACCCGGCCGACGAGCCGAGGTCGTTCCGCGCCCATCCGGGCTGGCAGCGGATCCTGGTCCTGTGCGCGGGCTCGTTCATGCACTTCGTGCTGGCCTTCCTGCTGATCTTCGGCCTGGCGCTCGGCATCGGCATCGAGAACGACAACACCACCCAGCTGGGCACGATCAGCACCTGCGTGGCCGCGAACACCACCCAGCTGAACAACGGCACCTGCACCACCGCGGACAAGGCGTCCCCGGCCAAGCTGGCCGGGCTGCGGCTCGGCGACCAGGTGACGGCGTTCAACGGCAAGCCGGTGAGCAACTGGACCCAGCTCGGCAACGAGATCAGGCAGGCCCCGGCCGGCTCGGACGCGGCCATCACGGTCAAGCGCGGTAGCCAGACGCTGACCCTGCACGCCACGCTGGCCTCGGTCAGCGGCCGCAGCGGCTCCTACCTGGGCATCGCGCCGACCATCGTGTTCCAGGCGGCCAACCCGATCCGGGCCGCCCAGTACGCCGGGACATCCTTCGGCCAGGTCATCGTGGGCTCGGTCAAGGCCGTCGGCGCGCTGCCGGGGGCGCTGCCCAAGCTGTTCAGCAAGGACCGCGGCAATACGGCCGCCGGCCAGGTGAGCAGCGTGGTCGGCGCGGCCGAGGCCACCGGGACCGCGATCGCCGCCAACGTCGGCTGGCAGTTCAAGGTCAGCTTCGTGCTGCTGCTCATCGCCTCGCTGAACATCTTCGTCGGCGCCTTCAACATGCTCCCGCTGCTGCCGCTGGACGGCGGTCACGTGGCCGTGGTCGCCTGGGAGCGGATCCGGGCCTGGTTCGCCCGGCTGCGCAAGCGGCCCGACCCCGGCCTGGTCGACATGGCCAAGCTGCTGCCGGCCAGCTTCAGCATCTTCGTGATCATCATGATCTTCGGCGTCCTGCTGGTCCTGGCCGACATCGTGAACCCGGTGAATATCGCCGGTTAACAACCGGGGGGTAACCGACACGCCCGTCAGCGTCCGGCGCCGGGTGGTCACCTCGGGGTGGTTCAATGACGGGGTGGAAGATCCGGGGTCTGCCTACAGAAACGGTTGGGGGCTATGAGTATCGATCTGGGCATGCCGCAGACGCCGCCAGCACCGCTGGCCGAGCGTCGCGTGTCCCGTCAGATCATGGTGGGGTCGGTGCCTGTCGGCGGGGGTGCGCCGGTATCGGTGCAGTCCATGACGACGACCCTCACCGCCGACGTCAACGCCACGCTCCAGCAGATCGCCGAGCTCACCGCCTCCGGCTGCCAGATCGTCCGGGTCGCGGTGCCGTCCCAGGACGACGCCGACGCGCTGCCCGCCATCGCGAAGAAGTCGCAGATCCCGGTCATCGCCGACATTCACTTCCAGCCGAAGTACGTGTTCGCCGCGATCAACGCCGGCTGCGCCGCGGTCCGCGTGAACCCGGGCAACATCAAGCAGTTCGACGACAAGATCGCCGAGATCGCCCGCGCGGCCAGCGACACCGGCACCCCGATCAGGATCGGCGTCAACGCCGGCTCGCTGGACAAGCGGCTGCTGGCCAAGTACGGCAAGGCCACCCCCGAGGCGCTGGTCGAGTCGGCGCTGTGGGAATGCTCCCTGTTCGAGGAGCACGGGTTCCGCGACATCAAGATCTCGGTCAAGCACCACGACCCGGTGGTGATGATCAACGCCTACCGGCAGCTGGCCCGGCAGTGCGACTACCCGCTGCACCTCGGCGTGACCGAGGCCGGCCCCGCGTTCCAGGGCACGGTCAAGTCGGCCGTCGCCTTCGGCGCCCTGCTGGCCGAGGGCATCGGCGACACCATCCGGGTCTCGCTGTCCGCGCCGCCGGTCGAGGAAGTCAAGGTCGGCATCGCGATCCTGGAGTCGCTCGGCATGCGCCAGCGCGGCCTGGAGATCGTGTCCTGCCCGTCCTGCGGCCGCGCTCAGGTCGACGTGTACAAGCTGGCCGAGGAGGTGACCGCCGGCCTTCAGGGCATGGAGGTCCCGCTCCGTGTCGCCGTCATGGGCTGTGTCGTCAACGGCCCGGGCGAGGCTCGCGAGGCCGACCTCGGCGTCGCCTCCGGTAACGGCAAGGGCCAGATCTTCGTCCGCGGCAAGGTGATCGCCACCGTGCCCGAGTCGCAGATCGTGGAGACCCTCATCGAGGAGGCCATGCGCCTGGCCGAGCAGGCCGAAGGCGCCGAAGGCGAGCCCGTCGTCACGACCTACTGAGGTTCTTCCCTTGGCCCTCCCCGGTGCGTTGCCGGGGAGGGCCAAGGCATTTCCGCACTGCCTTCTGATGCTGCTCGCTCAGGCCGACTTCTTCGAGACATGCCCGGTCAGCATGCTCTCCGCGTAGACGACCTCGCCGACCTGCTCGGCCAGCTGGCTCCGGGCATCGCCCGGCAGCATGTCGTCGGTGATGAGCACGTCGGCCTCGCTGAGCCGGGCGAACGAGCTCAGGCTGACCAGATTCCACTTGGTGTGGTCGGCCAGCACGACGACCCGCCGCGCGACCCGTATCAGGGCGCGGTTGGTCTCCGCCTCGGCCAGGTTGGGCGTAGTCAGCCCGGCGTCGGTGTCGAAGCCGGAGCAGCCGAGGAAGAGCAAGTCGAAGTGGAGCGATCTGATGGTCAGGTCGGCCACCGGCCCGACGAGTGCGTCCGAGGGGGTGCGGACGCCGCCGGTCAGCACAACCGAGTCGGCTGTGCCGTCGAGGCCGCGGGTCCCGCTGAACAGGTTGGTGACCCGCAGCGAGTTCGTGACGATAGTGAGCCCGGGCACGTCGAGCAGGCACTGCGCCAGCTCGAACGTGGTCGTCCCGCCGGCGATGGCGATCGCCGTACCCGGCGTGACCATGCTGGCGGCGGCCCGGGCGATCGCGGTCTTCTCCGGCCGCTCGAGCACGAGCTTGGCTTCGAAGCCCGGCTCGTGGCTAGCGGGCGAGCCCGGCAGGACCGCGCCTCCGTGTACCTTCTCCACCAGGCCGTCCCTGGCGAGCACCTCGAGGTCCCGGCGGATCGTCATATCCGAGACGCCGAGCCGCTGGGTGAGATCGCTGACACGGGCGCTGCCGTCGCTCCTGACGGCCTGCAAGATGAGCGACTGGCGGTGTCTGGCAAGCATTCCTGCTTCCCCTCCTTGTCACCGGACGACGTCGAGGGCGGGCGGTCGCCCCCAGTTTTTCGTCATCCGTCCACAGTGAGACGTTTGCGAACCGTGTTCGGTTCCGGGCCTGCATGTCGGAAAGCATGGGTTTCGGCCCCCGTGTCCCACTGCTTTCCCCCACCCGCGCCATTCCCGCCACCCCACGGCTCCCGCCACCCTACGGCTCCGCTATCCACGGCTCCCGCTACCCACGCTCCCGCCGTCCTGCAGATCCTGCCCCCGGCACCATGCCCGCCGCCGCGGTCCGTGCCGCCTCAACCTGAGCGCGACCATCACGCGACTCCGCCGTCTCAAGTCCGCGCGCTCGCACACTCTCACCCGCTTTGTATCACGTTCTACCCTGTACCTCACCTTTCCCCACCATCAACATTTGCTGAGCGTTTCCACCCTGCTGCCCCGCTCGTCGGTCCCAGCGCGCCGGTTCCACGGATGTCGGTGGCCCCTGGGTACCTACTTGCGTACCCGGCGGCACACCGACTCCACTGACAGGCCGACCGCACGCTCCACGCATGCACAGAAGGAATTCCTTTTCCCTCCCACCAGACCACCCAGGCCTTCACGCACAGCGACCGACCGTGCGTTCTGAGCTGGGAGCGTGTCGAGGGTGTTTCGCGTTCGTTGCCGTTTAGTGACTTGTTAGCGCTAACATCGTCGCACATGTTCTTGTCCGTGATGAATCGACTACCGCGACACTGACGAAAAGTAGTTGCGTGGAGTTACCGGTGAGGCGAGATGTGGCATGGTCATGGAAGTGACCCGGACCGGTCCGGCCGGTCACGGCGCGAGGGGGGATGAGACAGGGCGCAGGCTCACGGCGGCGATCTGCCCGGCATCAAGCCCGGCGGGCAGCCCGGCAGCCAAGCCAACAGGCAAGTACATGCCCGTGCCGAGGCTGATATCGAAACGGGCTCGTTCGTTTATCGAGCCTGCGTGGTGCCTTGACAGGTGATCATGAACAGACTTAGCGTCAGCGGCGGTTCGCCAGTTAAAGCTGAATGTTGGTCGCATTATGACCAGGGCTCAGTCGCACTGGGCGACCCGCCGGAGCGGATGTCGGAATAAGCAATATCTCTCTCGCGACGAAGTCGACGGGACTCGCCGCGCACGCTGCGGGCTTGGCTCGGGAGAGTATCCCGTCCCAGGGAAAATTCCACGGAGGTCCTTAGATGAGGAAAAAGATCGACGTCACAGTCGACGAAGCGATTGAGACCCTGAACATGAAGGACGGGCCCTCTCGCCGCCGGCTGATCGAGGGGGCCGGCCTGTTCAGCGCGACGGCCGCCGCCTCGGCGCTTATCGCGGCGTGCAGCTCGTCGAGCTCGAGCAGCGCGTCCCCGACCGGGACGTCGGGGACCGCGGCGGCCGCCGCGGGCAACTTCCCGACCACGCCCAAGTGGAAGTTCACGTTCGTGAACCACGTCACGGACAACTCGTTCTTCACCCCGACCCAGTACGGCATGGCCGACGCCGCGGCGATCCTCGGCCTGCCCACGCCGGCCTGGACGGGTGCCCTGTCCACCCAGCCGACCAACTCCACCATGCTGTCGGCCTTCCAGGCCGCGGTCACGGCTGGTTCCCCGGGTATCGCGACCACCGTGGTCTCGGCCACGGCGTTCACCGACCCGATCAACAGCGCGCTGTCGGCGGGCATCCCCGTGGTCACTTACAACGCGAACGGCGCGAGCGGCAACCCCACCAACGGCCTGGCCTACATCGGGCAGGAACTGCTCGTCTCCGGCCAGGAGGTCGGCAAGCGGCTCGCCTCGCTGATGAAGAAGGGCGACACCGCCGTCGGCGTCATCGCCCAGCCCGGCTCGCTGAACATCCAGCCGCGCCTGGACGGCGCGACGCAGGCGCTGGAAGCGGCGGGCATGAAGGTCATGTTCGGCAACAAGGGCCTGGACTCGGGGGCCTCGGCCACCCAGGAAGCCCAGACCATCCCGCAGTTCATCCAGGCGAACGGGTCCAAGATCCAGGGCATCTTCGCCGTCGACGGCGGCAGCACGGCCCTGCTCGGCACCACGCTGCAGAAGAACAACCTGGTCGGCAAGGTGGCGGCCGGCGGCTTCGACCTGGAGCCGCAGACCCTGACCGCCATCAAGGCCGGCCAGCTCAACTTCACCATCGACCAGTCGCCGTACCTGCAGGGCTTCCTGCCGGTGCTGTACCTCTACCTCTTCCAGCTCTCCGGCGGCCTGGTGTCGCCGCCGGCCACCGACACCGGCCTGAAGTTCGTGGTCAAGGGCAACGCGGACCCGTACACCGCGACGCCCAGCCGGTTCGAGGGCTCGACGAAGAACCAGCAGTACATCAAGCACACCGGCGCGATCTCGGTCTGACCGGCGGGCGCGTCACGCTGAGCACGTACTAGGTAAGCGGCGGTCCACCCGGCTGGAAGCCCGGTGGACCGCCGCGTACCGTGGGTATGACTCCACCACACCATCTATCAGGTGAGATCGCAGAATAGGGATGAGCGACGTGAGCGACACTGCTGAGCGCAGCCCGGATACCCTCGGCGGCGCCAACGGGCCAGCAGCCCGGGGCCCCAGTCCTCTCAATATCGCGACTGCGATGTTCCTGAAGCAGCGCGAGGCCAGCGTCCTGCTCATCGCCGCGATCATGTTCATCTACTTCGCGACGACGACTCACGCCTTCGTCAGCCACGGCAGCTTCGTCAACGTCGCCCAGTACATGGCCCCGTACGTGATCATCGGCATCGGCCTGGTGCTGCTGATGGTCTGCGGTGAGATCGACCTGTCGGTCGGTTTCGTCTGGATGCTGTCGCCGTACGTCATGCACTTTTTCGCCGACTCCGGCCTCCCCATCTTGCTCGCCATCGTGGTCACGGTCGTGATCCTGGCGGTCGTCATCGGCGGCGTCAACGGCATCGTCACCACCTACTTCGGCGTCCCGTCGCTGATCACCACGCTCGGCAGCGGCTACATCATCTTCGGCTACGCGCTGACGGTCTCCTCCGCCCAGCAGATCAACCTGCCCGACGGGTCGCTCGGCGTCGGCCGCTGGTTCGGCGGCGAGGCCTGGTCGGAGATCATCTGGGCCACCGTCCTCGTCCTGATCTTCCAGGTCCTGCTGACCAGGACCCGCTGGGGCCTGTACACGATCTCGGTCGGCGGCAACCTGCTCGGCGCGCGGGAAGCCGGGATCAGGGTCAACAAGATCAAGATCGGCAACTTCATGCTGTGCTCCGGGTTCGGCGCGGTGGCCGGGATCCTGGAAGCCTTCAAGAACAACATCATCGACCCGAGCGCCGGCCAGCTCGCGGTGGTCCTCGTCGCCCTGGCCGGCGTGGTCATCGGCGGCACGGCCATGCTGGGCGGCTCCGGCACGGTGATCGGGCTCTGGCTCGGCGTGCTCGTGCTGGCCATCTTGAACGACGGCTTCAACCTGCGCGGCATCAGCTCGAACAAGTTCCAGATCATCCTGGGCGCGGCCATCCTCGTGGCCATGATCGCGAACACCTACCTCACCCGGCTGCGGAGTGCCGGCCGACTGGGCGGAGCCAGGAAATGACCTCTGACGAACTAGGCGCGGTCAGCCTCGAGACGTTCGGGCAGCACGACGACATCCTGCGGGCGGAGCACATCTCCAAGCGCTACGGCGCCGTGACCGCGCTGGTCGACGTGAACCTGCGGCTGGGGCGCGGCGAGGTGCTCGGGCTGATCGGCGACAACGGCGCCGGCAAGTCCACCCTGCTCAAGACCATCTGCGGCTTCCAGCCGCCGACCACCGGGCGGATCCTGCTCAACGGCGAGGAGGTGCACTTCAGCTCGGTGACCCAGGCCCGCGCGGCCGGCATCGACATCGTGTACCAGGACCTCGCGCTGGTCAACCAGCTCACCGTGTACCAGAACATGTTCCTCAACCGGGAGCTGGTGCGCTGGCCGCTGCTGCGCAACCGGGCGATGCGCAAGCGGGCCAAGGAGCAGCTGGACTCGATCGGGATCAGCACCCTGAAGTCGGTGGACGTCGACGTGGCCAGCCTCTCCGGCGGCCAGCGGCAGGCCATCGCGGTGGCCCGCTCGGTGTTCTCCGACGCCAAGGTCCTGCTGCTCGACGAGCCGCTGGCGGCCATGGGGGTCAAGGAAGGCGCGGCCATCCTCGACCTGGTGCGTGACCTCAAGGACCAGGGCATCTCGATCATCATCATCGCGCACAACTACGGCCAGGTGTTCCCGGTCTGCGACCGGGTGAACTTGCTGCAAGGCGGCAAGATCACCTTCGACAAGTACAGCAAGGACACCTCGGTCGAGGAACTGACGAACATCGTCGTCTCCGAGTACCGCAAGGCCCTGGAGGAGCGCCACCGCAAAGCATCCGCGTCCTGATCATTACCGGTGGCTGACGGCGCGTCAGGCGACGGACCCGGGTACCGGACCAGGTCGGGCAAGATGAGGTACATGTCGATCTCACAGGTGACCGGCCGCCGGGGTGCAAAAGACAATTCGGGCCGAACGAGTTGGCCCGTCGCCATCCTGATCTCCGCCGCGCTCCTCGGCGTCAGCGCCTGCTCGGCCAGCACCTCGTCGTCATCGGGATCGACGGCATCCGCGGCGCCGCCCGCGTCCGCCACGACGGGTACCGGAGCCGGATCCGCCCCATCGGGACCGGTCGTCCCAGCTCACAGCACGCTGCACTGGCACCCCTGCGCGGGCCAGCTCGCCCAGGAGGGCGTGCCGCAGTGCACCACGCTGAGCGTCCCGGTCAACTACGCCCAGCCGGGCGGCCGGCACATCAGCCTGGCCCTGGACATGGTCCCGGCCACCGCGCCGAAGAGCCAGCAGCAGGGAGTGCTGCTCGTCAATCCGGGCGGCCCCGGCGGCTCGGGGCTGTCACTGGCGGCCGAGACGGCGCAGGGGCTCAGCCCGGGCGTGGCCGCCGAGTACGACATCGTCGGCTTCGACCCGCGGGGCGTGGGGTCCTCGGTGCCCTCGCTCAGCTGCGACCGGACCTTCTTCTCCGGCGTCCGCCCGAACTACATCCCGTCCACCGCCGCCGCCGAGCAGGTCCTCGTCAACCGGGCGAAAACGTACGCCGCGGATTGCGAGCAGAAGTACGGCTGGCTGCTGCCCTCTATGACCTCCGCGGACACCGCCCGCGATATGGACTCGATCCGCGCGGCCTTCGGCGTGTCGAAAATCAACTATTACGCGTTTTCCTACGGCACGTATATGGGCGAGGTGTACGCGACCCTTTTCCCGGCCGGGTGCGGCGAATGGTCCTGGATAGTGTCGTCGATCCCACCGGGGTATGGTATGCCGACAATGTCCAGCAGGATTATGCTTTCCAGGGCCGGATGACGGCATTCTGGGCCTGGACCGCGAAATACAACGGAACGTATCATCTCGGCACCACCGCCGCGCAGGTGCGCAATGCCTGGTACCGGGCTCGCAATCAGCTGCTCGCGCACCCGGCTGACCAGCTGGTCGGAGCCGATGAATTCGACGATACGTTCCTGCAGGGCGGCTACCTCGATCAGCTCTGGCCCGGCCTGGCCCAGGCGCTGTCGTCCTACCTGAACACCGGGCAGGCCGGAGACCTGATCACCCAGTACCAGAGCAACGGCATGCAGGGCGAGAACGAGTTCGCCGTGTACAACGCGGTGCAGTGCGCGGACGTGAACTGGCCGCGCACCTGGTCGTTCTGGGACTCCGATACCAAGCGCGTCTACACCCAGGCCCCGTTCCAGGCCTGGGACAACGCCTGGTTCAACGCCTCGTGCGCGTTCTGGGCGGTCAAGGGACCGGCCAAGCCGCTGCAGATCTCCGGAGCCGGGCTGCCCGGCATTCTCATGCTGCAGGGCACGCTGGACCCGGCCACGCCGTACGCGGGCGCCCAGAACGCGCACAAGCTGCTGCCGTCCGCGCGGATGGTCGTGGTCGAGGGCGGCGGCAACCACGGGCAGTCCATGGAGCAGCCCTCGAACTCCTGCGTGCAGGGCTACCTCAACGCCTACCTGGGCACCGGGGCCCTGCCCTCCGCGCCGGGCCTGGTCAACGCGAAGTGCCCGGCCGTCCCGGCCCCGACGCCGGGTGTGTGACGGGCATGAGCGGCGCGAACGCGGCACCGAAGGCGAACAAGCGCGACCGGGCGGCCACGATGATCATTTTCGGTGCTATTGCCCCGTGTAGGCTGAGGCTATGTTGCGGGTAAAGCCGCCGTGGTCCGCCTCAGTACGGCTACTCGATGAGCGGGATCGCGGTGCCGTGCTTGCCATCTGCGATCGCGACCCGGTGGCGAACGTCTTCGTCAGCTCGCGGGTCCGCTCCCTGGGTCTCGAGCCCGGCCGGCTGGGCGCGCAGATGTGGGGGCACGCCCCCGGGGGACGGCTGGAGTCGCTCTGCTACTCCGGCGCCAATCTGGTTCCCGTGGCCGCCACCCCGGACGCGGTCACGGCGTTCGCGGATCGCGCGCTGCGGCAGGGCCGCCGGTGCTCGTCCATCGTCGGCGCGGCCACCGAGGTCCAGGCCCTGTGGGGCCTGCTGCGGCCGCACTGGGGACCGGCCCGCGAGGTCCGCGCCGTGCAGCCGCTCATGGTCACCCAGGGGCCGCCGCTGGTGCCGCCCGACCCGCTGGTCCGGCGGGTCAGGCCGGACGAGATCGACATCTTGTGGCCCGCCTGCGTGGCCATGTTCACCGAGGAGGTCGGCGTCTCGCCGACCAGCGGCGACGGCGGCGCGTCCTACCGCGCCCGGCTGGAGCAGCTCATCCGCAGCGGCCGGGCCTTCGCCCGGATCGAGGGCGGCCAGGTGATCTTCAAGGCCGAGATCGGCGCGGTCACCCCGCAGGTATGCCAGGTGCAGGGCGTGTGGGTCCGGCCGCAGTCCCGCGGCCAGGGCCTGGCCGCGCCGGGCATGGCCGCGGTCGTGGTGGAGGCGGCCCGCTCGATCGCGCCGCTGGTGTCGCTTTACGTCAACGACTTCAATGCCCCCGCCCGGGCGGCCTACCGGCGGGCGGGCTTCACCGAGGCCGGCCGCCTGATGTCGGTGCTGTTCTGAGGCCGGTGCTTTGCTCGCCGCGGCGGTCCTGATCGCGGCTAGTCGCGGTCGCGGATCTTGCGCAGGTACTCGACGATGGGGGCGAAGGCGTCCCCGATCTCCTCGAGCTGGCGCGGGGAGAGCCGGTCGATGAAATGCCGCCGGACGTTCTCCACGTGGTCGGGTGCGACCCGCTCGATAGCCGCCGTGCCCTCGGCGGTCAGCACGGCGAACGTGCCCCGCTTGTCACCCTCGCACTCGTCGCGCCGGACCAGGCCGCGTTTCTCCATCCGCGAGATCTGGTGGGACAGCCGGCTCCGGGACTGGCTGGTGGCGTCGGCGAGCTCGGTCATCCGCAGCCGGTGGTCCGGAGCCTCGGTCAGCTCGACCAAGATCTCGTAGTCATGCCCGTTCAGGCCGTGCGCGGTCAGGTCGCGGTCGAGCTGGCGCAGGAGCAGCTGGGACAGGTTGACGGTGGCCCGCCACGCCCGCTGCTCGTCTGGGCTCAGCCAGCGCGGCTCTCCGTCGGTCCCGGGCATAACACGAATCTACCCTGGTCGCGCCCACTGGGGCGACAGTGTTTCGCCTGGCTGGGCGTCCGGCCCACCATGCCCCCGGGGTTGGGAACGGGCATACCATAGCTGGCAATGTCGCGCTTAGTTCTCATCCCCAGCCAGAAGCAACCGGCACAGAGGAAACCGTGGCCCCGCCCAAGCCAGATTCGATGACGCCGACTGGCGTGCAGGCCGCCGCCGCGTACCTGCGCGAGCTGCTCCTGCGCCCGGGCCGGTACCGGCACAAATGGGAGCAGTACGCCGAGCGCAGCCGGCTCGGCCAGGTGAACCAGCTCGCCGTCGCCGAAGTACTGGCGCACTACCTGTGGGAGCATCCACGGGCTCAGGGTGACGTCGACGTGCTGCCCCGGCAGCTGAAGGACACCGCGTCCCGGGCACTGTCAGGCAAGCTGCTCAGCAAGGCCACGCTGACCCTGTTCACGGACGCGTTCGACCTCGGCACGTTCGAGCGCGAGCGGCTGGTGAAGCTGTGGGAGGGCTCCGCGCACGTCCGCGTCCTGTCCGGCCCGCGGGCGATCCGCGAGGACCAGGCCGTCGTGCTCGGCCGCCCGCAGGTCAAGACCCTGTCCCTGCACGACCATCACTACCTGGGCCCGGACGGGCGGCCGGAGCGGCACCGGGTCATCCACGTCGTGGAAGCGCTGGTCGACGGCGTGGACCGGTTGCCGTACCGGGCCGACACCAATGCCCTGACCGTCGAGGTCGGCCAGGGCTTCAGCGGCCTGGCCGGGCCCTTCTACCAGCCCCTGGCCGAGCTGTTCGTCGTGGATATGCTGCTCGCCGAGCCGCTGGCGGCGGGGGAGACGGCCACCTTGGAGTACTCGACCAGCTTTCATTACGCGGCATCGCCCCCGCCGGAGTTCCGCCGGGTCGTCCAGTCCTTCGTGGAGAACCTGGATATCCGGATCGAGTTTCACCCCGCCAGGCTGCCCGGCCGGGTGGAGTGGGCGATATGGGACGGGATCGACGGCCCCATCGCGGAGTCCGAACGCGTCACCCTGGACCGCCAGTTCGCCGTCCACCGGTATCTGCGGCTGGCCGAGCAGACCACCGTCGGCTTCCACTGGGACTGGTAGCCGCATGCCCGGGACGGCGGTACAGGGTCCGGCATGGCACGATCGGAGTGTGCGGAAGGACGAGGGAGCGGCGACCACTAGCGCCGAGTTGCGCGCTCACAATCTCGCGCGGCTGCTGCGCGCGGTCCACGACGGCGGCGGCCGGCTCACCCGGGCCGAGCTGACCAGGCAGCTCAGCCTGGCCCGGGGGACCGCTACCGTGCTGGTCAGGGACCTGGCCGGACGGCAGCTGATCGAGGAGCTGAGCAGCCCGGCCGGCGCGCCCGCCGGGCTCAAGGTGCCGCGCAGCCGGGGCCGCCCGACCGGGGTGCCCTCGCCGCACCCGGCCGGACCCGTCGCGCTCGCGGTCGACCTGCGCGACGACTCCTTCACCGTGGCCGCCTTCGAGCTGACCGGGCGCAGCACGGTGCTCGACCGCCAGGAACGCGAGGCCGTCTCGGGTACCGGGATGCTGGCCCACGTGGCCGACCGGCTCAAGACTCCACCTTCGTGACTTCGGCGACCGGGTCGTCGGCGTCGGGGTGGCGGTCCCGTCCCCGGTCAGCGCGGGCCAGATGGTGCAGCCCACCCTGCCGGACTGGCAGGACCTCGACGTGGCCGGCGCCCTCGGGGGCGGGGTGGGCGACGAGCACGCGGGCATGGTCCTGGCCGGCAACGACGCGACGCTGGCGGGCCTGGCCGAGGCCCGCCGCGGGGTACTGCGCGGAGTATCGGTCGCCCTGCACCTGCACGTCGCGACCGGCATCGGCGGCGTCCTGCTCGCCGCCGGCCAGCCGGTGACCGGTGCCCATGGCTCGGCCGGGGAGTTCGGGCACATGCCGCTGACCGGCGGCAGCGAGCCGTGCCGGTGCGGCTCGACGGGCTGCTGGGAGCTCGAGGCCGGCGCCCGCGGGCTGCTCCGGGCCGTGGGCCAGCCCGAGGAGGGCGACCGGATGGTCCGCGCCGAGCACGTCATCGCCGCGGCGGCCACCGATCCCAGCTGCGGCCAGGCCCTGGAGCGGGCGGCCGAGGCCCTCGGCCGCGGCATCGGCGCGCTGGTCAACGCCCAGGACCCGGAGGCAGTCGGGCTTTCCGGCCTGGCCGCCGAGGTGTACGAGGCCGCGCCCGGCGCCGTCCAGGCCGGCTACCTGGCCACGCTGATGCGGTTCCGGCGGATCGCCCCGCCCGTGCTGATGCCGTCCACGCTCGGCGATCTCGGCGCCCTGACCGGTGCCTCCGAGCTTGTCTTCGACGCCTTCCTCACCCCGCGCGGCCTGAGCGGCTGGCCCGCGCCCGCGCAGAAAACCGCGTGACTTCGCGGTAACTACCTGGTAGGTTCCCGTCCTCGTGGCTGCGTCACCAGCAAAAGCAAACCAGCATCCCGAACGGTCTGGCGGCGACCCCGTCCTGACCTCCGAGCGCGACCAGCTCCAGCGCTCCCGCGAGTTCCTCCGGCTGATGCGCGAGGACGTCCTCTCGCTGCGAGCGATGGGAGGCGATCCGGTCTCCGAGGAGTACCTCAAGGCCACCCTCTACCACCGGGCCGAGGCCCTGAAGGACATTCCCGACACCCCGCTCTTCTTCGGCCGCCTCGACTACGCCGAAGCCGAACAACCCACATCCGGATATTCCGAAAATGAACTATCCGGAACCGTAAAGCCCGGAACCGTAAAGCCCGGAACCGGAAAGTCCGGAACCGGAAAGTCCGGATCCGAAACGCCCGGATCTGACCCATTCGCCGACGACGGCATCGCCGGGCACAGCTTTCACATCGGCCGCAGGCACGTGCACGCGCCGGACGGCACGCCCGCGGTCATCGACTGGCGGGCGCCGGTCTCCAGGCCGTTCTACCGGGCCAGTGCCGCCGACCCCATGAACCTCGAGCTGCGCCGGCGCTTCGGTTTCTCCGGCGGCGAGCTGACCGCCTACGAGGACGAGCTGTTCGGGGCCGGGGCGGATGACCAGCCCCGTTCGGTCAAAGAAAGCCCGGCCCAGCCGAGCCGGATCCTGATCGACGAGATCGAGCGCCCCCGGTCGGGCCCCATGCGCGACATCGTCGCCACCATCCAGCCCGACCAGGATGACATCGTGCGGGCCGAGGCCGCGGAGACGGTCTGCGTGCAGGGCGCGCCCGGCACCGGCAAGACCGCCGTCGGGCTGCACCGGGTCGCGTACCTGCTGTATGCCTACCGGGAGCAGGTCCGCCGGCGTGGCGTGGTCATGGTCGGGCCGAACCAGGCCTTCCTCTCCTACATCCGCAACGTCCTGCCCGCGCTGGGCGAGATCGACGTCACCCAGACCACCGTCGGTGAAATGGTCAGCGCCGAGACCACGGCCCGGGTCCGGGCGGCCGACGACGAGGCGGCCGGGGTCGTCAAGGGCGACGCGCGGATGGCGGAGGTGCTGCGGCGGGCACTGTGGGCGTCGATCGGCAAGCCGTCGGTCGCGGTGATGCTGCCGCGCGGCACGCGGCGCTGGCGGGTGGCCGCCTGGGAGATCGAGGAGCTCGTGCACGAGCTCCGGCACCGGGGCATCCGGTACGGTGCGGCCCGCGAGATGCTCGAGCACCGGATCGCGCACGTGATCCTGACCCGGATGGAGGCCGCCGGCGAGGCCTGCGACGACCGCACCCACGAGTCCGTGCGGCGGTCCCGGCCGGTACGGTCCGCGGTCGACGCGCTCTGGCCCAAGGTGGACCCGGTCCGGCTGGTCTTCGGGCTGCTGTCGTCGGCGGAGACGCTGGCCGAAGCGGCCGCGGACGTGCTGACCGAGGAAGAACAGGCCGCGATCGTCTGGCCGGCTCCGCCCCGCGGACCGGGCTCGGCCCGTTGGTCGCCCGCCGACCTGGTGCTCATCGACGAGGCGCGCGACCTGATCACCCGGACGCCCAGCCTGGCCCACGTCGTGGTGGACGAGGCCCAGGACCTGTCCCCGATGGAGTGCCGGGCGCTCGGCCGGCGCTGCTCCACCGGCGCGGCCACCGTCCTGGGTGACCTGGCCCAGGGAACCACGCCGTGGGCGGCGCCGTCCTGGACGTCGCTGCTCGGTCACCTGGGCAAGCCGGAGGCGGGCGTCCGGGAGCTCACCGTGGGCTACCGCGTGCCCCGGCAGATCCTCGACTACGCCTCGGCCCTGCTCCCGGTGATCGCCCCGGAGCTCAGGCCGGCTTCCTCGCTGCGGGCCGACGCCGGCGCCCTGGACCTGGTCCAGGTTCCCGCCGCCGAGCTGGGCCAGGCCCTGGCCGGCGCCTGCCAGCGGGCCCGCGGCCAGGCCGGCTCGGTCGCCGTCATCGCCGCCGACCCCCAGCTGCCCGAGCTGGGACGGGCGCTCGACCGGGCCGGCGTGGCCTACGGCGCGCCCGGGGAAGACGCCGCGCTCACGCTCGTTCCGGTGACGCTGGCCAAGGGTCTGGAATACGATCATGTGATCGTGGTGGAGCCCGCGCGCATCGCCGGCGCCGAGGCCCGGGGCCTTCAGCGGCTGTACGTGGCGCTGACCCGGGCCGTGTCGCAGCTGACCGTGCTGTACTCAGAACCGCTGCCGGCGCCGTTGCCATCGTGACCACTCCGTGGCTTTAATGGTCATATAGTGAACCGATGCGGGGCCCGGCGCGTCTGTCTGATAGGGGGTCGGGAATTTCCCGATCCGCGTTGCGCGGAGGCCGTCGCGGCGGCATGCTGGAGAGACGGCGACATTTTGTTCTCATCTGACTCCTAAAAGTTACAATGGTGATAACGGTGGACGTCCCACGGAGCAGTGATCCAGACCAGATACAAGCTGTCTATCTGGAGAAACTTGCCGACGAGTTGTCCCATCGCGGGCTTGAGGCATGGCTGATGGCGCCGCCGGGCCGCAGGCCCAGCCTCTACGTGGTCAACCCGGCCGCGCGGGCGCTTGAGGAGAATGTCTACGTCGCTTGCGGCAAGGACGGCATGTGGTGGTTCTGGTGGTCATGGGCCGAGCGGGTCTCCGTTGCCGATGACATTGACCAGGCCGCGAGCACCATTGTCCGGGTGCTGGCCTCCTTGCTCCCTAAAGACTGACCGGACCGGAACCGTCCGCCGGAATGGACCTGTGCGCGACCCCGGCCGTTGAGCTCGCCCGGCTGATCCGGGCCCGGGAGCTCTCGGCCGCCGAACTGCTGGCCGCCGTGCTGGCCCGGATCGAGTCGGTCAACCCCGCGATCAACGCGATCGTCACGCTCGCCGCCGAGCAGGCGCAGGCGGTGGCGGCCGGGCTCGACGCGCGGGCGGCCCGCGGTGACTTCGCCGGGCCGTTGCACGGGCTGCCGATCGCGGTGAAGGACCTGGCCGAGACGGCCGGGATCAGGACGACCTACGGCTCGCCGGTCTTCGCCTCCTACGTGCCGTCGTTCGACGCGCCGCACGTCGCGCGGCTCAGGCAGGCCGGCGCGGTGGTGATCGGGAAGACGAACACGCCGGAGTTCGGCGCCGGGTCGCAGACGTTCAACGCGGTCTTCGGGGCCACCCGCAACCCGTACGACCCCCGGCTGACCCCCGGCGGCAGCAGCGGCGGGGCGGCCGCGGCCGTCGCCACCGGGATGATCCCGTTCGCGGACGGATCCGACCTGGCCGCCAGCGTGCGCAACCCGGCCGCCTTCTGCGGCCTGGTCGGCCTGCGGACCACGCCCGGCCTGATCCCGGCCGACCTGCTCGACCCGATGGGCGTGGTCGGCCCGATCGCCCGCACCGCGGCCGACGCCGCGCTGCTGCTGGCCGGGATGTGCGGCACGGACGCCGGGCTGCCGCTGGCCCGGCCCGACCGGCCCGGCGACTTCCTCGGCCTGCGCCCGGCCCCGTTGCGCGGGCTGCGGGTGGCGTACACCGACGACCTGGGCGACCTGCCCGTGCAGCCCGAGGTCCGGTCGGTCCTCGCGGCGATGCGCGGGTCGCTGGAGGCGGCCGGGTGCGTGGTGACGGACGCCGCGCCCGCCCTGGCCGACGCGGACGAGGTCTTCCAGGTGCTGCGGGCCGCCCGGATGGCCGCCCGGGCGCCGCTCCTGCGCGATCATCGCGAGCAGGTCAAGGCCACCCTGGCCTGGAACATCGAGAAGGGCCTGGCGCTCGGCGCCGAGCAGGTCGCCGTCGCGCGGGACGGCCAGGCCGAGATCTTCCGGCGGTTCGCGTCCTTCCTGGCCGACGGCCCGTACGACGTGCTCGCGCTGCCCACCGTGCAGGTGCTCCCGTTCCCGGTCGAGCAGGAGTGGGTGACCGAGATCAACGGCGAGCCGATGGCCACCTACATCGACTGGATGCGCTCCTGCTCGCGGATCACCGTCACCCTGCACCCCGCCATCACCATCCCGGCCGGCCTCGCCAGGCGTGGCCCGGCGTCGGCTCCTGGAGCGTCGGCTGGCGGCCTGGCCTCGCCGGGCCTGGCATCGGCCGGATTGCCGGTCGGCCTGCAACTCGTGGGGCGCTATGGCGACGACCGCAAACTGCTCGAGATCGCGGAAGCGATCATGTCCATGGCCAGCCCCGGCTGATGTCGACGGTTCCGGTCGTCCGATGAGGTCCGTGCTCACGTCCGTGACTGCCCGCTCATCCGCGGCGCACCTGTGCGATCCGTGCTGCGTCTCCGCGAAGCGCCGATCCGTGATTCGACGGTTGCCCGCTGACTGCGTAGGCCTGACATCGTCGCCGGGTTCCCTAGCGGCAAGCGCCTGCTTCATTATCGCAGCCCGCAGTCCCGGAACGACCCGTTCCCGATTAATGGTTGGACGTCCTACCCAATAGGGATGGTACGTGCCACACCACTGAATGCGGCCGATATGCGGCTTTGAGCTTATCCAGGCATGGTCGGCCGTAGCCGCTGAATCGGACGGTCAGGGGCCTCGCTGAGCCGGCTGACTCACCGATACCAGGGCTCACCGGGCGCTCGGCTCACTGGCTCAGGCACTGACTAGGTAGAGCTCACTGGCTCAGGCCGGGGAAGGCTTGCGTGCGGCCCCGCCAGGACGCGGCCCGCTGCGCCGCCGCCTGCATGGCCATCGCGCCGAAGTGCCGCAGCCGCTGGTCGCTGACCGCCACTAGGCCGAGGTAGGCACGGGTCACGCCGTCTTCGAGGTAGGCCGCGAGCGCCATCGCGCTGGCCGCGTCGTGCACCCGGAAGGGCAGCCGGTAGGAGGCCTGCGCCGCGACCGGCCCGGCGCCCAGGCTCGAGATCATCGCGGTCAGGGTGTCCCGGGCCTGGTTGTGCCCGGTCCAGTCCTGCCCGGCCGTGACCTGGTTGCTCCCGGTCAGGTGCGCGCCCGCCACCCCGTAGCCGAAGATGGCCGCGTTCTCGGCCGCGAGCGCGGCCTGCAGCGCCGCGACGGCAGCGGAAACAGCCATCGTGCGCTAGCCGCCCAGCACCGTCACGTGCGTGGCGTCGGAGGCGGCGATGCTCGCGAACAGCTGGGCCAGCGCGGGCGGCATGGAAGCCAGCTGCTGCACCAGGCTGGCCGCCGACGCGCGCTCCGCCGCTCGCAGCCGGGCCGTGCTGACCCGGCCGGGTCGCGGGCCGGCCGCGCCAGCGGAACCACCCGCCGCGCCAGCGGAACCACGAGCCGACGGGGTCGCCCCGGGCGGAATGACGAGCCTGGCCTTGAGCTGGGCCAAGTGCTGCTCGTGCTGGCTGAGCAGGGAGCCGAGGGTACGCGACCGGCTGGCCGTGACGTGGTCCGCGCCGATAGCCGCGCGATACAGGCCGATCAGGTGTTCCTCCGCCGTGATGACGGCCTGCAGGGTCAGCACGTCGTGCCCGAGCGGCGGCCGCCCGGCCAGCGGATCGGGGCCGGCGAACACGTCCGAGGACCGGCATCCGGCGGCGGCGAGCAGCAACGGCACCGCCGCCGCCGAGGCGAGCAGCGTACGTCGCTTCGGCGCAGTATGACCTGGCGCCTGCGGCGCGGGCTCGGGCACATCGGCAAGCTACCACGCGGGCCGGCCGGTCCTATCCGCTCCAGGGCTCAACCCCGGATAGGCTAGGTCCCAATCCCGCAGGTCGTGGACGAGGAGGTCGTGATGCCAGGAGGCCAGCGTCACGCGCCCAAAGCCGGTCAATCTAGGGCCGGCCAGTCCAAACCCGGCCAGTCCAAACCCGGTCAGCAGCGTCCCCGTCCGGCCGCGGCCGGCGGGTCGGTCGACGAGAGCAAGCTCGCGGACGTCATCAGTCCCGTGATCGCTGCCGCCGGAATGGACCTGGAGTCGGTCCGGGTCAGCGCCGCCGGGCGGCGCCGTCTGCTGCGGGTGGTGGTGGACAGCGACCAGGGGGTAAGCCTGGACGCCGCCGCCGCCCTCAGCCGCCAGCTGTCCGCCGCGCTCGACGGCGCGCCGGTGATGGGCGACTTCCCGTACACTCTCGAGGTCTCGTCGCCCGGCGTAGACCGCCCGCTGACCGATCCGCGGCACTGGCGCCGCTCGGTAGGCCGCCTGGTGCAGGTGGCCGCCGGGGACGACGGCACCGTAACCGGCCGCGTCGTCGCGGCTGACTCAGACGAGGTGACGCTGGACGTCGAGGGTGACCACCGCCGCTTCGGCTACGCCACGCTGGGGGCAGGCGCCGTCCAGGTGGAGTTCGGGCACCCGCAAACGGAGCTTGGAGCGACCCGCGATGGACATTGACCTGAGCGTCTTGCGCAGTCTGGAAAGCGAGAAGGACATCTCGCTCGACCAGGCCATCAAGGCCATCGAAGACGCCCTGCTCGTCGCCTACCACAAGTCCGAGGGCGCCTCGTCGGGCGCGCGCGTCGAGGTGGACAGGAAGAGCGGGCACGTCACCGTGTGGGCCGTCCAGACCGGCCCGGACGGCACCCCGGAGCGTGAGTACGACGACACCCCGGCCGGCTTCGGCCGGATCGCCGCGACCACCGCCCGGCAGGTGATCCTCCAGCGCCTGCGCGACGTCGAGGACGAGCTCACCTTCGGCGAGTACGCGGGTCGCGAGGGCGACATCGTGCCCGGGGTGATCCAGCAAGGCAAGGACCCCCGCACGGTGCTGGTCGACCTGGGCAAGCTCGAGGCGGTACTGCCGCCCGCCGAGCAGGTGCCCGGCGAGCGCTACGTCCACGGCGAGCGGATCCGCTGCTACGTGCTGCACGTGCGCAAGGGACACCGCGGGCCTTCGGTTACCCTCTCCCGTACCCACCCGGGCCTGGTGAAGAAGCTGTTCGCGATGGAGGTGCCGGAGATCGCGGCGGGCGACGTGGAAATCGTCGCGATCGCCCGCGAGGCCGGGCACCGGACCAAGATCGCGGTCCGGTCGCACCGGCCGGGCATCAACGCCAAGGGCGCCTGCATCGGCCCGATGGGCAGCCGGGTCCGGAACGTGATGACCGAGCTGCACGGCGAGAAGATCGACATCGTCGACTACTCCGACGACCCGGCCGACTTCGTGGCCAACGCGCTGTCCCCGGCCCGGGTGAGCCGGGTCCACGTGGTGGACGCCGCGGCCCGCGAGGCCCAGGTCATCGTGCCCGATTACCAGCTGTCGCTGGCGATCGGCAAAGAGGGGCAGAACGCCCGGCTGGCGGCCAGGCTCACCGGCTGGCGCATCGACATCAGGTCCGACGCGGTCCCGGCCGACGACGGGGCCGGCGACGACGGAACGCCCTCGGCCGGCACCCGGCCCGCAGCGGCCGGCAACCGGACAGCCTCGACAGGCAACCGGACAGCCTCGACAGGCAGCCGGACAGCCTCGACAGGCAGCCGGCCCGCGTCAGCCGGCGGCCGGAACCCGTCGGACAGCAACCGGAACGCGGGCGCCCGGAATCCGTCGGTCGGCAGCCGCACCGCCTCGGCCGGCAGCCGGTCCCCGTCGGCCGGCGCCCGGGGCGTCCCCGCCGAAGGGCGCACGGCTCCGGCCGGAGGGCCGGCGATCTCGTCATCGGCCGGCCCCAGGCCGCAAGCCTCCGAATAGGCCTCCGGCTAGGACTCGTTACTCAACCCGGCAGAACCCCCGTCACCTACCCCGGCAGAACCTCCCCGTCCGGCCGGCATTACCGACCCGGGGACGCGGTAGACTTAAGGACGCGATGGCCATGCGAGCCGAGCGGCATGCCCCGGATACGCCTGTGACGCGTACCTGTGTAGGCTGCAAGGAGCGTGCGGTCAAGTCCAGCCTGCTGCGCCTCGTAGCGGCTGGGGACGCCATCCAGCCCGACCCGTCGGCCCGGCTGCCTGGCCGGGGTGCGTACCTGCATCCCAGCCCGGCCTGTCTGGACCTGGCGCGCCGGCGCCGGGCGTTCCCCCGGGCCTTGCGCATCGCGGGACCGCTCAGCCTCGACTCGCTGGCTGAGTATCTTTGCGGTGTATCAGACCTGGAATAGCATTACTGGGGCAATGAGTCTGGCTGGTCTGCAGGCTTTAACGCTAGAAGGAACACCTGTCGGAAAGCAGGTCGAGAAGCTGATGAGCGCTCGATGAGCACGCGGCGATGATCACCATAGGCTGAGGCCGGCCCGGAGCACGCTCTGCCCGGGCCAGGGTCCGGTAGTGGTCCAGGGGACTGGGCCGAGAAGGAGCGTAGTGGCGAAGGTCCGGGTTTACGAACTCGCGAAGGAGTTCGGTGTCGAGAGCAAGGCCGTCATGGACCAGCTCAAGGAAATGGGCGAGTTCGTAAGGTCAGCATCCTCGACGATTGAGGCCCCCGTAGTCCGGCGGCTCAAGGAAGCATTCTCCGCTGGCAAGGCGGAACAACCAGGTCAGCGGGCGCAGGGACCGAGGCCGTCCGCGCCGCGTCCGGGTGGCGGCCCGCGGCCCGATGGCATCGTGCCGACCCCCCCGGTGGCCCGTGAAGACCGCGCGGCCGCGGCCAGCGGGACAGCGCCCGCTGCCAGCCCGGCATCCGTCGGGTCGGCCAACGGCTCGGCCGAGCGGGCCGCGGCGCCCGAAGGCGCCGCCGCGAGCGGGACCACCACGGCTCCCGACGCCGGCCGCCCGCTGCCGCCGGTTCCGCAGACGCCGGCCTCCAGGCCCGGCCCCGCGGCCCCGGCTGCCCCCCGGTCGCAAGAGCCCCAGGCGACCCCGCGGGTGCCCGGACCGCCGAGGTCCCCGGCTACTCCGGCCGACTTCCGCAGCCCCGGCAACCAGGCAGGCCCGGGAGCGGGTCAGGGCCGCCCCGGCCCCCGGCCGGGCGCGCCCGGTGCGCCCGGCGCCCCGGGCGGTCAGCGTCCGGCCGGCCAGGACCGAGGCGCCCAGGACCGAGGCCCGGGCAACCGCCCGGACCAGGCGGCCCCGGGTGGCCAGGGTGCCCGGCCTGCCACGCCGCGGCCGCAGGGCCCCGGCGGCGCCCGTCCGGGGGCTCCCCGGCCAGGCGGCGGCCGCGTCCGGCGCCCGCGCCCCGGCCCGCGGCCCGGCAACAACCCGTTCAGCTCGACGGCGACCGGCATGGGGTCGGCGCCGCCGCCCCGTCCGCAGGCTCCGGGCGCGCCCGCAGCGGGCCGTGACCGCGATGGCGGTCCGCGTCCCGCTGGTCCCGGCGGTCCCGGCGGTCCGCGTCCGGCTGGCCGCGGTCCCGGTGGCCCTGGCGGTCCCGGCGGCGGTCCGCGTCCCGGTGGTCCTGGTGGCCCCGGTGGCCCGCGTCCGGGCGGCCCCCGGCCGAGCCCGATGAACATGCCCTCCCGGCCGGCGCCGTCCGGCACCGGGCGGAGCGGTCCCGGCGGCGGCCCCGGCCGCGGCGGTCCTGGCGGCGGCCCCGGCGGTCGTCCCGGTGGCGGTCCTGGCGGTCGTCCCGGTGGCGGTCCTGGCGGCGGCGCGCGGACCGGTACCGGCGGTCCCGGTGGCGGTCCGCCCCGGGCCGGCGCGGGCGGCGGTCCGCCTCGCCCGGGTGGCGGCGGCCGTGGCCGCAGCGGTACCCAGGGTGCGTTCGGACGTCCCGGCGGACGCCCGTCGCGCGGCCGGAAGTCGAAGAAGCAGCGTCGTCAAGAGTTCGACAACATGCAGGCGCCGACGATCGGCGGCGTGCAGATCCGGCACGGCAACGGCCAGGTAATCCGGCTGAGCCGGGGCGCGAGCCTGTCTGACTTCGCCGACAAGATCGGCGTCAACCCCGCATCGCTGGTGCAGGTCATGCTGGGGCTCGGCGAGATGGTGACCGCCACCCAGTCGGTCAACGACGAGACGCTCCAGCTGCTCGGAGCCGAGCTGAACTACACCATCCAGGTAGTTTCGCCCGAGGAAGAGGACCGCGAGCTGCTCGAGTCGTTCGACATCGAGTTCGGCGAGGACGAGGGCGACGAGGGCGACCTGGTGGCCCGCCCGCCGGTGGTCACGGTCATGGGTCACGTCGACCACGGCAAGACCAAGCTGCTCGACGCGATCAGGCACACCAACCTGCAGGCGCGCGAGGCCGGCGGCATCACCCAGCACATCGGCGCCTACCAGGTGACCACCGAGGTGGACGGCGAAGAGCGCAAGATCACCTTCATCGACACCCCGGGTCACGAGGCCTTCACGGCGATGCGGGCCCGCGGCGCCGAGACCACCGACCTGGTGGTCCTGGTGGTCGCGGCCGACGACGGCGTGAAGCCGCAGACCACCGAGGCGCTGAACCACGCGCAGGCGGCGGGCGTGCCCATCGTCGTGGCGGTCAACAAGGTCGACAAGGAGGGCGCCGACCCGCAGCGCGTGCGGGCCCAGCTCACCGAGTACGGGCTGGTGGCCGAGGAGTTCGGTGGCGACACCCAGTTCGTGGACGTGTCCGCGACCAAGCGGATGGGGCTCGACAGCCTGCTCGAGGCGATCGTGCTGACCGCCGACGCCTCGCTCGACCTGCGGGCCAACCCGCACCAGGACGCCCAGGGCGTGGCCATCGAAGGTCACCTGGACAAGGGCCGCGGCCCGGTGGCCACCGTGCTGGTGCAGCGCGGCACGCTGAACGTCGGCGACTCGATCGTCTGCGGTGAGGCGTACGGCCGGGTCCGGGCCATGCTGAACGAGAACTACGAGCCGATCTCCGAGGCTCTGCCCTCTCGTCCGGTTCAGGTACTCGGCCTGACCGCCGTGCCTGGCGCCGGTGACAACTTCCTGGTTGTCTCCGACGACCGGATGGCCCGGCAGATCGCCGAGCGCCGCGAGGCCCGCGAGCGCGTCGCCCAGTTCGCCCAGGGCCGTCGGCGGGTCACGCTCGAGGACCTGGACCAGGCGTTCAAGGCCGGCGAGCGCGAGGAACTGCTCCTCATCATCAAGGGTGACGTGTCCGGTTCGGTCGAAGCCCTCGAGGACGCGCTGCTCAAGCTCGATGTCGGCGAAGAGGTCAGCCTGCGCGTGATCGGCCGCGGTGTCGGCGCGATCACCCAGGATGACGTCAACCTGGCCATCGCCTCCGACGCGGTGATCATCGGCTTCAACGTCCGGCCCGCCGAGCGGGCTGGCGAGCTGGCCCGGCGCGAGGGCGTCGACATCCGCTACTACTCGATCATCTACCAGGCGATCGAGGAAGTCGAAGCCGCGCTCAAGGGCATGCTCAAGCCCGAGTTCGAGGAAGCCCAGCTCGGCACCGCGGAGATCCGGGAGGTCTTCCGGGTGCCGCGGATCGGCAACGTCGCCGGCTCCATCGTCCGCAGCGGCGTGATCCGCCGCGGCAGCAAGGCGCGGCTGATCCGGGACAGCGTGGTGATCTCCGACAACCTGACGGTGGATTCGCTGCGCCGGTTCAAGGAGGACGCGACCGAGGTCCGCGAGGGCTTCGAGTGCGGTATCGGCATCGGCTACAACGACGTCAGGGTCGGTGACACCATCGAGACCTTCGAGATGAGGGAGAAGCCGAGGACCTGACCGGACAACGGCCGGACCACACGCACAAAAGCCAGGAAGAGCGAAACGTGTACGTCGCCGCGCTGACGCTGGATGTCATGCTCGGCGACGTGCACTCGCTCAAGGCCAAGCGGGGCGTGATCCGGCCACTGGTCGCCGAGCTGCGCAGGTGCTTTCCGGGTGTCGCGGTCGCCGAGACCGGGCACCTGGACCTGCACCGGCGGGCCGAGATAGGGGTGGCCGCCGTGTCCGCGACGGCCGCTAACGCGATGAGCGTGCTCGACGAGTGCGAGCGCCTGGTAGCCCGGCACCCCGAGATCGAGCTGCTGTCGGCCCGGCAGCGACTGTTCAACGAGGAGGAGTGACGGAGCATGGATGCCGCGAGGGCGCGTAAGCTGGCCGACCGGATCAGCCAGATCGTCGCGGAAATGCTGGAGCGCCGGATCAAGGACCCCAGGCTCGGCTTCGTAACCGTCACCGAATCCCGGCTGACGAACGACCTGCGTGAAGCCACCGTCTACTACACGGTCTACGGAACCGACGCCGAACGAGCCGATACCGCCGCGGCCCTGCACAGTGCCACCGGCATCATCCGCTCCGAAGTCGGCCGGCAACTCGGCCTGCGCCACACCCCGTCCATCGAGTTCATCGCCGACGTCCTCCCGGAAAACGCCCACCGGATCGAGGAACTGGTCTCACAGGCCCTGCACGCCGACACCGAGCTTGCCCGTGCCCGCGAGGGCGCTACCTACGCCGGCGACGCCGACCCCTACCGCAAGCCCGCCGAGGACGACGACGAAGACGACGAGGACGAGTGACCGAGCTGACCAGCCGGGACGGTCTCGTCATCGTGGACAAGCCCGGCGGCATGACCTCGCATGACGTCGTGGCCAAGGTCCGGCGGCTGGCCGGGACCCGGAAGGTGGGCCACGCCGGAACGCTGGACCCGATGGCCACCGGCGTCCTGGTGGTCGGGGTGGAGAAGGCCACCCGGCTGCTCGGGTACCTGACGCTGACCGAGAAGGAATACGCCGCCACCATCCGGCTCGGCCAGACCACCAGCACCGACGACGCCGAAGGCGAGATCACCGGCACCGCCGCGGCCGAGGGCGTCACCGTCGATGCCATCGACAAGGCGGTGGCCGCCCTGACCGGCGAGATCCTCCAGGTCCCGCCCGCGGTCAGCGCGATCAAGGTCGGCGGCCAGCGCGCCTACAAGCTCACCCGGGCCGGGGCCGCCCCCGAGCTCAAGGCCCGTCCGGTGACCGTCTACGAGTTCACGATCACGAGTATCCAGCGCGTGGACGAGGCGGGGGAGACGGCCGGGCTGCTCGACCTCGACGCCACCGTCCGCTGCTCCAGCGGCACCTACATCAGGGCCCTGGCGCGCGACCTCGGCGCGGCGCTGGGGACCGGCGGCCACCTGACCCGGCTGCGCCGCACCCGGGTCGGCGGCTATCGCGCCGACCAGGCCCGCACCCTGGAGCAGCTGGCCGAACGCTTCGAGGTGCTGCCGCTGGCCGAGGCGGCCGCGGCGGCCTTCCCGCGCCGCGACCTGACCGAGGACGAGGCCCGCCGGCTGGCCCACGGCGGCCGGCTGGACCCCGCCGGGGGAGCAGCCGATGGCGAGCCGACGGCCGCCTACGCCCCCGACGGCACCCTGATCGCCCTGGTCACCGAGGAGTCCGGACAGGCCAGGCCGCTCGTCGTCTTCGCCTGAGGCTCTAGGCTGGCTGCTGCAGGGTCTGATCGGCACGAGGCAAGGAGGAACGGAGATCGTGTACCGCTGGTACGGCCTGGCCGAGGTGCCTTCCGACTGGGGCGCGTGCGTCGCGACGATCGGCGAGTTCGACGGCGTGCACCGCGGCCATCAGCGCGTCGTGGAGCGGGCCCGCGAGATCGGCCGGTACCGGCAGCTGCCGGTGGTGGCGATCACCTTCGACCCGCACCCGGACGAGGTGATCAGGCCCGGCTCGCATCCGCCGCTGCTGACCACGGCCCGCCGCCGCTCCGAGCTGCTGGCCGGCCTGGGCGCCGACGCGGTCTTCGTGCTCCCGTTCAACCTGGACTTCTCCCGGCTCAGCCCGGATGAGTTCGTCCGCGTCGTGCTGTCCGAACGGCTCCACGCCGCCGCCGTCGTGGTGGGGGAGAACTTCCGGTTCGGCCACAAGGCGGCCGGCGACGTGCCCATGCTGGCCCAGCTCGGCGAGAAGTACGACTTCACCGCCGAGGGCGTGCCGCTGCTGGTGGACGACGGCGTGACGATCTCCTCGACCTACATCAGGGAGCGGCTGGCGGCCGGGGACGTGGCCGCCGCCGCCCGCGCGCTCGGCCGCCCGCACCGGGTCGAGGGCATCGTCGTCCGCGGCCACATGCGCGGCCGCGGGCTCGGCTTCCCGACCGCCAACCTGGAGACCCCGCCGCACACCGCGACCCCCGCCGACGGCGTCTACGCCGGCTGGCTGACCCGCCTGGACCTGGACGGCACGGAGCTGAGCCGCTGGCCCGCCGCGATCTCGGTCGGCACCAACCCGACCTTCGGCGCCGGCGAGCGCACGGTCGAGGCGTACGCGCTCGACCGCGACGACCTGGACCTCTACGGCACCCACGCCGCCATCGACTTCACCGCCCGGCTCCGCGGCACCGAGCGCTTCGACTCCGTCGAGGCCCTGATCACCCAGATGCACGAGGACGTGAGCCAGGCCAGGGTCCTCACCGAGGGCTGACCGCCGTAGCCGGCCGGGGTCTTTCTAGCTACCGAACGGGGCTGGCTTTTCCAGCCCCGTTCAGCCCTCACGCGATCATAGCGAGGCGTACAGCGCCCGCTCGAAGTCGTTGTACATCGTCATCGCCTCGGGCGTGACGAACGGCAGGAAGTTGCTGTAGATCGACGCGGTGACGCCGGTCGTGCGGTCGACCCAGAAGTGCGTGTTGCACAGCCCGGCCCAGGCCCCGGACCCGGCCCGCCGCATGCCCGGGATGTCCGCGGTGTTGAGCAGCAGTCCCAGACCCCACTTGAAGCCCGGACCCGCGTTGAACTCGCAGGTCGCGGCCGGGTCGCTGGTTCCGATGGCGGCGGGGAAGTCCAGGTCGCCGATCTGGTTGGTGAAGGCCGCGTCGACCGTCTCGGACTTCAGGATCCGGGTCCCGTCGAGCTCGCCGCCGCGCAGTAGCGCCCGCTCGAACTTGATGTAGTCGCTCGGCGGCCCGTAAAGCCCGTGCCCGCCGGCCCAGTACTCCGGCGCCTGGTTCAGGATCTCCCCGAGCGGAGACCCAGTTCCCGTCCTCGCCCTTGACGTGCACTGGGGTGGAGTTCGGCCGCTGCTCGTCGTTCATCAGGAACGTGGTCTGGTCCATGCCGAGCGGGCCGGTGATGCCCTCCTTGATGGCCACGTCCAGGCCCTTGCCGGTGACCGCCTCCACCACCTTGCCGAGCCAGTCGGTGTTGATGCCGTAGATGAAGGCCGTGCCCGGGTCGGCCAGCAGCGGGGCCTGGAGAGATGACGCCGAGCCGGCCACCACGTTCGGGATCCCGGTGACGCTCTCCCACTTGACCAGGTTGTCGCTCCAGAACCAGTAGCCCAGGCCGCTGGTGTGCGTGACCAGGTTCTTGACCGTGGCCTGGCGGGCCGGCGGCCGCAGCCGCGGGGTGTCGCCGTCGAAGCCCTCGAGCACCTGCTTCTCGGCGAACTCCGGGCAGTAGTCGGCGACCGGTGCGTCCAGGTCGAGGTTGCCCTGCTCCACCTGCTGGAGCGCGGCCACGGTGCACGGCATCTTGGTCATCGACATGATCCGGAACAGCGTGTCCACCGTGACCGGGTCGCTCTCGCCGACCGCCCGCGGTCCCGCCGCGCCGGAGTAGATGACCCCGTCGCGGTCGGCCGCGATCGCGGCCACGTGCGGCACGCCGCCCGAGTCCACCGCGTCCCGCAGTACCTTGTCGATGGCCGACCCGTCGATGGAAGCGCTCATGCGTGACCCCTCCTAGCCCGGTAACCCCTGGACAGACCATTGCCCCTCATTCTGTCCGAATACCGCCACCCCCGCACCCCTCACGCCCAGCCGCGCCCTCCCCAAACGGACTCTGTGTGCCCCCGCGCCCTACCCGCGGACCGACCCCTGCGTCCGTCTTGCCGTACCCCTGAGCACCGCCTAGCCGACCCCTAGCCGACCGCCTAGCCGACCCCCTAGCCGGCCGCCTCAGGCGGCGGCCAGCAGCGCCTCGAGCGCCTCCCGCAGCGGAGCCAGCCGCCCGGCCGCCGCCGCCCGGGCCGCCGCCAGCGAGCGATCCGCGACCGGTTCGATGATCTCGATGTAGCACTTGATCTTGGGCTCGGTCCCGCTCGGCCGCAGTACCACCCGCCCCCCCTCCAGCCGGAAGATCATCACGTCGGCCCGCAGCCCCGCCCCGCCCGCGGCCGCCAGGTCGGTCAGGCCGGTCACCGCCTCGGCGCCGAAGGAGTCCGGCGGAGCCGCCCGGAGCCGCCGCATGACCTGGGCCTGGTCGGCCGTCCGCAGGGTGACCTGCGAGGTCAGGTGCACCCCGTGCACCCGTTCCAGCTCGTCGTAGACGTCCAGGACCGAACGTCCCTGCGCCCTCGCCTCCGCCGCCAGCCGCAGCATCGCCAGCGCCGCGCCGAACCCGTCCTTGTCCCGCACCACATCGCCGACGGCGTACCCGAGCGCCTCCTCATAGCCGAAGACGAAACGCGCTCCCGGCACGGCGTCAGCGGCCCGGGCGATCCACTTGAACCCGGTCAGGGTCTCCGCGTACCGGACCCCGGCCGCGTCGGCGATCTTGGCCAGCAGCGTCGAGGAGACGACCGTGGAAGCCACCAGCCGCGCCTGCGGCCCGGCCCGATCCGCCGTCCAGGCCAGCAGCCCCGCCCCGAGCAGCGCCCCCACCTGATCCCCGGTCAGCACCCGCCATCCCGCGGCTCCGGGCTCGGGAACCGCCACCGCCAGCCGGTCCCCGTCCGGATCGCTGGCGATCACCAGGTCGGCCCCGAGCCGCCGGGCGTCGGCCAGCGCCAGGTCCAGCGCCCCCGGCTCCTCCGGGTTGGGAAAGGCCACCGTCGGGAAGTCCGGGTCCGGCTCCGCCTGCGCGGCCACCAGGTGGGGCGCCCCGAACCCCGCCAGCCGCATCGCCCGCAGCATCAGCTGCCCCGCGACCCCGTGCATGGCCGTATAAACCACATTCAGCCCGGCGCCCGCCTCGGCTGGCCCCGCGCCCGCCTCGCCCTCGCCCACGGCCGGCCCGGCCTCGCCCGCCACCGCGGCCAGGTAGGCCTGGGCGATCTCGTCGCCGTGCCGGGTGACCAGCGGGCTCCCGGCCGGCGCGACCGGGACCTGCGCCAGCGGCCCCAGCGCGGCGATGCGCTTCTCGATCTCGGCGTCGGCCGGCGGGATGACCTGCGCGCCATCGCCCAGGTAGAGCTTGTACCCGTTGTCAGCGGCCGGGTTATGGCTCGCCGTGATCATCACCCCGGCCGCCGTGCCCAGGTGCCTGACCGCGAACGCCAGCAGCGGAGTCGGGCAGGGTCGCGGCAGCATGTGCACCGCGATGCCCGCCCCCGCCAGCACCCCCGCCACCTCGTCCGCGAACTCCGCCGACCGGTGCCGCGCATCGCACCCCACCACCACGGTGAGCGTGCCGCGTGTCGCGCCCCCGGCTCCGCCAGCGGTCTCGCCACCGCGGAATCCCCGCTGAGCAGCCAGCCCGCCACCGCGGCGGTCGCCGCCCGGACCACCGCCCGGTTCATCCGGTTCGGCCCGGCCGCCACCACCCCGCGCAGCCCCGCCGTCCCGAAGTGCAGCCGGTCCGCGAACCGGTCCCGCAATTCGGCCGCCGCCCCGGCATCCCCGTCCCCGTTGCCGCCGGGGAAGGCCCGGTCCAGCAGCCCCTGGAGCTCGGCCCGGTCGAGCTCGTCCGGATCATCCGCGATCCACGCCTCGACCGCTCCCCGCAGCCCGGCCTCGTCCGTCACCAGCCCCATGAGGTGCTACGCCTTGACGTAGGGGATGCCCTCGGCCCGGGGGCCGCGGACCTTGCCGACCAGCCCGGCCAGCACGATGATGGTGACGATGTACGGCGTCATCAGCAGCAGGTTCGACTGGATGGGCGTGTTCAGGGTGGAGAGAATCGACTGCAGCTGGGTGGAGAAGCCGAACAGCAGCGCCGCCGCCACCGCGCCGAACGGCGAGTACCGGCCGAAGATCATCGCGGCCAGCGCGATGTAGCCCTCACCCGACGACATGCCCTTGCCGAACGAGCCGACCGAGCCGATCGTGAAGTAGGCGCCGCCGACGCCGGCGATGACCCCGGCCGCGATGACGTTGCGGTACCTCATCGAGATGACCCTGATGCCGACGGTATCGGCCGCGACCGGATGCTCGCCGATAGCCCGGGTCCGCAGTCCCCAGCGGGTGCTGAACATCCCCACCTGGACTCCGGCCAGCGCGATGTAGGTCAGGTACAGGAAGATCGTCGAGTCGAAGAAGACCGGCCCGATGATCGGGATGTCCCCCAGCAGCGGGATCTTGATCGCGGAGAACGTCGCCGGGGAGTTCAGCGTGTTCTGGTAGGGGATCATCACCCCGTCGTACAGGTAGCCGGTGAGGCCGAGGATCAGCGTGTTGATGACCACGCCGAGGACCACCTGGTCCACCCGGTAGCCGATGGCGAAGACGGCCAGCAGCGCGGCCACCAGCGATCCGGCCAGTGCCCCGCTGAGCAGCCCCAGCCACAGCGAGCCGGTGCCGCTGGCCACGATCGCGGCGGTGAACGCGCCGAGCAGCAGCTGGCCCTCGATGGCGATGTTGATCACGCCCGACCGGGAGCAGATGACGCCGGTCAGCGCGCCGAGCATGATCGGGATCGACCCCGCCAGCGTGCCCTGCAGCAGGTTCACGATGCTGAACGACGTGCTCAGCCCGGCGTCGGCCCAGCACAGCAGCGAGACGATGAACAAGAACACGACCACCGCGATGGTCACCCGCCGCACCACCAGGCCGAACGGCAGGAAGGCCCACGCCGCCGCCAGGGCGATCGTGATCGCGCCGCACACGTAGCACGTGACCGCGGCGGCCAGCGTCAGGTTCGGCACCGTGACCGAGTTCGAGCGCTCCGGAGAACGCGAACGTCGCGTCGCCGGAATGCGCGAAGGTGCCGAGCACGAAGATGTCGATAAGCCCGAAGAGCAGGAAGCTGACCGGCGCCAGCCACCGCCGGAAGGGGCTGACCAGCTCGGCGGCGGAGTCCAGGACGGTGGGGACGCGCTCGGTGATCGTCATCCGTTCCACCCCTTGGCCAGCACCAGCAGGGAACCGCCCCCGCCGCGCAATCGGAAGATGGCCCGGACCAGCGGCGGGGCCGCGACCATGAGGACCACGACCGCCTGCAGCACCTCCACCATGTCCACCGGGGTGTTGGTCGCGGCTTGCATGAGCGGCGCCCCCGCGTGCAGGGCGCCGAACAGCAGGCCGGCCAGCACCACGCCGAGCGGCCGCCCCAGGCCGAGCAGGGCGACGGTGATGGCGTCGATCCCGTAGGTGCCGAAGCTCTGGTCGTTGAGGGTGAAGTCGGTGCCCTGGATGACCGCGGCGCCCGCCAGGCCGGCCAGGCCGCCGGCGATCAGCATGACCAGGACCCAGTTCCTCTCCACGTTGATGCCCGCCACCCGGGACGCGTTCGGGTTCTTGCCGATGCCGCGGAACTCGAACCCGACGGTGGTCCGGCTCAGCAGCCACCAGATGGCGAGCGCGCAGGCCAGCGCGACTCAGAAGCCCGCGTTGATGCGCAGGTGCGAGCCGAACAGCTGCGGCAGGTGCGCGTCCCCGGCGATGGCCCTGGTGATCGGGTTGACGGTCCCCGGCGCCTGCATCAGGTAGTGGTAGGCGAGGAGGTAGGACAGGAAGTAGGCCATGACGTAGTTGAGCATGATCGTCACGATCACCTCGTGCGCGCCGGTCCGTGCCTTGAGCTCCCCGGGGATCCAGCCGATCGCCGCGCCGCCGACGAAACCGCCGAGCACGCAGACGATCACGTGGATGACGGGCGGCAGGCTGACCGCGTAGCCGAGGTAGGTGGCGACGATGGCACCGCCGATGAACTGGCTCTGGCCGCCGATGTTGAACAGGCCGGCCTGGTACGGCAGCGCCACCGCGAGCCCGGCCAGGATCAGCGGCGTGGCCTGGACGCACGTCTCCGACAGCGGGCCGAACACGGCGCTGAGGTAACCGTCGTGGACCGCCGCGCTGATGGAGGCCTGCTGGAACAGCGCCGCGACGGTGTGCGGGTTGAAGATCGAGCCCTCGAACAGGGCCACGTAGGCGCCGGTCGCGGTGTCCCAGGCGGCCGCGAACGCGTGGCCGGGGTCGGAGAACAGGTTGCTCCAGGCGTGCAGCACGGTGCTGTTGGTGAACGCGTTGACCAGACCGCCCACCACCAGCGCGGCGAAGATGGCCAGGACCGTGACCGTGAACGAATTGCCCTCGGTCACCGACTGCCGCAGCAGCTGGCCGAACGAGCGGCGTTCGCCTGGCTCCTCCGGCTTCGGCGCGGCGGTGGCGGTGCCCGCCGGACTCGGTGCCGGCGGCGGATCCGCCGCCGGCTCGTGCTCGCTCATTGGCTCGCTCCTGGGGGTCCTGCTTCCGGCGCCGGCCCAGTGGTCGCCGGCCCAGTGGTCGCCGGCCCAGTGGTCGCGGCCTGCGGCCCGGGTCCGGGAGCTTCCTCCGTCCCGCCGGCCATCAGCCGCCCGAGCTCCTCGGCCGGCACGGTCGGCGGCCGGAAACCGGTGATCGTGCCTTCGTACATGACCGCGATCCGGTCGGCGAGCGCGTAGATCTCGTCGAGTTCGGCCGACACGATGAGCACGGCCACGCCGCGGTCGCGCTGCTCCACGATGCGGCGGTGGACGAACTCGATCGAGCCCACGTCGAGCCCGCGGGTCGGCTGGCTGGCGATGAGCACCTTGTGCTCGTGCCCGAGTTCACGGGCCAGGATGACCTTCTGCTGGTTGCCGCCGGACAGCGTGCCGACCGGGGTCTGCGCCGAGGTCGTGCGGACGTCGAATTCCTTGACCCTGGTCGCCGCGTTCTCGGCGATCGCGTCCAGGTTGAGCCGGATGCCGGAGGCGAACGGCGGCTGCTTGTACTGGTCGAGCACCATGTTGTCGGCCACCGAGAAGGCGCCGATCAGCCCGTCCTCCTGCCGGTCCTCCGGCACGTAGGAGACGCCCGCCCGCAGCCGCTGAGCCGGGGTGGCGCGGGTCAGGTCCCGGCCGTTCAGCGACACCCGGCCCGCGATCGTGGGCCGCAAGCCCATCAGCGCCTCGCACAGCTCGGTCTGCCCGTTGCCCTGGACGCCGGCCACGCCGAGGATCTCACCCGCCCGGACCTGGAAGGACATCTCGTTCACCCAGACCCGGCCGGTTTCGTCGGCCACCGTCAGGCCGTCCACGTCCAGGACCGCCGGACCGGGTTTGGCCTCGGTCTTGCTCACCCGCAGCTGCACGTTCCGGCCGACCATCATGGCGGCCAGCTCGTCCTCGGTGGCAGTGGGCGGCTTATCGCCGACCACCGCGCCGCGGCGCAGCACGGTGATCGTGTCCGCGATGGCCTGGACTTCCTTGAGCTTGTGGGAGATGAAGACGATGGACGTCCCGCCGTCCTTCAGCTGCCTGATGATCCGGAACAGGTCCTCGGTCTCGGCCGGGGTGAGCACCGCCGTGGGCTCGTCCAGGATCAGTACCTTCGCGTTCCTGACCAGTGCCTTGACGATCTCGACCCGCTGCTGGATGCCGACCGGCAGGTTCTCCACCAGCGCGTCCGGGTCGATGTCGAGCCCGTACCGGCGGGAAAGCTCCCGGACGTCGCGCCGGGTCCGGCGCCGGTCGAGCACGCCGGCCAGCTTCAGCGCGCCGGCCAGGAACCGCAGGTACAAGGGGGCGCCGTCCCGTTCGGCCAGCCCGGTCTCCTCGATGCCGAGGGTGACGTTCTCGGCGACGGTGAACACCGGCACCAGCATGAAGTGCTGGTGCACCATGCCGATGCCGGCCGCGATGGCGTCCCGCGGGGAGGCGAAGCTGACGGCCTGGCCGTCGACCAAGATCTCGCCCTCGTCCGGCTGCAGCAGCCCGTACAGGACGTTCATCAGGGTTGACTTGCCGGCCCCGTTCTCGCCGAGCAGGGCGTGCACCTGGCCGGGAGCGACGGCGAGGTCGATCTGGTGGTTGGCCACCAGCGACCCGAAGCGCTTGGTGATGCCCTTCAGCTCAAGTTCCACGTCGCCCCTTGCAGGCCCTCAACGTCCACGGTTCCCCGGCGCCGATGTGGCAGCGGCGCGAGGACTCGCGCCGCTGCCACATTGTGTCGCGCTATGCCGCCCTGATCTACACCGGGCTCTTGGTCGGCGTCTGGATGGACCCGTCCTCGATACCCGACTGCACCGCCTTGAGCTCGCTCTGCAGCGCCGACGGGATCTTGCTGGAGAAGTCGTGGAACGGGGCCAGCACGGCGCCGCCGTTGGTCAGCGTGCCGACGTAGGTGCCGCCCTTGAACGAGCCGTCGGCCGCGCTCTGCACCGCGGCCTTGACCGACGCCGTGACGCCCTTTTCCACGCTGGTGATGAAGTACTGGCAGTACGTCGCCGCGCTGACGCAGCCGTCGACGTCGACCCACTCCATGTTCACCTTGCCGCCCGCGCCCTGGACCGCCTTGGCCGCGCCGAGGCCGACGTTGCCGGCCACCGGGAAGATGACGTCCGCGCCCTCGCTGATGAACGTCTGGGTCAGCGTCTGGCCCTTGGTCTGGTTGGTGAAGTCACCGGTGAACGAGCCCTTCTGGGTCTTCTCGTTCCAGCCGAGGACCTGCACGCTCTTGCCGTGCTTGGAGTTGTAGTACTGGACGCCGTCCCAGAACCCGTCCATGTAGATGGTCACGGTCGGCAGCTCGATCCCGCCGAACGTCGCCACCTTGCCCGACTTGGACATGCCCGCCGCCAGGTAACCGCCCAGGAAGCCGTCCTGCACGGTGTTGTAGGTCAGCTGGTCGATGTTGGGTTCCTTGGCGCCGGTCAGGCAGCCCGTCTTGTACGAGCAGTCCACGATCGCGAACTTCTGGTCCGGGTTCGCCTTGGCCGCCGCCTCCGTCGCGGCGCCCATCAGGAAGCCGACGGTGACGATGATGTTGCACTTCTGGCTGATGAAAGCATTGATGTTCGGCGTGTAGTCGCTCTGCGTCGTCGACTGCAGGTACTTGACCGTGATGTTCGGGTTGGCGCTCGCGGCGGCCTGCATGCCCGCCCACGACGAGGCGTTGAACGACCGGTCGTTGATGCCGCCGGTGTCGGTGACCATGCAGCCGAGGGTCTTGGTGCCGCTCGCCGCCGCCGCGGAGCTACCCGAGGCCGCCGGGGCGCTCGTGCTCGCGGTGGGGCTGCCGCCGGACGAGGCCGAGCTGTGGCTGCTGCCGCACGCGGCGAGGACCACCGTCGCCGATACGGCCAGCGCCGCCGCGGCCCATGCGCTCTGTTTCACGCTTACCTCCACTGGGCCAGCGCGCGACACGCGCCTGGCCTCGCATTCGTCCTGGGTTGTCCCGCAGGTTATGCCGGGTCGTCTTCGCTGGGAAGGGGACACGCGGCTATCTGGCCTGCTCGTTGCCGAATCGGAACCCGAACATGATGGCATTCCTGGCCTGTCCGACATATACCCGGGGTCAGCCGCCGCGCTCTTTGGTGCCTTCCTCCAACTGCGCGGCGTTACCGGTTGATCAGGTCCTGGCTGGCAGCGGACGGCGATTGCTCCTGGGGCACGGCATTCATGGGCTGGGTCGAGGTGCCCATCGCCGACGGCACGCCGGGGAAGTCCAGGATCGCGGTCAGCCCGCCGCCCGGTGTCTCGGTCAGCTTGGCCGTGCCGCCGTTGGAGGTGACCAGCCGGTGCACGATGGCCAGGCCGAGGCCCGTGCCGTTCGGGCTGGAGGTGGTGAACCGCAGGAAGGCGCGTTCCCGGTCCTCGGCGCTCATGCCGGGGCCGTCGTCGGCCACCACGATCTGCGCGCCGGCGGTGGTGGCCGACGTGGTCACCGTGACGTGGCCGCCGGGCTCCAGCGCCTCGAGCGCGTTCGCGATCAGGTTGTCCAGCATCTGCTCCAGGTGACCCTCGCCCATCCAGGCCAGCACCGCGGACGGCTCCGGGGGCAGCGTCTGCAGCGTGATACCCCGGTCCTCGGCCACCGGGTGCCAGGCCACGAACCGCTCGCTGGCGACCTCGGTCACGTCCACCGCGGTGGGAACCGGCACCACGTTCTCCGCCCGCGCCACCGCTAGCAGGCCGTCCACTAGCCGGGACAGCCGGGCTAGCTCCTCGAGCGCGCCGGCCAGCTCCTGCGCGGTCGCCGGATCGGACGCGGCGGTGTCGGCGGCGAGCAGGTCCAGGCGCAGCCGCAGCGCGGCCAGCGGGGTACGCAGCTGGTGCGATACGTCGGCGATCACGGCCCGGTTCCCGTGTACCAGGGCCTCGAGCCGCCCGGCCATGGTGTTGAACGTGGTCGCCAGCCGGCGCAGCTCGGGCGGCCCGGAATCGACCACGGCCCGGATGGCCAGGTCGCCGTCGGCCAGCCGGCCAGCCGCGCTGTCCAGCCCGGTGACCGGCCTGCTCACCCAGCGGGCCAGGCCAAACGCCAGCAGGGCGGCGGCCAGCATGGCCACCAGGGCGATGCTCCCGAGGATGACCCAGAGCTCGACGATGTCACGGTTGAGCGCCCTGGTCGACCGGGCCAGGACCACCGTGCCCACCAGCGGGCTGTTGTGGCTGCCCTTGAGGTAGACGGGGGTTGCCGCGACGACCCAGGACCCGCTGGTCACGGTGACCGCCTCGAACGGCTGGTTCGCCCGCCGGGCCTGCCGGCCCTGGGTGTTCGCCTGATCAGCCACCTGAACCCAGTCGCCCGGCGGCATCTGCCGGTTGACCAGCAGCTGGTTCTGCCGCGGGTCGCCCTCGAAGATCAGCAGGCCGTTTCCCGCCTGCTTGGTCTGGTTGAACAGGTTGACCAGGGGAGGGTCGGCTCCGAGGCCGCCGTTCTTGGCCTTCGCCGGGTTCTGGTGAATGGCATCCAGCCGTGACTGGGCAATGGCGGCGTCGGTGTTCGCCATGCCCGCCGTGGCCTGGATGAAAGAGCTGCGGTCGTGGTTGGACGCGTCCAGCGTCAGCGGCACCAGCGCCCCGACCAGCACCGCGGCCGTGAAGGCGAGCAGTACCAGCAGGATCCGCCGGGTCATGACCCGGCGTCCTGGTCGGCGAGCCGGAAGCCGTGCCCGTAAACCGTCTCGATCAGGTGCGGGTCGCCGAGCTTCTTGCGCAGCGCCGCCATGTGCACGTCGAGGACCTTGGTCGGGCCGTACCAGTGCTCGTCCCAGGCCCGCTCGAGCATCTCCTGGCGGGTGACCACCCGGCCCGGGTCGCTGGCCAGGCACTCCAGGATAGCGAACTCCTTGGGGGTCACCGCGATCTGCTGGCCGTGCACGCTCACCTTGTGCGTCCGCAGGTCCACCGTGAGCGGGCCGTGCTGCAGCACCTGGCTGTGGCCGGCCGGCTGGCGGCTGCGACGGAGCACCGCCCGGATCCGGGCCAGCAGCTCCTGCAGGCCGAACGGCTTGATCAGGTAGTCATCGGCCCCCTCGTCCAGGGCCAGCACGCGGTCCGATTCCTCGCCCCGCGCGGACACGATGATGATGGCCGCGTCGCAGCTCTGCCGGAGCCGCCGGCAGACCTCCACGCCGTCGATGTCGGGCAGCCCCAGGTCGAGCAGGACGACGTCGGGCAGCGGCCAGTCAAGCGCCGCCTGACCAGTGGTGACGCTGCCGGTCTCGTAGCCCGCCCGGGTCAGCCCGCGGACCATCTGAGTAGCGATACCGGGGTCGTCTTCCACCACGAGGACCCGGCCAAGACGTGCGTTCACGGCCTCCACGTTAAGCACGAAACCCGCATGCTCAGAACCCGGCGCAGATCTTAACTACATCTGAACCTGTTCCGATGTGGGTCCTTGCCAGTGGTTGGGCATGATTTGTAGCAGAGCTCCTCAGCGAGACACGAACGCGAACCGCACTCCTGCCGCGGTTCGCGCGGGACGTGAGAGGGTCCGCTCGGATAAGGCAACCCTGCAGCCTTTTCCGGGCGGACCCCTCGCCTTTTCTGGGGGCTCCTTCCCCGGCCTCAGGGCCTCGCGACTTAGAGTCTTCACGTGATCATCGACTGGCCAGGACTCCGCGCCGCCGCCGTGGCCGCCGCCGGACACGCTTACGCTCCTTACTCCGGGCTCCGGGTCGGCGCGGCCGGCCTGACCGCCAGCGGGCAGGTCGTTTCCGGCTGCAACGTGGAGAACGCCTCGTTCGGCCTGACCCTGTGCGCCGAGTGCGGCCTGGTCTCCGCCCTGCACGCCGACGGCGGCGGGTCCCTCCAGGCCGTCGCCGTCGTGGCCGGCGACGGCGAGCCGCTGCTGCCCTGCGGCCGCTGCCGCCAGCTGCTGCTCGAGGCGGGCGGCGGCAGCCTGCTGGTGGACACCGCGGACGGCCCGGTCGAGCTCAGCGTCCTGCTCCCGGCCGCCTTCAGCGGAACCGACCTGGCCGCCCGCCGGGAGGAGGCACCGTGACCGACGCCGTCTCCGTCATCCGGGCCAAGCGGGACGGGCAGCGGCTGGCCGACGACGACATCAGGTGGCTGTTCGAGGCCTACGCCCGGCACGAGGTCGCCGACGAGCAGATGTCCGCGCTGCTGATGGCGATCTACTTCAACGGCCTGGACGGCGCCGAGCTGCGCACCTGGACCGCGGCCATGATCGACTCCGGGGACCGGCTCGACCTCAGCTCCATCACCAGGCCCACCGTGGACAAGCACTCCACCGGCGGGGTCGGCGACAAGGTCAGCCTGATCCTGGCGCCGCTGGTCGCGGCGTGCGGCGCGGCCGTGCCGCAGCTGTCCGGGCGCGGCCTCGGCCACACCGGCGGCACCCTGGACAAGCTCGAGGCGATCCCCGGCTTCCGGGCCGCGCTCACCCCCGGGGAGACGATCGCCGTGCTGGCCGAGGCCGGGTGCGTGATCTGCGCGGCCGGCTCGGGGCTGGCCCCGGCCGACCGCAGGCTGTACGCGCTGCGCGACGTCACCGCCACGGTCGAGTCCATCCCGCTCATCGCCAGCTCGATCATGAGCAAGAAGATCGCCGAGGGCACCAGCGCGCTGGTCCTCGACGTCAAGGTCGGCACCGGCGCGTTCATGACCAGCTACGACCGGGCCCGCGAGCTGGCCGAGACGATGGTGGCCCTGGGCGAGGAGCACGGGGTGCGCACCCGGGCGCTGCTGACCCGGATGGACGTCCCGCTGGGCCGCGCGGTCGGCAACGCCGTGGAGGTGGAGGAATCCGTCCAGGCGCTGCGGGGGAACGGGCCCGCCGACCTGATGGAGGTCACCCTGGCGCTGGCCCGGGAGATGCTCGCGCTGGCCGGCCTCGACGGCGATCGGGCGGCCGACCCGGCCGCCGCCATCGCCGACGGCCGGGCGCTGGCCGCCTGGCGGACGATGATCCGCGCGCAGGGCGGCGACCCGGACGCGGCGCTGCCCCGGGCGGCGCACGTCCGGACCTGGCCTTCCCCGGGCACCGGCTGGCTCAGCCGGCTCGACGCGCTGGCGGTCGGCACCGCCGCCTGGCGGCTCGGGGCCGGCCGGGCCCGCAAGGAGGACGACGTCAGCGCCGCGGCGGGCGTCATCTGCCTGGCCAAGCCGGGCGACCGGGTCGAGGCCGGGCAGCCGCTGCTCGAGCTGCGCGCCGACGACCCCGGCCGCTTCGGTCCGGCGCTGGCCGCCCTGGCCGGGGCGGCCGCGGTCAGCGACCAGGAGCCCCCGGCGCCGGCCTCCCCGGTCATCGAGGTCGTAGCACAATAAGGGGATGCCGACACTTGCCGAGATCAGGACCGTGCCGAAGGTCCTGCTGCACGACCACCTGGACGGCGGCCTGCGCCCGCAGACCGTCCTCGAGCTGGCCAGGGAAACCGGGTACGCCGACCTGCCCGGCGACAACGTCGAGGACCTGACCCGGCGCCTGACCGAGGGCGCGCACCGCGGGCACCTGGAGATCTACCTGGACGCGTTCCGGCACACGGTCGCGGTCATGCAGACGCCCGACGCGCTGCGGCGGGTCGCCGCCGAGTGCGCCGAGGACCTGGCCGCCGACGGGGTGGCGTACGCCGAGGTGCGGTTCGCGCCCGAATTGCACACCGAGCGCGGGCTGAGCCTGGACGAGGTGGTCACCGCGGTCCTCGACGGCTTCCGCGCGGGCGCGGCCACCGCGGCCAGGGATGGCCGTCACATCACCGTCTACGCCCTGCTCACCGCGATGCGGACGGCGGCCAGGTCGCTGGAGATCGCCGAGCTCGCGGTCCGCCACCGGGACCAGGGCGTGGTCGGCTTTGACATCGCGGGCGCCGAGGCGGGCTGGCCGCCGAGCCGGCACCTGGACGCGTTCCAGTTCCTCAAGCGGGAGAACTTCCACTTCACCATCCACGCGGGGGAGGCGTTCGGGCTGCCCTCGATCTGGGAGGCGGTCCAGTACTGCGGCACCGAGCGGCTCGGCCACGGCGTCCGCATCGTCGACGACATCCAGATCAGCGCGCAGGGCAGCGTGCGGCTCGGGCGGCTGGCCGCCTACATCCGCGACCGCCGGATCCCGCTGGAGATGTGCCCCACCTCGAACGTGCAGACCGGCGCCGCCCCGTCGATCGCGCAGCACCCCATCCGGCTGCTGCGCCAGCTCCAGTTCCGGGTGACGGTCAATACCGACAACCGGCTGATGAGCCAGGTCACGCTCAGCTCGGAATTTCACCGGCTGGCCGAGGAGTTCGGCTACGGCTGGTCCGATATCGAATGGCTGACGGTCAACGCGATGAAAAGCGCGTTCGCCGGCTTCGACGAACGGCTGCGCCTCATTAACACCGTTATCAAACCGGGATTCGCCACCGCCCGGGCCATGAGCGACGCGGTAGTACCGCTCAGCATGCTCGGTTCCCAGCCCACGGCTTAAAAACCAGAAAAATTCTCCCGAACGGGTTTCGTTCCCCATCTCCCTCATCCCCCACAAACACTGGCAAGACGGTGCCCTGAGGCGGAACGATTCGGCATGATGGAAGCTTGCCGCCGTTTCGGCGCCGCTGGATTTTGTCCCGCGCGATGATGGCGGTGAGGGAGGGGCTGAATGGGGTCGCAGTCTGAACATGTGCCGTTGCGCCGGTGGGACCCGGAGCGCATCGGGCCCTACGCCGTGCTGGGACGGCTGGGGTCGGGGTCGATGGGCCAGGTGTTCCTGGGCCGTTCGGCGGCCGGGCGGCTGGTGGCGGTCAAGACGATCCGGCCCGAGCTGGCCGAGGAGGCCGGCTTCCGTACCCGGTTCGCCCAGGAAGTGGCGGCCGCCCGGAAGGTGAGCGGGGTGTTCACCGCCTCGGTGGTGGAGGCCGACCCGGAGGCGGATATCCCGTGGCTGGCGACCGCGTACGTGGCCGCGCCGTCGCTGTCGCGGCTGGTGCTGGCGGGCGGCCCGCTGCCGGCCGACTCGGTGCGGTGGCTGGCGGCCGGGTGCGCGGAGGCGCTGGCCTCGATCCACGCGGCGGGCCTGGTGCACCGGGACCTGAAGCCGTCGAACGTGCTGGTCGCGCCCGACGGCCCGCGGGTGATCGACTTCGGCGTGGCCCGGGCGGCCGAGCGGATGGGCCGGACCACGTCGCGCGGTGCTGTCGGCACCCCGGCCTACATGGCGCCCGAGCAGGCCCGCGATACCCGGGAGGCGTCGGTCGCCAGCGACGTGTACTCCCTCGGCGCGACGCTGCTGTTCGCGGCGACCGGGCACCCGCCGCACTCCGGTGCCTCGGTGATGGACGTGCTGGCCCGGCTGGCCACCGAGGAGCCGGACCTGTCCGGCCTGCCGGACGAGCTGTTCGACCTGATCGCCGCCTGCCTGGACCGGGTGCCGCGGAACCGCCCGACCTCCACCGCGATGCTGGTCCAGCTGGGGGACTTCACCGTGGCCCAGGCCGGCCCGGACGAGGACCACCCGTACCTGCCCGACGCGGCGATGGCCCTCATCACCCAGTACCAGCGCAGCCCGCAGTTCGTGGCGCAGGCCGGGCCGGGCGAGGAGGACTCCACCTCCGCCTCCTACACCGAGCTGCCCGCCTCCTACAAGCCGCGGCCCCGCCGGCCGCCCAAGGGCGCCGGGATCCCCGGGCATCAGGGTTCCGGCCGGTCCGGGGCCGGGTGGAAGGGCTGGCTCAGGACGCACCTGGCCTGGGCGGGCTGGGCCTCGGTCGGGGCCGCCCTGATCGTGGCCGGCGTCATCCTGGGCGCGTCCCTCACCAGCTCGAGCACCCAGAACAACAGCCGGCCGCCGGCGCCGCCAGGCCAGCCTGTGCGGATCCGCCGCCCAGGGCGGCGGCGCCACGTACGTGTGCATGAACAAGAACCGGGGCTACCCCGATACCGCGTTCGTCGTCGAGGGCCGCGGGTTCGCCCCGCGGACCACGCTGACGGTCACGGTCTCCGAGATCGACCCGGTGAACAACCAGCTGTTCAGCCAGACCTCGGCGGACCGGCCGGTCACCGGCTCCGACGGGACGTTCCAGGCGCCGGTCGCGCAGCTCTACCACGGTTCGCTGCAGCTGGGGCTGGTCACCGTCACCGTGACCGGCCCCGGCGGGCAGCTCGTTCGACACCCAGTTCATGGTGATCCCGCCGGGGGCGCCCCTCAACGGCCCCGCGCCCGGCTGAGTCCGCCCGGCTGAGCTCTCGCCGGCTGACCCTGCTGGTTAGCTCTGGGTCCACCAGAGGTCTTCCTGGCGGGAGCGCCAGGCCGGGTCGTCGAGGCGGCTCAGGTCGGCCGAGGTGATGATGCCGTGCTCGATCAGGATCCGGACCGCCACCTCGTCCGAGATCCGCACGTCGGCCGCCGCCAGCCCGCGGTCGGCGATCTTGCGGCGGAGCACCTTGATGTGCTCGGCCACCCGGGCCGAGAGCAGGTCGCGGTACTCCGGGTTGGCGTCGAAGCGTTCCAGCTCGTGGTAGGCCCCGGTGACCTCCAGGGCGGCCCGGGCGATCTCCGGCGTGCGCGGCAGCGGCCTGGTCGCGCTGGGGTCATCCAGCCACGGACGGCACCAGATCAGCGCGACGAGGAAGAGCTTGGTCATCGGGTCCAGGTAGAACGGCAGCAGCGTCCCGTCCCCGTACGCCACGCCCGTCTCGGAGTAGTCCGCCTCGCCGTGGCCGGTCTCGGCCTGGCCCGCCACGCGAGCGGCGAAGACCTCGTCGGTCCACTCGCCCTCGTCCGAGAGCCCGGTCCCGGCCCCAGCCCGGGTCCCAGCCCCAGCCCGGGTCCCAGCCCCAGCCCGGTCCCGGCCCCCGCCCCGGTCCCAGCTCCGGTCGCCCGGTTCCCGGTCCGCCCGGCCCCGTTTCCGGCCGCGGCCAGCTCGGGCCCGGCGAGCCCGGCGGCGGCCAGCTCGCCTCCGGCCAGCCCGGCTCCGGCCAGCTGCCCGGCCGGATCCGGGGCCGCGTCGTACTGGCCGGTGACCGTCACGATCAGCGACTGGCCCTCGTCGAGCATGGCGCGCGAGCCGACCAGGGCCGTGCCGGTATGCACGAACCAGCCATTGGCGGGCTGGCCGTCATGCTCCATCCGGGGCAGCCGGACCTGGTAGCCATCGCCCTCGACGTACAGCGCGTGGGTGCGGCTGATATTGGCGATCCAGGCACCGGCCGCCATCGCGGTCACCAGGCCCGCCCGCCGGGAGAGCCCCCGGCCCGCCGCGACGATCAGGTCCACCCCGGGCCCCCGGCCGAACACCAGCCGGGTGCCCTCGGCGACCAGTACCTTCTGGCCCGACGCGGTGCTGATGTGAGAGCTCAGTGGCATGATGAAATCCCGGCAATCTGACGCGACATCGTTTCCTGTCTGCGGTGCAGCGCTGACGGAGCGCGATTTGGTAAGTCTAGGCGGGATTCTCTTCGCCTAAGGTCCCGAGGGTAACCCCGGACTCGGGGATATCGCCGCCCGAATCATCTTGATTACCTTGTGCTTGGCAGGGTGCCGGGTTACCGGCGGCAGGCTAAGCCAGCGAAGGGGCTTGGGGGGGTTCAGGCCCGGAGCGGGGTGGCGAAGCCGTCAGGAGCCGCATGCGAACCCGGTGCCCTGCCCGATTCGTGTGCACGGCCGAATGCGTGCTCGCGGCCAGCTCCGGCCGGGCACCCAGCTCCGGGCAGTCAGATCCGGACAGTCAGATCCGGCCGGACAGTCAGATCCGGCCGAACAGGCGGTCACCCGCGTCGCCCAGTCCCGGCACGATATATCCCTTTTCGTTCAGCTTCTCATCCACCGAGGCCGTCACCACCCGGACCTCGTCGGAGGCGAACGCCGCCTCGACGTGGCGCAGGCCCTCCGGCGCGGCCAGCAGGCAGACCGCGGTCACCGACGCCGCCCCCCGGTTGACCAGCATGCTGATCACCGTGGCGAGCGTGCCGCCGGTGGCCAGCATCGGGTCGAGCACGAACGTGTCCCGGTCGGTCAGGTCGGCGGGCAGCCGGTCCGCGTACGTCGAGGCCACCAGCGACTCCTCGTCCCGGCGCAACCCCACGAAGCCGACATGGGCCATCGGCAGCAGCCGCGTCATCCCGTCCAGCATCCCGATGCCGGCCCGCAGCACCGGCACGATGAGCGGTACCGGCTGGGCCAGCTTCACCCCGCTGGCCGTGCCGACCGGCGTCGTGACCGACACCGGCTGCACCCGTATCTCGCGGGTCGCCTCGTAGGCGAGCAACGTCACCAGTTCGTCCGTGAGGCTGCGGAAGGTAGCCGTGTCGCTGGCGGCGTCCCGCAGCGCGGTGAGCTTGTGGGTGACCAGCGGATGATCGATGACGAGCGTACGCATAGCTAGCTAGTGTGGCAGGCCATCCCCGCCAAGGCCACCGACCCCCACCCCCATGTTCTTTCCCCCGCTCGCCCTGTCCCGCCGTCGCCCTGTCCGCCGTCGCTCCGCCTCTCCGCCCTGCTCTCGGCTACCGGCCCCGCCTGTCCTCCGCCTCGTGCTCTCTGCCCGCCTCGCAGCCGCTCCGTGATCCCGCACATCATGCACTCCGTACCGGGCCCAGGCGCCTGGTGCTCGTGTGGCCTGTGATGCCACCAGTGCCGCTGATGTACCGAGTCGACGGATAACACGGCGGATCGGCATTACCCGGTGGATCCGATACCCCCCAGGGGTCTGAATCCACCAGGTAATTCGGATCCACCGCGTTATGCGGAGAGAGCCCCTCCGCTAGCCGGACCCGTGGGACCGGTGAGCTCAGTGAGCCTGGAAAGGCCACGTGTGACGGGCTCGCCGGCCGGTGTCCGTCGCTGGCGCCGTCGAGTCCACGTACCACCGTCGACCGGTCCGTGCCGAGCGCTACCGGTCGTACCTCGTCGGTTCGTCCAGGCCGCGCCTACCGGCCCCGCCCCGTGACCCGCTCCCCGGGGTCAGCCGTTGGAGCGGGCGCGGACGGAAGCCCGGGAGCGGGTCAGGTCGGCCTCGATCCGCCGGGCGGTGGCGAGCAGCGGCTGCAGCAGGTCCTCGACGATGCTGCCCAGGGTGCGCCGGCCGGCGTGGGTGGACACGTTGACCGCCGCGATGACCTGGCCGTCGGCGTCGTGGATGGGGGCCGCGATGGACCGCAGGCCGTCCTCGAGCTCCTGGTCGACCAGGGCCCAGCCCTGGTCGCTGATCTTCTTCAGCTCCCGCCGCAGCGCGGACGCGCTGGTGATGGTGTGCCCGGTCAGGCCGCGCAGGCTGGCCGATTCCAGGTAGGCGTCGAGCCGTTCGGCGGGCTGCGCGGCCAGCATCACCCGGCCCATCGAGGTCGCGTAGGCCGGGAACCTGGTCCCGACGCTGATCGTGACGGTCATGATCCGCTTGGTCGGGACGCGGGCGATGTAGATCACGTCGTCCCCGTCGAGCTCGGAGACCGACGAGGACTCGTGCACCTGCTCGACCAGCTGCTCCAGGTGCGGCATGGCCACCTCGGGCAGGGTCAGGCTGGACAGGTAGGCGTAACCGAGCTCGAGGATCTTGGGCCGGAGCGCGAACCGGCTCCCGTCGCTGCGCATGTAGCCGAGCTGGACCAGCGTGCGCAGGAACCGGCGGGCAGCGGCCCGGCTCAGGCCGGTGCTCGCGGCCACCTCGCTCAGGGTCAGGCTCGGGTGCTCCGCGTCGAAGGCCCGGATCACGGACAGCCCGCGCTCCAGCGACTGGACGAAATCCCCGTCATGGCTGTCAGGCAAGGAGGTCCTCCCGGCTCGGTCGATGACATCATAGACCGGTGCCCCTTACGTTCGCCTTCTGAACTATCGTTCGTCCTACGGACATCGGAGCTCGAGGAGCGGTCCCTAGGGATGACAGTCAGCTCACGCACCCAAGTCGGGATCGTCGGGGCCTGCGCCCGGGCCGCGCCTGCTCCTGTCCCACCTGCTGGCGCTGCGCGGGATCGACTCGGTCGTGGTGGAGAACCGCAGCCGGGCCTACTGCGAGGCCCGGCAGCGGGCCGGGCTGCTCGAGGCCGGCACGACCGAACTGCTCCGTAACGTTGGCCTCGGTGCCCGGATGGACGCCGAGGGCCTCGAGCACGGCGGGATCTACCTGCAGTTCGAGGGGGAGCGGCACCACCTCGACTTCCGGGACCTGACCGGCGGGCGCTGGGTCACGATCTACGCCCAGACCGAGATCGTCAAGGACCTGATCCAGGCCCGGCTGGCGGCCGGGGCCGCGATCGAGTTCGAGGTCGGCGACACCGAGGTCGGCGCGCTCGATACCGACCAGCCCGTGCTCCGCTACACCGACGCCGCCGGGACCAGGCACGAGGTCACCTGCGACGCCATCGCCGGCTGCGACGGTTTCCACGGTATCTGCCGGGATGCCATGCCCGCGGGCCTGGTCCAGGTGGCCGAGCGCGTCTACCCGTACGCCTGGCTCGGCATCCTGGCCTCCGTGCCGCCGTCCACCGACGAGCTCATCTACGCCCGGCACGAGGACGGCTTCGCGCTCCACACCATGCGCACGCCGCAGGTCAGCCGGCTGTACCTGCAGGTCCCGGCCGACGAACAGCTCAAAAACTGGACCGACGAACGGATCTGGTCCGAGCTCACGAGCCGGCTCACCGTCCCGGGATGGGAACTCGAGGACGGCCCCATCACGGAGAAGGCCATCACGCCGATGCGCAGCTTCGTGGCCTCGCCCATGCGGTACCGGCGGCTGTTCCTGGCCGGCGACGCCGCCCACATCGTGCCGCCGACCGGGGCCAAGGGCCTCAACCTGGCCCTCGCCGACGTGACCGCCCTGGCCAAGGCGCTCACCAGCCTGCTCGCCGACGGCCAGGCCGAGGCGGCCGACGCGTATTCCGACACCAGCCTGCAGCGCGTCTGGCGCGCCACCCACTTCTCCTGGTGGATGACATCCATGCTGCACGTCGACCCGCACGCGGATCCGTTCGGCGCCACGCTGCAGCTAGCCCAGCTGCGCTATGTCATCTCGTCCCGCGCGGCCGCCACCACGCTGGCCGAGAACTACACCGGCTACTTCCCGCTGACCTGGGACTGACCCCGGGCCGAGCCCTGCTATCCGGCCGCCGGGCACACCCCGGTGCGCCGGGTTACCCGAGACCCAGATGGTGCCGCGGCCGCAGCGCCCGGGCGAGCAGCGCGGACAGCGCCGCGGCCTCGCCGGTGTCGGTCAGCGCCAGCGGCGCGCTGAAGCTGCGCTCGGCGCCCAGCAGGTGCAGGGCCCACAGCCGGTGCCGGAGCGCGTAGAGCTCGGTGCGGACGGCGCTGGCCAGCCCGGTACCGTTCCGCCCGCCCCCGTAATGGCCGGTGCCATGCCGTCCGGTGCCGCCCGCGGCCCAGCCCTCGACGCCGTGCAGGTCGGTCAGCACCCGGGTCAGCTCGTCGTACCCGGTCGGCCCGCTGGTCAAGATGACCAGCAGCGCCGCCTCCCGCACCGCGACCGAGAAGTCCGGCTGCGGGCCGTCGTCGGGACCGATCAGCGCGGCCGTGCCGATGTGCCAGCGGGCCGCCGGGTCCGCCGTCATGAGCTTGCCCGTCTTGGTCAGTACCAGGCTGGTGCGGCTGCGCCGGACGGCGCCCATCTCGCTTTGCGCCATGCCGCGCAGCGTGTGCAGCGGGAAGACGTCGAGTTCCTGCCGCAGGGTGCCGACGAGCTGGTCGCGCCAGCCGAACTCCTCCACCGCCTCGGTCACCAGGGCGGGCGCGATGTAATGCCGGGCGGTGAGCCGCAGGCCCTGGCCGGCGTGGCCGAGCAGCCAGGCCAGCGTGGGCAGCGGGTCGTCCGGCACCGCGGGCGGCTCGAGCAGGCGCGGGATGAGGGTGCGGGCCAGCCGCGACCGCTCGCCCGGCCGTCCGTGCGCCCAGGCGTCGATCCGCTCGGCGCTGATCCGCCCCAGCCAGGTGTCCGTCCCGGGCACGCCGTCGGCGCCCAGCGCCACGTCGGTCCCGTCGAGCAGGCCCTCGCTGGCGTCGGGGCGGCCGGTCAGCCAGCGGTTGACGATGTCCATCCGCCGGGTGCGCCAGCCGCGCGCGCCCACGCACAGCTCGCCCGAGGCGAAGGCCAGTTCCAGGGCGGCGGCGCAGGCGTCGTAGGCGGCGCGCTCCTGCGGCCCCATGACCGAACCCCAGGCCAGCAGGTCGGTGTCCGGCGGGGCCGCGTTCGACTCCTCGATGGCCTCGGTGTAGGCGGCGATGCCCTCCTCGTGCCCGTCCGCGTAGGCCGTGATGATGTTCTCGGTGCCCGCCGAGGAACACACCCCGGCGTACCGGTCCAGGCCGGCCAGCAGGAACAGGCGGCCCAGGGCCTTGGCCACGCCGACCCGGCCGGGAGTGGACATCGGCCACTTCACCGGGAGCGCGTACCACAGGAACTCCTGGAGCCGCAGCAGCGAGATCGTCTCCAGGCCGTCGTCACCCGTCAGCCAGGCCAGCGCGGCCCGCGCGTCGTCGGCTGCTTCCGGGTCCTCCCGAGTCAGCGTCTCGAGCGCCTGGCTCTCTGTCATCATGCGGACAGTCTGCCGCAGGCCGCTGCGGGAGGCTAGTGCACGTTACTTTGCACTGTCTGTTCGGACCAGTGCGGCGTTCACCGCTAGGCAATTGCGTCGGGCATCATGGTCGGGTGCCCGGAATCTACGAAGAACCTGAGTACTACGAGGCCGCGTGCGCCTACCGCGAGGTCCCGGTCGAGGTGGACGCGCTGCTGCGCTGGTTCGGCCAGCATCACGGGGCGGATCCTCACCTGCCGCAGTCGGTTCTCGAGCTCGCGGCCGGCCCGGCCGAGCACTCCCGTAACCTGGCCAGCCGCGGCCTGCAGGCCACCGCGCTGGATCTCAGCCCGGCGATGTGCGACCGGGCCCGCGACCTGGCGGAATCGGCCGGCCTCAAGCTGACCGTCGTCCAGGCCGACATGCGGGACTTCAGTCTTCCGGGCCACTTCGACCTGGCCATCACCATGCTGAACTCGCTGTGCCACCTGTTCAGCCTGGACGACATGGTGCGCCACCTGACGGCGGTGGGGCGTCACCTGGACCCCGGCGGCCTGTACATCACCGAGCTCGCCCATCCGGCCGACTTCTTCGCTGCCGAGCGGCGGACCAGCAGCGAGTGGACCAGCGAGGTGCCCGACGGCGTGGTCAGCGTGCGCTGGGGCGCGCAGGACCATATCGATCCGGTCACGCAGATCACCCGCGAGCACGTCAGCGTCACCTGGCACCAGCGCGGCGGCCCGGTCCGGACCGTCACCGATGTCGTGCCGAACCGGTTCTGGACCGCGACCGAGCTGGCGGCCGCCGTCCGGCTGGCGGGCGGCTTCTCCGTGGTGGCCAGCTATGGCGACTTCGGCGCCGACCTGCCGCTCGACGCCGCCGAGGCCTGGCGGATGATCCTGGTCCTGCGCCGCGAGTAAGGGACCGGGGCTGCCCGCCCGCTCACGGCGATCACCACCCCGGCCAGCATCAGGACCACCCCGGTGAGCTGGAGCGCAGACGGCCGCTCGCCCAGGAACAGGTAGCTCAGCACGACCGAGCCGGCCGGCTGGATCAGCAGCAGCGCGCCGATCATCCCAGCCGCCAGCCGCGGCATGGCCACGGTGATCAGCAGCCAGCCGATCACCTGGGAGGTCAGCGCGAGCAGCGCCAGCCAGCCGAACGTGGCCCAGCCCGCCGGGCCGAGCCCGTTCGTGAAGTCGCCCAGGGCGAGCCCGAGCACCACGGACCCGGCGACCGCGCCCACCGTCGCCTCGAACAGGGGCGCGGCCACCGCCGTGCGCGCGGCGGGCACGGGCCCCGCCTCCGGTGACGACGTGGCCTGGCGCAGCATCAGGATGTAGATGGCATACAGCAGGGCTACCCCGACGCCGAGCACCACGCCGAGCCGGGGGTCGGCGCCGTAGACGTGCGATCCGGCGCCGTCGGCGAGCCCGCCCACCAGGACCAGGCCGGCCAGCATGACCGGAGACGCCAGTACCAGCGACCGGCGCGGCCGCTCGCCCAGGACCAGCCAGGCCAGCACCGCGATGATCAGCACCTCCAGGTTGCCCACCACGGTGCTGAGCCCGGCGCCGATATCGGCGATGGTGTGGTCCCACACGATGAGGTCGGCGGCCAGGACCACCCCGGCCAGGCGGGCCAGCCACCGGCGCCGCGACGGCATGGGCGGCGCTCCCGGCCTGCCATTCCGGGGGCGGCGCTCGAGCCAGGCCAGCGCGCCCAGCACCGGCAGCGCGAACGCGCACCGGCCCAGCGAGGCCAGGCTGGCGGAGGTGTCAGCGAGCCGCATCAGCACCGCCGTGCTCGAGATGCAGACCGCCCCGGCCACGAGCGCCGCGGTCGGGGACGTCGCCGTGGCTCGCACCGGTCCGCCGCCCTCCGCCGCGCTGCTCTCGCGACTGTCATGACCAAAACTGGATTATGGTAATGACACTAGGCCACGCTCTTGTCAGGAGTCAATGTGCTTTTTGCTCATGACACGACGGCTGCCCTGCTGCTCGCCGCCGACCTGGTGAACTCGGTCGACCTGGCCGCCGCCGGCGATCAGGCCAAGACCGGCGACCTGGCCAAAGCCGGCGACCTGGCCAAAGCCGGCGACCTGGACAGTGTCGCGGCCCTGGACGCGTTCCTCGGCCGGCACCAGCTCGAGCCACGGCGGCGGACCACCGCCGCCGACCTGGACGCGGTCCTGGCCCTGCGCCCCCGGCTGCGCGCGGTCTGGCAGGCGGCGGGCACCGAGCACCGGGCTGGCCTGGTCAACGACCTGCTGCGCGACTCCGGCGCCCGCCCCCGGCTGGTGGACCACGGCGGCGGCTGGGGCTGGCACCTGCACGTCACCGGTCACGACGCCGCGCTCGAGCACCGCCTCGCGGCCCAGGCCGGATTCGCCTTCGCCGACCTGATCCGGCTGGGCGAGGCGGACCGGCTCCGCTGCTGCGAGGCGCCGGGGTGCCAGGCCGTCTTCACCGACCTGTCCAGGAACCGCTCCCGCCGCTACTGCGACACCGGCAACTGCGGTAACCGGCAGCACGTGGCCGCCTACCGTGACCGGCTAGCCGCCCGTGAGGTCTCGCGGGGCGCCTGAGCCTCGCCTGAATCCCGGTCGGTCTCCCGGTCGGGCATGCCCTGCCTGAGGTAGCGATCGAGGATGCCCTCGACCACCTGGGTCAGGGAGTGACCCTCGTCGGCCGCGACCCGGTGCGCGGACGCCCGCAGCGCGTGGTCGATCTTGATCGTCAGGTGCGGCCGCAGGCCGGCCGTGCTGGCCACCCGCCGCTGCGGGAACGGCGGCGGCGGCTCGCACGCCACCACCAGCTCGGACGCCACCCCCAGCTCGGACGCCACCTCCAGCTCGGCCAGCCACCTCCAGGCTGGGAGGCCACCTCCGGCTGGGCAACCACCTCCGGCCCGGCCGTCACCGGCCCGGACCGTCCAGTCGCGGCCCGCCGCCGGACCCGAGCCTGGACCGCCTGCTTGCTGATACCCAGTGCCTCGGCGAGCGGGCGCAGCGGCCAGCCCGCCTCGTGCAGCGCGGCCAGCGTCACCGACAGCAGCTCGCTGCGCCCCGAGGAGCGCAGCTCACGTAGCCGGGCCGCGACCCGCTCGGGCAGCACCAGCCGCCCCGTGCTGGACCGTGCCCCAACGACCAGTGCCATCCCCGCGGCCAGTGCCGTCCCCGCGCTCCGCGCCCTCGGAACGTTCGTCGCGGTGCCGCGCATGCTGCACGTACTGGCGCAGCCCGTGGGTCACCACCTCGGACATCGTCCGGCCCTCGCGGGCCAGGCGCGCCCGCAGCCGCTGCCGCCGCTCGGTATCCAGCCGGAACGTCAGCAGCCGCCGGGGACCCTGCGTGTTCATCGCGCCGCGGCCAGCGCCCCGAGGGCCGGCTCGGCGGCGGCCGCCGGGGCCTCGGCCACCATCGTGCCGGGCACCACCCGCTCGGCCTCGAGCAGTTCCAGGTACCGGCGCGTCTCGGCGGCCCGCCGGCGCCGGCTCCAGCCGAGCAGCCGGCCCATGATCGTGGCCACGTCGGCGGCCGCCCCGGATCCGCCGTCCGCCGCCTCGATGAACAAACGGGTCCGGCGCATCAGCACGTCCTCCACGTGCAGCGCGTTCTCGTGGGTCACCGCGTAGCTGACCTCCGCGCGCAGGTACGGATGCCCCGCGGCCAGCGGGCGGCCCAGCGAAGCATCCGCCCGGATCAGCCCGAGCACCTCCTCGGCCAGCGTCCCGTACCGGCCGAGCAGGTGCTCCACCGCCTCGCGGGAAACACCGTAATCCTCGGCCAGCCGCGACGTCGCCGCCTGGACCGCGGCCAGCCCGTCCGCGCCGAGCAGCGGCACCTGGTCGGTCACCGAGCCGGGTACGTCACGGCCGAAGTCCGCCACCGCGGCGTCGATCACGTCGCGGGCCATCAGCCGGTAGGTGGTGAACTTCCCGCCCGCGATGCTGGCCAGGCCGGGCACCGGCACGTCGACGACGTGCTCCCGGGACAGCTTGGTGGTGGGCTTGCCGCCGTTCCCCGCCGCCGGGTCGATCAGCGGCCGCAGCCCGGCGTAGACCCCGACGACATCGGCGCGGGTCAGCGGGCGCGCCAGCACCCGGTTGGCGGCACTGAGGATGTACTCGACGTCGTCCTCGGACGGCGCGGGCTCGGCCCGGTCCCCGGACCAGTCGGTATCGGTGGTGCCGACGATCCAGTGATCGCCCCACGGGATGAAGAACAGGACGCTCTTGTCGGTGCGGCAGATCATCCCGGTGTTGGCGTCCAGCGCCGCCCGCGGCACCACGATGTGCACGCCCTTGGACATCCGCACCGTGTAGCCGGCCTTGACCCCGGCCAGTTCGTGCACCAGGTCGGTCCACACCCCGGCGCAGATCACCACGGTTTCCGCCGCCACCGTGAGCTCGCGCCCGGTCTCCTCGTCGCGCACCCGCGCCCCGGTGATCCGGTCCCCGTCCGGCGAGCGCAAAAGCCCGGTCGCGCTGACCCGGGTGGCCACCACCGCGCTGTTCGCCGCCGCCGTCCGGGCCACCGTCAGGGTGTGCCGCGCGTCGTCGACCTGCGCGTCGTAGTAGAGCATGGCGCCCGCGAGCCGCTCCGGCGACAGCGCCGGGGCCCGCTTGAGCGCGCTCTTAGCGGTCAGGTGCTTGTGCCGCGGCACCGGCCGCTTGGTGCCCTCCATCGAGTCGTACAGCACCAGGCCCGCGCCGACGTAAGGCCGCTCGACCACCTTCTTGTACAGCGGGTACATGAACGAGACCGGCTTGACCAGGTGCGGCGCCAGCTTGGAGACCAGCAGGTCGCGCTCCCGCAGCGCCTCGTAGACCAGCTTGAAGTCGAACTGCTCCAGGTACCGCAGGCCGCCGTGGATGAGCTTGCTCGACCGGCTCGACGTACCCGAAGCCAGGTCCCGCGTCTCCACCAGGGCCACCCGCAGGCCGCGGGACGCGGCATCCAGGGCAGCTCCGGCCCCCGTGATCCCGCCGCCGATGACCAGGACGTCGAACCGTTCCGCCGCCAGCCGGCCGAGCATCGCGCCGCGGTCCCGAGCATCGAGAGCGCCGTTACCCGCCATCACCATTCCCCCTGAACCGGGATTCTTCCCCGTTCCCTAGAGTATGTACATCGTCAACCTAGCCGCAAACCGTGACATCGGGATGAACTGGCACTTAAAGCTGGCGCTCAAAGGAGACACCGTGGCCGATTTCGTCGGGGCCGTCGATCAGGGCACCACCAGCACGAGGTTCATGATCTTCGACCACGCCGGCGCCGAAGTGGCCCGGCACCAGCTGGAACACACCCAGATCATGCCCCGGCCCGGCTGGGTGGAACACGACCCGGCCGAGATCTGGGAGCGCACCCGCACGGTGATCGAGACCACCCTGCGGAAGTCCGGCCTGCACGCGGCCGACCTCGCCGCCGTCGGCCTGACCAACCAGCGCGAGACGACCCTGGTCTGGAACCGGCGCACCGGGCGGCCGTACGGCAACGCGATCGTGTGGCAGGACACCAGGACTGACCGGATCGCCGCGGCCCTGGACCGGGACGGCCGGGGCGACGTGATCAGGCACAAGGCCGGCCTGCCGCCCGCCACCTACTTCGCCGGCGGCAAGCTGCAGTGGATGCTCGACAACATCGACGGCCTGCGCGCCGACGCCGAGCGAGGCGACGCCCTGTTCGGCACGGCCGACAGCTGGCTGCTGTGGAACCTGACCGGCGGGGTCCACGTCACCGACGTGACCAACGCCAGCCGCACCATGCTGATGGACCTGCAGACCCTCGACTGGGACGAGGAGCTTCTCGGCTTCTTCACCGTGCCGCGCCCGATGCTCCCCGAAATCCGGCCCTCGTCGGTGCCCGACCCTTACGGCACGACCAGGGACGATGGCCCGTTCGGCGGCGAGCTGCCGGTCACCGGCATCCTGGGCGACCAGCAGGCCGCGACCGTCGGCCAGGTCTGCTTCGCGGCCGGCGAGGCCAAGAATACGTACGGAACGGGTAACTTCCTGCTCCTGAACACCGGCCCCGAGATCGTGAGGTCGAAGTCCGGCCTGCTCACCACGGTCGCCTACCAGTTCGGCGCGGACCCGGCCGTCTTCGCCCTCGAGGGGTCCATCGCGGTGACCGGCTCCGCCGTGCAGTGGCTGCGCGACCAGCTCGGCATCATCAGCGCCGCGACCGACAGCGAGGTGCTCGCCGCCCAGGTCGACGACACCGAGGGCTGCTATTTCGTGCCGGCCTTCTCCGGCCTGTTCGCGCCGTACTGGCGCGCCGACGCGCGCGGCGCGATCGTCGGCCTGTCCCGCTTCCACACCGGCGCGCACCTGGCCCGCGCCACCCTGGAGGCCATCAGCTACCAGAGCCGGGACGTGGCCGAGGCGATGGAACAGGACTCGGGCGTCCGCCTGGAGGTGCTCAAGGTGGACGGCGGGGTGACCGCCAACGACCTGGCCATGCAGCTGCAGGCCGACATCCTCGGCGTCCCGGTGAGCCGCCCGGTCGTCGCCGAGACCACCGCCCTCGGCGCCGCCTACGCGGCCGGCCTGGCCACCGGATTCTGGCGCGACACCGACGAGCTGCGCGCCAACTGGCACGAGTCCAAGCGCTGGACCCCCACCTGGACCGAAGACCGCCGCGCCGGCGGCTACGCCGGCTGGCGCAAAGCCGTCCAGCGCACCCTCAACTGGATAGAAGTCGACTAAAAACCTTCGTACCGAACGAGTCCCGTCCCCGCCCCGGCCCCCCTGCGCGCCACCCCTAACCCCGCGCACGCGCCACCCAGCCCCGCCACCTGCGTGCCCCAACCCGACGCCCCGGCCCCAACCCGACGCCCCGGCCATCACGCCGGCCAACGCGCCCTGCGTCCCACGCCCACGCAGCCCTACCGCGCCCGCGCTGTACCCCGCGAGTAGGGCATGGAAGCCATCATCAACCCCACCCGCCTCCTGTGCACCATCCCGATTCAGATGGTCGTGACGTCCTACCGAATAGAGGCGTTAGGGTGCCACAACCACTGAATTTCCAATGCAGGCGTCAGGCTAGGTTTCCTCGCGCCCTTCGGGACGGAAGCCGGCCCAGGGGTCGTAGTCGACCTCGAGGGGCTCCTGCGCCGGGCGCTGGTCCTCCGGGACGTGCCGCAGGTTCAGCCGGATCCGGTACCAGGCCGAACTGCGCCCGCGCATCGCGTCGACCAGCACGTCGGCCGCCTCCAGCAGCGGCCAGACGTCGCGCGTGCTTCGCCTTCCAGCGCTCCAGGCCCGCCATGGCCTCGGCCTTGGTCTCGGCCCGCGCCACCTCGATCAGCGGCATCGTGCTCTGCCGGCGCCCGGTCGGGCTCTTGGCCCCGCTCCCAGAACCCGCCGAACCAGAACCAGCACCAGCACCAGCACCAGCACCAGCCACCGCTACTGCGCCGCTTGGACGGCTGGACCCGGGGCCCCTCGCCGGACTGCTTGTCGTAGTGCGGCGGCCACGGCGCGTCGGGCAGCCCGGCCGCCTCGTCCCGGGCCGCGAGCTCGAGCAGCCCCTCCAGTGACCCGGCCGCCTCGTCCATCCCGGCCCAGGGATCGCCGATCCGCGCGAACCGCTCCGGCATGGTCGCGATGGTGTACTCGGCCGCGTCGCACGTCGGCACCTCGTCCCAGGTCAGCGGCGCGGATGCCCGGACGTCGGGGACCGGGCGCAGCGAGTAGGCGGACGCCACCGTGCGGTCCTTGGCGTTCTGGTTGTAGTCCACGAACACCCCGTGCCGCTCTTCCTTCCACCACTTGGAGGTGGCCAGCTCGGGGGCCCGCCGCTCGATCTCCCGCGCCACCGCCACCGCCGCGCGGCGCACGTCGGCGAACTCCCAGCGCGGCAGGATCCGGGCGTAGATGTGGATGCCACGCGACCCGGAGGTCTTCGGCCAGCCGGTGAGGCCGAAGTCCGCCAGCACGTCCCTGGCCACCATGGCCACGTCCCTGATCTGCGGCCACTCCACCCCCGGAACCGGGTCGAGATCGACCCGCAGCTCGTCCGGATGGTCCAGGTCGGCGGCGCGCACCGGGTGCGGGTTCAGGTCGATGCAGCCCAGGTTGACCACCCAGGCCAGCACGGCCTCGTCGGTGACCACCACCTCGTCGGCGGTCCGGCCGGACGGGAAGCTGAGCTCCACGGTGCCGACCCACTCCGGCCGCTTGTCCGGCGCCCGCTTCTGGAAGAACGGCTCGGCCTCGGCGCCGTTCACGAACCGCTTCAGCGCCATCGGCCGGCCGCGCACGCCGCCCAGCGCACCCGGTGCCACCGACAGGTAGTAGCGCACCATCTCCAGCTTGGTGACCCCGGCCCGGGGGAAGTACACCTTGCTCGGGTTGCTGACCGCGACCTCGTGCCCGGCCAGCTCCAGGATTTCCTTCTTCTCAGCCATGGCTAACTCCCCGCGGGACGGCCTTCCAGGATCTCGGCCAGGTCGAAGCTGACCGGCTCCTCCAGCTGGGCGTAGGTGCAGGAGCGGCGGTTCCCGGTCCGGCCGCCAGCGGTTGAACTGCGCGGTGTGCCGGAACCGCACGCCCTCCATGTGGTCGTAGCGGACCTCGACCACCCGCTCCGGGCGCAGCGGGATGAACGACAGGTCCTTGGCCGCGTTCCACCGGCTGGCCATGGCCGCCCGCGGCGTCCGCTGGCCGGACTGGTGCTCGGCCCAGTTCCACGGGTGCTGATCGAACGTGGTGACCAGCGGCTGCAGCTCGGCGAACAGCTCGATCCGCTTCTCCATCGGGAACGCGCCGATCACGCCGACGCTGGCCAGCTTGCCGTCGTCTTTGTACAGCCCGAGCAGCAGCGACCCGATGCGGTCCTCCCCGCTCTTGTGCACCCGGTAGCCGGCCACCACGCAGTCCGCGGTGCGCTCGTGCTTGATCTTCTTCATCACCCGCTTGTCCGGCTCGTAGATCCCGTCGGCGGGCTTGGCGATCAGGCCGTCCAGGCCCGCGCCCTCGAACTGGCCGAACCAGCCGGAGGCCACCTCCCGGTCGGTGGTCACCGGGGTCAGGTGGATGGGGGAGCGGACCCCGGCCAGCGCCTTCTCGAGCAGGGCCCGGCGCTCGGCGAAGGGGTGCTCGGTGTAGTCGACCTCGCCCAGCGCCAGCAGGTCGAACGCGATGAAGTGGCCCGGCGTCTGGACCGACAGCAGCTCGACCCGGCTGGCCGCCGGGTGGATCCGCAGCTGCAGCGCCTCGAAGTCGAGCCGCCTGCCCTCGCCGTCCGGGACGACGATCTCGCCGTCGATGACGCACCGCTCCGGCAGCTCGGCCTTGACCGCGGCCACCAGCTCGGGGAAGTAACGCGTCATCGGCCGCTCGTTCCGGCTCCCGATCTCGACCTCGTCGCCGTCCCGGAACACGATCGACCGGAAGCCGTCCCACTTCGGCTCGAACACATAGTCCCCGCTCGGTATCGCGCCCACCGGCTTGGCCAGCATCGGCGCCACCGGCGGGTTGACAGGAAGATCCATGCCCCCAGCTTCCTCGGTCAGGTCCGCTACCCGGGTTACTGCCCGCTCCCTTCGACGATCATGCCGCACCCCCGGTCATCATGGCCAGCAGCCCGGTGACCTGCTCGCGGAGCTCGGCTAGGGACGGGACGGCCGGCCCGCCCGCGCCGGCCAGCGCGTAGAGGGCGGTTCCCTCCATCCAGGCGATCAGCGTCCAGGCGTCGCGCTCGGGGTCGGCCGACCCGCTGGCCGCGAGCAGCCGGGCGGTCTCGACCCGGATGCCAAGTCCCATCTCGTCGTAGAAGGCCCGCAGCCCGGGCCGCCGGGTCGCCTCCAGCGCTAGCTCGAACCGCGCGAGGACCCGCCGCCGCGCCCCCGGATCGTTGATCCACCGATCCAGCACGGTCGCCAGCAAACCCGCCAGCCCCAACGCGGAAACCCCGGAAGCGGATATCCCAGAACCGGATATCCCAGAACCGGATACCCCAGAAACGGATACTCCAGAACCGGATACCCCAGAAACGGAAACTCCAGAACCGGATAGTTCGGATCTGGAATATCCAGGCTCGGATAGTTCGGCGGCACCCGCCTCGATGGCATCGGCCGCCTCCAGTTCGGCGATCCGGGTCAGGGTCAGCGTCAGCAGGGCTTCCCGGGTGCGAGCGTAGTTCGAGGTCGTGCCGGGCGGGACACCAGCCTCGGCGTCCACGGCGCGATGCGTGAGCCCGCGCGCGCCCTGCTCGGCCAGCACGGCGATCGCGGCGTCGCCTACCTGCCGAGTGCGCGCGCTCGAGGTAATGGTCACCCCGCCGATTCTAGCCATCTCACTACAGGTGTAGTATTCACTACAGCTGTAGTGCGGGGGGTCAGAGGGAGGCAAGGATGACAGCCAGCAGCGGGCACGCGGTCGTGGCGGGTGCGGGTATCGGCGGCCTGACCGCGGCGGTGGCGCTGCGACGGCAGGGCTGGGACGTGACGGTCTTCGAGCGGGCCGCGGCGCTCGAGCCGGTCGGCGCGGGCCTCGGCCTTGGCCCGAACGCACTGCACGCCCTCGACGCGATCGGCCTGGGCGACGAGGTGCGCGGTTTCTCCGCGATCGAGGGCGACGGCGGGATACGCCGCCCGGACGGCCGCTGGCTGGTCCGCACCGAGCTCCGCGCGATCACCGAGCGGTTCGGCGATCCCCAGCTCATGACGCTGCGCGCCGACCTGGTGCACCTGCTGGCGGGCCGCCTGCCTGACGGCACGCTGCGTACCGGCGTGACCGTCACCAGCGTGGACGCCGGCGACGCGGACCAGCGAGCCCGGGTCACCACCAGCGCGGGCGACCTCGATGCCGACCTGGTCGTAGCGGCCGACGGCATCCGCTCGCCGATCCGCGCGGCCCTGTTCCCCGGTCACCCGGGCCCGCGCTACTCGGGCTGCACCACCTGGCGGTTCGTCGCGCCGCGGCCAGACCGGAGCCCGAGCCCCGCCGAAACGTGGGGGAGGGGCACCCTGTTCGGCACCTTTCCGCTGGCCGACGGCCGGGTCTACTGCTACGCGGCCGCGTTCGAGCCGGCCGGGCACGCGGTACGACGACGAGGCCGCCGAGCTCAAGCGCCGGTTCGGCGGCTGGTACGACCCGATCCCCGGCCTGATCGGCTCGGTGTCCCCGGAGCAGGTGCTGCACGACGACGTCTACTGGATGGCCGACCCGCTCCCGGCCTACCACCACGGCCGGGTCGCGATCCTCGGCGACGCCGCCCACGCGATGACCCCGCACCTCGGGCAGGGCGCCTGCCAGGCCATCGAGGACGCGGTGGTGCTGGCCAGCGTGGCCGTACCGGGAACCACCCCGGACCTCGCCGCCTACACCGCCGCCCGGCTGCGCCGGACCCAGAAGGTGGTCCGGGACTCCTACCGGGCGATGCGCCTGTCCGGCCTGACCTCCCGTCCCGCCATCGCCCTGCGGAACGCCGGCGTCAGCCTGGTCGGCCGCCTCGGCCCCGGCCTGATGCTCCGCCAGCTAGAACCGATCGCCTCCTGGACCCCGCCGCCCCTCACCCCCGCGCCGTAACCGGTCACGACGAAGCGGCCCAGGCCTCGCTGCGCTTCCACAGCTCGGCCGCCAGCTCAGGCGTGGCCACCGGACTTGGCGCGCGCTCCGCGCACTTGTCGTAGAAGAGCCCGCTGTCCGACGCCACCTCGGACGACGTCGCGCAGTACAGCGACGTCTCGGCGCCCTGCGAAACGGTCAGCATGCGCCGCTCCATCAGCGGCCGGACCGGCCACGGCACCCGCCGCCAGATATCCGACGCCACCACGCCCGGGTGCAGCGCATAGGTGGTGACCCCGGTGCCCGCGGTCCGCCGGGCCAGCTCCGCGCTAGAACAGCACGTTGCACAGCTTCGACACCGAGTACTCGCGCATGCCGGTGAGGCCGCGCGTCGGAACGCCGCAGCGCGTCCCAGTCGATCCCGCGGGCGCGAGTAGTGCGCGTCGCTGGACACCGTCACCACCCGGGCCGAGCCGCTTGCCGAAAGGCAGCCGAGCAGCGCGTTCGTCAGCACGAAGTGCCCGAGATGGTTGACGCCGAACGTCAGCTCGAACCCCTGCCTGGTCAGGCCCCGGCGCCCGGCCACGCCGGCGTTGTTGACCAGCACGTGCAGCGGCTCGCCCCGGGCCAGAAAATCCAGCGGCGCAGGCCCGCACCGAGTCCAGGTCGGCCAGGTCCAGCGGCAGAAAAAACACCTCGGAATTCCCGGTCGCGGCCCGGATCCCGTCCACGGCGGCCGAGCCCTTCTCCCGGGACCGGCTCGCCACGTAGACGCGCCCGCCCCGCCGGGCCAGCCCTTCCGCCGTCGCCCGCCCGATCCCGGTATTAGCCCCGGTCACCAGGAACGTCCGCCCGGCCAGCTCGCTCGTCATCGAAAAACAGGCTCCTCATATCAAGCGCGCGGACACCACAAGAGAGCGAAGGCCCTGGCCCCACGACGGCGTGCCAGAGCCTTCGCAAGAAACGGCAAACCTACTCGACCGGGATCTCCTTGTTGATCAGGCTGAGGTCGATGCCCTGGCGCCGGCGGATGATGCGGGCACCCACGAAGATCAAGATGGCGAGAACGTACATCGCGCCCATGTAGATCAGCGAGCCCTTGTTGTTGACGAAGTAGGCGTCGTTGGTCAGCCACTCGTACAGGTTGTACACCAGCAGCGCGACCGTGATCACGCCGGCCACCGGCACGATCGGCACCCCGAACAGCTTGAACTTGCTGGCCGGGGAGGCGGCCCACAGGTCCGGCTTGCGCCACGGCAGGATGACCACCGCGATCGCGCTGCCCAGGTAGGTCACCGCGATGACCAGCGTGGCGTCCAGCGTGTAGGTGTGGAACGTCGAGTTGTACGCGTACAGCGCGGCCAGCCCGACGGCCGGGAGCAGCATCAGCACCAGCGAGGCGACCGGCACCCGGCGCTTCTCCGAGACCTGCGCGGCCGCGTCCGGGAGCACCCGGTCGAAGGCGGCGGCGAAGATGACCCGGGTCGAGGACAGGAACAGCGTGCCGACCCAGCCGAAGAACCACAGGCTCATCAGCAGCAGCAAGATGACCTGGACGGCGCTGTTGTGGATCAGCCAGGAGGCCATCAGCACCGGGTACGGGAAGATCGGCAGCGCCGACTTGCCGGCCGCGTACCAGTCCGCGTTGACGTTCATGTAGAAGTTCCAGCCGAACGTCTTGGCGAACAGCAGCAGGAACGCCACCGACAGCAGCACGGTGGTCCACAGGCCCGCGAACATGCCGGTGAACACGCGCTTGAAGTCGCTGGCGCCGCGGATCTCGCCGTACAGGGTGGTGCCCCAGTTCGGCCACAGCAGGTAGAACATCATCAGCGGCACGAGCAGCATGCTGTCCCGGAACGAGCCGCCGAAGCCGAACCCGGGCGCGGTGTAGCCGACGTTCTTGGCCGCGTCGGCGTTGGTGGCCGCGTAGGCATCCTTCATGCCGAAGATCCGGCTCGTCGCGGCGTCGAAGGAGGAGATGAAGCTGGTCTTGCTGTAGGCCAGCAGCAAGATGGCGATGATCGCGAAGCCGATCATGCCGCCGATGAAGCAGTACTTCTGCACCCGGGCGTAGCCAGCCATGCCCACCGAGACCAGCACGCCCGCCAGCGCGATCGTGATCAGGGTGACCACGAAGATGCCGTTGTGCGAGGCGAACCAGGCGGCCTGGCTGGGATGGCCGAGCGTGGCGAAGATCGGCTGGAAGAACTCCTCGGACAGCACCGAGCCGTAGATCGGCGCCCAGAGCCACAAGATGAACCACCAGCCGGTGGCGGCCAGCACGAAACCGATCCCGCTGCCCAGGATGCGGCTCTGCCAGACGTAGTCGCCGCCCGCCCGCGGGATCGTGACCACCAGGCCGGCGTAGGCGATGACCAGGAACGAGACCCAGACACCGGAGATCAGGATCGAGGTGAGCAGGGATCCCCCGGGGAAGGTGGACTGGTAGGCCCACTCGACCATGCCCAGCGTGACCACGTTGGTGGACAAGGTGGCGTAGATCGTCGAGTCCCGGACCGACCAGCCGCGAACGAGGCCAGTGGCCTTGCGGAGGAAGAGAGTCGGTCTCTCTTCCCCGAGCGCTCCTGCCGTCATATGTCTCCTCCGGTATCCTAATTTGTCAGGTTTTATCCGTTAAGTGAGGTTATATCAGGGAGAAATTGTCTAACTAGCGGCAATATAGGGTCTTGAAGGGACCCCGGGCGATGCCGTTTGCGAAGTCGGCAGTTCACACTCCGCTATTCTCGTCAGCCGTTCACGAGAATGTACTTCCCGACCTTTCCCTTCTTCTCGTTCAGGTCGAGAACCGCGCCCTGCAGCACGCCGTCGGTATAGGAACTGCCCGGGTTCATGGACAGCGTCCGGCCGAGCTTGGCCACGCCCCGGCTCTCGTGGATATGCCCGTGCACCGACAGCGCGGGCGCGTACTTGAGAATCGCTTCCCTGACCGCCTTCGAGCCGACCGGCTTCATGACCGCGCCGCCGTGGATCGGCCGCATGGTGTCGTCCAGGGCCGGGGCCTCGTCCAGGCCGGTGCCGTAGGGCGGGGCGTGGAAGTTGAACACCGCCCGGCCCATGTCGGGGATCTGCGACACGACCTCGTCGATCTTCGTGGCCAGCACGTCCTCGGGCGCCTCGCGGAAGGTGTTCCACGGCGTGGGGTTGGTCCAGCCCATCGAGGCCAGGTAGAAGCCGCCGATGTCGATCACCTTGGATTCGGCGAAGCTGACGCACGGGGACTGCTCGATGATGTCGTCGATCTCCCAGATGTCGTCGTTGCCGCCGTTGAGGATGCACGGGATATCGCCGCCGCGCAGCTTGCCGTCGGCCATGTCCAGCCAGCGGTCCAGGCCGCGGGTCATCTCCATGGTGAACCGCCGGTCGACCGAGCCGTCCTCCTCGTTCAGCGCGTCGAGCTCGTCCGGTTCCATCACCGACGGGTAGGAACCGCGGTCGCGGATCTTGCGCTGGATCTCGTCGAGCTCGGCCTGGGTCTCCAGGCGCATCCGCTGGCCGCCGAAGGTGAGCTCCCAGTGGCCGCCCATGTCCAGGATGGGGATCAGCGCCTTGCCGGTCACGTCCCCGCCGAGGACCACCATGTCGACTTTGTAGAAGGCGGCGGAGTTGAGGAATTTCCGCCAGCAGATCTCGGAGCCGTGGATATCCGTGGCGAAGAAGACTTTCATCGCGGCGCGCCTTCCTATCGCTGTGCAGCAAACGACGATCAGTGATCGACTTCTTCGGGCAGTTCGTACCAGCGCACCCGGTCGCCCACCCGGGACCGGGTCTTCCACTTCAGGCCCTTCGGCACCGTTTCGGCCACCTCGAGCAACTGCTTGGCCTGGGTCAGGGCGTCGAACCGCGGATACGGCGGCGCCAGCCCGGGCTGGGCCGAGAGCAGGTCGGGCAGCTTGGCCAGGTTGCCCGTCACCGTCCGCCACCAGCCCCAGTCGGCGGATAGCACCGCGCCGAACCGGTCCGGGTCGATGGCCGGGCGGGCGGAGTCCCGGCCGACCCGCAGCCCGGACAGCAGGTGGAAGATGTCGTGCGCGTCCTTGGCGTTGAGCTCGACGATCTGGAGCTTGGAAAGCAGCAGGTCAGCCGGGTCGAGGGTCATCGACGTGGAGCCGAACGAGGCCTTGAAGTCCAGCGTGTGGCACATCGACAGGCGGTCCACCATGACGTCGATCGGGCGGCCGGACGGGGCGGTGAAGTACATCTGCCGGTCCCCGTTGAGGTTGTTGAACCGCTTGTCGGGCTCGCAGCCCGCGCTGGTGAGGTAATCGGCGACCTTGCGCCGGCTCTTGCCCAGGCAGGCCAGGTCGATGTCCTGCCCGGCCCGCAGCCGGGGCGGGAAGTCGGGGCAGAGGACCCGGACCCCGAGGCCGCCGAGGATCTTGAGCTGGTAGCCCGCCTCCGACGCGCCGCGCACCAGCCCGGTGGCCTCGGGCAACGGGTCGCTGGCGGCGTTCTCCCCGAAGCCGCGACCCTCATGTGGTGTGGTCATGCCAGGTTGCTCCTCGTCTAGCCCCGTGCCAGTTCGATCATGGTGACGGACAGCCGGTCTGTCTAGTTTTCAGGGTAAGAATCCCACGTTGTGGGGCTATGGCTCGACAAGAGGGCACGAACCCACCTCGTTCGGGATAAAAAAGACCTTTCATTCTTCCGAACGGGGCAGGCTTTCCCCCACCTCAACCTGCGTGCGGTCGCGGCGGAAGAACGGGACCGGCTCGGCCGGCAGCGGCGTATTGCCCAGGATCAGGTCGGCCGCCTTTTCCGCGGTCATCATCACCGGCGCATAGATGTTGCCGTTGGTGACATACGGCATCACCGAGGCGTCGACGACCCGCAGCCCGCTCAGGCCGTGCACCCGCAGGCTGCCCGGATCGGTCACCGCCATCGGATCGGTGCCCATCTTGGCCGTGCAGCTCGGGTGCAGCGCCGTCTCCGCGTCCCGGGCCACCCAGGCCAGGATCTCCTCGTCGGTCTGCACCGAAGGTCCCGGGGACAGCTCGCCCGAGCTGTACTCGTCGAAGGCGGGCTGGGTCAGGATCTTCCGGGCGACCTGGATCGCCTCCACCCATTCCCGCTGGTCGGTCGGCGTGGACAGGTAGTTGAACCGCAGCGCGGGGTGCACGCCCGGGTCGGTCGAGGTGATCTTGCAGGTGCCGCGGGAATCGGAGTACATCGGGCCGATGTGCACCTGGTACCCGTGGCCGCCGGCCGGCTGGGTGCCGTCGTAGCGGATCGCGATCGGCAGGAAGTGGAACATCAGGTTCGGGTAGATCACCTCGTCGTTGCTGCGGGCGAAGCCGCCGCCCTCGAAGTGGTTGGTGGCACCGGGCCCGGTCCGGCCGAACAGCCACTTGGCGCCCACCATGGGCCGGTTGCGCCACTTGAGCGCGGGCGCGACCGAGACCGGCAGCTTCGAGCCGTACTGGACGTACACCTCCAGGTGGTCCTGCATGTTCTCGCCCACGCCGGGCAGGTCGGCGATCGTGCTGATGCCGAGCGCGCCGAGTTCGGCGGCGTTGCCCACGCCGGACAGCTGGAGCAGCTGCGGGGTGTTGATCGCCCCGCCGCACAGGATCAGCTCGGCCGACCGGACCCGCTTGGCCTTGCCCTCGTGCCGGAACTCGATGCCGACCGCCTTGGTGCCCTCGAAGATGATCTTGGTACCGTACGCCCGGGTGACCACGGTCAGGTTCGGCCGGTTCATCACCGGATAGAGGTAGGCCCGGGCGGCGGATAGCCGTCGGCCCCGGTGGACGTTGCGGTCGAAGGGAGCGAAGCCCTCCTGCCGGTAGCCGTTCACGTCGTCGGTGAGCTGGTAGCCGGCCTGCTGGACGGCGGCGAAGAACGCGCCGAACAGCGGGTTGTCGGCCGGGCCGCGCTCGAGCACCAGCGGCCCGGTGTGCCCCCGGAACGGGTCGTCGGCCTCCGCGGCCAGGCAGTTCTCCATCCGCTTGAAGTACGGCAGGCAGTGCGCGTAGTCCCACTCGGCCATGCCGGGGTCGGCCGCCCAGCGCTCGTAGTCCAGCGGGTTGCCACGCTGGAAGATCATCCCGTTGATGCTGCTCGACCCGCCCAGGACCTTGCCCCGGGCGTGGTAGATCCGGCGCCCGTTCATGTGGGGTTCCGGCTCGCTCTCGTACTTCCAGTCGTAGAAGCGGTTGCCGATGGGGATGGTGAGCGCGGCCGGCATGTGGATGAACGGATCCCAGATGTAGTCCGGCCGGCCGCCTCGAGCACCAGCACCCGGCTGCCCGGGTCGGCGGACAGCCGGTTGGCCAGGGCGCTGCCCGCTGACCCGCCGCCCACGATGACGAAGTCATAGGTATGCGCTGCCATAGTGCCTCCCGCGGGTTTTGAGTGCTCTTACCCCCCGGCGTCCTTCCTTAGCTCCCCAAGTTTCCTAGGCCCCCTTGTCTTTCTCAAGCCTGGGTAGCGGCGTCGAGGTTCTCGCGCACGGTCTGGGTCATCTGGTGATCGGGGCCGAGATAACGCTCACAGTCGGACAGGGCCCGCTGCAAGACCGCGACGACATCGGCCAGCCGTCCGGCCGTGTAGTAGGCGGTGGCCAGGTTGCACCGGGTGGTCAGGGTCTCCAGGTCGCCGGGTCCGAGCATCCGCTCGCTGTCGGCCACCGCGCGCTCGTACTGGGGGATCGCGTCGGCCATCCGGCGCGCCTGCTGGTAGGCCGCGGCCAGGTTGGAGCGCGCGGTCAGGGTGTCGCGGTGCTCGGGGCCCTGGACCCGCAGCCGGTCGGCGAGCGTCCGCTCGTACAGCGGGACCGCCTCGCGCAGCCGTCCGGCGCTGCGGTAGGCGTAGGCCAGGTTGGCCCGGGCCGCGATGGTGTCCGGGTGGTCGGCGCCCTCGGTCCGCTCGCGGTCGGCCAGCACCCGCTGGTACTGCGCGATGGCGTCCTTGGCCTTCCCGGCCGCGCGGAACGCCGAGGCCAGGCTGGACCGGGCCGCGATCGTGAGAGGGTGGTCGGGACCGTGCATCCGCTCCTGGTCGGCCAGCGCCCGCTGGTACTGCGTGATGGCGTCCTTGGGCCGCCCGCCGGCCGCGTAGGCGGCGGCCAGCCCGGCCCGGGCGGCCAGCGTGGTGGGGTGGCCGACGCCGAGGTGGCGCTCGGCCTCGGTCAGCAGGATCTCGTACGCGGCCAGCGCCTGCCGCGGCTGACCCGCCGCCTGGTAGGCCTGAGCCAGGCTGGCCCGGGCGTCCAGGGTGACCGGGTGACCGGTGCCGAGCATCCGGGCGGAGTCTCCCACCGTCCGCTCGTACAGGGCCACCGCGTCGGCGGGGTGACCGGCGCTGACGTAGGCGTGCGCCAGGTGGGCCCGGGCCGCGATGGTCTCGGCGTGCTCGGGGCCCTGGTTCTGCTCCCGCTCGGCCAGCGCGGTCTGGAACACCGCGACGGCGTCAGCGGACTTCCCGGCGGCCTCGTAGGCGGCGGCCAGCCGGTCCCGGGCCACCACGGCGTTGGCGTGATCCGCGCCGAGCAGCCGGGTGCTGGTCGCCACCATGGACTTCCAGTACGTGATGGCCGCGTCGGAGAGCCGGCTCTGCTCCAGCGAGAGTCCGGCCCGGAACAGCAGCGGGTGGGCCTCCGGCTTCCAGAGCAGCACCCCGTCGCTGGCCCGCAGGTTCGCCGCGCAGTCCCGCAGCGCCTGCTCGAGGTCGAGTTCCAGCGGCTGGGCACCCTGGCCGGACGGCGGGCCGCCGTCCCGGTCCGTCCAGACCTGCACCAGCGCATCCGCGGCCGCCAGCACGGCCTGCTCCACGTCGGCGGCCGGCAAATACGCCCGGACCGCGGCCTGCACGCTGGCGTGCAGCTGCACGGTACGCGCGGAGCTGCCCGGGTCGACGGTGACCAGGCCCGCCTGCGCCAGGTTGTTGATGGCCGCGCGCACCGTGACCTGGTCGGCCGCGTTCGCCGCGCTGGGCCGATCGAGGCCGGGCCGGCCGGTGACGTAGCCGCAGGCGGCCGGGCTGGTCAGCACGGCGCCGGGCACGCCGTGGCCGTCGAGCATCGCCGCCAGCACCAGCGTCGGCCAGGCCAGCCCGGTCGGCGCCAGCTCGTGCGCGCACTCCGCGGCCAGCGACCAGGTGGCCAGCACGGCGGCGGAGACGCCGGGGACCGCGGGCATGTGCCGGCGCCGTTCGGCCAGCAGCGCGCGGTACTCCCGGCAGCCCTGCCCGCGCACCCTCATCACCGCGGTGGCCTGGGCCAGCCCGAGCGGCAGCCCTTCCAGGTCCTCGCCCAGGTCCAGCGCCTCGATCCGCTGGTCGGGGTAATCCGACAGCCGGGAGGTGAGGTAGTCCAGCGCCTCGCGGCGGTTCAGCCCGCTGACCCCGATGACCCGCACGCCGGCGAATCCCGGCCCGTCGAAGGCCGAGGCCGGCAGCCGGGTGGTGACCAGGACCCGGCCGCTGGCGCCGGCCGGCCACAGCCCGTCCAGGTCGCTCAGCTCGGCCAGGTCGTCGAGGATCAGGGCCCACGGCTGCCTGGTCCGCTCCAGCCAGGACACGAACCGGGCCGCGGCCGCGTCCGCGCTCTCGTCCAGCGGGCTGGCGTCGGTCAGGTCCGCCGCCTGCGCGAAGCCGGTTACGACCGAGTCCCGGCTGGCGGCGTTCACCCAGACCAGGACCTCCGCCGCGCGGGTATTCCACATCGTGTGGGCGAACTCGACCGCCAGCTGCGTCTTACCGGTGCCGCCCTGGACGGCCGGTGCCAGCTCGGTCTCGCCGCCGTGGACCAGCACCGCGGTCTGTCCGGGACGCAGGATGGCGTCCAGGCCCGGTCCGGTGAGCTCGCGCTGGTAGTAGGAAGCGGCGAGCGGCGGCACGGTCCCGGACAGCAGTACACCAGGACCCGAACCGGTACCGGATTCTGCGTACGGCGTGGCCATGGCGGACAGCCCTTTCTCGCCCTTCGTCCCCTGCGGTGCCTGAAATTATGAAGATTATCCAGGTCACAGGTCCATACGGAACGCGCGGCCCGATGCTGTTGGCATGATACGTCGCCACCGCTTACTAGCTATATGGAGGGATAAGGAGCGCTATGCGTTAATTTTACGTAAAGCTGTAATTGTCCATGTACTCTCCGTATCGAGATGGCGTGGTGCGATTCTAATGCGATCGTGACGGCTGTATCCCGTTTTAGCCGCATCTCGTCCTATGTGCAGGTCAGTCACCGGTTACCGCCTCTAGTTGGTCCTGGACGGTCCGGGTCAGCGGGTGATCGGGGCCGAGGAAGCGCTCGCTGTCCGCCAGCGCCCGCTGCAGCAGCGGGACGGCGGCGGCCGGCCTCCCGTCCACGATGTGCGCCGTCGCCAGGCTGGACCGGGCGGCGACCGTCTCCCCGTCGCCGGGCCCGAGCATCCGCTCGCTGTCGGCCAGCGCCTGCTCGTAGTGGTGGATGGCGTCGCCGAGCCGGCCGGCCTGCTGGTAGGCCGCCGCCAGGCCGGCCCGCGCCGCCCGGGTATCGGTGTGATCGGGCCCCTGGACCCGCTCCCGGTCGGCCAGGGTCCGCTCGTAGGCGCCGATCGCCTCCCGTGCCTGCCCGGCGCTGCGGTAGGCGAAGGCCAGGTCGGCCCGGGCCGCGATCGCGTCCGGGTGATCGGCGCCGGAGGTCCGCTCCCGGTCGGCCAGCACCCGCTGGTAGAGCGCGATCGCGTCCTTCGGCTTCCCGCCGCGGCGGTACGCCGACGCCAGGCTGGCGCGCGCCGCGATCGCGTCCGGGTGATCGCGGCCCGACGCCGCCTCGCTGGCCGTGACCAGCAGCTTGTACTGCTCGATGGCATCCTTGGGCTGTCCGTTGGCGCCGAAGGCGGCGGCCAGGTGTTCCCGTGCGGCCAGCGCGTCCGGGTGTCCCGCGCCGAGCAGCCGCGCGGTGTCGGCCAGCAGCAGCTGGTACGCGGTCAGGGCGTCCTTGCCGCGGGCGGCGGCCTGGTACGCGTCCGCCAGGTGAGCCCGCGCGGCCAGCGTGACCGGATGACCCGCGCCGAGCTGCCGGCTGGCGCCGGCCACCATCTGCTCGTACAGCGTGACGGCCTCGGCTGGCCGCCCGGCGCTGGCGTAGGCGTGGGCGAGCTGCCCGCGGGCAGCGAGCGCGTCGGGATGCTCGGGTCCCTGGCTGCGCTCGCGGTCGGACAGCGCGCTGGTGAACGCCGCGATGGCGTCACCGTACCGGCCCGCCGACTCGTAGGCCACGGCCAGCCGGTCCCGCGCCATCACCGCGTCGGGGTGCCCGCCCCCGCCTAGGCCAGCCCCGCCAGGCCAGCCCCGCCGCGGCCAGTCCCGCTCGGGCCTGCGCCGCCTGGGCCTGCGCCGCCTGGGCCTGCGCCGCCTGGGCCTGCGCCGAGCAGCCGGGTGCTGGTGGCGAGCATGGCCTGCCAGTGCGCGATGGCCGGCCCGGTCAGGCCGCCGGCGTCCAGGCTCAGCCCCCGGCGGAACAGCACCGGATGGGCTTCGGGCCGCCACAGCATGCTCTGGTGAGGCTGGGCGACCGGGACACCCGGCCGCGGCTCGGCCGTGTGCCGCGCGTGCTGGCCGCCCGCGGCCGGGCGGGGCACGGCGCTGTCCGCCGCCCATAGCGCGGCCGCGCAGTCCCGCAGCGCCTGCTCGAGCTGGGCTCGTTCGGCCCGTTCGAGCCGATCCTGGTCGGGCGCCGCGTGTTCGAGCGCTGCCTGCTGGAGCGCCGTGTGCAGCGCTGGGTGCTGGAACGCCGGCCGGCCCCGCTGGTAGCGGGCCCCGTCGGCATCCGGCCACCCCTGCAGCAGCGCCTCGGCTGCGGCCAGCACGGCCTGCTCGAAGTCCTCAGGCGGCAGGTAGGCCCGCACCGCGGCCTGCACGCTCGGGTGCATCCGCACGGTCCGGACCGCGTCCGCCGGATCAATGCTGATCAGGCCGACCCGGGACAGGTTGGTGATGGCCGCCCGGACCAGGGTCTGGTCCGCCGTCTCCCCGCCGCTCGGCCGCCCGGCCACGTAGCCGCAGGCGGCCGGCGTGGTCAGCACCGCCCCGGGTATCCCGTTCGGGTCCAGCATGGCGGCCAGCGCGAGGGCCGGCCAGGCCGCCCCGGCCGGCGGCAGGTCGTGCGCGCACTCGACGGCCAGCGACCAGGTAGCCAGCACCGTCGGCGAGACGCCGTTGACCCGGATCGCTGTCATGTGCTCCCGCCGCTCACCGAGCCGACCGCGGTACTCCCGGCAGCTGAGCTGGTTCACGATCATCACGGCGGCGGCCTGGGCCAGCGCGAGCGGCAGCCCGTCCAGCTCAGCACCGAGCTCGAGCGCCTCGGCCCGCTGCTCAGGGAAGTCGGTCAGCCGTCCCCCCAGGTAGGCCAGCACCTCGCGACGGCTGAACCCGCCCACCGGCGCGACCCGCGGCCCACCCGCCATCACCGTCCCCCCCGCCGCCACCAACCCGCCCCCCGTCGGCCCGCCCCCCGTCGGCCCGCCTCCGCCATCGGCCCGCCTCCCGTCGGCCCGCCTCCCGTCGGCCCGCCCCCCGTCGGCCCGCCTGCCGCCATCGGCCCGCCTGCCGCCATCGGCCCGCCCGCCGCCATCGGCCCGCCCGGCGTCGCCAACCCGCCCGGCGCCCCATAACCCGCTGAACGTCCTGTCCCCGCTGAACACCTCATAATCCCCGGGCATCCCGTGTGCCCTGGGCACCTCATAAGCCCCGAGCATTCCGTGAGTCCCGAGCGTCTCATAAGCATCGAAGGCCCCGTGAGTACCGGTGCGCCCGATCTGGAAGACCGCCCCCGGCAGCCTGGTCGTGATAACGACCTGCCCGGCCGGCCCCGCGGGCCACAGCCCGGTCAGGTCGTCCAGGCTGGTCAGGTCGTCCAGGATCAGCGCCCACGGCCGGCGGGTATGCGCGAGCCAGTTGATGAAGCGGCCCGCCGCGGCCTCGGCGCCCAGCCCCGCCGCCGCCGCGCCGACCGTGCCGGCTGCCTGGGCGAAGCCCGTGACGATCCCGTCCCGGCTGCTCGCCGGCACCCAGACCAGCGCCTCCACCGCCCGGGCGGTCCACAGTGCGTGGGTGAACGCCACCGCGAGCTGCGTTTTGCCCGTGCCGCCCTGCGTCGCCGGCGTGGCCGGGGTGTCCTCGGCGTGGGTCAGCACCACGGTGTCGCCCGGGTACAGGCCCGCCCTGAGGTCAAGCCCAGTTTCCGGGCGTTGGTGGAAGGCTTCGGCGAGCGGCGGGATGCTTCCCGACAGCTTCACGGGGGAAGAAGGCGGCGGCGTCCCCGTCCGCTCCGCAACCACGTCGACAGCCTTTCCCGCGTAGCCCGCCGGCCGGGCCTGGAGATCCTGGCCCAGCCGCTCCCTGAGTTGCCGACAGGCTGCCATCACCCCCCGGTATGGCCGCCTACGGCGAACGCGAACCCATCCGCCGGTCCCAGGAGAGACTCACGTCCCAGGAGGAACTCACGTCCTAGGACAGGCGACTCACCAGATGCCCGGAGCTGGCGACGGGCACCGTTCTGCACGTGCACCACAGTCCGGTATAAGGGCATGCTAGTGGTGATTCCCGAGCATGGCTATATGTAGAGAAAACATGCGTTAAAGACGCGAATGCCGCTTCCATTGGGATCTTGTGGCTGGTCACGCTTGGCCGCGCCCGGGACGACCGCTCCGCCGCGACGATGCTTCGTTACGAACCTGAGATTGCCTTCCCAGGGACAGTCCCGGTGCAGTCCGCACAACTATCCGTGATCCGTACAAACCGCCGCGCAATTCCGTGGCGATGTGCTAATGCTCAATTACCAGACCAATGTGCGCCCCAGCGTCTTGGTTCGTTTCAATCCTGGCCCCGCGCCTGCGTTCCTGGGCCCGCGCCTGCGTTCCTGGGCCGGTCCCATCGCTCCCGCCCGGCTGCGCATCGCCCTCGCCCGGCTCCGCATCGCCCTCGCCCCGGCTCCGAATCGCCCTCGCTCGGCTCCGCGTCAACGTCGCCCTGCCCGTGTTGCCGTGGGCCTGCCTCGCATCGTCACGGTTCTGTCCCGAATCCTGCGCGACCCACCGGTTTTTGAGTCCCCGATCGGTTCCAGGGCCGTGTTTTCGTACCGCGGGCCACTCCGCTCGGTTTCGCACCCGGCTCCACTGCCGGTTCCAAGCCGAGATCCGGGTCCCGATTCGCGCCCTGGTTCCGAGCCCTGGTTCCGAGTCCCGGTTCGGCGCTCTGGTCCTGAGTCCCGATTCCGCGCCCTGACTCTGAGTCCCGGCTCCGCGCTCCCGTTCCGAGTCCCGATTCTGAGTCCTGGCCTGGGAATCTCGATCCGGGCACCGATTTCGCGTCCGATCCCGCCTTTCACCCCGACACGATGTGACCTTGATCCAGCCATGTCCGGCACGATGTAACATCGCGCCGGACCGAAATGGCGCCCCAAGTGACGTGAGTGGCGGACGCGCCATCCCGAAGCAGCAAGCAATGAGCGGTGACATTCGCCATAAAGCGCGCCCCGCTACAACCGTCAGGTCACGCGAAAGTCGAGTCAGGCCACCCGGAGCTCTGCGGATCACGTAGACCTCGGCGGGTCACGTAGACCTCGGCGGGGTCACGCAGTGCTCGGTCAGGTCACGCAGAACTCATTACCTTCCGGGTCACGCAGCACGATCGAACCGCTCTGGTCGCCATCGTTTTTCCAGGCCAGAGTGGCGCCCGCCTCGACCAGTTGCTCGACCTTCTCGCTGACGAGTTGCTTGCGCTCCTCGCCGCGGACCTCCCGCCCGGCCACGCGGACGTCGAGGTGAACCCGGTTCTTGGCGGTCTTGTCCTCGGGGACCCGCTGGAAGTACAGCCGGGGCCCGTCGCCCGCCGGGTCGATCACCGACGCCAGGTTGCCGAACTCCTCCTCCGCCAGCCCGATGGACCGCGCGAAGTCCTCCCAGCTCTCATGACCCTCCGGCGGCGGCTCGAACACGTAGTCCAGGGCCACGGCCCAGAACTCGGCGAGCTTGCCCGGGTCGGCGGCGTCAAAGACGACCTGGATCTTCGTGTACATAGTCACGCCCCTAGGTATCGGCCCTGCCGCCACCCTAGACGAGTAGCTCACGAGCCACCGGCATCACGAAACGCCGCCTGACGACCAGTCGGACCGCCAGGTGCCCGGCTGTTCCACTCGGCAGGCCCGCCCGGCCCTGGCCGCCGATAACTGCGATGCCGCATGGATGCGGCTCCTTTCCTGTGAGCGCTCCGTTTTCCTGTGAGCGCTCCGTGCCGTGGTCCGGGTGCTACTCGCGGGGCCGATGAGGCGCTGGATGCCGGTCACAGGGCCGACGGTGGTGCTGCTGGACGCGGTCCGTGTGCCACGGGGTACGTACTTGGGTACTCCGTGGCCACCGACCGCGAAGACGTAGGGTCGGTGGCGGCGACGGGAGAAGGGTTGCGGGGGCGGAAGCGACAGGCGAGGCTATCGCGGCTTCGCTGGAAGCAGCCGTCCCGGGCCGCACGCCTTCACCCAGGCGGTCAACCCCCACAACGAGCCGCACCCATGCCACATCGCGGTGGCTGTCGCGTCTCCGGGTCGACGCAGCCAACGACGTCCTGGGGCGACGCAGCCAACGCCACTGATGAACATCGATGTCGTTACCGCGCCGAGTACGAGGTCAGAGCGAGTGACGAACGTCGTTCCAGACGCCAGGAACCGACGCCAGGCACCCGACGCCCAGGACCCGACCCCAGACCCGACGCCAGGACCGACCCAGGCACCCGACGCCCAGGAACCGCGACGCCACGCCGAGGGGCGGACGCCGGTGCCGAGAACCCAGCGCCCCGGCGCAGCCGGCCCCGCGACACCGGACAGCCGCCCGGCATGATGATCAGTACCCGCCACCCCCACCCAGCCGAGGAACCACCCAGCCGAGGAACCACCCCCACCCAGCCGAGGAACCAGCCCCACCCAGCCGAGGGACCAAGCCGATGATTGACCTTGAGATCAGCGAGGGCGTCGCGTTCATCACCCTGAACGCCCCCGCGACCAGGAACGCCCTGAACAACGAGCTGGCGGCCCAGTTCGTCGCGGCCTGCGACGAGGCCGACCGCGATCCCTCGGTGGGGGCCGCCGTCATCCGCGGCGCGGGCGGCACGTTCTGTTCCGGGGCCGAGCGCGGCCACCTGGACGAGGTCGGCCGCGACCCGGTCGAGGAGAGCAGGTATGAGTCTCTCGGCGGCATCTACCGCGCCTTTACCCGGGTCGGCCAGCTCGAGGTGCCCAGCATCGCCGCGATCCGCGGCGCCGCCGTCGGGGCCGGGATCAACCTGGCGCTGGCGACCGACCTGCGGATCGTCGCCGAGGACGCCCGGCTGATCAGCGGCTTCCTGCGGATCGGGCTGCACCCCGGCGGCGGCCACTTCGGGCTGCTGGCGGGCCGGGCGGGTGCCGAGACGGCCGCCGCCGCGGGCATCTTCGGCGAGGAGATTTCCGGCCTGCGGGCGGTACAGCTCGGCCTGGCCTGGGAAGCCCTGCCGTCGGAGCAGGTTGAGGAACGGGCAGCCGAACTCGCCCGAAAGGCGGCCCGCGACCCCCAACTGGCCCGGAAAGCCACCGCCAGCCTGCGGACCGAACTAGGCCCTCCCCGCCTCCCGTGGCCCGCCGCCCTGGAAGTCGAACGAGGCGCCCAGCTCTGGTCGCTGCGCCGCCGCGCCGGACAATAACGAATCCAGGCCGCGGCGCCGAGTCATTACCGTGTCGTATTGGCTGGACCAATTACCTTAATATAAGATCGCATTTTCTGTGGTCACGCTACCGGGCCGCGGGCGCGGCGCATACACTCCGAGCAGCCAGCGGTAATCGAATCCGCCGGGCCAGCTGGCTATAATATATTCGCGGCCGTATGGGAGGTGCAGGCACCCGTGCCCCTCTCGCAGGAGCGTCGTCAGGCTCAGCCGGAGGCCCTGCTGTCCTACATCGAGAAACAAATCAAACAGTCGGTTGTTTCTGGCGAGCTGAAGCCGGGCGCGAAGCTTTCGCCCAGTGCGGTCGCGGCCAACCTGGGGGTATCCCATATCCCCGTGCGCGAGGCGCTGACCTCGCTCGCTGCGTCCGGGTACCTCGAGCACAAGCCGCGGGTCGGCTTCTTCGTCCGGACCTTGTCGTCCGAAGACCTGGCCGACATTTACCACTGGCGCGAGATACTTGAGCGGGAGGCATTCATGATGGCCATCCCCGAGCTCACCGAGGACGATATCGAGGAAATGCGCAGGCTGTGCGGCCAGATGCGGAAGGCGGCCGGCTCCGCGCAACGGCGCGAATACCTGAGCCTTAATCGGCAGTTTCATTTCATCGCCTTCCGCCGGTCCGGCAGCGACCGGCTGCTTCGCTTCCTCACCTATCTCTGGGATGCCGCCGCGCCCTATACCTTCGCCGGCCTGGTCGACGCCGAGGAGGCGCAGCGGGACCACGAGCGGATGATCAGCCGGTTCGAGGCGCGCGACGTGGACGGGATCGTCGAGCTGATGACGCATCACCGCGGTCTCGCCGTCGAGGCCGTCGCCCGCTGGGAAGCCCGCGAGCGCCCCTGACCGGCCAGCGACGACCCGGCCCGCCCCCGATGTCCTCACTTCAGCAGTTACGCCGAGGAACGGCCAGGAAGGCAGGTTTTCCAACTAATCTCAGCCCCGGTCGTCCACATGGCCGCCCTGTTCTCCACAGCCCCCGGGGCCTGATCCGCTAGGGCGAGCTCGTGACGGTGTCCACAGCACGGAGATCGTTATCCCCGCTCCGTCCACAGGACGACCGGCTTTGTGCACATGGCAATCCACAGACCCGCGGAGGTAGCGTGCTTCTTCCTGGGCAGTGAGGGGCCCGGGTAAGGGTGGGGATTTTGGGGCGCGGCGAGGCGGTCACTATGAGCAGAGCCGACGGCACCGCGATCGTTGCGACGGTGGAGCATCGCCGCCGGGTGGTCGTGGACGTCATCCTCTTGCTGATGAGGAACGGACGCATCCTTTTGCGGGAGCGGGCCAACACGGGTTACGGGGACGGTGCCTACGAACCTCCGACGGGCCAGCTGGCCGACCGGGAGACGATCGTGGAGACCGCGATCCGGGTCGCCGAAGCCGAAGCGGGGATCGCCATCCGCGCCGAGAACGTGTCGCTGGCCCATGTCATGCACGACGTGTCCGGCAGCGGGCGGATCGCGTTCTTCCTGAGCGTCTCCGGCTGGCCCGGTGAGTTCATCTCGCCGGACGCGCGCTGGTTCCCGACCGCGAACCTGCCCACCAACATGCTCGACCGGTCCCGGGTGGCGCTGCGGAACTATGCCGAGGGCATGCGCTTCTCCACCTATCCGGCGTTCGGCCCGGCCGGGACCTGCGGCGGCCCCGCCCTCTACGGGACCCTGCACGAAGCGGCGCCCTGGCAGGACGCCTTCAGCGCCTGACGCGCCCGGATAAGCTGGGCCCCGATGGCCGAGATCCTGAACGCGCACGGCTCGCGGAACGACATCTTCGTCGTCCCGCTGACACCGCGCGACTTCGCGTCCGACGACGAGCTCACCGACTTCGTCCGAAACCTGTGCGACCGGGCCGGACCGTTCGGCGGCGACGGCGTGTATTTCTACGACGCCGCCCCGCCGGTCCCCGAGGCCTGGTTCTTCAACCCGGACGGCTCGTCCGCCGAGTTCTGCGGCAACGGCATGCGCTGCCTCGGCCGGGTCATCCTGGATCTGCGCCAGGCCGACACCGCGAAGATCCGCAGCGGCAGCGCCGACTACACGGTCCGCCGCGGTGCCACCACCGAAGGCGTCCGGCAGGTCAGCCTCGAGCACCCCGCCGTCGACTTCACGCCGCACAAGCCCGTGGTCAAGGACCGCAACCCGCTGACCGAAGGCCGCCTGCCCGAGCTCGACCCGGCCCTGGCCTTCACCGCCGTCACCATCCCGAACCCCCACCTGGTCGCCGCGGTCGACAAGTACGTCGAGGCCGACCTGATCGCGATGGGGGAGCAGATAGCGGCCCGCCGCGACGTGTTCCCGGCCGGAGCGAACCTGTCGGTGCTGCTCCCGCTGACCAAAGACCGCGACGAGGTCTTCGTCCGGACCTTCGAGCGCGGCGCCGGGCTGACCGCCTCCTGCGGCTCCGGCATGGCCGCCTCCCGCGCGGTCTGGTCCCGCCTCGGCGCGGCCGCCCCGGAGCGCGAGGTCCTGATCCGCAACGCCGGCGGCACGGCCACGGTGTCGCTGAACGTCCAGGGCAACGGATGGCATCCGGTCGTCAAGGGCAACGCCACCCTCGTCTACCGCGCCGAAGTCGACCCGGCCGCCCTCGCCCGCAACGCCGTCCAGCACTACGACGAGGAAGAACGCGCCTACGCCGCCCTGGAAGAGCGCGCCTACGCCGCCCTGGAAGAGCGCAACGCGGCCCGCCTCAAAGAAGCCGGCGTGGAGACCGCGGCCTAGATCACGTACTCCTCACGCGTCTCAGCCGCGAACAGCTCTTCCACCGGACGCTGCTGCTTGACCAGCCCCTGCTCGAACGAGTACCGGACGAACGTCTCCAGTGTCGCGGAATTCCCCGCCAGCCCGTACGTCCAGTAGTCCGCGCCCATCAGCCCCCGGGTCCGCTCCGCCTCGGCGTACCCCCACGGCAGCAGCGACGCCAGCGCCGCCGTCTCCGCGACCCGCGCGGCCGCGCCCCGCCGCGCCTGCTCGAACGCCTTGTACAGGGACTGCGCCAGCCACGGACGCTGCTCGTAGACGTCACGCCTGAGCACCACCACGTGCATGACCGGGAAGATGCCGGTCTCGGCGAAGTACCGTTCCTCCTCCGCGCGCGCATCCGCGAACAGCCGCCGCACCCGCCCCTCGGTAAACCCGTGCGGCACCCGCGGCGTATACAGCGCGTCGAGCTCGCCGTCGGCCAGCATGCCCGCCAGCGTCGCCCCGCCCGGGATCGGCTCGACCGACACGCCCGACGGCGCGGCGTGCGCCAGCTTGGCCACCCGCCCGGGCGCGTGCTGCCCCCCGGTCCGGTACCGGACCGCATCGACCGGCAGCCCGTGCCGCTCGGCCAGGATCCCGCGGATCCACACGTTGGCGGTCAGCTGGTACTCGGCCACCCCGACCTGCCCGCCCGCCAGCCCGGCCGGCTCGGTGACCGGGCTCGCGGCCGGCACGTAGATCCCGTTGTGCCGGAACGAACGCGACAGGAACACCGGGATGGCCACGAACGGCGCGTCCGCCTCCAGGCTGATCAGGTAGGACGACAGCGACATCTCGGCCGCGTCGAACTCCCGGTGCCGCGTCATCCGGAAGAAGGTCTCCTCGACCGGCAGCGTCAGGACGGTCAGCTCCACGCCCTCGGGCCGGATCTCCCCCCGCGCCAGCGCGGCGGTCCGGTCATAGTCCCCGCACGCCAAGGTCAAAGGCACAACCACGAAACCCATTATCCCGAACGGGTTCCGTCCCCGCCCCGCCAACCCCACCCCGCTCAGCTGGCCAGGCGCGTCCCTGAGGCCTCGCCCGGACCGCAACCGGCGGCCCGCCGTACTGTGGGGCCGTGAGCGGCGACATCGTGGGACGGCCGGCCGGTGCCGTGCTGATCCCCCCGCAGGCGGCCCGGTTCGCCGCGCTCACCGGCGCGGACCCGGACCGGCTGGTGCTGAACGTGACCGGGTGGAACAAGCTGGTCCTGCTCGCCCCGGACCGGGTGTTCCTGTTCCCGCGGGCGGCAGCCGGGGTGGAGTGGTTCGAGCGGGAGCTCGCCGTCTACCGGGCCCTGGCGGCGACCCGGCTCGACATCGCGCCGCGCCTGCTGGGCCGCTGGGCGGACCCGGACATCTACCCGTTCCCGTTCGCGGCCGTCACCCGCCTGCGCGGCGAGGTGCCCGCCGAGCCCGAGGCCCTCATCGGCCAGCTCGGCCAGGCCATCGCCCGCTGGCACGAACTCGAGCCGCCGGCCGCCCTGGCCGGGACGCGCCCGCCCCGCCACCACGACGTCGCGCATCAGCGCTGGTTGCGGAGGGCACTGAACCCCGCCACCAGCGCCGCCGCGGCCGCCGAGGCCGCGAGCCGCCTGGGCTGGCCCGCCCGCGGCCCGGCCTGGACGGACCTGCTGGCCCGCGCCGCCCGGCTGGCCCCGGTCCTGGTCCACGGCGACATCCACGAAGACCAGCTGCTCGCCGACGCCGGACAGCTGACCGGCGTCCTGGACTGGGAGACGGCCCGCATCGACCACCCCTTCTGGGACTTCGACTTCGGCGAGTGGGGCACCGGCCTGTGGCGCCGCCACCGCCGCGACTTCAGCGCCCTGTGGGCCCAGGCCTGGCACGCGTACGCCCAGGTGCGAGGCCTGGACCCCGACTCACGCCCGCTGGAGACCGCCTTCCGCCTCCGCCACGCGCTGGCCCTGCTGGCCGACCCCGGCGACCCCGCCGTCACCGGCACCCCCGAGGAACACCTCGCCCACCTGTAGCGGCCCGGTCCGCGCCGGTGCCGGGAAGACGACCTCGACCGCCAGCCCGCCCGCGGCCCTGGTCACCGCGTGCAGCTCGGCCCCGTGCGCCGCCGCGATCGCACTGACGATGGCCAGCCCGAGCCCGAGCCCGTCCTGGTTGGCGTGGCGGCCCTCTGCTATGCGGCTCGGCCAGCCGCTGGAACGGCTGGAAGAGCCGGCCGAGCTGGTCCGGCGGGATGACCGGGCCGGTGTTGGTGACCGCCAGGAACGCCCGGCCGTCCCGGCGGCCCGCGGTGATCTCGACCAGCCCGCCGGGCACGTTGTACCGGATGGCGTTGTCGGCCAGGTTCGCCGCCAGCCGCTCGGCCAGCCGGGGATCACCCAGCGCCGGGGCCGGGCCGAGGTCAGCGGTCACGGTCACGCCGCGGGCCTGCGCCTCGTCCCGCCGGGCCGTCCAGCGCGCCGGCCGCCACCGCCCCGAGGTCGAACGGCTCGAACGCGTCCAGGCCGCGTTCGCCCCGGGCCAGCGTGAGCAGCGCCGCGATCAGGCGTTCCTGCTGCTCGCCCGCGACCAGCGCCCGCTCGCAGGCCAGCCGGAGCGAGGCGTCCGTGGCCTGCCGGTCGCGCAGCGCCACCTCGAGCAGGGTGCGCTGCCGGGCCAGCGGGGTCCGCAGCTCGTGCGAGGCGTTGGCGACGAACTGGCGCTGCGCCCGGAACGAGGCATCCAGCCGGCCGAGCAGCTGGTCGAAGGTGTCGCCGAGCTCCTTGAGCTCGTCGTCGGGGCCGGTCATCGCGATCCGCTGGTGCAGGCTGCGCGCCGAGATCCGGCGGGCGGCGGTCGGTGATCGTGCGCAGCGGCCTGAGCACCCGCCCGGCCATCAGCCAGCCCAGCCCGACCGACGCCACCGCCATGATGCCGAGCGCGATCCCGGACTCGATCAGCAGCTGGTCCAGCGTGTCCCGGCGCAGCCCGGCCGCCTCCGCCTGGGCCGCCTGCTGGCAGGCGGTCATCTGCGCCGGGCGAGCGGCACGTGCCGTCGGCCGGCGGCGCGCAGGCGGTGATGGCGCTGGTCCCGGCCGTCCCCCCGGTGACGATCTCCTGGCTCGGTCCCGCCCGCCGCGTTCCCGCCGCTCGTCCTGGACTGGACCGTGAGCGTCCCCGGCAGCTGCTGGGCCACCAGGAAATACGTGATGACCAGCAGGCACGCCCCCGAGGCGAGGAACAGCCCGACATACAGCGCGGTCAGCCGCAGCCGCACGGTCCGCCGCGGCCCCCGCCACCTCAACCCACGCCCGTGCACGGCGGCGGCGGTGGCGGCGTCGCATTCATGCCGGGATCCGGTAGCCGGCCTGGGCCAGCGTCTCGATGACCGGCGGGATCGCCGAGCTTGCGCCGCAGCCGGCTGACCGTGACCTTGACCGCGCTCGTGAACGGGTCGGCCATCTCGTCCCACACCCTCTCGAGCAGTTCCTCGGCGGAAACCACCCGCCCCTGGGCCGCGAGCAGCAACTCGAGCACGCCGAACTCCTTCGGCCCCAGCTCCAGCGGCCGGCCCGCCCGGATCGCGGTCCGCCGCGCCGGGTCGAGCCGCAGGTCGCCGCGCTCCAGCACCGGCGCGAGCGACGGCTGGGCCCGGCGCAGCAGCGCCCGCAGCCGCGCCACCAGCTCGGCGAACGCGAACGGCTTGGGCAGGTAGTCGTCGGCCCCCAGGCCGAGCCCGTCCACCCGGTCCTCGATGGTGGCCGCGGCCGTCAGCATCAGCACCCGGCTGCGCCCGCCCGGCCCGCACCAGCTCGGCGCACACCTCGTCGCCGTGCCGCCCGGGCAGGTCCCGGTCCAGCACGATCACGTCATAGTCGGTGACCAGCGCCCGCTCCAGGCCCTCCGCCCCGTCGAAGGCGACGTCCACCGCCATCTGCTCCTGCCGCAGCCCGGCCCCGATCGCCTCGGCCAGCTCGCCGTCATCCTCGATCACCAGCACCCGCACGCCAGCCCTCCACTCACCCGGCCCCACTCACCACACCCGCCTACCGCCAGCGTGCCCGCGCACCCCTAGCCCCACCTCCGTACAAGCCCCGACCCACCTCCACGTGCCCGAAATCCATGATCATGAAGGGTTCAGTACTGCTAGCCGTACCGAGGTCTTCGTGATCAGCCGCCCCGTCGTCATCCGCGCGGGCTCGTTGACGCGTTGCCACGTGCGTGCTCCTTCACGGTCGCGGTCCACTGTGCATGCCGCGTGGTTGCACGCCAGTTACACCGCACCGCCGCCCGCGGAACGCTGCCACCACCGCGAAACCCGTGTAACCCCCGTGCAACTGCCCGCCGCGTAGACCTGCCGCCATGTTCTTTCTCACCTACCTCAGGCGCGAACTGCGCCGCCGAATGCGACAGGCGATCTTCATCGCCATCGGCCTGGCCATCGGGATCGGCCTGGTCATCACCGTGATGGGCGCGTCCTCCGGGGTGAAGGCCGCCCAGGCCAAGGTGCTCAGGGCGCTCTACGGCATCGGCACCGACGTCACCGTCACCACCAAGCCCACGCCGCCGAAGGGCGCGCAGGGGAGCGCGCCCATCCCTCCGGCCAGGCGACCTCGGGCGGCCGGCGCGAGCGGGTCGAACGGCGGACCCCACGCCCAGGTCTGCATCAACGGCAAGTGCTACACCAGCGGCACCATCGACACCCTGGACAGCGGCGACTACGGCCCGCTCAGCACGGCCACGATCGCCAAGATCGCGCACCTCAGCCACGTGTCCGCCGCCGCGGGCGGCCTGGTCCTGACCGATAACCGGATCGTCCTCCCGACCGGCTCGAACTCCCGGCTCGTGCCCGCCCACCTCGGTCAGCGTGAACGGGACCGACCTCACCCACCCCAAGCTGGGCCCGCTCAGCAACGCCGCGCTGGCCAAGGGCCGCACGTTCACCGCCGCCGACGCAGACGCCTACGTGGCCGTGGTCGACGCGAACTACGCCACCGCCCACAAACTCAACGTCGGGGACACGGTCACCGTCGCCAACAAGAAGTTCACGATCATCGGCATCGTCACCCAGCCGCAGGCCAGCAGCCCGCCGTCGGTGTACATCCCGCTCGCGCGGGCCCAGGCGCTGGCCACCAACCCCGCCACCGGCAAGTCGATGAAGAACCAGGTCAACACGGTCTACGTGACCGCGGCCAGCGCCACCGACATCGGCGCGGTGCAGAAGGAGATCGCGCACCTGCTGCCGCAGGCCACCATCACCAGCTCCTCCGACCTGGCCAGCGAGATCACCGGGTCGGCGGCCAGCGCCGCCAAGCTGGCCGGCGCGCTCGGCAAGTGGCTGGCGATACTGGTGCTGATCGCGGCGTTCGCCGTCGCCAGCCTGCTGACCATGGCCGCGGTGGCGCGCCGGGTGCCCGAGTTCGGCACGCTCAAGGCCCTCGGCTGGCGCAGCAGCCGGATCGTCGGCCAGGTGCTCGGCGAGTCCGTCGGCACCGGCATCGTCGGCGGCCTGGCCGGCGTCGGCCTGGGCTTCGCCGGCGTGGCCATCATCGACCAGGTCGCGCCGAAGCTGTCCGCCAGCGTCCCGTCCGCCGGCGGCACCGGCCCGTCGACGCACGTCATCGGCGGAGCGGGCAGGCCCGGGCGGGTCCCTGGTCGGCCCGGCGGCGAGCCACGCCACCATCGCGGTGCCGATGTCCGCCTCGGTGACCGTCGGCGCGATCGCCCTCGCCGTGCTGCTCGCGGTGGCCGGGGGACTGATCGCGGGATCGTTCGGCGGCTGGCGGGCGGCCCGGCTCCGCCCGGCCGCGGCCCTGGCCCGCGTGGCCTGAACAGCAAAGGAACAACGACACATGGACATCACCCACGAGACCGTGCCCCCGCCGCCGAGCAGCCTGTACCAGCTGACCGGGGTGAGCAAGATCTACCGCAAGAACGGCCGCGAGATCCACGCGGTCCGCGACCTGGACCTGGAGATCAGGGCGGGGGAGTGGCTCGCCGTGCAGGGCAAGACCGGGCACGGCAAGAGCACGCTGCTCCAGCTCCTCGGCGGCCTGGACCGTCCCACGCAAGGCCAGCTCGAATTCGCCGGCCACGACCTCGCCACCGCGGCCGAGTCCAAGGTCCGGAAGGTGAGAGCCACCTCGTTCGGCTTCATCTTTCAGTCTTTCAACCTGGTCCCCACGCTGACCGCGGCGGAGAACGTGGAGGCGGCGCTCATCCCGCTCGGCCTGCCCGCGCAACGACCGACGCGAAAAGACCAGAGCCGCCCTGGACAGCGTCGGCGCTCGGCGACCGCGCGCAGCACCTGCCCGGCGAGCTGTCCGGCGGCCAGCAGCAGCGCGTGGCGATCGCCCGCGCGCTGGTCAAGAAGCCCCAGGTCGTCCTGGCCGACGAGCCGACCGGCAACCTGGACGAGGACACCAGGGACGAGATCATCGGCCTGCTCGACACGCTGTGGCGCGAGCGCGGGCTCACGCTCATCCTGGTCACCCACGACAGCGCCATCGCCCGCCGCGCCCAGCGGATCGGGGTGATGGCCCGCGGCCGCCTGTCGATCCGCCAGGACACCCGCGCCTGACCGCCCGGCCGGCGCGGAACCGTCCGCGCCGGGCCGAGCGGGCCGGGTGGCACGAGCCCGAAAGGGCGAGTCTAAACGTGCGGCAGGTGCCAGTGGTACGGCGCGATCAGCCGCTTCATCGACTCCGGGCCGTACGACCCGACCGGGTACGGCTCGACCGGCGGCGGGTTCTCCAGCAGCGGCGTGGAGATCTCCCACAGCCGCTCGATCCCGTCCGACCGGGTGAACAGCGACGGGTCGCCGACCATGGCCATCAAGATCAGGTGCTCGTAGCCCTCGAGCGCGTTCCGCTCGGCGAACGAGTCCTTGTAGTGGAACGCCATCTCGGCGTTGCCCAGGCTCATCCGCGCCCCGGGGACCTTGGTCAGGAAGTAGAGCTTGATCGCGCCGGGATCGGCGAAGTCGATGACGATCTCGTTCTGCCGGCCGTACGGGGTGTCCTTGCGGTGGGCCGGGAACATCCGCATCGGCGGCGGCTGGAAGCCGAGCGTGATGACCTGGCGGGAGACCCCCATGGCCTTGCCCGAGCGCAGGTAGAACGGCACGCCGTGCCAGCGCCAGTTGTCCACCTCGGCCCGCACCGCGACCATCGTCTCGGTGTCCGAGTCGGGCGCCACGCCGGGCTCGGACCGGTACCCCTCGTACTGGCCGCGCACCACGTGCCTGACGTCGATCGGCTTGACCGCCTCGAAGACCTTTTCCTTCTCGTCCCGCAGGTGCTTGGCCGACAGCGACACCGGCGCCTCCATGGCCACGAACGCCAGCACCTGGAACAGGTGGGTGACCACCATGTCCCGGTAGGCGCCGGTCGCGTCGTAGAACTCGCCCCGGCCCTTGATCGTCAGCGTCTCCGGCACGTCGATCTCCACGTAGCGGATGTGCTGCCGGTTCCAGACCGGCTCGAACAGGCCGTTGGCGAACCGGAACGCGAGGATGTTGTCGACCGATTCCTTGCCCAGGAAGTGGTCGATGCGGAACACCTGCGACTCGGGAAAGACCGCGTGCACCGCCTCGTTCAGCTTCCGGGCCGAGGCCAGGTCGGTGCCGAACGGCTTCTCGATGATCACCCGGGCGTCCTTGGCCAGGCCCGGACTCGCCGAGCATGCCGACCACCGAGGTGAACGCGGCGGGCGGGATGGCCAGGTGGTACAGCCGCCGCGGGGTGCCGCCGATCTCCTTCTCCGCCTGCTGCACCGCTTCGACCAGGTTCCCGTAGTCGTCCGGGTCGGCCGCCGCGAACGACAGGCGCTCGGCGAACGACGGGAAGGACGGGTCGGTCGGCTTGGTGATGCAGAAGTCGGCGCACGCCTCCTCGGCGTGCTCCCTGAACTGCTCGTCGGTCAGCGCGAACTTGGCCGGCGAGGAGCCGATGACCCGGTACTCCTTCGGCAGCAGCCCGGCCGCGTGCAGGTGGAAAAGGCCGGGCAGCAGCTTGCGCTTGGCCAGGTCTCCGGTCGCGCCGAACAGCACGATGACGTGGTTGTCCGGCTTCGCCGAGCCGCCGTCGCCGTTCCTCGACCGCGGAGCCGGACTCCGGGGCTTCATGGTCTCATTCGCCGATGGTTCGCTCACGGCAATCAGGCCTTCTTCTCCGCGTGCCCGCCGAACTCCGAGCGCAGGGCGGACAGGACCTGCCCGGTGAACGCGCCCAGGTCCCGGGACTCGAACCGCTCGTACAGCGAGGCGGCGATGACCGAGGCGGGCACGCCCTCGTCCACCGCGGCCAGCACCGTCCACCGGCCCTCGCCGGAGTCGGACACCCGGCCGCTGAAGTCGGACAGGTCGTGCGACTTGGCGAACGCGGCCGCGGCCAGGTCGACCAGCCACGAGCTGACCACCGAGCCGCGCCGCCAGACCTCGGCCACGTCGGCCACGTCGATCTGGTACTGGTAGGCCCAGGGGTCCCGCAGCGGCGTGGTCTCCGCGTCGATCTCGCCCTGGTGCAGGCCCACGTCGGCGCTCTTGATGATCGACAGGCCCTCGGCGATCGCGGCCATCATGCCGTACTCGACCCCGTTGTGCACCATCTTGACGAAGTGCCCGGCGCCGTTCGGCCCGCAGTGCAGGTAGCCCTGCTCGGCGGTGCCGCCCTTCTTCAGGCCGGGGGTGGGCTCGGCCGAGCCGCGGCCCGGCGCGATGGTCAGCCAGATCGGGTTCAGCCGCTCGACGGCCTTGTCCTCGCCGCCGATCATCAGGCAGTAGCCGCGGTCCAGGCCCCAGACGCCGCCGCTGGTGCCGACGTCCACGAAGTGCACGCCGTAGGCCTTGAGGTCCTTGGCCCGGGCGATGTCGTCCCGGTAGTAGGAGTTGCCGCCGTCGATCACCACGTCGTCGGCCGAGAGCAGCGGCTTGAGCTGCTCCAGGGTCGCGTCGACGAAGCCGGCCGGCACCATGATCCAGATGTTGCGCGGCGTCTCCAGCTTGGCCACGAAGTCCGCCAGGCTCTCCGCCCCGGTCGCCCCCTCGCCGGCCAGCGACTTGACCGCGTCGGCGTTGACGTCATAGGCCACGCAGTTGGTGGCCGTCGCGCATCAGCCGCCGGACGAGGTTGGCGCCCATCCGGCCGAGGCCGATCATCCCCAGTTGCATCGGCGAGTCAGTTGGCATGGCTGGTCAGTCCTTACATCGTTGTCAGCGGGCCTTGCATATTCCTAAGGGCCTTTTAAAACCTTTTATCCCTAACGAGCTTTGAGCGAGCGGTACTTACGGATCAGCGCGTTCGTGGAGGAGTCGTGGTCCAGGTCGGGCTCGCCCGCGCTGGTCAGCTCGGGAATGATCTTGACCGCGAGGACCTTGCCGAGTTCCACGCCCCACTGGTCGAACGAGTCGATGTCCCAGATCGCTCCCTGGACGAACACGCTGTGCTCGTACAGGGCCACCAGCGCGCCGAGGATCCGCGGCGTGAGGATCTCGGCCAGGATCACGTTGGAGGGCCGGTTCCCCTCCATCACCCGGTGCGGCACCACGTTCTCGGGGGTGCCCTCGGCCCTGACCTCTTCCTCGGTCTTGCCGAAGGCCAGCCCCTGGGCCTGGGCGAACACGTTGGAGGACAGGATGTCGTGGTGGTCGCGGATCGGGTTCAGCGTCTTGCCGAACCCGATCAGGTCGACCGGGATGATCGTGGTTCCCTGGTGGATGAGCTGGTAGAAGCTGTGCTGGCCGTTGGTGCCCGGCTCGCCCCAGTAGACCGCGCCGGTGTCGTAGCTAGACGTGCTCCCCGGTCAGCGTGACGTGCTTGCCGTTGGACTCCATGGTGAGCTGCTGCAGGTAGGCCGGGAACCGCTTGAGGTACTGCTCGTACGGCATCACCCCGTAGGCCTGGCAGCCGAAGAAGTCCCGGTACCACAGCGCCAGCACCCCCATCAGCACCGGCAGGTTGGCCTCCAGCGGCGCGGTGCGGAAGTGCTCGTCCATCTCATGGAAGCCGGCCAGCAGCTCGCCGAAGCCGTCGGGCCCGAGCGCGATCATGTTGGACAGCCCGATGGCCGAGTCCATCGAGTACCGGCCGCCGACCCAGTCCCAGAAGCCGAACATGTTGGCCGTGTCGATGCCGAACTTCGAGACCCGCTCGGCATTGGTCGACACCGCGACGAAGTGCTTGGCCACCGCGTCCTCGGAGCCGAGGGCCGCCACCACCCAGTCCCGGGCCGAGGTGGCGTTGGTCAGCGTCTCCAGCGTGCCGAACGTCTTGGACGAGATGATGAACAGCGTCTGTTCCGCGTCGAGATCCCGCACCGCCTCGGCGAAGTCGGTGGAGTCCACGTTGGACACGAACCGGAAGGTGATGTCGCGCGTGGTGTAGTGGCGCAGCGCCTCGTACGCCATCACCGGGCCCAGGTCGGAGCCGCCGATGCCGACGTTGACGACGTTCTTGATCGGCTTGCCGGTGTAGCCCTTCCACTCGCCGGACCGGACCCGGTTCGCGAAGTCCGCCATCCGGCCGAGCACCTCGTGCACCTGCGCCACCACGTCGGCGCCGTCCACCTCCAGGTGCTGGCCTGCGGGCATCCGCAGCGCGACGTGCAGCACGGCCCGGTCCTCGGACACGTTGATGTGCTCGCCGCGGAACATGGCGTCGCGGCGCTCGGCCACGCCCGACTCCTGCGCCAGCGCGATCAGCAGCCGCAGCGTCTCGTCGGTGATCCGGTTCTTGGAATAGTCCAGGTAGAGCCCGGCCGCCTCGGCGGTCATCCGCTCGCCGCGCCCGGCGTCGGAGGCGAACAGCTCACGCAGGTGAACCCCGGCGATCTCCTCGTGATGCCGCTTGAGCGCCTGCCAGGCCTTCCGCTCGGGCGCAGGTGTCGCCATGTCGCCGTCTCCTCGGTGTTGTACTCGGTGTCGTACTGCCTTCGGGCCGTATACCTTCCGCTTTCCCCCCGGCATAGTTTCATGCCTGGGTATGCGCCTGCCGCCCGCCCGCCGATAACAGCACGCGAACTCACGATGTCCGGCGGTCGCGGCCCGCCCTACGACCCGATGGACCGGAGCCAGCTGGCCAGCTGGACCCGCGAGGAGACGCCGAGCTTGCCGTAGATGTGCTCGATGTGCGCGTCCACGGTGCGCTTGGAGATGACCAGCCGCTCGGCGATCTGCCGGTTGGACAGCCCTTCGCCCACCAGGCCCGCGATCTCGAGCTCGCGGCTGGTCAGTGCTAGCGGGGGAGGGGCGGGAACCGGCGGCGCCGGACCGGGGAACGCCGGCGCCGGTTCGGGCGGGGGCGGCAGGTCGTCGGCGTCCAGCGCCGCGAGCCGGACGATCTCCTCCAGCGGGTACCCCGCCCCCTGGTCATGCAGCGCGCGGTAGCGCTCGGCGCCCAGCGCGGCGCGGACCGTCTGCTCGGCCCGCGCGTGCAGGGCCTCGACGGTGGCGTTGCGGCCGAGCCGGCCGCCCACCAGCTGCCACCGCGTGTCGGCCGCGCCCAGCAGCCAGGCGGCCCGGGTGCAGCGCTGCTCGGCCGCGGCCAGCCAGGCGGTTCCTTCCAGCGCGTAGCCCATGCCCATGGTGTCGGCGATCTCGTGCTTCATGGCCAGCGCGGTGCGGAACGCCTCCGGCGCTCGCGCCGAGGTCGCCCAGCAGGAACAGGCAGATGCCCTCGAGCAGCAGCAGGTAGCTCTGCTGCCAGCGCTCGCCGCTGTCCGGCCCGAGCCGGGCCAGGCCGCTGCGGCACCGGGCCAGCCCCTCTTCCACCTGCCCGGCCAGCATGTTCAGGTACCCGACGTGCGAGTCGAGCACGATGAGCATGGAGGTGTCGCCGGCCGCCAGGGCCCCCTCGTAGGCGGTGCCGCCCGCCCGGGCCGCCTCCTCGTAGCAGCCGGTCAGGGCCAGGGCCATGGTGAGGTTCAGGTAGCCGCGGGTCCGGATGCGGTCGTCGCCGCGCTCCTCGGCCAGCGCGATCCCCTGCTGCAGCTCGGCCAGCCCGGCCGCGACGTCGTCCTGCAGGCAGGCCAGGTAGCCGTCGATGATCAGGGCCAGCGCCCGGCCGCGGGACAGCTCGCCGAGCCGCGGCAGGACCTTGCCCAGCCAGTGCCGCCCCTCGCCGGGCGTGCTCGACATCTGCCAGTAGCCGTCGAGCGAGATGGCCATGGCCGCCGCGTCCCGCAGCCGGCCGGGCGCGGCCAGCGCGTATTCGAGCGCGGCGCGCAGGTCGGCGTGTTCCAGCCGCAGCCGGCGGTAGCACGGGACCTGGTCGTCGGCGAGCGGGTTCTCGCCCAGGTACCGGGCCAGGCCGAGGTAGCGGTCCAGGTGCCGTTCGCGGATCATCTCCTCCTCGCCCCGCGCGGCCAGCTTCTCGATGCCGAATTCCCTGATCGTGTCCAGCAGCATGTACCGCGTGCCGTCGCCGTCGCTGCCCGCCATGTCGACCCGGAGCACCACGGACTTGTCGACCAGCCCGATCAGCGTGGCGAGCACGTCCCGGGCGTCGAGGCGCTCGTCGGCGCACACCTGCTCGACCGCCTCGACGTCGAACGAGCCGGCGAAGGCGGACAGCCGGGCCCAGAGCAGCTGCTCGGCGGGCGAGCACAGGTCGTAGCTCCACTCGGTCGCCGCCCGGATCGTCTGGTGGTGCGGCAGCGCGGCGCGGCGGCCGCCGGCCAGCAGCCGGAAGCGGTCCTCGAGCCGGTCGACCAGCTGCTCGAGCGGGATGGCCCGCAGCCGCACGGTGGCCAGCTCGATCGCCAGCGGCACCCCGTCCAGGCGCCGGCAGAGCCTGATCACGCAGGCCCGGTTGGCGTCGGTGACGGTGAAGCCGGGCACCGCGGCCGCCGCGCACTGGGCGAACAGCTCTACCGCGTCACCGGCCCCGGCGCTGCGGGCATGCGGCTCTGGCACCGGCAGCGGCGGGATCGCGCAGGTGTGCTCGCCCGGCACGGCCAGCGGCTGCCTGCTGGTGGCGAGCACCGTGACCGGAGTGGCCCGGAGCAAGATGTCGGCCAGCATGGCGCACGCGTCGATCAGGTGCTCGCAGGTGTCCAGGATCAGCAGCAGCCGCTGGTCGCGCAGGTGATCCAGGATCGCGTCGAGCTGCGAGTGGTTCTCGTTGCCGGCCAGCCCGAGCCCGGTCGCCACGGTGTCCGGGAGCAGTTCGGGATCGTGCAGCCCGGACAGCTCGACCAGCCAGACGCCGTCGGGGAACTCACTGGCCAGCCCGGCCTCGGCCAGCTGGGCCACCGCGCGCAGCGCGACGCGCGTCTTTCCCACGCCACCGGGGCCGGTGACGGTGACCAGCCGGGCGGTGCGCAGCAGGCCGGTCAGCTCGGCCAGCTCGCAGCTGCGCCCGACAAAGCCGGTGACCTCGAGGGGTAGCTCACCGGGGCGTTGCCTGGTTAATCCTAGGGGCATGCCATCCTCGCCGCGGGTCAGGATAGCTGGTTGGTATACACGCACGCTATCAGGCGCCCCCCGGTAAGCGCATCGTCACGAGCAGCAGGAGAATATCGTCGACGGCCCGGTCGCCGACGTGCTCCTCCAGCCTGGCCGCCAGCGCGTCGAGCAGTTCCCGGCCGGCCGCCGCCGGCCCTCGTGACCCGCCGCCCCGGTGCCGCCGCCCGGCCGCCCCCGGCGCCGCGGCCAGGAGAGAGCCTCGGCCGTGACCTGCGCCAGCGGGAAGAACCGGCCCGCCGCGTCCCTGGCCTCGGAGACGCCGTCGGTGTACAGGAGCAGCTGGTCCCCGTCGCCGACCGGGATCATGCTGGCCCGGCACCACCCCGTCGGCCAGGTCGAGCAGGCCGAGCGGCGGCGCGGCGTACGGCGTCACGAACGCCGCCGAACCGCCGCGCAGCAGCATCGGCGGCGGGTGCCCGCAGCAGACCAGCTCGGCCCAGGATCCGGCGTCCGCGGCCGGCTCGTCCCCGCCCTGGCCGGCACCGTCCGGGGACGGGAAGTTCGCCAGCAGCGCGGTGACGAACCGCTCCGGGTGCTGGGAGCGGGCGATCAGGGCGTGCAGCCGGACCGCGATGCCGGCCAGGCTGGGCTCGGTGAAGGCCAGGTCGCGCCAGGCGTTGAGCATGGCCAGGCCGGTCCGGTTGGCGGGCGCGCCGCTCCCCATCACGTCACCGATGAGCAGCCTGACACCAAACGGCGTGGCCATCACGTCATGGATATCCCCGCCGCCGCCCTGGGTGGCAGGCCGGTGGCGGGACTCGACATACAGCCGACCGACATGCGTCGAGGTCGGAAAGGTCATGGCGGCTTCTCCGGATGGGAACGCAATTGATTGTAGTCAGCCAAGCACAACCTGTTGCGCAAACCCTCGAAGTTTCCGGCGCCGCCCGGATCGGGAAAGGTCACATTTACCATTTGCGTTTACCGGCCCGCGCCCGCGGGCCGTCTCTCCTGGCCGGCCCTACTTGCCGGCGGGCGCGCCATGGTTCGGGCGCGGACGGCGGCTCTCCTGCCAGTGCTGATGCCGGGCCGTGAATTCCTCTTCCTGGCCCAGGCGGCGGAGCATCCGGCCGCCGTAGGCCCGCAGCGTGGCCGGGAGCAGGTACGACATGCTCCGGTCGGGCGCCCGGCTGGCCAGCAGGAGCGACCGCTCGGCCAGCAGGCTCAGGCCGGCCGCGACGGTCTCGCCGGGCAGCTGCTCACCGCCGCAGACGTCCTGCGCGGCCGCCCGGTCGAACCGCCCGGTGAAGACCGAGAGCCGGGCCCAGAGCAGGCGCTCGGACGGCGTGCACAGCTCGTGGCTCCAGCCGATCGCCGCCCGCAGCGTCCGGTGCCGTCCCGGCTCGCCGTCGCCGCGCGGCACGTCGTGCCCGGCCTCCAGTTCGGCGAGCAGCCACGCCAGCCACTGGGTCAGCGGCGGTGTCACCGGCTGGCCGTCCTCGCCGCGCGGCCCGTCGGCCAGCTGGCCGGTCGCCAGCTCGATGGCCAGCGGCAGCTTGTCGAGCTGCACGCAGATCGAGGCCACCGTGGCCCGGTGCTCCGGCGCGATCACGGCCCCGGCCCGCGCCGCCCGCCGGCCGAACAGGTCCACCGCCTCTGCCAGCCGCAGCGGGCGGACCGCCACCGTGGCCTCGCCCGGCACCCGCAGCGGCTCCCGGCTGGTCGCCAGGACCTGCAGCTTGGGGCAGGCCGGCAGCAGGGCCGCGATCAGCGAGGCGCACGCGCCGAGCAGGTGCTCGCAGGTATCCAGGACGAGCAGCAGGTGCCGGTCGCGCAGCTGCCCGGCCAGCACCGGCAGGCTGCCGCGGGTGAAGTCGTCGGGCAGCTGCAGCGCCGCCGCGATCGTGTGCGGCAGCAGGCTCTCGTCCCGCAGCCCGTCGAGCCGCAGCAGCAGGCTGCCGTCGGCGAAGCTGCCGGCCGCCGCGGTCGCCGCCGCCAGGCCCACCGCGGTCTTGCCCACCCCGGGCAGCCCGGTCACGGTGACCAGCTGGGCCCCGCCGAGCAGGCGCTGGACCGTGGCCACCTCGGCCGCCCGCCCGACGAAGCCGGGATCCGGGGTGCCCGCCAGGCCGTCGGGTCCTGGCGTGCCTGACATCGGCCGTCTCCCCCCAATACGTACCGGAACCCCGTGTTCGCGGGGTGTGCACAGTTACACAGACTAATGGTCCGGCGGGGATCACTACGGCGGCATCTGTCGTAATGCCTATCCGCATACCTAAATTCTCCGGCCCGGCACCGTCGTGGCTCCCTGGAAGAAAGCCACATCCCGCCGTACTCCCTGTCTTTCTCCTATACCGAACGGCCGGATATCCGCCATCCTGCCCGTGCGTCCCCGGAATGCGTCACGGAACGGCCCGGGCGCTCCGTTCCAGGACATAGTGCCTGGTGGAACGGAGATGGAACGGCATGGAACCGTATCACATCGTGGGACATACCGGTAAAAATACTGAGATGCGCTGAACCGGGGAACAGCGCCTCACGTTTCTGGAGGCAGGGGAACTACTCTTTTTGTTGCGCATGAGAAACGGGGAGCGTCATGCGAATTCGACTCCTTGGGCCAGTCGATGTCTTGGTGGACGGCGAGGCCCGGATGGTCAGCGGTTTGCGGCGCAAGGCCGTGCTGGCCACGCTGGCCCTGCACGGCGGCGAGGTCGTCAGCGTCGGGCGGCTGGTGGACGCGGTCTGGGGCGAGACCGCGCCGTCGACGGTCAGGAACACGCTGCAGAGCCACGTGTCGTACCTGCGGACCCTGCTGGGGAACAAGAACGCCATCGTCGGCCGGCCGCCGGGTTACCGGCTGGACGTCGGCGACGACGGCACCGACGTGTGGCTGGCCGAGCGGCTGCTGCGGCAGGGCGCCCAGGCCGCCGATCCGGTCCGCGGGGCCAGCGACCTGCGGGCGGCCCTGGCCCTGTGGCGCGGCCGGCCGCTGGCCGACGTCACCGGGCTGGTCTGGCTGGAGGAGCAGGCGGGGCGGCTGGAGCTGCTCGCCGAGCGGATCAGGCGGGCGCTGTCCGAGGCGCGGCTGGCCGCCGGGGAGCACCGGCAGCTGATCACCGAACTCGAGCAGATGGCCGCCGCGCATCCGCTCGACGAGCAGGTCTACGCCCAGCTGATGACGGCGCTCTACCGCAGCGGGCGGCAGGCCGATGCGCTGGCCGCCTACCAGCGGCTGCGCAGCACCCTGGCCGACGAGCTCGGGCTGGTGCCCGGCCAGCCGCTGCGCGACCTGGAGACCGCTATCTTGCGCCAGGACTCCGCGCTGGACGCGCCGGCCCCGGCCCCGGCCGTCCTGCTGCGGGCCGCCGACCAGCCATCCGCCGCGCTGGAGCCGGCCCAGCTGCCGCCGCCGGTGGCGGCCTTCGCCGGGCGCGGCGCCGAGCTGGCCAGCCTGGAGGCGATCGTGCCCGGCCCGGAAGACGGCACCGTCATCTCGGTCATCGCGGGGACCGCCGGGGTGGGCAAGACGACCCTGGCGGTGCACTGGGCGCACCGGGTCGCCGCCCGCTTCCCCGGCGGGCAGCTGTACGTCAACCTGCGCGGGTTCGACCCGTCCGGCCCGGCCGCCGACGCCGGGCAGGCGCTGCGCGGGTTCCTGGACGCCTTCGCGGTGCCGCCGGAGCGCATCCCGGCCCGCCTGGAGGAGCAGGTGGCGCTCTACCGCAGCCTGCTGGCGGGCCGCCGTGTTCTGGTCCTGCTCGACAACGCGCGGGACGCCGAGCAGGTACGCCCGCTGCTCCCCGGCTCACCCGGCTGCCTGGCCATCGTGACCAGCCGCAGCCACCTGACCGGCCTGGTCGCCGGCCAGGGCGCGCACCCGCTGCACCTGGACCTGCTCCCGCCGGGGGAGGCGCGCGAACTGCTGTCCGGCCGGCTGGGCGCCAGCCGGGTCAGCCGCGAGCCGGACGCGGTCGAGGAGATCATCGCCGGCTGCGCGCGGCTGCCGCTGGCCCTGACCATCACCGCCGCCCGCGCCGCCGCCAGCCCGTCCTTCCCGCTCGCGGCCGTCGCGGCCGACCTGCGCGTGGCCGGCCACGTGCTCGACCCGTTCGAGATCGGCGACGAGGCCACCGACGTGCGGGCCGTGTTCTCCTGCTCCTACCGGGCGCTCAGCGACGGCGCGGCCCGGCTGTTCCGGCTGATCGGGCTGCACCCCGGACCCGACATCACGGTCGGCGCCGCGGCCAGCCTGGCCGGGATCGCGCCGGACCGGGTCCGCGGGCTGCTGGCCGAACTGGCCCGCGGGTACCTGCTCGCCGAGCAGCGTCCCGGCCGGTACGCCTGTCACGACCTGCTCCGCGCCTACGCCGCCGAGCAGGCGCAGACCTGCGAGGACGAGGCGACCCGCCAGGCCGCCGTGGGCCGGTTCCTCGACTACTGCCTGCACGCCGCCTGCACCGCCGCGACCCTGATCGAGCCGTTCTTCGCCCCGGCCGTGCCGGACCCGGCGCCGGCCGGGGCGATAAGCGGGCCCGCCACCACCGAGGAGGCGCTGGCCTGGTTCACCGCCGAGCGGGCGGGCCTGCTCGGCGCCGTCGCGCTGGCGGCCGGCTCGGGCCGGGCCGGCCACGCCTGGCGGCTCGCCTGGGCGCTCAGCGCCTTCCTGTTGCGCCGCGGCCTGTGGAGCGATCACAGCACGGCGTGCCAGGCCGGCCTGGCGGCCGCCCGCCAGGCCGGCGACCCGGCCGGAGAGGCCCACGGCCTGGTCCTGCTGGGACTCGGCTACGCCCGGTCCGGCCGCCACCCGGAGGCGGTGCCGCTCATGACCGACGCCCTGCGCATGCTGGCGGGGACCGAAGACTACGGCCGCACCCAGGTGATGGCGTACAGCTCGCTGGCCTGGATCGCCGAGCTGGAGGAACGCTACTCCGACATGCTCGGCCACGCCGAGCGGGCGCTCCAGCTGTCCTGGTCCTCCGCCGACCGGAGCATGGAGATCATGAGCCTGGGCGACGTCGGCTACTGCCACGCCCGGCTCGGGAACTACTCGCAGGCCATTCGCTACTGCGGCCAGGCCCTGGCCCGGAGCAAGGCCGCGGGCGAGCGCACCTGGGAGTCGTCCTCCTGGGACAGCCTCGGCTACGTCTACCACCAGCTCGGCGACCACCGGCGCTCCGTCACCTGCTACGAGCGGTCGCTCGGGCTGGCCCGGGAGACCGCCGACCGGTTCAACGAGGCGGGCATCCTCGACCGCCTCGGCGACGTCCACGCCAGCGCGGGCGACCAGGACGCCGCCCGCTGGGCCTGGATGCAGTCGCTGCGCACCTTCGACGCGATCGACCACCCCGAGGGCGACCGCATCCGCGCCAAGGTCCGCCTGGCCGGTCCTCGCCTCCCCGTGGCTGGCTAGCACCGTGGCTGGCTAGCACCGGAGCTGGCTAGCACCGGGGCTGGCTCAGCCGGCCTTCGCCGCCAGCAGGTCGGCGGCGTGGTCCGGGACGAAATCCTGACTGTCGCGTGGCGTCCGGATGTAGCCCCGGGCCGCCGGCCGCGGCGGCAGCTTCAGCGGCGGCTGCTTCACCTTGTGGTACGGGATCGTGCTGAGCAGGTGGGCGATCGTGTTGATGCGGGCGCGCCGCTTGTCGTCGCTCTCCACCACGTGCCAGCGCGCCTCGGGGATGTCGGTGTGCACGAACATCGTGTCCTTGGCCCGGGAGTAATCCTCCCACCGGGTGATCGATTCCAGGTCCATGGGTGACAGCTTCCAGCTGCGCATCGGGTCGTCCTTGCGGGACTCGAACCGGCGCTGCTGCTCCTCGTCGCTGACCGAGAACCAGTACTTGCGCAGCAGGATGCCGTCCTCGGTCAGCAGCCGCTCGAAGATCGGGCACTGGTGCAGGAACCGGGTGTACTCCTCCTCGGTGCAGAACCCCATGACGTGCTCCACCCCGGCCCGGTTGTACCAGCTGCGGTCGAACAGGACGATCTCGCCGGCCGCGGGCAGGTTCTCCACGTAGCGCTGGAAGTACCACTGGGTGCGCTGGCGTTCGGTCGGGGCCGGCAGCGCGGCGATCCGGGCGGCCCGGGGGTTGAGGTACTCGGTCACCCGCTTGATCGTGCTGCCCTTGCCGGCCGCGTCCCGGCCTTCGAAGATGATCACGACCCGGGCGCCCTCGGCGCGCACCCACTCCTGCATCTTCACCAGTTCGCCCTGGAGCCGGTACAGCTCGTCCTCGTAGAGCTTCCTCGGCAGTCGCGGCGTGCCGTCCGCGTGCTCTGTCCCGTTCTTGCCGTGGTTCTTGACCTTGCCTGACATCGTCGCGTCCTCCCTCGTCTGACTGAGCATGACCGGCGTGAGTGATGATGAGCTTTACCGCCAGTATGAGACCGTCAACCTCTACCGTCGCGGCGCGGGGGCCAAGGTCGAGCTCAACCGCCCGGACCGGCTGAACGCCTGGAACGCGCAGTTCGCGGCCGACCTGAACGACGCGATCCGCGTGGTCACCGACGATCCCGAGGTCCGGGCGGTGCTCATCACCGGCGCCGGGCGCGCCTTCTCCAGCGGCGCCGACCTGAAGGAATCCGCCGAGCCAGGCCGGCAGACAACGCGCCCGACGTCTACACGATCCTCACCGAGCGGTACCACCCGCTGATCACCGGCATCCGGCGGATGCCCAAGCCGGTCGTGGCCGCGGTCAACGGCCCGGCGGCCGGGATCGGCCTGTCCCTCGCGCTGGTCTGCGACCTGGTGGTGGCGGCCGAGTCGGCGTTCTTCCAGCTCGCCTTTGTCAACATCGGGCTGGTGCCCGACGGCGGCTCGTCGCTGCTGGTGCCGTCCCGGATCGGCTTCGCCCGGGCGGCCGAGCTGGCGATGCTGGGCGAGCGCCTCGGCGCCCGCCAGGCGCTCGACTGGGGGCTGATCAACCGGGTCTGGCCGGACGAGGAGTTCGGGGCGGAGTCCGTCAGGCTGCTCGACCGGCTGGCGGCCGGCGCCACCGGGTCCTACGCCGGGACCAAGCGCCAGCTCAACCGGTGGCTGTACGAGCAGATGGACGCCCAGCTCGAGTTCGAGGCGCAGATCCAGCGGGAGATGTCCGGCTCGGCCGACTTCGCCGAAGGGGTCCGGGCCTTCGCCGAGAAGCGGCCGCCCCGGTTCACCGGCGCGTAGCCCGCGAGCTCTTGGACGCGCCGCAGCTCGAGCGGATCTACCGGGCCGAAGCGCCCCGGATCACCGCCGCCCTGGCCGCGCGGACCGGGGACGTCGGCCTGGCCGCCGACGCCGTGCAGGACGCGTTTGTCGAGGCCATCGAGCACTGGCGGGACGGCCCGCCGCCGAACCCGGGCGGCTGGCTGGCCACCACCGCCCGGCGCAAGGCGATCGACCGGCTCCGCCGCGACCGGGCCGGGCAGGAGAAGCTGGCCCTGCTGGCCGTGACGCAGGCCGGCCCGGTGCCAGTGCCGGTACCGGGGCCGATACCGGCGACGCGGACGAGGCCGACGACGAGCTGCTCGGGATGATCTTCGCCTGCTGCCATCCCGCGCTGCCGCGCGAGTCGCAGATCGCGCTCACCCTGCGGGCCGCCTGCGGCCTGACCACGGCCGAGATCGCCGCCGCCTTCCTGGCCGCCGAGCCCGCGATGACCCAGCGGCTGCTGCGGGCGCGCAAGGCGCTGCGGGCCGCCCACGCCGACCTGCGGGTCCCCGATCCCGACGCGCTCGCGGACCGGCTGGCCGAGGTGCTGGCCGTGGTGTACCTGGTTTTCAACGAGGGCTACCTGGCCAGCGCGGGCCGCCAGCCCGCCCGGCGGGACCTGGCCGCCCAGGCGGTGGCGCTGGCCCGGCTGCTGCACCGGCTGATGCCGCGCGAGCCCGAGGTCGGTGGCCTGCTCGCGCTGATGCTGCTGCACGAGTCCCGCGCCGCCACCCGGTTCGACGGCTGGGGACGCCTGGTCCGGCTGGCCGACCAGGACCGCGCCCGCTGGGACGCGGCGCTCATCGCCGAGGCCACCGGGCTGCTCGACCGCGCGCTGGCCCTGCGGTGCCCCGGGCCCTACCAGGTCCAGGCGGCCATCGCCACGCTGCACGCCGAGGCGCCCGGCTACGAGCGCACCGACTGGCCCCAGATCCGCCTGCTGTACGACCGGCTCCAGGCGCTCGCGCCGTCCCCGGTGGTGCTGCTCAACCGGGCCGTGGCCACCCGCTACGTGGTCGGCCCGGAGGCCGCGCTGGCCGAGATCTCCCCGCTCGCCGCCGAGCTCGACGGGTACCGGCTGTTCCACGCGCTGCGGGCGGCCTGCTGGCCGGCCTGGGCCGCGACGACGAGGCCCGGGACGCCAGCGAGCGAGCGCTCGCGCTCGCCGGCAACCCGGCCGAACGCGAGCTCCTCGCCCGCCGCCTGTCCTTCTGAGCCCTGTCTCTCTGCTACATCTCGATGACGGGCCTGACCTCGATCGTCATCAGGCCCCGGTCCACGCCCGGCCAGGTCTTCGCGATCTCGACGGCCTCCTCGATGGTGTCGGTCTCCAGCACCGAGTACCCGCCGAGCGCCTCCTTGGTCTCCATGAACGGGCCGTCGGTGACGCCGCTGGCGCGCACCGTCCGGGCCGCGGCGGACGGCGCCAGCTGGTACCCGGTCTCGGCCAGCTTGCCCGAACCGCCGCCGTTCTTCTCGTACCAGGCCCCGATCTCGCCGTACCAGGCCTGCCCGTCCGCCTCGGACAGCTGCTGGCTCGCCTCGGTGTTCAGCAGCAGGATCACGTATTTCACGGTTGCCTCCAGTATCAGCGGGGACACCATCGCGGCGTCCCTTCATCAATGCCACGAACGGCGCCGCGCCGTATCCGACACCGCCGGGAAAAAAGTTTCAGCCGTCTGGGTCCGCTCATGCCCAGCCCGTTCGTTCATGCCTCGTTTGTTCCCGGTCCGCTCATGCCTTCCCCGCCGCCGGCCAGCCGCGCCTCCACGGTCAGCACCGCCTCGTAGCGACGCTGGATGTCGGCCCGGTCGGCGGCTTCGGGCACCGACCGCTCGCACGCCCGGTTGATCATCGCCGCCTGCTCGAGCAAGACCCGGCGCTGTGCTTGACTGGTGGTCTCGGCCATGATGCGGGCGAGCGCGTCGAGCAGCCGGATCATCACCGCGGGCTGGCCCAGGCTGGACTGCCTGAGCTTCTCGAACGAGCGCTGCATCAGCCGGTCGTAGGAGGGCTCGGGCGCGATGACCCGGATGAACCCCCGCTCGTCCCGGTGCACGCGGGCCGGATGCCACTGCGCCACGATCTTGCACAAGCTTTCCCCGAGCCAGTCGATGCAGGTCAGCGCGGTGAACGTGTCGTTGATAGCGGCGGACAGCGCGCGCAGCGCGATCTCGACCAGCTGGTCGATGCCAAACGAGACGTCCTGGCTGAGGGTCCGGTGCGGCCCGACGAAATGCGCCCGGCCCAGCGCCTGGCGGATGTGCGGCGTCGCCTCCGGCGGCCAGACCGAGGCGAACCGGTGCCCCTGCACGACGAAGTGCCCGGGCCGGTGCTCCAGGTTGATCACCGCGTTCGCCTCGGTGGCCAGCCGGACCAGGTTCTGGTGCCTGATGAACTGCACGTACCCGCTGACCGGGGCGAGCAGCGCGCCGCCGCCCTCCTCGGCCCGGGCCACCAGCTCGCCCGCGGCCGGCCCGGCCTTGTCGTGCGGTTCGGTGTTCCCGCTGCCCTGCTCCCTGATCGCCACCGCCAGGTCGGCGGCGATGCTCGCGATCACCCGGGGCAGCTGGATCGAGACCGCCGTGTGGTGGATGAAGTAGATGAGCACGGCCAGGTCGGCGACCATCAGCCCGAGCGTGACCGTCACGCTGATGTGTGGCACGAAGTCGCCGTGCGACTCGACCCCGATCGAGCCGAGCACGAGCACCGCGTAGACGAACGTGGCCACGAACGTGCCGAGGGTCAGCTGGGTGCTGCGGTCGCGGATGAAGTTCCGCAGCATCCGCGGCCCGAACTGGGTCGAGGCCAGCGTCAGGGTCAGCAGGATGACCGAGAAGACCACCCCGATCACGGTGATGATGGCGGCCGCGATCGTGGTGAGGAGCTGCCGGGCCGCGTCGGCGCTGCCGCTGATCACCCAGCCCGGCACGGCGAAGTCGCCGTGGTAGGCGGCCCGGTCGGCGGCGAGCGTACCGCCGAACAGCGCCAGCGCGGCCGCCACCTCCAGTGCGGGCACGTACCACAGGCTGGTCCGCAGGACCTCGCGCCGCCAGTGCGAGCCGAGGCCGGAAGACAGGACGCCGCGGTACATGGTCGCCCATCTTGTCACGGGCACCGCCGTGTCGCTGGCCTACAGGGGGAGCCCGGCCTCCAGCAGGGCCAGGGCCTGGTCCACCCGGCCGAACAGGTCCTCGATGGCCTTCCGGCCGCTCGGCTTGTCTTCCCACGGCAGGGTGAGCCCCATCATGACGCCCACGATCGCGCCGGCCGCGGTGCGCACGGCCAGGTCGTCGGCCGGACGCCCGGCCCGCTTGGCCAGGGCCTCGGCGATGACCCCGATGGTGCGGGTGAACTCGTCCGTGGCCCGCGCCCTGATCTCGGGCACGGTCATGCTGAGGGTGCTGGTCTCGCCGATCACGTCGAGGTCGGCGTCGGTGTAGGAGGCGAACGCGTCGCGGACCGCCGCGCGGACGGCGCTGAGCGGGCTGAGGTCGGCGGGCTGCCGCTCCAGCGCCTCGATCATCCGGGTGTCCATGTCGTCCTGCAGGACGACGTCTTCCTTGGTCGGGAAGTACCGGAAGAACGTGCTGGGCGACACCTCGGCCGCCGCCGCGATCTGCTCCACCGTGGTGCGCTGGTAGCCGTTCTCGCGGAACAGCCGCAGCGCGTGATCCCGGATGGCGGCGCGGGTCTTGGCCTTCTTCCGCTCGCGCAAGCCGTCCGGCCGCTCCTGGCCGGTCCCGGGAATCACTGTCACGTCTACCATTCTGCCCGTTCCCGGGCCGTTTCACCGGCAGCCGCGGCCCCGCGGTTGCCCGTTGGCTATCCCCGGCCGGCCTTCTTCCGCTCGCGCAGGCCGTCCGGATCGGGGTTCCGGCCCCGGAACCCCGATCCCGCGTCCGCGATCGTCGTCACGCTCGCCGCTCGACCGGCCCGGCGGGGACTTCGACGACTACAGGCTCCGCCGCGACGCCGGCCGCCACCGGCTCGGCTGCCCACTGGGTCCGGCGCGGCAGGAAGATGGCCCCCAGGATGGCGCTCACCAGCGCGATCCCGGCGCAGATCCAGAGCATGGTGTCCATGCCGCTGACGAACGCGTGCCGCACCGAGTCGAGCAGCGCGGACGAGTGCACCTGGTGCGCGACCCCGACGCCCGCCGCCACGCTGCTCTTCACGGCGTCCGCCGCGGCCGCCGGCAGCCCGGTGACCGTCAGGTGGCTGCTGTACACCGAGCTGAGCACGGTGCCGAGGATCGCCACCCCGATGGTGGCGCCCACCTGGCGCAGGGCCGAGATCAGGGCCGAGCCCGCGCCGCTGCGTTCGGCCGACAGGGCACCGATCGCGGCGTTCATCGCCTGCGGCATGGCCACGCCCAAGCCGAGCCCGAACACCGCGAACCAGGTCGCGGCGAACCCGGTACCGCTGCTCGCGCTGGTGCCCGCACCGACCGCCAGCGCCACCGCCATGACCGCGAACCCGACCGTGACCAGCAGCTTGGCGCTGGCCCGGGACGTCCGGGCGGCGCCGTCGGCGTCCTTGCGGGGCGACGCGAGCCGGGTACCGCCGATCATGCCGATCACCATGCCGCCGATCATCGGCAGCAGCCGCAGCCCGCTGCCCATCGCGTCGGCGCCGCGGACCTCCTGGAAGTACTGCGGCATCACGAAGAAGATCCCGAACATCGCGAACGAGACCAGCGTGGCCAGCGTGGTACCCCAGGTGAAGCCGGCGATGCGGAACAGCCGCAGCTCGATCAGCGGACGGACCTTGCCCCCGCGAAGGTCGTCCCCGCCTGCGCCCAGCCCTCCTTGGCCAGCCCGTCCTTGGCCTGCCCGTTCTGAGCCAGCCGGTCCTGAGCCGGCGCGTCGACGGCCAGCCAGCGCCGGGTCAGCCAGCGCTCCCAGCCGACCAGCGCGGCGAGTACCGCCACCCCGGCGGCGATGGTGCCCAGCGCGGCGGCGTCCGTCCAGCCGTCCTGCCCGGCCTTGATGAACCCGTAGGTCAGCCCGGCCAGCCCCGCGCTGGACAAGATCACGCCCAGCACGTCCACCCGCGGCCGCAGGGCGCTGCGCGACTCGGGCAGCAGGAACGCCACGGCGATCAGGGCGAGCGCCACCACGGGCACGTTGATCAGGAAGACCGAACCCCACCAGAAGTGGTCCAGCAGGTACCCGCCGACGACCGGGCCGATCGGGAAGCTGATGAAGGTGGCCGACGCCATCAGCGCGATCGCCTTCTGCCGCTCCTCCGGGGCGAACAGCACCGGGATCACCGACAGCGACAGCGGGAAGATGGCCGCGGCGCCGATCCCGAGCACCGCCCGGCCCGCGATCAGCTCGGCGGTGCCGGTCGCGTACGCGCACGCCGCCGAACTGGCCCCGAACAGGACCAGCGCGGCGATCAGCACCTTCTTGCGCCCCAGCCGGTCACCGAGCAGCCCCGCGGGCAGCATCACGGCCGCCAGCACCAGGCTGTAGGAGTCCGAGATCCACTGCAGGTCGCTGGTCGAGGCGTGCAGGTCGATCGCGATCGTGGGCAACGCCAGGTTCAGCACAGTCAGGTCGAGCCCGACCACGAGCACGCTAGCCGCGATGGCGACCAGCGCCCACCACTTCCGAGCCCCGTTCTCTGCCATGACACCAACACCCCTTCGGCAGTCACAACTTTTTGAAAGTCACTACCAAAAGTGTGCGTCATCCATTTGCCACTGTCAACCGAATTCCCCGCCCGCTAGCGCATCAGCTCCCGGTTTCGAGGCCTCAGCACTCACATCCGCACCGCAGCCCGCGCTCATCACCCGGCCAGTCCTGCATCCAGCCCTCGCAGCGCCGCCGCGATGTGACATGGGTGTGGCTCTTTTGGAGTGGGGGCTCGTGCGGCTGATGCGAGCCGCGTCGGGGGCTCCGCGATGTCTTCTGCGGCCGCATCGGCCCCGGGAGCCGCTCGTCAGCTGCCCCGCTCAGTCGCCGCGCCGTCCCGGTCGCGTCCGGCTTAGTGGTGTGTGGCACCAGAGCACCGAGCGTAGCGGGGGTACACGAGCACGTTCCGCGGCGGCCGCGAAGCCGGACCGCACCAGGCGTTAATCTCACGCGGCGCTGAGCCTCGAGAAGAGCCACACCCATGTGACACGGGCTACAGCGTATCCACAGCGCGGACCCGGTCACCACGGCCGGCTCCCGGCGGCCGCCTGCGGCCCACCGGAAACCCCATGCCCCGTGATGCTCAGCCACGCCCATCCGGCCGACCCACCGGGACGTCCTCGCTGACGACACGAAACCGGGCTTCCGCCGCGCCGGAACGCGGTGAAAGCCCGGTGTGCAGGTTCGGCGAGCGTTAGCTCTTGAGCCGGGCCAGCAGGGCGGTGCCGTCGGGGCTGCCGAGGCCCGAGCAGGCGTCCCAGCCCGGACCGGCCGCGTAGGCGCCGTTGTTCCCGCTGGTGATGTCGTTGAAGCCCGCCACCGCGGTGCCGGGCGTCACGCCCGCGTACAGCAGCGTCTGGATCAGGCCGAAGCGCTGGCCGGTGGCCTCGGCGAGCCGGCTGATCAGGGCCGCCCACAGCGGAGCGACCGCGCTCGTGCCGCCGACCACCTGAGCCTGGCCGCCGGAGAAGATCTGGTAGCCGGTGACCGGGTCCGCGTTGCCCGCCACGTCGGGCACCCCCCGCCCGCCGCCCGAAGCCGCCGCGCCCGTACCACCCGAACCGGGTGCCCGTACCGCCCGAAGCCGGGGTGCCCGGAGCACCGCTGCCACCCGAGGTACCGTCGGATCCGTGGTGCTTACGGCGGGTGGACTCGGGGTCCGCTTCCGCGACGGCGACGGACGCCGCCGCGGATCCGCTGGCCGTCGCGGACCGGGCGGCCCGGGGCGGCACCCCGGCGTTCGCCTGGAAGGACGGCACGGCGAAGACGTCGCTGACCCCGCCGCCCCCGGCCCCCTCGTTGGCGGCCGTCTCGTTCCAGACCACCTCCGAGCTGATCGTGCCGGAGGACGCCACCAGCTTGGTCCCGCCGCAGGCCAGGGCGTGCGGGCTGGACGCGGGGAAGTCCACGTGCGGCTTCCCGTCGGTGATCGCGTCGCCGCTGCCGTTGTCCCCGGAGGCCACGCACACCGTGATGCCCATCGCGGCCGCGTCGGCGATCGCCGCATCCATCGCCGAACGTCCCTGAGCCGTCCACGAATCCTCGGACTGCCCCCAGCTGATCGAGATCGCGATGGGCGCCGGGGTGGCCGAGGCGGCCGCCGAGATCGCGTCGACGAAGCCCTGGTCGCCGTTGTTCGGCGCGAAGTAGACCACCTGCTTCGCCCCCGGCGCGGCGGCGCCGATGACGTCGACGTCCAGCGCGACCTCCACGTCGGCGCCGTTCGGGTCGGAACCGGGCGCGTTGGACGCCCCGTCCACGCTGACCGCGGAGATCGACGGCACGGCGATGCCGAGGCCGCCGAAGTAGGTGTCCAGGTCACTGGTGGCGAAGCCGCCGCCGAGCTCGATCACCGCGATGGTCTGGCCCGCCCCGGTGGTGCCAGCCGGGAACTTGTAGATGTCGGCCACCTGGTTCGGCGGGTACGTGCCGCCCGGGGCCGCCGCGGCGGCGCGGGCGCCCACGCCGGCCCCGCCGCCCAGTGGCCGGAAGTGCGCGCGGGCCTGCGGCCGGGTGTCCAGGCCGAGCACCGCGAGCACCACGCCGTTCAGCGCGGCCGGGACGAACACCGGTCCCTCGCGGTAGCGGTGCGTCACGGGCTCGCCCGTCTTCGGGTCCGGACTGCTGACCAGTTGCAGCGTGACGCCGAAGGCGCTGGACAGCGCGCCGATGGTGCCCGTGACCTTGACCCGCCGGGTGGACGCGTGGACCACCGCGATCTCGAGTCCCAGGCTGGTCAGCGTCTGCCGGACCAGCTCGACGTCGGCCGGGTCGGCTCCGTACTGATCGCGCAGCTGATCGTGGGTCAGGACGGTGGGTCCCTCGACGATCTCGGCCGGTATCTCGGCCCGGCGGCGCAGCACCAGCGTCAGCTCGGCCCGTTCGGAGGTGTCCAGCTGGCCGGCCGGCGTGGCGGCTTCCAGCCGCGTCCGCTCGCTGCCGGGCAGTTCCACGAGGTCATGAGAGTCATCAGGCATATGTCAGTTCCCGCTTCCGGATAGGCGCCGGGGATGATTGCTATCAACCCAACGGGTCGGGATCCATTCGCGCTCGCGCGAAAACCCACCCGTTCGGGATAAATATTTTCACCGTACGGGCGGGTGCCGTCTGTCACCGCGAAAAATGGCGGGGGACAGTTCTCTATCTCATGTACCTAAGTGGTGGCGGCGGCGCCAGCGACGGCGGTGGCCGGCGCCACCACCACCACGTCTTTGCGGGCTAAGCGCTCACAGCGCTCCTCGGCCCGGTGGAGGAAGCCGAACGGGTGGCGCGGCGCCGGGCGAGCCACGCCCCGGCGACGATGGCGCCCGCCAGCAGCAGCGGCGGCAGGTAGAGCAGGGGGAGCGAGGACGAGATGCTGGCCGCGGCCCCGCCGGCCTGCCCGAACAGGTCGCTGGCCAGCTTTTCCTGCCACAGGACGGCGTACGGGATGACCGGGATGGCCAGCAGCGCGAGCACCCGGCGGCTGACCGGGGCCCGCAGGCAGCCGACCGCCACGGCGATCAGGACCGCGGCGATCAGCAGGTCGCCCGGCAGGCCGGTCACCTCGCTGCCGAGATCCTGGGTGAAGCCGCTGGGGGAGGCGAGCCAGACGTTGCCGCCCACGCTGAATCCGCCCAGCACGACCGCCGCGGCGCCGATCAGCACGGCTCCGCCCCTGGTCAGCAGGGCCAGGCCGCGATCCGGGCCCGGCGAGATCAGCAGCGCGGCCGCGGCCGTGCAGGCGAGCAGGACCGTGAACGCGACCGCCGGGCTCGAGTACCCGGTGAAGGGCGGGGCGGGCCGCTGCGCCGCCGCGCCACCCTGGGTCAGCAGAGTCTGGCCGATCGCCGCCCCGATGGCGCCCAGCCCGGCCAGCCGCCGCAGCCGCAGCAGCGCCAGCCCGGCGACCGCGGGCGCGCCCGCCGCCAGCGGCAGGTCCCCCAGGCCGAGAGTGGCGGTCGGCCGCCAGTGCGGATGCCCGGTGAGGCTGCTCGCGACCGCCTGCGGCAGGTGGAACTCGGCCAGCGCGGCCACCAGCAGCAGCAGCGGGGCGATCACGCTGACCACGGCCAGGGCATCGCTCCAGCGCCCGTCAGGAACAATCCATCCCGAACGGGTGGCCTGCCTGACCCGGTTCACCACCATCCGGCCGCGGATCCGGGCCGCCCCGGCCACGAGATCCGCGCAGTCCGCGACGTGCTGACCCGAGCGCAGCGCCCAGGCCACCGGCTTCGGGGCGCGGATCCGCGCGTCGTAGTCGGCCGCGGCGAACAGGACGCCGATCATTTCCTCGGCGTGCTCTTGCCGGTGCGCCTTGGGGTACAGGGTGAGCAGCCGCCGGTACCGCCGCTCCATCCGCGTACGTCGGCCCGCGGGCAGCCGACTGGAGTGCCCGTCCAGCTCGGCGCTCCAGGTCATAGAGTGCCCCCGGCCAGGCCCAGGCGGCTGGCGGCGACGGCGGCGTTGGCCCGGATCCGGCCCACCTCGGCCGCGAGTTCGGCGGCGCCCTCGTCGGTGATCCGGTAGTAGCGGCGGAGCCGTCCGTCCACGACTTCTTCCTTGTCGCTGGTGACCATGCCATCGGACTTCAGCCGGTCCAGCGCCGCGTACAAGGTGCCCGCGCGGAGCCTGACCCGGCCATCGGAAATCCGGGCCACGTCGCTCATGATCCCGTAACCGTGCTGGGCCCCCGCGGCCAGCGCGGTCAAGATCAGGAACGTCGGCTCCTGCATGGACTGCTTGCTCACAGACCTTGTATATGCCGATGAACGGCACATATCAACTCGCCGGGTGGAGGAAGTGCGCCGCGAAAACCAAGGGTGACCGATTCCGTACGAGTTGTTGCGATTCTCGCGATGGCTGGGTGATGATGAGACGAGGAAACCACTCGTCCCGCGGGTCCGCCAGCCGCGGACAACCGGGCCCGCCCAACCAAACTGCAGCGACCAGCTACAGCGACCAGGCAACAGCGACCAGGCCACTGCGAAGGGGTGCCGTGCCGCCGCGCGCCACGTTCCGCGACGTGTTCGCGGACCGCGAGTTCCGGGCCGTGTGGTTCTCCGAGATCTTGTCCGTCACGGGAGACCGTCTCGCGCTGGTCGCGCTCACCCTGCTCGTCTACGACCAGACGAACTCGCCGCTGCTCGCGGCCCTGGCCTACGCGGCCGGGTACCTGCCGTGGGTGATCGGCGGCCTGTTCCTGGCCGACATCGCCGACCGCCGGCCCCGGCGCTCGGTCATGGTCACCTGCGACGCGGTCCGGGCTGTGCTGGTGGCGGCCATGGCGGTGCCGGGCGTGCCGCTGCTGGCGCTGGTGGCGCTGCTCTTCGCGACCACGATGTTCGCGCCGCCGTTCGAGTCGGCGCGCGCTGCCATCACCCCGGACATCTTGCAGGGGGAGAAGTACGTCCTCGGCGCCTCGGTGTTCCAGACGACGTTCCTGGCGGGCCAGGTGCTCGGCGCGGCCGGCGGGGGACTGGCGGTCGCCTTCATCGGGGTCCGCGCCTCGCTCGTCGTGGACGCGGTGACGTTCGCGCTCTCCGGCTTGCTCATCGGGCTGGGGACCCGGGCCCGGGCGGCCGCCGCGAAGCCGGAGGCCGCCCAGCTATCTCCGCTGGCCCGCATGCGGGAGCGGCTTCCGGCTGGTCTTCGGCGATCAGGCCCTGCGCACCCTGCTGCTGTTCGGCTGGCTGGTGATCTTCTACACGGTGCCCGAGGGGATCGCCGCCCCGTACGCGAGCAAACTCGGCGGAGGGCCGATCGCTACCGGCGTGGTGCTGGCGTCCACCTGCCTGTCCACCACGATCGTCACGCCGCTGTTCACGCGCTTCGTCCGCGCGCGTCAGCGGCTCAACATGATGGGACCACTGGCCGTCCTGACCTGCGCCACGCTGGTCTTGACGGCCCTCCGTCCGGGTCTTGCCGTGTCCCTGGTGATCTTCTCGCTGTCAGCCGCGTTCGGCATTTACCAGATCGCAGCCAACACCGCCTTCGTGGTCAGGGTGCCAAACGAAAGGCGGGCTCAGGCTTTCGGCATTGCCAACATGGGTGTGGTCGTTGGCCAGGGGGCCGCTTTCGTGGCGGCCGGCGCCGCGGCCGAGGTGATATCCCCGGCGGCGGTCATCGCCATAGCTGGCGGAATCGGAGCGGTCATTGCGGTTGTGCTGACGCTCAGGTGGCGCCACGTGTCACCACCCGGCGGGCGTCATGCGGCCGTCAGGCGTCCCGGTCACGCCGCGGCCAGAAGATCGGTGCCGCTACGCGAATCGAGGTAGCGGCGGTAGGGGTCGCATTCGGCTCAAGTCCAGGTGTCGCGCATCGGGGAGCGCTCCTCTCAGGTCGTGCTGGCTACGTGCGACAGATGACGTCCTTAGATCCACTGGACGCGCATGGGCCGCCCCTCCCTCCGGCGCTCGATGAAGCGTTATAGACAGCCCCCCGGCCCTATGCACTCCGGGTAATCGTGGCTTGTCAAACACCATTTAGCCCCTCTTTAAGACGCGATGTAGGTGAATCGGGAGCAATAGTGTCCAAGATGGCCATAGATGGGTTAAGGTAGCTATACGGAGCTAGTCCTTTACGGTGAGCTGCCGAACTAGACAGGAGCCTGTCGAGTCCCATCCGGAACGGTGGACTATGGAAGCCTCGTCCGTCACTCGCCGCCTACTCGGGTACGCGATATGTCCGGGACTGGGCATGGTGGCAACTTCCCCCGGTGCTCCGCGGCTATGTCGGGGCGGTTCCGGTCGCCGCGCTCGGCCTGATCGGGTTCGCGGCCTCGCGGACCATCTGGACCGCCGACGACCTGCTGAAGTTCGCGCTGCTGCTGACCTGCGGTGCGATCTCGGTCGCGGCGACCCCGCGGGTCGCCTACCTCAAAGCCGGCATGGCCAGGGACTTCCTCACCGCCTGGGTGCTGCCGGTGGCGATCTTGCTGCCGCCGATCTACGCCATGCTGGCCCCGATCCCGCTGCAGGTGCTCACCCAGTGGCGGGTGCACCGCGGCGTCGTCTACCGCCGGATGTTCACCGCCGGCGCGATCAGCCTGACCTACGGCGCGGCGTCCCTGCTGTTCCGGGTCCTTCCCCGCGTCCTTCGCGGGCGGCTCGGTCGGCACCGGGACGCACGCCCTGACCTGGGTCCTGGCCGTGGCGATCTGCGAGCTCGTGGGCGGCCGGGGGCACCACTTCCTGATCGTGGGCGCGATCAAGCTGACCGACCCGTCGGTGCGCCTGCGCGACCTGGAGCTGGACCGTGAGGCGCTGCAGGCCGACTTCGCCGAGTTCGACCTCAGCGTACTGATCACCGTGGTCATCGCGGTGAACCCGGTGCTGGCCGTCGCCGCCGTCCCGACCGTGCTGCTGGCCCGGCGGTTCATCATGCACGCCCAGCTGCTGGCCGCGTCCCGCATCGATACCAAGACCGGGCTGCTCAACTCGTCCACCTGGGAACGCGAGGCCGAGCTCGAGGTCACCCGGGCCGTCCGGATGAGCATCCCGCTCGCCGTGGCGCTGGTCGACATCGACCACTTCAAGGTGGTCAACGACACCTACGGCCACCTGGCCGGGGACAAGGCGCTGCGCGCCGTGACCGATGCCCTGCGCAGCCAGCTGCGCGGCTACGACCTGGCCGGCCGGTTCGGCGGCGAGGAGTTCGCGATCCTGCTGCCGCAGGCGCGCGAGCTGGACGCGCTCAACGTGGCCGAGCGCCTCCGCTCGCACGTCGCCGGGCTGGTCATCCCGGTCGACGACGAGGACGAGAGCGCCGGCTGCATCAGGCTCACCATCTCGGTCGGGGTCGCGTCCCTGGACGGCGAGAGCCGCGAGCTGACCGACCTGATGGCCGCCGCCGACGCGGCCCTGTACTACGCCAAGGAAACCGGCCGCAACAAGACCCACGTGGTCTCGGCGGGCCTGCGCGCCTTATTACCGGCCGCCGGGCCACTGGCTGCGTAGTCCGGACGGACTAGGCGCGAGCCGCGCCCGCCTCCCGGCCGCGACACGTCTCCCGCCCAGGTCTGCGGCTGGCGCCCGGCTCGTGATTCCGCCCCTGACCGGACCAATTCAGGCGCATCCTGCCCTAAATCGGGCAGGATTCTTGCCTAACCGCCCGGCCGCCTAGTAAGAAGTAGGCGTGCCCGATACCCGGGAACCTCAGAGGCCCCAGCGTCCCGGCGGATTCCTCCCCGCAGGATCTCGCTCGTTACCTGGCGGCCTCGACGGGCCTGTCGCAGCCCACCGCGATCCGCGTCATCGCCGACGTGGCGAGCTACTTCGACGAGACGGTCGAGGAGTTCGTCCGCCGGCGGCACGCCGAGCTCCGGCAGCGGCAGCGGAAGAACGAGGAGATCTGGCCGCTGATCGAGGCCGAACTGCGGCAGCGCCGGTTCGCGGCCCCCGGGCTGTCGGAACGTCAGCTCCGCCGCATCATCTACGGCTGACGCCAGCAGACCCGCGAGGGTCAGGAGGGGAGCTCGACGTGTGCGGAATCGTGGGGTACATCGGCCGCCGGGACGCCGTCCCGGTACTACTCGAGGGGCTCAGGAGCCTGGAGTACCGCGGCTACGACTCGGCCGGCCTGGCCGTCATCTACCGGAACCGGCTGCAGGTCACCAAGACGGCGGGCCGGGTCCAGGACCTCAGGGACCGGGTCAGCGACCGCACCAAGGCCACCGTCGGCATCGGTCACACCCGGTGGGCCACCCACGGCGAGCCGAACGACATCAACGCCCACCCGCACACCGACGCGCAGGGCCGCATCGCCGTCGTGCACAACGGCATCATCGAGAACGCCGAGCAGCTCAGGGACGCGCTCACCGGCCGGGGGGTGAAGCTGGCCAGCGATACCGACACCGAGGCGCTCGCCCACATGATCGCGGCCGAGGCGACCGAGGGAACCAGCCTGGAGGACGCGGTCCGCCGCACCCTGCGCCACGTCGACGGCACCTACGGCCTGGTCGTGCTGGACACCCAGAACCCGAACGAGCTCGTGGTGGCGCGCAACGGCAGCCCCATCGTCCTCGGCATCGGGGAGTCGGAGATGTTCGTCGCCTCCGACGTGGCGGCGCTGGTCCGTTACACCAAGCAGGTCGTGTACCTGGACGACGCCGAGGTGGCCACGGTGCACGCCGCCGACTACACCACCGCGACGCTCGACGAGCGGGAGCCCGGCGGCGCGCGCAAGACGCCGACCACGGTAGAGGCCGAGGCCGGGGACTACGAGCTCGGCTCGTTCGAGAACTACATGCGCAAGGAGATCTACGAGCAGCCGGAGGCGCTGCGCCGGGCGCTGCGCGGCCGGCTCGACGAGCGGTTCGCCACGGCCAAGCTGGGCGGCATCGACCTGGACGCGCGTCAGCTCCGGTCGATCAGGCAGGTGAAGTTCCTCGGCTGCGGCTCGGCCTACTACGCCGGGCAGATGGGCGCGGTGCTGACCGAGGAACTGGCCCGCATCCCCTCCGACGCCGAGCCCGCCTCGGAGTTCAGGTACCGCAACCCCGTGGTGGACCCGGACACGCTCTACGTGGCGGTCAGCCAGTCCGGCGAGACGCTCGACACGCTGATGGCGGTACAGGAGCTGCGCCGCAAGGGCGGGCAGGTCATCGGCGCGGTCAACGTGGTCGGCAGCGCCATCGGGCGCGAGTGCGGTCACGGGGTGTTCCTGCACGCCGGCCCGAGATCGCTGTGTGCTCCACCAAGGCGCTGACCAACATGGCGGCGTCGTTCGCCTTGCTCGCGCTGCTGCTCGGCCGGGTCCGCGACCTGTCCGCGGCCTCCGGCCAGCGGATCGTGGCCGGGATGCGGGCGCTGCCCGGGCAGCTGGATGAGGTCCTGGCCGCCGAGGAGGAGATCGCCGAGGTGGCGCGGCGCTTCGCCGGGGCCGAGCACATGTTCTTCATCGGCCGGGTCCGCGGCTGGCCGGTGGCCCGGGAGGGCGCGCAGAAGCTGAAGGAAGTGTCCTACGTCCACGCCGAGGCGTACCAGGCGGCCGAGCTGAAGCACGGCCCGCTCGCCCTGATCAACTCCTCGATGCCGAGCGTGGTCGTCGTCCCGGCGGACGACTTGCAGTCCAAGAACATCTCCACGATCGAGCAGATCAAGGCCCGCGGCGGCCCGGTCATCGCGGTGACCAGCGCCGACCTGCCCGCAGGGCTGGCCAACGCGGTCATCCGCGTCCCGCGGGCCGAGCCCGAGCTCGAGCCGCTGCTGCTCAACGTCCCGCTGCAGCTGCTGGCCTACCATGTCGCGGCCAAGCTGGGCCGCGACATCGACAAGCCCCGCAACCTGGCCAAGAGCGTCACGGTGGAGTAAGGGAGTACCGGCCGGCGTCCGGGCCTGCTCGCCGACGCAGGGCGTGCCGATCGCGGTGAGCGCGTTATCGCGCGGCACGTGCCGATTGCGTCGCGGGCAGGCCCGGACGTCGTATCTGGGTCCCGCCGGGCACGCCAATATGGTGTGCCCGGCCCGGGACATAAGACCGTTTTGCCGGAATTATTCCGGGCCCGGAACCTAAGTCCCGGATGGTGTGCGCCGAGATCCCGCCGTGATGCGCGGACGGGATATCAATAATGCTCAGACCCAGGTCGTCCGCATGGCCCGGCCCTCCTCTCGCGCACTATCGTCGCGCTAAGTGACAGACCGCGGCGTATGCAACGCCGCGTAATCGCAGCTAGCCAGTCACCATTTAGCGCCTTCGCCCGCGCAAATGCAGGGCGATTTGCGGTAATTGCTAACTGAATGCGCAAAGATGAGTTATCGTGGCTATGCGTGAATAGTCCTTTGCGGTGAGCATCCGACTATCAGCAGACTCGTCTCGTCTCATCCGGAACGGTGACACATGCGAGCCTCGTCCGTCACAGTCTCGTCGGCCGCCCGGCTGGCCGCCGGGCTGTCCGTCAGGGACTGGGCGTGGTGGCGGCTTCCCGGCCCTGGTCCGGGCCTATGTCGGCGCCGTCCCCGTGGCGGCCCTCGCGCTGGCCGCGGTGGCCGCGTCGGCGACCTCCTGGCCGCGGGGCGACCTGGTCCGGTTCGGCCTGCTGCTGAGCTGCGGCGCGGTCTCCGTGGTGGTGACCCCGCGGGTCGCCTACCTGCAGAGCGGCCTGATCCGGGACTTCCTGACCGCCTGGGTGCTGCCGGTGGCGATCCTGCTGCCGCCGGTGTACGCCATGGTGATCCCGGCGCCGCTGCTGGTCCTCACGCAGTGGCGGGTGCACCGCGGGGCGATCTACCGGCGGGTGTTCACCGGCGCCGCGATCGGCCTGGCGTACGGAGCCGCCTCGCTGGTGTTCCGCGTCATCCCCGCGTCCTTGGCCGGGACCGCGCTCGGTACCGGGACGCACGCCCTGACCTGGACGGTGGCCGTGGCCGCGGCCGAACTCACCGGCTGGCTGTTGCACACGGCCTTGCTCGCCGCGGCGGTAAAGCTCTCCGACCCCACCGCCCGGGTGACCGACATCGCGCTGAACCGCGAGGCGCTGCTGGCCGACTTCGCCCAGATGGACCTGGGCATCATCATCACCGTGGTGGTCGCCGTCCACCCGGTGCTGGCCGTCCTGGCCGTGCCCACCGTCCTGCTGGCCCGGCGCTTCATGATGCACGCGCAGCTGCTGGAAAAGTCGCGCATGGACACCAAGACCGGCTTGCTCAACGCGTCCACCTGGGAGAGCGAGGCGGAGCGGGAGATCGCCCGGGCGGTGCGGACCCGCAGTCCGCTGTGCGTCGCGCTGCTCGACCTCGACCACTTCAAGCTGGTCAACGACACCCACGGCCACCTGGTGGGCGACAAGGCGCTGCGGGCGATCAGCGCCGTCCTGCGCGAGCAGATGCGCAGCTATGACCTGGCGGGCCGGTTCGGCGGGGAGGAGTTCGCGCTCCTGCTGCCGCAGACGCGGGAGGACCAGGCCCTGGCCATCGCCGAGCGGCTCCGCGCCGCCGTCGCCGCGTTGTCCGTCCCGGTCAGCGACAGCGACAATGACAGCGGCGACGTCAAGGCAACGGCAACGGCAACGGCAGCGGCAGCGGTCCGGCGGGCACCCGCGTCCGGGTGACGGTCTCGATCGGGGTAGCCGCGCTCGACCGGGTCGGTTCCGAGCTCGCCACCCTGCTCGCCGCCGCCGACGCCGCCCTGTACCAGGCCAAGCAGGACGGCCGGGACCAGACTCGCCTCGCGACCGGCCGCCCGCTAGCCCAGATCGTCCCGGCCGCCCGCCCGGCGACGTTAGCTGCCACCCATCCGGCATCGTCAGCCGCCACCCCGCCCGGCATCGTCAGCTGCCGGGCGGCCATGCTTCCTTAGTGAAAGGGCAACGGGTCGTCCAGACCCCCCATGCTGCCGGGCAGCGGCTGCTCGCACCAGACGACCTTGCCGGTCGCGGTCCGCCGGGCGCCCCAGCGCTTGGCGAGCTGGCGCACGACCTGCAGGCCGCGGCCGTTCTCGTCGTCGCCGTTGGGCGAGCGCAGCCGCGGCAGCGCGCCCGAGGAGTCGATCACCTCGCAGACCAGCGCCCGCTCGTTGACGAGCCGCAGCGTGACGTCGCCGCGCGAGTACTTGACCGCGTTGGTCACCAGCTCGGAGACGAGCAGCTCGGTCGTGGGGATCAGGTCCTCCAGTCCCCACCGCTTCATCGGCTCGGTCAGCACCGAACGCGCTTCCCGCACCGAGGTCAGCTTGGGCGCGAGCGTCCATGAGGCGTAGTTATCCTCGGGCAGCCGCCGCAGCCGGGCGATGAGCACCGCGATGTCGTCGCGCTGGTGATCGGAGTACACCCCGTCCAGGGTGGCCTTGCACAGGTCCTCGAGGTCCTTTTCCGGCGAGCCGGGGCCGAAGATGCGCTGCAGCCGGGCCAGCCCGTCGCTGATGTCCTGGCCCTTGTTCTCGACCAGGCCGTCGGTGTACAGCACGAACAGGCTGCCGTCCTCGATCTGGAACCGGCGGCTCTCCACCTCGCCGTCGCCGATACCGAGCGGCGGGCAGGGCGGCACGTCGAGCAGCTCGTTGCTGCCGTCCGGGTGCACGAGCAGCGGCGGCAGGTGGCCGGCCACCGCCACCTCGATTTCCCCGCTGACCGCGTCGTAGACCGCGTAGGCGCAGGTGGCGAAGTGCGGCTCGCGCTCGCCGAGGGTGTGCATGAGCTCGTCGAGCTGCAGCAGCGAGTCGGCGGGCGGCAGCTCCAGCATGGCCAGGGTGTGGATGGCGGTGCGCAGCCGTCCCATGGTGACCGCGGCCCGCACGCCGTGCCCGGCCACGTCGCCGACCACCAGCGCGACCCGGCCGCCGGGGAGCGCGATGGACTCGTACCAGTCGCCGCCGACCTCGATCATCTTGCTGCCGGGCAGGTAGCGGTGCCTGACCTCGACCGAGGAGGGGTAGGAGAGCCCGGTCGGCAGCATGCTCCGCTGCAGCGTCAGCGCGGTGGCGTGCTCGCGGCTGTAGCGGCGGGCGTTGTCGATGAACACGGCCGCCCGGGACGCGAATTCCATCCCGATCTCGACGTCGTAAGGGTCGAACCGCCGGAACCCCTCCTGCCGGGTGCAGACGCAGAAGCCGAGCATGGTGCCGCGCGCGATGAGCGGCAGCACCACCATGGAGGCGCCGGAGAGCAGCTTGGCGACCGGCTTGCGCCGCCAGTTCTTGGCGAGCTCGCCCGCCTGGCTCTTGGTGATCATCGTCTCGAGCACCGGCGCGGCGGTGTCCATGCACCGGAAGTACGGCGTGTTCTGCGGGTAACGCAGGATCTCGCCGGTCGGGAAGGTCGCCTCCCAGGCCGGATCCTTCGCGTCGTGGACCAGGGCGATCCGGCGCATCGGCAGCGACCCCTCGGTCCCTTCCGACGGCAGTTCGTCGTCTCCCGCCAGGCTCTCGAGCAGCAGCAGGCCGGCCACGTTGCAGAAGTGCGGCACGACCGCGTCGAGCAGGACGCGGGCCACGTCGTCGATGTCGAGCGTGTCGCCGATCCGGGTGAGCGCGTCGCCCAGCATCTGCCGGCGCATGACCGCGGGGTCGACGAACCGCTCGGAGTTGGGCGCCGGGATCCGGAGCAGGGCCAGCGCGACCAGCCTGGTCCCGTCGGCCTTCATCGGATGGACCGTCACCACCGCCTCGGCCGGATGACCGTCGCGGGTGTCGATCGTGAGCATGGCACTGCCCTCACGATCCGAGCGGATGGCCTCGAGCAGCCCGGCTACCGCGATCACTGCCTCGGACGGCCGGGTGCCCGGCCCGTTCACCGAGTTCTCCTCGTCCGGCGAGCCGGACGAGGTGAGCTCGATGAGCTGGGCGCCGAGCAGGTCCTCCGGCTTGCGTGCGAGGATTCGGGCCGCGTTCCTGTCGTGCTGCACGATTCGACCGTCGTTGTCGATCCCGAGGATCAGGGTCCGCACGGACGATGACAGGGCCGGATGAGAGGTCTCCGGGGTTTCTGCGATCCCGGCCTCCTGAATGTTCGTGCCGTTGCTCGATCCACGGCTTCGCCTGGTTCCGTTACCCGGGATCCGGGGCAGCGGGGCACGGCTAGACCGGGCACCGCCCTCGGAAACGTTTGTCCCGAGAGCGCTGCCCTTCGCCGGTATGCCGGATGTCACGTGCGGTCTCCTGATGGCATCGCGCTGCGCTCCTGTCAATTATGAGTCACGGACGGCGTGTTCAGACAGGAGATCCGATGAGTCACCTTTGTCCGGAAGATACCTATTTATAACTTTTTAAGGCAATTTGAGTAATAACGTGAGCTCAAGGAGGCCGCCGGGGCCGCCTGGGATTCAGGTCAGGCGGGCCACCGCCAGCGCGGCGGCGAACAAGATGATGGCCCAGGACGCCGAGCGCAGGGCCCGCTCCAGCGGCTCGAGCAGGCCGTCCGCGGTGACCGGCTCGGTGTGGCCGTCGGCGAAGGTGATGCGCCCCTCGACCCGCTGCGTCCGGCGCCGCAGGTTCCTGGCCGGGGTACTCAGCCGGCGCTGCGCCGCGGACAGCGCGAAGGCCCCGGCCGCGGCCACCACGGGCGCCACCGCCAGCGTGCCGGTCTGGGCCGTGTACGCGGTGAGCAGCGGGAACGCCCCCCAGCCGGCGGCGAAGCCGACGTCGGTGTGCATCACGCCGCCGAACAGCTCGGCGTTGTACCCGATCACCAGCACCGGGCCCGCCACCATGTACGGGATCAACGGCCAGCCGATCCGGATCACCCCGCCCACGCCGAGCGCCAGCGCCCCCAGCAGCCCGGCCACGACGACGGCGACCAGCACCGGGGAAGGGATGGCGGTGCGCAGCGGCCGCCCGCGCAGCTCGTCCAGGGCGTGCGCGGCCAGCCCGGTGGCGAGGAAGAAAGCGAGCACGGCCGCGATCAGGTTGGTGAGAATCACCCGCGGCGCGAGCGCCGCCCCGATGACCACGTAGGCCAGGTGCCAGGCGGTGTACGGCGGATGCAGCAGCGTCCACCAGTCCCGCCACCCGCCGCGCCGCGCCGCGTAGTACGCCGGGCGGGGCTCGCTATCCGGCACGCTTACCCCACATGACGAGCCCGCCGCCCAGGCTCATGGTCCGGGTGCCGACGTCGGTCAGGCCCGCCTTCTCCCAGGCCGACACCGTCCAGCTGACCGGGTACCGGCGGTAGTGGCCGGAAATGTTGGGACCGAGGAAGCGGCCTACCCGGAACCATTCCCGGCCGCCGAGCAGCAGGCCGCCGGCCGGCAGGACCAGCCGGGTGTACGCCAGCCAGGCCGGATGCCACAGTGCACTGGTGGGCACGCAGAATTCCAGGCTGGCCATGACCCCGCCGGGCTTGAGCACCCGGGCCAGCTCGGCCAGCGTGGCCTGCGGGTCCTCCACGTACCGGAGCAGGTAGGTGAACGTCAGCGCGTCGACGCTGGCGTCAGGGAAGGGCAGCTGCTCACCCCGCCCGACCGCCAGCGCGATCCGGTCCCGCATCCCGGCCGCGGCCACCCGGCGCTGCCCCTGGCGCAGCATCTGCTCGGTCAGGTCGACGCCGATCACCCGCGCCCCGGTCCGCTCGGCCAGCTGCAGCGCCACTCCGGCGGTGCCGGACGCCACGTCCAGGATCACGCCGCCGGCCGGGACGTTCCCCGTCACCCGGCTGGTCATCGCGGACCGCCACTGCCCGTTCTGTCCCATGGACAGGATCTCGGCGAGCAGGTCGTACCGGGCGGGCAGCCCGTCGAACAGGTCACGCGTGAATCGGTTGAGGTCGTCGGGCATACAGGTCGCTCCCGGGGCCGGTGCCTATTACCCAACCGTAACGCCGCGATGTGCCGGCCGGGTCAGTCAGCCCGGTTCAATCGGGGAGCGCCGCTCTGATCTTCTCGGCGTACTCCCGGGCCGGGTGGGCCTCGTCGTACGGATGCCGCGGCCCCAGCCAGATCCGCAACCCGTCCTTCTTGTTGCGGGGGATCACATGCAGGTGGAGATGCGGCACGGACTGGCTCACCACGTTGTTGATCAAGATCATCGAGCCGTCGGCCCCGAGGCCGTCCTCGACCGCGCGCTCCAGCCGCTGCGCCGTGGTGAAGAATTCCGGCACCTGATCGGCGGGCAGGTCACTGAGCAGCCGCAGATGCTGTTTCGGCACCAGGAGCGTGTGCCCGCGGAACAGCGGCCGGTGATCGAGGAACGCGATCAGCCGCTCCGTCTCCAGCACGATCTCGGCGGGCTGCTCGCCCCGGATAATCGCGCAGAACACACAGGTGGCAGGCACCACGCGAGCTTACCCGCCGTACTCCGCCCGAGGTCTCCCTAACTCCGAACGAGGCAGCCATCCCACCCCGCTCCCACTCTCCCTAGTCCTTCCCCAGCCCCAATCCCCCTCCGCCCCGCCCCCCGCCTTCACCCCGCCCCCCGCCCCCGCCCCGGTCCCGCCTCCGCCCCGGTCCCCGCACCCCCTGCACCGACCTCGCACTCGTTCCGGGTCCCGCCTCCGCCCGGCACCGCCTCCGGCCGCTACCCCGCCCGGCCCGGCCCCAGTCCCAATTACCACCTCAGCCTCATCCGTAACATTTCAAGTCAGTGGTTGTGGCGTCCTACCGAATAGAGACGGTAGAACGCCACAACCACTGAATCCGTGAGGATGGTCAGCGGTCCGGTACGAGCTCGAACCAGACGCAGGTGCGGGCCCGCTCGCGGAGGAACCCCCAGCGCTGCGCGATCTCGTTGACGAGCTGGAAGCCGCGCCCGCCCTCGTCCTCCCCGGTGGCCTCGCGCCAGTGCGGGAGCCCGGTCTGGCCGTCGTCCATCACGTCCACGTGCACGACGGTGCCGCGGCGGGTCACCGCCACCGTCACCCAGCCCGCGTCGGCCGCATGCTGAACCGCGTTGGTGACGAGCTCGCACGTCAGCAGCTCGGCGTCGAAGGCGGCCGGATGGCCGTCGAGGGCTTCCCGGAGGAACCGGCGCGCAGCCGGCACCTCGTCCGGGCGGCGGCCGAAGGTCCGAGTGGCCGTCGCCCGGGCCGTACACGCCGGGCTGGGCAGCTCCAGCGTGTCGGCGACGGTGAGGAACGCACTCGGCATATCGGCCTCCGTCTCCAGTGTCCTTACTGTCCGTGTTCACAATGTAACTCTAAGTAGACAGTAGGTCACCTAGGACACGGGTCCCGGGCGAGCAGAACTTCGGCGATATCGCCCGCTTACTGGCTCAGGGTGGTGTTATGCCCCGTGGCCGTCAGGCGCAGGCCCTGCGAGGTGATGCTGATCTTCTGGATCTTCACTCCGGCCGGCAGCTTCGGGATGCTGATGGTGAAGTTCACCAGGTTGCCGAGGAGGTCGGTCGGCAGCCCGTTCGCGTCGATGACCTTGATGTTGATCTTGCTGTCACCCACCTGGGTGACCTGGAGCACGACGTCACCGCTGATGACGTCGAGGTCGACGTGGGCCTTGATCCGGTTCGGGCCGTCGGCGGCCAGCGTGATGCCGCCCGGGATGCCGCCCGCGTGGGCCAGCGCCGTAAACGTGACCAGTGCCGAGGCACTGAAGTCATCGATCTCGGTGCTGTTGCTCGACTTGATGTGCATCCCGTGCAGCGTGGCCGTCAGGCTCTTGATCTCGAGCTGCCCGCCCGTCCCCGCGGTCTCGTTGCTGGCGTTGATGTCGACCTGATTGAAGTCGCGCGCCGCCAGCTGGGTCAGGAACGGGAAGCCCTGGATGGTCACGTGCGGCTTGCCCGACAGGGCCAGCGACGACGCGAACTGGCTGGCCATCTGGTCCTCGGCGAACGCGTTGGCGGCCCGGTCACCGCCTACCAGCAGCACGATGATCACGATCAGGGTAATCCACGGCCACCTCCGGCGCCGCCGGCGCCGCGCCCGCGGCGCGGGCGCCGCCTGGTAATCCTGAGCCCCTGGGAAGCCGGGGCCGGCCGGATAGTCCTGCGTGCCCCGGGGGTTCTGATACCCCTGAGCGGCCTGGTCCGGCTGGTATCCCGCCCCTGGAGCCTGGTATCCCGCCCCGGAAGTGTCCTGCTGGTATCCCGCCCCGGCCGCCTGGTATCCCGCCCCGGCGGCGAAACCCTGCCCAGCGGAACCCGGTCCAGCGGAACCTTGCCCGGAAGGATAGGCCTGCCCGGACGGATACCCCTGGCCCGTGGAGAACCCCTCGTCGGCCCGTGCGTCCTGGCTGGGGGAGAAGCTCGGCGCGGCCGGGAATCCCTGGCCGCCGGCGTACCGCTGATCCGCCGCACCGCCCTGACCGCCGGCGTACCGCTGATCCGCCGCGCCGCCCTGGTCGCCCGGGTACCGCGAGTCCGCCGCACCCCCTTGGCGCGGGTCCGCCGCGGACCCCTGGCCGCCCGCATACCACTGGTCCGCCGCGGCCTGCCGGTCAGCCGCCGGTCCCTGGCCCGGCGGGAGACCCCTGGCCGGACGGGAGCCCCTGGCCGGACGGGTATCCCTGGTCCGCCGGACGCCCGCGCTCCACCGGGTACTGCCGCGTCGCCTGGGAATCCTGGTAGCCCTGGCTCGCCGGATTGCGCTGCGTCGCCTGCGGGTTCTGGTAGTCCTGGTCAGCCGGATAGTCCTGGCCAGCCGGATTCAACTGCGTCGCCTGCGGGTCCTGGTAACCCTGATCCGCCGGGCGGCCGCGCTCGATCGGGCGCTGCCGTGTCGCCTGGGAGAATCCTGGTCTTCCGGTTCCTTCTCGGGTTCCTGAGACTGCTGCCACCAGTCGCGAGCATCGGAGCTCATGCCACGCCCCCCGTGGTACCGGTCATGATGACCATTCCCCCGCCACGCCTACCTACGATCATCATTTCCACCTCTGCGGTGTTACTTAGTTCCCGGGGATAACGTTCAGTCACTTGCTGCAATCAGCCCGTGTGCGGCGCGGGGTTTCAAGCGGTCGGTTCCAGGCACGATGCCGGACGCTCCAGTATCAGGGTCTCCGCCTCCAATATGTCAAAACGCGAGGTCAACCTGAATGGTTCTCGTGATTCCCGTTTACCCGCGTCGGCCCTACACTTTGTAAGCATGCCACCCGAGCGTTTTGACTGGTCTGATCGACGGCCGCCGCAGGCCAGTCCGTCCCCAGCCGGCCACGCGCCTGCCGGGCTTGCCGAGGTAGGAGGTGCCGCGCCGCCGCTGCGGGCCGCCCCGTCCGGGCCGCCCGGTCTCGAGGTGCGGTCCAGGCGCTCGGTCCACGAGCTGAGCGCGGGCACCACCTACAGCATCGGCCGGGATCCCAAGTCCAACATCGTCATGACTGACTCCCGCGTCAGCTGGCGGCACGCGGTGCTGCGGGTCGACGGCGGCGGCTGGATCATCGAGGATCTCGGCAGCACCAACGGGACGTTCCTCGGTACCCAGCGGCTCGACCGGATCGAGATCAGCACCGAATGCGTGATACGGCTGGGGAACCCGGACGACGGCCCGCTGCTGCGCTGCGCCCCGCAACTGCCCGCGGGCAGCCCGGCCGCGGCCCCGCCCGATCACCCGGGCACGGCCCTGTCGGTTCCGGCCGCGCCGCCCGTCCCCGAAGCGCCTCCGGAGCCCGAGCCGCGCCACGACTCCGAGTCCTGGTGGCAGCCGCCGGTACCGGGTGACCCCGCGGGCGGGCCAGCCGGCGGACCCGTGTCGCCGCCCGTCGGCGTGCCGTACCGCCCGCAGGCCCCCGAGCCTGCCATGCCGCGCGATCCCGAACCGCCGCGCGAGCGTTTCGGCCAGCGCGAGCACGCCCCGCGGCACGCCGCCCGGGCACCCGACCAGCTGGCCCAGCCGCCCGCGGCGCCGGTCCGCCCGGCCGAGCCCGCCGTCGGCCAGCCGTTCGCCGACCCCCAGTACGCCGGCCAGGGCCAGCAGTACGCCGACCCGCAGTACGCCGGCCAAGGCCAGCAGTACGCCGGCCAGCAGGCCCCGGCCCAGCCGGCGGCCGGCCAGGCGGAGATGCTGCCGAGCGTGGACCGCAGGCCCACCTCGCGGATGCCGCTGCCGGCCAAGGCCCTGCGCATCGGCCGGGTGCCCGACAACGACGTGGTCCTGTCCGACCTCAATGTCTCCCGGCACCACGCGGAACTGCGCAAGTCGCCCACCGGCAGCTACGAGATCGTCGACCTCGGCAGCCACAACGGGACGTTCGTCAACGGCCAGCGGGTCACCAACCAGATGCTGACCGAGCAGGACCTGGTCAGCATCGGCAGCTCCACCTTCCGCCTCTCCGGCGGCGAGCTCCGGCAGTTCGTCGACGACGGCAACATCACCTTCACCGCCCAGGAACTGGTGGTGAAGGCCGGCAGCAAGGTGCTGCTGGACCACGTGAGCTTCCCGATCCCGGAGAAGTGCCTGCTCGGCGTTATCGGCCCTAGCGGCGCGGGCAAGTCCACCCTGCTCGGCGCGCTGACCGGGATGCGGCCGGCGACCACCGGCACCGTGCTGTACGACAACCGTGACCTGTACTCGAACTACAACGAGCTGCGGTACCGGATCGGCCTGGTCCCGCAGGAGAGCGTGCTGCACACCCAGCTGACCGCGCGCCGCGCGCTGCAGTACTCGGCCGAGCTCCGGTTTCCCGCCGACACCAAGCCCGCCGAACGAGATGGCCGCGTCGACGAGGTGATGGGCGAACTCGGCCTGACCCGGCACGCGAACACTCGCGCCGACCGGTTGTCCGGCGGCCAGCTCAAGCGGGTCAACGTGGCCCAGGAGCTGCTGACCAAGCCGTCGCTGCTGTTCCTCGACGAGCCGACCTCGGGCCTGGACCCGGGCCTCGACAAGTCGGTCATGGAGCAGATGCGGGACCTGGCCCACGACGGCCGGACGGTCATCGTGGTCACGCACAGCGTGGACAACCTGGACACCTGCGACCGGCTGCTCGTCCTGGTCCCCGGCGGCCGGATCGCCTACTACGGCCCGCCCGAGGAAGGACTCACCTACTTCGGCCAGTCCCGCTGGGCCGAGGTATTCCAGGCCTTCGACCGGTACCCGGACCGCGACTGGGCCGGGGAGTACGCTGCCTCGCCCGCCCACCAGCAGTACGTGCTGGGCCAGCGGCAGCAGGCGCCGCAGCCGGGGGACAGCCAGGTGCTGGCGGCCGCCCCGCCGCCGCAGCGGCGCGGCGCGTTCAAGCAGATGGGCACGCTGACCCGGCGGTACATCCGGGTCATCGCGTCCGACCGCGGCTACCTGACCTTCATGGCCCTGCTGCCCATCCTCCTCGGCGCGCTGATCTCCCAGGTGCCAGCCAAGCACGGCCTGGGCGGCGGGCCGGGATCGAACATCGACGCGGGGACCCTGCTGCTGATCCTGGTGATCTGCGCCTGCCTGGCCGGCATGGCCAGCTCGGTGCGGGAACTGGTCAAGGAACGATCGATCCTGACCCGAGAACGGGCGGCCGGCCTGTCGTCCGGCGCCTACCTGGTCTCCAAGCTGCTCGTCCTGGGCGTCATCAGCGTCCTGCAGTCGACCCTGCTGGTGCTGATCGGCGTGTCCTGGCGGCAGTTCCCCGCCAAGGGAGCCTTCCTGACCGGTCTGCCGCTGATCGAGGTGATCCTGGGCATCGCCGTGCTCGCGATCGCCTCGATGTGCCTCGGCCTGCTCGTGTCGGCCTTGGTCAGCACGTCGGAGAAGGCGATGCCGTTCCTGGTGCTGTTCACCATGGTCCAGGTGGTCATGTCCGGCTTCGTGGTACCGCTGGCTAACAACCCGGGACTCAAGCAGTTCGCGATGATCGCGCCGTCGCGCTGGGGTTTCGCCGCGGTCGCCTCGACGGTGAACCTCGACCGTCATCACCCCGCCGCTGGGCGCGGTGACCGACCCGCTCTGGACCCAGAGCTCGAGCAACTGGCTCCGCGACATGGGCGTCATGATCGGGCTGGCGGTCATCTTCGCGGTGCTCGCCTACGTCAAGCTGCGCACCCTCGGCCCGCGCCGCCGCAAGTAGCAGGTAGCAAGCAGCAGCGGCCGCGCGGCCTGCCCGGGTCACCCGGCGGGCCGCCCGGCCGCCCGTAAGCTGGACCGGTGAGCGACCTCATGCCGCAGGCGCAGGACCTGCTCCGGCGTTTCCCGCTGATCGACGGCCACAACGACCTGCCCTGGGCGCTGCGCGGGCGGGCCGGCGGCGACGCCAACCAGGCCCGCTTCGACCTGGACGCGCCGGCCGAAGGACTGCACACAGACCTGCCCCGGCTGGCGGCCGGCCACGTCGGCGCCCAGTTCTGGTCCGTCTACGTGCCCGCCCGGCTGGCCGGGGAGGGTGCGGTCGCCGCCGTGCTCGAGCAGATCGACCTGGCCCGCCGGATGATCGCGCGCTATCCCGGGGCGCTCGGGCTCGCGCTGACCGCGGACGACGTGGAGCGGGTCTTCGCCTCCGGCCGGGTCGCCTCGCTGCTCGGCGCCGAGGGCGGCCACGCGATCGCCGGGTCGCTCGGCGTGCTGCGGATGCTCTACGCGCTCGGCGTCCGGTACATGACGCTGACCCACAACGCCAACACCGGCTGGGCCGACGCGGCCACCGACGATCCGCAGGCCGGCGGGCTGACCGATTTCGGCCGGGACGTGGTCCGCGAGATGCAGCGCATCGGCATGCTCGTGGACCTGTCGCATGTGTCCCCGGACACGATGCGCCAGGCCCTGGACGTGGCCGCGGCCCCGGTGATCTTCAGCCATTCCAGCGCCCGCGCGGTCTGCGACTCCCCGCGTAACGTGCCGGATGACGTGCTCGGCCGCCTGACCGCCAACGGCGGCGTGTGCATGGTGACGTTCGTGCCCGCCTTCGTGTCCCAGGAGTGCGCCGACTGGCTGGCGGACCTGAAGGCCGAGGCCGCCCGCCGCGGCCTGGACCCGAAGGACCTCGGCAAGCTGTTCAGCATCAAGCCCGAATGGGAGCGGGAGCACCCGCTGCCCCAGGCCACGCTGGCCCAGGTCGCGGACCACATCGACCACGTCCGCCAGGTCGCGGGCGTCGAGCACGTCGGCCTGGGCGGCGATTTCGACGGCACCGAGGACGTCACCGTCGGCCTGGCGGACGTCTCCGCCTACCCGGCCCTGTTCGCCGAGCTGCTCCGCCGCGGCTGGACCGAATCCGACTGCGCCGCGCTGGCCGGCGGCAACGTCCTGCGTGCCCTGCGCGCCGCCGAAGCCTTCCGTGACGCCGAGGCCGCCACCGAGGCAGCTCCCGCCGCGGGCGCGGGCCGCTAAGCTCACACCCGATGATTCCCGGTACCCAGTCACCCCCCGCCCCGCCCCCGCCGGACGGCACCCTGCCTCCGCCGGACGGCGAATTGCGCCCGGCCGACGGCCTGCGCCTGCTGACCTGGCCCGCGCTCGACGCGACCGGCGCCGTCGCCGCCGTCACCGCCCGCGCTGGCGGGGTTTCTGAAGGCCCCTACGCCACGCTGAACCTCAGCCTGAGCGTCGGCGACGATCCCGCCCGCGTGCTCGAGAACCGCCGCCGCCTCGCGGCCGCCTGCGAGGCCCGGCTCGAGGATTTCGTCTTCGCCCGCCAGGTCCACGGCGCCGGGGTCGCCGTGGTCGGCGACGCCGACCGGGGGAGCGGGGCCTACTCCCTGGAAGACGCCGTCGGTGACGTCGACGCGCTGGTCACCACGACGCCCGGGGTCGTACTCGCGATCCTGACCGCGGACTGCCTGCCGGTCGTCCTGCACGACCCGGTGGCCGGGGCCATCGCCTGCGTGCACGCGGGCTGGCGCGGCACCGTGGCCGGCGTGACCGCCGCCGCCGTGGCCGCCTTGCGGGAACTGGGCTCACGCCCCGCCGACATCGTGGCGGCCCTGGGTCCCGCCATCGCGGGCGACCGCTACCAGGTCGGCCCCGACGTGCACAAGGCCGTGACCGCGGCCTTCGGCGAGGCTGCGATGGCCTTTCTGCGCCCCGACCTGCGCCCCGGCGCGGACCCGGGCCGCTGGCTGCTCGACCTGCCAGCCGCCAACCGTCACGCCCTGCGCGCGGCCGGCGTCCCCGACGCCCAGATCCATGCCAGCGCCAGCTCCACCGGCACCGGCGACTTCTTCAGCGACCGCGCCGCCCGCCCCTGCGGCCGCCTCGCCCTGATCGCCCGCCTCCCCGAACCCATGGATGTGACCACCTGATGGCTCCTTCGGGCACGTCGCCGCAAGGCCAGGTCTTCCGCTACGCGGGCTACGCCACCAACCCGGCGACCGCCACCCTGAGCTGCCACTACGAGCTAGACGGCCGCCAGTTCACCGAGCGCGTCACGCTGCCGGGCGCCGCAGGCAACCCGCGCTGGCACACCGAAGCGGCCCAGGCCGCCGCGCGGCTGCTGTTCCTGCTGGCCGGCGTGTCCTACTACAAGACCGCGGCGCCCCCCGTCATCGACCTCGGCGAGACGGCGCTCACCGCCGCGGAGGAAACCTTCCTCCGCGACTTCTACCTCCACGGCCTCGGCGAATTCGCCTACCGCAACAATCTGGACCTCACCCCACTCCGCCTGGAAACACCACGCGCACCCAGCCCGAGGCGTCCCGCCCAGCCCCCAGCCAGGCGCCGTCCCCGGAACCGCGCCCTGGTCCCGTTCGGCGGCGGGATCGACTCGATCGTCACCGTCGAGCAGGTGCGGAAGAACGCGGACGTGGCCCTGTTTGTCGTCAGCCGCCCCGGTGACCTCTTCGACGCCATCGAGCAGCCCGCCGCCGTCACCGGCCTTCCCGTCATAAGGGCCGAACGCGAGATCGACCCCCAGCTCCTCCGCTCCGCCGAGCTCGGCTTCCTCAACGGCCACGTGCCGGTGACCGGCATCCTGTCCGCCATCGCGATCCTGGCCGCGGTGCTCGAGGACCGCGACGCGGTGGTGATGTCCAACGAGTGGTCGGCGTCCGTCCCGACCCTGGAGTACCAGGGCCGCCCGGTCAACCACCAGTACTCCAAGAGCGAGGAGTTCGAGGCCGCCTTCCGCGACGTGCTGACAGCAAGCCCCGGGCCCGCTGCCCGACTACTTCTCCTGGCTCCGGGACCGCACCGAGCTCTGGGTGGGGCAGGAGTTCGCCAGGCTCACCCCGTACCACTCCACGTTCCGCAGCTGCAACAAAGCTTTTTACACCGAACGGGTGCGGCGATTCACCCACTGGTGCGGTGAATGTGACAAATGCGTGTTCATCGACCTGATCCTTGCGCCGTTCCTGCCGGCTGACGCGCTCCGGCGGATCTTCGCGGTGACCGGCGAGCCGCTCGCCAATCCCGCCCTGGCCGGCAAGTTCCGGTCGCTGCTCGGTGCCGGCGCCAAGCCGTTCGAGTGCGTCGGCGAGATCACCGAGTGCCGGGCCGCGGTCGTGCTGGCCGCCCGGCGGCCGGACCGGGCGGGCGACGGCCTGCTGGCCACGCTGGCCGCTGAGGTGGCGAGCTGGCCGGACGCGCCGACGCCGGCCGAGGTCGAGGCCATGCTGCGGCCCGTCAGCCGGAATTTCATCCCGAACGAGTACGCCGATGAGCCGGCCTAAGCTCGCTTGGTCCGACCTGGCCGGCGCCCGGGTCGGGATCTGGGGCCTGGGCCGGGAAGGCCACGCCAGCCTGCGCAAGCTGGCCACCCTGGGCGCCGAGCCGGTCCTGGTCGACGACCGCCCGTCCGGCCCGACCCTGCCCATTTTGGAGGGCCACCCGGTGCTCGTCACCGCCGACGGCGGTCTCGCCGCCCTGGCCGGCTGCGACGCGGTGGTGAAGACGCCGGGCATGTCCAGGTACCGGCCCGAAATGGCTCAGCTCGCCGCGGCGGGCGTCCCGGTGGCCGGCGGCCTGGGCCTGTGGCTGGCCGAGGCCGACCTGCGCCGCGTCCTGGTCGTGACCGGCACCAAGGGCAAGAGCACCACCTCCTCGGTGACCGGGCACCTCATCCGCGGCCTGGGCTACCGTGCCATGGTCGGCGGGAACATCGGCGCCCCGCCCTATGATCCTGACGCGGGCTCCGACTTCGACTACTGGGTCATCGAAGTCTCCAGCTACCAGGCCACCGACCTGCCGTGCTCGCCGCCGGTGGTCGCGGTGACCTCGCTGCACCCGGACCACCTGGACTGGCACGGGGGAGTGGAGCAGTACTACCGGGACAAGCTGTCCGCCTGCTCCCAGCCGGGCGCCGAGCTCACCGTCGCCAACGGCGACAGCGACCTGCTCCGCGCGCACGCCGCGCTGCTCGGGCCGCGGGTCGAGTGGGTCAGCGAGCACGACGACCCGGCCGCCGGCGGGTCGGACTGGATGGAGCCGCTCGGCCTCCCCGGCCGCCACAACCGCCGCAACGCGCTCATCGCCCGCCGCTGCCTGATCGCGCTGGGTCTGCCGGGCGCCGGTGACGACGGCCGGCTGCGCGCGGCGGCGGCCGGCTACCAGCCGCTGCCGAGCCGCCTCACCCCGGTCGGCGCCGTGGCCGGCGTCAGCTTCGTCGACGACAGCCTGTCCACCAACGTGCTGCCCACGCTGGCCGCGCTGGACGCCTTCCCTGGCCGCCGGATCGCCCTGATCGTGGGCGGCCACGACCGCGGCATCGACTACGCCCCGCTGGCCGCGGGCGTGCTGGCCCGCGGCGCCCCCACCCGCGTCCTGACCCTGCCCGACAGCGGTCCCCGGATCCGCGCCCTGATCGAAGCGGCTGTCGTCCCGCCCGCATCCGGTTTCGCCGGGGTGAGCGACTGCCCGGACCTGGACGCGGCCGTGACGTCCGGGTTCGGCTGGGCCAAGCCGGACGGCGTGGTGCTGCTGTCGCCCGCCGCGCCGAGCTTCGGCGTGTTCAAGGACTACCGCGACCGCGGCGACGCCTTCGCCCGTGCCGTCCGCGCGCTCCCTGGCAATCCGGCCTAGTCCTCCCCGGAGAACCGCTCCCAGGCGGCCTGCTTGGACACGCCGAGCGCCTCGCCGATCCGGGTCCAGCTGATGCCCCGGCTGCGCAGCACCTCCACGTGGTCGTGGACGGCGGCCCCGGCCTGGGTCACCACCGCCTGGACCTTGGCCAGGCCGGCCAGCAGTTCCTCGTCCGGCCGTTCGTCCCACGCGGTGAACCCGGCCGCGGGCTCCTCGGCGATGATCAGGTTGCACAGGTCGACGCACTCGTTGCAGATGTAGACGCCCGGGCCGGCCACCAGCTTGGCCACCACGTCCTTGTCCTTGGTGCAGAACGAGCAGGCCAGGGTGTCCAGCCGGGAAGCGCCGGGCACCAGGTTCGATGAGTCCGCCATGCCGTCAAGGTATCCCTGACGCCCCGGTAGGTCAAGGTTACCTTGACGGCACGGCGTGCAGGTGAGGGCCTAGAACTGCCAGCGGGTCGCGCCGCCCGGCTCCACGGTGGCCACCGCCGTCGCGGCGCGCGGGGTGAGCCGGTAGACGTGCCACGGCGGCGGCCCGGCCGACGGGGCGCTGAACTCAGCCGTGAGCGCCAGCCCGGTCTCGTCCACCCGGCACGGCCAGCTCTCCGCCCACCGCGCGGCCATGGCGGCGACCGTGGCCGGGTCGCTGACGACCGTCGCTTCGCCTTCCACGACCAGGTCGAAGTCGTGCGTGGCGACGCTGATCGTGCAGCGCGGGTCACGGGCCAGGTTGCGGCCCTTCCGGCTGCCCTGGCCGGTCTCGAACCAGAAGCAGCCGTCCACCCACAGCGCGCCGACCCCGGTGACGTGCGGGCTCCCGTCCGCGTTGATCGTGGTCAGCCAGCTGGTGTGCCGGCCCGGCCCGCCGCTGCCCGGCACCATGTCCACGCCCGCCTCGAGCCCGGCCCCGATCGCGTCCCACTCGAGCAGCGGCGTCTTGTACATCTCCGCCGAGATTCTTAGCTTCCATGTCCTACCGACGAACCCGGCCCCCGAAACTCATCGGAGAGCCCACCCGTTCGGTACCTAGTTCTTGCGGCCGGTGACCGAGCGCAGGCCGGGCGGGAGTTCCGCGTCCCCGAACGCCGTGCCCACCTCGGCCCGCACGCCGTGCGCGGCCAGCAGCGCCGGCAGCGCGGAGGTGTCGATCAGCACGTTCTCGTGGCGCTCGTGGCCGCGCCGCCACGCCCCCGCCCCGTCCGGGACGAACGTCGTGGCGTCACGGACGAAACGGTCCGGGGCCGGGGCGGAGAACTCGGTGATGATGGCCCAGTCCGCCTCGGCCTTGGCGAACGGCCGCTCGCCGGCCCGGACGACCCCGTAGTCCAGGTCCAGGATGTCGATCGCCAGCACCCCGCCCGGCCGCAGCGCCCCGGCCGCGGCGATCAGCGCCGCCTCGATGGCCGCCGCGTCGGGCAGGTAGCTCAGCACGTGCCCGACCGAGACCACCGCATCGGCGGGCGGCAGCGGGTCACCGGGCAGGGTGAGCTGCCGCACGTCGGCCTCGGCGCCCAGCGTGGCCCGGGCCAGCGCGAGCATGTCGGGCGACGCGTCGGTGGCCGTCACCCGCAGCCCGGCGGCCAGCAGGTGCCTGGTCAGCGCCCCGCTACCGCAGCCGAGCTCCAGGACCAGGCCGCCCCGTACCGGAGCCAGCAGGTCGATGATGCCCGGGGCGCACCGGTCGCCGTGAAAGCCGTAGCCCTGGTCGTGGATGAGCGCGAGGTCGGGCTGGTAGTAGTGCACCCGATCAGTCTGCCACCGTGATGCCCAGATGGTGAGCCAGCTGCGGGGCCAGCGCGACCAGCTGGAGACTGTCGATGGTGGTGCCGCGCAGCGCGTCGTAGCCGGCCCTGATGCCGAGTCCGGCGCCCCGCAGGTCGACCTGCTCACAGCTCGCCTTGGTGAAATCCGCGCCGGTCAGCGTGCTGCCGCCAAAGCTGACCCGGCGCAGCGTGGCCCCGCCGAACTCGACGTCGCGCAGCACGCAGTCCTCGAACGTCACCTCGATGAGCTTGGCGCCGCGGAAGTTCACCGAGTCGAGCTTGGCGTCGCGGAACGTGACCCGGCGCATCGAGCACGAGAAGGCCTGCACCCCGGACAGCGCGCAGCCGGTCAGGGTGACGTCCTGCCAGCCGGTTTCGGCCAGGTCGCAGGCGACGAACCTGACCTCCCGCAGCGGGGTGTCGGTGAACCGGGCCTTGCGCAGGCTGCCGCCGTCGAACGAGACGCCGGTCAGCGCGCACTCCAGGAAATGGCCGTACGGGGCGTCGGCGCCGTCGAACGAGATGCCCTCGAACGCCAGGCCGTCGTACACCTCGTCCGGCTCCAGGTCGCCCTGGAACGGGATGAGATCAGCGGACATGGCACTGACCCTACCGGCGACCACCGTCACGCCCCTCATATGATCGGCCCTGGAACAGGCGCGAACAACGAGGAAAGGACCCCAGTCGTGGCTGACGGCGACGATTTCAACACTCAGGTCATCAACGAATTCCGGGCGAACGGCGGGAAGGTGGGCGGCCCGTTCGAGGGAGCCCCCATGGTGCTGCTCCACCACAACGGGGCCAAGTCCGGCACCGAACGGGTGAACCCTCTCATGTACCAGCAGGTTGGCAGCAGCATTGCCGTTTTCGCCTCGGCGGGCGGGGGGCCCAACAACCCGCAGTGGTACCGCAACCTGGTCGCGCACCCCGATGTCACGCTCGAGCTGGGCACGTCGACCGTGAAGGCCCGGGCCCGGGTGGCGGAAGGAAGCGAGCGGGACTCGATCTGGGAGACCCAGAAGAAGCAGTACCCCCAGTTCGCAGAATATGAGAAGAACACCGCGCCTCGCGTGATTCCCGTCGTCGTACTCGACCCGGAAGCGTAACCTCCTTCCTGGCGGCCAATCCGGTCCACATCCGGATATTTCGCATCGGGATACTGCGGGTCCAGATATTCCGGATCCGCAGTATCCAGATCCGGATATTACGGCCTCCGGTCTGCCGGCCCCTGGCCGGCGAAGGGGTGCGCATGGACGTAGCCGAGCCCGTCGTCCGCACGGCCGCCGGGCAGGTCCGCGGCCGGGCCGAGAACGGCGTCGCCGTCTTCCGGGGCATCCCGTTCGCCCAGCCTCCGGTGGGCCCGCTGCGGTTCGCCGCCCCGGAGCCGGGCCGGCCCTGGGACGGCGTGCGGGACGCGGCCATGTTCGGGCCGCCCCCGCCGCAGTCCGGGCTCCTGCCCATCCCGATGCCGCCGGCCGCGCCGGACGCCGACCCCGGTGACTGGCTGACCGTCAACGTGTTCTCGCCCGATCTGGGCGCGGCCGGGCTCCCGGTCATGGTCTGGATCTACGGCGGGGCCTACCGGTTCGGCTCGTCCGGCATGACCGGCTACGACGGCGGCCCGCTGGCCGGCTCCGGCGTGGTGGTGGTGACCTTCAACCACCGGGTCGGCGTGGAGGGCTACGCCTACCTGCCCGGCGTCCCGGCCAACCGGGCGCTGCTGGACCAGGTGGCCGCGCTGCGCTGGGTCCGGGACAACATCGCCGCGTTCGGCGGTGACCCGGAGCGGGTGACCGTGTTCGGTGAGTCGGCCGGCGCCGGCGCGATCGCGTCGCTGCTGGTCATGCCCGCCGCCGAAGGGTTGTTCAGGCGGGCTATCGCGCAGAGCGTGCCCGGCACGTTCTTCTCGACCGCGCTGGCCGCCGACGCCACCGCCGCCATCGCCCACGCCGCCGGGCTGCCGCCGACCGCCGAGGCGTTCGCGGCCGCCGACCCGGCCCGGCTGACCGCCGCCGCCGACGCGGTCCCCGCCGCCGACTACGCCGACCGGTGGGGACCGATGGGCGGCACCAGCGTGCCGTTCTCGCCGGTCGTCGACGGCGAGGTGCTGCCCGTCGCGCCGTGGCAGGCGGTCGCGTCCGGCACCGCCCGCGGTGTCGACCTGATCGCCGGGCACAACCGCGACGAGTACCGGCTGTTCACCACGATGGACGGGCGGCGCGGCAACGTCACCGACGCGATGGCCGCCCGGGCGCTGCGCGCGCTGGCCGGCCCGGACGGGGAGGCCGCCTACCGCGAGGCCTACCCCGGCGCCGGGGCCGAGGAGCTGTTCGAGCTGGTCCACTCGGACTGGCTGTTCCGGATGCCGACCCTGCACCTGGCCCAGGCGCATGCCGCGGGCGGCGGCCGGACCTTCCTCTACGAGGTCAGCTACCCGGCCTCGCAAGGGGACCTGGGCGCCTGCCACGCGATCGAGGTGCCGCTGGTGTTCGGCGTCTGGGAAGGGCTGGGGGAGCTGCTGTTCGGTCCCGAGCCGCCGGCCAGCGCGGTGGCGCTCGGCGAGCAGATGCGCGCGCAGTGGACCGCGTTCGCCCGGGACGGCGACCCCGGCTGGCCGGCCTACTCGGTGGGCCGCCGCCTCACCCGTGTCTTCGACGACCCGCCGGCCGTGGTCCCGTATCCCGAACGGGCCTCCCTGCACATCTGGGACCAGCACCGCTTCGGCGTACTCGACCTGATCGCGGCCCGGGCCTGACCGGTATTCTCTGCCCTAGCCGAACGAAAGGGCAGCAGTGCCGATATACGCGCTGGGCGACTACGAGCCCGAGATCCACGAGACCGCCTTCGTCCACCCCGACGCGGTCGTCATCGGCCGGGTCACGATCGGGCCCGAGTCGTCGGTGTGGCCGTGCGCCGTGCTGCGCGGCGACCACGGCCGGATCGAGGTCGGCGCGCGGACGTCCGTGCAGGACGGGACCGTGGTGCACTGCACCCACGAGTGGCCGACGCTGATCGGGTCGGACTGCGTGGTCGGGCACAACGCGCACCTGGAGGGCTGCGTGGTGGCGGACCGGTGCCTGATCGGCTCGGGTTCGGTGACGCTGAACCGGGTCACGGTCGGGACCGGCTCGATCGTGGCGGCGGCGTGCCTGGTGCCCGAGGGCTTCGAGGTGCCGCCGGGCACCCTGGTCGCCGGGGTGCCCGCGAAGATCAAGAAGACCGGGCTGGAGCCCGGCTTCACCGACAACGCGGTGAAGTCCTACATCGAGACCGGCCGGGCGCACCGGACGGGCCTGCGCCGCCTCGACGCCCCTGGCCATGTCGGCTGGCCGGGCGGCCTCGAAGGCCCCGGTCTGGTCAGCGGCCCCGGTCTCCCCGGCCGCTGAGCATGATCGACGGCCTGGCGGTCATCGACGCTCACATGCACGTCCCCCGGCTCAGCACGGTCTCGCCCGCCTGGCTGAAGTGGGCCGAGGACTTCGGCCAGGACTCGCCCTGGCGCGGCGTGTTCAGCCCCGGCGGCGACCCGGTCCCGGCCCGGTTCGACGCCCTGCTCGACGCCGAGGGCGTCGATGTCGCCCTGCTGTTCGCCGAGTACAGCCCGCGGGCCACCGGGATCCAGCCGGTCGAGGACCTGCTGCCGCTGATCGCGCACAACCCGGCCCGGTTCCGCCTGGTCGCCAACGTGAACCCGGACGTGCACCCCGATCCGGCCGCCGAGGCCGCCCGCCAGCTCGGCCTGGGCGCCGTCGCGGTCAAGCTGCACCCGGTGCACGGTGCCTTCTCACCCGAAGACCCGGCCCTGCGCGCGGTGTACGAGCTGTGCGCCGAGCGCGGCGTGCCGGTGATCACGCACACCGGCGGCAGCATCTTCCCCGGCTCGGACCCGTCGGCCGGCGACCCGCACCTGATGCGCCAGGTCATCGCCGACTACCCGGCCGTGACGTTCGTGCTGGCCCACGGCGGCCGCGGCCAGTGGTACGACGAAGCCGCCGAGATGGCACTGACCTGTGACAACGTCTGGCTCGACCTGGCCGGCCTGCCGCCCAAGCGGCTGCCGGACTACTACGCCGCCTTCGACCTGGCCGCCCTGGCCCGCAAGTGGATCTTCGGCACCGACTGGCCCGGCGTCCCCGGCATCGCCCGGAACGTCCGCGCCCTCGCCGCCCTCGGCCTCCCCGCCGGCCTCCTCCCCGGCGTCCTGGCCACCCACGCCACCCAGGTCTACCTGGGTGGCGCAGGCACCTGATCCAGCGGCACCTGATCCAGCGGGCACCTGATCCAGGCCGCGGCGGCTAGCCGGCCAGGCTGGTCGTCTCCGCGCCGGAGTCGTCCGTCCTGTCCGCCGTCTCGGCCGAGGTGAGCAGGCGCTGCAGCAGCACGACCTCGCTGCTGTCCAGGCCGGTGCTGACGGGTACCTTGCGGACCCGCTCGGCGGCCAGGGCGAGCGATCGCTGCGCCGCGCTGAGCTGTTCCCGGAGCCGGACGTTTTCCTCGGCCAGCTTGCCGTGCTTGGTCCAGGCCGTGGCCAGCTCGTACTCAAGCCCGGTGACCGTCTGCTGCAGCTCCGAAGGATCCGACGGCTGACCCGCCTCCGGCTGGCCCGCCTCCGGGTCGGCCGCGGCCAGTCGCCTGACCACCTGGACGAGCAGGCGCCGGGCCAGCTCGTCGTAGTCGAAGCTGGCCGTGCCCGCCGCCGGGATCCCGCTCGCCGCGGCGAGCCCGGACGGCCCGGAAGCGACCCGGGGGACGCTGCCCGGGAACGACCCGGCTATCCGGGCGGCCCCGCCCGGGCCGGCGATAGTCACCGGCCCCAGCCTGATCCGGTATGTCCGCTTGCCTCGCACCTCGCGCTCGATCAGGCCGGAGCGCTCCATGCCCGACAGCAGCTGCGCGAACGCCACGCTGGACCCTGGATAGCCGACCGCCGTGGCGAGTCGCGTGCTGGCCATCCCGTTGGCGTCGAAAAGCTCGCTGACCTCCGTCAAGTACGAGATGATGTGCTCGCGTGTTCCTACGGCCCTCTTTCTGGCCGTCTTTCTCCCGACCCCCACGGCAGCACCTCTCCCCACCCATGGCAATCATGCCTGCCGACGACCTCATGATAGTACGGCCACCTCCTTAGCAGCAGGGAGAGCGTCGGCCTGACCGGGTCTGCGTAGATAACAGTTGGATGCCAATCACGTCGCGGGGGGCACTATGAGGTTCGATGGCCCGGCGCGGCGGGAGTTGAGGGGGTGGACAGCTAACGTACGATCGAAGGGCAGTCGCCGCACCTGCGTCACGCTGACGAGCCGAAACCAGCCGTCGGTTGCACACGTTGTCCTTGGTATCCGCTCGAACCGCACCTAGTTAGACGACAGCACGTGGACCTGGATGTGGACTACGCGACCACGCTCTTGGCGGCAGTTCTGCTCGGCATTGGCTTTGTCCTGCAGCAGTACGCCGCCCGGCAGGAGCCGGAGTCCCGCTTCCTGAGCCTGCGCATCCTGACCGACCTGCTGCGCAAGCCCCGGTGGCTGGCCGGCATCGCGTGCATGGTGGCCGGGCAGCTGCTGGCCGCCTATTCCATCGGCCACGCCGCCCTGACGCTGGTGGAGCCGCTGCTCACCACGTACCTGCTGTTCGCGCTGATCCTGGCCGTCCCGATGTCGAAGCAGGCCATGCGCTGGACCGAGGTCGTCGGCGCGCTGCTGCTGTGCGCGGGCGTGACCCTGCTGTCGCTGTCCCGGTCGGCCAAGCCCATCGGCCTGTCGTTCGGCTCGTTCACGCACTGGCCCGCGGCCGCGATCATCGCGGGTGTCGCCTACCTCGCGGTGATGGCAGGCCTGTCCCGCGGCGGGACGGGCCGCGCCATCCTGACCGGCCTGGCCGCGGGCCTGGTGTTCGGCATCCAGGACGCGCTGACCCGGCAGACGCTGGAGATCTTGCAGGGGCACCCGGTGACCGTGCTGTTCACCAACTGGCCGCCGTACTGCCTGCTCGCCACCGGGATCGTCGGCCTGTGGCTGATGCAGAACGCGTTCAGCACCGCCCCGCTGCATTGCTCGCTGCCCACCATCGCGGCCGGCGAGCCGGTGGCGGGGATCGCGCTCGGCATCGTGGTGTTCGGTGACCGGATCCAGGTCTCACCGGGGCAGCTCGCGATCGAGGCCGGCGGCATCGCCGCGCTGATCGTGGGCGTGGTGATGGTCGCCCGCTCGTCCGCCTTCAGCGGGCTGCGCAAGGTCACCGACGTCATCGAGGTCATCAAGCCGCATGGCGACGACACGGCCCGCCGTCACGACGCCCCCCACACCACCCCGGCCGACCTGAACGGCCGGCCTGTCCACCCGGAGCAGGCCGTGAACGGCCGGGCCGCCGACCCGGAGCAGGCCATGAACGGCCGCCCCGCCCACCCGGACCAGGCCGGCCGGCTCGACGTCGCCCGCGCCCGCCGCATGTCCCGGCGCCCGCTGCACGGCCCCGCCTCCGGCGAGGAAGGCGGCTGAGCCCCGCCGCGCCGGTCAGGACGTTTCGGCAGGCTGCCAGTGCGTGCCGTCCGGCGTGTCGCCGATGTCGAGGCCGGCTCCGGCCAGGGCTTCCCTGATGGCGTCGGCGGCGGCGAAGTTGCCCGCGCCGCGCAGCGTGGCCCGCAGCGCCAGCAGCGGCTCGACGGCCGGCCGCAGCCGGTCCCGGGGATCGGCCAGCCCGTCCTGGGCCGCTCGCCCGAGGCGGCCGATGAGCCCGCGCAGCAGCGCCCGCGCCTGCTCAGTGCCCTGATCCTCGTCGGTGTCCGCTTCCCACTGCGTGATCGCGGCCTCGAGCTCCAGGATCACCCCGACCATCGCGTCCGCGTCCCGGCCGCCGGCCGCGGCCCCGAATCCCTGCTCGGCCGCCGCCATGATCTCCGGCAGCGGCAAGGGGTCGTCCGCGCCTCCGGCCGCCACCCCCGCCTCCGCCGCCGGCCTCCGCGCGAGGCGCCACCCGCCGCGCCACCCGCCTGCCCCCGGGCCGCCCGCGCCCCGGGCCGTCGGCCGCATCATCCGCCAGCCCGGCCGCGCCCGCCTTCGCCGTGCGGATCCCCTGCACCAGGTCGCGCAGTTCCGCCCCGGACAGCCGGGTACCCGACGGCAGCACCACGCTGTCGCCGGACCGCCGGACGGTCACGCCGCCGCGGCCGCGGATCTCGATCCCGTCGGTCCGCAGGTCGATCAGCACCGCGGTGTGCTCGTCCACGCCCAGCACGGCGGCGTCGGCCGGAAGATCGCGTTCCATCACCGCCAGCCTGCGCTCGCCGAGGTAGCAGTGCCGGGTGTCGTAGCGTCCGCCCTCGGCGTTGTCGTAGTGCGGGATCAGCGCCACGTTGAGGCCGAGGGCGCCGAGCAGGTCGAGCCCGGCCAGCCAGCGCGGTGCGCCGCCCGCCTTGTAGATCTCGTAGACGGGCACGGTGAAGCGGCCCGCGGTGGCGGCGGCCGCCGAGGCCAGCACGGTCAGCCCGTCTCCGGCCAGGACCCGGTCCCGCAGCCCGGCCGCGACCGGCCCGGCCTGCCAGTGCGCCAGCGCATAGGTAGGGCTCCCGGGGCCGGCGAACACCCAGTCCGCCGCCCTGATACCCGCCGCCTGCCGGGTTTCGTCCCCGTCGTCCCAGCCGATCAGCGGCGGCGCCATGCCCGGGTCGGCCTGCGGGCTGGTGCCCGCCGCCACCCGCACCTCGAGGCCGACGCTCTCCGCGAAGTAGCGCACGGTCCGGGCCGAGACGTCGGCGGCGTTCTCCTGGAAGGCGTACGGGGTAGCCAGCACCGTCGCCTGCGGGCTGCTCAGGTCCAGCCGGGCCACCAGGTCCCGGTGCACCGTGACCATCGTCGGGCTGGTCTCACCGGACCCGATGATGGCCAGGACGCGGCCGCGAGGGTAGTGCGCCATCGCTCGTCGGCCCCCTCAGGTCACGTCGCAAGACAGGACACCCTGCCCTAAAAGTTACGATGCCACAGTCCCGCTGGATGCACCTGACCTCATGAATACTGAGAGTAAGCATTCTGATACCTAGACGAATGAATCGGGGCCTGGTTATGTTCTGGGTATGTGCGATCTGAGCCGTGCGGAACAGGGTTCTCTGACCACCTTGCTCGGCGACCTGCAGGCGGCGCAGGCCCGCCTGTCGGCCACCTACCCCGATATCTTCACCCGGGCCTGGGCCGACCACGAGGCCATGCTGGCCGCGCTGGATGACCTGACGGCCGCGGCCGACCGGGTGCGTACCTGGGTCGCCGCCAAGCACCACGCCGCCATGGCGTGACAAGGAAAACGCCGCTGTCACGGATCTCACCGTGACAGCGGCGCATTCACTCGCCAGCGCGCAGGCCCGGGCGCGGAGGCTCAGGCGCGCACGCTCAGGCGCGCACGCTCAGGCGGAGACGGCCTCCGCGTCGGCCTTGCGGCCCAGCTTCCAGGCGGCACCGGGCTTGGTGCCCCAGATCGCCGCCCCGAACGCCGTCAGCACGAACAGCACGAACGTGATGACGTGCACGCCGGTGCAGTACAGGCAGATGCTGCCGATGATGATGAACTCGGCGTAGACCAGGTAGATCACCATGCCGATGCCCACCACCATGGACGCGATCCGGAGCAGGTGGACCTCGCGCCGGGCCGCCTGCCACGCCCACGGGCTCATGATCGCCGCCACGAACACGAAGAACGCCAGCCCGAGGACCGCCACCGGGATGCCGAACACGTACGACTGCGGACTGGTGGTCACCTTGGCGCAGTTCACCAGGCCCGATTCCGAGCATGCCAGGGGCACCTTGGCGAAGTGCGAAATCGTCAGGTAGACCGACACACCCAGCCCGGCCAGCGCCAGCACGAAGGTCGTGATCTGCATCCAGACCGCGGGGCCGCGCTGCCCGGGATCGTCCTCGACGACCGGGGTGCGGGGCCCGCGCCCGGCCGCCGTCGCGGCCCGGGCCTGGGTACGGTCCTTGACCGCGGTGCCGTTGCCGCCGGCCCGTTCGGTGCGGCCGGCGCCGTTGCGGGCCGCCGTCCCGTTCTTGACGGCGGTGCCGCCCCGGGCTGCATTCCTGCCCGCGCTGGCCTGGGCCGCGGCCCGCGCGGCGCGGGCACGGTTCGACTTCGAAGCTGTCATCCGGGCTTAGCCCTCCGGTGATGTCACGGCTGGTGCTGCGGACGGTCGGCAGATGCTCGGCGCGACCGGCACCTGACGCCAGATTGTACCCCCCGAGTCTGCACTCTCATCCTGAGAGTCAGCTCAGGATTTACAGGCTGCTCTCCAGAGACTGGACGGCGGACGTGCAAGCGCTGGCGGGCTGGTTGCCGGTCATCTTGCAGAGGGCGGCCGTGATGTAGTTGGCCGCGCCGCCGATGCCCTTGGCCACGGCGCTGTCCGGGTTCTTCAGGTCGGACGCGATCTTCGCCCAGCTGAGCCCGGAGAGCACCTGCGGGTTGTAGCTGGCCCCGGCGATCAGGTACTTGTTGCCGAAGTCGATGAACGGGATCGAGCCGTTGCTGCCCGCCGGGACGTACGGCGGGACGTCGTACTTGTTCAGCAGCGCCTGCTGGGCCGCGGTCGGCACCTCGAGGTTGGTGTAGCCGCCGTTCGACTTGTCCGGGATGTTGGTTTCCATCTCGACCGGGGTGAACGTCACGTACTTGCTGGTGTACGTGGAGCCGTGGAACGTCCAGGTGGGCGTGTTCGGGTAGGGCTCGGTCTGGCCGCCCCCGTTGACCGACGCGGAGTGCGTGGTCGTCAGCCCGGAGAACGTGCCGAACCGGCTCAGGGCCACGATCATCGACCAGCGCTCGGCCGCGCAGTAGGGGCAGTACTCGGCGCCCATGTAGAGCATCTCGGGCTTGCCGTTGGCGGTGAGTGCGGTGCCCCCCTTGATGGCCGCGGGCTTGCCGGTGACCGCGCCGCCGCCGTCCCCGATCTTGTCCAGGGTGGCGGCCGGCACGCCGGTGACACCGGACACGACGCTGGCCAGGGCCGAGCCGGTCGGGCCGTTGGTGGAGCTGCCCGTGCCCGAGTTGCTGCCCGGCTTGACCACGATGATGACCACCACGACCGCTATCACGGCGAGGATGGCACCCGACACGATGAGAAGCCGCTGGCGCTGCTGCGCCCGGCGTTCCGCCGCGCGCTGGGCGGCAATTTTCTCTCTGCGGCTGCTGTCGACCTTGGTCCTGCTTGCCTTGCCCATGCTCGCTTTGCCCAACCCTTGCGTCAGCCAGCGGGCGGCCGGGCCGCATCTGCGCTGGTTTCCGTACCTGCGCCGTCGCGCAGGAGTAATCCGTGTCCCGGGTACCGGGCTCTATGTTAGGCGCTCAACCTTACCCGCGCGCCCGAGCTGAGCGACTCGGCCGCCCCGGCCGGCCAACCCGGTGGCGATGTCCTGTATGCCCGGGCTGTGGGGCTAAAGGAATTTAGTGAAGTATCGGCCAAGAATGCCTGACAATTCAATAAAGCACGCCCCGTAGATCGTGACGGCCCGCTATGGCTAGAGCCATGCCCGCCCGCTGGGCGGAGCTGAGGGTGCCGGCCCTCACGGCAGGTAGTGAGGGGGGTGCCGTGAGGGCCGGCGGCTCCGGGTCACTGCGGTACCCGGAGGCTCGGGGGCGGCGCCTAGGCCGCGGTGGCCGGCGGCTGCGAGGATCGGCGGTGCGAGGATCGGCGGCCCGCCGGGGCCGATGATACCGGCGGAGGTGGCGGAAGTGATTGCAGTGACGTCCATCGGGCCTCAGGAGTCCCGGCAGCCAGGGGAGTAACAAGGAGGCAGGCCGCGTGCCGCCATTCCCCGGCCTCCCCCGTATCGCTCAAGCGCCGGCCAGCCAACCTGCGGCGGTCGCCGATGGCAGCCGGGCCGCAGGCGCCCTCGGGCGCGCGACCCACTATGAAAGGGCGGTCTCTAGGCGATCTAGATTTTTTCTGGATGACTAGAACAAATCACTGTAACCTTAATAGGAAGCTCCGGCCCGTGGGGGGCGGACCTTTAGGTCTCAGGGGTATCTGGCGAGCGGAAGGTCGGCGAAGCCGTGGTATTGCGCGTCGGCGTGCTCGGTCCCGTCGCGGCCTGGTATGACGACCGGGAACTGCCGGTCGGCCAGCCTCGGCAACAGGCGGTACTGGGCATTCTAGCGATGCGGGCGAACCGGGTGATTTCCCGGGGCGAGCTCGTCGACGCCGTCTGGGGGCAGGATCCTCCGGTCAGCGCCGAGGGCGGCATCTATACCTATGTGGCCGGCCTGCGCCGGGTCATCGAGCCCAACCGGTCACTGCGCGGCCCGGGCCGCGTCCTGGTCTCGTCCGGCGCCGGCTACGTGCTGCACCTGGTGCCGGGCCAGCCGGACGCGGTGGCCTTCGAGCAGGACCTGGGCCGTTCCCGGCAGCTGCGCAAGGCCGGCGACCCGGATGCCGCGGTCAACGCGCTCAACTCGGCGCTCGCGCGCTGGCGGGGCGTCGCGTTCGCCGGCGTGCCGGGGCCGTTCGCGGAGACCGAGCGGGTCCGGCTCGGCGAGCTGCGCTCGGCTGCCGCGGAGGAGCGCGCCGACGTGCTGCTGTCGCTGGGCCGCCACGAGGAGGTCGTGCCCGACCTCACGGCCATGGTGGCGGACCATCCGCTCCGGGAGCGGATGCGCGGGCTGCTGATGATCGCGCTCTACCGCTGCGGCCGGCCCGCCGATGCGCTGCGGGTATTCGCCGAAGGCCGCCGGGTGCTGGCCGAGGAACTCGGCATCGACCCGGGCGGCGACCTGTCCCGGATCCACCAGCAGGTCCTGACCTCCGATCCGGCGCTGGCCGTTCCCGCGGGCCCGGCGGCGGTGGCGCTGCGCGGCGGCGCGGCGTCCGGACCCGAGGACGGCCAGCGGCCGACCCGCCCCGGCGCGCCCGAGCCCCGGAGCACCCCGGTGCCGGCCCAGCTGCCCCTCGGCGCGCCGGGCTTCTCCGGCCGCCACGAAGAGCTCAGCTTGCTGCAGTCGATGCTGCCCGGGCCGGACCGCACCGTGCCGATCGTGGCTATCTCGGGCGCGGCCGGCACCGGCAAGACCGCGCTCGCCGTCCGGTTCGGCCGCCAGGTCGCCCGGCGGTTCCCCGACGGCCAGCTCTACGTCAACCTGCGCGGCCTGGACCCGGCCACCACGCCGCTCGAGCCGTGGGAGGCGCTGCGCCTGTTCCTCGACGCGCTGGGCGTGGCGCCGTACCGGATCCCGTCCGACATCGATGGCCGGTCCGCGCTGTTCCGCAGCCTGCTGGACGGCAAGCAGATGCTGATCGTCCTGGACAACGCGCGCAACGTGGCCCAGGTACGGCCCCTGCTGCCCGGCTCGCCCGGCTCCCTGGTCGTGGTGACCAGCCGCAACGAGCTGACCGGGCTGGTGGCCATCGAAGGCGCGGTGCCGCTCACCCTCGACGTGCTCAGCGACGGCGAGGCCCACGAGATGCTCGCCCGCAGGCTCGGCGACGAGCGGATGGCAGCCGAACCGGAGGCGGCGGCCGAGATCATCGCGTCGTGCGCGCGGCTCCCGCTGGCCCTGTCCATCGCGGTCGGCCGGGCGGCCGCCCGGCCCAAGCGCTCGCTGACCGAGCTCGCCGCCGAGCTGCGGGACGCCCGCGGCCGGCTGGACGCGCTCGAGGCCGGGGACGTGATGACCAACGTGCGGGCCGTGCTCTCCTGGTCCTACGATCAGCTGTCCGAGCCCGCGGCGCGGATGTTCCGGCTGCTCGGCGTGCATCCGGGTCCTGACATCTCGCTGTCCGCGGCGGCCAGCCTGGCCGCGCTGCCCCGGGCCGAGGTGGGCACCGCGCTGCGTGAGCTGGCCCGGGCTCACATGGTGGCCGAGTACCTGCCGGCCCGGTTCACGTTCCACGGCCTGCTCCGCGCCTACGCGGTCGATCAGGCGGAACGGATCGACCCCGAGCCCGAGCGGCGCGCCGCGGCGGCGCGAGTGCTCGATCACTACCTGCACACGGCCATGGCGGCCTCCAGCCGGTTCAGCCCGTTCCGCTCCCCGCTGCAGCTCACCGGCCCGCAGCCGGGCGTGCTGCCCGCCGAGATGACGGACAAGGATCAGGCGATGGCCTGGTTCGAGGCCGAGCTCCCGGTGCTGCTCACGCTGATCGCCTACGCCGACGCCAGCGGGTTCGACGCCCACGCCTGGCAGATCCCCTGGACGCTCGGCCCGTTCTTCAACCGGCGGGCCCGCTGGCGGCGACTACACCGCCACCCAGCAGGTCGCGCTGGCCGCGGCGACCCGGCTGGGCGACCCGCTCGCCCTGGCGCACGCCCACCACCTGCTCGGCCACGTCCAGTCGCAGACCGGCGACTACTCCGAAGCCGACCCGAACTTCCGCCGCGCCCTCGACCTGTTCCGCGAACTCGGCGATCGCGGCAACGAGGCCGTGGTGCTCAACGGCCTGGCCGGCATGCTGGAGAAGCAGCAGCGCTTCACCGAGGCGCTGGCCGTCGCGCTGGACGCGCTGCGGATGCTCAAGGCCGTCGGGCACTGGTGGACCCAGGCCACCCTGGAGAACGGGGTCGGCTGGCTGTACGGGCACCTGGGCCAGTACGACCAGGCGCTGGTCCACTGCCAGCGGGCGCTGAGCCTGCACCGCGAGTCGGGTCACCGCGGCGGCGCCGCCGACACCCTGGACAGCCTCGGCTTCGTCTACCTCCAGCTCGGTGACACCGCCCAGGCCAAGGCCCACTACACCCGGGCCATCGAGGCCTACCGCGATATCGCCCAGCACTTCGGCGAGGGCAACTCGCTGGCCGGCCTGGGTGACGCACTGCTGGCCGAGGGCGACCGCCAGGCGGCCGCCGCGGCCTGGCGCGAGGCCGTCGTCATCCTCGACCGGCTGCCGCACGCGCTCGCCGACGAGGTCCGGGTCAGGCTCCGTGATCTCGAGTCCGAAGGCGCGCCGGACGGCGAGGGTGACGGGCCCGTCGGCCCCGATGAGCTGACCGGGGCGGTCACCGCAGCCCGTTAGGTATAAAGGAAACGGCCTACGGGGATGAATCCTGGCCCGCCCGCCGGGTCTGGGTAATAGCGCGAAAGGTGAATATTCCGGTGACGACGAGGGCATTGCTACTCGAGAATATCCACCCGGACGCGTCGGCTCGGCTGGTCAAAGCGGGATATCAGGTTGATACGCTGCCGCGCGCGCTGGATGAGGACGAGCTGATCGAGGCCGTCAGGGACGTGAACCTGCTCGGCATCCGCTCCGGCACCCAGGTGACCGAACGCGTCCTGGCCGCCGCGCCCGCCCTCGAGGCGATCGGCGCCTTCTGCATCGGGGTCAACCAGATCGACCTGACCGCGGCGAGCAAGCGCGGCGTCGCGGTGTTCAACGCGCCGTTCTCCAACACCCGCAGCGTGGTCGAGCTCGCGCTGGCCGAGATCATCGCCATGGCCCGGCGGCTGCCGGAGAAGACCGCCCAGATGCACGCGGGCCACTGGGACAAGTCCGCGGCCGGGAGCCACGAGGTGCGCGGCCGCAAGCTGGGCATCGTCGGCTACGGCAACATCGGCACCCAGCTCTCGGTGCTGGCCGAGAACCTCGGCATGTCCGTCTACTTCTACGACATCGCCGACAAGCTGGCGCTCGGCAACGCGCGCCGCTGCTCGACCCTGGCCGAGCTGCTGGAGTCGGTGGAGACCGTCACCCTGCACGTGGACGGCCGCGACGCCAACCGGGGCTTCTTCGGCGAGGCCGAGTTCGCGATGATGCGCCCCCGGTCGCTGTTCCTGAACCTGTGCCGCGGTTTCGTGGTGGACCACGCCGCGCTGCGCCGCTACATCGAGTCGGGCCACATCTCCGGCGCGGCCATCGACGTCTTCCCCGAGGAGCCGAAGGGCAAGGGCGACGAGTTCGTCTCCGAGCTGCGCGGCCTGCCGAACGTCATCCTCACCCCGCACATCGGCGGCTCCACCGAGGAAGCCCAGCAGGACATCGGCGAGTTCGTCGCGGGCAAGCTGGCCGACTACGCGACCACCGGGGCGACCTCGCTCAGCGTGAACCTGCCGGAGCTCGCGCTGCCCGCCAGCAGCGGCACCCACCGCCTCGTCCACCTGCACCGCAACGTGCCCGGCGTCCTCGCCGCGGTCAACCGGGTGCTGGCCGACCACGGCGTCAACGTGGAGGGCCAGCTGCTGCGGACCCGGGACGAGTTCGGCTACGTGCTGACCGACATCAGCGCCGAGTACAGCGAGGCCGTCCTGGCCGAGCTGCGGGCGATGCCGGTCACCATCCGCCTGCGCACCCTGCACGCGCCCTAGGGAAAGTACGGCGTGTGCCGCGCCAGCGCGGTCACGTCCACCCGCCCCCGGTAGACCAGCGCCGGCCCGTACGGGATCCGCAGCCCGAAGGACCGGTGCCCGCCCGGCGGCGTGATCTCCAGGTAGGACGCGAGCACCGAGTTCCCCGGGCTGCCCGCCACCCCGAACGCGACATCCGCGCTCACCGTCTCCCCAGGTGAGAGCACGATCAGCCGCCGCCCCGGATCCGGGTCGAAGTAGGTCGGCCCCCGCCGCGTCGTGCTGCGCAGCACCCGCCCGGCCGCGTCCCGCAGCCCGAGCCGCGGGTACCCGGCCAGCCGGCACGAAGCATCGCTGATGTCCGTCAGCGTCAAGATGATGCCCCGGTTCCCCAGCCCCGCCTGCGACCCGTGCAGCCCCGCCGCCAGCTCACCGACATAACACCGGTGCGGCCCGCGCAGCCGGCCGCGCGCGGCGGTCACCGGCCCGGCCGTCGCCAGCGCGGCCGCGCAAGCCGCGGCCGCCGCGAAAGCGATGCGCAATCTCATGAACCCTTTTTTAAACCATCACACCGAACGAATTGGCGCGCCTTTCCGTAAAAATTGCCAAGTCATCGCGAAGTCGTCCGGATTTCCCAGCGAATACGGCAATTAAAACGAATTACACCGCCCAGTGGCGGGAATGCCGGCCTGCGGATTGTCCGCCACGCGATGCGGCCACTGCAGGCCCGGGCATTCGAGATGCGTAACGTATCTCACCGCCTACGACGCCATGTATGTCGCACTCGCCGAGTCCCTCGGCCTTCCGCTGCTCACCGACGACGTGAAAGCTCGCCGCAGCGCCAGGGCATGCCGCGGACGTCCACCAGTATCCAAACTGAGGCCTGTCGGTCGGCCTGGCAGAACTTCGCGGCGGCCCTCCAGGAGCATGATCCCGCCCGCCCCGCCGGCTAACCGCACTGTGCGGTCGTCTTGACATGTCGGCCCACGGGAACGACCCTAATAGGGCGCAACATTCCGCAACTCTCAGGACAGGGAGATAGCCGTGCGCCTAACGTTCATCGGCAAGGACCCGGACTCCAACCCGACCGGGTCGCCCACGGTGTACCGGACCGACCGGGAAACCTGGGTCGTGCAGGGGTGGAGGGTCACCGACCCCGATGCCCTCGCGCAGATGGACATCCCGGGCGGGGAGACCGCGGTGGAGATCCCGGACAGGATGATTGAGTTCTTCAGGCAGGAGGACCGTGACGCCGGTAACGGATGAGGAGTTCGAGGAACTGCTGCGTCGCGGCTTCGACGCTGGACGCCATCCACCTGGAGATGCGCGACGCCTACGGGACGGCGGTCGAGTTGCCGCACATGGCCCAGTGGGCCGGCTGGAGAGCCAGATGATCTGGAGTGGCTCCAGGACTGGTGCGCCTCGCTCCGCGAGCACGTGAAGGCCGGGAAGTCCGTCCGCCGGGCGCGGAGTCGTGTCCGAGCCGCTGAGCGACTATCAGCGCTGGTCCTACAGCATCGCGTATCCGATGGTGGAGGCCGGGGAGGATATCCGGTGGGTGCCCCGCAGGCTGGTGTCGTCGGTCGCGCTGCCCGGAAATGACTTCTACCTGTTCGATGACCGCCTAGCTGTGTTCCTGCTGTACTCGGGAGACGGCCTGGCCACGGGCAGGCTCAGCTCGGCTGACCCCGCCGTCATCCGGCTGTGCCGGTCATGCGTTCGAGGCCGTCTGGAAGCTGTCGGTACCGCACCGTGATTACGCCCCCGTCTAGCTCGGCCAGGCAGGCGCAGAAGGCTCTCGGCGCCCGGCTCCGGGAGATCCGGAAAGACGCGGGCCTGTCGGCGCGGGCGCTGGCCGCGGCGACCGGTCAGCATTTCACCCGGGTCAGCAAGATCGAGCATGGGGTGCAGGCGCCGTCTGACCAGGACATCCGCGACTGGTGCCGGGCCTGCGGCGTCGAGGAGCAGGTCCCTGACCTGATCGCTACCGCCCGCGCCGTGGAGTCTGCGTACCTGGAATTCCGGCGGCAGGCCCGCGCCGGGATGAAACGGGTCCTCGGGGCGCACACGCTACCGCTGTACGAGCGGACCAGCCGTGTTCCGGATCTATGAGCACAACGTCATACCGGGCCTGTTCCAGACCGCCGCCTACTGCGCTGCCATGCTGTCGTTCTGGATCGGCTTCCTTGACGCGCCCGACGACCTTGACGCTGCCGTCGCGGCCCGCATGGAGCGGCAGCGTGTCCTCTACCAGCGCCGGCAAGCGGTTTGACGTCGTGCTGGAGGAGCAGGCGCTGCGGACCTGGTTCGGCACCGCCGAGGTCCAGGCCGGGCAACTGGGCCGGCTGCTGGAGGTGATGTCGATACCTACCGTCTCGCTCGGCATCATCCCGATGATGACCGAGCGGGCCGCCGTTGCCTCAGCGGGCTTCTGGATCTTCGACGACTCCCTGGTCGCGCTGGAGACGCCCACCGCGAGCATCGAGGTCACCCGGCCGCAGGAGATCGAGCTGTACGCCAGGATGTTCGAGCACCTCAAGGCGTCCGCCGCCTACGGGGCAGCGGCCCGGGCGCTGATCATCAGGGCGCTGGGCGAACTGAATTAGCGCAACATCTCGCAACATCGTGGACTGCGCACCTACGCGGCTCCTACGATCGCAGGCATGAGTAACCGGGAGGCTGGCAACCACAGCGAGCCGCACGCATGTGCGTTGCGATGGCGACGGGTCTTCCCGGGCGATGATGCCCAGATCAGCATGCTGCGGCGCTGGCTGGAATACCTGCTGCCGCCATGTTCTTCGCGTGATGATCTCATGGCCGTTGCCGTCGAACTCGGTACCAATGCCGTCCGGCATACAGCCAGCGGGAGCGGCGGCCAGTTCGTGGCCGAGGTCACCTGGTGGACGCAGATGACCCGGGTCGCCATCTACGACGACGGCAGCCCGGACGGCCCACGGCTTACTGAGGACCTACTATGCGAAGACGGCCGCGGCCTGCTGATGGTGAATGCACTGTCAGTTCGCATGGGCGTCGAGGGTAACGCGCAGGGCAGAGCGGTGTGGGCCGACATTCCGTGGACTGGCCAGGACGTACCAGGCCAGCTGGAAATCCCAGTGGGGTTCGTGCCCGTAACCCGCGAGGCCGAGCTAGCCACTCGCAGCCTGCGATGACTCACGCGGCCCTCGCAAGGACCCGGCCAGGCTGGCGATTTGTCTGCAGTTTCGGGTGCTATGACGCCCATAACTGCAGACAAATCCGAGAGCCCCCGCGCACTGAGCGCACGCCATCACCGAACCAGCGGCCAGGACACCTACAGCGGCGTCACGTACGCGCCGGACAGGCCGCCGTCGACCAGGAAGGTGGAGGCGGTGATGAACGAGGCGTCGTCGCTGGCCAGGAAGGCCACCGCGGCCGCGATCTCCTCGGGCTCGGCGAACCGGCCCATCGGCACGTGCACCAGGCGGCGCTGGGCCCGCTCCGGGTCCGACGCGAACAGTTCCTGCAGCAGCGGCGTGTTCACCGGCCCCGGGCACAGCGCGTTGACCCGGATCCCCTCCCGGGCGAACTGCACGCCGAGCTCACGGGACATGGCGAGCACGCCGCCCTTGGACGCGGTGTAGGAGATCTGCGACGTGGCCGAGCCCATCACCGCGACGAACGACGCGGTGTTCACGATCGATCCCTTGCCCTGCGCGCGCATGTAGCCGAGCGCCTCCTTGCAGCACAGGTAGACCGAGGTCAGGTTGACCTCCTGCACCCGCCGCCAGGCGTCGAGCCCGGTATCGAGGATGGAGTCGTCGTCGGGCGGGGAGATGCCGGCGTTGTTGAACGCCACGTCGACCGAGCCGTAGGTGTCGTTCGCCAACCGAAAAGCCGCGGCCACGTCGGAAGCCGACGTCACGTCGGCGTGCACGTACAGCCCGCCGACCTCCAGCGCGGCCTTCTCCCCGGCCGCGTCGTCGACGTCGACCGCCACCACGTGCGCGCCCTCGGACCCGAACCGCCGCGCCGCCGCCAGCCCGATCCCGCTCCCCGCCCCGGTGATGACGACGGTCCTGCCCTCGAACCTCATGAGTCCTCCGTGGAAATGAATACGTTCTTGACCTCGGTAAAGGCGTCCGGGGCATCCGGGCCGAGCTCGCGTCCCAGGCCAGACTGCTTGAAGCCGCCGAACGGCGTCCAGTACCGCACCGAGGAGTGCGAGTTCACCGACAGGTTGCCGGTCTCCACCGCGCGGGCCACCCGGATCGCCCGCCCCACGTCCCGGGTCCAGATCGACCCGGACAGCCCGTACGGGGTGTCGTTGGCGATCTCGATCGCCTCGGCCTCGTCGGAGAACGGTGTCACCGTCACCACCGGGCCGAACACCTCCTCGGTGTACGCCGGGTCGTCCAGGCTGACCGGCGCGAGCACGGTCGGCGGATACCAGAACCCCGGACCGGAAGGCGCGTGCCCGCGGAAGGCCACCGGGGCATCGGAGGGCACATAAGAAGCGACCTGCGAACGGTGCGCGGCCGAGATCAGCGGCCCCATCTCGGTCGCCGCCGAGGAAGGATCCCCGACCGCGACGCCCCGCACCGCCGTCTCGAAAAGCTCCATGAAGCGATCGAGCACCGAGCGCTGCACCAGGATCCGGGACCGGGCACAGCAGTCCTGCCCGGCGTTGTCGAACACCGCGTAGGGCGCGGTGGCCGCCGCCTTCTCCAGGTCGGCGTCGGCGAAGATGATGTTGGCGCTCTTGCCGCCGAGCTCCAGGGTCAGCCGCTTGACCTGGCGCGCGCAGTCGGCCATGATCCGCTGGCCCACCTCGGTCGACCCGGTGAACACGATCTTGCGGACCAGCGGGTGGTCGACCAGCCGCTGGCCCACCACGCTGCCCTTGCCCGGCAGCACCTGGAACACGCCCTCGGGCAGGCCCGCTTCCAGCGCCAGCTCGGCGATCCGCATCGCGGTCAGCGGGGTGACCTCGGCCGGCTTGGCCACCACGGTGCAGCCCGCCGCCAGCGCGGGCGCCATGCCCCAGGACAGGATCGGCATCGGGAAGTTCCACGGCACGATCAGGCCGACCACGCCCACCGGCTCGTGGAAGGTGACGTTCAGCCCGCCCGCCACCGGGATCTGCCGACCGCTCAGCCGTTCCGGCGCCGCCGCGTAGTACATCAGCACGTCGCGGACCTGCCCGGCCTCCCACCGGGCGGCCCCGATGGGATGGCCCGAGCCGGCCACCTCGAGCCCGGCCAGTTCCTCCGACGCGGCGTCCACGGCGGCCGCGAACGCGCGCAGCAGACGGGCCCGGTCCCCGGGCGCGACCGCCCGCCAGGCCGGCAGCGCGGCCGAGGCCCGGGCGATGGCCTCATCGGCCTCCTCGGCCGAGGCCTGGGTCACCGTGGTGACCGGCTCCTCGGTCGCGGGGTTGAGCACGGTAAAGACAGACAAGCGCGATTCCCCTTACAGCGTCTTGCTCACAGTGTTCTTGTCACGGACGCCCGAAAATTCACAGGCGCTCGAAGCCGCGCCGCAGCTCCCAGTCGGTCACCGCGGCGTCGTAGGCGGCCAGCTCGACCCGGGCGTAGTTGGCGTAGTGCTCGGTCGCCTCGCGCGCCGAACGTCTCCCGCGCCAGCTCGCTCTTCTCCCACAGATCGAGCGCGTCGCGCAGGGTGTGCGGGACCCGCAGCGTGTCGTCGGCGTAGGCGTTGCCGGTCACCGGCGGCTCGAGCGGCAGCTCGTGGTCGATGCCGTGCAGCCCGGCCGCGATCATCGCCGCCACCGCCAGGTACGGGTTCACGTCGCCGCCCGGCACCCGGTTCTCCACCCGCAGCGACTGCCCGTGCCCGACCAGCCGCAGCGCGCAGGTCCGGTTGTCCGGACCCCAGCGGACCGAAGTCGGGGCGAAGCTGCCCGGCACATAGCGCTTGTAGGAGTTGATGTTGGGCGCATAGCACAGCGCCAGCTCCCGTAGCGCCGCCAGCTGCCCGGCCAGGAAATGCTCGCCCAGCTTGGACAGCCCGTACGACCCGTCCCCGGCCATCACCGGCGAGCCATCGGAAGAAGAAGCGCAGCGACAGGTGGATATGGCAGGAGTTGCCCTCGCGCGCGTTCGGCTTGGCCATGAACGTGATGCTGTTCCCGTCCTGGGCCGCGATCTCCTTCGCCCCGGTCTTGTAGATCGAGTGGTTGTCGCAGGTGGTGACCGCCTCCGCGTAGCGGAACGCGATCTCGTGCTGGCCGAGGTTGCACTCGCCCTTGGCCGACTCGACGTACAGGCCGGCCCCGGCCATCTCCAGCCGGATCCGGCGCAGCAGCGGCTCGATCCGCGAGGTGCCGATGATCGAGTAGTCCACGTTGTACTGGTTGGCCGGCGTCAGGTCCTTGTAATCGCGAGCCGCGGCCTGCTCGTACGTGTCGTTGTAGACGACGAACTCCAGCTCGGTGCCGACGAAGGCCGTCCAGCCCCGGGAAGCCAGCCGGTCCGTCTGCGCCTTGAGGATCTGCCGCGGCGAGGCCACCACCGGCGCGCCGTCCAGCCAGGTCAGGTCGGCGATGACCAGCACGCTGCCCGGGTGCCACGGCATCCGGCGCAGCGTGCTCATGTCCGGCGCCAGGACGAAGTCCCCGTAGCCGCGGGACCACGACGACATGGCGTACCCGTCGACCGTGTTCATGTCCACGTCCACGGCCAGCAGGTAGTTGCAGCCCTCGGAGTAGTGCTCGGCCACCTCGTCCAGGAAGAACTCGGCCGACAGCCGCTTGCCCTGCAGCCGCCCCTGCATGTCGGTGAAGGCCAGCACGACCGTGTCGATCTCGCCCGCACCGATTTCCGACCGCACTTCCTCCAGCGTCAGCAGGCCGCGCCGCCTGCGCGCTCTCGGCCGGCATCAGACCGCGAGCTCCCTTTCGATCGCGGCCAGTTCCGCGGCCGTGCCCTGAACCTTCGGGCCCTTGAACCAGTTCCGCGCCGAGACCGCCCAGTAGATGCCGGCGAAGCCGAGCACCACGAGCACGGCCACCACGGTGTAGTTGAAGTTGCCCACGGTGATCGGGTTCGCGGTCGGCAGCATGAACAAGATCGTGATGAAGATGACCCAGATCACCGCGATCGTGCCGACGATGTAGCTCCACCGGCCCAGGTGCCACGGCCCGCGCTTGAACTCCGCCCCCTGCCGCAGCCGCAGGAACGTGGGCAGCACGTACGCGATGTACAGGCCGATGACGGCGATCGAGGTGACCGCGGCGTAGGCCGTGCTGTTCCCCAGGTAGGGCAGGGCCAGGATCAGCGCGCCGCCGGCCGCCAGCCAGATCGCGTTGGTAGGCGTCCGGGTCCGCTTGTTCACCCGGTGCCAGAAGTTCGAGCCGGGCAGCGCCCCGTCGCGGGAGAATGCGTAGATCATCCGGGAGTTGGCGGTGACCGAGGACATCCCGCAGAACAGCTGGGCGCCGATGGCGATCAGCAGCAGCAGCTTGGCCCCGGTGTCGCCGATCGCGGTGGCCCAGATCTGGGCCGGCGGCACCAGCGCGCCGGTGTAGTCGGCGTAATGCGCCTTCTGGATCGCGAACGTCACGCCGATCAGCAGGATCCAGCCGGCGATCAGCGAGATCACGATCGACATCACGATGCCGCGCGGGCCGCTGCGCGCGGCGTTGTGGGTTTCCTCGGTCATGTGGGCCGACGCGTCGAAACCGGTCAGCGTGTACTGGGCCAGCAGCAGGCCGAGCAGCAGCACGTAGAACGAGCTGCTCCAGCCGGTGTTGTTGACGAACCCGCCGAACACGTAACTCGGCCGAGGCGTGCTTGGACGGCGCGAAGATCAGCACCGCCACGATGATCAGCACGCCGATGACGTGCCACCAGACGCTGATGTCGTTCAGCAGCGAGACCAGCTTGATGCCGAACTGGTTCAGCAGGCCGTGCACCAGCAGCACGACCGCGAGGATCAGGATGGTCACCCAGTGCGCCGTGCTCACGCCCCACATCAGGTTCAGGAACGCGTTGATGAAGAACGCGCAGCCGAAGTCGATGCCCGCCGTGACCGCGACCTGGCCGAGGAAGTTGAACCAGCCGGTGAACCAGGACCAGGCCGGCCCGTTCTTCCGCGCCAGCTTGGCCGACCAGTAGTACAGGCCGCCCGCGGTGGGGAAGCTGGAGCAGACCTCGGCCATGGCCAGCCCGACCATCAGCGTGAACACGCCGACGATGGGCCAGCCCCAGATGATGATGCCGGGGCCGCCGGTGTTCATGCCGTACCCGTACAGGGTCAGGCAGCCGGACAGGATCGAGATGATCGTGAACGAGACGGCGAAGTTCGAGAACCCGGACATCCGCCGCATGAGTTCCTGCGCGTAGCCGAGTTCGTGCAGGCGTTGCTCGTCATCGCTTGCCGTCGAGGCGGCGGCAACAGGGTCGGCCATGCGATCTCCCTAGGGGAACCAGCACATATGGATGACTGCGATCCATTGAATGAACGTATTCACCCACTGCGCCAGGGAGTGTGTCAAGAGTTGCGGTAGCGGCGTTACGTGCCTGCTACGCGGGCGTTACGCAGACTCGCGGAGAAAGCCGCGGAGCAGGGCGGCGGTGCCGGCCACGTGTTCCTCCATCGCGCGCCGGGCGCGCTCGGGGTCGCCGGCCAGGATCGCGCGAACGATGCCGGCGTGCTGATGGTTCGCGTGCTCCAGGTTGCGCTGGAGCATCGGGATGGCGTTGAGCAGGTCGACCAGCTGGACCCGGGCCTCGACCACGCTCGCGGTCAGCATCGGCGAGCCCGCCGCGTCGGCGATGGCCAGGTGCAGCCGGGTGTCGGCCGGGCGGTACCCGGCCGGCTCGCAGGCGTTGACCGCGGCCAGGCACTCGGCCAGGTTCTCCCGATGCTCCATCGTCAGGCTGGCCCGGGCCGCCATCTCGGCCGCGCCGGTCTCCACCACCCGCCGGAACGTCAGCGCGTCGTCGAGCTGGCTGCCCATGATCCGGGCGGCCCTGGTCAGCTCGTCGTCCACCATCGGCTCGGGCTGACGCAAGATGAACGTGCCGCCGAACCGGCCGCGCTTGGTCTCGACGTACCCAGCGGCGGCCAGCTCGCGCAGCGCCTCCCGCAGGGTAATCCGGCTGATGCCCAGCCTGCGGGTCAGTTCCCTTTCCGGGGGCAGCCGGTCGCCTGGTGCGTAAACGCCCAGCTTGACCCCTTCGAGCAGCCGCTCGACGGTCTCCTCGAAGGCGTTCCCCGTCCGCACCGCACGGAAAACCGCCGCGGTAATAGCGGGCGATCCTCCCGGCACGTTCTTATCTCCTGATAACCCGTCGTCGCCATCTTTGCGGCAACGTAATGCAGAAAGACTAGATCATAGGCGCAAGCACTGTGTTACGCGCGGTCGCCCGTTCCGCCGCCGCGCTCACCAGGGCGCCGAACACGCGCAGGTCACTGCCCTGCTCAGGGTGCCACTGGACGCCCAGCAGGAACCCGGAGAAACCGTCGAGCGCGGACGGCCCGGCCTCGACTGCCTCGATCGTGCCGTCTTCTTCCCAGGCCACCGCCTTGAGCCCGTCGCCGAGCAGGTCGACCGACTGGTGGTGCTTGGTCGGCACCTCGAAGACCTCGGCCCCGGTCAAGATCGTGGCCAGCGTGCTGTCCGGGCTGACCCGCACCTGGTGCAGGCCGAACCCGCCCGGCGGCCCGTCGTGCCGCTCGTGCCCCTTCAGGTCGGGCACGTGCTGGTGCAGCGTGCCGCCCCGGCAGACGTTCAGGATCTGCATGCCGCGGCAGATGGCGAGCAGCGGCACCCCCTGCCGCAGCGCGTGGCCGGTGACCGAGAGGTCCCAGGTGTCCCGCGCCGTGACCGGCACCTGCGTCCGCGGGTGCCGGGCCGCGCCGTACCGGACCGGGTCGACGTCCGGGCCGCCCGTGACCACCAGGCCGTCCAGGCCCGCGACGGTGGCGCTGGCCTCGGCGTCGTCGCCGCCCGGCGGCAGCAGGACCGCGCGGCCGCCGCTGCGCCGTACCGAGTCCACGTATACATAGGGAAGGATTGCGGCCCGGGCCGACCAGTTACGCCAGGACGCTTGATCCTCGTATGTGGTTATGCCAATAACCGGCGTCATAGTTCCCCTTTGAACTGCCCCTCCGTAGCGCCGCTACCCCACAAAACCCAGGAAAACCAAAATCTTTCATTCCGAACGGGCTTATGGTTCCCTGGTCACTATCCGTGCTCGCGGCCGCGGCGCTGACGGTGTGACGGGTGGCGGTATTGGGAGTCAGGTTACCAGTGTTTCATCCGGTGTTCCGGATGATAAGGCAAGTAACAACCTGTGCTTGCAGGATAATCGATTGTATGGCCGTTCCCAGTGATTCGTGTGACGAACGGGGAAAACGGTAACTGAGAGTTAGTTTGGAGTACCCTGAGCGGATCTGCCCCGAGTTAACCTGGTTGGTCCTCAGTTCGTAAGAAGTTCCCGGGCCCGGGCCTGGTGGCCGGGCCAGCAGGGAAAGTGGTGCTCGACCGGATCCGCCAGCAGCCGTTCCATGGCTGCCCAGGTGGCGTCGTTGTCCGGGGTGCAGACGACCATCCGGGTACCGGGCGCGCTCGGCACGGCGAAGCTGGTGGACGTCATGTCCAGCCGCGGGTAGAGCGGGTGCCGGAACACCTTGGTGTGGTACGCCGGCTGGGCCACGTCCTGGGTGGCCCACATGGCCGCGAATTCGGGGCTGGCCGCGTCCATCCGGCGGATGAAGCTGGTCCAGGCCGGATCGCCGACATGGTGCCCGTAGGCCGCCCGCAGCTGGGCGACCATAGCCGTGCGCTGCTCGTCCCGGTTCAGGAGCACGCTGCAGCACGACGGCCGGACAAAACAGTGCAGCAGGGTGTTCCGCTCGGCCGGGGGAGCCTCCGCCGTGCGCGGGAACAGCACCGCGTAGGCCGCGTTCCAGGCCAGGATGTCGAACCGCTCGCTCATCACGCTGGTCGGCATCGGGTTCAGGTTGTCCAGGATGACCTGGACCTGCGGCCGCAGCAACGCGCTGGCGTGGTCGTGGGCGGCCGCGTCCGGCACCTCGGCCAGCCGGAACAGGTGCTGGCGCTCGGTCGTGTCCAGCCGCAGCGTCCGCGCCACCGCCTCGAGCACCTGGACGCTGGCCCGGATCGGCCGCCCCTGCTCCAGCCACGTGTACCAGGTCACGCCCACCCCGGCCAGCTGCGCGACTTCCTCGCGCCGCAGCCCGGCCGTCCGCCGCCGCGACCCGCCCGGCAATCCCACATCCTCCGGCGTGACCCGCTCCCGCCGGCTCCGCAGGAACGCCGCCAGCTCGTGCCGCCGCAGCGTGACAGTGTTCCCGCGTTCGCTCACGTAGCTATCCTGCCCGAATCCCCGGTCCGCTTCCAGGTGGTGTCAGTACCAGGATAACCAGGCTCTAGGTACCTGGATAAGAATGGCACCAGGCTGGATGCATGACCAACATCCTCACCCGTGACTCCCGCGGCGGCCTGCTTGCCAGCCGCGAGCGTCCGGTGCGTCCCGGTCTCGTCCTGGCCGTCGTCCTCATCGGGCAGTTCATGGCCGTGCTCGACGCCTCCATCGTCAACGTCGCCGCCCCCTCGATCCACGCTGATCTGGGCGCCTCGGGCGCCGGCCTGCAGCTCGTGGTGGCGGGCTACACCATTACCTACGCCGTGCTGCTGGTGACCGGCGCCCGGCTCGGCGACATCCTCGGCCACCGCCGGGTCTTCCTGGCCGGGCTCGTCCTGTTCACGCTGGCCTCGCTCGGCTGCGGGCTGGCCGGCTCGACCGGCCTGCTGGTCGCCCTGCGTTTCGTCCAGGGCGCGGGCGCCGCGGTGATGATCCCGCAGGTGCTCAGCCTCATCCAGCGCACCCACGCGGGCCCGGACCCGAAGCCCCGGGCCCGCGCGATGAGCCGCTACTCCGCCGTCCTGGCCGGCGGCGCGGTGGCCGGCCAGCTGGCCGGCGGCCTGCTCATCAGCGCCAACCTGTTCGGCTCGGACTGGCGGCCGGTGTTCCTGGTCAACGTGCCGGTCGGCGTGGTCCTGCTGGCGGTCGGCGCCCGGGCCCTGCCGCACGGCCGGGGCGAGCCCGGCCGGACCCTCGACCTCCCCGGCCTGGCCCTGCTGACCCCCGCGGTCCTGGCGCTCGTCCTCCCGCTCGTCCTCGGCCAGCCCGAGCACTGGCCGGCCTGGGGCTGGATCGCGATGGCCGCGAGCATCCCGCTGACCATCGCCTTCGCCGCCGTCGAACGGCGCGCCGCCCGCCCCGGCGGAACCCCGAGGACCCCGCTGATCCCCGGCCGGGTCCTGCGCGTCCCCGGCATCCCGGCGGCGATCGCCGCCCTGTTCATCGTCATGACCGTCTTCAGCGGGTTCTTCTTCACCCTCGCGCTGCACCTGCAGGACGGCCTGGGCTACTCCCCGCTGCGGGCGGGCCTGACCTTCGCCCCCGCCGCGGTGACCTTCGCCCTGGTCAGCCTGAACTGGCGGCGCCTCCCGGCCCGCTCCCACGGCGCCGTGATCATCGGCGGCTTCGTCCTGTTCGCCGCCGCCATGGCCGGCCTGGCCTGGGCGGTCCACGCCGGCGGCACCGACGCCACCGGCCTCTACCTCCTCGGCGCACTCAGCGGCGCCGGCATGGCCGCCGCCTTCAGCCCCCTGATGACCCGCGTCCTGCTCCGCGTCCCGGTCGAACTAGCCGCCGACGCCACCGGCGTCGTCGTCACCGTCAACCAGCTAGGCCTCCTCGTCGGCGTCGCCACCTTCGGCACCCTCTACCTAAACCTGGCCGGCCACCTCCCCCCACACGCCGCCCACCCCTCGCCGCCCACCTGGCAGCCCACCTCCCCAGCGCCGCCTCCGGCACCGGCGTCGCCCCCACCGCCCTAGCCGCCTTCCGCCACGCCTCCGCCCACGCCGAAGCAATCACCTTCCTAGCCCTAGCCGCCCTAGCCGCCATCGGCGTCGCCCTCGCCATCACCCACCTAATCGAACGCCACAACACCCCCGACTAACCCGCCACCCCACCCCACCCCGCCCCGACACCCCGCCCCGACACCCCACCCCCGGGCCCCAGCCCACCAATCCGCCTCGCCAGCCCCGCCAGTCCGCCTCGCCAACCCCGCCTAGTCCCATCAACCCGGCCCGGTCCCGCCAATCCGGCCCGGTCCCCGCTAGCCCACGATCCGCTCCCGGTATCGCCTCACCCCGCGGTGCCGGGAGCTCCACTTTCCGCCACGAGCCAGCCTTGCCGTCCGCACGCTGAGGCGGCGATCCAGCTCTCGCCTCTCGCCAGCCAGGTCGTCCCCGGTAGATCGGCCACTCCAGTACCAACAGCACCAGCAGTAGCCTGCACGGCCGGACTAACACGGTGGATCCGGCTTATCCGGTGGATCGAGACCCCTGGGGGGTATCGAATCCACCGGGTAAGTGAAATCCACCGGGTTATCTCCCGAAGCGGCGCATCAGCGAGCCGCCAGCTCCCCGCGCTTCCCGCAGGTAACTCCCGGGAAACGCGTCCAGGTTGCTCGGGTACATTCGGGACCTGCGAAAAGGAGTGGCGATGGCCATCGTGGTGCTGGTGCTCTGGCTGTTCACCGCCGGAGCGGGGTTCTCCCTGCTGATATCCAGCAACCTCGGCCGCCCCCGTCCCGCAGCCCCGGCCGCCGCCACGAACACCCCCGTTGTCGCCAAAGCACCGCCCGTCATTGCCGGAGCCCCACCCGAAGTCGCCGCTTCCGCTTCCGCACCTGCTTCCGCTTCCGCACCTGCTTCAGCCGCGGCACCCGTGTCAGTCGGCATACCCGCTTCGGTCTCAATCACCTCAGCTGCCACTTCAGCCGCTTATGCTTCGCCGGACCGCCTTTCCTCGCAGGTCGAACAGGCTTCGCCTACGTCCAAGCGGGAGTTGCGGCGCGCGGCGCGGAGCCAGTTCGATCCGCCCTCGCTGACCGCGGCCAGGCAGGCGCCGATGATGCCAGGCCTGCGCTCGCTGCTGGAGTTCGCGCACCCGGTCCTGGCCATCACCGGCCTGGCCTTCTGGCTGGGCTTCACGCTCGTGCACAACCGCGTGCTCGGCTGGATCGCATTCGGCCTGGTGACGGCGACGATATGCCTGGGCCTGACCTGGTTCGCGGCTAACACCCGCGCGGCGCGCCAGCGCCCGGACGGCCGGGACCGGGACGAGCCCGCCCCCTCGTTCGGCATCCGTCTTGTCGTCCTGCACGGCGGAGGCGCCACGGTGACCTTCGCGCTGGCCGCCCTGGCCGCCCTCGTCCTAAGCCATTAAGGCCGGGCAGGCGGCCACGCGAAAGTGGCCAGTGCACCCGACCGCCTGCACGGATAGGGGGAGACGAGCGACCACTGAGCCTGGGAGCGTCTGGATTATTGACTCAGTGATCTCGGCCGCCGTGTGCACTGACCACTACCCATGACTACGAGGGGCGGCTCGCGTCGGCTCACCTGAAAAGCCCGCGTAAGCAGTCGGTAAGAATTTCCTCCCGCCGAGTTGAACCGACGCCCGCTGAGGAACGGTTACATGGACAAGTAGCCCTATAGATGATCTTGTTCGTACTGGCCGGCAAGCGGACGGGAGCCCCCGAGCCCTGGAAACCCCGAAGACCCTGGAAAGCCTGGCCGCCCAGGAGACCCCAGAAGATCCGGATTCCCCGGAACCCGTGGCGACCCCGGGACCCCCTGAAGTGCCCGGCGCACTGGAAGCAACCGACGCCCCGGAAGAGCCGAAACCGGAAGAGCCGAAACCGGAAGAGCCGGAAACAGAAGAGCAAGAAAAAGCTGACGTCCCCGAGGGCCCGCGGGCTACCGGCGCTCTTCAGGTCACCGCGGATCCGGAGGCCGCCGGGCCGCCGGCAAGTCCTGGGACCACCGGGGATCCCGGATCCCCGGCACCTCGGCGACCATCGGAGACGCCGCGAATGCCGCGGCTCCCTCATGGCATCAGCCGCCGCCAAGCACTCACTGCTCTCGGCATCGGCACCGGAGCGCTGCTAGCCGGGCAGGCCCTGGCCGGCGACGGGATCCCTCCGGCCGCCAGCGCCCCCGCGGTGTTCCGCGGTGAGCGGCCCCAGCCCAGCGGCTACGCCCCCGACGGCACCGCGGGCCGCGCCGCCGCGTTCCCGCTGACCGCAGTGAGCCTGCTCGACAGCCCCTTCCGCCAGAACCAGGCCCGGAACACTACCTACCTCCTGTTCCTCGACCCCGAACGCATGCTCCGCTCCTTCCGCCTCAACTACGGCGAGCCCTCGGCTTCCGAGCCGCTCGGCGGCTGGGAGAAGCCGGACTCGCTGATCCGCGGCCATATGACCGGCCACCTGCTGTCCGGCCTCGCGCTGACCTATGCCAACACAAACGATGAGGCCACGAAGACCCGCGGCCGCTACCTGGTCAGCCAGCTCGCCGCCCTCCAGCAGAAAGCCAGCAGCGCCGGATTCCACCCCGGCTACCTGTCCGGCTTCCCCGAGCACTACTTCGACCTGCTCGAGCAGGGCAGCGGCCCGATCTGGTCGCCGTACTACATGATCCACAAGTACCTGGCCGGGATGATCGACCAGTACCAGCTGACCGGCGACGACCAGGCGCTCGACGTGGCCGTCAAGCTAGCCGACTGGGTGGACTGGCGGACGAACCCGAAACGGATCCCGTACGACCAGATGCAAGCGGTCCTGAACACCGAGTTCGGCGGGCTGCCCGAGGCCCTGGCCAACCTCTACACGATCACCGGCCGGGAGCGCTACCTGGCCACCGCGCAGCGCTTCTACCACGCCGCGGTGCTCGATCCCCTGGCCGAGGGAGAAGACAACCTGCCCGGCCTGCAGGCCAACGTGACCACCCCCAAGATCATCGCCAGCCTGCGGATGTGGGAGGAGACCGGCAGCGGCAAGTACCGCGACATCGCCCAGAACTTCTGGGACATCGTGACCGGCCACCACGTGTACGTCATCGGCGGGGTCGGCAACTACGAGCACTTCCAGCAGCCCGACACGGTGGCCGCCCAGCTGTCCAACTTCACCTGCGAGAACTGTGTCAGCTACAACATGCTCAAGCTGACCCGGCTGCTCCACTTCCACCAGCCGCGGCGGGTCGACCTGCTCGACTACTACGAGCGCACCCTGCTCAACCAGATGCTGGGAGAGCAGGACCCCGCCTCGCCGCACGGCTTCAACTGCTACTACACCGGCCTGTCGACGGGCGCCTACAAGCGCCAGCCGCTCAACTACTTCCCGCAGGGCAACCCGGGCATCTACGCCACCGACTGGGATACCTTCACCTGCGACACCGCCAGTGGCGTGGAGACCCACGCTAAGTTCGCCGACACCATCTATAGCCGCGACGCGGACGGCGTCTCCGTGAACCTGTTCGTCCCGTCCGCGGTCAACCTCGGAAACATCACGTTCAGGCAGGACACCGGGTTCCCCGACGACCCGGTCGTCCGGCTGTCGGTGGCATCCGGCGCCGCCACCGTGACCGTGCGGGTCCGGGTGGCGAAGTGGGTGGCCAAGCCGCCCGTGGTCCGGCTCAACGGCGCGCCGGTCACGGGCCTTTCCGGCACCTGGCCGAGCGGCTGGGTCGCGCTGCGGCGGCACTGGCAGGCGGGCGACCGGCTCGAGATCACCATGCCGATGCAACTAGCCGTCGAGCCGACCCCCGACCACCCGGAGGTGCAGGCGCTGACCTACGGCCCGGTCGTGCTCAGCGCCGTCCACCCCCGCAACCCCGGCATGCTCACCCCGCAGCTCGAGCTGGACTCGATCAGCCGGACGTCCGCCCCCCAGCTGACCTTCGACGCCCTCGCCAGCCACCAGCCCGTCCAGCTGATCCCCATCGCCCGCGCCGCCCACGAGTACTACACGACCTACTTCCAGATGCCCTAAGCCGTCACCGCGCTACCCCGCTGCCCGCCGTATGAGGCAGCCTGCTCGACGCCGCCCGCCAAAAAAAAGATCATTAGTACCGAACGAGTGAGCTGGCACGCCCGGTACCCCTGCGAGCCAAAGGGCGCCGTCGCGGTCCTGGACTGAGGAGCGAGGAGCTTGCGACGAGCGACGAGGGAAGGCAGCGACTCAAAGGCGCCCGGAGGCGAGCGGGAAAAGCAGAGCGAGCGGGAAAACGCAGACGTCACTCGGCTGACGTCTTCGCCGCCGGTCACCGCGACCGACGCCGCCGAGGCGATCCAAGCCTGCTACGGCCTGGCCGGGAACCTGACCCGGCTCCCCGGCGAAGCCGACGACAACTTCCTCCTGGACAGCGGGGGAGCGCGGTACGTCGTCAAGTTCGCCCATCAGCACGCCGATCCCGCCGTGGTCGGCGTCCAGGTGAGGGTCCTGCGGCATATCGCGGCGACCGCGCCCGGCCTGCCGGTGCCGCGGGTGCTGATGCCGCTGGAACCGGCCGCTGACGGGGAACCGTGGACGGTGGTCCCGGACGGCCCGCTGCGCGGCCGCGTGGTGCACGCCCTCAGCTATCTCGACGGCCGCCTGCTCCGCTCGGTCGCCACCGACCCACCGCTGCGCCGCGCCATGGGCGCCACCCTGGCCACGCTCGGCCAGGCCCTGCGCGGCTTCGACGACCCGCTGGTGCACCGCCCGCTGCTGTGGGACCTCGCCCAGCTACCCCGGCTCCGCCCCCTGGCCGCCGAACGTCCTCCGGGTCCCCGCACCGACCTGCTCACCACCCAGCTCGCCCGGCTCACCGCCGAGGTCCTGCCCCGGCTAGCCGCTCAGCGCCGCCAGTTGCTGCACAACGACTTCAGCCCGGACAACACCCTGATCTCGGCCGACGGCCGCGAGGTCAGCGGGATCATCGACTTCGGCGACGTCACCGTCACCGCCCTGATCAACGACATCGCCATCGCGGTCGCCAACCTGATCGCCGACGACGATCCGCTCGGCCCCGGGCTCGACCTGGTCGCCGGGTACCACGCCGTCACGCCGCTCACCGCGGCCGAGCTCGGCCTGCTGCCCGACCTGATCCTGGGGCGCGTGGTGGCCCGGATCATCATCAGCGAATGGCGCGCCGAACGCTTCCCGGAGAACCGCGCCTACGTCCTGCGCAACACCCCCCGGGCGTGGGAGCAGCTGGACCGGCTGCTTAGCATCGGCGCAGAGGAGACCGCCGCCCGCATCCAGGAGGCCACCCGTGCGTGACACCGCGACCATGGTCAACGGCTTCGACATGGCATCCGTCGACGCCCTCGACCCCGAGCTGCGCACGATCGTCGAGCGCCGGGCCAGCCTGCTCGGCCCCGCCTACAAGCTCTTCTACCGCAACCCGGTCCGCATCGTCCGGGGTGAGGGCGTGCACCTGTACGACGCGGACGGGCAGGTCTACCTGGACGCCTACAACAACGTGCCGTCGGTCGGGCACTGCCACCCGCACGTGGTGGAGGCGATCGCCAGGCAGGCGGCCACCCTGAACACCCACACCCGGTACGCCAGCGAGCTGATCCTGGACTACGCCGAGCGGCTACTCAGCACCTACCCGGCCGGGATCGGGAACGTCATGTTCACCTGCACCGGCAGCGAGGCGGTCGACCTCGCGCTCCGCATCGCGCGCTTCTACACCGGGGGCGAGGGGGTCGTGATCACGGCCAACGCTTACCACGGCGTGACCGCGGCGGCCGCCGAGATCTCGCCCAGCCTCGGCCCGGCCGTCCCGCTGGGCCGCACGGTATGGACGGTGGCGGCGCCCGGCCCCGGCGACACGCACGAGTCCCTGGCCGAACGGGTGCGGACGGCGATCGCCGACATGAACCGGCACGGCGTCCGGCTGGCCGCGTTCATCGCCGACACCCTGTTCTCCTCCGACGGGATCCGGCCGGATCCGGCCGGGTTCCTGCGGCCGGTGGCCGACGCGGTCCGCGCGGCCGGCGGGGTGTTCATCGCGGACGAGGTCCAGCCCGGGTTCGGCCGCACCGGCGAGGCCATGTGGGGCTTCCAGCGCCACGGCATCATGCCCGACCTGGCGGTGATGGGCAAGCCCATGGGCAACGGCATGCCGATCGCCGGGGTGGCCGCCCGCCCGGAGATCCTCCAGGAGTTCGGCAGCAAGATCAGGTACTTCAATACGTTCGGCGGCAACTCGGTCTGCGTCGCCGCCGCGGCCGCGGTCCTCGACGTGATCGAGACCGAAGGCCTGCGCGAGAACGCCCAGGCCGTCGGCGGCTACCTGCGCGACGTCCTCGACGGGATCGCCAAGGACGAGCCCCGGATCGCCGCGGTCCGCACGTGCGGCCTGTACGCCGCGGTCGACTTCGCCCGACCGGACGACGGCGCCCCCGACGGCGACGCCGCCCTGCGCGTCGTCAATGGCCTGCGCGAGCGCCGCGTCCTGATCAGCGCCACCGGACCCGAAGGCAGCAGCCTCAAGATCCGCCCCCCGCTCCCCTTCACCCAGCCCAACGTCGACCAGCTCGCCCAAGCCCTCACCGAAACCCTCCGCACCCTCTAACCCCAGCGCCCCACCCCGCCCGCCCCCGCCACCCCGCCCCCGCCCTCGCCACCCCCACAAGCCACCGCCCAAGGGCCCGCCACCTCAGTAATCACGAAAGCCCCACTGCAAACAAATCTTGCATATTTATGCAATCAACTGGAAATCAACTCGGTGGATATGGTTTATCCGGTGGATTGTGGCCCCCAGAGGGGTCAGGATCCACCGGATAGTGCGGATCCACCGAGCAGCTAACCGGAAACAGCCGCAATCGTGACCAGGATCCCGCCCGGATCCTGGCCACGATCAGCGGGGTGCCCTCCCGTCCTAAGCGGTCCAGACGGGGGAGCGGCCGAGGTAGCACAGCAGCGTGGCCGCGTCGTCCGCGCCCGCCCCGGCCTCCAGGGCCGCGGCGTAAGCGCCGTACTGCCGCAGCGGCTCGACGATGCTCCTCGCCACCGGGGTCAGCGCCCGGGCCAGCGCGGGGGAGAGCGGCGAGGCCTGCCCGGTCCCCATCGCGATATCCCAGGCGTGGATGGCCGCGTCCAGCGCCGCCGCGGCGGCCGCCTCCGCCGGCGCCATCGGCCCGGCCGGCAGCGGGGTCGGCACCGGGGCGCCGTCCGCGCTGACCACGGCCCAGGCCGGGGCCGACGTCTCGAGCGCGGCCTCGGCGTAGGCCAGCGGCTCCGCGCCAAGCTGGCCCGAAGGCGCGAACGGGTCCTCGCCGGACGGCTGGACACCCGACACTACGGCCGCCCACACCCCCTGGTCGAGCGCCGCGTGCTGCAGCACCTGAAGAGCGTTCCACTCGGTGCACGGCGTTGGCCGCCGCCAGCCGTCGGCGGGTACGCCCGTCACCACGGTCCGCAGCGCGGCCCGCGCCTCGTCCAGCACGTCCCAGCCGGTCAGGGTAATCTCGCTCATCCTCGTCATCCTTCCGTGGTTACCTAGTGAATTCCGCCGTATCGCGATCACGGTGCACTATCCGCGAACTACTGGCCGCCCTGCTCCCGGGCCCGGCGCGGCAGCCCGAACCCGATCGCGAACGACCCGGCCAGCAGGACCGCCGTGGCCAGCGCCGTCCACTGCGCCGCATGCAGGTAGACCGGCACGTGCCGGCCGATGCCGCCGCTCCGCGAAGCCAGGGCGAAGAAGATCGCGCCGATCCCGGCGATGCCGAGCGACATGCCGAGCGAGTTGACCGTCTGCAGCACGCCGGAGGCCGAGCCCATCTCCCGCGGCCGGACGCCTGCCATCACGATGTCGAACAGCGGCACGAACACCATGCCCATCCCGATCCGCCGACCACCATCGGTGCCAGCAGGTCCACGGTGGAGATCGCCGGGCCGGCGCCGCGCAGCGCCGCGTAGATCCCGAGCAGCCCGGCCGTCTCGACGATCAGGCCGGCGTGCAGCACCCGGCGGCCCAGCTTGGCCATCGCGATCCTGCCGATGGCGAAGCCGGCGAATGCGCCCGCCGCCGCTGCGCGGTGGTGACGGCCGAGTGCCAGGCGAAGTCCAGCCTGTTCTGCAGGAACACGTTGAAGATTGCGCGCGCAGATAGATCAGGCCGGAAAACCCGTTGATTCCCGGCATGGTCAGATCGAGCAGGATCAGATCGACATCGGAATCCTGTTCCAGCAGCGCGGTGAGTTCTTCGAACGAGCCGGCGTCGTCGATTTTCGCGGAAGCCACGACGCTCGCGACCGCCTGCCGCAGCGCGTCGCGAAACAGCGGATGGTCATCGGCAATGACGAGGTGCGTACTGGCGGCGGGGGGGTCATTTACGTCTTGCGATACGGTTGCGGCAAACCCGTGACCCTTTTGTGAGGCCTGCGAAGCGAGTTCTTCGGGGACAATTGTCCCCTGCCGGGCGGTGCGTTGCAAGCGCCCAATACCGCCGCGCGGCAAAGCGGTTAATCGGCCCGCATTGTGCAATGCAACATGGACGGCGTCGACGGCGACGGCCGACGACGGACTGAGCCTTCGTGCACAACAGTGCAGAGGGCCAAAAGTCTTATTGGGAGTGCTTTCACGGCGATGTTACCTTGCGATTGAAGCTCCATGCATCCGTCCGGCGAAGATCGGCGCATGGGGGCGAGCTTTGCATCAACAATTGCGGGGAGCGATCCAACATGTCCACGATAGCTGCAACATCGGCCAGGTCTGGAGGAATGACGAAGGACGAACGTTTCGTCATTCTCGCTTCCTCGCTCGGCACCGTTTTCGAATGGTACGATTTCTATCTCTACGGATCGCTGGCCGGCATCATCGGTGCGCAGTTCTTCAGCGCCTATCCGCCGGCGACGCGCGATCATCTTCGCGCTGCTGGCCTTTGCCGCGGGCTTCCTGGTGCGCCCGTTCGGCGCCATCGTGTTCGGACGCATCGGCGACATCGTCGGACGCAAATACACCTTCCTCGTCACCATCATGATCATGGGTCTGTCGACCTTCATCGTCGGCCTGCTGCCCAACGCTGCGACGATCGGCTTTGCCGCGCCGGTGATCCTGATCGCGTTGCGCCTGGCGCAAGGTCTGGCGCTCGGCGGCGAATACGGCGGAGCGGCGACCTATGTGGCCGAGCATGCGCCGCAGGGCAAGCGCGGCTACTACACCTCGTTCATTCAGACCACCGCGACGCTCGGCCTGTTCCTGTCGCTGCTGGTGATCCTGTTCACCCGCACGGCGCTCGGCGAAGCCGATTTCGCCGCCTGGGGCTGGCGCATTCCGTTCCTGGTTTCGGTCCTCCTGCTGGCCATCTCGGTCTGGATCCGGCTGCGCTTGAATGAATCGCCGGTGTTCCAGAAGATGAAGGACGAAGGCAAGGGCTCGAAGGCGCCGCTGACCGAAGCCTTCGCCAACTGGAGCAACGCCAAGATCGTCATCCTGGCGCTGATCGGCGGCACCATGGGCCAGGGCGTGGTCTGGTACACCGGCCAGTTCTACGCGCTGTTCTTCCTGCAATCGATCCTCAAGGTCGACGGCTATACCGCCAACCTGCTGATCGCGTGGTCGCTGCTGCTCGGCACCGGCTTCTTCATCGTGTTCGGCTGGCTGTCCGACAAGATCGGCCGCAAGCCGATCATCCTGGCAGGCTGCCTGATCGCGGCGCTGACCTTCTTCCCGATCTTCAAGATGATCACGACCAACGCCAACCCGGCGCTGGAAAAGGCCATCGAGACGGCCAAGGTCGAGGTGGTGGCCGATCCCGCAGGCTGCGGCGATCTGTTCAACCCGGTCGGCACCCGCGTCTTCACGGCACCCTGCGACACCGCCCGCGCCTTCCTCGCGCAGTCCTCGGTCAAATATTCGACCGTAGCCGGCCCGGCGGGCTCGGGCGTGAAGGTCGTCGTCAACGGCAAGGACGTGCCCTACGCCGACGCCAAGGCCGGCAATCCGGCGGTCGCTGCGGCGGTTCACGGCGCCGGTTATCCGAAGGCGGGCGATGCGGGCATCGTGAAGATGTCCAATCCGTTCGATATCTTCCGTGGGCAGGTCGCGGCGATTATCGGGCTGCTGTTCATCCTGGTGATCTTCGTCACCATGGTGTACGGGCCGATCGCGGCGATGCTGGTCGAACTGTTCCCGACCAAGATCCGCTACACCTCGATGTCGCTGCCCTATCACATCGGCAACGGCTGGTTCGGCGGCTTGCTGCCCGCCACCGCGTTCGCGATCGTGGCCTCGACCGGCGATATCTACGCAGGCCTCTGGTATCCGATCATCTTCGCATCGATCACCGCGGTCGTCGGCTTCTTCTTCCTGCCGGAAACCAAGGACGTCGATATCAAGACGAACTGAGTTTTCCGGCGGCGTGCCGCCGGACGAGGCTTCAACAAACCGGCCGCGGATCGCTCCGCGGCCGGTTTTGTTTTAGCCGTGTGCTGCCCGACAAACTGCAGCACGATCTCGCGCCGATGCGGACGCGTGCGATGCTCGATCAGGTAGATCGCCTGCCACGTCCCCAGCGCGAGCTTGCCGTTCAGCACCGGGATCTGCAGCGAGGCCGCCGTCAGCATGGTCTTGACATGCGCGGGCATGTCGTCGGGACCTTCGGTATCGTGGCTCCAGCCGGCATCCTCGGGCGCGAGCCGGTCGAGCGCCGTCATCAGATCGTCGAGCACCGACGGATCGGCGTTTTCCTGGATCGTCAGCGACGCCGAGGTGTGGCGGATGAACAGCGTCACCGCGCCCTCTCGCGCGGAGGCGTCGGCCGCAAATTTTGCGACCTCGCGGGTGAGATCGACAAAGCCGGCGCCGGAGGTTTGCACCGTCAGCAATGACGACACGATGGTAGCGGCGGTGACTGCCGATGAGCGGCGTGCGCGACAATGATTTGGACGAAGTCACCTCAAATCTTGCCGGAAACATCCTTCTGCACGCGTTGGCCATCTCGATCAGCCGCCGCCAGGCCTGCTCCAGAAACGACATCACGCGATCCATGTCGCGGTCGCTCGGCAGCGGAATTTCGATCTTGCGCTCGCCCTCGGCTTTCGGCGTGCGGGCTTGAGCGAATCCGTCTTCGGCAGCGGCTCGTCGATCTTGCCGGTGACGGTCGGCTCGCGCGCCGCCAGTTGCGCCTTCAGTTTCTCGTTGTCGCTCTGCAGCCGGCCGATTTCCGCATCGAGCGCGGCGCGTTCGTCGGGCACGGCATAGCAGGCCCAGCCGGTGCCGGAATTGTTGCAGGTCGAAACCGCGCCGGTGCGGGTATCGAGCCGGATCACGCCGTCGGCGACCGGCGACAGCGCGTAGCGGCCGTTCTCGGCGTCCGGCACCGTCTGCGCCGTCGCCGCGCCGAAGCCGCCGAGGCAAACGATCAACGACAGCGGCGGCAGACATTTTCGAGGCGATGTCGCTGTGATCATGGCTTGCTCCGCCTCAAATCGAGCAGGTTTGCTCAGACCTGCGAACGATAGGGCGCGCGGCCCGATTTCAACGCGTCCGCGAGCAATTCGATCCGGTCCTGCCCCCAAAATACCTCGCCGTCGAGCACATAGACCGGCGAGCCGAACACGTCGGCCGCCAGCGCATCCTGGCGGTTTTGCTCGTAGACCGCGCCGATCTCGTCCGATGCCGAACGCTCGACCAGCTGCTTGCCGGGAAGCCCCGAATCGTCGGCAAGCCTGATCAAGCGTCGCGGGGTCGGCGAGATCGAGCTGGTCTTCCCACACCGCCGCGAAACGCCCGCCGCAGGAAGGCATCGGGATCGTGGCCGGCCTCGATCGCCGCGATCACCACGCCGTCGGCCAGCCGGCGCGTTGAACGGCCATTCGCCGGCTGCAGATGAAATTTCAGGCCGCGCTTGTCGCGCCAGCGCTGCAGTTCGACCATGCGGTAGCGCTGCCGCACCGGATGGCGCTTCACCAGCGGCAGCCCGCCGGTCTCCGAAAACAGATCGACCAGCACCACCGGCTTGTGATTCACCTTGAGGCCGTAGGTGCTTGCGACCTCCCGGAACAGCTTGTGCCCGATATAGGCCCATGGGGACTGAAGCGAAAAATAGTAATCGACCTGACGCGGCATGCGGGCTCCGGATGGGAAGATTTGCGAACTGCGGCCATCCCAACAGACCCGCCATTGCGGTGCAAGATCGATCCATCACGAGGATCGCTATTGCAGTGCGGCGATTGGTCCGCGGCGGGTTCGGCTCGAGCGGAATAAATCAAGCAAATCAATGATCTAACCGGTTACGACACAATCTTGACTTGACCGTTGCGCGTCAGTATGGTCCGCGCGGCTTTTGAGGGTGACGGGGCGCATTTTCCATCAACCGCAGCATCGTTTCGGGTCTCCACAGCATGGCGGACGGCACGAACGACGGCGGAAATGGAAGTCGCGAACAATCGTCCTCCGACGAAGCTGCGCTTTCCGCAAGGCTCGGAAGTCTGGATCAGCGGTTGTCCGAAATTCGGGACAGCCGCAAAATCGGGACTGACCAGTCCGGAAACGAGCAGGACGCGGCTCAGGCCAAGGCATCCGCCATGGCCGTCGGGCTTCGCCTCTCCTCCGAACTGGTTGCGGGTGTTCTTGTCGGAGCGGCTCTCGGCTGGGGTTTCGATCGCTTGCTGTCGACTTCGCCCTGGGGCCTCATCGTATTCTTGCTGCTTGGCTTTACCGCCGGCGTGATCAATGTGATGCGGGCGGCGGGCGTGATGGCGAAGCAGTCTGAACGGCTCTGACGCGGGCATTGCGAAGCGCAGCCGAACGTTCGACAATTGCGCGAGAGAAACGCGAAACCGATAGACCGAGAGACGAATGGCCGCCGATCCAATTCATCAGTTCCAGATCACCAAGCTCTTCACCATCGGTCACATCGGCGGACAGGAAATCGCGTTCACCAATTCGTCGGCCTACATGTTCCTTGCGGTGGCGATGATCTCGCTGCTGATGATCGGCGGCTCCGCCGGACGGCAGCTGGTTCCCGGCCGCATTCAGTCGATGGCCGAACTCAGCTACGAATTCGTGGCGAGCATGATCAGGAGCACCGCCGGCTCGGAAGGCATGAAGTTCTTCCCGCTGGTCTTCTCGCTGTTCATGTTCATCTGCGTTTCGAACCTGGTCGGGATCATCCCCTACACCTTCACGGTTTCGAGCCATCTCATCGTCACCGCGGCGCTGGCGCTGCTGGTGTTCTTCATCGTGCTGTTCTACGGCCTCTACAAGAACGGCCTGAAATTCTTCAAGCTGTTCGTGCCGTCGGGCATTCCGATCTACATCCTGCCGCTGGTCGTGTTCATCGAAGTCATATCGTTCTTCCTGAGGCCGGTTTCGCATTCGGTGCGACTGTTCGCCAACATGCTGGCCGGCCACATCGCGCTGAAAGTGTTCGCGAGCTTCGTCGCCATGCTCGGCGTCTCGCTCGGCATCGATCGGCTGGGTCGGCGCCGTGTTGCCGCTGGGGCTGACCGATCGCGCTGACCGCGCTTGAGCTGCTGGTCGCGTTCCTGCAGGCCTATGTCTTCGCCATCCTCACCTGCATCTACCTCAACGATGCCATCCATCCGGGCCACTGATCCGGACTCTCTCACCCAAACCTCAAGAAGGAGTTCGTTTCATGGATCCGATTGCCGCAAAATACATTGGCGCTGGTATTGCCTGCATTGGCATGGGTGGCGCCGGCGCCGGCGTGGGCATCATCTTCGGCAACTATCTCGCCGCCGCGGTGCGCAATCCTTCCGCAGCCCAGGGCCAGTTCGGCAACCTGATCTTCGGCTTCGCCGTGACCGAAGCGCTCGGCATCTTCTCGCTGCTGATCGCGCTGCTGCTGCTGTTCGCGCTCTGAGCTAGACAAGGCCGATGAAAGGGTCTCCCCACAGACCCCCGCCGGCCGAACAGGAGAAGCCCGTGGCTGAAAGTCATGGCAACGCCAAGGGCGCGACAGCCCATACCGAGGCGGATGGCGGCCACAAGGCCCCGTTTCCGCCGTTCCAGAAGGACACCTTTGCTTCGCAACTGGTGTCGCTGGTGATCGCGTTCGTCGCACTCTATCTGATCGTCTCGCGAATTGCGCTGCCGCGCGTCGGCGGCGTGCTCGATGCGCGTCAGAACGCGATCGAGGGCGATCTGGCCGCGGCGCAGAAGCTGAAGGACGATCCGACAGCGCGCTGAAGGCCTATGAAAGCGAACTGGCCGCTGCGCGCTCCCGCGCGCAGGCGATCGGCGCCGAGACCCGCGAAAAGCTCAACGCGGCGGCCGAGGCCGCAGCGCAAGACGCTGGAAGACCAGCTCTCGGTCAAGCTCGCGGACGCGGAAAAGACCATCGCCGCGACCCGCGAAGCGGCCATGAGCAATGTCCGCGGCATCGCCGCCGAGGCGGCGGCTGCCATCGTGCAGCGGCTCACCGGCGTGTGCCCGACGGCAAGGCCGTCGACAGCGCCGTCGATGCGTCGTTGAAGGGATAGGCGATGTTCTACGAAGCGGAATTCTGGGTCGCCGTCGCTTTCGTCATCCTGATGGGCGTGTTC
>CAWIUF010000073.1:0-45069 GCA_963839095.1 uncultured Actinomycetota bacterium | reverse complement strand
GGGTGGTCGCCCCAGCGGCCGGCGCTGGCGATCACCTCGGGGCGGCGGGACTTGATCATGAAGTACCAGACCAGGCCGACCGCGGCCCAGACCAGGAAGACGTACGGCAGGATCCACAGCGGCCAGGTCAGGGCGGCGAAGATGTCGTTCGGGATCAGCTGCGGGATCCAGCTGACGTAGAAGACGAAGGCCATGGTGAGCACGCCCAGGCCGCCGAGGATCGCCGCCAGCCGCCACGATTCGCTGCGGCGGAACAAGAAGTAGGGCGCGGCGATGCAGACCAGGACGTAGGCCAGCATGAAGCCGTAGGTGGCGAGCGTGCCCATCTCGGAGCTGAGGATCGTGTCGGTGCTGCCGACCGCGATGTAGATGACGGGGATCAGGGTCATCGGGATGGCCACCGCCCAGATGGCGAAGTCCGGGGCCGCGGTCTTCGGCGACGTGTGCGCCAGTGCCTTGGGAGCCAGTCCGTCGTGGGCGAAGCTCAGCAGCATCCGCGAGCCCGCGTTGAGGCAGGCCAGCGTGCAGGCGAACATGCTGAAGGTGATGCCGATGGCGATGAAGTGGCTGAGCGGGCCGAGGCCGACCCGGTTGGCGAGCTCGGGCAGCGGCGCGCTGGCCTTGGCGAAGCCGGCCGCGCCGAAGCCGTCCAGCTGCGCGTACGACACGATCAGGTAGAACACGCCGACCGCGGCGCAGCTCCACAAGATGGCGCGGGGCACGCTGCGTTCCGGGTCCTTGGCTTCCTGTCCCAGGGCGCCGGCGCTCTCGAACCCGACGAAGGCGAAGATGGCCAGCACCATCCCGACCACCAGGCCGCCCGGCTTGAATCCCTTCAGGGTGAGCTGGTTGTGGTCGAAGACGCCGCCGTTGTGCACGTAGACGGCGATGCACAGGATCAGGATGATCGTCACCGAGATGGCTTCGAGGATGAATGCCGCCCGCTGCGAGATCCGGATGTCCAGCACCGAGACCAGCGCCGGGGTCAGCCCGCCGACGATGTACAAGATGGCCCGGACGGCGTGGTTGCCCGGCGACAGGCCCAGGCCGACCAGGAACTGGTCGCCGTAGATCTCGAACCCGAGCACGCAGGCGATGCCGGTGAACAGGTAGCCGAGCACCAGCCCCCAGCCGGCCGCGTGGCCCGCGCCCGGGCCGAGGCCCCGGGTCACCCACACGTAGAACGAGCCCGCCGAGTTGATCCGCTTGCCGAACTGGGCCGCGCAGTAGCCGACCAGGAGCATGACGACCAGTCCGAGGCCGAACGACAGCCACAGCGCGTTGCCGGCCGAGAAGAACACGAACAGCGGAAGCAGCGCCATCGCCGCGCTCGGCGCCATGTTGGCGACCGACTGAGCGAGCACCTCGGGCGTGGACAGCACCCTCTCCTTGAGGGCGGTGTCAGAGCCGACTTCCGGTCCTGCCGTAGTGGCCATCGCGTCTCCCCTTGTATCTGTCAGCGTTAGTGGCAGTGCTTGGGCGGCGGGTTGTCCAGCGCCGGGTTGCCGGCGAAGAACCCGCACGGGACGAGGCGGAATCCGATCGGCATCACGGGCATCACCGGCCAGTCCTCCGCCCGGACCACGTGATTGGAGCCGAACGTGTACCAGAGCACGACGTCGGTATCGACCAGCGAGCGGTCCTGCTCGACAAAGGCGGGCAGGCCGCCGCCGCCCGCCGACTGGTTCGGGTAGTCACCGGTGGCGAACAGCTCGTCGCGGTCGTAGGCGGTCACCCACAGCTGGCGGGTGATGAAGGCGGCCCGCCGGGCCACCGGCGAGCCGGGGTGGCAGAACGCGGCGACCGAGTGCTCCGGCAGCAGCTTGTAGCCGGACGCCTGGCCGAGCTCGTTGCGGACGCCGTCGTTGACGACCTTCCAGAACCGGCCGCCCAGCGGGTCGGCGTCACGGCCGCCCGCCGCCTCGCTCTCGATCAGGGTCTCCTGCGCCCGCCAGGCGTTGCCGACCGGGTTGCCCGGGCCCTCGGGCAGCGCGACCGGGCTGACCTCGTAGACCCGGTTGGCCGGGCCGTCCACGGCCATGTCCAGCCGCACGTTGAAGAAGTGCTGGTGGTGCGGGCCGTACATGCCGGGCGCGATCATCGTCCCGTGGGCGGGCGCGGGCGCGCCCGGCGGGAGGGCCCCGGTGGACATGACCCCGGTCAGCTTGACCTGGTACTCCAGGCTGCCGTCCTGGTACAGGTACCAGAAGTAGCCGTACTCGTAGTTGCCCACGGTGACGATCGAGGAGATGACCATCCGGCGCATCCGGCGGACCTCGGCGTAACCGGTCCGGAAGTCGGTGTGCTTCCAGGCGATGCCGCTGTCCTCCTCGTGCAGGCAGATGGCGTTGGGGATGATCATGGCCTTGCCGTCGTTGTCGTTGACCACGCCGTCGAGGTAGCGGATCTCCCCCAGGCAGTCGCAGCCCAGCTCGAGGGAGTTGGTGAGCATCCCGATGCCGTACTCGCCCTCGTCCAGGACCAGCTTGCGGTAGTGGGTGGGCGCCGGGTCGGCGTAGGGCACGAACATCTCCGACAGCGACGCGCGGTGGATGACCGAGCGGACGCCGCCGCCGTCGTCGTAGCCGATCCGGTGCAGGACCAGCCCTTCGCGGGCGGTGAAGCCGATCCGCAGGTCCCACTTCTGCCAGCGCAGGTGGTGGCCGTCCAGGGTGAAGCTCGGGCCGTCGGGCTGGACGATGTTGAACGGGCGGACGTCCTGGCGCGGCCCGGCCGGGAAGGCGGGGACGTTGCCCGGCGCGGTGATCGCCTCGGCGGAGTAGTTCCCGGGCCGTTCCGGCAGCGGCACCACGCCGAGGTCGGTGACCTCGGTGACCTCCATCGTGTCCAGGTTGACCACCGTCAGCAGGCCCTCGACCGGGCGGGCGTAGCCGTTGTCGCCCGGCTCGGACCTGACGAAGGTGAGCGGCCGGACGAAGCGGCCGTCCTGCGGGTCCATGCCCGGCTCCACGTTGGGCGCGGACCACGGGTCGATCATGCAGAGCTCGAAATCCGTGACGCCGCGCCGCCGCATGGCTTCCTGCCAGCGCGGATCGGCCCGTACCACGGCCTCGGCGCCGAGGAACTCCTCGAACATCACCGGCGGCTGGACCCCGTCCACCCGCCGCCACGACAGCACCGCCGCGCGGTCGACCGCGACGATCGCCTCGTAGCTCGCCCGTTCGGCGCGCTCCCTGATCACCAGCTTGACCTGGCGCTCCGGAGCGGGACCGCCCGCCTCGAAGGCGATCACGTCGGCCTTGGCCGGCTCGTACAGGCTGATGTAGACAAAGCGGGCCAGCGGGCCGAGCCCGGCCGAGGCCGTGACCGCCCGCGCGGCCGCTTCCACCTCCCCGGGGGTGAGCGGATCGAGCGGGTGAGAGCGTGACGCGGCCGCATCGTGCACAGCCGCCTCGTCCAGAACAGCCATACCGATCATGGGACAATCCGGACGTTACGCGGAGATAACGCTAAGGTTACGAATAGGTCACGTGCGACCTTTTTACCCAGCTTGCAGGCCGGTGATGGTCTGGCTGATGAGGTAGCGCCATTCCTCGCGCTGCCGGAGGCGGTCGGCCTCGGGCGCCTCGGCCAGGGCGAGGCCGGCCCCGCCGAGCATCCAGAAGCAGAACTTGACCAGGCTGCCCAGCGCCCGGTCGGGCAGGTAGTCCGCGTCGACCAGCGCGGTGATGAACCGCTCGACCAGGCCGAACGCGTACTGCTGCTCGCACTCCCGCCAGCGGAGCCAGCCGAGCGCGGCCGGCCCCTCCAGCCACACCAGCCTCCCGTAGATCGGGTCGCAGCACTGGTCGAGGAACGCGTCCAGGGCCTGGCGGGCCGCCTCCAGCGGGTCGGCGGCGGTGGCCGCGGCGGTGATCTGGGCGATCGCCCGGGTCTCCTGCGCCTCCAGCACCGCCTCGAACAGGGCCTGCTTGCCGTCGAAGTGGTGGTAGACCGCACCCCGGGTGACCTGGCTGGCGGCCGCGACGTCCTCCAGCGAGGTCCCGGCGTACCCGCGCGTGCCGAACAGCCGGGTCGCCTCTTCGAGCAGCGCCGCCCGGGTCGCCTCGGAGTACAGCTCCCGCCGGCTCCTGAGTTGGGACATGCGTAGAGTGTAGTAACATACACGGAGTATGTGAAAAGCACGGTGTATGTGAATGACAGGCTGCGTGATCTCAGGCTGGAAGGAGCCGCCGTCATGTCCCAGACCATGCCCCCGCCGGTATTCGACCCGTTCGCCCCGGGCTTCACCGATGATCCCTATCCGCAGTACGCGGCGCTGCGGGCCGGCGCGCCGGCCGGGCGCAACCCGTTCGGGTTCTGGCTGCTGACCCGCTACGACGACATCTCCGGGCTGCTCCGGGCGGGCATGTCGGTCGAGGACGGCAACATCACCGACCGCGAGCTGATCTCGCTGCGCGAGCAGGTGTACGGCGAGGCGCGGGAGGGCTCCCGGGCCCGGTCCATGCTCGACCGCGACCCGCCGGACCACACCCGGCTGCGCCGGCTGGTGTCGAAGGCGTTCACGCCGCGGGCGGTCCAGGCGCTGCGCCCGCGCATCACCGGCCTGGTCGACGAGATGCTCGACGCGGCCGGGCGCCAGGGCCGGGTCGACCTGGTGGACGCGCTGGCCTTCCCGCTGCCGTTCGCCGTGATCGGCGAGATGCTCGGCACGCCGCCGGCCGACCACGAGCGGATCAGGCAGCTGAGCGGCACTCGTGGTCCGCTCGCTCGAGCCGGTCAACGACCCGGCCACGGCCGCGGCCATCGTCGAGGCCGACGCCGAGCTGACCCAGATCGCGGCCGAGATGATCGCCTGGAAGCGCACCCACCCGGCCGATGACCTGCTCACCGCGCTCATCAACGCCGAGGACGACGGCGACGTGCTCGGCGACGACGAGCTGATCTCGCAGACGCTGCTGCTGTACATCGCCGGGCACGAGACCACCGTCAACCTCATCGCGGGCGGCACGCTCGCGCTGCTGCGGCACCCGGACCAGCTGGCGCGGCTGCGGGCCGAGCCCGCGCTGATCGGCAACGCGGTGGAGGAGATGCTGCGCTACGACAGCCCGGTCCAGGCCACCCGGCGGATCACCCTGGCGCCCGCGAGCATCGCAGGCATGACGATCCCGCCCGGGTCGTTCGTCCTGGCCCTGCTCGGCTCGGCCAACCGGGACGAGAGCTACTTCGGGCCCGACGCCGGCGAGTTCAGGCTGGACCGGGAGAACGCGCGGCAGCACGTCTCGTTCGGCGCCGGGCCGCACCACTGCCTGGGCGCGTCGCTGGCCCGGATGGAGGCGGCGATCGCGGTGGGCCAGCTGACCAGCCGGTTCCCCGGGCTCGCGCTGGACGGCGAGCCCACCTGGAACGGCCGGATCAACCTGCGCGGCCCGGCGCACCTGCCAGTGTCACTGTCTCCGTCTCGCTGAGGCTGGCCGGGTAGAACCGGCGGGCCGTCTCGATCACCTGGTCCAGGCCCGGCCACCAGGGGCCGTGCCGCAGCGCCCCGAGGGCGTGCAGGACGCCGGCCGCCTGCTGGGCGGGCTCGGTCGCGGGGACGAGGACCACCCGGTGCGGCCGGACCGAGCGCAGCGGCCCGAGATAGAAGTCCGGGCTCGGACGGCGTCCGGGTCGCGGCTGATGGCCCGCCGCCGTTTTCCGCGCCAGCACCAGGTAGTAGTCGGGCAGCTCGAAGCTGGCCTCGCCCGCCACGCGGCCAGGGCCTGGGCCGCCGCCAGCTCGAAGGCGGCCGGCCAGGCTGTCACACATCCCGCAGCGTCCGTCGGCCACTCGCCGGTCCGCGCGTACCGTCGCGGCGCCGGCCCGTCCGGCGGCGGCGCGGGGCCTCGGGCCGGTACAGGGTCACGTTCAGGGAGCGGGTGGCCGCGGCCAGGACCTCACCGGGTACCTGGCCGGCCAGCACCACCACCGTGCTCGAGTTGCGTCGCATCACCTACAAGTCTGCCCGGGCCGCGACGGGGACCGGCACCGGGGCGGCCCCGTTGCCGGTGACGCCAGGGCCGGTGACGACGGCCGACTTCTTCAGCGTGTCCAGGATCGTCAGGCCCTGGCCGACCAGGCCGGCCACGACCTCGTTGACGCCCTGGGTGCCGTTGAGCACGGTGAGGTTGGACCCGGCCAGGCCGCGGGCGGCCGCCTCGACCAGGGACGGCAGGATCTCGATCAGCCGGTTGGCCGCGATGAGCTCGGCGTTGCCTTCCCGCAGCGAGTCCGCCCGGGCCCGGATCGCCTCGGCCTGGGCCTGCGCCAGCGCCCGGGTCCGGTAGGCCTCGCGCCTCGGCCGCGAACCTGGTCTGGTCCCGCTCGGCCTCGGCCAGCGTGCGGGTCCGGTAGGCCTCGGCGTCGGCCGGGCGGCGGACCTCGGCCTCCAGCCGCTGGGCGGCCAGCTCGGCCTGCCGCTGGGCGAGCGCGGTCTGCTGCTGGATGACCTGCTGAGCCGCCTGGGCCTGGGCGAGCGGGCCGGCCTGCGACGCCACCGCCTGGGCCTGATCCGTCTCGGCCAGGAAGCCCGCCCGCTTGATGGCCGTGTCCCGTTCGAACTGGGCCTTCATGGCGGCGGCGGCCAGTTCCCGTTCGGCCGCTTCCTGGTCGGCGTGGGCCTTCGCGATCCGGGCCTGGCTGGCGACGGTGGCGGCGTGCGGGGCGGCCAGGTTGCTGATGTACCCGGAGGCGTCCTCGATCTCCTGGATCTCCAGCGCGTCCACCACGATGCCGAGCTTCTCCATCTCGGCGTGGCTGCCGTCCTTGACCTCCTGGGCCACCCGGTCGCGTTCCCTGATGATCTGCTCGACGGTGAGGCCGCCGATGATGGACCGCAGGTGCCCGGCGAACACCCGGCCGACGAGCACCTCCATCCGGTCCTGCTCGGACAGGAACCGGCGCGCCGCGTTCGCGATCGAGGCCTGGTCGTCACCCACCTTGAACGCGGTCACCGCGCGGACGTTCAGCCGGATGCCCTGGCTGGTGATGCACTCCTCGACGATCTCCGCCTCGCGCAGCGCGAGCGAGAGCAGCCGGGCCTTCTGCTTCACCGGTGTCACGAAACAGCCGTGACCGGTGACGATACGGAACTGCGTCCCCTGGCTCTGCCGCTTCGAACCGGAGATGAGCAGCGCCTCGTTGGGCGCGGGGACATGCCAAAAGAACATGACAGGCTCCTGGGATTACTACTGGATGGGAGTAACGAATACCGAGCGGCCCGAGAGGGCCTCTACCACCACGACCCGGCCATGCCGGGCGATGGGCTCGTCGGACAAGGCAGCGAAGGCCTCGGTCCCGCCGCGCACCGGCAACAGCACCTCGCCGGGGCCGCCGGCCGGGATGGATACCGTCACCCGCCCGATCTTGCCGATCAGACTTTCCTGTCCGCCCCCGGACGCCTTGCCCATCTTCCGGCCACCGGCTTTCTGCTCTCGTGCCGATAACCGGTATACACCTGAACCAGTCTTGTCACGCCTTCCCCGGCTGGCTCATTTGACGCAGCCCGCATGATCCTTGCGGGAAAAATTGCAATTGACCTTTCAGATAGCGGCGCGCTGCTTATGCAAAGGGCATGCGGACGAATATCCCGGCCAACTCAGGGAATGCATTTGACGTAAGGATCCTTGCAGTAAAAATTGCAATTGACCTTTCAGATAGCGGCGCGCTGCTTATGCAAAGGGCATGCGGGCGAATATCCCGGCCAACTCAGGGAATGCATTTAACGTAAGGATTAAGGCGTTCGGCACGGCGTCGAAAGGAATGACAGATGCCTGCACTGTGGAGAAGAATCGAAGCCAGGAGACAGGAGAAGTACGAGCGCCTGAAGATCGCGGCCCAGAAGGCGGCGGCCGTGAAGGAAGAAGCGGAGGAGGCCCTGCGACGCAGGATGGAAGCCGGGAAGGCCAAGCCTCCGGTGAGGCTGACGAAGAGAGAGATGATGCTCGTCGCCGAGAACCACAAGGCGAAGAAGAGCAGGCTCGTGACGGCTGCGGCAGGCGCGGTCAAGCGTTAACGACGAGCCGCCGCATTTCATTCACCGGAATTGCCGCGGACCGGTATCGAGGCGGCACCGGGCGGGTGCGAATAGCGCGCAATAGCCATTTGCATGTGCACGGTGCCGCGACTCGTTCGGTCCCGTCGTCTTGAGCGGGCGTGCGCGATGCTCGCGGGGCCGGCCGACCCCAGCCTGGCACCTTCGGTCGCCGAGGTAGCGGACCGGTGCGAGTTCACCTCGGCGGCCTACTTCTCGTTCTCGCACGCATTCCGAGCTGCGGGAACCGCCGTCAGCCGGCCACAATCGGGGCCATGCCTGACTTTGACGACGGACTGGCCGAGACCGAACTTCCCGCCGGGCGGGTGGAGACCGACGTGCTCATCGTGGGTTCCGGGCCGGCCGGCGGCGCCGCGGCGCTGGGCCTGGCCAGCCTCGGCATCGACACCATCATGATCACCAAGTACCGCTGGACGGCCAACACGCCGCGGGCGCACATCACCAACCAGCGGGCCATGGAGATCTTCCGTGATCTCGGCATCGAGGACCAGGTGCTGGCCGACGCCACGCCGCACGAACTGGTCGGCGACACCGTGTTCTGCACCTCGATCGCCGGCGAGGAGATCGGCCGGATCCGCACCTGGGGCACCCACCCGGCCCGCGAGGCCGACTACCAGCTCGCCTCGCCCTGCCTGATCTGCGACATCCCGCAGACCTACCTGGAGCCGATCCTGGTCAAGAACGCGACCGCGCGCGGTACCCAGACCCGGTTCTCCACCGAGTACCTCTCGCATACGCAGGACGCCGACGGCGTCGACGTGCGGGTCCGGGACCGGCTGACCGGCGCCGTCTACACGATCCGGGCCAGGTACCTGATCGGGGCCGACGGCGCCCGCTCGATGGTCGCCGCCGACCTCGGCCTGCCGATGGAGGGCGAGATGGACATCGCCGGGTCGATGAACATCACCTTCAAGGCCGACATCACGGCCCTGGTGGGGCACCGGCCGTCGGTGCTGTACTGGGTGATCCAGCCGGGGTCGAACATCGGCGGGATCGGCACCGGCCTGGTCCGCATGATCCGGCCGTGGCACGAGTGGCTGATCGTGTGGGGCTACGACATCAGCGGGCCGCCGCCGGTGGTGGACGAGCAGGCCGCCACGCAGATCGTCCGCAGCCTGGTCGGCCTGCCCGACCTGGAGGTCGAGATCACCGGCACCTCGCTGTGGGGCAACAACGAGCTGTACGCCACCCACCTGCAGGCGGGCCGGGTGTTCTGCGCCGGGGACGCGATCCACCGGCACCCGCCGAGCAACGGGCTGGGGTCCAACACCTCCGTCCAGGACGCCTACAACCTGGCCTGGAAGCTGGCCGCGGTGCTGCGCGGGCAGGCGTCGGCCGCGCTGCTGGACACGTACTCGGCCGAGCGCGCGCCGGTGGCGAAGCAGATCGTGCTGCGGGCTAATCAGTCGAGCCGGGAGTTCGGTCAGTTCTTCGACGCGCTGGGGATGACCGGGGCGGCCTCGGAAGCGGATATGGCCGCCCAGATCGAGGAGCGGAAGGCGAACACGCCGCGGGGCGCGGCCAAGCGGGCCGCCCTGGTCGAGGCCATGGAGCTGAAGAACTACGAGTTCAATGCGCACGGGGTCGAGATGGGGCAGTTCTACTCCTCCACCGCGATCGTCCCCGATGGGTCCGTGCGGCCCGAGCCGGACCGGGATCCCGAGCTGTACTTCCAGCCGTCGACCGTGCCCGGGGCCCGGCTCCCGCACGCCTGGGTCGGGGACAGCACCCGCAAGCTCTCCACCCTCGACCTGGCCCCGTACACCCGGTTCACGCTGATCACCGGGATCGCCGGCGAAGCGTGGGTTGCCGCCTGCGGCAAGGTCGGCGCGGAGCTTGGCGTGCCGCTCGAGGCGGTCGTCATCGGGCCCGGGCGCGAGGTTACCGACATCTACTACGACTGGGCCCGGCTGCGCGAGGTCGGGGAGGACGGCGCGTTGCTGGTCCGCCCGGACAAGCACATCGGCTGGCGTTCGATGAGCCTGGCCGCCGATCCGGAAGCGGCCCTCCGGGAGGCGATGACGTCCCTGCTCAGCAGATAGGGACGGTCACCGCCCGCGGGCCGTTCCGGGCGCTACCCGACCTCGGCGACCGCATCGGCGAACTGGGCCTGGTACAGCCGCTGGTAGGCCCCGCCGGCGGCGACGAGGGACTCGTGCGTGCCGTGCTCGACGATGTCACCGTGTTCCATCACCAGGATCAGGTCCGCGTCCCTGATCGTGGACAGCCGGTGCGCGATCACGAAGCTCGTCCGCCCCTGGCGCAGTGAGCCCATCGCCCGCTGGATCAGCAGCTCGGTGCGGGTGTCCACCGAGGACGTCGCCTCGTCCAGGATCAAGATGGCGGGCTCGGCCAGGAACGCCCGGGCAATCGTGATCAGCTGCTTCTCCCCGGCCGAGACGTTTGATCCCTCCTCGTCCAGGACCGTCTCGTACCCGTCCGGCAGGGTCCGCACGAAATGGTCGACGTGGGTCGCCTTGGCGGCCCGCACGATCTCCTCCTGGGTGGCACCGAGCTTGCCGTACGCGATGTTCTCGGCGATCGTCCCGCCGAACACCCACGCGTCCTGGAGCACCATGCCCGTCTTGGACCGCAGGCTGCCGCGGGTCATGTCGGCGGTGTCGACGCCGTCGAGCGTGATCCGCCCGCCGTCCACCTCGTAGAACCGCATCAGCAGGTTCACCAGCGTGGTCTTGCCGGCTCCGGTCGGGCCGACGATCGCGACCGTCTGCCCCGGCTCCACCGCGAGCGACAGGTCCGTGATCAGCGGCTTGTCCTTCGCGTAGCTGAACGACACGCGCTCGAACGTCACGCGCCCGGTGGCGGTGCGGGGCTCGACGGCGTCCGGGCGGTCGGGCTGCTGCTCGTCCGCGTCCAGCACGGCGAAGATCCGCTCGGCGGACGCCGCGCCCGACTGGAGCATGTTGGTCATCGAGGCGACCTGGGTGAGCGGCTGGGAGAACTGCCGCGAGTACTGGATGAACGCCTGCACGTCCCCCAGGGACAGCGTGCCGGTAGCGACCTTGAGCCCGCCGACCACCGCGACCAGGACGTAGTTGATGTTCCCGATCAGCATCATCAGCGGCATCATCGACCCGGACATGAACTGGCCGCGGAAGCTGGCGTGACAGAGCTGCTCGTTCTGCTCGTCGAAGGCCTGCGCGGCCTCGGCCTGGCGGCCGAAGACCTTCACCAGCGCGTGCCCGGTGAACATCTCCTCGATGTGCCCGTTGAGCCGCGCCGTGGTCATCCACTGCTTCACGAAATGCGGCTTCGCCCGCTTGGTGACGAGCCGGGTCACGAGCACCGACAACGGCACCGTGACCAGCGCGATCAGCGCCAGCAGCCAGGAGATCCAGAACATCACGGCCAGGACCCCGACGATGGTGAGGACGGAGATCACGAGCTGGCTCATGGTCTGCTGCAGGTTCTGCGCGAGGTTGTCGATGTCGTTGGTCAGGGTCGACAGCACCTCTCCCCGCTGCCGCCCGTCGAAGTAGGACAGCGGGAGCCGGGATAGCTTGGCCTGTACCTCCTGGCGCAGGCGGAACATCGCGCGCTGCACGATCGTCGCCGTCAGCCGGCCCTGGCCGATGCCGAGGGTCAGCGCCACCAGGTAGATCAGCGCGACCTCGCCGAGGGTGCGGCCGAGCCGGTCGAAGTTGATCCCGTGTCCGGGCGTGAGCTGGATGGTCCGCAGCATGTCGGCCTGGGTGGTCTGGCCCCGGGCGCGGAGCGACGCGATGATCTGCGCCTTGCTGGCGCCGGCGGGAAGGTGCCGGGAGACGAAGCCGTCATAGATGATGTTGGTGGCCTGGCCGAGGACCTTGGGGCCGAGGACCGAGGCGGCGACCGAGCCAGCCCCGAGCAGGGTGGTGATGATCAGGAGCGGGCGTTCGGGCCGCAGCATGGCGACCAGGCGGCGCAGCGCCCCCTTGAAGTCCTTGGCCCGCTCCAGCGAGGGGCCGTTCATCCACGCGGCCGGGCCGCCCTGGCGCGGTGCCGCCGGACGGGCCGCCGGGGTGCTCACGCGGCCTCCCGCTCGGTCATCTGGGACAGCACGATCTCCCGGTACGTCTCGCTAGACGCCAGCAGGTCGTGATGGGTGCCGGTGCCGACGACGCGTCCGTCATCGAGGACGATGATGTGATCGGCGTTCCTGATGGTGGCGACCCGCTGGGCCACGATGACCACGGTGGCGTCCCTGGTCTCCTCGGCGAGCGCCGCCCGGAGCCGGGCGTCGGTCGCGTAGTCCAGGGCGGAGAACGAGTCGTCGAACAGGTAGATGTCGGGCTGGTGGACCAGGGCCCGGGCGATCGCCAGCCGCTGCCGCTGGCCGCCGGAGACGTTCGTCCCGCCCTGGCTGATGGGCGCGTCGAGGTCGGCGACGAAGTCGGCCTGGGCGATCCGGAGAGCGTGCCAGAGCTCGTCGTCGGTCGCGTCCGGGTTGCCGTAGCGCAGGTTCGAGGCGATCGTCCCGGAGAACAGGTACGGCTTTTGCGGGACGATGCCCACCGCCCTGGCCAGCGTCTCCGGCGCCAGCTCCCTGACGTCCACGCCGCCGACCCTGACCTCGCCCTCGGTCACGTCGGTCAGGCGCGGGATGAGGTTCAGCAGCGTGGTCTTCCCCGATCCGGTGGAACCGATGATGGCGGTGATCTCGCCGGGGCCCGCGCTGATCGAGATGCCGGACAGCACCGGTTCCTCGGCGCCCGGATAGCGGAAACCGGCGTTCGTCAGGTCCAGGTGCCCGTGCGTCCTCAGCTCGGTGACCGGATTCTGCGGCGGTGCCACGCTGGTCCCGGTGGTGAGCACCTCGGAGATGCGATCCGCGCAGACCTCGGCGCGCGGGATCATCATCAGCATGAAGGTGGACATCATCACGGCCATCATTACCTGCAGCAGATAGGACAGGAACGCGGTGAGCGCGCCCACCTGCATGGACCCGTCGTCGATCAGGTGGCCGCCGAACCACAGCACCGCCACGCTGGACAGGTTGATGACCGAGAGCACCACCGGGAACATCATCCCCATGAGCTTGCCCGCGCCCAGGGACACGTCGAACAGGGACGTGTTGCCGCCCCGGAAGCGCTCCTTTTCCGGCTCGTCACGGACGAACGCGCGGACGACGCGGACCCCGGTGATCTGCTCGCGCATGATGCGGTTGATCCCGTCCAGCCGCTCCTGGACCAGGCGGAAAAGCGGACGCATCCGGCGGGCGATGATCGTCACCACGATCCCCAGCACCGGGACGATGACCAGCAGCAGGCCGGAGAGCCTGACGTCCTGCCGCAACGACAAGATGACGGCGCCGACGCCCATGATCGGGGCCATGAGCATCATGGTCAGCGTCATCAGCACCAGCATCTGGACTTGCTGCACGTCGTTGGTGGACCGGACGACCAGCGACGGCGCGCCGAACTTCCCGACCTCACGGGCGGAGAACGACTGCACCCGGTCGAACAGCGCCTTGCGGATGTCCCGCCCGATGGCCGTCGCGGTGCGCGAGCCGAAGTACACCGCGGTTATCGAGGCCACGATCTGGCCGAGCGCCACCGCCAGCATCACCCCGCCGGTGGACACGATGTAGCCGGTGTCGCCCTTGACCACGCCGTTGTCGATGATGTCCGCGTTCAGCGTGGGCAGGTACAGCGCCGCTATCGTCTGCACGAACGTGGCGACCACGACGATGGAGAGCCACCGGCGATAACGGCCCGCGAACTGGCGGACCAGTCGGAACAGCATGAGGAGATCGCTTTCGGTCAGGGGTATTCGAGGCTGTCAACGCTTGCTTACAGTCTGGCAACTGCGACAGCACCGGGACCAGCGATTTCGCGCCGGGCAGACTTCGGGCCGGCGGGGATGACCTCAGGCGGCGGCTTTCAGGCCGGAGGAGACCAGCGAGTCCAGCCGGCTGCGGGACAGGCCGCTGGCGCCGATCACCAGATCCCTGCTTTCGTCCTTGACGACCACCGTGGTCCCGCTCTTGGGCGGGGTGTAGCCGGGCGGGGCGATGAACATCAGGATGCAGACGCCGGACGTGACGGCCGCGACTTCCGCTCCGGTGCTGCCCGCGGGCGGCTGGGTCGCCGCGGCGCAGGGGGCGGCATCGGTGCCGCTGGCGTGATACTGACCGGGCAGCGTCAGCGTGTAGGAGCCCAGGCGCAGCGCGACCGGGCCGTCCTTGGCCGGGGCGCCGCCCGAGGTGCTCGCGATCCCGATCGGCACGCCGATGCCGGCGAAGACCACGAACAGGCCGCAGACGCCGGCGAAGCGGAGCCGTCGCACCTTGCGGTGGCGCGCGATGACCAGATGGGCCAGCTCGTCCCGCGGCACGACGTCGTCGAGCTCGCTCATCAGCGCGAGCCTGAGGTTGAATTCGTCGTCAGCCTGGATGGACACGGCGCACCCTCTTGTCTCCGTATTCGGCGTATTCGGCGGACAGCAGCGTCCGCAGCTGGTCGAGCCCCCGGCTGGCCGCCGACTTCACGGTGCCCTCGGCGATGCCGAGCGCTTTGGCGGTATCGGCCACCGAGGCGTCGAGGAGGTAGCGGAACACCAGCACCTCGCGCTGGACGTCGGGCAGCCGGCGCAGCACGCGGACGAGCACGTGGCGGCGGTCGGCCGCCTCGGCGAACGACATGACCACCGCGTTCGGCCCGGCGTCGTCGATGACACCCGGTACCTCCGGGTGGCGCTTGGCGTGCCGCCAGCGCTCCCGGCAGACGTTGATCAGGACCGTCCGGCTGTAGGCCTCGGGCGCCTCCCGGGCCCGGTCCCAGCGCCGGTACGTCCGCAGCAGCGTCAGCTGCAAGGCGTCCTCGGCTTCCTCCCGCGAGCGGAGCAGCACGAGGGCCGCCCGCAGCAGCATCGCCGATGCCCCCGTGACGAATTCGGTGAACTCCGCCTCACGGTCGGCACCTCGCGCCAATCTCACGAATCGTTCAATGCCGGGATGCGCTCCTGGGTTCCCTCGGATTGCAGAATTTTCTGGGCGGTCTTGTCCGCGGGCTTGTTCGCGGGCTTGTTCGCGGGCGGGCGGACGAAGCCCCGGTAGCTGTGCTGGTGTACCTGGCTCTCGATCTGCTTCACGGTGTCGAGCCCGACGCCGACCACGATGAGCAGGCTGGTTCCGCTAAACGCGAGCTGGCTGCTGACGCCCAGCGCCCCCAGCGCGACCAGCGGAAGCAGCGCGATCGCGGCCAGGTAGACCGAGCCGGCCGCGGTCAGCCGGCTGAGCACGTAGTTCAGGTAGCCGGCGGTGGCCGGGCCGGGGCGCAGCCCGGGCACGAAGCCGCCGTACTTCTGCATGTTGCCCGCGACCTCGGCGGGGTTGAACGTGATCGACACGTAGAACCAGGTGAACCCCAGGATCAGCAGGAAGTACAGGATGTAGTAGAGCGGGAAGGCGCCGGTGCCGGGTACCAGGTAGCGGTCCACCCAGCCCACCCAGCCCTGGTTCGTATTGCCGAGCAGCGAGGCGGCGGTCTGCGGGAGGAACAGCAGCGACGAGGCGAAGATGACCGGGATCACGCCGGCCTGGTTGACCTTCAGCGGGATGTACGTGGTCGCCCCGCCGTAGACCCGGCGCCCGGTGATCCGCTTGGCGTACTGGACCGGGACGCGCCGCTGGGCCTGCTCGATGAAGACCACGCACGCGACCAGGACGACGACCACCACGGCCAGCGTCAGCGTCATCGCGATGCCCTTGGTCAGGTAGATCTGCTCGACCCCGCCGAAGAGGCCGGCCACCACGCTGGTGAAGATCATCACCGACATGCCGTTGCCGATGCCGCGGTCGGTGATCAGCTCGCCCATCCACATGATCACGGCCGTGCCCGAGACCATCGTGACCAGCATGGTGACGATGGTGAGCACGTTGTCGTGCGGGATCAGCGGGTGGTTCGCCGCCGAGCAGCCCGAGCCGGAGAACAGGCTCCCCGAGCGGGCCGCCTGCACGTAGGTGGCCGCGATCAGGACGGCGAGCCCCACGGTGAGGTACCGGGTGTACTGGGTGATCTTGGCCTGGCCGGCCTGGCCCTCGTCCTTGAGCGTGCGCAGCCGCGGGATGACCTCGGTCAGCAGCTGGAGGATGATGCTGGCCGTGATGTAGGGCATGATGCTCAGCGCGAACACCGTGATGTGCAGCAGCGAGCCGCCGCTGAACAGGTTGAGCATGGCGTAGAGGTCCGCCGCGGCCCCCGGGTGGCTGGTCGCCAGGCCGGAGCAGTAGCGCACGTTCGCGGTCGAGATGCCCGGCGCGGGCAGCGACGCGCCGAACCGGTACAGCACGATGATGCCGAGCGTAAACAGCAGCTTCTTGCGCAGGTCGGGGGTACGGAACGCCTGAGCGAACATCGCGAGCTTGGCCACGGGTCCTTAAATGCCGCTGGTTCAGCTGCCGTTCCGGGGTGTGGTGTTCGTCTCGTTCGGGCCTGCTACCCGAATTGCACGGAGCGCCGGGCCATGCCGAGCCAGAAGCCGTCGATGACGGTGCGCTGGCTCTCGAGTTCGTCAGTGGCCGCGCCGAGGGTGACGAACAGCGGGGCGAAGTGCTCGGTGCGCGGGTGGGCCAGACGGCCGCCCGGGGCCTTGCGCTCGAAGTCGAGCAGCGCGTCGACGTCGGCCGCCTCCAGGCTCCGGCGCCCCCAGTCGTCGAACTCCTTCATGACCGGGGAGACGACGGTGTCGTCGCCGGTGATGGCGCGCAGGTTGTGGGTGAAGAAGCCGCTGCCGATGATCAGCACGCCCTCATCGCGCAGCGGGGCCAGCTTGCGTCCGATCTCCAGCAGCCGGACCGGATCCAGGCTGGGCATCGAGATCTGCAGGACGGGCACGTCCGCGTCCGGGTACATCTCGACCAGCGGGACGTAGGCGCCGTGGTCCAGGCCCCGGTTCGGGACGTCGAGCACCGGGGTGGCCGGGGAGCGCAGCAGCTTGCGGACCTTGCCGGCCAGTTCGGGGGCGCCGGGGGCGGCGTAGGTGACCTGGTAATAGTGCTCCGGGAAGCCCCAGAAGTCGTAGACGAGCGGCACCGTGGTGGTGGCGCCCAGGGCCAGCGGCGCCTCTTCCCAGTGCGCGGAGATCATCAGGATGGCACGTGGCCTGGGCAGGTTTTCCGACCACGCGGCGAGCTCGTCCGGCCAGGTCGCGTGGTCCGCCAGCGGCGGCGCGCCGTGCGAGAGGTAGAGCGCGGGCATCCTGGCCATCATGACCTCCGGCATAGTTCAAATTTGAATTACTAACCAGACCCTAGCACGATGGTTCAAATTTGTACAACTAACGGTAGGGTGGTCGTTATGGACGCGGTGAAGTGGCTGGACGAGGACGAGATGCGGGCCTGGCACGCCTTCCTGGCGGCCGGGTCGCTGATCGACCGGCTTCTCGACGCCCAGCTCAAGGAGGCCATCGGGCTTTCCCACCCGCAGTACGAGATCCTGGTCCGGCTGGCTGGCACCCCGGACGGCGAGCTGCGGATGACCGAGCTCGCCGACACCTTGCTGACCTCCAAGAGCGGGCTGACTTACCAGGTCACGCAGCTGGAGAAGGCCGGCCTGGTGGAGCGGCGGTCCTGCCCGTCCGACGTCCGCGGCGTCCTCGCCGTCCTCACCGAAGCCGGCCGCCGCCGCCTCGAGCGGGCCGCCCCCGGCCACGTCACCCTGGTCCGCGAGCTGCTCATCGACGTTCTCAGCCCGGACCAGCTTTCCGTCCTGGCCGACGCCCTCGGCGAAGTAAGCCGCCGCGCCGCCGCCCATCAGGACCTGTCACGGTAGGCCGCGGCACCGCTTCCCGGGCCGGGGCAGTTCCGCCCGGGATTGACCGCCGGCCTGGTATTCACCGGGCGAGAAGGTCGCGCAGGGCTTTTTTGTCTAGTTTGCCGACCTTGGTGACGGGGAGCCCGGGGGTGATTTCCAGTCGCTCGGGCCACTTGAAGCGCGCTACGCCGGCGGCGGCCATGCCGTCCCTGATCGCGGCCAGGGTGACAGTGGCACCGGGTTCGGGGACGACGAAGACGCAGACCCGCTCGCCGAGGTCGGCGTCGGGCGCGGCCACGGCGGCGACCTGGGCGATCCCCGGCATCCGGTAGAGGAGGTTCTCCACTTCCTCGGCCGAGATCTTCTCCCCGCCGCGGTTGATCATGTCCTTGTCCCGGCCCTCGACCACGAGGTTGCCGTCCGGGCGGCGGCGGACCACGTCGCCGCTGGCGTACCAGCCGTCCGGGGTGAAGGCACGGGCGTTCTGCTCCGGGGCCCGGTAGTAGCCGCGCGGCGTGTACGGGCCGCGGGTGAGCAGTGCGCCGGGCTCGCCGTCGGGCAGGTCGCGGCCGTCGGCGTCGGTGATCCGGACCTCGTCGCCCGGGCTCAGCGGGCGGCCCTGGGTGCCGCCGATCACCTCGTCGGGGTCGTCGAGCCGGGTGTAGTTGAGCAGGCCCTCGGCCATGCCGAACACCTGCTGCAGCGTCGCGCCGAGGACCGGCCGGACCCGCCGGGCCAGCTCGTCGGCCAGCCGGGCGCCGCCCACCTGGAGGACCTCGAGGGTGCGGAGCTGGGCGCTCCCGTGCTCGGCGGCGTGGGTGAGCCAGCGCTGGGCGACCGCGGGCACGGCGGCGGTGATGGTGACGCCTTCGGCCTCGATGGCGGCGAAGGCGCTGGCCGGGTCGGGTGAGGCGTGCATGACCACCCGGCCGCCGGACAGCCAGGTGCCGAGCAGGCCGGGGCAGGCGAGCGGGAAGTTGTGCGAGACGGGCAGGGTGACCAGGTAAACCGTGCGCTCGTCCAGGCGGCACAGCCCGGCGGAGGCGCGCGCGTTGTAGGAGTAGTCGTCGTGGGTGCGGGCGATCAGCTTCGGCAGGCCGGTGGTGCCGCCGGAGAGCAGGAACACCGCGACGTCCGACGGCGCGGGCGGGGCGGCGTCCCAGCGGGCCCGGTCCCCCGCGCGGTCGGAAGGCCCGGCGCCCAGGGCGGCCAGGTCTTCGTGCCCGGGCGCTACGTCGGGCGCGGCGACCAGGATGTGCTCCAGCGTTTCCGAGGCGGCCCGGAGCCTGCTCCGCCAGGTCCTGGTGGTCGAAGCCGCGCAGGGTGCCGGGGACGGCCAGGGCGCGGGCCTCGCTGTGCTGGCACAGGTAGGCCGAGCTCGTGCTCGCGGTGCGCGGGCAGGGCCATGACCGGGATGATCCCGGCCCGCAGGCAGCCGAGGGTGAGGACGGCGAACGGCCAGGCGTTCGGCAACTGGACGACGATCCGGTCGCCGCGCTCCAGGCCGAGGTCGTCGGTGAGGCGGGTCGCCAGGGCATCGGCCCGGGCCAGCAGGGACCCGTAGCTGATCCGGGTCGGGCCGTCGACCAGGGCGATGGCATCGGGCCTGGTGCCGGCCACGTCAGCGATCTCGGCGCCCAGGGCCTGCCCGCGCCACCAGCCGGCCTGGCGGTACGCCGCGGCCAGGTCGTCTGGCCAGGGAACCGTTCCTTCCAGGCTCATGTGGGCACCCCCATCAGATCCGCGCGGCCGGACAGGACGGCTGTGAGCCTGGTGTCTTCGTCAGCGTCCTCGATCAGCATGGTCACGGCGCCGTGTTCCAGCCGGGCTGCCTCGCTGATCAGCCGGCGGGTAAACGCGGTGCCGCCGTCTACCGCCACCAGGCAGGCACCGGCGGCCAGGGCGCGGATCACGGCCGCGTCGGCCGACCCGAGACCGTCCTCGGTGTCCGGGGCGGTGATGCGCAGGCCCCAGGGATGACGCTGGGACGGATGAGGCGGGTCGGCCAGCAGGGGCAGCGGCCAGGCGGCCAGGTGAGCGGTGCTGGCGGTGCTGGGGATGAGACGGTTGGGTTGGATGGCGTTGCCGATGGCGAGGGGGGTTTGGAGGACCTCGGTGCCGCCGTGGGCGGCGCGCCAGGCGGCGTGGACCGCGTCGACGAAGGCGGGGTCGCGCTGGCGGAGCTTGGATTCCGGCCGGGAGCGGCTGAAGAAGTGGAAGGCGAACTGCCACGGGGGCAGGTGCTGGTACGACCGGCCGAAATGCTCCCACCACGACAGGGAAGGACGGGCGGAGTGCTGAATCCGGGCGACGGGCCCACTCCGTTCGGTCTCGTAGACGGCGAGGGCCGCGTCGATGGTGTCAGGGTCCGTGCTGGTTTTTGCTAGCGCCGCCACCAGGGCGATCGCGTCTTCCAGGGCCATTTTGGTGCCGGAGCCGACGGAGAAGTGCGCGGTGTGCGCGGCGTCGCCGAGCAGGACGACGGCGGTGGACCCGATCCGGTGCCGCCACCGGCTGGTGCGCCAGGTGCGGAAGTTGCCCCAGCGCGAGTTGTTGACCAGCAGCGGGTGGCCGTCGATGGGCTCCGCGAAGAGCTTTTCCAGATAGGCGCGGGTGAGCTCGTCGCTGGGGCCGGGGGGCTGGCTGACGTCGAAGTGGTCCAGGCCCGCCGCGCGCCAGGAGGGCTCGTCGGTCTCGACGATGAAGGTGGAGACGCCGTCCCCGATGGGGTAGCCGTGCACCGCGAACACCCCGTGCGGGCCCTGCTCGTGCACGAAGGTCAGCCCGTCGAACGGGTAGGTGGTGCCGAACCAGATGAACTTCGCCGTCGCGGTGACCACGCTGGGCGCGAACACTTCTGCGTACCGCGAGCGGGTCAGCGAGTTCGCGCCGTCAGCCGCGATGACCAGGTTGTAGCCGGCGTCCACCAGGTCGTCGAGGTTCGCGGGGGTGGCGAAGCGCAGGTCGACGCCGGCCTCGGCGGCCCGCTCCTGCAGCAGGGTCAGCAGCCGCCGGCGGCCGACCGCGGCCATGCCGTTGCCGCCGAACCGCCACCGCTCCCCCCGCAGCCGCACCTCGATCGGGTCCCAGTGCACGCCATGGCCGGTCAGCGCGCGGCGCAGGACCGGGTCGGCGGCGTCGATGCCGTCCAGGGTGGCGTCGGAAAACACCACGCCGAAGCCGAACGTGTCGCCCGCCCGGTTACGCTCGAACAGCGTGACCTCGCGGCCGGGATCGCTCCGCTTGGCCAGCAGCGCGGCCAGCAGCCCGCCGGGACCGCCGCCGAGGACCGCGATACGCACGTAAAGCTCCTATGCGTTTCAATCTATTGACGAACGCAGAATCTATGACACACAATAACGCTTCATGAAGCCGCGGGCTATCTTGTGGGACCTGTTCGGGGCTCATCTGCGCTATGCGGCCGGGGCGCGCGACGGGTGGGTGCCGATGCGGGCGCTGAACCAGCTGCTCGAGCTGTTCGGTGTAGGCGAGAGCACGAGCCGGGTGGTGCTGTCGCGGATGCGCCGGGAGGGCTGGTTCACCACCTGCCGCGACGGGCGGCAGACCAGCTACGCGCTCACCGCCCGGAGCATTAAGATGCTGGACGAGGGGCGGGCACGCATCTTCGACCGCGGCCGCGACGACTGGGACGGCACGTGGCGGATGGTCATCTACGCGGTGCCCGAGGAGAGCCGGGCCGAGCGCGACCGGGTCCGGCGGACGCTCGCCTGGCACGGGTTCGGCCCGCTGGCCGCGGCCACCTGGATCAGCCCGCACCCGCGGCTCGAGGTGGTGCGCGAGGCGCTGGCCGGGCTGTCGGCCACCCGGATGGACCTGCTGGAGAGCCGGGCGCTGAGCCGGACCTCGGACCGCGAGATGGCTTTCCGGTGCTGGGACCTGGAGGGCCTGGCCCGGGACTACACCGAGCTGATCAGCGAGTACGAGGAGCTCCCGGCGGCGGCCGAGCTGGCCGCTACGCCTGGCCCGGAGGCGCTGCGGCAGCAGGTCGAGCTGACCTCGTTGTACCGGGCGCTGCCGTTCCGCGACCCTGACCTGCCCGCCGCGCTGCTGCCCGAGGGCTGGCAGGGACGCCGGGCCCATACGCTGTTCCTTACGGCTCACGATGCCCTGCACGGCCCGGCCGACGCCTATGTCCGGTCGGTACTCGAACCTCGATGAGGAGGCCCTGGTGGGAGAGAACTTCGTGCTGGTGCACGGCGCCTGGCACGGCGGCTGGGCCTGGCAGCCGGTGGCGAGCAGGCTGCGCGCCACCGGGCACCACGTCTGGGCGCCCACCTGCCCCGGCCTCGGCATCGACGACGACCCGCGCGGCGTGACCCTGGCCGGCTGCGTGGACAGCCTGGTCAGCCAGGTCGAGGCGTCCTTCGCGGTCGACATCACGCTGGTCGCGCACAGCTGGGGCGGCTACGTGATCGCCGCCGCGGCGCCGCGGCTGGCGTCGCGGCTGAAGCAGCTGGTGTTCTGGAGCGCGTTCGTGCCCGAGCTGGGCCGCTCGCTGTGCGACGAGGTTCCGCCGGCCTACCAGGAGCTGTTCGCGGCTTCGGCCGGGGCCTCCGAGGACAACACGGTGTCCCTGCCGCTCGAAGTGTTCCAGGGCGCCTTCATGGGGGACGCCTCACCCGCGGAGGCGGCGTTCGTGCACTCGGTGCTGCGCCCGCAGCCGTACCGGACGTTCACCGACGCCCCCGACGACGAGCGTACCGGAGCCGGGCTTGCCGCTGCACTACGGCTGTCCGAGGCCGACGTGGCGCTGCCGCCGGCGAGACGGTGGAGCCGGTTCGCCGAGCGTCTCAGTCTCGCCGGTGATGTCCTCCGGCCAGGGAACCGTTCCTTCCAGGCTCATGTGGGCACCCCCATCAGATCCGCGCGGCCGGACAGGACGGCGGTGAGCCTGGTGTCTTCGTCAGCGTCCTCGATCAGCATGGTCACGGCGCCGTGTTCCAGCCGGGCGGCCTCGCTGATCAGCCGGCGGGTAAACGCGGTGCCGCCGTCTACCGCCACCAGGCAGGCACCGGCGGCCAGGGCGCGGATCACGGCCGCCTCGGCCGACCCGAGACCGTCCTCGGTGTCCGGGGCGGTGATGCGCAGGCCCCAGGGATGACGCTGGGGCGGATGAGGCGGGTCGGCCAGCAGGGGCAGCGGCCAGGCGGCCAGGTGAGCGGTGCTGGCGGTGATGGGGATGAGGCGGCTGGGTTGAATGGCGTTGCCGATGGCGAGGGGGGTTTGGAGGACCTCGGTGCCGCCGTGGGCGGCGCGCCAGGCGGCGTGGACCGCGTCGACGAAGGCGGGGTCGCGCTGGCGGAGCTTGGATTCCGGCCGGGAGCGGCTGAAGAAGTGGAAGGCGAACTGCCACGGGGGCAGGTGCTGGTACGACCGGCCGAAGTGCTCCCACCACGACAGGGAAGGACGGGCGGAGTGCTGAATCCGGGCGACGGGCCCACTCCGTTCGGTCTCGTAGACGGCGAGGGCCGCGTCGATGGTGTCAGGGTCCGTGCTGGTTTTTTCTAGCGCCGCCACCAGGGCGATCGCGTCTTCCAGGGCCATTTTGGTGCCGGAGCCGACGGAGAAGTGCGCGGTGTGCGCGGCGTCGCCGAGCAGGACGACGGCGGTGGACCCGATCCGGTGCCGCCACCGGCTGGTGCGCCAGGTGCGGAAGTTGCCCCAGCGCGAGTTGTTGACCAGCAGCGGGTGGCCGTCGATGGGCTCCGCGAAGAGCTTTTCCAGATAGGCGCGGGTGAGCTCGTCGCTGGGGCCGGGGGGCTGGCTGACGTCGAAGTGGTCCAGGCCCGCCGCGCGCCAGGAGGGCTCGTCGGTCTCGACGATGAAGGTGGAGACGCCGTCCCCGATGGGGTAGCCGTGCACCGCGAACACCCCGTGCGGGCCCTGCTCGTGCACGAAGGTCAGCCCGTCGAACGGGTAGGTGGTGCCGAACCAGATGAACTTCGCCGTCGCGGTGACCACGCTGGGCGCGAACACTTCTGCGTACCGCGAGCGGGTCAGCGAGTTCGCGCCGTCGGCCGCGATGACCAGGTCGTAGCCGGCGTCCACCAGGTCGTCGAGGTTCGCGGGGGTGGCGAAGCGCAGGTCGACGCCGGCCTCGGCGGCCCGCTCCTGCAGCAGGGTCAGCAGCCGCCGGCGGCCGACCGCGGCCATGCCGTTGCCGCCGAACCGCCACCGCTCCCCCCGCAGCCGCACCTCGATCGGGTCCCAGTGCACGCCATGGCTCGGTCAGCGCGCGGCGCAGGACCGGGTCGGCGGCGTCGATGCCGTCCAGGGTGGCGTCGGAAAACACCACGCCGAAGCCGAACGTGTCGCCCGCCCGGTTACGCTCGAACAGCGTGACCTCGCGGCCGGGATCGCTCCGCTTGGCCAGCAGCGCGGCCAGCAGCCCGCCGGGGCCGCCGCCGAGGACCGCGATACGCACGTAAGGCTCCTATGCGTTTCAATCTATTGACGAACGCAGAATCTATGACACACAATAACGCTTCATGAAGCCGCGGGCTATCTTGTGGGACCTGTTCGGGGCTCATCTGCGCTATGCGGCCGGGGCGCGCGACGGGTGGGTGCCGATGCGGGCGCTGAACCAGCTGCTCGAGCTGTTCGGTGTAGGCGAGAGCACGAGCCGGGTGGTGCTGTCGCGGATGCGCCGGGAGGGCTGGTTCACCACCTGCCGCGACGGGCGGCAGACCAGCTACGCGCTCACCGCCCGGAGCATTAAGATGCTGGACGAGGGGCGGGCACGCATCTTCGACCGCGGCCGCGACGACTGGGACGGCACCTGGCGGATGGTCATCTACGCGGTGCCCGAGGAGAGCCGGGCCGAGCGCGACCGGGTCCGGCGGACGCTCGCCTGGCACGGGTTCGGCCCGCTGGCCGCGGCCACCTGGATCAGCCCGCACCCGCGGCTCGAGGTGGTGCGCGAGGCGCTGGCCGGGCTGTCCGCCACCCGGATGGACCTGCTGGAGAGCCGGGCGCTGAGCCGGACCTCGGACCGCGAGATGGCTTTCCGGTGCTGGGACCTGGAGGGCCTGGCCCGGGACTACACCGAGCTGATCAGCGAGTACGAGGAGCTCCCGGCGGCGGCCGAGCTGGCCGCGACGCCTGGCCCGGAGGCGCTGCGGCAGCAGGTCGAGCTGACCTCCTCGTACCGGGCGCTGCCGTTCCGCGACCCTGACCTGCCCGCCGCGCTGCTGCCCGAGGGCTGGCAGGGACGCCGGGCCCATACGCTGTTCCTTACGGCTCACGATGCCCTGCACGGCCCGGCCGACGCCTATGTCCGGTCGGTACTGGAACCTCGATGAGGAGGCCCTGGTGGGAGAGAACTTCGTGCTGGTGCACGGCGCCTGGCACGGCGGCTGGGCCTGGCAGCCGGTGGCGAGCAGGCTGCGCGCCACCGGGCACCACGTCTGGGCGCCCACCTGCCCCGGCCTCGGCATCGACGACGACCCGCGCGGCGTGACCCTGGCCGGCTGCGTGGACAGCCTGGTCAGCCAGGTCGAGGCGTCCTTCGCGGTCGACATCACGCTGGTCGGGCACAGCTGGGGCGGCTACGTGATCGCCGCCGCGGCGCCGCGGCTGGCGTCGCGGCTGAAGCGGCTGGTGTTCTGGAGCGCGTTCGTGCCCGAGCTGGGCCGCTCGCTGTGCGACGAGGTCCCGCCGGCCTACCAGGAGCTGTTCGCGGCGTCGGCCGGGGCCTCCGAGGACAACACGGTGTCCCTGCCGCTCGAGGTGTTCCAGGGCGCCTTCATGGGGGACGCCTCACCCGCGGAGGCGGCGTTGGTGCACTCGGTGCTGCGCCCGCAGCCGTACCGGACGTTCACCGACGCCCCCGACGACGAGGCGTACCGGAGCCTGGGCTTGCCGCTGCACTACGTGCTGTCCGAGGCCGACGTGGCGCTGCCGCCGGGCGAGTACGGGTGGAGCCGGTTCGCCGAGCGTCTCAAGGTCTCGCCGGTGATGGTGCCGGGCAGCCACGAGTCGATGTTCACCCGCCCGGCCGAGCTGGCCACGGCCCTGGAGAAGGTGAGCACGGAGTAGGCCGCCGCCTCCTAGCTGGCACCGGGTAGCCGCGGCCCGTTGGCCACGGATGATCTTACGGTGCGCTTAACCTCCTGGCCGGCACGCCCATGCGGGGACGAGAATACGAATCCCCGGCACGCGTCCGGGCCCTTTCCGGAGGGAGCGCACAGGGTGATCAGGAATCCGCCGGGGCCGCCATGGATCACGCCTCCGCAGCCCCCGCGGCCTGCCTCGTTTCAGGGCGGGCCGTCCCCGGTCGGCACGGGCACGTTCCCGCTCACGCCCGGCTTCCCGCACCCTGCTCCCGCGCCCCGGCCAGCCTGGCCGTCCGGGCCACCGCGGCCGGCCCGGCCTGGATTCGAGTTCGACCGGCCCGGCGGCCGCCATCGCCAGGCGCGGCCATCGTGGCCATCGCGGCCATCGTGGCCGCCCCGCCCGGAGCCCGCCCCGGCCGACCGCAGGCGGAGCCGGATGCTCCAGGTGGCCGTGCCAGCCGCGGTCCTCGCCCTCGGCGTGGCCAGCGCCATGGTGGTGAACGCCGCGAGCAGCCGCTCCCCGTCCTCCCCGGCCTACCCGCCCGCCGTCCTGGCCGGGCGGGACTTCACCCCGTACCTGCCGGGAAGTACCCGCGGCGTCGTGCTGTCCGAGGGCCGGGTGGCGAGTTCCGGCGCCGAGATCGTAGCGGTCGGCGCCGAGTCCGGCCAGCTTGTCCCCCGGGCCCAGTTCTTCGTCTCGCTGGACAGCGGCCGGTCCTGGAGACTGGGCGGGGTGACCACCCCGGCTGGCGGGGCTCCCCCGCCGGGGCACGCGGCCCGCTTCATCGCGGGGGGATCGGGCGCCTGGGCCGCCATCGGCTCGGCCGCGGTCTGGACCAGCACCGACGGCCGGGCGTGGACGCTCACCTCCGCCACCGGCCTGCCGAAGCGGGCTGGCGACGAGATCACGGTGCTGAAGCGCACCGGCAGCGGCTTCATCGCCGCGGGCGCGAACATGCCGAACGGGGGCCGGTCCACTCCGGTGATCTTCCTGTCCGCCGACGGCAGGCAGTGGAGCCGGCTCGGCGCCGGCCAGCTGGACCTGGCCGCGGGCCGCGGCCAGGTCCAGGACATCAGGCTGGCCGCCGCGACCGGGAAGATGATCCTGGTCGCGGGGGACGTGGCCGGGGCTGGCCCGCCGGGGCCGGCTAGCACGGGGGCGGCTAGAACGGGGGCGGCCTGGCTCAGTGACGACGGCGGTCGCCGCTGGCGGGCGGTCACCGTTCCGGCCGGGCACGGCGCGCGCGCCGAATTCTCCGACCTGGCTACCACCGCGAACGGGTTCCTGCTGGTCAGGCCCGCGACGGTGGACGGCCTCCCGGCCGCCGACGTGTACCGGTCGGGCAACGGCACGGACTGGGCGTTCGCCGCGACGCTGACCGCGCCCGGCGGCTTCTCCCCCGGCCTGATGAACGGCGGCTCCGCCGGGGCCGTCCTGGCCGGCGGGTCCGGCCGGACGCTGTCCGCCTTCACCTCCGCCGACGGCGTCCGCTGGCGACAGGTCCCGGCCTTCGGCCAGGCGCCCGCGGACACGGTTTCCGGGGTGGCCGTGACCACGGCCGGCGCGGTGATCGCGGCCGGCGCGCCCGGCCGCCAGCAGCTGATCACCATCGGCGGCACGGGCGCGATCGGCGGCACGGGCACGGCCGGGGTCGCGAAGGTCAGCTTGTCCGCCATCCCGGGCGGCGTCGAGCCCCCGGTGACCGTGGACGCGGTGGCGGCCCAGGGGGCTCAGGGCCGCCAGCAGGTAGCGGTCGGCAGTGCGAACGGCTTCCCGGCCGCCTGGACGTCCGCCGATGGCGGCCGCACCTGGCGTCGCGCCGCCGGGCAGACCGCGGGCGTGCTGACCAGGCCGGGGATCCAGCAGCTGACCGGCGTCGCGGATGGTCCGGCCGGCTGGCTGGCGGTCGGCGGGGCGGCCGTTCCCGTGCCCGGGGCATCCGGTGGTCCTGACGTCGGCGGACGGCCGGACCTGGTCGGCCGCCGACACCGAGGCCGCCTTCGCCGGCGCCGGGCTGGCCGCCGTGCAGGCCGCCGCGGACCGGAACGGCTACGTGATCGTCGGCTCCCAGCAGGTGACCGGCCGGCCAGGCCCGCACCCTCGCCGCCGCGTGGTGGTCGGCCGGGCTGACCGGCTGGCACCGGGCGGGCGATGCGACGGCGGGCGCGCTGGACGGACTGGACGGCAGCCGGCAGATGCTCGCCGTCGCCGCCACCGGGGACGGCTTCGTCGCGGTCGGCTCGCACGGTCCCCTTCCCGCCGCGTGGACCACGCCCGACGGCCGGACCTGGCGCCTGGCCGACCTGCCGCTCCCGTCCGGGGCGACGGCGGCGGGCCTGCAGCACGTCGCGGCGGCCGGCCAGACCGTGGTCGCCACCGGAGTGGCGCGGACAGCGGCCGGCCTGGTGCCGTACGCGGCCCGGTCGGCTGACGGCGGCCGCACCTGGACCGAGTCGCCCCTGCCCGTGCCCGCCGGCACCGCGCAGGTCAGCGCGGTGGCCGCGGCCAGCGGCGACTTTACCGTGACCGGCACGTTCGGCACTACGGCCGGGGACCGGGACGTGGTCGTCTGGACGTCCCGGGACGGGACGACTTGGCGGGCGTCCACGCCGGCCGGTCCCGGCCTGGCTGCTCCCGGCATCCAGGCCATCACCGGCCTGACCGTCTCCGGCCGCACGCTGACCGGCGTCGGCTTCTCCGCCACCCCGGCCGGCGAGCAGCCCACCATCTGGCAGTTCCCCCCGCATACCGCTACCGTAGTCTTTTCTGCGTGCAGGAACTGACGGCGCGGCGGGTGCTGCCGCGGGTGGACCGGCGGGAGATCGCGGCGATCTTCGCGGGGGGCGCGCTCGGCACGCTGGCCCGGGCCGCGCTGGCCGAGGCGTTCCCGCATGCCGCGACGGCGTGGCCGTGGCCGACGTTCGGCGTCAACATCGCGGCGGCCTTTGCCCTCGGCTACTTCGTCACCCGGCTGCAGGAGCGGCTGCCGCTGTCCAGCTACCGGCGGCCGCTGCTCGGCACCGGGCTGTGCGGCGGGCTGTCCACGTTCTCCACCATGCAGGTGGAGATCCTGAAGATGCTCGACGCCCACGCCTGGGGCCTGGCGGCCGGGTACGCGGCGGCCAGCATCGCGGCCGGCGTACGCCGCCGTCCAGCTGGCGACGGCGCTGGTCCGCCGGGTGCGGGTGCGCTCGTGAGCGTGCTGCTGTGGGTGGCGGTGGTGCTGATCGGCGGGGCCGGCTCGGTCGTCCGGTTCCTGGCCGACGGGATGGTCGGGTCGGTGGCGGGCCGGGACTTCCCGGTCGGCACGCTGGTGGTCAACCTGTCCGGCGCGGTGATCCTGGGGCTGCTCACCGGGCTGGCCCTGGGCCAGGACCAGGCGCTGCTGGCCGGTACCGCCGCGGTCGGGTCCTACACGACGTTCTCCACCTGGATGCTGGAGACCCAGCGGCTGGACGAGGAGCGCCAGCATGGCAAGGCGCTCGCCAACGTGGTCCTGTCGCTGGTGGCGGGGGTGGCCGCCGCCGCGCTCGGCCGGTTCATCGGGTCGCACCGGTGACCGAGAGCCTCAAGCTGACCAGTTACTTCGGCGAGCGGCAGCGCTGCGGGGGCGGGTTCGTCGCGGACGCGCTGCTCGAGCTGTACGGGCGGCATGAGATCGCGACCAGCATCTTGCTCCGCGGCACCGAGGGCTTCGGCCTCAAGCATCACCTGCGCACCGACCGCTCGCTGTCGCTGTCCGAGGACCTGCCGCTGATCTCGGTGGCGGTGGACACCCGGCCCCGGATCGAGGCGGTGCTCGCACCGGTCATCAAGCTCAACCCGGCCGGGCTGGTCACGCTGGAGCGAGCCCGGCTGCTGACCGGCACCACCGCGGTTGACGATATGCCGGAAACCGCCAAGCTGACCGTCTACCTGGGCCGCCAGGAGCGGGTCTACCGGGTGCCCGCTTTCGTCGCGGTGTGCGACCTGCTGCACCGGCGCGGCGTGGACGGCGCCACCGCGCTGCTCGGCGTGGACGGCACCGCGCACGGCCAGCGCCAGCGGGCCGCGTTCTTCAGCCGTAACGCCGAGGTGCCGATGATGGTCATCGCGGTCGGACCGGGCGAGCAGATCGGCCGGGTCCTGCCCGAGCTGGGCGCGCTGCTGCGCCGCCCGCTGCTCACCCTGGAGCGCGTCCAGGTCCTCAAGCGCGACGGCCGGCTCCTGGCCTCCCCGGTGGCCGGCGATACGGCCTGGCAGAAGCTGATGATCTACACCTCGGAGGCGACGCAGCACCAGGGGCAGCCCCGTGGTGGTAAGCAAGCACTGCACCGCGCGATCGTGCGGCGGCTGCGTTCGGCCGGGGTCAGCGGGGCCACTACCCAGCGGGGCATGTGGGGTTTCCACGGCGACCAGCTGCCGCACGGGGACCGGCTGCTGCAGCTCGGCCGCCGCGTCCCGGCCGTGACGATCGTGGTCGACAGCGCGGAGCGCATCGCCACGGCGTTCTCGGTGATCGACGAGCTCATCGGGGACGCGGGCTGGTCACGGTCGAGGACATCCCCGCCGTGGCGCGCAGTGAGCCGGGGCGGGGACGGCACTCGTTCGGTATAAGGGTTTAGGGTCGCTCGCCTGCCTGCAAGGTGAGCAGGTGGTCGAGTGCTTGATGAAGGTGGCGCTCGGCAGCGTCGCCGACACCCGGTAGATGGCGGAGGCTAGAACGAGTTCGGTGCCCGCCCTGCTCACTGCTTATCGCCCTCCGGCGGCGGCGTTACGCTGCCGTATGGATCATGACGGGATGGATCATTTGGATCGCTTGGATCGTGGCGGGGCGCGCTGGATCGAGGAGCTGCCGGCCGGGCTGGCCGCGCAGCAGGGGCTGCTGCGCGGGCTTCGCGCCTTCTGCCAGGCCGACCCGGACGTGCGGTGGCTGGCGGTGGGCTGCTCGCTGGCCCGGGGCGCGGGTGACTGGCTCTCCGACATCGACGCCGCCGTAGGCGTCTCGGTCGAGCAGTTCGCTGCCGTCTTCCCGCGCGTCCGCGCGGCGGTGGACGGCCTGGGCGAGCTCGTCGAGAGCTACCACCACCAGCTGCCCGGGTGGCGCTGACGCACGAGCGGATCTTCGCCCAGTACGCCGACCGGAGCCAGCTCGACCTGGTCGTCTACCCTTCCACCGTTTTCGCTGGGTCCATCCCGAACGTGGTCGTGCTCTACGATCCGGACTCGGTGCTGGACGTGCCTGCCCGGGCGGATTCCGCACCGGTCTCAGCCTAGCAGGCCCGCGAGTGGGCGTTTCAGGGCTGGTGCGCGCTGGCCGACCTGGGCAAGTACGTGCGGCGCGGCTCCGCGTGGGAGGCCCTGGAGCGGCTGCACGAGGCCCGGGCCCAGGTCTGGCAGCTGTGGGCCGCGGTCCGCGGCGTGCCCCAGCCGCAGTACGGGCTGACCAGCGTGCTCGATTTCTCGGCGGCGTGGTTGCCGCCGGGCATCGAGGAGACGGTCAGCGACCTGGACCTGGGACATCTGCTGGCGGCCGGACTGCGGGTGGCGGAGCTGCTCGACTCGGTCGGCGAGCAGCTGGGTGAGTCGCAGCGGGCCGCGTTGCCGCTGGCCATGGGGCATTTTATCACCAACGACCTGCGTGCTGCTCGGGCGGGCTGAGCTCGACCGGCTTCCCGGTGGCAGGCTATGGGCCATGCCTTTGCTGCGGGTGGATGCCAGGCCGCTGTTGCCGTTGCTGCGGGCCGAGCTGGTGCGCTGCTGTCCGGGCTGGCCCGTGATGACTGGACGCGGCCGACAGCCTGTCCCGGCTGGACGGTGCATGGGGTGGCCGCGCTGACCTGGCAGGGCGATGACGAGCTGGCCGCCGCGCTGGCCGGGGTGAAAGCGGTCCTCGGCTGACAGCTGAGGTGCTCGGCTGACAGTTGAGAAGCACCACGTATCTCTTTCTGCTCAGGGTTACCAATTTCGCGGTGCAGCGGGTTGACCCCGGGTAAATGTCGTAGGCGCGCGATAGGGTCGAACTCAGAAGCTAAAGAGCTGCCCTGGACAGGGAAATGACCGTCCAGACGCTAACCCTGTATCCCCGCGAGCCCCGGAACGGAGGTGACCCCGCTATGGATGCCGCTATTGCCTTCGCCAGCGCGACGCAGGCGCTGGAGGTCGCCCGGGCGGGGCTGCGGTTCGTGGCGATGGCGGATGCCACCGCGATGACGGCGGCGGAGCGGGCGGCGTGCCTGCGGGGCCTGGAGAAGGCTGATGCGGTGGCGACGGCGGCGCGGACCTCGGTGCTGGGGGCGTTCGGGGCCGGGCAGGACTACGCCGATGACGGGGATTACAGTGCCCGGTCGTGGCTGGAGCACCGGACCCAGGTCACCCGGGGTGCGGCCGCCGAGCACACCGGGTGGGTCAAGCGGGCCGAGGCGCACCCGGCGGTGCAGGCGGCGCTGGCCGATGAGGCGGTCTCGAAGTCGTATGCGCGGGAGATCTGCCGGTGGACGGGCAGCATGCCGGCCGATGCGCGGGCGGCGGCGGATGAGATCCTGCTCGGCGCCGCGGCGGCGGGGCTGGAGCTGGCGGACCTGGCCGGGCTGGCGGCGGAGATGTACGAGAAGTCCCGCCAGGACAAGCCCGACGACGACGGGGACGAGGGCGGGGACCCGGGCGCGGCGTTCGATGACCGGGCGGTGAAGCTGGCTACCACCTTCGGCGGGGCGGGTGTCATCCACGGGGACCTGACGCCGGAGTGCGCGGAGTTCGTGCAGACCGTGCTGGATGCCCTGTCGGCCCCGGCCGGCGCCGATGATGACCGCACCCATGAGCAGCGGTATCACGACGCGCTGCAGGAGGCGATGCGGCGGCTGCTCGCCGCCGGGCTGCTGCCGGAGCGCTCCGGGCAGCCGGTGAGGGCCTGGGCGCATATCTCGCTGGCCGACCTGATGCTGATCGAGGGGTCCTCGGCGCTGCTGGAGGAGTGGACTCAGAACCTGCGGGCCCGGTGGGCCGGGCACCGGGCCGCCGCCGCGGAAGCGGGCGGGCACCAGGGGCTGTGGCTCGACGGGGACGCCGCGGAGGGGATCGCGTGCGATGCGGTCGTGACGCCGGTGGTGACCGGGGAGGTGAACCCGGCCGCGTTCGATGACCTGGTCCGGCTCTGCGTCCAGCTCGACAGGCTCCGCTGCCACGGCACCGCGGCGGGCACCGGAGCCGGCGACGACGCGGGCAGTGCCGTGGGCGCGGCTGTCCGGGGTGGCACCGGCGGCACCGGCACGCGGGGCAGCGGCCCGGACGGCAGCGGCCCGGAGGTACCCGCCGGCGTTCGGCGCGGCCGGTCCCGGGAGGCCCTCGAGCAGGCCGTCATCGGCAAGGCCGTCGAGCTGCTGTCCGGGCCCGGCGGGCTCGCGTCGTTCCTGCGGCGCAGGCTGCTCGAGGAGCGGCTCACCGGGCCCAGCCTGCCGCTGGACATCGGGTACAGCGACACCGTCCCGGCCGGGATCCGCAACGCGGTCCGGCTCCGCGGCGGGCACTGCGAATGGGCCGGCGGCTGCGGCCAGCCCGCCGCCGGCCTGCCAGGTCCACCACACCAGGCACAAAGCCAACGGCGGCACACCAGCCTCAAAGACTGCGTCCTGCTGTGCCACTACCACCACCAGGTGATGATCCACCGCCTCGGCTGGACCCTGGTCGTCAACCCGGACGGGACCACCACGGCGTGGAACAAGGACAAGAGCAAAGTCCTGCACAGCCACGGACCGCCAGCCCGGGCCGGGTAACCCCCGGCCCCAGAGCGCGAGGAGACAGCACCGGATGACGCCCGCCAGGGAGACCTGACGCCATGGCGTCATCCGGTGCTGTTCATGGTGCGCGTCATGGGGCGGAGCTGGCCTGGATGGCGGTGGCGAGGGCTTGGCGGACGGCGGCCAGGGCAGGGTGCTGGCCGGCGCCGCGCCTGGTGGTGGCGTAGATGCGACGGGCCGGGGAGCCGGGCAGCTCGCTGAGGTGGATGGCCGGGTCGGCGGGCAGCAGGCCAGGCAGGAGGGCAACGGCGTGGCCGGTGCGGACCAGGCGCAGATGCAGGAACAGGTCGGTGCTCTGGTAGCGGACGTCGGGCTCGAACCCGGCCGCGCGGCAGACCGCGGTGGCCCAGTGCCGGGCGGCGGTTCGACGAGCCGCTCGGCGGCTGGGGTCAGCCGCAGGCGGCGGCCGGCTCGCTCGAGCAGGGGCACCCCGGCTTCGGCTTCCAGCACGCTGAGCTGCTGGGAGATGGCTGATGGGGTATACGCGAGGGCGTCGGCGACGGCGGCGAGGGTGCCGCGGTGCTTGAGTTCCCGTAGCAGCCTGAGGCGGTGCAGGTCCAGCATGCGTGGCCTCCGATCATTAAGTTCAGCTAATGATTATCGCGTAGAAAGTTTCGCTGGACCACGTGATCATTAAGGATGATCATGGTCAGGTGACCATGATCAGCACACCGACCTGGTTCTGCCGTCCGGCCGCCCGCCACTGGCGGGCTTCGATACCGCCGACGGGGGCACCGTTGTTTCACGCGGAACTCCCCGGCTACCGGCCCACCGCACTGACCGAACTGCCCGCGCTGGCAGACGAGCTGGGCGTCGGCCGGGTACTCGTCAAGGACGAGTCCACCCGGATGGGGCTCGGCGCGTTCAAGGTGCTGGGAGCGTCCTGGGCGATCGCCCGGCTCCTCAGCGAGAACGGCGGGAGCGAGAACGGCGGAGGACACGGCCGGGTCGCGCTGAGTGAGCTCCGGCGGGCCGCGGCGGCGAACCCCGTGGAGCTGGTGACTGCGACTGATGGGAACCATGGGCGGGCGGTGGCCTGGATGGCCCGGCTGCTCGGGCTGGAGGCGCGGGTCTTCGTGCCCCGCGTCGTGTCGGAGCGGGCCCGGGCTGCGATCGCGGCCGAGGGGGCCACGGTGATCGTGGGGGGCGATTCGTACGACGAGGCCGTGCAGCAGGCGGCCGCCTACGCCGGGATTCCAGCAGCGGGCTGGCTCGGCCGGAGACCACCAGGAGGTGGCTGGGGCCGCTGGAAGCGGCGGTCGGGGTCGGCTGCTGGTGCAGGACACCGCGTGGGCGGGGTATGAGAGCGTGCCGGCGTGGATCGTGGAGGGTTACGGGACGCTGCTGGCCGAGCTGGATCGGCAGTTCGCGGAGCGGGACCTGGCCGGGCCCGATCTGGTTAGCGTCCCGGTCGGGGTGGGATCCCTGGCGCAGGCCGTGGTGACGCACTACCGGCGGGGTGGGGGCGGGTTGGCGCCGGCCATTCTGGCGGTGGAGCCGGAGACGGCGGCGGGGGTGCTGGCCAGCCTGCACGCTGAGGCGCGGCGGTCGGTGGCTACCGGCGACACCGTGATGGCGGGGCTCAATTGCGGTACGCCATCCAGCCTGGCATGGCCGGTGCTGGCGGGCGGGCTCGACGCGGCTATCGCGGTGCCTGATCAGCTGGCGACCCAGGCGGGGGCTGACCTGGCGGGGCTGGGGGTGCGGTCGGGACCCAGCGGCGCGGCCTCGCTGGCGGGGGTGCGGGCGGCGCTTACCGGGCCGGGGGCGGAGGGACGTCGGGCTGGGCTCGGCGTGACCGGGTCCTCCGTCGTGTTGCTGCTCAGCACGGAAGGGACCTGAGGGGAACTGATGGAACGGGACATCATCGACCTGCTCAAGGACCTGGTCGCGATCGACTCGCAGAATCCGTCGCTGGTGGCGGGGGCGGCGGGTGAGAGCACGATCGCGGGCTACGTGGCGGACTGGGCGGAGGCGGCGGGGCTGGCGGCTGAGATCGTGGCAGGAACGCCGGGGCGGCCCAGCGTGCTGGTGCGCAGCGGGGGTCGCTCGGCGCGGTCGCTGCTGCTGTGCGGGCACCTGGACACCGTGGGCATCAGCGGGATGCAGGATCCGCTGACCCCGGTGGTGGACGGGGACCGGCTCTACGGGCGCGGGGCCTACGACATGAAGGCGGGACTGGCCGCCGCGCTGATCGCCTGCCGGGAGGCGGCCCGGAGCGGGCTCGAGGTGATCGTGGCGGCCGTGGCCGACGAGGAGCATTCCAGCCTCGGCGTGCAGGAGATCCTGCGGCCACGTCCGGGCCGACGCGGCGATCGTCACCGAGCCGACCGAGCTCACCGTGGCCACCGCGCACCGGGGGTTCGTGTGGACCGAGTTCAGCGTGACCGGGGTGGCCGCGCACGGCTCGCGGCCGCACCTCGGGGTCGACGCGATCATGAAGACGGGGCCCGTCCTGACGGCCCTGGCGGATCTCAACGAGCGGCTGCGGGGGCGGGTGCACCCGCGGCTCGGTCATGGCTTCGTGCACGGCTCGATCATCGAGGGCGGGCGTGAGGAGTCGACTATCCCGGACCGGTGCACGCTGACCATCGAGCGGCGCACGCTGCCCGGCGAGAGCGTCGAGGACACCGAGCGGGACATCGCGGAGTTGCTGGACCGGTGCCGCGCGGCGGACCCGGCGCTGCGGGTGTCCAGCCGGACCACGCTGGCCCGGGAGCCGTTCGAGGTGGCGGATGACGAGGCCATCGTCCAGGCGGTGGCCCGGGCCGCCGCGGCGGCGACGGGACGGGCGGCGGAGCTGGCGGGGGCCAGCTACTGGGCGGACGCCGCCTTTATCGCGGCGGCGGGGATTCCGACGGTGCTGTTCGGGCCGGACGGGGACGGGGCCCATGCCGCCGTGGAGTGGGTCAGCATCGCGGGCACGGTGGCGTGCGCGCGGGCGCTCACCGCGGCGGCGGCGGACTTCTGCGAGGGATAAGGGGCTAGCGTCCGGCTAGGTGCTGGGTGCCGGTCAGGGCAGGGCCGCCGAGGTCGCGCCAGAGGAAGTAGGCCAGCGCGATCAGCAGCAGCGGGGAGATGACCCAGCGCTCGGCGAGCTTGTTGGTGGTGATCCGGATCGGCTCGGGCAGCAGGCCGAAGTCGTAGCGGGTGACCGGGTACAGCAGCGGGCAGCCGTCGTGGGTGAGCATGTCGCCGGCGATGTGGGCGAGCATGCCGAGGGGGACGCACACGGCCAGCACCGACACGTGCCACGGCGTCACCTTCTCCAGGTCCCAGCCCTGCCAGATGACCAGGGCGGCCAGCCCGATGCCGAACAGGTCGGCGTGGTGGCCGCCGATGTACAGGGCGCGGAGGCCGGCCGAGAACAGCAGGGCCAGCAGCAGGCCGGCCGGGATGAGGTGCCACCACAGCTGGATATGCCCGCTGCTGACGTGGGCGCTGTCCTGCCACTCCCCCGCGAAGTAGGCGGCGACGGTCATGATGGCCACGCCGAGAAAGCTGTGCGTGCCCTTGCGGTGGCCGCCGCTGAGGGTGTGCACGATCCAGGCGAAGGCGCCGGTCAGGAAGCCGAACGTGCGGGCGATGGTGGAGCCGGGCTCGTCCAGGTCGGGGAGGATCCCGGTGCCCGCGGTCAGCGCGGCCGCGACGGCCAGGTGCGTGCCGGTGACCGGCAGCAGCGGGGCGACGGCGGCAAAGGCCAGGGCGCCGGACAGCGCGTGGTCGTGGCCGAGCATGCGGGACTCCCGGGGGATGGGGTGGGGTAGGGCCAAACTACGCCGTGCCACCGACATTCCCCGGGAGCCGCGCCGCCCTGGGGCGGGTGTTACGAAGCGGGCTCGGGGGTCATCTTGATGACGCTGAATACCGCGCCCTGGGGGTCGCTGAGGACGGCGATCCGGCCGACCGGGGTGTCGAACGGCGGGACGACGACCGCGCCGCCGGTCTCGGCCGCCTTGGCCGCGGTGGCGTCCGCGTCGTCGGTCCCGAAGTACACGTGCCAGTGGTTGGGCACGTCCGGCGCCTGCGGCAGCATCGGAGCCGCCGACCAGCGCCTCGCCCGCCTTGAACACCGCGTACGGCTGGCCGTCGCCCATGTCCATGACCTCGGCGGTCAGGCCGGCACGGCGGTGTAGAACGGGAACACGCCCTGGTCGCTGGTGACGAGCTCGTTCCAGGTGATCGTGCCGGGCTCGTTCACGAGGGTGGCGCCGATGTGCTGACCAGCCTGCCACAGGGCCACGGCCGCGCCGGACGGGTCCAGGATGAAGGACATCCGCCCGTGGTCCGCGACGTCGAACGGCGCCATCCCGACCTTGCCGCCCGCCGCCTCGACCCTGGCGGTGGCCTCGTCGGCGGAGTCCACCGCGAGGTAGGTGTTCCACATGGACGGGACCCCGGCGGCGGCCACCTCGGGCGGCTGCGGGGCGATGGCGGTGACCTGGTGGCCGCGGAGGACGGCGGTGGAGTAGACCTGCCCGTCGGGCATGGGCTCGTCGTCGTACAGCCAGCCGAACAGGCCGGTGTAGAACGCCTTGGCGGCGGCCTGGTCGCTGGTCTGCAGATCCACCCAGTTCGGGGTGCCCTGGGCGTAAGAAGTACGGTTCGGCATGGTGGTTTCCCCCAGACTGTGGTCGAGGCCCTCATTATCGTCGTAATCCAGCCTGCGCGTAGCGTTGACGACGGTAATGCAGTCCCGCTAGGCTGCCCCAAGCAAACGCTTGGTGTATTGCTGCAGGCTTCCGGCCGCGCCAACTCCCCCCCTTGGCGCGGCCGGAACTACATCCAGTCCGAATGGTGCGGCCAGGCCAGCAGGGTGTCGACGACCTCGGTCGGGCCGGAGCCGGGATCGGTGGCCGCGTAGCGGCCGCGGTAGAACAGCAGCGGACGGCCCGCGCGGGTGGCGCCGAGCGCGGTGACCCGGCCGGTGACCAGGTAGTGGTCGCCCGCGTCGTGGACCGCCTCGACCGTGCAGTCGACCCAGGTCAGCGCGCCGTCCAGCACCGGGGCGCCGTGGGGCGAGGGGGTCCAGGGGACGCCGGCGAACTTGTCGCCGCCGCTGCTCCCGAATTGCCGGGCGAGTTCCTGCTGACCGTCGGTGAGCACGTTGGCGCAGAAGTGGCCCGGTGCGCTCGATCACCGGCCAGGTGGACGAGGTCGGCTGGGGCAGAACAGGACCAGGGGCGGGGTCAGGGACAGCGCGGCGAACGCCTGGCAGGCGAAGCCCGCGGGTCCATCGGGGCCCGCGGTGGTGATGACGGTGACACCGGTGCAGAAGTGACCGAGGACGTGGCGGAAGGCGTCGGCGGACGGTGGGGCTCGGTGCGGCTGGGGTGGGGGTGCGTCTAGTGAGCGGGTCCGGCAAAGTTGTGCCCCCAGAGGCTGACCGCGGTGGTTTCCCTGGTGATCCAGCTGGCGTCGTCGACCTGCCGGCCATCGGTGCCGTACTCGATGTCGAACCCGCCAGGGGTCCGGACGTAGAACGACACCATCAGGTCATTTGCGTGCCGACCCAGCGTACCGGAGACCGTGGCGCCGCGCCGGGCGCACCGGTCCAGGGCCAGGCCCACGTCGTCCAGCGTCGCGGTCTCGATCATCAGGTGCACCAGGCCGGCCGCCGCGGGCACCGGGGCCAGCGCCAGCGAGTGGTGCCGGGAGTTGCAGCCGAGGAACCGGAACCAGACCGGCGGGTCGCCCGGCTGGCCGCCGAAGAACTCGGCCGGCATCCGCATCGAGTCGCGCAGCCGGAAGCCGAGCACCTCGGTGTAGAAGTCGAACGCCGCGGTCGAGCCGGGCGGGACCGGCAGCACCACGTGCCCCAGGCCCTGGTCGCCGGTGACGAACCGGTTCCCGTACGGGCTGACGGCCGGCCGGTGCTCGAGGGCGGCGCCGCAGAACACCTCGAGCGGGTGCCCGTCCGGGTCCTCGAGGCTCAGCATCGCGCCCACCCGGCGGGCGGCCAGCTCGGCCTCGGTGGCGGCCTTGTACGGCACGCCGGCGTCGGACAGCGCCCGGCCCACGGCGGCCAGCGCGGCGGCGTCCGCGACCTCCCAGCCGGACGCGAGCAGCTTCTCCGCCGCGCCAGGCACGATGACCAAACGGGCGGGGAAATCGTCCATCCGCAGGTACAGCGCGCCCTCTTCCGGGCCCCGTCCCTCGGTCATCCCGAGAATCTTTCACGCCGAACTCGCGCCAGGCGGCCACGTCGGCCGATTCGAAGCCGCAGGTAGCCGAGTGCGGAGATCATGAGCCCTCCAGGAAGTCGATCGCCAGCCGGTTGAACTCACCGAACTTCTCCAGCTGCACCCAGTGGCCGCAGCCGCCGAACACGTGCAGCTGGGCGCGGCGGATCATCTTGAGCGCGACCAGCGCGCCGTCGACCGGGTTGACCCGGTCCTCGCGGCCCCAGATCAGCAGCACCCGCTGGCGCAGCCGGTGCGCCTCGCGCCACAGCAGGCCGTCCTCGTAGCTGTCCGGGTCGAAGAACGAGGCGCCCATGGATTTCATGGCTTCGAGAGCCGCGGGGTCGCTGGCCGCAGCGAACCGCTGGTCGATCAGCTCGTCGGTGACCAGCCGCTGGTCGAACACGAGCGTGCGCAGGAACGCCGCCAGCTTCTCCCGGCTCGGGCCGGGCGGCGCGCCGAACTCGGCCAGCCGCCTGACGCCCTCGGTGGGGTCGGGCGCGAACACGTTCAGGGACAGGCCGCCCGGGCCCATGAGCACGAGGCGGCCGGCCCGCTCGGGGTAGCTGAGCGCGAACCGGACCGCGGTGCCGCCGCCGAGGGAGTTGCCGACCAGGGCAACTTGCTCGATGCCGAGCTCGTCGAGGAGGTCTTTCAGGGCGTTGGCCGAGAACCGGAAGTAGTTGCCCTCGACCGGCGGCTTGTCGGATTTCCCGTAACCGGGCTGGTCCACGACGATCGTGCGGAAGTGGTCAGCGAAGACAGGAAGGTTCCGGGCGAAGTTTGACATCCCCGAGGCGCCGGGACCGCCGCCGTGCAGCAGGACCACCGGCGGACCCTGGCCGGCTTCCTCGTAATGGAGGCGCATCAGAACATCGCATCCGGGGGGACGTCGTGGCCGAGCTCGCCGCGGCCGAACATGGTCAGGGCCCGTTCCGGGTCGTTGATGGCGTGCACCCGGCCCGCGTGCGCGTCCCGCCAGAACCGCTGGATCGGCGTGCCCAGCTTCAGCGCCCGGCCGCCGGAGTTCTCGAACAGCAGGTCCACCGCGCGGATGGCCTGGCCGGTGCCGGTGACCTGGTCGCGCCGGACGCGCAGGCGCAGCGGCATGGGGATCCGCTCCCCCGCCCGGGCATAGCCCATCAGCTCGGTCATGTCCCGCTCGAGGGCCAGCCAGGCCACGTCGAGCAGGCCCGCGGCCTCGGCCACGCGCACCTGCGCGAACGGGTCGTCGGCCGATTTCTGGCCGACGTAGGAGGCCCGCACCCGCTGCTGCTGGTATTCCACGTGAGCCTGGTACGCACCGGTGGCCATGCCGATGATGGGAGTGGTGATGGCATAAGAAAAAATCGAGCCGAACGGGATGCGGTACAACGGGCCGCTATTGACCTCCTGCCCGGGGCACCTGCACTTGCTCACGTCCGTGAAGCTGAGCGCGTGGTGCCGGGGAACGAAGACGTGGTCGACCACGATGTCGTTGCTGCCGGTGCCGCGCAGGCCGACCGTGTCCCACACGTCGTCGATGGCGTAGTCGCTGGCCGGGACCAGGAACGTGCAGAAGTCGACCGGCTGGCCGTCGTCGTTGGTGACGATGCCGCCGAGCAGTACCCAGGTCGCGTGCGCGCAGCCGGAGGAGAAGCTCCAGCGGCCGTCGAGCTGGTACCCGCCCTCGACCACCTTTGCCTTCCCGGTAGGAGCGTACGAAGACGACATGCGGGTCTCGGGATCGGCGCCCCAGACGTCTTCCTGCGCCTGAGCCGGGAACAGGGCCAGCTGCCAGGGGTGCACGCCGACGACGGAGGAGACCCAGCCGGTCGACCCGCACGCGCTGGCGATCAGCCGGACCGCGGTGAAGAACGTGACCGGATCGGCCTCCAGGCCGCCCGCGCTGGCCGGCTGGAGGAGCCGGAAGAAGCCCGTCTCGGCGAGCGCCTTGACCGATTCGGCCGGGACCATCCGGTGGTCCTCGGCCTCCTGGGCCCGCTGCCTGAGCGCCGGTAGCAGCTCGGTTACTCCGGCGATAACTGCCTGCTGATTGGACACTGCCATATGCCAAGACTAGAACATGTTCTAATCTAGGGGTATGGATCAGGTACGGACCATCGAGGCGGGCGCACCGCCGACCAGGTTCGCGCGCGGCTGGCACTGCCTGGGCCTGGCGGCCCGGTTCCGGGAAGGCGGACCGCACGCGGTGCAGGCGTTCGGCACCAAGCTGGTGGTGTTCGCCGATTCCGCGGGCGCCCTGCACGTGCTGGACGGCTACTGCCGGCACATGGGGGGCGACCTCACCCAGGGCACGGTCAAGGGCGACGCCGTCGCCTGCCCGTTCCACGACTGGCGCTGGGGCGGCGACGGCCGGTGCGCGGGGATCCCGTACGCCCGGCGGGTCCCGGTGGCGGCCCGCACCCGGTCCTGGCGCACCCTGGAGCAGAACGGCCAGCTGTTCGTCTGGCACGACGCCGAGGGCAACCCGCCGCCGGACGACGTCGTGATCCCGGCGATCGAGGGCGCCGGCTCGCCGGAGTGGACCGACTGGACCTGGGACTCGATCCTGGTCGAGGGGGCGAACTGCCGCGAGGTCATCGACAACGTGGTGGACATGGCGCACTTCTTCTACATCCACTTCGCGTTTCCCACGTTCTTCAAGAACGTCTTCGAGGGCCACATCGCGACGCAGTACCTGAACACCCGGTCGCGGCCCGACATCGACGGGGTGTCCAACTACATCGTCTGGCGGGGGCGTCGAGACCTCGCTGCGCTCCGAGGCCTCCTACTACGGGCCGTCGTACATGATCGACTACCTGTGGCAGGACTACCACGGCATGACCATGGAGAGCGTGCTGATCAACTGTCACTACCCGGTCTCCCCCACCTCGTTCCTGCTGCAGTGGGGGGCGATCGTGAAGAAGCCGGCCGGCCTGTCGGACGGCCAGGCGTCCCGGGTGGCCGTCAAGTTCGCCGACTTCGTCGGGCTGGGCTTCCAGCAGGACGTGGCGATCTGGCTGAACAAGGCGCGGATCGACAACCCGCTGCTGTGCGCCGAGGACGGCCCGGTCTACCAGGTGCGGCGCTGGTACGAGCAGTTCTACCGGGACGTGGCCGACATCGAGCCGGACATGACGGCGCGGTTCGAGTTCGAGATCGACACAACCCGGTCGGTGGCCAGCTGGGAGGCCGAGGTGGCGGAGAACCTCGCGCGGGCTCAGCAGACAGAGTAATGCTGGCTGAGGGACGAGCGCCGGGGCCCCTCGTGCGCGGTGGAGTGCGAGCGGTGCGGGGCGACGGTGCTGGCGGCCAAGTTCAGCCCGCAGCACACCTCGGTGCAGTGGACCGCGGCCGCGGTGCAGTGCCTGCACGGAGTTCTCGGTGGCGGCCGCGCTGGGGCGGGCGTCCGCGCGGGTGGCGGGATGCGGCAGCCTGCGGGACAGCATCGACGCGGCGGTGAAGGACGGGCGGCTCGAGGTGTCGCCTCCTTGACCCGGGAGTATTTCCAGGTGCCGGTGGCCGAGGTGGTCCGGGAGACCGACGACGCCTGCTCGCTGGTGCTGGACGTGCCGCCGGAGCTGGCGGCCGTGTTCGGGTACCGGCCGGGGCAGTTCATCACGGTGCGGGTGCCGTCGGAGCGGACCGGCTCGGTAGCCCGCTGCTACTCGCTGTCGAGCTCGCCGCACGCCGGGGACCGGCCGGCCATCACGGTCAAGCGGACCGACGGCGGGTACGCGTCGAACTGGATCCACGACCACATCACGGCCGGAAGCGTGCTGGATGTGATGGCACCGGCGGGCACGTTCGTTCCCAAGGTTCTTGATTGTGATTTTCTGCTGTTCGCGGCGGGGAGCGGGATCACGCCGGTGATGTCGATCCTGAAGTCGGTGCTGGCCGGCGGGCGCGGGCGGGTGGTGCTGGTCTACGCCAACCGGGACGAGCGCTCGGTGATCTTCGCGGCGGCGCTGCGGGAGCTGGTGGCGGCCGCGGGCGGGCGGCTGACGGTGGTGCACTGGCTGGACTCGCTGCTCGGGGTGCCGTCGGCGGCGGCGATCGCGGCGCTGGCCCGGCCGTATGCCGGGCACGAGGCGTACATCTGCGGGCCTGATCCCTTCCTGGGCGTGGTGCGGGAGGCGCTCGGGCGGCTCGGCGTGCCCGCCAGACGGGTGCACGTGGAGCGGTTCCTGTCGCTGGCGGACAACCCGTTCGAGGTCGAGTACCGCGGCGGCCGGCGGGCCCGGAGGCCACGCTGGCGGTGACGCTGGAGGACGGCGCGACCAAGCGGCTGCCGTGGCCGGCCGGGGTCCGGATGCTCGACGTGCTCACCGAGGCCGGCCTGGACGCGCCGTTCTCCTGCCGCCAGGGCATCTGCGGCGCCTGCGCCTGCCAGCTCACCGGCGGCGAGGTGGAGATGGCCCACAACGAGGTGCTCGAGCAGGCCGACCTCGACGAGGGCTACATCCTGGCCTGCCAGGCCGTGGCCGCTGACCCCCGAGGTGAGTATTACCTACTGATCATGTCGTAAATTGCACGGAGGGCCCGATCCGTGCTAAGCACGGATGCTGCGCGGGTTATCAAGGAGGAAAAGCATGCCATTGACCATCGGGGACACCGCTCCCGACTTCGAGGCGGAGACGAGCGAAGGCCCGATCCACTTCTATGACTGGCTCGGGGACTCGTGGGGGGTCCTGTTCTCGCACCCCAAGGACTTCACCCCGATCTGCACGACCGAGCTCGGCTACATGGCCAAGATCAAGCCGGAGTTCGACAAGCGCGGCGTGAAGATCATCGGCCTGTCGGTCGACTCGACCGGCGACCACGAGCGGTGGGCCGCCGACATCGAGGAGACCCAGGGCACGGCGCCGAACTACCCGCTGATCGCGGACAACGACTTCAAGGTGGCCAAGGCCTACGGGATGCTGCCGGCCGACGTCTCCGGTGACGCCAAGGCGCGCACGCCGGCTGACAACCAACGGTGCGGAACGTGTTCGTCATCGGCCCGGACAAGAAGATCAAGCTGGTGCTGGTCTACCCGATGACCACCGGCCGCAACTTCGACGAGGTGCTGCGGGTGGTCGACTCGCTGCAGCTCACGGCCAAGCACAAGGTGGCCACGCCGGTGAACTGGAAGCAGGGCGACGACGTGATCATCGCCGGCTCGGTCAGCAACGACCAGGCCAAGGAGCTGTTCGGCGAGTGGGAGTCCCCCAAGCCGTACATCCGCATCGTGCCCCAGCCGAAGT
>CAWIUF010000072.1:0-32253 GCA_963839095.1 uncultured Actinomycetota bacterium | reverse complement strand
GACGGCGCCATCTACGTCCTGCCGGTATCAGTTCCGCTCACCGTAACCGGCGAGCTCACCTGCGACTATCGTCCCGCCGCGCTCTGGTGAAGTCGTCGATGGCGGCCACCCGGTCCACCCGCCGGCGCCGGATTTCCACCCGCCGCTGCACCTCCCTCTGTCTTGCCGCCCTCATCATGGCGTCAGACCCGGCCCGGATGTCAGGGCAGGCCGAGGAGAGCCGGTCAGGGGAACCGGAAGAACCCCTCCGGGTCGTACCGCGCCTTCACCTGCCGCAACCGGTCGTAATTACCCAGGTAGTAAGCGTGACCCGGGTCGTCTAGGTCCGGATCCGGGAAGTTCGGGTAAACCCCGCCCGACCCCCACGGGTGCACCGCCGCCCACGACCCGTCGAGCCAGCCCCGCGCCCCGGCCGGGTCATCACCCGGACGTACCGTGACCGACTGCTTGAGCAGGAACAATGCATCCCGGTGCGGAAACGCCGCCGCCCCCGCCGCCACCCGGTTGTAAGCGCCACCCCACGGCGTGAAATCCAGCTCCCGCGCCTGGCCGGCCGGCCGGTCCCGGTCCAGCCCCGCCACCAGCCGGGTGACCGCATCGTCCGGCAACGGCCCGCGAAAGAACTCAGACTTACCAAACGAGTGGCCTGCTTCCCCCGGCTCACCCGTCCCCGCCATCTGATCGCCAAGCTCGGCCAGGTAACGCTTGGTCTCCCGGTACGTCATGGCCCCGATGCTGACCGACCCCGGATCCGTGCCCGCCGCCGTGACCAGCTCACCGAGCAGCCCTTGAGCGTCACCCTCGCCTCCGTGCCAGGCTCCGAACACGTTGACCACCGGCGCCCCGGTCCCGGTGGCAGTAATCAGCAAGCTGGCGGCAAGTTCATCCGGCGCGGCCGGCGCCCACCGCTGCCAGGCCCGGACCACCCGGCTCGCGTGCTCGTACGCCCAGCTCAGGTGGAAGGCCGCCGCCGCCGGAGCCGGCCTGGCCCGGAAGGACAACGAGGTCACCACGCCGAACGTCCCCGCGCCCGCACCCCGCAGTGCCCAGAACAGATCGCTGGCCCGATCGCCGTCGCACTCGATCACCCGGCCGTCCGCCCGCACTACCCGGGCGGCGAGCAGCCCGTCGCAGGTCAGTCCGTAGCGACGCCCCAGGATCCCCAGGCCGCCGCCGAGCGTCAGCCCGGCGATCCCGACATCAGGCCCGCAACCGGCCGGGATGGTCAGGCCCTCCCCGTCCAGCGCCTCGTACACCTCGCCGAGCCGCGCCCCCGCCCCGATCGTGGTCACCCCGCCCGCCACCGACACCGACCGCATCGGCGTGACGTCGATGACCATCCCCGCCGTCGACGAAGTTCCCGCGAAACAGTGGCCGCCACTGCGCGCCACCGCCGCCAGCCCGAACCGGCGCGCCGCCCGGATCGCCTCACTCACGTCGCCGGCCGTCGCGCAGAAAACCACCGCCTCCGGCCGGCTGTCATGGAACCGGGCGATAGCCGGCTTACGCGCCCGTTCATAGCCGGCCGACCCGGGCCGCACCACGTCGCCCTCGATCGCACCGTGCAGCGCCGCCCAATCGCCAGCGGACGGCGTAACGCCCCGGGATGAAACAGCCATGCCCCGACGCTAAAGCCCGCCCAGCCGTCCGTACTTGATCAGACCGGCCATCCCGCTGACAGCAGCGGCGCAAACGACGCCCGGTGATCGTGCGAGGAACCGCACTGCTGCCCGGTCTGCGCCAGGAATACCCGCGGGCTCAACCCGGTCAGCCGCCTGCACTCCCGGGCCAGGTGCGACTGGTCGGCGTATCCGGACTCGGCCGCCAGCCGCCCGAGCCCCGCCGCGGCCGGCCGCTGTGCCCGTGCCAGTGCGAACTGCACCCGCCCCAGGAACCACTGAAACCGCAACATCCGCTGCAGTGCCTTAGGCGCCAGCCCAGTCGCCGCCTCGCAGCGCCGCCGGAACTGCCGCTCCGACACGAACAATGGCGACCTCAGCACCTTTACGTCCTCGGGACACCCCAACGCCATCCGCCGCACCGCCTCCGTAACCAGCGGATCAGGCTCAGTCGCCTCGCCCAGCCGTTCGATGAGCGCCTGCTCGAGCAGCCCCGCCGCCTCAGCCGCGCCGCATTCCGCCAGCCGCGCGCCCAGGCTGGCAGCCGCTCGGCCCCACACCTCGGCCACGTCAACCGTCCCGTCAGCAAGCTCTGACGGCCGCATCCCCAGTACCCCCGCCGCAGCACCAGGCCGGAAACGTACCCCCACTACGGTCGTTCCCGGCGGCAGCAACTCAACCAGTGGCCGCGTCAGCGGCCCAGCGAACTGCGCCCCCGCCCCCACCCGGCACCGAAGCTCAGCGCTCCCGTTCGGAACACTGCGATGCGGATAGGGCACCGCGTCAGGCGCGATGCGCTGAACCCAGATCGAGGAAACCACCGGTGCCAGCGCCCGGCCCGGCCGCCGTTCCAGGTAACTCTGCATCGGTCGAAGTGACCGGATCGGCGGCGGCGGCCAGCAGGGCGGCGACGGCGGTCTCGGCTTCGGAGGTGGCGGGGAGGGCGACCGGGTCCGGCGGGATGGCGGGCAGGCGGCCGTCGGATTCGTAGCGGGCGATCAGGCGCGGGTCGATGTAGGAGCTCCGGGCCACGGCCGCAGTGTCGCCGAGCCAGTCGGCCACCGCGCGGACGCTGGCGGCGATGACGCGCTTACGGTCGGCCAGTTCCGCTGCGGGTTCCGCGTTCGCCAGGGCCAGCGCCATCAGCACGGTGGCGTTCCAGGTGCGGAATTCCTTGGCGGTGAAGTGGCCGCCGGCCCGGGCGGCGATGTAGTTGCTCACGTCCCGCGAGTGCAGGACGTGCCAGCGGCCGTCCAGCTCGTAGCTCCACAAGCTGTCGAGGTCGTTGTCTGCGCGGGTCAGCGCCCGGATGGTGGGCTGGACGAGGTCGGTGATCTGCGCGCCCGACGGGCTCATGACACCCCAGCGTAGGTCAGCCCAGCGGCGGTGCCTCGTGCCCGTGGTCGGGCAGGGCGGGGGAGAGCACCCACAGCACCCGCGCCCGCCCGGAACCAGCCGGCGCCTGGAACGAATGGTCCATGTCAGCGGTGAACGTCAAAGCATCCCCCTCTTCCAGCACGACCTGCTCCCCGGCCACGGTGACCTGCAACTGCCCCGCCAGGATCAGGACGAACTCCACCCCGGCCGGCAGCGCATAAGGCTCCTTCCCGCTGCCCCCGCCCGGCTCGATGTCGGACAAGATGGCCTGCACCCGCTTCTCACCCGAAGGCGTCAGCAGGTACTCCGTCATCCTCCGGCCGCCGAAGTTGATCCGCGGCCGCGCGTCGCGCCGCACCACCTCGCCCTTGGGGGCCTGGAATAGCGAGCCGACGGAAATGTCCAGCGCGTCGCACAGCCGGATCAGCGAGGCCACCGACACGTTGGCCAGGTCCCGCTCCAGCTTCGACACGAACCCCTTGGTCAGCCCGGCTCGCTCGGCCACCTCGGCCATGCTCAGCCGGGCCGCCAGCCGCGCCGCCCGCAACTGCGCCCCGATCCGCGCCCCGTCCGGATCAGGAACGGAATCCGCGTCCGTCATAAGACGTCTCCTCCCGCGACCTTCATGAAACCCCCGCATCATCTATGAAACAAGGGTTGACAGGCAGGAAACCCATCCCGATCATAGCTCGTGAGGCAGGTCACACCCGGATCTGGAGGCGGCCATGGCGGCACAGTCCACGGAACCCACGGCCGCGGAAGAACAAGAGCGCGGTCTCCTCGGCCAGATCGAAGTCCATAGCATCGACTGGATCCCCGATACCGAACGTCATGGCACCACCTGGCAGCAGACCATGCTGTGGTTCCTCGGGGACTTCCAGTACTTCACCATCCCGATCGGCTTCGTCGGTCCCGCGCTCGGCCTGTCCCTGGGCTGGTCGATCCTGGCCGGCGTGCTCGGCATCGCGTTCGGCACCTTGTTCATGGCGTTCCACGCCACCCAGGGCCCGGTGTTCGGGCTGCCCCAGATGATCCAGACCCGCGCCCAGCTCGGCTACCGCGGCGTCGTGGTCGCCCTGTTCGCGGTGCTGTTCACCTACATGGCCTTCAACGTGGCCGACCAGGTGCTGCTGGCCAGCGGCCTGAACGGCGCCTTCGGCTGGAACCCGACGCTGGTCGCCATCGTCACCGCGATCCTGGCCGCGGCCCTGGCCGTCTTCGGCTACGACTGGGTGCACCGGGTCTTCCGGTTCCTGCTGATCATCTCGTTCCCGTGCTACGCGATCATCTCGGTCGCGATCCTGATCGGCCACGCCGGCGGCCACACCCCGGCCCACCCCGGCGGCTTCCTGTTCACCGCGTTCATGGCCCAGTTCTCGGTGGCCGCCGCCTATAACATCACCTACGCGCCGTACGTCTCGGACTACTCCCGCTACATGCCGCGCGGCACCAAGCCCCGCAGCATCATCGCCGCGGTCTTCTTCGGCGCCTCCGGCTCGGCCATCTGGCTGATCGCGCTGGGCGCCTGGCTGGCCACCCGGCTGAACATCAACGACGGCCTGGTCGGCCTGCAGCACTCCGGCGACAACGTGGCCGCCCCGCTCGGCTCGATCACCGCGTTCCTGTCCGCCACCGCCCTGCTCGCCACCATGGGCATGAACGCCTACGGCGGCATGCTCACCGTGCTGACCGGCATCGACTCGTTCAAGAAGGTCAAGACCAGCCGGGTCTGGCGCGCCGCCGTCGTAGTCGTGCTCGCCATCATCTGGTACGCCCTCGGCCAGGCCATCTCCAGCAGCGGCTCGGAGACCGCGGTCAGCGCGGTGCTGGATTCGCTCACGCTGATGCTGTACCTGCTGGTCCCGTGGACCGCGCTGAACCTGGTGGACTTCTTCTTCGTCCGCCGTGGCCACTACGCGATCACCGACATCTTCCGTCCCGACGGCGTCTACGGCACCTGGGCCTGGCGCGGCCTGACCGCCTACGCGGTCGGCTTCGCCGCCGAGATCCCGTTCATGGTCCTGCCGCCCATCGGCGGCCTGCACTACACCGGCTACTTCCCCTCCCATGTGACGAACGGCGTGGACTACGCGTGGCTGGTCGGCCTTATCGTGGCCGGCCTGGTGTACCTTGTCCTGTCGCGCTCCCTGGACCTGGCCGCCGAGCAAGCCGCGATCGGCGCCAGCGAGCGGGAACTCCAGGCGATCGACAAGGCGACCGAAGGGCATTGAGCATGACCGAACCCGTCCCGCGGATCATGGCCGGCGGCACGGTCGGCCCGGTCGACGCCACCCAGGTCCCGCGGTACGCCGGCGAGGGCACCTTCGCCCGGCTGCCCCGCCTGGACGAAGTGGGGGGCCAGGCCGACGTCGCCATCGTGGGCATCCCGTTCGATAGCGGCGTCAGCTACCGCCCCGGCGCCCGCTTCGGCCCGTCCCACATCCGCGAGTCCTCCCGCCTGCTCCGCCCCTACAACCCCGTGCTCCAAGTCCCGGTGTTCGCGAACCAGCAGGTCGCCGACGCCGGTGACATCGCCGTCAACCCGTTCAGCATCGACGAGGCGATCACCGCGGTCGAGCGCGGCGCCCGGGCGCTGCTGGAACGAGCCCCGTTCGTCCTGACCCTGGGCGGCGACCACACCATCGCCCTGCCCCTGCTCCGCGCCGTCTCCGCCGTCCACGGCCCGGTCGCCGTCGTCCACTTCGACGCCCACCTCGACACCTGGGACACCTACTTCGGCGCCGCCTACACCCACGGCACCCCGTTCCGGAGAGCCGCCGAAGAAAACCTTTTGGACCAAACGGGTTGCCTCCACGCCGGCATCCGCGGCCCCTTGTACTCCTCGGCCGACCTAACCGAAGACGCCGCCCTAGGCTTCCAGGTCGTCTCCGCCCCCGAAATGGAAACCCTCCACGTATCCGGCCTGGTAGAACGCATAGCCGCCCGAGTAGGCGACCGCCCCGTCTACGTGTCGGTGGATATCGACGTCCTAGACCCGGCTCACGCCCCCGGCACGGGAACCCCAGAAGCCGGCGGCCTAACCAGCCGCGAACTCCTAGCCACGCTGCGCTCCTTCTCGGCCCTGAATCTGGTCGGCGCCGACATCGTAGAGGTCGCCCCCGCCTACGACCACGCCCAGCTCACCGGAATAGCCGCCGCCCACGTCGCCTACGAACTCCTCTCCGCCCTAGCGGTCCGAAAGGCCTAGGTTTCCTGGCTCCTCGCCTCCTCCTCGCGCGCCCGCAGCCCGGTAGGCGACGGGCGAGGTTGCTGCGTGAGGTCAGGGTGTGGGGGTGGTCGGGGCCCAGCGTGCGTTCGCGGGCGGCCAGGGTCTGCCGTGCAGGGTGATGGCCTCGCCGGTACGGCCCGCCATCCGGTAGGCGCTTGGCGAGGTTGTTGCGCGCGGCCAGGGTATCGGGGTGGTCGGGTCCCAAGGCGCGCTCACGAGGCGGCCAGCGTCTGCTCGTGCAGGGCGATCGCTTCGCTCGGTGCGGCCCGCCGCTCGGTAGGCGACGGCGAGGTTGTCGCGTGAGGTCAGGGTGTCCGGATGGTCGGGTCCGAGAACGCGTTCCTGCGCGGCCAGGTTCTGTTCGTGCAGTGCTGATCGCTTCGTTCGATGCGGCCCGCCGCCCGGTAGGCGGCGGCGAGGTGTTGCCGCGAGCTCAGGGTGCTGGGATGGTCGGGACCCAGGGTGCGTTCCTGGGCGGCCAGAGTCTGCTCGTGCAGGGTGATCGCTTCGTCGGGCGGCCCGCCTGCTCGGTAGGCCTGGCGAGGTTGCCGCGTGAGGCCAGGTCTCGGGGTGCGTCCGGGCCCAAGCGCTTCTTCCTAATCGGCGACCAGCCGTTCGCCGATCGCGATGGCCTGCGCGGTGCTGTCGCCGAGGTCGGTCAGGAACGCCACCGCCCATCCACGCGGAGCCGCATCAGCGCTGATCCAGGTCGCCGCCGGCCGGGAACCTCGCTGGCGGTCTCGACCCAGCGCCATGATCTGCTCGACCAGGTCGCGGACGCGCCGCCCGGTCCTGGTGCCATCGCTGCCGAGCGACCCGGGCTGGCCTCGAGCAGCCGCGCGGCCGCTCAGGCACACTGCCGCGTCAGGGTGCCGGTGGCGGCCAGGTTCTCCCGGATCACCCGCATCACCAGCCGGTGCGCGGCGACAGCTGGACCCGTCCACGCTGAAGGTCAGCAGCGACACCCCGGCCAGCCGGGCCAGCACCCGGTCGCGCTTCGGCTGCCAGCCCGGCAGGGCCCCTCCTGGCCCGGCAGGCCGCTGGCCGCCTCGCAGCATGCAATCAGCGACCGGCGTACCCCGGACGGCGACAGCACCGCCAGCAGGTTCATCATCGTCCGCGCATCGCCTCGACTCCGCGCGGACGTTTTCCAGGGAAACCAGCACGGCAGCCGCCACCCCGCGCGGGTACTGCCCCGCTTCCTCCGCCACGAGCAGGTCGTCGATGGGAAGCCGCCGCAGCCGCTCCAGGTAGGTGGCGTAGGACAGGTGCTGCCCGGCGATCACCGCGGCGGCCTGCGCCAGTGCCAGCGGCAGCCGCCGAGTTCCTCCGCCAGCGCGTGGGCGCCCGCGGCGTCGGCCTGTCCGGTCCGGGCGGCGAGGAACGTGAGCGCCTCGGCCTCGGAGAACACATCCACCAGCACGGCGCGGCCCAGGGACGCCATCGCCTGCTGGTTGCTGGTGATGATCACCCGGGCCGTCCCCGCCGCCGGGATGAACTGGCCGCAGCACTCCGCGCGTCCACGGCGTTGTCGAACACCAGCAGGCACCGCTCCCCGTCGGCCTCCAGCCGGTGCCGCACCGCCCGGCCCGCAGTGGCCATGTCCCCGGCATCCTCGGTCCAGGCCCAGCGCGGCGGCCGCCTCGGCCAGGCCCGCCGCAGGCCGCCTCGTCCTCGGCGTTGACCCAGGCCACCAGCCGCCACCGCTCGGCCAGCCTTGGCCCGGGCGTACGCCGCCGCCAGGTGCGTCTTGCCCACCCCGCGCATCCCGGTCAGCGCATGCACCACCCGCGTTCCCGGCCCGGAGCGTCGAGCGCGCCAGCAGCTCCGCACGAGGCTGGAACCCCAGCGGCTCCTGCGGGATCTCCCCGGTGACCACCATTGCCGGGACCTGGCCGTCCCGGCTTCCCCTTGGTCCTCGCGCCGCCGCTGTCTCGGCCAGCTCCCGCAGCGACCGCTCGACCAGTTGCCCCAGCGTGGCCGGATCGGTGAACGCCTGCGTGACCAGCCCGCTGTCCTGAACCCGGCTCCGGAACGCCGCCTGGCGCGCCCCGTACTCGTGATCAATGAGCCCGGACGGCGGGATGCCCACATCCTCCGCCTCGGCATCGAGCAGGAACACCAGCCGCTTCAAGCCCGCTTCGGTAGCGGTGTCGAACTCGAACTCGGTGTACGACACCTCGCGCTTGTCCCGCACCGGCGAGCCGTATCGCATGCCCAGCAGCCCTACGTAGACAGCGCAGCCCCGGACCCGTTCGGCGCACAGGTCCGCCGGAGGCTTGTCCGCGGCCGGAAAGTCCTTCATGTCCACGACCACGTGCCCGCATGCGATGATCGCCCGCTCCACCGCGTTCACGTACGACCCCGCCCGCGGGAAATCCCGCAGCTCAGACGTGTGAGAAACGAACACTCGCCACGGACCGTCAGCCACGTGCCCCGCCCCTTCCGCCGCAGCCGCTAACCCAGGTTAGGCCGATTTGACGGCGCGGTGACCCGGTACGCACCATGGGCGTAGCGGCATGGGGGACAGGAGCAGATCGCGGTGGCGCAGCGCAGAACCGGGACGCAGATGCTGGAGCGGGTCATCCAGGCGCACCTGGACCATTTCTGCCCCGGCGGCGCCGGGGTCCCGCTGACCGGTTCCGGCACCATAGGCCTGGGCCCGGACAGCGACGATCCGGCGGCTGACCCAGCTGACCTGGATGCCAACGTAGCGCGGGCCGCCGGGCAGCACTGCGGCCGCTGCGGGCAGCCGATTACGGCACGCCAAGACACCCGCCGACGCATCGGCGGCACCTGGGTGCACGAAGCCTGCCCCAGCTAACACAGTTCCTCAGCTCCTCACCGGGCGAGCTGGACCTCGATGATCTCGGTCATCGCGACGACCCGGTCGCGTTCGTCGGCCAGCGCCTGCCGCCGCTCGTCGGCCATGAACGCATCGACGGCCTGCCGCGACGGGAACTGCAGCGTCTGGATTTCCAGCGGCTGGACCTCGAGCGCGTGGTCGTCGCCGCCGTTCCTGGCGCGCTGGATGACCCGGCCGCCGTACTCCCCGGCGATGCCGAGGACCTTGTCTTCGTACGCGATCAGGCCGCTGGCCGTGCCCGGGTTAGCCCACAACAGCACGCACAGCGTCACCGGTCTCGCGAGTGACTGGGAATCTTGCATCCCCATAGGATGCCCGATGACAGCCTCCAATTAGGAGAAGCCATGCAGATTAACGGATCTGTTGCACTTGTGACCGGGGCCAATCGCGGTCTGGGCCGGGCGTTTTCCCGTGAATTGGTCCGCCGCGGAGCGGCCAAGGTCTACGGCGCGGCCCGGCATCCGGACCAGGTCACCGAGCCTGGCGTGACCCCGGTAGCGCTGGATATCACCGACCAGGCCCGGGTCGCCGAGGTTGCGGCGCAATGCCCGGATGTGAGCCTGCTGATAAACAACGCGGGCGTCCTGAAGTACAGCACGTTCATCAATGCGCCTGACCTCGAAGCGGCCCGCGCCGAGATGGAGACGAACTACTTCGGCACCTTGTCCATGTGCCGCGCCTTCGCCCCGGTCCTGGCCACCAACGGCGGCGGCGCGATCGTCAACATGCTCTCGGTCACCAGCTTCTACAACAACCCGCTGAATGCCACCTACGGCGCGTCCAAGGCTGCCGCCTGGTCCCTGACCAACGGCATCCGCCTCGAACTGCACCACCAGGGCACCCTGGTCGTCGCCGTCCACGCCGGCTTCATCGACACCGACATGGCCGCCCTGGTCAACAACCCCAAGGACAGCCCCGAAGACGTCGCCCGGCTGACCTTCGACGGCGTCGAAGCCGGCCAGCCCGAAGTCCTCGCCGACGACCGCACCCGCACCGTCAAAGCCGACCTCTCCCGCGACCACGAGCTGATCTACCCCGCCATCCAGAAATTCTGGGACGACGCCATCAAGGGCACCAGCTCGTAAGAGCAGGGTCCCCGCACCAAGGACTCGGTGTGCCCCTGGGTACGTGCTTGCGTACCCGGGGCGCCACCGAGTCCGCTGGGCTCCGGGCTCCTGGCAGCTCACGCTTCACTCCCGTGCGTCACACCGTCCCCTCGCGTCACGCAGAGCCAGACCCGCGAGCAACCGGGTGCCCCCGCGACCCGGTGCCCGCGCTCAGCCAGGACCCCGATCAGCCAAGACCCCGATCAGCCAAGACCCTGATCGGCCAGGACCCCGACCGGCCAGGACCCCGGTCAGCCGATGCCCGCGACCCCGACGAGGTTCCCTTCGGGGTCGGTAAAGTGCCCCACCACCAGCCCCGACGGCGCCCGCTCGGGCCCCATGCGCCGCTTGCCGCCGAGGCTCTCCGCCTTCTGCAGCGCCGCCTCGACGTCAGGCACCGCGATGTAGAAGACGGCATGCCCCTCATACGCCGGCCCGCCGCCGACCCCACCGGGGATCCCGGTCCCATCAGGAAGCGCCATCCGGTCGACGAAGCCGTACTGAGCCGGGTCGGACACCGCCTCGGAGACGGGTGAGGGCACGTCGAACTCCCACCCGAACAGCTCCCCGAAGTACTCGCGCAGCTTGGCCGGGTCCTTCCCGATGATCTCGAAGTGCACTACCGGCTGACCCATAGCTTCTCCCTTCGTGCTACCCACCTGGTGCAGACGACGGCGGCGCGGGAAACTCATCGCACGTGCGCTCCGAAACAGGGGGATCATGACTGAGACCGAGGAGTTCCTCGCGGCGACGATGCCACGGCTGACCGAAGCCGAGACCGCGCTGCACAACGGCGACACGGCCGGCCGGATCGCGATGTGGTCGCGCGCGGACCCGCTCACGGTGTTCGGCGCGGCCCTGTCCGCCCGCGGCTGGGACGAGATCGGCCCGATGTTCGGCCACCTCGGGACGGTCTTCTCCGGCTGCGAGTCGTACCGCAACGAGATTATCGCGGCCGGGGCCAGCGGCGATCTCGCTTACATCGTCGCGATCGAGCACACCACGGCGTCGATCAACGGGGCCCCGGCCCAGCCGTTCATGCTCCGCGCCACCACGGTCTTCCGCCGCGAGGACGGCGAATGGAAGGTCGTCCACCGGCACGCCGACTCACTCACCCCCGACGTCGCGCAGAAACTGCTGAACCCGCCGCGCTGAGCCAAGAGCCGGGCGTCAGCCCATGGTCTTGGCGCCATCCAGGGCCTCGCGGATGATGTCGGCGTGGCCGGCATGCTGCGCGGTCTCGGCGATGATGTGCAGGAACACCCAGCGGGCCGAGTGCCGGGTGTCCGGCGGGAACCAGGGGGCCTTCGGCAACGGTTGCGAGACGTTCAGGTCGGGCAGGCTGGTCACCAGTTCGTCGGTCCGCTGCGCCACCTTGGCGTAGTCCTCGATCACGCCGGCCAGCGTCTCGCCGGGCAGCAGCTTGAACTCGTCGGCCCGCCGGGCGAAGTCGGCCTCGGTCATGGCGCTGAAATCACCGAGCGCCGACGGGCCCTCCAGGATGAAGTCCACCCAGCCCGACTCGGTGCTCGCGACGTGCTTGATCAGGCCGCCCAGGGTCAGCTCGCTCGCGGTGGTGCGCTGCCTGGCCTGCTCATCGGTCAGGTCCCGGGTGGTATAGCGCAGGAAGTGTCGCTGGGTGCCCAGCGCCTCGAGCAAGTCGGCGCGCTCAGCGTCGATGGCCGGGGCGTTGCCGCTGGCCTCGTTCGTCATGTTGATCCCCTCTCGTTGGTTCGTATAAGACCAGGCTAAGAGGTATTGCGGTCAGTTTCTGGCCTGAATGAGGCGACAATGGAAACATGGCTGATACCAGTGCCCGGACCTTGCGGCTGCTGTCCCTGCTCGAGGGCCGCCGGTACTGGCCGGGCCCCGAGCTGGCCGAGCGGCTGCAGGTATCGGCGCGGACCCTGCGCCGGGACGTCGACCGGCTGCGCGAGCTCGGCTACCCGATCCAGGCCCAGCGCGGGGTAGACGGCGGCTACCAGCTGGCCGCGGGCGCGGCGCTGCCGCCGCTGGTCGTCGACGACGAGGAGGCCGTGGCCCTGGCCGTCGGCCTGCAGGTGGCCGCGCAGGGCGGCGTCGAGGGCACCGCCGAGGCGTCGATGCGCGCGCTGGCCAAGGTGATCCAGGTGATGCCCGCCCGGCTGCGCCGCCGGGTCGAGGCGCTGAGCTCGGCCACGGTGCCCGCGAGCTGGGGGAGTACCGGTCAGGCGGCCGTGGACCCGGCCATCCTCACCACGGCCGCGATGGCCTGCCGTGACACCGAACGTCTGCGCTTCTCCTACACCGCGGCCGGCGGCGAGCAGACCGACCGGCACGTGGAGCCCCACCGACTGGTCCTGCTCGGCCGCCGCTGGTACCTGGTCGGCTACGACCTGACCCGGCAGGACTGGCGTAGCTTCCGCCTGGACCGGCTGGCCGGACCACGCGGTACCGGAGCCCGGTTCCGTCCCCGCGAGCTGCCCGCCACCGACGCCGCCGCCTTCGTCCAGGCCGGCATTGGCAGCTTTGCCGCTACCTACGAGGTGGAGGCCCTCGTCGACGCCCCGGCCGAGACCGTCCGCGAGCGGTACGGCCGGTGGGCCACCGTGGAAGAGGTCACGGCGGACCGCAGCCGGATCCGGATGACCGTCGACCAGCTGGACTGGCCGATGCTGCTGCTCGGCTCGCTAGGCGCGGAGTTCGAGGTCATCACCCCGCCCGAGCTGCTCGACCGGGTCCGCGACTGGGGCCGCCGCTTCAGCCAGGCGGGCCTGGCGGCGCGCGGTAGCTGACCGGGCCGGGCGGCCAGCGTGCGGCCGGGGGACAGCCGGATAGTCACGCCGCTCCTGGACATCAAGGAAGTTCCTGAAGGCCCGGAACGCCTCCTGGTCCTCGTCTTTCAGGCAGCTGAAGTCGGGGTCGTTGAAGATCCAGTCCCAGGGCCGTTCCATCTCGCACTGGGGGTCGCAGACGGTGAACCACAGGCTGCTGACGACCCGGTCCGCCAGGTCCGGCAGTGCCGTGCGATCCGCGCCCTCGGCCTGGATGGCCTGCACAACCGCCGCGTAGGCGCAGGCCAGGTTGTAGCCGGCCTGCCAGGACCGGGTGCTGTCCCGCCGGAACCAGTGGCGGGTACGCAAGGTCTTGGTCACCGGTGGGGCCGGGTGCTTCAGGCCGTCCATTCCCGCGATGCCCAGCTCCCGGGCGAGGACCGCGCCGTCACCGGTGATGGCGGCCGCGACCCGCAGGATCGTCCGCGCCCGGGGCGGCCGGGCGGTCGCCGGACGGCCCAGCAGGCGGTTGACGTGCGTACGGCGCACGGCGACCAGCAGCAGCGCGGCGCCGACGCCGTCGTGGAAAGCCTGCCGGTACGGCTGCCGCCAGTACGGCTTGAGGACCCCGCGCTCGTCCCGGCGCCAGAACGAGCGCCACAGCAGACTCGGCAGCGACAGGTATCGCCGGATGTCCCGCAGTTCAGCCCAGGCGGCCGCCAGCAGCGCGTCCTGCAACGACAGCGGCAGTTCGACCTCGGCCTGCCCGGCCAGGCCGGGGGCCCGCAGGCCGGCCGGAAGCACGCCGCACCGGTACAGGATCGTGAGGGCATCGTCGAGCGCGGCTGCTTCGGCCGCGCAGATCGTCCGGCCCGGCTGCGCGAGCATCTCGAGCGACATGGCGAGCCGGTACCGGCCCCGGTAGAAGCCCGGATACTGCTCCCGGTTGATCGCGTGGATGAGCAGCGCCTCGACGTGCTCGCCGGTGAGGTCGTAGAGCTGCGCCAGCTCGTAGCGGGTTACGCCGGCGCACTGGGTTCCGTGCGCGACCCCCTCCAGGATCTGGATCTGCCGGTTCCGTGCGTCGATGACCCGGTTCATGGATTCCGGGTAGTCGCGCACCTGCCGGGCGATCAGCAGGGCCGCCAGGTCGCGGCCGTCCGCGGCGCTGGTACACCACGGCGGGGCCGTCCGGTCCTCGGCGAAGATCGACCGCGCGACGTAGCCGGCCACCACCGAGGCGGCGTGGTCGATGCAGCAGGCGGTCAGCGTCTTGGTCGCGATGCTCAGCCCGGTCCGCGGGTCGTCGAGGTCGACCGTGACCCGGGCGGCGTCGCCCCCGGTGTCACCGGACCCGGGGCAATCGGCGGGGGCCTGCTCCACCCACACCTGGACCCGGAGCCGCCGCGGGCCTGGCCACAGCATCCCGAAGAAGTTGATGATGGCTCCGGCCAGCCCGCCGGCCGCAAACCCGCTGGTCTCGGCGATGGACGCCAGGCCGCCGGCCCGGCTGCCGCCGGGCAGGATGGCCGGCGCGCGCACCTGCACCGCGGGCAGCCGGAACTTGAGCTCGGCGGAGAGCCGCTCCTTGGCCGCGACCGCGTCCTGGCCATGGCCGGCGGCCTCGCCCGGCGTGGCGTCCGGCCCGCCTCCGGCCAGCGCCGAGGTATCCAGGCTGCGCGCCTGGTTGTGCAGGGACCACGCCTCGAGCTGCCGGTATCCGAGGACGAGCAGGGCGGCGATGACGATCCAGCCCACCTGTCCCGGAACGGCGCGGAAGAACGCGACCCCGAGTGCGTCAGCCCCACGGGCGAACCCACCGGCCAGGCCGCCCGCCGTCCGCGCGGGCTGCGTCAGGCCGTACCAGGTGATGAAGACCGCTACCGCCATCCCGGTCCCGGCCGTGCAGACCCGCAGCGTGCGCAGGCTGAAGTGATAGCCGACCAGGCCCAGCAGCAGGGCCACGAGGAGAAATACCGCCCATACCAGCCACGTGCTCATACTTCTCAGAGCGCGGGGCGGGCCATCCGGATACGTCAGATGTGTGTTACCGTTGCCGGCGAGTGAGTGGTAGTGCTCACGCTGGCACCCCGTCTCGGGGTTGTTCGGCAGCCGTATGGCTGCGTCCCTTCCGCGCTTCATGGCCAGCTGCCGGGCGGGGCCCGGTCTTACGGTCGGCTCGGCGCTTGACGGCGGCCCTGACTGGGCCGACGGCGCTATCGCCCGTGGCGGGCGGCTCGTAGCGCGCGAGGTTGATCGCGGCGTTGTCGTCACGCTGGTGCCCGGTCCCGCATCCAGTGCAGGTCCAGTGCTCAGCCCAGCCGATGTCCTGCACGTGCCCGCAGGCGTGGCAGGTCTTCGAGGACTGGGAGACGTACCACCGGTCGGCGACGATCAGCCGGGATCCGTACCAGCCGGTCTCTCGGTAGGCCGCTGCCCACCCGGCGGTGCAGCCGGGTGACCTTTTGCTGTGTCTCGGTGTAACGGCGGGAGCCCCGGGCGCGGCGGGACCGCTCTCGGGACAGGTGCCGCAGCTGCTTCAGCGCGGCCTCCAGCGGGCGTGGGTTCGGCACCCGCTCGATCACCTCGTCCGGGCTGGCGACGGTGGCAAGAACCCGCACTCCGACATCGACCCCGACCCGTGATGCGGGCCGGGCGGTCCCGGGCTGGACGGGACGCTGGATCAAGACCCGGAACGCCGCCACCAGCCGGGTTCCCTTCCGGGACACCGTGACCGCCAGGATGCGCGCCCGGCCCTTCGCCAGCAGCCGTTCCAGCCTCCGGGTGTTCTCGTGCACCCGCACGGTCCCGACCCGCGGGAGGGTGACGTGGCGCCGGTCTGGCTCGACCCGGATGGCGCCGGTGGTGAAGGTAACCCGGTCCCGGTCGCGGCCCTTCTTCGCGAACCGGGGGAACCCGGCCCGCTTCCCGGCCCGCTTCCCCGCACGGGACTGCTGCCAGTTCCAGTAGCCGTCGACTGCGGCCCTGATGCCGTCGGCGAAGGCCTCCTTGCTGATTTCCGGCCACCACACCTTGCCGGTCTCAGTATCGGCGCATTCGGTGTCCTTAACCTGGTTCCACCGTTTCCGCAAACCCGGCAGCGACGGCTTCCCGGTTTCCCCGCCGGCAGCATGGTAGCGGTCCAGGTCTTCCTTCAAGGTCCGCACAGCCCAGTTGCGGGCGTACCGGCGGCCGCCGAACTGACGCCTCACACAGGCCGCCTGCCCGGGTGTGCAGTCCAGCGCGAACGTGAACGCCTGCACCGCCCAGCCATCCGGGACCTGGAACCTAGCCACCACCACCCCCCAGCCCGGACAGAACCCACGTCCCCGGCTCCCCGAGAGCAGCACACTCCGTGACCAGTACGAGGTACTGTCACCCACCGCTGATCACTATTGCGGCAACAGTCCGAACCCCGGCTAACCCGGGAACAGGGCGATGGACGCGGTGAAGGTGTGCAGGAAGTTCTGCCCGCCGACCGGCCCGAACTCCCCGTCGCAGAAGAACCCCGCCACCGGCACCGGGCCCAGCATCGCGGCCAGCATCCCGGCGTCGTGGTCAGGCTCGCCGAACATGCGCGCGCCGCGGCCGGTACAGGTGAACAGCAGGGCCCCCGCGGGCGGGCGGCCGCCGTTCCCGACGGCCTCCGCCAGGATCCGGCGCAGATCATCATCAGCCGAACGAGCATCCCGCACGTGGAACTGCACGGTCTGCCCGATCTCGACCTCGCCCGCCACGGCCATCGCCCCCGACGCCGGATCGGCGCCGACAATGCCGCGGACCAGGAAGTCCCCCTGCCGGGCCTCGGCCTGGTACTCGTCGATGACCAGCCCCAGGTGCGGTCCCCGCGCCAGCAGTTCCTGCTCCCGGGCAGGCAGCGTCGCGGCCAGTTCCCGCAGCCGGGTCAGCGGCGGGCGGCCGCCGAGCTCGTAGATCAGGCCGCTGTCGGCCCGGGTGACCGTGAACGGGTCGCCGACCGGGCGGCAGCCCTGCGCCACCAGGGGCCGGACCGCGGCGGCGGGCAGGTGGGCGCCGACGGCGCCGGCCGTGAGCACCCGGTCGTCCCGGAATAGCAGGCTGTGCCGCTGTGCCGCCCCGCCGCTGGCCATCCCGCCCATGACCATCGTCCCGGGCACGTTCTGGTTCAGGTGGGCCATCAGGTCCGCGGCCGGGAACGTGTACGGGTCGCAGATCATCAGGTGCGCGCCCGCCGGATCGGGGCCGAACCGGTAGCCGCCGAACGCGCCGCCGCCCGGGGTCGGCACGAACTCCATCGCGAAGCTCTCGACCGGCCCGAGTCCGGCCGCCAGCCACAGCGAGACGGCGGGTCCGGATTCGACTTCGCGCCCCCCGCCGGCCACCGCCGACGCCACGCAGCCGATCAGCGGCACGCCGCCGGTCAGCTCGGCCACCGTGGTGACCAGTTCCTGGGCCGGGCCGGAGAAATGGGGCGAGGCGAACAGCACCGCGAACGCGGGCGGCAGGCCGCCGAGCGACGCCCGGGCCTCATCGACCGCGCGCCGCGCCGCCTGGCCGGCGTCCGCGGCCAGCACCAGCGCTCCTCCGGCTTTCACCCGCCCAGGGTAACCCGGCCCGGTGAACGGCAGCTGAGCGCGCGGCGCTCGTCCTCGCGACCAGGCACGTTATCGTTACCCTAGTTTCCGGCCTGGGCAGCTTCCGCGAGCTAAGTTAAAGCGCATGAGCAAGCCCGGCACGAGACGGCCCGGTACGGGACGCCGCCGCCTGCGCTACCTCGGGGCGGCGGTCGGCTCGGCCGCCCTGCTGGCGGTGCCGGCCTGCTCGGGCGGCCTGCACTTCGGCCAGCCCGCGGCCACCAAGGTCGCGTCGGCCGGCGACACCAGCCCGGCCGGGACGGCGACCCCGGCGGGCAGCCCGGGCGGGACGCCGGCCAGCGGCCTGGCCGCCATGCTGGCGAACAGCCTGGCCGGGACGCTGGCGAACCGCACCGCCGGGACGCCGGCCGCCAGCCCGGCCGCCGCCGGCCCGTCCGGCGCCGCGGTCACCCTCACCGCCGTCGGCGACACGATGCTCGGCAGCCTGCCGGACCTGCCGCCCGACCCGGCGGCCTACCTCGACCCGGTGGAACCGGTGCTGCGCCACGGCAGCCAGATCGTCTTCGCCAACCTGGAGGGCACGCTCACCACCGCGTCGTCCGGCAAGTGCGGCAGCGGCAGCGCGCCGCACCCGAACTGCTTCGCGTTCCGCGACCCGCCGTCCTACGCGCATTACCTCAAGGCGGCCGGGTTCACCGTGCTGAACGACGCCAACAACCACTCCTTCGACTTCGGCGCCGCGGGCCAGGCCCAGACGGTGCGGTCCATCCACGCGGCCGGCCTGGCCCAGACCGGGCTGCCGGGCGAGATCACCCGGGTCAAGGCGGGCGGGACCACGGTTGCGCTGGTCGCGTTCGCCCCGTACCCCTACACCGCGAACCTGCTCGGCCTGCCCGCCGCGCGCGCCCTCATCCAGCGCGCCAAGTCCGAGGCGCAGCTGGTCGTGGTGTACATGCACGCCGGCGCCGAGGGCGCCAGCGCCGACCACGTGACCGGCCGGGAAGAGATCTACCTGGGCGAGGATCGCGGCAACCCGGAGGCGTTCGCGCACATGGCGATCGACGCCGGCGCCAGCCTGGTCATCGCGAGCGGCCCGCACGTCGTGCGCGGCCTGCAGTTCTACAAAGGCCACCTGATCGCCTACAGCCTCGGCAACTTCGCCGGCTACGGCAACTTTTCCGTCCACGGCACCATGACGATGAGCGCGATCCTGCGGGTGAAGCTGTCCGCATCCGGCCGCTTCGAGCAGGGCCGCCTGTACTCCCTCGCGCTCTCCAGCCAGGGCCGCCCCTCCCTCGGCGGCGGCGCGGCCGCCTTCATGGGCCAGCTGTCCGCCGCCGACTTCGGCCACACCGCCGCCCGCATCAGCTCCGCCGGCGCCATCAGCGCCCCACGCTAAGCGGGTCCCGGCCGGGGGAGCACCGGCCGGGACCACGGGGGATGGAGTTAGCGGGAGCGGGGGCCGCTCTTCTCCTCGGTCCGGCCGAACGGCCCGGCCGGCTCGTCGTCGTACGGGTGGCGGGGCGCCGGAACCTCGGCGTACCCCCGGCCCCTCCGCCGGCGCTGGATCAGCACGATCGCGACCGCGCCGCCCGCACCGGCCAGGGACAGCGCCACCAGGCCGATGATCAGTCCGGCCGACGAGCCCGGCGAGCCGGACGAGACACCGGGCTGGCCCGGCTCCTGACCCGGCTGCGTCGGGGTAGTGGGCTGCGTGGTCACGCTGTTGCCGGGCACGTTCTGGGCGCCGCCGTTCCCGCCCGAGCCGCCGCCGTTCCCGCCCTGGGTGCCGGTGTTAGCCGAGGAGCCGGAGCCCGGGCTGGCGACGGGAACCGCCGAGACCTCGGCCGACTGGGCGCTCGGCCCGTTGAAATGGTCGAGCAGGGCCACCCGGAAGTAGTACCGGATACCGTCCCTCAGCGGGGCGATCGTGTAGCTGGTGCCCTCGATCAGGTGGGCAACGTACGGCGTGCTGCCTTCGTGACCGGGGCTGGTGCTCATGTAGATGCGGTACCCGTCGCCGTTCATGAGCCCGCCCGTCGGCGGTGACCAGGACAGGGTCACCTTGCCGTGGCCGGCCCGGGCGGTCAGCCCGGTGGGCGTGTGCGTGATGTGCGGTGCGGGGATGACCAGGGGTGCCGAGGTCGCGGGCCCTTCGCCCGCCGCGTTGACCGCGGTGACCTTGATGAAGTACCCGCTCCCGTTTACCGCGTCAGTGAGCCGGAAGCTCGTGCCGGTGACGGTGAACTCCTGGGCGGCCGTGAACGACGGGCTGGATCCCATGTACACGCGGTAGCCGGTGACCGGGGAACTGCCCGCCGACGCGGGCGGGGACCACTCCAGCACGATGACGCTGTCGCCGTAATCGGTCTTCAGCCCGGTCGGCGCGCCCGGCGTGGTCCCGGTGGCGGACCCGAAGCCCCGCAGGACCGGGGTGACCTGCACGGTCGCGGCGGGGCCGTCCTCACCGGTCGCGTCCTGCGCGTGCACCCGGAAGGTGTACGTGGTGCCGTTGGTCAGGCCGGCCAGGGTGACCGTGTGCCCGCCGACCATTTCCAGGATGTCGTCCGACGTCCCGGCCTGGATGACATACCAAACGATCGACGAGCCGTCGTCCGAGCTGGTCGCCGACCACGACAGGGTGGCGGTGCCGTTGCCCGGGGTGGCGGTCAGTCCGGTGGGCGCAGCGGGCCCGGTCGGGGTGCTCTGCACCGCCGACTGAACCGAGACGGAGGTAACGGCGGCCATCGCCCCGGTGGCCGTGCCGCCGGCCAGCAGCATGGCCATCCCCGCCACCGCTGCGGCCGCGCCTGCGCGCGGTGAAAACGAGTGATGCTTCATGGGGACTCCAGCCCTCGTGGACGTCCTCGGAGTAAAACGTCCTGCTTTATGTCAGGGGCACCCCGGCCGCAGCTAGATACAGGCAATTGTGGCGGGCGGGCGGCAGGAGGGCGTGGCAGCGGGCTCGTTCGGGATATAAAACGGGCTGACCGCCGGTACTGGGGCACCGGCGGCCAGCCCTCTCGGGTTTTCCCTGGTTATTCGGTCAGGGCCTCCTCCGACACGGCCGTGCGCGGCAGCAGCAGCGACAGGACGCCGCACAGGGCGAACGCGCCCATCGCGTACGGCGCGGTGTGCACCATGGCCGCCTCGAACGAGTGCCCGTTGAGGTACCCGAAGAACACCGTCCCGATCAGCGCCACCCCGAGCGCCCCGCCCAGCTGCTGGGCCGTGCTGAACAGGCCGGACGCGCCCCCCGCGACCTCGGCCGGGACCGCCGCCAGCACCACGTTGACCAGCGGGATGACCAGCAGGGACAGGCCCATGCCCGCCACCACCAGGCCGGGGACGACCGGCCACGGGCTGCCGTTGATCCCGATGTGCGGGGCGGCCAGGGCCTCGCCGCCGATGCCCGCCACCATGAGCAGCGCGCCGGCCGCCAGGATGCGACGGCCGTGCTTCTGGGCCAGCGGTACCGCCATCGGCGCGAGCACGAAGCTGCCCACGCTGAACGCGACCGAGGTCAGCCCGGCCTTCAGCGGCGAGAAGTGCTCGCCGGTCTGCAGCCACAGCGCGAAGGCCAGGAAGAAGCCCTGCATCCCGCCGAAGAAGGCCAGCTGCAGGCCCAGGCCGGCCGCGAACGCCGGCACCCGGAACAGCCCGGCCCGCAGCAGCGGCGCGGTCGTGCGGCCGCCCTTCTTCGCCTCGATCAGGCCCAGCGCGACCAGCCCGGCCACCCCGGCCGCCATCAGCGGCCACACCCAGGCCGGCCAGCCGAGCTGACGGCCCTCGAGCAGCGGGTAGACGATGGCGACGAGCGAGCCGGCCAGCAGGACGGCGCCGGGCAGGTTCGGCCGGCGGGCGGCCTGGTCCCTGGTCTCGGGCACGCAGCGGAGCCCGGCCAGCAGCGCGACTGCCGACACCGGCAGGTTGACGAAGAACACCGAGCGCCAGCCCCAGCCGAACAGGTTGGCCTCGGTCAGCACCCCGCCGAGCAGCAGGCCCACCGCGGACGCGAAACCGAGCGACGCCCCGTAGATGCCGAACGCCTTGCCCCGCTCCTTCCCGCTGAAGATGACCCGGAACGTGGCCAGCACCTGCGGCGCCATGGCCGCGGCGGCGACGCCCTGGACGATCCGGGCGGTGATCAGCTCGGCGCCGGTCCCGGCCAGCCCGGCGCCCAGGCTGGCCAGCCCGAACAGCGCGGCGCCGGACAGGAACAGGCGCTTGCGGCCGAACAGGTCGCCGAAGTTCCCGGCGATGATCAGCGCCGCGGCGAAGGCCAGCATGTAGCCGGACACCACCCACTCCAGCTGGGTCGCGCTGGCGTGCAGGTCACGGCGGATGGAAGGGAGCGCCACGTTGACGATCGTCACGTCGATCATGTCCATGAGCGCCCCGGTGATCATGACGGCCGCGGCGAGCCAGCGCCGGGGGTAACCGGCCTGCCCCGTGCTAGCGGGCACCGCGTGGCCGCCGGCGACAGCGGTCGGAGTGGTAGTCATCTCGGGCTCCCTCGTAGCTCGAACTGTGTTTAACTATCGAACGATGTTCTATCACTCGATCGTTGGTCTAGTCAAACACTGTTCGATAGTTGGTACAGTGTTAGGGAGATCAGGGGAGGTCGTGATGGCAGATCCGGAGATCCCGCCGCCGCCGTGGCAGCGGCTGCCGGACCGTTCGGCCCGCAAGCGGCGCGAGCCGATCAGCCGGGACGCGATCGTGGCCGCCGCGATCGGCCTGCTGGACCGCGAAGGGCTGTCCGCGCTGAGCATGCGGCGGCTCGGCGAGGAGCTCGGGGCCGGGGCCGCGTCGCTGTACTGGCACGTCGGCAGCAAGGACGGCCTGCTCGACCTGGTCCTCGACGAGCTCATCGGCGAGGTCGAGGTACCGGATCCCGACCCCGCGCGGTGGCAGGAGCAGCTGAAGGAGACGGCCAAGAGCCAGCGCCGGGTGAGCCTGCGGCACCCCTACCTGGTGCGCGTCTCGATCGGCCGGATCCCGATGGGGCCCAACGCGCTGCGCGTCACCGAGGGCACGCTCGCCATCCTGCGCGCGGGCGGCCTCTCGCCGCGCCTGGCCGTCCAGGGCTACCTGCTGCTCATCGACACGGTGAACGGCTTCACCGTGGACGAGACCGGAGTGGAGGACGGCGGCACGCCGCGGCTTCCCCCGGAAGAGCTGCAGAAGGTCGCGGACATGGCCCGCGACTACATCGCCTCGCTCCCGCGGCAGCAGTTCCCGAACATGACCGATCTGGCCGGGGAGTTCGCCTTCTCCGACCCGGACGAGCGGTTCGAGATCCTGATCGACATCTTCGTCGACGGCCTGGCCCGCAAGGCCGCCGCCTCCTGAGGTCCCGCCCTGTCACAATGGGCTGATGAAGAAGCCCACCGACGTCTCGCGTTACCTCGGCTCCTCCGGGTCCCTCATGAGCATCGGCTCGTCCGGGTCGATCTTGTCGATCGGCTCCACCGGGTCGATCCTGTCGATCGGGTCCTCGGGTTCTATCTTGTCGATCGGCTCGGCGGGCTCGGTCCTGTCCCTGGGCTCGTTCCTCAGCGCAGGCTCGGTGCTCTCAGCGGGCAGCGCCGGCTCGGTCCTGTCCGCGCTGTCCAGCGGCAGCGTCCTGGCCTGGCGCTCCCGCAGCGCTGGCCGTCGCCGTCGCCATCGCCACCCCGAGCTTCCCCTGCCCGCCACCCCGCCAGCTACATGACCGTTCCCGTCGTCGATATCTCGGCCGACCCCGCCAAGGTCGGCGCGGAGCTGGACGAGATCTGCCGGACCACCGGCTTCTTCCAGGTCACCGGGCACGGTATCGACGACGGCGTGGCCGGGGCCGCCTGGACCATGGCCACCGCGTTCTTCGACCTGCCGCTCGCGGACAAGCTGGCCGTGGCCCGGCCCACACCGGACTACCCCTACGGCTACATCCCGCTGGCGGGCGAGTCACTAAGCCAGTCCATGGCCGACGAGGCCCCGCCGGACCTCAAGGAAGTCTTCAACATGGGCCCGCCGGGCCGTCCCGGGCGCGCGTTCGCCGACCCCGGCGAGGCCTGGTCCTACTCGCCGAACCTCTGGCCCGACGCGCTCCCCGGCCTGCGCCCCGCCTGGACGGCCTACTACGACGCCCTGCGCGGCCTCGGGAACCGGCTGATGTCCCTGTTCGCCTGGGGCCTCGGCCTGCCGCCCGGCTTCTTCGCCGGCAAGACCGGCCACGGGCCGAACGCCCTGCGTGCCATCAACTACCCGGCCCCGGAGCACGCCCCACTGCCGGGGCAGCTGCGGGCCGGCCCGCACACCGACTACGGCACGCTCACCATCCTGCGGCAGGACGCGGTGGGCGGCCTGGAAGTGCTCGGCCCCGGTGGTGCCTGGACCGGCGTCGAACCCGTCCCCGGCGCGTTGGTCGTCAACCTCGGCGACCTGATGGCCCGCTGGACCAACGACCGCTGGCGATCCACCCTGCACCGGGTCACCGACCCGCCCACCTCGGGTCAGGCCCGCCGCCAGAGCATGCCGTACTTCCAGAACGCCAACTGGTCCGCGCCGATCACCTGCCTGCCGTCCTGCCTGGCCCCGGGAGAGAAGCCCCGCTACGAACCGGTCCTGGCCGGCCCGCACCTGATGGGCAAGTTCCGCCGCTCGGTCGGCGCGTAGCGGATGACCCGCTGGCGCGACGACCTCGGCCACCCCGTGGAGCTCACCGGCCCGGCCCGCCGGGTCGTCTCGCTAGTCCCGTCGCTGACCGAGGCGATCGCGGTTTCGGCCCCCGGCCTGCTCACGGGGGCCACCGACTGGTGCACCCACCCGGCCGAGCTGGCCGTGACCCGGGTGCGAGGAACCAAGAATCCCGAACGGGCGGCCATCATCGCCCTGGCCCCCGACCTCGTGATCGCGAACCAGGAGGAAAACCGCGAGCTCGACGTCACCCGGCTGCGGGAAGCGGGCGTGGCGGTGTGGGTCACCGTCATCGAGTCGGTCCCGCAGGCGCTGGCCTCGATGCGGCGGCTGCTCACCGGCCCGCTCGGCCTGGCCGTCCCGGACTGGCTGGCGGCCGCCGAGCGGGCCTGGGCCGGCCCAGGGGAGGGGTCCTGGGCCGGCGGCCCCGCGGCCGGGCCGGAGTCCGAGTCTGCGGCCCGGCCGCGAGTCGTGGTGCCGATCTGGCGCGATCCGTGGATGGTCGTCGGCGCCCGTACCTTCACCGGTGACGTGCTGGCCCGGATCGGCCTGGTCAACGTGTTCGGCACCGGGCCAGAACGCTACCCCCACGTCGAGGTCGGGCAGCTCCGGGCGGCCGCGCCCGACCTGGTCCTGCTGCCCGACGAGCCCTACCCGTTCACCGCGGCGGACGGCCCCGAGGAGTTCCCCGGCCGCCGCGTCGTGCTCCTCCCCGGCCGCCTGCTGACCTGGTACGGCCCCTCGCTCGCGACCGCCCGGGCCGAGCTGCTGGCACTGATCTCCTGAGGCCGGATGACGGTGTGCTCACCCCCGTCCGCGGGACCGCCCCGGTCCCAGAGCACACCGCCGCCGGGCGTCAGCCCCCGGCATGTGACGCCCGGCGTCAGTCAGCCTAACCGGCAAGTGGTCTCGCCAACCGGTCCAATCGCCTGCATATATATGAGTCCAATCGTGCCCTCTTGTCCCAAAGCGGGTAGCTTCGGTTTGTGGAACTGGAGGTCGAATTCCGGCCCGGCGTCGCGCTGCGCCGCCAGCTGGAAGACGCGCTGCGGGTGGCGATCCGGTCGGGCCGGCTGCCGCCCGGCTCGGTGCTGCCGCCCACCCGGGACCTGGCCGACCAGCTGGACGTCTCCCGCGGCGTGGTCGTCGACAGCTACGCCCAGCTCGCCACCGAGGGTTACCTGTCGGCTAAGCGCGGCTCGGGCACCCGGGTCGCCGCCCTGGCCTCCTCGGCCCGGCCGCCCGCGCAGCGGCAGCCTAACCCGGCCCACCACTTCCGCTACGACCTGCGGCCCGGGCAGGCCGACTACCATGCCTTCCCGCGCGCCCGGTGGAAGGCGGCGCTGGTCCGCGCCCTGCGGGAGCTGCCCGACCGGCGGCTGGGCTACGCCAGCCACCGCGGCACCGCCGAGCTGCGGCACGCCGTGGCCGGCTACCTGGCCCGGGTGCGGGGCGTGGTAGTGGAACCGGACCACGTGGTCGTCTGCTGCGCGGCGTCGCAGGCGCTGACCGTGCTGTGGCACGCGGTCAGGAAGAACGGCGGCCGCCGGGTGGCGATCGAGGATCCCGGCTGGCGCTGGCAGCGGTACACCGCCGAGCACGCCGGGCTCGAGGCCGTCCCGGTCCGGGTCGACGCCGACGGGCTGGTCGTCTCCGAGCTCGCCGCCGCCGACGTGGACGCGGTGGTGATCACCCCGGCGCACCACTACCCGACCGGGGTGGTGATGTCGGCCGAACGGCGCGGCGCCCTGATCGCGTGGGCCCGCGCGCGCGGGGCGCTGATCGTCGAGGACGACTACGACGTGGAGTACCGGTTCGGCCGGGATCCGGTCGCGTCGCTGCAGGGACTGGCACCGGACCTGGTGGCGTTTGTCGGCACGACCAGCAAGACGCTGGCCCCGGCGCTGCGGCTGGCCTGGCTGGTCCCGCCCTCGCACCTGATCGACGACGTCGAGGACCTGCTGCTGATCACCGGCGTGACCCCGCCGACCCTGGACCAGGTCGCGATGGCCTCGTTCATCGAGGAGGCCGCGCTCGAGCGCCACCTGCGCGCGATGCGCCGGAACTACCGGGCCAAGCGCAACATCCTGGTCGAGGCGCTCGGCACCCACCTGCCCGACGTCCGGGTCAGCGGCACCGAGGCCGGGCTGCACGTGCTGGCCTGGCTGCCCGACGGCGCCGACGAGCATGCCACCGCCGAGCGGGCCCGCAGCCTCGGCGTCGGCCTGCACGAGCTCCACCGCCACTGCACGGTGCAGGCCCCGTCACCCCCGGCCCTCCTGCTGGGCTTCGCCCTCCCCACCGAATCCGAGCTGGCCGCCGCCGTCAGCCTCCTCGCCGAAGCCATCTGCTGACCTGGCCAGCTGCCGGGAAAGCCCGGCCATCGCCCGCCGGACCGGGTCCGACCCGAGGACCCGGAATGGCGCCGGGAGAAGGGCGAGCCGCCGGACGTACCAGTCCGCATCTTCGGTCGAGGCCCGCAGCCGCGTCCGGCCCTCCCCGTCCGGCTCCAGCCGTCCCAGGCTCCGCGGCAGCCACCGTTCCACGTCCTCGGGAACGGCGTCGATGAGCACCTCGGTCCACCCGCAGCGCTCGCCGCGCCTGCCGGGTACGCGACCAGCCCAGCAGGTACCAGCGGCTGTGCCGCAGCACGACAGCCCACGGCTCGATCTCCATCTCCCGCGCCGTGTCCGGCCCCAGCCGGTACACCAGCCGCAGTGGCCGCGCCGCCGCGCACGCCTCGATCAGCCGGGATGTCAGCTCCGGGCTGACCCGGGTTTCCGGGGCCGGCGGGGGAGCGGCCGAGGTCTCGCGGACCGCGCGCACCGGTCCCGCCACCCGCTCCGGCAGCGACCGGACGATCTTGGCCAGTGCCCCGCCCACCAGGTCCCCGGGGTCAGCCGCATAACGATGTCCCTCCAGCACCGCCATGACCAGCCCCATCGCCTCGGCGGCGCTGAACATCAGCGGCGGCAGCCGCAGTCCCCGCCCGGCCCGGTAACCCCCGTACGGTCCGCTGACCGCCTCGACCGGCAGCTCCGCCTCCCGCAGGATCGCGACATAGCGTCGCGCCGCCCGGTCCGACACCCCGAGCCGCTCGCCCAGCTGCTGGGCGGTAATCCCCGGGTTCCCCTGGATGACCTCCAGCGCCACCAGCGCCCGCGCCGTCGGACTCACCTCACGCCCCATAGTGAGATAATCCCCGAAACTACCGAACGCGGAAGGGCGGGGGCCCACGTGGCACAGGAACAGCCCGGTCGCCGACCGCAGATCGACACGAGCGTGGCGTCGATCGCGCGGATCTACGACTACTGGCTGGGGGGCAAGGACAATTTCGCCGTGGACCGGGAGGCCGCGGAGACGATGATCAGCCAGTACCCGGACATCGTCACCGGCGTCAGGAAGAACCGCGCCTTCCTCGGCCGGGCGGTCCACTACCTGGCCGCCGAGGCGGGCATCCGCCAGTTCCTCGTCCCGGACCAGGACGACCCCTGGCAGGTCGTCCGCTCCCTGCTGGACGCGCTGCCCGCGGGCAGCTACCTCACCGTCGCCCACCCGGCCAGCGACGTCGACACAGGCATCGGCCCGGCCTTCCGCCAGCTCAACCAGCGGATGGGCCCGGTCCAGGTCGTGGCCCGCAGCCACCAGCAAGTCAGCCGCTTCTTCGACGGACTGGACCTGCTCGACCCCGGCCTGGTCCAGCTGCACCGCTGGCGCCCCGGCCCCGGCGTCGACACCACCCGTCCCCTGGCCGCCTACGGCGCCGTCGCCCGCAAGCCCTAGCCGACCGAGCGGGCGTTGGCGCTGTCGCCCGGGTCGATACCGAACGCGATGATGCGCGCGGGCCGGATCCGGACGATGGTGTCCTCGAAGTGCTCGCCGAACGCCTTCCCGCCGACGGTGAGGACCTCCGCGGTGCCGCGTATCTCGATCATGCGCGGCTGCCACGGCGGCAGCACGTCGTCGATCACGATGCTGGCCCGGCCGCTGCGCTGCACGTCGCGGGTCTTCTTGGTCTGGCTCATCCGCATGCCGGCCACGTCGATGGCGTCCTCGTCCGCGTTATAGCGGAACGAGGTCGGCACCACGTGCGGCTGCCCGTCGGCGCCGACGGTGGCGATCCGGCCCAGCTTCTGTCCGGCCATGTACTCGATCTCGAGATCGGTGAAGACGCTCATGCTCAGCCAGAACCGGGTCGCCGCCGCCAGGATTCCGCAACGGCGGTCACAATCCGGTCAGCCGCTCCAGGTGCTCGGGATAGCGCTCGCCCTGGATCGGGATCGCGGCCGCGGCCTCCTCGATCTCGCGCCGGTCCTCCTCGGTCAGCGTGATCCCGGTCGCGCCGATGTTCTCGTCCACCCGCTCCAGCCGCCGCGTCCCCGGGATCGGGACGATCCACGGCGCCCGCCCCAGCAGCCACGCCAGCGCCACCTGACCGGGCGTCGCGTCCCGCCGCGCCCCGACCCGCCGCAGCAGCTCGATCAGGGCGGTGTTGGCCGCCCGGGCCGCCGGGTCGAACCGGGGGATCGTGTTCCGGATGTCACCGCTGGAGAACTCAGTGCCGGTGCCGATCGTCCCGGTCAGGAAGCCCTTGCCGAGCGGGCTGTACGGGACGAAGCCGATGCCGAGCTCTTCCAGGGCGGGCAGCACCTCCTCCTCGGGCCGCCGCCACCACATGGAGTACTCGCTCTGCACCGCGGTGACCGGCTGGACCGCGTGCGCCCGCCGGATCGTCCCCGCGGCCGCCTCGGACATCCCGAAGTGCCTGACCTTGCCGGCCTGGATCAGCTCCCCGACCGCCCCGGCCACGTCCTCGATGGGCACCTCCGGGTCCACCCGGTGCTGGTAGAACAGGTCGATCGCGTCGACCCGCAGCCGCCGCAGCGACGCGTCGGCCACCTGCACGATGTGCGAAGGCTGGCTCGACAGCCCGGCCGACCGGCCCGACTCGTCGAACCGGAAGCCGAACTTGGTGGCGATCACCACCTCTCCCTTGAACGGCTCCAGCGCCTCGCCCACGAGCTCCTCGTTGACGAACGGGCCGTACACCTCCGCGGTGTCGAAGAACGTGACGCCCCGGTCGGCCGTCTCCCGGAGCAGCGAGATCATCTCGGTCCGGTCCCCGGGCGGCGGCCCGTAGCTCTGGCTCATCCCCATGCAGCCGAGCCCGATGGCCGACACCTCGAGCCCGCTGGCGCCCAGCCTGCGCATCTCCATAACAAGATCACCGTCCCCGGTACTCGTCGTCGGTGACGTGCTCGCCCCAGGAGGACTCCTCCCGCGAATCGTCCGGCGCCACGCCCTCGGTGATGGACAGGTGCGTCATGTAGTGATCAGGCGCCGCGCCGTGCCAGTGCCACTCGCCCGACGGAGTGCTGATGACGTCACCCGGCCGGATCTCGCTGATCTCACCGTCGCGGGCCTGGATGCGCCCCCGACCTTCGGTGACATACAGGGTCTGCCCGACGGCATGCGAGTGCCACGCGGTGCGCGCTCCCGGGGTGAACCTGACCGCGTTGACCCGCACCCGCGAGGGCTCCTTGCCCTGGACGATGGAGTCCAGGAAGACGTCCCCGGTGAACATGCCGGCCGGTCCCTTAGCGGTCGGCGGCTTCGGCTCTATCTGCACGAGCATCTCCTTCGATGTCGATCTCGGTATTGGTGGCGGCCGTCGCCGCCCAGCTGGCGAGCAGGCTCAGGGCCTGCGCCGACGGCGAGCCGGGGGCGGCGCTGTAGGCGACGATGGTCTGCCCGGGATCGGCCGGGATCTCCAGCGCGTCGTACTCCAGGTCGAGGTCCCCGACCACGGGATGGCGGAACGGCTGGACGCCGCTGCGATAGTAGGTCACGTCGTGCCCGGCCCAGCGTTCGCGGAACGCCTGGCTGCCCACCGACAGCTCGCCGACCAGCTGGGTCAGCGCGGGTTCGTGCGGGTCGCGGCCGGCCTCAGCGCGCAGGCTGCCGACGGCCTGGGCGGCGATACCCTCCCAGTCCCGGTAGAACTCGCCGGCGCCGGCGACGAGGAAGATGAACCGGGCCAGGTTGGCCGGGCGCCCGGGGCCAGCCGACGCGGGGTCGCCCAACACCGGCGCATACAGCGCGCGCCCCAGCGAGTTCGCGGCCAGCAGGTCAAGCCGTGCATTGCGCAGGAACGCGGCCGTGTCCGTCATCGAGTCCAGCAGCCGCTGCACGCTCGGCCGGACCCGCCGCGGCGCGGCCCGGCGGCGCGGCGTCCTCGCCGCCGCGCGCCCGGTCCCGGCCGCGCTGGCCATCCGCACCAGGTCGGCCAGGTGCGCGCGCTCGACGTCGTCGAGCTGGAGGGCACGGGCGATGCCGTCGAGGACGCCGTCGGAGACCCCGCGCAGGTTCCCGCGTTCGAGCCGCGTGTAGTACTCGATCGAGATGCCGGCCAGCGCCGCCACCTCATCGCGGCGCAGGCCGGCGACCCGTCGATGGGTGCCGTAGACGGGCAACCCCGCTCGTTCGGGAGTTATCTTGGCCCGCCGGGTGGTCAGGAACTCCCTGATCTCGCCGCGGATGTCCTTCATGGCGGTCACGTTACCGAGGCTAGGGCGGGCCGTGGTCACGAGGGAGTCCCTGCCGGTACCCCTAACAGCAGGCTCTCCCTGGCGGCCAGGCGCGGTGGTTGCCTGGGAGTCATGTCCGCGCTCCTGACCGCCCGTCGGCCCCGCGTCGTCCGCCCGGCCCAACGCCGAATAACACCGGGTGGTTTCACCCTCGCCGCCGCCGTGCTCGGTTTCTTCGTGATCACCTTCGACGCGGTGGTCGTCAACATCGCCCTGCCGTCGATCCGCAGCGACCTCGGCGGCGGCATCACCGGGCTGCAGTGGATCGCGGACGGGTACACGCTCATGTTCGCCGCCCTGCTGCTGTCCGCCGGCTCCCTGTCGGACCGGCTCGGCGCGCGCCGCACGTTCGCCGCCGGGCTGTCCGCCTTCGTCGCCGCCTCGGCCGCCTGCGGCCTCGCGCCGGTCCTCGGCGTGCTGGTGACGGCCCGGTTCGCGCAGGGTGCGGCGGCCGCGGTGATGATGCCGTCCTCGATGGCCCTGATCCGCCAGGCCTACGCCGACCCGGCCCGCCGGGCCCGCGCGATCGCGCTGTGGGCGATGGGCGGCGCGGTCGCCTCTTCCTCGGCCCCGGTCCTCGGCGGCTTGCTCAGCGCGGCCAGCTGGCGGCTGATCTTCTTCGTCAACGTCCCGGCCGGCGCGGTCGCCTTGATCCTGCTCCGCCGGACGGCCCCGTCGCCGCGCCGCCCGGTGCCGTTCGACTGGGCCGGGCAGGTCACCGCGGTGCTGGCCATGGGCGGGCTGACCTACGGCGCGATCAAGGCCGGCATGGCCGGCTTCGCCGCCGCCCGGGTGGTAGCCGCGTTCACGATCGCGGTGACCGCGCTGGCGGCCTTCGCGGTCATCGAGGCGCGCGGGGCCCACCCGATGGTGCCGCCGGCGCTGTTCCGCTACCGGGCCGTCCCGGCCGCCGTCGCCATTGGCTTCGCGTTCGTCGTCGGCTACTACGGGCTCCCGTTCGTGATGAGCCTCTACCTGCAGGAATTCCGGGGGCTGTCACCGCTGGCGGCGGGGGTGGCGTTCCTGCCGATGATGCTCACCGGGGCTGCCCTGACTCCCTTCACCGCCCGGTTGACCGAACGAGCCGGTGCGCGTCTCCTCGTCACCGCCGGCCTGATCGTGATGGCAGCGGGGCTGGTGACTATCGCCCTGCTGCCCGCCTCCGCGCCCGTCTGGGCGCTGGCCGCTCTGATGATCCTGACCGGCCTGGGCGGCCCGCTGGTCATGCCGCCGGTGACCGCGGTCCTGATGAATAGCGTCCCGGCCGCGCAGGCGGGCACGGCCAGCGGGGTTTTCAACACCAGCCGGCAGGTAGGGGGAGCACTGGCGGTCGCGGTGTTCGGCGCGCTGCTGGCTCACCCGGCGACGTTCATGTCCGGCCTGCGGGCTAGCCTGCTGCTGGCCGGCGGGGTCGCGCTCGCCGCGGTGGCGGCGGGCGTACTGCTGAAGGAAACGAGCCTC
>CAWIUF010000071.1:0-178796 GCA_963839095.1 uncultured Actinomycetota bacterium | reverse complement strand
TGCTCAACGCCGGCCTCACCACCGAGATCATCCGCCAGATCCTGCCGTTCCTCGGCGGCGGCATCCACCTGCCCGCGCCGTGCCTGACCGCGGACATGGCGCAGCTGCTGGAACTCCAGGCCAGCCGGCTCGGGCGGCGCATCGACTGCCTGAGCCGCAACCGCGACGCCCTGCTGGGCTACCTGGACGCCATCCGCGGGCCGCTACAGGACCGCGCCGGCGAGCAGGGTAACCTGGTCGGGTGAGGCGGTAGCGGGGACGAAGATGAGCTCGTCGCCGCCGGCCGCCTCGAACGCGGCCGCGTAGCCCTTGACCATCTCGGTGCTGACGGCGGCGCCCGCCGCGATCTGCCGGGCGACGTCGCCCAGCCAGTTGTAGTAGTGCAGCAGGTAGCTGTCGGCGTGATCGCGGGCCCCGGGTCCCAGCGCGAAGTAGGCCAGCGAGAGCTTGCGCGGACTGCCCGGGCGGCCCGCCTTGCGCCCAGGCCCGGTCGACCTGCGCCCCGGCCTGGGCGAACATCTCCGGCGTGCCGCCGCCCATGATCCAGCCGTCACCGAGCAGCGCCACCCGGCGGAAGGTCGCCTCGGCGTTGCCGCCGAGGATCAGCTCGGGGCCGCCGCGCCGCACCGGCTCGGGCCCGATCGCCCCGGCGTAGCCGTAGTGCTCGCCGGACCAGATCCGCTTCATCTCGGCTAGCTGCTGCTCCAGCAGGCGCCCCTTGCCCTCGGTCGGCAGCGCGCTGGCCGTGTAGTCGTCGTCACGGCCGCCCAGGCCCAGGCCGAGCACCAGGCGCCCGCCGGAGAGCCGGTCGAGCGAGGCGGCCTGCTTGGCGAACAGGGCGGTGTTGGCGTACAGGGGAGCCAGCAGCACGCCGGTGGTCAGCCGGATCCGGCTGGTGACCGCCGCGGCGGCGGACAGCGCGATCAGCTCCTCGTAATTCGGGTAGACCAGGCGCCCGATCGTCCCCAGCGTGCTGAAGCCGGCCTGTTCCGCGTCCCGGGCCCAGTCGACAAGCGGCGGCCGTCGACGCCCGGGACGGTGTTGGGCAGGCCGATTCCGATGTCCATGGTTCATCCAACCACAGGGGCTAGGAGCCGCCCGCCGGCAGGCGGCTGACCGCCAGCCGCGAGAACCCGGAGGTGGCGTCGATGGCATACCGCGCGGTGGCGCCCGCCCAGCCGGGCGACGTCACCACCGTGCCGCCCGCCACCCCGGTCAGGTGCTGGCCGTCGAGCGAGACGAAGGCCGCGCCGCCGCCCGCCGTCACCTGGGCCAGCACGCCGGCCGGGAGGCTGAGCAGGAACTGGCTCACCCCGCGGCCAGCAGCAGCGGCACGGTCCCGGCAGGCCGGGGCAGGGTCATGTCCAGGGTGTCCGAGCCCGCCATGACGGCGATCCCGGCGACCTTGGCGCCGCGCAGGTCGACCTTGGTGAGCTGGGTGCCGCGGCCAGGTCCAGGCTCCACGTGACGGCCGAGCTGAGCACCACCTTGACCGCGTAGCCGGGCCGCTGACCCGGGGACTGCGGGCCGCCGGGAGCGGTGCCGTCCAGCGACAGCACGATCAGGCGGGAGCAGGCCAGCACCGGCCGGACCGGTGCCCCGTCCGGCACCGAGACGCGGAGCAGGGTCCCGCCGAGCCTGCCCACGGTGATGTCGAGAATCGTCGTCCCCGACGCGACCTTGAGCTCGGCGCTGGTCCGGGCGCCCCGGGACATGACGGCGACCTCCGGCGAGCCGTCTGCGCCGAGGGCCAGGGCGGTGCCCGCCGCGCCCGCGGCGACGGCGATCACGGCCGCGAGCACCATCAGGAGCCGCGGCCGGGTAAGCCAGCCCGGCATGCCACGCACGGCCCCACCCTAGGCCGCCTCGCGCGGCCGGGCGGGGGAACTCAAGGACCGTCAGGGAATCGTCACCGGGTCCCGCGGGCCATGCCGATCAGCCGGCCGAGCACGGCCGGGCCGTCCGCCCGCAGGCCGTTGTGCTCGTACTCGCTGGTCACCCAGGTCTGCAGGCCGCGGATGGCCCCGGCGGTCTGCATCGAGAACTCGCGGTCCACGTACATGTCGTTGTAGTAGACCGCGGCGGCCGCCGGCACCTCGTTGGCCGCGAGGCGCGCCGGGTCGTACAAGGGCGGCCAGCCATCCCGTTCGGCGAGCAGTTCGGCGGCCCGCCGGAACGGGCGCAGCACCGGGTCGCGGTCGATCATCCACGGGTAGATCATCTCCCCGGTGAAGTACAGCGGGCTGGCGTCCGGGGCGAACTCCGGGTACTCCGCCCGGATCCGCTGCGCGGACCAGCGGGTCGCCTGCCCCTGCCCGTACGTGGCCTCGTGCAGCAGCGCGTACAGCGGCCCGGTCGCGAAGCTGACCTGCTCCATCATCGCGTACAGGAACGCGTCGGACAGCTCGTCCCCGGCGAACGGGTCCTCGAGCAGGTAGTGCAGCGCGTCGCTGCCGCCGCTGGTGCCGAGCATCATCCCGGCCGACTGGAACGCCTCCACGGTCAGCCGCCCGCCGTCCGGCAGCAGGACCTCGCGCCCGGCCAGGTGCCCGGCGACCCGCCGGGCCTGGTCCGCATCCTGCGGGTACCGCTCGTAGTGGGCGGCGTTCTTGGCGGCCACCGTCCGGTAGGTCCGCCGGTAGACGTCGTCGGCGGTCGCGGTGAGCCCGGGCAGGCCGCCGGTGATGAACGCCTCCCGGATGCCGTGCGGCGCGAACGACAGGTAGGTGACGGTGCACATGCCGCCGAAGCTCTGGCCGAGCACGCTCCACGGCTCACCGGTGAGCTGGCGCCTGATCAGCTCGGCGTCGAGCACGATGGCATCGGCGCGGAAGTGCGCCAGGCGGCCGGCCTGAGCCTGGGGACCGAGCCCGGCCAGGGTCTTGCGGTTCACGGGGGAGGAGCGGCCGGTGCCGCGCTGGTCGAGCAGCAGCACCCGGTAGTCCTCCAGGGCCCGGTCCAGCCACCCCTCCCGGCCCTGCGGGCGCTGCGCCCCGAACCCGGGGCCGCCCTGCAGGAACAGCAGCCAGGGCAGGTCCGCGTCCGCCTGGCCGGCCGCGACGACCTCGCGGGCGAAGATCTCGATCTGCTCGCCGTCCGGCCGGGAATGATCCAGCGGGACGGCGAAACGCCGGTCGGTGAGCACGGTACCCGGGTGGCGGAAGCTGATCACGGTCCGACCGTATCGCGTCGGCTCCTTGAGTAAGGTCGTGCCCATGGGGAACGGCATCCGGCCCGTCAGCGCGGCCGAACGGCGGGCGCGGCTGGCGGCCCGGCATCACCTGGCCCCGGCGGCCTGGGGTGCGGCGTCACCGGGCGGGGTGGCCGGCGCCGTGGCCGACATCATCGCGCTGCACGGCACCGACCCGGCGTCGGTCTACCTGGCCGCGTGGGCCAGGACCGGGGCCAGCCGGGCGGACATCGAGCACGCCCTGTACGCCGGCGGGGCGCTGGTACGGATGCTCGGCATGCGGCGGACGGTGTTCGTCGTCCCGGCCGGCCTGATGCCGGTGATCCAGGCCGCCTGCACCGACCAGATCGCCGAGCGGATGCGGAAGGGCCTGGCCAAGCAGGTGCAGGAATCAGTCATCGCCGCCGACGGGGCCGCCTGGCTGGACGAGGTCGGCCAGGCCACGGTGCGGGCGCTGGCCGCCCGCGGCAGCGCGACCGGGGCCGAGCTGTCCCGGGACGAGCCGCGGCTGCGCGCCCAGCTCGTCTTCCCCGCCGCTGAGGGCAAGAGCTACGGCGGCCCGGTGAACGTCACCACCCGGCTGCTCACGCTGCTGTCAGCCGAGGGCCTGATCGTGCGCGGCCGGCCCCGCGGGGGCTGGACCTCCAGCCAGTTCACCTGGTCCGCGGTGCCTGATCAGCCCCGGCCGCCGGCTGCCGCCGCCCGGGCCGAGCTGGCCGGCCGCTGGCTGCATGCGTTCGGCCCGGCCGCACCCGCTGACCTGCAATGGTGGGCCGGCTGGACGGTCACGCAGACCCGGCAGGCGCTGGGCCAGCTCGAGCTGGCCCAGGTGGACCTGGACGGGACGGCGGGCGTCATGCTGGCCGCCGACCAGGACGTGCCCGCCGCCGAACCGTGGCCCGCGCTGCTGCCGGCCCTCGACCCCGCCGCGATGGGCTGGCGTGACCGCGGCTGGTACCTCGGCGGGCACGCGGCCGCGCTGTTCGACCGGTCCGGCAACATCGGCCCGACGGCCTGGTGGGACGGCCGGATCGTGGGCGGCTGGGCCCAGCGCAAGGACGGCGAGATCGCGCTGCGGCTGCTCGAGGACGCCGGCGCCGAAGCCGCCGCGGCCCTGGCCGCCGAGGCCCGGCGGCTGCGCGAGTGGCTCGGCGACGACGACAAGACCCGGATCACCCCGCGGTTCCGAACCCCGCTGGAACGCGAGCTGGCCGGGTAAATGATTTTCATCACGATTCGGGGTGACCGCACATAAAACCCGTGAGCCGGGAAGCTAACCGGCATGGTCACTTTCATCATCGTGCTAATCATTGTCGGCCTCATCGCAGGCTTCGTTGCCCGGCTGCTCGTCCCCGGCCGCGACCCCATCGGGCTCATCGGCACCATCGTGCTCGGCATCGTGGGCTCGTTTGTCGGCGGGTTCCTGCAGAACCTGATCCAGTACCACAACGTGAGCATTCACAGCTTCCACCTGGTCGGGATCCTCGGATCGATCATCGGCGCCATCGTCTTGCTGATCCTGCTCCGGCTCTTCCACGCCGAGCCTGGCCGCGGCCGCCGGCGCTGACAGCTTCCTGAACACCGGGCGGGGCGCCGGCAGCAGCCCGTCACCGCCCGGTGCGCACTGAGCGCGAACCCGTCCGGCCAGGTCGGGCACGAACGGCGCCAGCTCCCGGCCGAGCACCGAACAGGCCCCGAGCAGCTGGGCGAGCACCACGTCGAGCCGCGCGTCCCCGGCCCGGGCCAGCTCCCAGGGGCGGGCCTGGCTGACGAAGGCGTTCGCCTCGTCGACGACGCGCCAGACCGCGGCCGTCGCCCGGCGGAAGTCGAAGTTCTCCAGGGCGGCGCCGGCCGCCGCGTTCGCCGCCCGGCACGCCGCCGCCAGGCGCTCCCCGCCGGGTGCCACGGCGTCCTCGGGGGCGCTGGGGACGCGGCCGCCGCGGTATCGGTGAGTCATGGCGACGACCCGGTTGACCAGGTTGCCCAGGCCGTTGGCCAGCTCGTCGTCGGCCCGGGCGGCCAGGCGCCCGGTGGTGAAGTCGGCGTCGCCGGTCCGCGGCACCTCGCGCAGCAGCCACCAGCGCACCGCGTCGGCCCCGTACGCGGCGGCCAGCGCAGCAGGCTCCAGGGCGGCTCCGGCCGTCCCGGACTTGCTGATCTTCCGGCCGTCCGCGGTCAGGTAGTCGTGTACGAAGACAGCGGTCGGCAGCGGCTGCCCGGACGACAGCAGCATGGCCGGCCAGTAGACCGCGTGGAACCGCAGCACGCCCTTGCCGAGCAGGTGAATACGCTCACCCGGGCCGGCCCACCATCGCCGGTAGTCCTCACCGCCGGGACCGAGTGCGGTGACGTAGCTGCACAGCGCGTCGAACCAGACGTAGATCACCTGGCCCGGGTCGCCGGGCACCGGGATGCCCCAGCCGCCGGCCCGCCCGGCGGGCCGTGACACCGAGAAATCCTCCAGGCCGGCGTCGATGAACGCGAGCACCTCGTTCCGCCGCCCGGCCGGGGTGATGCGCAGCTCGCCGGACGTGATCGCCTCCCGCAGCGGGGCGGCGTAGCGGGACAGCCGGAAGAACCAGTTCTCCTCGCTGACCTGCTGCGGTACCGTCCCGTGGTCCGGGCAGCGGCCGTCGCGCAGCTCGGCCGGGGTGTAGAACTGCTCGCACCCGGTGCAGTACAGCCCCTCGTACCGCCGGCGGTACAGGTCCCGGGCGCAGGCCCGCCAGAACCGCTCGACACCGGGCCGGTGCCGGGGGTCGCGGCTGGTCCGGATGAAGTCGTCGAAGGTCAGCGACAGCACGCCGCCGAGAGCGGCGAACGCCCCGGCATTGCGGTCGACGAACTCGTGCACGGGCGTCCCGGCCGCCCCGGCGGCCAGCACGTTCTTCAGCGAGTTGTCGTCGGTGCCGGACTGGAACCGGACGTCCTCGCCGCGGGCGCGGCGGTAGCGGGCCAGCACGTCGGCCTGCACGAACTCCAGGGCGTGCCCGATGTGCGGGCGCGCGTTCACGTAGGGAATGGTGGTGGTGATGTAGGTCGCGGTCATCGCAGCCTCCTCCCGGGGGCTCCGCGTGTGCCGCAAGAACATCGCCTGAAACACATCGAGGCCCCGTATCAGGGCCTCGGAAACGTCAGTGTCCGGTCGTGTCAGCGGCCCCGCGTGCGGGGCATCATGACCTGTCGTCCGGAGATGTTCACGAGAGCGATCATACCGCCCCGGTGCCGGGCACCGGGGCGGCCGCTCGGTAGGTTAGTCAGGACATCGAGCCCGAACGGAGCTGAGGTGACACCTACCGACCACGCGCACGGCCGTCCTGACGGCGTCGCCCCGGAGGACCTCCCGCATCTGCGCCGCTGCGTCGAGCTGGCCGCCGAGGCCGTGGAGGCCGGGGATTACCCGTTCGGCTCGGTGCTCGTCGGGGCCGGCGGCCGGGTCCTGGCCGAGGACCGCAACCGCGAGAACACCGCGGGCGACGCGACCCGTCATCCGGAGTTCGAGCTGGCCCGCTGGGCCGCGGTCAACATGACGGCGGCCGACCGGTCCGCCGCCACCGTGTTCACGTCGGGGGAGCACTGCCCGATGTGCGCGGCCGCGCACGCCTGGGTGGGCCTCGGCCGCATCGTCTACGTGAGCTCGTCCGAGCAGCTGACGGCGTGGCTCGCCGAGCTCGGGGTGCCGCCGTCCCCGGTGCGCGCCCTGGCCATCGGCGAGGTCGCTCCCGGCCTGACGGTCCAGGGCCCGGTCGCCGGCCTCGACGAGCAGGTCCGCGAGCTGCACCGCCGTTTCCGCGGCTGATGCGGGACCGGGTTCCCCGCCGGCATTTCTGCGCCCGCCGGCGTGTCGTTTTGCCTGGGTATCGCCTTGGTGGCCATCGTAAGAGCGACGTAACCCGCGATTCTCTCACCGCGCGCGACAGTCAGCATGCACACTGGAAGGCGAAAGGGGGGCACCCCGGAGCATGGGCGAGGGCAGCGTCGTGACCTGGCCGGACGCCGTGGCGGACTCGCCCGGTATGTCGGCTTCGTGGCCGTTGTCGACGTCACTGGTGCTGGGCGCCCTGACTGGCGCCACGCCGAGTGCCCGCCTGCACGCCCGGGCGGTGCTGACCGAATGGGAGCTCGGCGACCTGGCCGACGCGGCCGAGCTCATCGTCAGCGAGCTGGTCACGAACGCCGTCCGGGCCTCGACCGGGCCGGACGGCAGGCCCCGGTACGACGGCGCCTCGATGCCGGTCGTGGTGCTGCGGCTGGCCAGCGACCGGATCCGGCTGCTGATCGAGGTGTGGGACGCCATCCCCAGCGCGCCGGCGGCGGCGCATCCCGGGCCCGACGAAGAGGGCGGCCGGGGCCTGATGCTCGTCGAGGCGATGTGCGACCGCTGGCACTGGCAGGCCGTCCCGGGCTGGGCCGGCAAGGTCGTCTGGGCTGAGCTGCACAGCGATTAGCCCGGCGGTGAGCGGGCCTGGCGGTGGGCCGGACCGCTAATGCCAGCGGACCGGGTCGCCGGTGCTGATCCGGCCGGGGTGCAGTACCTGGGCGTAGACCCCGGCGCACGGCTCGGGATCGCTGTCCGCCATGGGGCTGACCCGGTTGTGCCGGGCGAGGACCCGCAGGGCCTCGGTATCCCGGGGCAGGTCGCCGTGCGCCAGGGTCGGCACGGCGCACCGCGGGGTCCGGGCGATCACGCGCAGCACGAGATCGTCGCCGACCCGCAGGTCCCGGCCGAGCCAGTCGTTCTCAGTGAAGCCATCCGCTCCGGTGCCGATGACGACGTTGGGGCGGTACCGCTCCAGGTCAGCCCGCCGGTACGGGCTGAGCTCGGCGATCCGGTCCAGCGTCGCGCTGGTCAGCAGGTGGAGCGGGGCGAAGTCGACGAACGTGCCGGGCGGGGCGCCCGCGCCGATCTCGACCAGCCTGGACTCGACCGGGGCCGTTATCCCGTCGCGGAGCACCGCCTCGGGGACGGCCCGGTCCAGCGAGGCCCCGGGCGGCGGGACCGAGGTCAGCGTGACCGGCTCGTCCAGCAGCCCGGACAGCACCTCGTCGACGTCCGCGTCGGTGCTGGCGATGGTCTTGCCGTCCGGCAGCGTGATCAGGGCGGCCACCGCGGGGCCGTCCCCGCCGTCGGCCCCGGCGGACAGGGTGAGCAGGTCCCGCCACAGCCGCGGGTACTTGGCGCTCGCGATCTTGCCGGTCCGGCGGCTGACCACGGCCAGCCGCCGGTCGCCGGCCAGGCCGGCCCGGCTGACATCGCCGGCGTCCAGGTCCTCGCCCAGCATCGACTTGACCGGATAACGCCGCAGCCTGGTTACCGTCCCGAGCATGGTCCGAGCCTAGGCGCTCAGGCGGCGGGCTCAGGACTCCCCGGGCGCCCGGTACGCGGGCGACTTCGTGATCACCTGATCCATTTCCTCCGGTGTCATCAGCGGCGTGACGTGCCCCCTGGCCTTGCCGGAGTTGTTGATAGCCAGGGAGAACGCGGCGGCGCTCACGTTGTCCGGCAGGTCGCAGATAACGAGGAGATCGTCGGCGCCGAAGGCGAAGTAGAAGCACTCCAGGCTGCCGCCCAGGCTGGCGAAGAGCTGCCGGGCCGCCTCGACGCGCGGCGTGCCTCCCTCGGTGGCCAGGCCCTTGAGCCCCTCGTCGATGTACGCCCCGCGGAATAGGTACTTGGGCATGCGGATGCCTTTCTCGGTGACAAGCTGCCAGCAGGGAAAATAAGAAAGCACTCTTTTCGTACCTGCTGGCAGGCGGTTGACGCAAGAGGCGCCGCGCGGCTAGCCAGCCGGACCTCGCGGCTGAATTCCTTTGACGTGGCCACGGGCGGCGGCTTAAGCTTCCGCGAAGTAGCTTCCTAAAGAAGATACTTTCCTGAGATGCCAATTCGTTCGGAGAAGGTGTTCGTGACATGCCCGACCGGCAGAGCCAGACCACGGTCCTGATCGTCGGCGGGGGCTACGCCGGCCTGGCTTCCTCGCTGTTCCTGTCCGCGCAGGGAGTCCCGTCCATCCTGGCCGACCGGCACCCGGCGGTCTCGGTGCAGGGCCGCGCCCGCGGGATCAACCAGCGCACGATGGAGCTGTACCGGCCGCTGGGCCTCGAGCCGGCGCTGCTCGAGGCGGCCCGGCCCTTCGCCGCCGACTCCGGCGTGGCCCGCTGCCAGGTCCTGGCCGGGGACTGGGAGTGGCTGTTCGACCCGGAACCCGGCCCGGCCGCCGCGCTCGCGAGCCCGTCGGCGTTCTGCCTGGCGGACCAGAACACCGTCGAGCCGCTGCTGCGCGCCGCGGCCCGCGAGCGGGGCGCCGACCTGCGGCTGGACACCGAGGTGAGGGACGTCAGCATCGACGCCGGCGGGGTCACCGCCGTGCTGGCCGGGAACGGCCCGCCGGCGGTCGTCCGGGCCGACTACCTGATCGCGGCCGACGGGCACGCCAGCCGGCTGCGCAGCGTGGCCGGCATCGGCCGGCCCGGCCCGGGCGTCACCCAGCACTGGGTGAGCATCGTCATCGATGCCGACCTGGACCAGGTCATCACCAGGCGCGCGCTGTTCTGGATCGTGCTCAACGAGCGGCTCGGCTTCGCCTCGTTCGTCACCACGGCGACGCCGGGCCGGTGGGCGGTCAGCGTCACCTACGACCCGCGGACCACCGCGCCCGCCGACTTCACCGCCGAGCGCTGCGCCCGGATCGCGCACGCCGCGATCGGCCGGGACGACATCGCCGTGACGGTGATCAGCGTCGCCGCCTGGGAGCAGGCCGTCGGGGTGGCCGATGCTTACCGCAGCGGCCGGGTGTTCCTGGTCGGCGACAGCGCCCACGTCTGGCCGCCGGCCGGCGCGATGGGAGCCAACTCCGCGGTGCAGGACGCCAGCAACCTGGCCTGGAAGCTCGGCGCCGTGCGGGCCGGCCTGGCCGGCGACGCGCTGCTCGATACCTACGAGGCCGAACGCCGGCCGGTCGCGCTGGCCCTGGCCGACCTCACCGTCCGGCGGCAGGCGGCGCGCTTCGGCGGCGGCCTGGACGACGACATCGACGACCTGGTGCTCACCCTGGGCCAGCGGTACCGGTCGGCCGCCATCGCGGGCGAGGTGCCCGGCGCGCCCTTCGGGCGCCCGGTGGCGGCCCGGCCCGAGGCGGGGGCCAGGATGCCGCACGCCTGGCTGGTCCGGGACGGCTCCGCGATCAGCACTCACGACCTGTTCACCGGCGGCTTCGTCCTGCTCACCGGACCCGCGGGCACATCGTGGCTGGACGCCGCGGATCAGGCCCGGGCCGCGGCCGGCGTCCGCCTGGACGCCTACCGGGCCGGCCGCGACCTGGGGGATCCGGACGGCGCCTGGGCGCGCTTCGCGCTGCCGGGCGGCGCGGCGGTCCTCGCCCGGCCCGACGGCTACGTGGCCTGGACCGGCGAGGAAGCCGACGGCCCCGCCCTGGCCGGCGTGCTCCGCCGCCTGCTCCAGGCACCCTGAGGGACCTCAGGTCCCGCCCGCCGTACACTCCCTGTGGAAGTAACTTCTCCGGAAACCGGCACCAGGGGGGATGGTGGAAGAACCCGGCCCGGCCCGGCTGCTCGCCGAGGTGACCGCCGAGGCACCCCGGCAGAGCGCCGCGGCGGTACGCCTCAACATCGCCGTCGCCCACCAGCTCGGCATGCCGCTGGCGGACCTGCAGTGCATGGGCCTGCTGGCCGACGGGCCCTCGGCCCCCGGTGACCTGGCCGCCCTGCTCGGCCTGACCAGCGGCGCGATGACCAAGGTGCTCGACCGCCTCGAGCGCGCCGGGTACGTCACCCGCGCCGCCGACCCGTCGGACCGGCGCCGGGTCACCATCGCCGCCGACCCGGCCGGGCTGGCCCGGCTGGCGGACTGCTACGCCCCGATGGGGGAGAAGATGAGCCGTTACCTGGCCGGCTGCAGCCCCGCCGACCTGGCCGCCGTGCTGGCCTTCATGCGGGCCGGCCGGCGGGCCGCCGACGAGGAGATCGCCCGGATCAGGCGGCAGGGCATCAGGCACGCCACCCGGCGGCCCCGGCCGGAGCAGCCCTAAGCGTCCCCCGGGGGATACCGGCGGGCCGCCGTCAGCCCGCGGCGGCCACGGCGACCGCCTCGATCTCGACCAGCTGGCCCGGGTAGCCGAGCACGGCCACGCCGAGCAGCGTGCTGGGCGCGTCGTGCTCGCCGAACGCCGCGCTGACGACATCCCAGGCCGCCACCAGGTCGGCCCGCTCGGACGACGCGACGAACACGGTGGTCTTGAGCACGTCAGCCAGCGTGGCCCCGGCCTCGGCCAGTGCGGTGGCCAGGTTGGCCACCGCCAGGGCGGCCTGCGCCCGCACGTCGCCCGGGCCGGTGACCTCGCCCCGGTCGTCCAGGGGACACGCCCCGGCGGTAAAGACCAGGGCACCGGGCGGGGCCACCGCGGCGTACGCGTACGGAACGCCGGGGTACAGGCTGCCGGACCGGATCAGGTTGATCATGCCGACAGCCTGCCATCTGCTATGACCACTTTTTCCCGTTCTGGAAGTCGGCGGCGAAGGTGCTGGCGATCGCGGCCATCACGGCGTGGCCGGAGGTGATCAGCCCGAGCTCGCGGTTCTGGTTGAGGGAGGTGTCGGAGAAGTTCTCCGAGCCGATGAAGACCCGGCCACCGCTGGTGCCGTAGTCGGCCTCGATGACCTTGCCGTGGATGTAGAAGCCCGTGGAAGAGCTGTAGTAGCTGATCCGGACGCCGCCCTTGGCCAGCTCGGTGAAGTCGCCGTCGTATTCGCTGCTCTCGTTTTCCCCGCAGACCTGCACCTTGACGCCGCGCCTGGCCGCCGCGATGAGCGCCTTCTCCACCGTGGCGTCGCCCATCTCCTCGCTGTAGATGCGCAGGCTGCTTTTCGCGCCGTTGATGAGGGCGATCATCTGGTCCTGCGAATCGGTCGGCGACCAGACCAGGTCGCTCCCGTCGCCGGGCCTGACGGAGTGCTTGGCGAAGTCGGCGTCGAACACCGCGGTGATGGCGGAGATGTCGGCCCGGCTGGTGTCCGTCACCAGGAAGTCCCGCGAGGTCGCGTAGTACCTGCTGGTCAGGTTGGCGGTCATGATGATCGCCTTCGACCCGTCGGCGGTGATGGTCTTCTGGTGGGTGTACCGGTAATCCGAGGACGACCAGGTGACCTTGACGTCGTGGGAGCGGAAATAGGAATAGGCGCCCGAGTTGATGCTCTTCGCCCGGTGATCCAGGATCACCCGGACCTGCACGCCGCGCCTGGCCGCGGCGGCCAGGTCGTGTTCGGCCGTCGTATCGGAGAACTCGTACATGGTCACGTTGATGCTGTGCCTGGCCCCGTCGATGACGTTGTAGACGGGGGAGAAGCCCCCGCTCGGCTCGACGGTCAGCGAGCCGGCCCGGCTGATGCTGGTCGCCCCGGTGACCGCGGCTCCCGAGGCGCCGCCGGCGGTACCGGCCGGAGCGGCGTCCTGAACCTGGATCTTGCAGCCGGCCAGGGCCAGCAGCGCGACCCCGATCCCGGCCGCGGCGGCGGGAAGGGCACTGCGACGGAACATGACGGCTTCCTCCTGACGGGGCTGGCTGAACCGCCTCCTGATGTGTCCGTCACCTCAGCTACCCCGCTCCGGGCGGACTATGGCCCCGCAAGATGAAGCGCAGGAAGCGGGCCAGCGGGCTGCCCTCGGTCCAGTCGAAGCAGACGTCGGGAAAGGCGACCAGCACCAGCGAGCCCTCGCCCCGCGGCTCTCGGCCGCCCCCCGCCGGTACACCGGCAGCGCCCCGAGCAGCGTGACTGCGATCAGCACGAGCGTGGCCAGCGGCGAGACGACCCCGGCGGCCAGGAACGCGATCGCGGGCTGGTAGCCGATGGTGGAGAAATAGTCGTGTCAGCCCGGCCGCGCGGGGGGACCGGCCGGGGCTAGAATCTTCCCGGCAGACCCGCCCGGCGGCCACCGGACGGGTCGCCGCGCCGGGGGGAACCATGGGCAGGCGGCCGGGAGGCCACGCCAGGACCGGCAGGAGGCCCGTCACGGAACCACCCGCGCACCCGGCGCCGTTCGACACCACGGTGGCGCACCAGGCCCGGGTCTATGACTACTGGCTCGGCGGCAAGGACAACTACGCGGCCGACCGGGAAGCGGCCGAGCAGGCGATCCGCGATTTTCCCGCCATTGTCGCCGGAGTGAAAGAGCAGCGGGCGTTCCTGGCCCGGGCCGTCCGCTACCTGGCCGGGCCGGCGGCATCCGCCAGTTCCTCGACATCGGCACGGGCCTGCCCTCCGCGAACAACACCCACGAGGTGGCGCAGGCCGCCGCCCCGGAAAGCCGGGTCGTCTACGTCGACAACGACCCGCTGGTGCTGACCTACGCGCGGGCGCTCCTGGCCAGCGGGCCGCACGGCACCACCGCCTACCTCGACGCCGACCTGCGGAATACGGCCGCCATCCTCGGGCAGGCCGCCCAGACCCTCGACTTCACCCAGCCGGTCGCCATCTTGCTGATCGGGATCCTGCAGCTCATCGAGGACGCCGATGCGCCCCGGACGATCATCGGCCAGCTGCTGGACGCGGTCCCGTCCGGCAGCTGGCTGGCCATCGCCCACCCGGCCAGCGACGTCGTGCCCGAGATCGTCACGATGGCCCGGCATCTCAGCCAGCGATCGGTGATCCCGACGACGCTGCGCACCCACGCCGAGATATCACGGTTCTTCGACGGCTTGGAGCTGCTGCCTCCCGGGGTCGTGCAGCTGCCCCGCTGGGCCCCGGGGAGCGCCGCGCCGGAGTCGGGGGAGAAGGTGCCCGCCTACTGCGGGCTCGCCCGCAAACGCTGACCGGGCCGGGATGGTGATATCCCGGCCCGGCAAGGCCGAACCCGCCAGCCCGCATGCGTCCCCGACGCTGATAACAGCAAGAAGCGGGTAAGGCGGAAGTAGCTCAGGAGAACCGGGGGAGCCAGGCGAGCGGACATCAGGGCTGGCCTGCTCATCGCAGCGCGCGTACCGCGGCGACCCGGCCGGGCGGGTGATAATAAGCGCCGTGGATGACAGCCATTACAGCCTGGTCATCGCGGCCGCCCAGGCCGCCGGGCCGTGTGTTCCCGGCGAGGAAGCGGCCTGGGGCCGCCGGGTGCACGGCCTGACCGTGGACCTGCACCTGATCGCCCAGCAGGCGAAGCAGGACATCGACCGGCTGGAGTCGTCGCGGACCTTCATCGCGTTCCTGGAGAAGGTCGAGATCGAGGAGTCGAGCCGTCGCGGCCTGCTGACGCTGCGCCTGCCGTCGGGTGAGACCGAGACGATCCGCACCGAGCAGAAGGACACCGACCGCGGCCAGGCGCTGATTGACCGGGCGCAGTCCCTGGAAGGCCGCTGGGTGCTGGTCTACCGGTACAACGAGCGGAAGACCGGGCAGCGGAACCAGTCGGTCCGCATGCTGGCGCACCTGCTGGACCTCGGCATGGACGGAGCCGTGCCCAGCACCACGGCGAAGAAGATGGTGCTGCAGGAGGCGGGCGGGGATGTGGCGCGCGCACAGCGGGCGTGGACTGAGGCAGGCCTGCCCGGAAGCGGGCCAGTCAGCGTCGACCAGCTGGAACAGGCCCGTGCGGTGGCGCGGGCAGCAGGCTGACAGCCACCGGATCGGCGACGGGCCCGCTAAGAAGAGATCCTGATAACAGCAAGAAGCGCTCGAATGCCAGGGTCGGTTCCGACCCTGGCGGAGGTGAAGAGGTCCGGGTCGATTCGAACCGAGCCGATTCGGACCGCTACGGTTCGACCCGGACCTGTGAAAATCCGGCACCTTGGCACGCAGCCTCATCAGGGTGCCTGGCTTCTTGCTGTTATCGATTCGCGGTCGCTATTCTTCGGAGATGTCATCAGGGGAGACGCGCCGCCCTGCACGCGACGCCATCGACGCCTTCGTCCGTCACCTGTCGGGCCGCCAGCTGGCGGACGCCACGCTGCGGATCCGCAGGCACTTCCTGGACGAGTACCTGCAGCACGTCGAGCGGGCCGCCGACGCGGCCGGCATCTCGGTCGGCGAGCTCATGGATCCCGCCCGGGCCGCCGCGTGGCTCGCCGACGCGGCCGCCGGGAAGACCCGCACCCGCAACAGCCTCTACGGGCCCGCGGCCGCCGCGTACTCCAACTCGATGCGGGTCCGCGTCGACTCCTACAACGCCTTCGCCGAGTTCCTGGGACGGCCCGACCGGCTGGACAGCCAGGCGCCCGCCACCGGCTTCAGCCTGACGCCCGCCGACACCGAGCGCCTCCTCCACGACCTGTCCGTCCGCAGGCCCGTGCACGCCAACGCGGCGACGGCACTGCGCACCGTCGCCGTGGCCGCGCTCGTCGCCGACACCGGACGGGGCGTCCCAGAGCTCGCCCGGCTCAGGCTCGGCGCGCTGCACCTCGACGGCGCGGCGCGCGTCGAGCTCGGCGATGAGTTGTGCCCGCTCGGCGGCGCGACCGTGCAGATCCTGAACCGCTGGCTCCTGGCCCGGGCGGAGATCATCGCCGAGCTCGAGGGCAGTGACCCCGGGCACCTGTGGATCCCGACCAAGCCCGGCCGCCCCCGGGGCGGCAACCCGCCGGTCAAGCCGGGCCTGACCCGCGCTGCGGTCCGCACCCTGCACGCCGCGCACCGCAGCCTCGTCAGCCAGGTACTCGGCACCCCGCTCCGGCCTGGCGCCTTCCGCGTGCCGGCGCAGTCACGATCTAGCGGGGGAGAAGGATAACGGCGCTCGCCCCGCCACGGCCGGATCTGGATCGATGCCGGTCAGGACGGTCGCCAGCACCGTACCGGACAGCTCATGGCAGGCGATTGCGGCGAGGCCCGCGGCCGCTGACGGCTCGATCAGGACACCGAGGATGCTGGCCGCCTGGCGCGTCCATTCCATCGAGTTTTGCGCGAGGGGACTGCCGTCTTTAGGCGGCAGGGGAATCGCGTCGCCCCCGCTCCTCCTTCCGTGTTATACAGACTGTGCATGTATACTAGCCCTATGGCTCGGGCGGTCCAGGTGTCCCCTGGTGGCGTACACGATCTCGGGTACCACGTGGTGTGGTGCCCGAAGTACCGCCGCGCCGTCCTGACGGGAGTTGTGGCCGGGCGGTGCCGCGAGCTGATCAGCGAGAAGTGCGCCGAGCACGGGTGGCGGATCGTGGCCCTCGAAGTGATGCCCGACCACGTGCACCTGTTCGTGAAGGCCCGGCCGAAGGACTCGCCGTCGTACGTGGCGAACCAGCTCAAGGGCTTCACCTCGCGCCGTCTCCGCGAGGAGTTCCCGCACTTGCGGTCCCGGCTGCCGACGCTGTGGTCCCGGTCGTTTTTCGTCGCATCGGTGGGAGCGGTCAGCGCGGCGACGGTGCAGCGGTACATCGACACGCAGTACGAGCGGCCGTGGCGCAAGGAGCGTGACCGGTGAGGCGCGCGTACAAGTTCCGCGTCTACCCGGGCAGCGGGCAGGCGTCCCGCGCCGCCCGGTGCCTGCGGGACCACCAGCGGCTGTATAACGCCGCCTTGGAGGAGCGCCGGGAGGCGTGGCGGATGCGGAAGGTCAGCATCCGGTACGGGCAGCAGTCCGCCCAGCTCAAGGACATCCGGGGGGCCGACGCGGATCAGGGCCGGTGGTCGTTCTCCTCTCAGCAAGCCACGCTGCGCCGCCTGGACAAGGCGATGACCGCGTTCTATGGCCGCTGCAAAGCCGGGCTGAAGGTCGGCTATCCGAGGTTTAAGGCGCTGGACCGCTGGGACTTCGTTGAGTGGCCGTCGGACGGGGACGGGTGCCGGTGGAAGCCCGAAGCGGCTCGCGTGTACCTCCAGGGCATCGGTCATGTCAGGGTTCACGCGCACCGTGCCGTACAGGGCCGGGTCAAGACGATCGGCCTCAAGCGGGAAGGCCGTCGCTGGTACGTGGTGCTGTCCTGTGACGACGTACCCGGTAAGCCGCTCCCGGCTGCGGGCCGCGAGGTCGGCATTGACGTCGGCGTGGCCCGCTTCGCCACCACCAGCGACGGCGAGGTAATCGCCAATCCGAGGTTCGCCCGGGACTCCGCCGGTGAGATGGCTGCCGCGCAGCAGGCACTGGCCCGCAAGAAGCGCGGATCGGCGAACCGCCGCCGCGCCAAGGCGAAGGTCGCTGAGGTTCACCGCCGCATCCGCAACCGGCGCGCTGACTTCCACCACAAGACCGCGCGGGCGCTCGTCCGCGAGTGTGACGTAATCGCGCTGGAAGACCTGAACACGGCCGGGATGACCCGCAGGCCCGCACCGAAACCGGACCCGGAACAGCCGGGCGCCTACCTCCCGAACAACGCCGCCGCCAAGAGCGGCCTGAACAAGTCGATCCTCGACGCAGGCTGGGCACAGTTCACCAGCATCCTCACCGCCAAAGTGGAAGAGACTGGGCGGCGTGTGATCTTTGTGAACCCGGCTTACACGAGCATCGACTGCCACCGCTGCGGGCGAAGATGCACACGCCCGCAGCAAGACACTGTTGTCTGCCCCGTGCACGGCGGCATGGATGCCGACGTCAACGGGGCCAGGAACATCGCATCCAGGGCCGGACTGGGCTCTGGTCGGGCTCGTGCGGCCTGAGAAGCTGGCAGCTTCAGCCGTCAGAGCAGTCACCAGCGCAGAGTCAGCCGGCGCCCGTAATCAGGGTTCCGTCGCTGACCGGGAGCACCACGGCGTCGATACGGCCGGCCCGGAGCAGTTCGGCGCCGATCGTGCCCGCACCTTCAGCCACCGCCGGGTGATTGTTGGCCAGCACGCTACCCGGGCGCGCCGTCACGTGGACCCGCGCGGCCTGGGCGGCGTCTCCGTCGATGACGCTCACCGCCGCCCCGAGGTTCCGCATTCTCGCCAGCCTGGCGGGGCTGATGCCAGGCGAGACGTACACATGGGCGCTCATGCCACGGGCCCGGGCGGCGTAGGCCAGGGCCACGCCGAAGTTGCCGCTCGATGCGCATACGACGGTGCTGCCCGGCGGCAGGGAACGCACGAGGAAATCCGCGCCCCTGCCCTTGAAGCTGCCGAGCGGGTTAGCGACCTCCAGCTTGACGAGCACCTCGCGCCCGAGCGCGGCGCACAACTGCTCGCTCGTGAACTGAGGGCTGTCCCGGAAGACGGGATCGATAACCCGCGCGGCCTCCTCAATCCGGGCCAGGTCAATATCCACCAGACGATGATCCGCTACAGGCGCTGATCTGTCTCGCGGATTTCCGTCAGTGCGTCAGGAGGGTGAAGACGACTGCCTGCCGGTTCAGGGCCGGGGCGACCGGGCCGATCCCGGTCACAGCCAACTCGGTAGCCTCCAGCGCGGTGATCTCGTGCGTCCGGCCCGTCCCGGAACCGGTGATGCCGCTGACGTACGGCCGCGCCCACCTGTTCCCGGCCCCGAGCGTCCATACGACAACCTTCTGCCCGCCAGTCCCGCTGTACTGCCCGGCGGCGGCGAAGCCGCGGGCGCTGGCGGTGAGAGCGGTGACGGCCGTGTCGGGCCCGGGCAGGCCGAGCGGTATCTCCCGCCAGGTCATGCCGCTATCCGTCGAGAGCTCGGCGAACGCCCGGGTGGCCGCTCCGGTGATGGCGGGACCGCCGGTCGCGACGACGCGGCTGCCGCTGACCGCGATCTGGTTGAGCTGGGCGTTGGGCGCGCCGGCGGGCAGCGGCAGGACGATCGTCCGCCAGACCCGGCCGTTGGACGTCACCCACACAGCGGGCTTGCCCTGGTGCGAGCCGACTGACACGAAGCCATCGGGCTCGGCGGCGACCGCGAGGGTCTGGCTGGAGCCGGTCACCTCGTTCACGTCACGCGCACGTACCCAGGTGCGCAGGTCAGATGACCACCAGACGTCGGCTACGCAGCCGCCGCCCGATACGGCCAGCTTGCCGAGAATGACATACCCGCGCGGTCCCGCGGCCGCCGAGATGACCGAGACGCCGGCGAGATTCGCGGTGACGGGACCGGCGGCCGGGCGCCAGGTCGTGCCGTTCACCGAGGTGAGAACAACAGGCCCGGGCGTGCCGACGGCCACCCATCCCGCCGGGCCGTGCACCACGCCGGTCAGCGTGGCCGGCCTGGATCGCGCTGGCAGCGACGCCATGGACGTCACCAGGGTCCACGAGCCGCTGCCGGACCGCCGCCAGATCGCCGGATAGCCGTCCGCGCTGCCGACAGCCAGCCGTACGCCGCCCGCCGCGGTGAGAGCGTTGACCGTCAGCCTCGGGGCCCCGGCCAGCGGCAGCTGGCCGGGGTACCCGGCGAACGTCGTCACGGCGAGCGGCGGCGGATCCGCCGCCTGGTTGCCGGCCGGCCTGGCGGGCCGCGCGCCGCAGCCCGCCAGCACGAGGGCGAGGTTGATGACCGCGGCGAGGGCGATCACCCCCGCCGTCACCGTACGACGGCCCTGAGTCTTCCCGCTGCCCGGCCGGGCAGCGCCAGCCTGATCGTGCCGCATGCCTACCATCACTCGATGCTCCTTTGCGCACCTGTGCCACAGCGGTGGTTGGCTTCCGGCGTCGCCCGGCAGCAATCGGTGCCGCTGGGCAGCAGCAACTCCGCACAGTAAGTATAACGTGACATTAAGTGATTTGCCTCCGGCGGAGGCCAGGTTTTTTGGCGAACTCAGCTGCCGGTCCGCCGGCGGGGGAGCGGCTAGGGTGAAGGCATGTGCTGCTGCGCTGCCATGACGACCCGGACCGCTTAACGGCGGTACCGAGGCTGCGGTAACCGCGGCCTCAGCGCCTGCCCGTGCCGGCGTACCGCCAGATCAGTGTCCCGCCGGCGGTCACTCGCGTGCCCATTCCCGCGCTGCCGGCTCGTCCTGCCTGATCAGGGGAGTCATGTCTCAGTCACAGCGATCCGATTCACGTCCACGGCACGAGGAACCGTCCGGGTGCCCGGCTGCGGCCGGGGCCACGATGCTCCTGATGGTCGGTCTCCCCGGAGCCGGGAAAACCACCCGGGCCATGGAGCTCGCCGCGCTGTACGGGGCGCTGCGGCTGACCCCGGATCACTGGATGATCCCGCTGTTCGGCGATTCGATGGCCGGCGGCAAGCGCTTCGCGCTGGAAGGGCGGCTCATCTCGGTCGCCCTGCAGGCACTGCGGCTCGGGAACAGCGTGGTGCTCGACTACGGGCTCTGGGGCCGCGATGAACGGTGGGCACTGCGCTGGCTGGCACGATCGGCCGGGGCAGCCTGCCAGGTTGTCTACCTGCCGGTGGACAAGGACGTCCAGCTCACCCGGATCGCGCAGCGCCAGGCAATGGCACCGCATCAGACGTTCCCGATGAGCGAGGCCGAGGTGGACCAGTGGCGGGAGCAGTTCCAGGTTCCCGATGCGGCCGAGCTCGGCGGCGGCGAGATCCCCGGCCCGCCAGCGGGATGGCCGGGCTGGGCGGAATGGGCAGCAGACCACTGGCCGTCATGCACCGACAGCTAACCGGACGGCCGCCAGGCGGCGCGGCTCATGCCTCGTCGTCCCACGCCATCGACGTGATCCGCCAGCCGCCGGGCGTGCGGACGAACTGCGTCGCGATCCGCCCGCGCGCAGCGAACGGGGTACCGTCCCGGACGCCGCGTTTGTCGTACGTGCTGAACCGGTGCGCCACCTTGCCGAACGACTCGGTGACCGCGCCCGTCTCCACCTCCTCGAACGACGTCAGGGCACCGGTGTCGACCAGCGCGCGGCGGGGCTCTATGAAGGCCGCCACCGTCGTATCGTCAGGGACGTCCCCGATCGCGTTGACGAGCCGTCCGGCCGGGGTGAACAGGTCATGCAGCCGTTCATATGCCGGCGTGCCGCCGGCATCGAAAGACACCGCCCGGAAGAACCGGTCCATCAGGGCGCTGAGCTCCTCGTCGATCGTCATTCCCGTATTGTCCCGCCGCCGTGACAGCGCGAGCGGCTCAGGATGGCGGCAAGGTGGCTCCGGTGAAAACCGCAGGACCGGCGACCTCGCATCCAGGCAGGGGACTGGAGCCGGTCACCTATTACTTTACATAATGTACATTATCGGCATTTAGGGGAGGCCGGTGAGAAGGGGTTCCGGTGCCGCTTGTCCCGTGACAGCCGTCATGTCGCCTGACAGCTATCTCGCCGTTTCACATGTCGCCGTGACAGCCATCATGCCGTCTTGTTGACGCTCAGAGCTCGGCGGCGCTCTACGGTTTTGGCTCGATACTGACGATGATGGCTGACTATGTACGGAGAGGTGCATGCACAGCTGGCAAGCCGGAACAGCGGCCCGCATGGGGCTGATAGCACCATTACTCCCCTGGGTCACCGATGGATTGTCGAATTCGAACAATTATTCCTAATCGACGAGGGCGATGCGGCTGGCCGTCGCTACGATAACCGGCCGTTGTACTGAGTGTGACGCCGTCCGGCGGCCAGCCAGCAAGCTGTTAGCGGGCGATTCTCTGCCCGGCATCGAGCGTGGCCGGGCTCGTCCTAGGAAGCACTGCCGCACTCCCCCGGCTCTCGGACCGTTCCTGCCCAGACATGCCGGAGGCCGGGTCATCCGGCCTGAATCCGGCACTCGCGCAGCGCCGGCGCAGTAGCGTGCCCGTAGTGATCATGCCATGGCGCGAGGCGGCGGTCTTTTGGTGCAGACGATCATTGTCAGCGGCGTAGTGGCCATGCTTGCCGCGCTGGCCGGAACGCCCTTGCTCATCCGGCTGCTCAGATCGAAAGGCTATGGCCAGCCGATCAGGGTCGACGGGCCCCAGTCGCACCAGACGAAACGGGGCACGCCCACGATGGGCGGCTCGGTCTTCGTAGTCGCGTCGCTGATCGGCTACCTGGTTGGGCATGCGGTCACAGGTGAGCCACTGACCACCTCAGGTGTGCTGGTGCTCCTGCTCACCGCGGGCCTGGGCCTCGTCGGGTTCGTCGATGACTGCATCAAGATCTTCCGGCAGACAAGCCTCGGGCTGCGCAGCAGGACCAAGCTCGGCGGGCAGATCGCCGTCGCCACCGTGTTCGCGTGGCAGGTCCTGCAGCATCCGAATCATCTCGACCTGACGCCCGCTGACCAGCGGCTGTCCTTCCTGCGGGATTTCGGCCCTGTCCTTGGCCTGGCGCCCTTTGTTATCTGGGTGATCATCATGGTCGCGGGCACCTCCAACGCGGTGAACCTGGTCGATGGGCTGGATGGGCTGGCTGCCGGGTCGACCGTGCCGGTGCTGATCGCCTACGTCCTGATCGGGCTGTGGCAGGCCCGTAACGACATCGGCACTGGCGCCGCCTCCCTGGTGTCGCAGAGTTATTATGTGGTCCGCGATCCGCTCGACCTGGCGGTGGTCGCCGCTTCGGTTCTCGGTTCCTGCATCGGTTTCCTGTGGTGGAACGCGCCCCCGGCCAGGATCTTCATGGGTGACACCGGCTCGCTGGCTCTCGGGGGAACCCTGGCCGGGCTCGCCATCTGCACCAGGACACAGCTGCTGCTGGTCATCCTCGGAGGCCTGTTCGTGGCCGTGACGATGTCCGACGTGATCCAGATCGGCAGCTACAAGCTCACCAGGCGGCGCGTGTTCAAGATGGCGCCGCTGCAGCACCACTTCGAGCTCGTCGGCTGGACGGAAACGACGATCACGATCAGGTTCTGGATCATCTCCGGCGTCTGCGTCGGAATCGGCCTCGGCATCTTCTACGCGTCCTGGATGTCTCCCTGACGTCGTCTCCCCTAGCTGACCGCATGGCTCACCCGCCGCACGTGAGGCGGGACGATTCAGCCACGCCATCCGCCGGGCAGAGGTTGGACCGACTCCGCCCGGCGTCGGCTGACTAGCTGTTCCTGAGGTGGCGGATGGCGGTCGCGATGCCGCCTCGCCGGGCGGCGTTCACCGCCATGACGGCGGCGGTGCTCTGATCCGCCGGACCGGTGGCCGGGAGCGGTCCCGCGGACAGGGCGGTGGACGGCAGCGGCACAGACCGGTTGCGTATCAGCAGGAAGACCCGCTGGTCGCCGTTGGGCAGCACGCCGTGGCCGACGATATCGCCGCGGTTGTCGACGTACTCCGCTTCGACCAGGTGCAGCTTGCTCGGCGCGATCAGCGTGTTCAGGTCGTACGAGCGGCCGCCGGCCCATGCGACGGCGGCCAGTTCGTCGCCCTTGGTGTTGCTGTCGCCGCCGACGACCAGGCCGGAGTCGTTGACCGCTTGGGCGAACGACCACGGGGCGCCGCCGGTAGGCGGCAGGCGGTCATCGTGCCGTGGTGCCACCAGAAGGCGCGGAAAGCCCCGCTAGAGGTCTGGGCGTCGCCCACGACGTTGCTCCCCCGGTCGCTGACCCAGTTCGCGAACCCGTTATCCCCGCCGAGGGTGCCGAGGTCGGTCATCGTCCCGTTCTGCCACAGGTACGGGTGGCTGCTCTGGTCACCGGCCAGGTTGGACTGGCCGACCACCTGCCCCGCGTCGTTGAGCCAGTTGGCCGTGCCGAATGTGCCGCCCAGGGTGCCCAGGTCGGTCATATGGCCGTTCCGCCACAGGAACGGGTCCTGGGTCGGGACCTTCGTCACGGCGTTCGCGCTGGCGTTGGCGTAGGACTGGCCGGCGATCTCTCCGCTGGCGTTCATGGTGACGCTGAGGGCGTCAGGGCCGCCGAGCGTGCCGATGTCGCGCAGCACGCCGTGCTGCCACAGGAACGAGCGTGTCTGGGTGACCCAGCCGAGGATGGAGTACTGGTCCTTCTTCCCGTTCGACGCGAACCCCGACACCTGGCCGCGGTCGTTGATGTCGTTGGCCTGGCTCTCGTAACCGCCGCGAAGCGTGCCCAGGTCGGTCACCCGCCCGTTCCTGAACAGGACCGCGTGGTCCGCGGGCCAGTGGGTGTAGGGGTCGGTGATGGCCGTGTCGGACATGCCGACGCCGACGCCGCGGTCGTTGACCTCGAATACCGCGCTGCTGTGCTTGCCTGGCAGTGCGCCCAGGTCGCGCAAGTGACCGTGCTTCCAGGCGAACGCGTGCACCAGGTGGCGGTCGGCGAAGCCGACGATGAACGGGTTGAAGTTCGGGTAGTCGGGGTCGCGAACGGTCGTGTCGGCCGTGCCGAGCAAGCCGCCCCGGCCGGTGTACGGGATGGCCGGGAGGTTGAGAAAGGACTGCGGGCCGCCGAACGTGCCCGGGTCGACCAGCGTGTAGGGATGGCGCTGGCCGGCCTGTCCCCCGTCCTTTGCTAGCTGCCCGCTGCTGGCGTGCGCTGGGATCGCGGTCGCCAGCGCGGGCACGATGGCGGCTGCGATCAGCGCGCCTAGCCGCTTCCTCATGAGTCCTGGTCCTTTCAGCTTGCGGTGCCGTTGCCGCGAGCCTGGCCCGGGGGCGTTTCAATAAGGTTTCAGTCTCGCTTCAGCCCCTCTGGCTAGCCAGTTCCGCAGGTTGGGAGGACACTTTAGGCGGGGGGTCGGCGTGGGCACTCGTCTGACGTTCGGGATCCTCGGGCCGCTGGAGGTCAAGCACGGCGTGACGCCGGTGCGGGTCGGCGGCCCGAGGCAGCGGGCGCTGCTCGCGCTGCTGCTGTGCCACGCGAACCGGGTCGTCTCCCGCGACCAGCTGATCGATGAGCTGCTCGGCGATCAGCCCGCGGGTTCGGCCGAACGGATGCTGCGGGTCCATGTATCCCGGCTACGCAAGGCACTTTCCGAGGCCGAGGATGCGGCTGAGCCACGGCTGCGTGCCCGGCCGCCCGGGTACGTGCTGCATGTCGAGGGCGGCGAGCTGGACCTGGACCGGTTCGAGGATCTGGCCGCCGTGGGCCGGCAAGCCCTTGCGGGCGGTGACCCGGCCCGGGCGGCGGCACTGCTGCGGGAGGCCGAGTCGCTGTGGCGCGGCCGCCCGCTCGCCGACCTGGAGTCCGAGTCCTTCGCCCGGTCGGAGGTGCAGCGCCTCGAAGCGCTGCGGCTGGGGCTGGTCGAGGACCGGATCGGGGCGGACCTGGCCGTCGGACGGCATACCGCGCTGTGCTCCGAGCTCGAGCGGCTCGTCGCCGAGCATCCGCTGCACGAGGGGCTTCGCGGGCAGCTGATGCTCGCGCTCTACCGCAGCGGCCGTCAGGCCGACGCCCTCGACAGCTACCGCGCGGCCCGCTCGCTGCTGGTCGACGAACTGGCGGTCGAGCCGGGCCCGCAGCTGAGACGGCTCCAGCGGGCCATCCTCGGCCATGATCCGGCGCTGGATCTGCCATCCCCTCAGGCTCAGCCGCCGAGCGGGCCTGCGGGCGGGTCCCCGTTCGTCGCCCTGACCGCGGCCAGCGAGCGCGCGCGCGACCCGGCGGCACCCGGCCACCGCCACTGGACCCGCCGTGCCGTGATTGCGGCCGGCGCGGCCATCGTGCTGGCGGGAATCGCCGCGTTCGTCCCGCTGTCTCGTCACGCGACCGCGGCCATGACCCTGAACGCCAACCTGCTGGCGCTGGTTTCCCCCGCCAGCGGCGCCGTGGAGGCGACGGTGCCGTTGCGCGCGCCGCCGGCTGACGTGGCGGCGGCCGCCGGTTCCCTCTGGGCCGCCGAGCCCAGCGCCGGGCTGGTGGTCCGCATCGACCCCGCGCGGCACGCGGTCGCGGCGACCATCCCGGTCGGCACGAACCCCAGCCGCATCATTGCCGGCGGCGATCAGGTCTGGGTGCTGGATCCGGCCGACCGCACCGTGTCCCGGATCGATCCGCGGACCGACACGGTAGCCCAGACCATCAGCTTGCCCAGCCGGCCCAGTGACGTCCTGCTCAGCGCGGGCAGCCTGTGGGTCACCAGTCAGGACGCCGGCACGGTGACACGGATCGCCCCCGGCTCCGGCCAGATCGTGAGCGTGGCCCGGACGGGCGGGGATCCGGCCGGCCTGGCCGCCGCGGACGGCGCGGTGTGGGCGGCCAGCGACCGTTCGGGCGCCGTGGTGCGGATCGACGCCCGGACCGGCACGGCGACGGGCGCGATCCGCGTCGGCGACGCACCAGCGATCGCCGCCGGCGGCCCGGCCGGGTTGTGGGTGCTCGATCCGCTGGACGCGACCGTGTCGCACGTCGACCCGCGGCGCGGGGCCGTCACCGCGACCGTGGCGGTCGGCGGCGCGCCCGCGGCCATGGCCCAGTCCGGCGGCCGGGTCTGGATCGGGGACGGTCGGCACGGCATCCTGCTCCGGGTGGATCCCCGGCACGGAGCGGTCACCCGGTTCCCGCTCGGCGGGCGCCTCACGGCCCTCGCCGCGGCCAGCGGCGGCCTGTGGGCAGCGATCGCCGCGGCCGGTGCCAGCCACCGTGGCGGCATCCTCATCAGCATGACCTCCTACGCGGTCATCGACACGATCGACCCGGCCGCGGGCACCTCCAACAACGTGGCCCCGGCCCAGTTCTTCGGCCTGGTCAACGACGGGCTGGTCACGCTGGATCACGTGGCCGGCCCGGACGGCAGCCGCCTGGTCCCTGACCTCGCGCTGGCATTGCCGGCGCCAGCGGACCACGGCCGCTCCTACACCTTTCACCTGCGGCCCGGCATCCACTACTCCACCGGCGCGCTCGTGCGGCCCAGTGACGTCACCCGGTCCTTCCAGCGGCTGTTCGCCAACGGCGGGTCCGGCGTCACCTACTACCAGGCACTCATCGGGGCCGCTGCCTGCGAGAAGGCCCCGCAGACCTGCGACCTGTCCCGCGGCATCTCCGCCGACGACCGCGCCGGCACCGTCACCTTCCGCCTCACCCAGCCGGATCCGGACTTCCTGTACAAGCTGACCCTCGCCTACGCGGACGTGCTGCCCGCCGCTACTCCCCTGCGGCAGGCCGGCACGCCGCTGCCGGCCACCGGCCCCTACCTGATCCGCCGTTACCTGCCTGGCCGGGAGCTGCTCCTCGTTCGCAATCCGTACTTCCGGGAATGGAGCGCCGCGGCCCAGCCGGCCGGGTACCCCGGCCAGATCCGCATCCGCCTCGACCTCGGCCCCGCCGCAGGCACCGCCGCGGTCGCCCGGGGCGAGGCCGACTTCATGCCCAACCTCGGGCGGAACCCAGGCGGCACCGGGTACTTCGCACTGCACCACAGCCAGGTCCGGGCCAATCCGGTACTGATCACCGGGTTCATGTTCCTCAACGTCCGCACGCCGCCGTTCGACGACGTGCGCGTCCGCCAGGCCGTCAACCTGGCCCTGGACCGCGGGCTCGTCGTCGACGGCTACGGCGGTCCGGTCGCGGCCCAGCCGACCTGCCAGCTCCTGCCCCCGACCATGGCCGGCTACCAGCCGCTACTGCCCCTACACCCGCAACCCCGGGGCGGGCGGCGCCTGGCAGGCACCGGACCTCGCCCGGGCCAGGAGACTCGTGGCCGCGTCCGGCACGGCCGGGATGCGCGTCACCGTCTGGGACCTCAACCAGCCGCCGGGCGCCTTCAGCGAGACCGCGGTCGCGGTCGCGATACTCCGCCAACTCGGCTACCGTGCCTCGCTGCGGCGGCTGCCGGAGAGCACCTACTTCGCCTACACCCTCGACTCCCGCAACCGTGCCCAGGTCATCGAGGGGGGCTGGAGCGCCGACTATGCCTCCGCCGACACCTTCATCGGCAAGCTTGCCTGCAGCTACTTCGCTCCCGGCAACGGGCCGGCCACGACCGACGGCAGCGAGTTCTGCGACCCAGCCATGGACCGGCAGATTACCCAGGCCGCCACGGTGCAGGCCGTCAACCCAAGGGCGGCGGCGACCCGGTGGGCACAGCTCGACCGCCAGCTCACCGACCAGGCGGTGTTCCTGCCCACCGTCACCCCGAACGAGGTCGACCTGCTGTCCCGCCGCGCCGGCAACTATGAGTACAACCCTGTTTGGGGAGTGCTGGCCGACCAGCTCTGGGTCCGCTTAGGGCGCCTTCCGGCAACGGCCGTCTTGCCGGTCAGAGTCCGCAGCGCCAGCGGCTGCATTCAGGCCGGGAACTGCAGGGCACGCTGGAGGTGATAGTCGGCCAGGCTGCCGAACCACGCACGCTCGGGATGGCTGGTGCCCGCGATCCGCAACGGTCCCGCGACCAGGTCCAGGTGCATGCACAGCTGGTAGAACCGGAGACGGTCCTCATCAAGGCCGCCGCGGCTCAGGTTCGCGTAATGCTCGCCGAACCTCATGCGCATCCAGACATGCTCCACCTCGACGTCGAAGTACATCGCGCCTTCGATGTCGATCAGCACCGGCTCACCGCCGCGGTCGAGCAGGACGTGGTCCGGGCCGAGTTCGCCGTGGACGAGCGCGGCGGCCGCGCGCGGCCCGATCGGCTCGGCCAGCGAGCGCAGTGCTTGCTCTAGCCGGCCCTGAGCCCCGGCCGCACGACGGTCACGCCCCGCGACCTCCGTAAGCTGGGCCAGCGCCCGGTCGAGCATTATCCTCCCGCACGACGTCACAGGCGAACGGCCGCCCGCGTCGACGAACGCCACCTTCCCCAGCGGCGGGGACCGGACGGCGGCCATGTCAGTGAGCCAGCCGGCAATCACGGACAACCACTACGGCGATGTCCGCCGGATACAGGGCCCTGGACCTGTCCGCGAGCAGAAGCTCAGGGCAGCGGGCACCAGCAGATGCCAGGCGGTGCGCCGCAGCCTCGAACAGGGCGAGTCCGGACGCGTGCGAGAACGGATTGGCTGGATCGCCGGCACCCTCGGGAAGCACGCCCTGCCAGTAATCCTCAGAATCGTCCCAGGCATAGACAAGGGCCGTGCCGCCGTCATCCATCGTCAGGCGGTAGGCGCCCTTCTTCGAACCGTGGGCAAGTCGCTCTACCCTGAGCAGGGACCGGCCCCTGCCGAAGACCGCCCGGAACACCGGGCGCACGCTCTCGACATCCGCGAATCTCCGTTCGTCGGCCATGGCTGTCCCTCTCTCTGACCAGGCATCACGGAGAGGCCAGCCTGGGCGTAGGCCGACGAGCGAGACCGGTGACGGCAGCGCTGAAGCTGCTGCTGCTCGAGCACGGCTCTGCCGAGTCAGCCTTCAGCAATCACTCCCCCTGGTCCCGTAGCTAACACAAATCAGGATAGGCATCTCCCGGGCCCCGGAACATGTCGTATGAATGAGGAAGCTAATCTTCCGGACTATCGGGGGTGCATTCGGTTGGCTGGGCTTCCTGACTTTCCTGAGGTAAGGATCGGCACGGAGCGGCTGGATATCCGGGAATTCAGTCCCGCCGACGCCAGCCTTGTCCGCGAAGTCCTGCGGTGCGGCGAGTGGCTTCCGCTGTCGACCGCGCTTGTGGAAACAACCGAGTATCCAGCGGATGTGGACTGGTGGCTGGCTGACGCTGTGCACGAGCCTCGCCGCGACCGAACCGGGCTCAATCTCATAATGCTTGCCCGGGAAGCTGACCGGATCGTCGGGTGGATCTACCTCACCGATGTCGATGAGTACGCACGCTCGGCCGAGATCGGCTACGGCGTCCGCCCGCACGCCCGCGGCCAGGGCTTCGCCACGGAGGCTTTGGTTGCCGTCAGCCGGTGGGCGCTGACCGACGGTGGCCTGCAGCGCACGTGGCTGAGCGTCAACACCGACAATCTCGCGTCTCTGCGGGTCGCACAGAAAGCTGCCTTCACCCTGGAAGGCACCTTGCGCCGCGCATCCCTGGAGGAGGACGGCCTACACGATGTCGCCGTTCTCGCCCTGCTCGACGACGAGATCTAGCGGGAACTCCTATAGCGGGAAATACCCGTCAGGACCTGCCGGGTGGCCCGGGGCGTCAGGACCGCAGGTAGCGCAGGACTGCGAGCACCCGCCGGTTGTCGGTTCCGGAGAGGCCGGCAGTCCCAGCTTGGCGAAACCGCAGTGCCCGGATGGACCCGGCGCAGCTCGACAGCGGCCCGGAGCCCCTCATCGGTATAGGAAGGCGGCATGCGGATGTGCCGCGATCATCCACATCGGGGTGATGCTCGCCGGCCGCTGCCCAGCAGGGCGGCGCCGTCGGCGACCGCGGCGCACACCTGGTGGCCCCCGTGTCCGGCGCGCTCGGCGGCTGTGGCGCGGTTTACTCACTCGCGACCGCGATCTTCCAGCGCGCGCAGGGCCTCGGCGAACGGCCGCTCGAGCCAGGCGAGGTGGCCGGCTTCGCCGTGGTGGTGCGTCGTGAGCTGGTCGGGCCGGCGGACGGCGGTGTGCCGTACGTACTCGCGGGCGCCCTCGACCAGGGTCCGGATGTAGCGCGAGGCCCTCGGGGTCGGTCATCGCCCAGTCGCCGCCGCAGGCGACGTAGACCGGCGAGGTGTGCGCGAACACCCGGCGGCCCCATTCGTCGAGGTGGTAGTCGGTGCCGAACGCCCGGCAGGCGATCCACGAGTTCCCGTCGATCCGCAGTTCCTCGCTGATCTCGGCCTGCCGTCCGCCGCCGGCCTCGGCCCGCGCGACGACCTCGCCGTTACGCACGACTTCGAGCGAGCGGAGCGGGAAGATGCTGCGCACCGCGGCGTGGACGCTGACCGTTCCCGGCCCGGACAGCCGGACGGTGCCGCCCGGCTCGTACCCGTCGACCGAGAGCGTGAGCAGCGGCCCGCCGGACAGGAACGTGCGGCCCGCCCGCACCGCCCGGCACCAGGCCTCGTAGCTGAACTCCTCGTCCAGCCGCGCGTAGGTGCGGTACAGGCCGACCGGCACGGCGCTGGACATCTTGTCGGTGCCGCCGACCAGCGGCAGCCGGTAGCCGCTGTTCAGGTACCGGTAGTACTCGATCAGCCGGTTGTCGGTCTGCGACAGTATCTCGACGGCGTCGGCCCGCCCGGTCGCGACCAGGACGGCCGGCTCGCTGTTCGGCTGCGGGAAGTGCGCGAGGACGACCGTGCCGCCCTGGGCGTGCGTCCGGTCGGCCCAGTCGCTCAGCGTCGCGTCCAGCGCGCCGCCGAGCTCGGCCTCGTCGGGCCGTCGCTGCTCCACGGCATGACCGGTTCCTTCAGGCCCCACAAGATCGCGTGGCCGAGCATGTGCTGCCGGTTTTCCTGGCCGACGTACGTCACGTAGCCGCCGCCGTCGATGACGTCCGGCCGCCCGCGGAAATCCTCGGTGTTGGTGAACAGCGCGCCCCACTGCGCCTGCAGCAGGTTGACGACCCGCAGATCCTCGCCCCGCTGCTCGAGCTGGGCGCCCGGGGTGGACAGGAAGTGCACGTGCGAGTCGCCCGACCACCATCCTTCGCCGGCCATGTCGGCCATCCGGGCGAGCCGCAGCGTCAGCTCCCGCTGGCCGGGCTCGATCCGCACGACGTGCCGGAGCGGCTCGTATTCGAAGCCGCGCGCCACGTCCGCGACGACCTCGCCGCGCGGCAGCCAGCCCTGGCAGGTGCCGTCGATGTAGGCGTAGCTGCGCTGGCCCAGGCGGACGTCGCCGCCGACGTCGTAATGCCAGCTGTCCAGGTTCTGGGCGACGTGGTTGTGGTGGCCGTGCGGCTGGTAGGGAATCCCCGCGGCCGAGCGGAAGTGGACCCGGCACGGCACCGGCCGCCCGGTCGCGTCGTCCACGACCGTGACGTGGACCCAGTTGCGGCCGCTCTCCGCCAGCTCGAGCGAGACCGGCCCGGCTCGCGCCCGTCCGTCACGTTCCACGTCGCCCCAGCGCACCCGGCCGAGCTCGTCGCCGTCCCGGCGGACCGTGATGGTGGCCGACGGCAGCGCGGCGATCGACGAGTACGCCGCTGTCCCCTCCCGTCGCTCCCCAGCCGCCCCTGTCGTCTTCGCCCGGCAGCGGCTGCGGGTAGGTCGCGACGCCCCGGTCTACCTCGACGTCCAGGACTCCGCCCGGCCCGTCCGCTGGCACCAGCCGGACCGGGCGCGCCGGCTCGCGGACGAACGGGTACTCGTCGACGTCGCTGGTCGTGACGCCGGCCACGATGAACCGCGGGCCGCGCGGCACGAACTCGATCCGCTCGACCGCCCGTTCCGGATAAGGGCTCTCCCAGCACCACAGGAAATAGCCGGCCGGCCATCCCAGGCTGTGCTCGGCCAGGCGCTCCCCGGCCGCTCCCCACCTGCCCTCGAACCGCGGCAGGTTTCCGTCGCTGGTGTCGGAGACGGCCAGGAACGGGCCGAAGCCCCACTCCGGCGGCACCACCTGGATCTCGAACCGCTCCCGGATGGGCGCGGTCACGACCTCGCCGCCCGCCAGGTGGAACACGTACTCCGCGACGGCCTGCCCGGCAGCGTGGCCCCCCGGCGCTCCCGGCTCGAGCAGCCGGTGCGCGATGATCACCCGCCGGGCCAGGCGCTCGTGCGGATGCAGCGCGGCCTCGTCGTAGCCGCGGGACGGCATCGGGATGTCCTCGTCGCGGTAGAGGTCCCACCATTTCGCCGGGATCGCGAACGGGTCGTGCGGTCCTTCAGCAGGGGGCGGGCCCGGCGGACGAGCGTGTCGTCGGTGACCGCGGCGGCGATGGTGATCGCGCCGTAGCCCACCGTGTAGCGCTGGGCGACCGGGTCGCGGTCGATCAGGCCGTGATACTCCAGGGTGCGCAGCGGCCGCCAGGCCGTGCTGCGGTTGATCCCGCAGGCGCGTGCCAGTTCCAGGACGGTCGGCGGGGTCGCGCTGGCCGCCACCGATTTCAGCAGCAGGACGGCCCGGTCGACGGCCTGGATCCGGAACGCGCCGCCGTCCTCGGCCGGCTACGGGGAGACAGGTTCCGAGGCCTGGGGCGCGCTGGCTGCTAGTCCGGACATATGCAGGATAACCAGCGTCCCGGTGTCGGCCGTCAGGGGCGCTCTCAGGCGTTCTTCCGCGCCTGCGCCAGTACCGTGTCGATCGTCTCCATGATCGAGATTGTCTCGTCCAGCGGCATCAGCGGGCTCTCCAGCTCACCCGCGGCCAGCCGGCGCGCGACCTCGCCGGCCTGGTAGTGCAGGCCCCGGCCCTCGTGGGCGGGCTCGACGCGGACCGGGTCGCCGTCCCGCGGGATGAGCGTCACGGCCCCGGGCGCGTAGAAGTTGCCCTCGACCTCGATCCTCGCGTCGGTGCCGGTGATCGCCGCCCGGGTCGGGCCCTTCGCCCGCAGGGTGCACGTCAGCACGGACTGGGCGCCGCTGGCGTAGCCGAGCAGCATGGATGTCTGCGCGTCCACGCCGGTGAAGGCCGGGTCGCTCATGGACACGATCCGGTCCGGCGGCCCGAGCACCATCGACGCGAACGACACCGGGTACACCCCGAGGTCCAGCAGCGCGCCGCCGCCCAGTGCCGGTGCGAACAGCCGGAACCCGGGGTCCTCGGCGAACCACTGGCCGTGGTCGGCGATCACGGTGACGACGTCGCCGAGCGCGCCCTGGGCGAGCCAGTCCCGGATGACGGCGACGTGCGGCAGGAACCGGGTCCACATCGCCTCCATCGCGAACAGCCCGCGTTCCCTGGCTACCCGGGCGATGTCGCGGGCCTCGGCGGCGTTCATCGTGAACGGCTTCTCGACGAGCACGTGCTTGCCGGCCCGCAGCGCGAGGATCGCGTTTGCATGGTGCATCGGGTGGGGCGTGGCCACGTAGATCACGTCGACGTCCGGGTCGGCCGCGAGCGATGCGTAACTGGCGTGCCGGCGGGCGATGCCGAACGCGTCGGCGAACCGGTCCGCGGACTCCTGGCTGCGCGACCCCACCGCGACGGCGACACCGGAACCGGACAGCGGCAGGTCGGCGGTGAAGGCGCTCGCGATCCCGCCTGTCCCGAGGATCCCCCACCGCACGCGATCGTCCGCCACCTTGCTGTCCCTCCGCCGCCCGGTACCGTCGGTCAAGTCTAGTGACGGGTCCCGGCGTGAAACCGGGGCCCGGGGGCAGGTAGGCGCCCATGCCGATGCTGATCGGGACCTCTGGCTGGCAGTACCGCGACTGGCGGGGCGGGCTGTACCCGCCGGGCGTGCCCCAGCGCCGGTGGCTCGAGCACTACGCCGCCCGGTACCAGACCGTGGAGAACAACAACAGCTTCTACCGGCTGCCGTCGCGGGAGACGTTCGCCGCCTGGCGGGACCGGACCCCGGGCGGCTTCGTCATGGCGGTCAAGGCCAGCCGGTACCTGACCCACGTGCGCCGGCTGCGCGACCCGGCGGAGCCGGTGGCCCGGCTGCTCGGCGCGGCCGCGGGGCTGGGGCCCAGGCTCGGGCCGGTCCTGCTCCAGCTGCCGCCGACGCTGAAGGCCGACCCGGGCATGCTGGACGCGTGCCTGAAGGAGTTCCGGGCGGCATCGGCGGCGCTGGGCGGACCCGGGGTCCGGGTGGCGGTGGAGCCGCGGCACCAGACCTGGTGGACTGACGAGGTACGGCAGGTCCTGGCCGCGCACGACGCGGCGCTGTGCTGGGCTGACCGGCGCGGCCGCCCGGTCACGCCGTTGTGGCGCACCGCGACGTGGGGCTACCTGCGGTTCCACGAAGGGGGCGCCGAGCCGTGGCCCAGCTACGGGCGGCAGGCGCTGAGGTCCTGGGTGACGCGCCTGAGCGGGACCTGGCCGGATGAGGCCGACGTGTACGTCTATTTCAACAACGACCCGGGCGGGGCGGCGGTCATCAACTCGGCCCGGTTCGCCGCGCTGGCCGCCCGGGCCGGGCGCACCGTGACCCGCACGCCCGGGCCGGGCGAGGTGGCGGCGACGAAGGCCGTCCCCACCTGGTGAGCGGGTCTAGGCCAGCGCCGCGGGTTCCAGGGACAGGAAATCGGCCACGCCCAGGGCGCGCAGGACAGCCCGCTCGGCCGGGCGGATATGACGGCGCTCCTCGTCGCGGTACAGGCGCGGCGCGGTCAGGGCCACCGTCCGGCCGCCGGCGCGCAGTTCGCAGCGCCCGGCGGCCAGGACGTTCCGGACCCAGTCCGAATCCGGCCCGTAAGTCAGCGCGATGACGTAACCCGGTCCGGACCTGAACACGTTGACCGGAGTCTGGTACTGGCGCCCGGAGCGCCGGCCCCGGTGAACGACCACGCCGAATCCCGGCACCACCGGCGCGAGGCGGGTGGTGACGCGGTTCAGGCCGATCTTGTTCAGCCGGGCCAGCGTCCGGGGCAGCGCCATGGCCGGGGCTACCGGCCGTCGAACTTGTCGGGGTCAGGACCGGTGCGCTCGTTCTTGTTCAGCACCGTGATGTCCTCGACGTCGGCGGCGGACAGCTCGAAGTCGAAGATGGCGATGTTCTCCTTGATCCGGTCCGGGGTGACCGACTTGGGGAAGACGATGTCGCCCCGCTGGATGTGCCAGCGCAGCACGACCTGGGCCGGGGTCTTGCCGGCCCGCTCGGCGATGGACACGATGGCCGGGTCATCGAGGACCCCGCCCTGCCCCAGCGGCGACCAGGCCTCGATCGCGATCTGGTGTTCGGCGCAGAAGGCGCGCAGGTCGTCCTGCGTCAGGTACGGGTGCACCTCGACCTGGTTGACGGCCGGGGGGATCTGGGTCTCGCCGTGCAGCCGCCGCAGGTGCTGCGGCTGGAAGTTGGAGACGCCGATGGACCGGGCCCGGCCCTCGCGGTAGAACTCCTCCAGGGCCTGCCAGGTCTGCACGAAGTCGCCGCCGTACCGGGCCGGCAGCGGCCAGTGAATAAGGAACAGGTCCACGTACTCGGTGCCGAGCGCCTTGAGGGTCCCCTCGAAGGCCTGGCGGGCCTCGTCGGGCTCGTGCGCGTCGTTGCCCAGCTTGCTGGTGACGAAGATCTCGCCGCGGTCCAGGCCTGACTTGGCGATGGCCTCGCCGACCTCGGCCTCGTTGCCGTACATCTCGGCGGTGTCGATGTGCCGGTACCCAGCCTCGAGCGCCGTGCTCACCGCGGCCACCGTGTCCTTCGGCTCGATCTGGAAGACGCCAAAGCCGAACTGCGGGATCGTCTGGCCGTTGTTCAGCGTGATGTCCGGGATGGAAGTCACGAAAAGAACTCTCCTCGGTAGGAATCGCGTATGCGTACCTGCTGCCCCTGCCCCGGTCAGGCCGGACTACACACCGGCGCCGGATCGGTCTGGCCTGCCCGTTCCGCATGCCCGTCGATCCCTGACCTACCGCGGCCTGCTCGCCCGGCCGGGCGAGCGGGCGGCTCAGCGGACCTGGTTGATGCGGATCAGGTTGCCCGCGGGGTCACGGAAGGCGCAGTCGCGGATGCCGTACGGCTGCTCGGTCGGCTCCTGCACGACCTCGGCGTCGGTGGCCTCCAGCCGCGCGAAGGTGCCGTCGAGGTCGTCGGTGGCCAGGGTAATGATGCCGTAGGTTCCCTTGGCCATCATCTCCAGGATGGTGCGCCGCTCCGTCGTCGGTGACGCCGGGGTCGGCACCCGGCGGGTACAGCACGATGGACGTGCCTGGCTGCCCGGCGGGGCCGACCGTGATCCAGCGCATCTCCCCGTACCCGACGTCGTTGCGGACCTCGAAGCCGAGGATGTCGCGGTAGAAGGTCAGGGAGGCGTCCGGGTCGTTGTGCGGCAGGAAGGTCCCGTTAATGCTGATGTCCATGGCGGTCACTCTAGGTGAGGCCCGCCGGACGGCGCTTCTCGATTCCTGACTAGCCTGGCTGCCTGACCGCGCGGCCGCGGGCCGCTACGCGGCCCGCAGGGACGACTGGATCTCGCCGGTCACCGCGTCGCCGGTCACCGCGCCCTGGTCGCTGGCCGTCACCGCGGCGGCGGCCTGCAGCGGCAGGGGCCTGGGGCGCCGCCAGGGCACCCGGGTGCGCCCGGTGAGCGGGACCGCCAGCGGGGTGCGGGCCAGCACGCCCGTCAGCGCCGCGCCGCAGGCGATGACGATCACCACGGTCGCCAGGCACAGCAGCGGCCACGGGATGACCGCGCTGAGCTGACCCCAGCCGGCCCACGTCAGAGCGGTGATGAAGAGCATGTGGGACAGGTAGATCCCGTAGGCGTTGTCCGAGCCGGAGCGCACCGCGGCCCTGACCCGCCGCGACCGCTGCGGCTTGACCAGCGCCACCCCGGCCAGGTACCCGCAGGTGACCGCGCCGATGTTGAACGGGATGATGCTCGGCTGGAACGGGTCGTTTCCCGAGCCCAGCACGGTGGTCACCCCGTGGGCGGCCAGGAAGTAGATGGCCTCCGCGGCGAGCGCCGCGGCGACGGTCAGCGCCACGATCAGCCGCGCGTGCCCGCATACCCACGCGTGCACCTGGTCCAGGTGAAAGGCGACGACGCAGCCGCCGACCAGGTAGAGCAGGTAGCTGAGCGCGTCCTGCTGCCCGAACTTGATCATCACCGCGGGCAGCAGGTTCCAGTGCATGCCGATGGTGAGTACCACCTGGGCCGCGAACGCGACGGCGATGACGAGGGCGTGATGGTTCCTGGTCCGGCGCAGCAGCATGAGCACCAGCGGGAAGACCAGGTAGAACTGCATGATCACGAGCAGGAAGTAGAGCTGGTAGTACCCGGTCGCCACCATGGTGGCCAGGCCCCTGAGCCCCGCCGCCGCGCTCGCGTAGTGCGCTCTCGGCAGCTGGTAGAGGAAATAGATGGCACTCCAGCACAGGTAGGGGATCCCCACCGAGAGGAACCGGCGCCAGTAGAAACGACCGAGCTGGGACCGGTTCAGCCCGGCGTACGCGTAGGTCAGCATGCACGAGGAGACGAAGAAGAAGCCCTCCCTCGAGACGTGCAGCAACAGCAGCGCGGCACCGGAGCCCAGGCTGGCGGCCGCCGGGGCGAAGTACAGCACCGAATGGGTGCTGATGACGCCCGCCTGCTTCACCGGCCGCATGGCGTCCACGTGGTCAAGTCGGCGGCGCGCCATCAGCCCGTCATCCGCGGTTCATGATCGGCTGTCATAAACATGCAGCGTGTGGCCGGTTTATGAAAGACCGGTGAATATCAGGACCATCCAGAGCAACCTTGCAGGACACTCTCAGCCAGGTCGCGCTGAGCGGACGATCAGCCAGGTACTCCCCAGCTTCGGCGCGTGCTATTGACCTGACCTTCAGCGTTTGCCCGGCCGGTATCGGCCACCGTATTTCCCTGAGTGCTTCTTGCTGTTATCTGCATCCTGAACGGGATTCCCGGCAACGCCAGCGTGACGATCGTGACGTAGGCGCCTGCAAGCTGCCACGCGCAGCAGGCCCCGGTTCCTCCCCTTCCCGGCTATCCGTCAGGAGGACCCCGCTTCTTGCTGTTATCGTGATCCCCTCGCTGTCGTGCGGCCGGTGCAGTGCGGAGGCCAGGCACGCCGCCGTCGTGACGCTGTCAGCGGGCGCTACGGCGCGTCCGTGTCAGGCAGGGCCGCGAAGGCGCGCAGGCCCGACAGGACGATCAGGCCGCCGGCCACGATGAAGACGAGGCTGACCGAGTTGAGGGTGATGCCGCCGACGGTGGCGCGGAAGCTCCGCAGGACGGTACTCGTCAGCCAGCCGAAGACCACCACCGACAGCATGGACGCGAGCTGGTTGACCGGGGTGAACACCGCCATCACCCGGCCCATGTACTCGCGCGGCGCCGCATCCAGGAGCAGCGGCGCTACCGCCGTGTTCAGCATGGCGATCGGGATGGCGTAGAACCCCAGCAGGACCAGGCCGGCCGGGAAGCTGCGCTGCAGCGCGTAGGCGGCCGCCAGGACGCCCGCCGCCAGCAGGCCCGACCAGGTCAGCGCCCGTGCCCCCATCCACCGCACCATGCGGCCGGCGACCAGGGCCCCGACGATGAAGCCGATACCCATCGCCGTCTCCGCGACGCCGAACAGCCGCGACGACGCGTGCAGGTCGCTGGTCACGAAGAACACGTTCAGCGCGCTGATCGCGCCGGTGCCGCACTGGCAGATCGTCGTGACCGTCAGCAGCGTGACCAGGAACCGGTTGCGAGCGAACAGCCGCAGGCCGAAGGAGAACTCGGCACGCAGGCTCGGCCCGCCCGCCTCCGGCGGCGGCGGGCGGGCCGGAATCGGGCGCCAGCCGCAGGAGGCGGGTGGCGAGGTAGGACACGACGTAGGACAGGGCGTTGGCGGCCAGCGCCCACTGGAAGCCAGCCGTGAGCAGCAGCAGGACCGCGATCGGCGGGCCGATGATCCCGGCCGCTGACGTGGTGGCCTCGGCCAGGCCGGCGGCGCGTACCCGTTCCTCCTCCCCGTGCACCACGTCGCCGATCGTCGCGAACCGGGCGGGGTTGAAGAACTGGCCAGACGCGTTCAGGACGAATACGACCAGGTAGACAACGGCCAGCCACAGGCCGACGGGGAGATCGCGGACCGGCACGAACGACAGCCCGGTGAGGGCCGTCACCATCGCCGCCCGGATCACCTCCGTCCGCATCATCGTCGACTTGCGGTTCCAGCGGTCCACGAAGACCCCGGCCACCGGCCCGACCAGCGCTATCGCGACCCCCGCGGCGACCAGGATGCCGCTGACCGCAGCGGGTGCCCACGGCGCGCCGCGCGCGAGGACCTGCGACACCCACAACACGAGCGTCGTGCAGAAGACGGTATCCCCGATCGCGGAAGCGGCCTGGCCGTACCACAGCCTGGCGTAATTCCGGTTAGCCAGCGTCCATTGCAGTGACGGAAAGTGGGCCTTGCGGCCGTCGTTAGTGCAGCGTTCAGCATGGGTTTCGCATAGGGGCGCCATTGTTACTACACGTGCTGGCCTGGCTGCAGAACCGCGGACCGCGGCCGGCCGGACCGGCTGATTGCCGGAACCCCGCGACACGCCGCGCTCATGAACATCACGGCGGCACTCCCGCACACCGGCTCGTCAGGAAGCCGGAGGTCACCGGCCCGACGTCGTGCCTTCATCTTTACACTTCCGGGAACTAGAAACCCTTGATACAACGAACAGCCCAAAGCATTAATGCAATAACGAGCTGTTCATTCCGTAACTCCGGGAACGGCTGCCCGTCGAGTCACATCGACATCATCCGTTCTTTCGTGGCCGGTCATAAGATGTGCCGTTACCGCCACGCTATTTCTGGAGTGATCAGTAAATCTCGCGTTTGCTTAAATTGCGCAACTAAAAGAAAACCGGCCGCCGGCCGCGATAACGCATTCCGCACGCCTCCTGCCGCAGAGCGACCGGCGGGGTGACGCCGGCATCCGCGCGATGGTACGAGGCCGGACTCCCCCGGCCCGTTCTCCCGCTCCGGCCCGCCACCCCGCTTCTTGCTGTTATCTGCCTCGCGCCGGACGAGGGACCTCCCGTCGCGCCCGGACCCGCACCTGGCCCGGCGGGCCAGGTGCGGGCAGCACCCCGGTCGCCATCACCCCGGCCCGGCGTCCGGGATCACCTCGCGGGGCCCCGGGAAGGCGTCCTGTCCAGCGGTTTCAGGGGCGCTTCAGTGCCCGCTGCCACAGTCGGCTAGCGCCGGGCCACTCGGCTGATCACCGGTAAGCCGGCCCGGAGACCACCCGTTCATCCTGCGCACTGAAAAAAGCAGCCTGCCGATGCCCCGGCTAATAGCCAGTCAGCCGCCACCGGCAGCTCCATTGAGCCCGGATCCGGCCACGGATATTTAAAGCCCTCGATGACACGGCCGGCCATGGGCCGGATTGGATATTCCCGCATGCCGAAAATCGCACGGTTCCTGACCGGCGCGCTCACCTGTTCCGCGGTGACCGTTTTCCTGGCTAGCACGGCCAGCGCGACTATCACGACGGGAAACCTGATAGAACCGCACTCGGCAAAATACGTCTCGGACGGCAATTACGGCGTCCGCAGCGACAATTTCGGCAGCCTTACCTGGCTCGACAACCAGGGCGAGCGGGGTTTCCGGATCACCAGGAGCACCGCTGACCGCTCCAGGGTGACGGCTTACCCGAACGTCTTCCGCGGCTGGCAGTGGGGCGCCTGGCACGAGCGGGAAGACGGCACGGACTGGTACCTGAACGAGTGGCAGACCAAAGGCCAGGGCCTGCGGGTCACCGATTTCAGCGTGGATAGCTGAGACCGGCCCCGTGGCGACGGCCGGAACCGGCCCAGTAGCGTGGCCCCTGACATGAACGGCGCACAGAGCCTGCTGGCCACCCTGACCGGGAACGGGATCGGCGTCTGCTTCGCTAACCCGGGAACCTCCGAGATGCACGTCGTCGCCGCCCTGGACCAGGCGCCGGGCCTGCGGTGCGTGCTCGGCCTATTCGAGGGCGTCGTCACCGGTGCGGCCGACGGTTACGCCCGCATGACCGGCCGGCCGGCGGCGACGCTGCTGCATCTCGGGCCGGGCCTGGCCAACGGCCTGTCCAACCTGCACAACGCGATGCGGGCACAGTCCCCGGTCGTCAACGTCATCGGCGATCACGCCACCTACCACCGCCGTTACGACGCGCCCCTGACCTCCGATGTCGAGGGCACCGCCCGGCCGTTCAGCCACTGGGTCCGGACCACGGCGGACGCGGACTCCGTCGCCGCCGACGTCGCGGCCGCCATCGCGGCCGCGCGCACCGCCCCCGGCCGCGTCGCGTCGCTGATCCTGCCGGCCGACGCGGCCTGGACGCCGCTCACCGCCGCCTTCTCCCCCGCGCAGGCGGCGGTGCCCGTCCCGCCGCCGGTCCCGGAACCATGGGTCGGCGCCGCCGCGCGCATCCTGCGTTCCGGCGAGACGGCCGCCCTGCTCCTGGGACCGCAGGCGACCTGGGGAGAACCGCTGGAGCGGGCGGGGCAGATCGCCGCCGCCACCGGGGCGCGCCTGTACGCACCGACGCACACCGCGCGGATCGCCCGGGGCGCCGGGCGCGTCCCGGTGCGGCGGATCCCGTATCCGGTCGGCCAGGCGGCCGCGCTCCTGGCTGACGTGCAGAACATCATCCTGGTCGGGGCCAGGCCCCCGGTGGCGTTCTTCGCGTACCCGGGCAAGCCCAGCGGCCTGGCCCCGCCCGGGACTCGCATCTGCGAGCTGGCCCGGCCAGACCAGGATGTCCCGGGCGCGCTGACGGCGCTGCGCGACGCGCTAGGCGCGGGCGCGGCGGCGCCCCGCCGGGCCGCGCTCAGCCCGCCTGCCCTCCCCGCCGGGACGCTGACGCCCGCGAAGATCGGCGCGGTCATCGCCGCCCTGCTGCCACCGGACGCCGTCGTGATCGACGAGTCCATCACGACCGGGCGCTCGTTCCTCGCCGATACCGCCGGCGCGGCCCCGCACGACTGGATCCTGCCGACCGGCGGCGCCATCGGGTACGCGCTCCCCTGCGCGGCCGGCGCGGCGATCGCCTGCCCCGGCCGCAAGGTCATCGCCCTGGAAAGCGACGGCAGCGGGATGTACATGCCGCAGGCGCTGTGGACCCACGCCCGCGAGCAGCTGGACATCCTCACCGTCGTGTTCGCCAACCGCCGGTACCAGATCCTGCGCCAGGAGCTGGCCAACGTGGGCGCGGCCGCGGGCGGCCCCCGCGCCGAGGCGCTGATGGACCTCGGCCGCCCGGACATCGACTGGGTGTCGCTGGCCCGGTCGTTCGGTGTGGAGGCGTTCCGCGCCACCACCGCCGAGGAGCTCGCCGGTCACCTGCGGGCCGGCCTCGCCATCCCGGGCCCCGCCCTGGTCGAGGTAGCGCTCTAGCGGCGGCGGGCCTGCCCCGGAGACCTCAGGCTGACGTGTCGCCGACGGCCGTGGCTGAGGCCAGGCGGCGGTTCGCCGGCTCGCCGGTGACCTTCCAGGTGGCGGACCTGCTCGCCCCGCCACCCGCCTGGACCGGCGCGTTCGACCTGGTCGCCGAGCTCTACACCGTGCAGGCGCTGTACGGGCAGGCCCGGGAGGCCGCGATCGGGACGCTCCCGGGCCTGGTGGCACCCGGCGGCACGCTGCTGGTGATCGCCCGCGCCGCCGACGAGGAGAACCCGGCGCGCGACCCGGCGATGATGCCCTGGCCGCTGACCCGCCGCGAGCTCGAGGCCATGGCGGGCAGTCAGCTCACCGCGTACTCGGTCGAGAAGTTCCTCGACGGCGAGGACCCGCCCGCGCTCCGCTGGCGAGCCGAGTTCAGCCGCGGCTAGGCGAGCTGCGGCCGGCCAAAACCGTCGAATTCCCCGTTTCTCACCCCTCCGAGGAAAGCGTGCCATTCATCGGAGGTGAAGCTCAGGACCGGCCCCGAGGAATCCCTGCTGTTGCGGACGCCGATCTCGCCGTCGGGCAGGCTTCTCACCTCGACGCAGTTGCCGTTGGCGTAACTCAGGGAGCTCTTGATCCAGTAAGAACCTGAACTCGGCCGTTCTTGCGGGCTCCTGAGCGTAATGCTTCTCACATTTCCTCTTTGCTGGTTGATGGATTTTCCCGGGCGGGAAGATCTGGCTGGAACGCGAGCGTGAAATAGACGGCCTTGCCCGCGGGGGTGTGGAAGCAGCCCCATGCGGTCGACAGCATGGCGATGAGCGCCAGCCCGGGTCCGGTCTGCGGCGCGGCCGTCTCGCCCGCCGGGCGGTCACGCGACCCGTCGTAGACGTCGACGCGCAGGCGCCCGCGTGAGCACCGGACGGCGAGCGTGACCGTCTCGCCCGCCCCGTGCACGATGGCGCTCGTCACCAGGTCGCTGGTGAGCAGGACCGCGATGTCGGGATCGACGGGAATGTTCCAGTCCGCCACGACGGCGCGGACATGACCGCGGGCCCGGGCCGCCGCGGCCGGGGTCCGGGACAGCCGGACACGAAACTGGCGTAGTCCGGCCGGGCGGGTCAGGGCCATCATCGCGTCAATCCAGTTCCTCAGCTGATGCACTCGGTACCTGTTTGCATCGCAAATGCTGCTGCAAATTGCAGTGCAAGACATCGGTCAGCTGACGGATATTGCCCGCGGCGCGTGACAGCGTCCGCCGGGCGGCACCGGCGGGCCCGTTCGGGGAATTCTTACCACCTTGGCCGTCACCCGCGCGTCCGGTTGACGCAGGTCTCAGCTCTGGCCGGCACCGCCGGCGACCAGCCCGTCCCACGACCAGCGCGGGATCGCCAGGCCATCTGGCACGTCGTCCGCGGACTCGTGGTACCGGTCCATCGTGGTAACCGTGGCCCAGGCGAAGTAGTCGTGCAGGACCCGCCGGAGCCGCTCGTCACCCGCCAGGCCGGCGTCGGCCAGTGCCTGGTCGAAGCACGCGATCGCGTGCCGGTTCATCTCCTCGTGCGGGCCGTTGCCGCTGTGCATCCGCACCACGGAGGATTCATCCCCGTACGCGTCGGTGTACGCCGGCGGCCCGCCCAGGGCCTGCCCCCAGTAGGCGGCGAGGCGCTCGGTGTGCCCGGGGTGGTAGCCGTGGCTGAAGGCGTGGCGCACCTCGTCGTCGGCCAGGACCCGGGCGTGCCAGGCGTGCGCCAGGCGCAGCATGCCGTCCGCGCCCCCCGCGGCCTCGTACACCGTCTGCATGGCCCCAGCATCGCACGCCCCGCGCCGCGGAAGCCGTCTTGACCCCTTGAAGGATAACCGCCCTCTCTATGGACAGCCGTTAGCGGAGAACAGCCCGTGCAGCAGGAAGTCGTGCTGGCCATGCTGGCCAACGCAAGGTGTACGCGCTGACCGCGGCCGGCCAGCAGAAGGCCGCCGGCTGGATCACCGACACCAGCTGGCCCGGTCCCGGGCTGGCGGAATCCCACCTCAAGCTGATCGGAACGAGGGGTGGTCGCCGAGCGCCCAGTACTCGTACAGCCCGTAGCCGGTGTGCCCCTCGTACTCGAACTTGCCCACCGCGTCCACCATGCCCCACATGCGGGCCGCGTCTTCCGGCCGGGACAGGTCGTAGCTGACGCCCTGCACCACCAGGTCCGGCCCCTGGTACATGCCGTGCCGCCAGTCCGGCTCCAGTCCGTAGCCGGTGCCGGCCATCAGGTGCACCGGCAGCGGCAGCGTGGCGTGCAGGCCGAACGGCTTGCCGCCGGGCGGCGAGAAGCCGATCCGCGCGCTCACCACGTCCCGGGTGCCCGCGGCGTAAGCCGGCTCGTAGGCCGGCCGCCCCAGGTACTCGCGGCTGCCGTCCGGCCAGACCCGCACCGCCTCCTCCACCAGCCGGCGCCCGTCGCGGTCTTCCTGGACGATGCACAAGATCGCGTGGTCCTCGAACTGGACCGGGGCGTAGAGCCAGTAGAAGGTGCCGGGGCCGCGGGACTGGATGCCGGCCGGCTCGGCCTCCCCCACCGGCCGGATGCCCCAGGACCGGTCCCTGATCCCCCACCACTGCTGCGGCGTCACCGCGAGCGTCTCGTCGTCCATCGTGATGGATCCGGCCCACCGCCCGGTCTGCGCCATCCGCTTGGAGTCGAACACCACCCGCTCGTGCGCGCGGATGAAATGCTGCGGCTCGACCTGGGGCGGGATCGTGCCCTCCCAGGTGAGGTCGAAGGCCAGCCCGAACTCGTTCGGGCCGAGCACCACGCGGAGCCGCTTGAGGCCCTCGAGCACCTCGACACCGAACGGGCCGACGTGCGTGTTCATCCGGTCGGCGCCGAGCTCGCGGGACGCGCGCACGACCCGGTGCTGCGTGCCGTGGCGCAGCAGCGCGAACGCGTCGGTCACCCCCAGGTTCGGGTACTGGCCCAGGCCCACGATCAGCATCGTGTCCGCGGTCAGCGGGAACGCGTTGAAGTAGTAGCGGTCGTAGAAGTTGCGGTCCGACGTCCCGACGTGCCGCATCACCTCGGGGATCTGGTGCACGGGGTAGTCGTCGAGCGGCGACAGCGTCACGGTTCCAGCCCTTCCAGGATCACGTCGGTCAAGCGCGAGCAGTTGTTGTTATAGGGAAAATCGCTGTCCGGCTCCAGCCAGCCCCATTCGATCATGGCCTGGGAAATACGCGACATGATCACCGTGAACTTGAAGGCGGACAGCACCTCGTAGTAGCCCATGTGCTGCATCGGGCGCCCGGCCAGGTCCTCGTACCGCGCGATCGTCTCCGCGGCCGGCGGGAAGCCCTCGAGCGGCGGCACCTCGAGGCCCTCGCTGTGGTGCCGGTCCAGGAACAGGTACCAGGCCAGGTCCTCCTCGGCCTGCCCGAACGTCGCGGTCTCCCAGTCCAGCGCGGCCAGCGGCGTCCCGCCCGGCGCGAAGATCATGTTGCCGATCCGGGCGTCGCCCCACAGCAGCACCGCGGCGTTCGGCTCGCCCGGCCGGTGCGCCTTCAGCCAGGCCAGCGCCCGGGTCGCGGTCGGCTTCGGCCCGGGATAGGCCCAGTTCATGTAGTGCTCGTAGTAGCGCAGCCGCTGCTCCAGGCCCGGCTTGCCCCAGTGCGGCTGGTCGAGGAAGCCGAGATCCAGCGCGCCCGCGTCGATCTTGTGCAGCCGGGCCACGATGTCCAGGCCTGACCACCACATGGCGGCCCGCTCGGCCGGCCCGATCTCGGTCACCCAGCCGCCGGTGTGGTACGGCGGCGCGTCGGGCGGCACCCGGCCGTCGATCCGGCGCATCACCAGGAACGCCGCGCCCAGATGCGCGGGATCGGGCTCGTACCACAGCACCGGCGGCACCGGGATGTCGGTCTCGGTGCCGAGGATGCGCATCAGCCGGTACTGCTCGGCGAACCGCGGCTCCGGGAAGACCTGGTAGTGCAGCGGGGCCACCCGCACGGCCAGCGCCTCGGCACCGCCATCGTGCTCGACGTCCAGCATGAGCAGCTCGCTGGAGAAGCCGGTGAACTCCGGCGTCTTCAGGTCCGTGATCCGCGCCCCGGGCAGCCGCTCCGGCGCGCCGAGCCAGCTGGCCAGGATGTCACGGGTGACGCCGGGATCGCGTGGCGCGGGGACAACCATCGGGCGCTCCTTCGGGCCGCAGTAGAACGTGTTCTACCGTGGCCCGCATCCCCGGTCAATAGGCGCCGTTCACCCCCTGGTCAGGGGGCAGCCATCCCGCGGACGCACGGGCCTGCTCTCCTAGCGGGCTGCCTCGGCCAGGGCAGCCAGGGCGGCGCTGAGGGCGGCGCGGATCGCCGGGTCCGCGATGAGCCCGTCCGGGCCCGCGGCCTCGCGCGGGACCGGGACGCGGACGCAGGCCGCCTCGACGGCGACGGCGCCGACGTACCGCAGCACCATCGCGAGGTGCTCGGTGGCCCCGGTGCCGCGGCCGCCCACTGCGACGTTGATCCAGCCGACGGGCTTGCCGTAGATCTCGCCCCCGCCGACCGTCCAGTCGAGCAGGTTCTTCAGGCTCCCCGGCAGCGTGCCCGCGTACTCGGGGGTGCAGAACAGCAGCGCCCCGGCGGCGGCGATCCGCGCCCGGAGGTCGCCGGCCGCCCCGGGCGGCCGTTCGTCCTGGTCCGGGCGGAAGGCAGGCAGCTCCGCAAGCCCGTCGTACAGCTCCGCCACGACCCCGTCCGGTGCGAGCGCCTGCACCGTCCGCAGTGCCGCCGTGTTCCCCGACCCCGGCCGGGTACTGCCCGAGATGAGCAAGATCGTCACATCCGCCACGGGCTCAACTTACCCGTGATGGCAGGATGGAGCTGATGGCTACGCCGCACGACCTGGTCACCCTGGCCGAGCTCGAGACCGACCCGCACCCGGCGCTGGCCCGGATGCGGGCCGCGGGGCCGGCCGTCTGGGTCCCGGCCCTGGGGGCCTGGCTGGTCACCGGGTACGACGCGGCCGTGGCGGTGCTGCGGGATGCGCGGACGTTCACCGTCGATGACCCTCGTTTCTCCACGGCCCGGGTGGTCGGGCCGAGCATGCTGTCGCTGGACGGCGCCGAGCACGCCCGTCACCGGGCCCCGTTCAACCGCGCCTTCCGCCGCGATGAGATCCAGGCGCGGCTGGCCGCGTTCACCCGGGCCGAAGCCGCCCGGCTGGTGGCGGCCATCGAGCCGGACGGGGCGGCCGAGCTGCGCCGGGCGGTGGCCGGCCCGCTCGCGGTCGCGGTCATGGCCGAGGTACTAGGGCTCGGCCGGGTCGACCCGGTGCGGGTCCTCGGCTGGTACGACGGGATCGTGTCGGCGGTGCAGGCCGAGGCCGCGGGTGCGGGTGACCCGGCCGGGACGGCGGCGTTCGCCGGGCTCGCCGCCAGCCTCGGCGAGGTGATCGCGGCGCGGGAACCCGGCTCGCTGCTGGTGGAGGCGGCCGGGCCGCTGACCGAGGCGGAGGCCATCTCGAACGCGGCGGTGCTGCTGTTCGGCGGGATCGAGACCACCGAGGGCATGATCGCCAACGCCCTGCTGCACCTGCTGTCCGCCCCCGCCCAGCTCGCGCTGGTGCTGGCCGATCCGGGCCTGGTACCCGCGGCGGTCGAGGAGTCGCTGCGGCTGGAGCCGGCCGCGGCGGTCGTCGACCGCTACGCGACGGCCGGCACGCGCCTCGGCAGCGCCGAGATCGGAGCCGGCGACCAGGTCACGGTGTCCGTCGCCGGGGCCAACCGGGACCCGGCGGTGTTCGGCGACCCGGACGCGTTCGACGTCCGCCGGCCCAACGCGAGCCGCCAGCTGGCCTTCGCGCACGGCCCGCATTTCTGCCTCGGCGCGCACCTGGCCCGGCTGGAGGCGCAGGTCGCGGTGGAAACGGTCCTGACCCGGCTGCCCGGGCTGCGCCTGGACGCCCGGCATCCCAGCGCCCCGCGCGGCCTGGTCTTCCGCAAGCCGCCCGACCTGCGCGTGGAATGGGCGCGGTTAACCGTGCCAGCGCCAGGCGGCCTGGGGCAGCGCCGGGCGCTGATCGCCGGCCGGGCGCCGGAGCGGGACGGGGCGCGGCGCGATGGCGCGCGTGCTCAGCAGGATCAGGTTCCGGCAATCCTGGCACAATGCCCCTGACGGCGGGAAAAGAGCGAGGCTCCCTCCATGTATGAGATGGAGGGAGCCCCGCCGCCCGCCGGGGCCGGGTACCCGCCGGAGGTGCCGGTCTCCCGGTCCCTCCCGCGTTCCGGGATCACTCCCGGGCGGTTCCCGTTTCCAACGGTGAAAGTATTTCTACTGCTTTCCCCGCCGATACGCAAGAGTCTCCCGCCGTTCATCCTGAATTTTTCGCCGCCGCCGGGATATCCACAGGATAACCCGGGTTATCCGCATGTTACGGCGGTTATCCACCGCCTTATGCACAGCTCTTCCACAAGCTACCAAGCGTCATTGAATGAGTACCAATAGCGCGATGGCTAAACGAAACCGGCCTGCATTCCCGGACCGCAGGAAGCCATTTTCGATGGTTCTGTGAAACACGGAAATAAACCGGCAAATACCTCACCGCCGGTCGTCTCCGGTCGACGGTACGCGACCGCCGGGCAGCGGGCGGCGGGCGAGCCGGTGCCCCCGGCGGATCATCCGCCGCCCCGGCGGGTACCTTAGAGCCCATGTCAGAGCAGGACGACTTTCCCGAGCGGATCCACCGAGACCGCCGTGAGCACGGGGGCGCGTCGCAGCGCCCCGACGATGACCGGCTCGCCCGCCTCACCGAGGAGGAGCGCGTCGCGGCCGGGCTCGACGCCTACGACCCGGACGAGGTGCCGCCCGCCACGGACGCGCCGCCGGAGCCGGACCTCAGCCTGGACGAGGACTACCAGGAGGAGCAGGCCGAGTTCCAGCGCCAGGAGGACCGCGGCGAGCTGGGCCACATCAACGAGCACCACCCGTTCCCGCCGACCCGGTACGAGTGAGCGCGGGCGCCGGGACCGCTGCTAGGCGGGGGCGGTCCCGGCCGCCAGCGAGACGATGGCCTCGGTCGTGTACACCAGGAAGGTCAGGGATTCCTGGAAGTACAGCTGGACCGTGTCGGCGTCGTGCGAGAGGTAGCCGATCGACAGGTCCTGGCCCAGGCGCAGCTCGAAGTCGCCGCCGCGGCCGGTGAGCAGGAACGCGCCGTCGATGGCGGGGGCCCAGATGATGTCCCCGTCGATGACGCGGGCGATGTGCTCGCGGACCGGGTAGCCGTGATCGGAGGTCTCGCTCACCATCGTGTAGGCGTCGGCCGACAGCACCAGCGAGAACGGGCCGCCCACGCCGGCCAGCCGCAGCGCGCTCACCGCCTGGCTGACCGCGTCCGGGTAGTCGCTGACCTCGGCGGGCAGGGTCAGCGCCGGGTTCGAGGAACTCTGCCTGATCCCGGCGATGCCCGCGGCCTGGTAGCCCTCGAAGACGGCCCGGTCCTCGGCGAAGGCGATCTTCTTGGCGGCGTCCTTGACCGGCTGCCAGTCGGCGTCCTGCGCGCCGCGCTCGACGGCATCGACGTCATCGCGGCTGACCGTGAACGGTACCCGCAGCCGCACCAGCGGCCGTGCGTCGCGCACGTGCGCGATGACGCCGTCCGACGGGGCCGCTACCTCCGTCAGGTGACCGGTGTTCACGGCCGCCAGCAGCGGGCCGTCCGGTCCCGTGAGGTCGACGACCCGCCGGGCGGCGACGTGCTGCTCGAACGTCCGGCGCGCCTCGGTCTCGATGTCCGCCCAGGCGGCGTCGGAGATCGGAGCGAGCTCGCGGTACAGGTTGTTCATAGCTAAATGCTCCTCTTCAGGCTGCCGATACCGAGGGAACCGGAATCCGCGGGAGCCGGGTCCGCCGGAGCCGGATCCGGATCCGGTCCGGGCGCCGCGCCGGGCGGATCCGGGAGGTCGTCGAGAAAGCCGGCCGACGGCACGAAGAACAGGCTGCCGGTGACCGCGGTGGAGAAATCGAGGATGCGGTCGGTGTTACCCGGCGGGTTGCCGATAAACATGTTGACCAGCATCTGCTCGGTGACGCCCGGGGTAGCGGCGTACGCGATGTAGTAGGTGCCGAACTCCCCGCGCCCCAGTTCGCCGAACGGCATGTTCGCCCGCAGGATCTGCCGTTCGGTGCCGTCGGGATCTTCGATGGTGTTCAGCGCGACGTGGGAGTTGGCCGGCTTGACGTCGTCCGGCATCTCGATGTCGGACAGCTTGGTCCGCCCGATCACCTTCTCCTGCTCCTCGACGGTCAGCGCGTTCCACGCCGTCATGTCGTGCAGGTACTTCTGCACGATGACGTAGCTGCCGCCGGCGAAGGCGGGATCGGCGTCGCCGGTCAGCGCGGCCGCGCCGGCCGCGGCGCCCACCGGGTTCTCGGTGCCGTCGACAAAGCCGAGCAGGTCACGCTCGTCCCAGTAGCGGAACCCGTGCACCTCATCGGCCACCGTGACGGCGCCGCCCAGCCTTGTCATGACCTGGCTGGCGAACTCGAAGCACACGTCCATCCGCTCGTGCCGGACGTGGAAGAGCAGGTCACCGGGGGTGGAGACGGCCCGGTGGACGGTCCCGGCGAGCTCGCGGAACGGATGCAGCTCGGCCGGGCGCGGGCCGGAGAACAGCCGGTCCCAGGCGGCCGAGCCGATGCCGGCCACGCAGCCCAGCGGGGCCTCGGGGACCCGGAACCCGACCGATCGCTGCAGTCCCGCCCAGTCTGCGAGCAGGTCCCGGACGACGGCCTCCCCGCCGGGCTCGATCGTCAGCACCAGGAAGATCGCGGCGGCGGTGAGCGGGGCCAGGACGGGCTGCGGCTCCGGCTCGGGCAGCGGGCGCGCGACCGCGGGAACCTGTGACCACTCCGTCACGCCATGGCCCCTTTCCCGTCGGCACCAAGCTTCCCAGAGGCTAAGGTTAGCCCCGCGCCGCCCCGCCGGGCCGCCGGGGGTAGAGCCGGGGCCCAGCTGGCTTTGCGCATCCAGCCGCGCATGTCCCCGATCCGGATCAGGTGGTCATGCAGGTCCCGGATGTAGCGCTCGGTCTCCGCGGTCATCCCGGGATGTGGACGACCGAGCCCATCATCGTGGCCACCTGGACGCAGTTCGTGAGCAGCAGATGTCCGCGCACCGCTCCATGGCGGCAAAGGCAGGTGAACGCAGGGCGACGGCGACGGCCGGCAGCTCGTGACCGGACGCGTTACTAGACTGGGCCGTCATGAGCATCGAGCCGCCGCAGGCTAAGCAGATCCCCAGCCCGCGCACCTTCCACGGCGACACTTTCACCGACGAATTCGCCTGGCTGGCCGACCGGGAAGACCCGGACACCATCGGCTACCTGGAGGCCGAGAACGCCTACACCGACGCGGCCACTGCCTCCCTGGCCCCGCTGCGCGAGGAGATCTTCGCGGAGATCAAGGCGCGCACCCAGGAGAGCGACCTGTCCGTCCCGGTGCGCAAGGGCGGCTGGTGGCATTACTCCCGGACGGTCGAGGGCAAGCAGTACCCGGTCTGGTGCCGCCGCGCGGTCCGGCCCGGCGAGATCGTCCCGCCCGTGGCCGAGGACGGCAAGCCGCTGGACGGCGAGGAGGAACTGCTCGACGGCAACGAGCTCGCCGCCGGCCACGACTTCTTCAGCCTGGGCGCGTTCCGGACCAGCCCGGACCAGCGCTGGCTGGCCTACTCCACCGACTTCTCCGGCAACGAGCGGTTCACGCTCCGGGTCAAGGACCTGGCCACCGGGGCCGCCTTGCCGGACGAGATCCCCAATACCTACGCCGGCTGCGCGTGGTCCCTGGACGGCTCCGCCGTGTTCTACACGACCGTGGACGACGCCTGGCGGCCGTACCGGGTCTGGCGGCACCGGATCGGCACCGCCGCGGCCGAGGACACCATGGTGTTCGAGGAGACCGACGAGAAGTTCCACGTCTACGTGGGCCTGAGCCGCAGCGAGCAGCATCTGATGATCAGGTCGTCCAGCGTCCTGACCAGCGAGGTCTGGCTGCTGGACGCGTCGGCGCCGGACGGTGAGTTCACCGTGGTGGCGCCGCGCCGCCAGGGCGTGGACTACGACGTGGAGGCCGCCGCGGACCGGCTGCTCATCCTGCACAACGACGGCGCGGAGAACTTCGAGATCGCGACCGCCCCGCTGGACGACCCGTCCCGCTGGACCCCGTTCGTGCCGCACCGGGCCGATACCCGGCTGCTCGGCGTGGACGCGTTCGCGGACTACACCGTGGTGTACTTCCGCCGCGACGGCCTGACCGGGCTGCGGATCCTGCGCGGGGACAGTTCCGGGGCGGACGGGGCGCACGAGGTCGCGTTCAGCGAGCCCGTCTACCGGGTCGGGCCGGGGCTGAACCCCGAGTTCGGGGCCAGCCGGTTCCGGCTGTCCTTCACCTCGCTGGTCACGCCGGGCTCGGTCTACGACTGCGACATGGCCACCGGCGAGCTCACCCTGCTCAAGCGCCAGCCGGTGCTGCCGTCGCCGTCCGGCGTCCCCTACCGTCCGCAGGACTACGAGCAGTACCGGGAGTGGGCGGTGGCCGGGGACGGGACCCGGGTGCCGATCTCGCTGGTCTGCCGCAAGGGCACGCCGCGGGACGGCACCGCGCCGTGCCTGCTGTACGGCTACGGCAGCTACGAGCTCTCCCGCGACCCGGCGTTCTCCATCCCGGTGCTGTCGCTGCTCGACCGCGGTTTCGTGTACGCGATCGCGCACATCCGCGGCGGCGGCGAGATGGGCCGGTCCTGGTACACCGACGGCAAGCTGCTGCGCAAGAAGAACACGTTCACCGACTTCATCGCGTGCGCCCGGCACCTGGCCCAGGCGGGCTGGACGTCGGCGGACCGGCTCATCGCCCGGGGCGGCTCGGCGGGCGGCCTGCTGATGGGCGCGGTGGCCAACATGGCACCGGAGGCGTTCGCCGGGATCGTGGCGCACGTCCCGTTCGTCGACGCGCTGACCACCATCCTGGACCCGTCACTGCCGCTGACCGTGACCGAGTGGGAGGAGTGGGGCGACCCGCTGCACGACCCCGAGGTCTACGCGTACATGAAGTCGTACACGCCGTACGAGAACGTCACCGGGCAGTCGTACCCGCCGGTCTTCGCGCTGGCCGGCCTGAACGACACGCGGGTGACGTACCACGAGCCGGCCAAGTGGATCGCCCGGCTGCGCGCGACCGCCGCCGGCGGCCCGTTCCTGCTCAAGACCGAGATGGAGGCGGGCCACGGCGGCCGCAGCGGCCGTTACGACGCCTGGCTGGAGGAGGCCCTGGTGCTGGCCTGGGTGGTGGCGACGGCCGGCCAGCCTAGTGGAACAGGGAGCTGACCGACTCCCCGTTGTGGATCCTGCTGATGGCCTCGGCGAGCGCCGGGGCCACCGACAGGACGGTCAGCTTGGGGTGCTCGGCCTCCAGCGGCGCCGTGTTGGTGCAGACGATCTCGGTCACGTCGGCGGCGGCCAGCTTGTCCAGCGCGTTGTCGGCGAACAGGCCGTGCGTGCAGGCCACCGCCACGGACCGGGCTCCCTGCTCGCGCAGCCGGTCGAGCAGCTCGAACACGGTGGTGCCGCGGGAGATCTCGTCGTCCAGGACGATCACGTCCCGGCCGGCCACGTCGCCGATGATGGTGGTGATCCGCACTTCGGAGTCGCTGATCCGCTCTTTCGCGCCCGCCGCCACCGGCAGGCCGAGCCGGCGGGCGAACGCCGCGGCGCTCTTGGCGTAGCCCAGGTCGGGCGAGACGACGACGGCGTCGGTCAGGTCCCGCTGGCTGAAGTGCCCGGCCAGCTCGCGCAGCGCGTGCAGGTGATCCACCGGCACCGAGAAGAACCCGTGCACCTGCGGCGAGTGCAGGTTCAGGGTGAGGACCCGGTTGACCCCGGCGGTGACCAGGAGGTCGGCGATCAGGCGGCCGCCGATGGAGATCCGCGGCGCGTCCTTCTTATCGGAGCGGGCGTACGCGTAGTGCGGCAGCACCGCCGTCACCCGGGCCGCGGACGCCCCCCGGGCCGCGTCCGCCATCAGCAGCAGCTCGACCAGGTTCTCCTGCACCGGCCGGACCAGCGACTGGATCAGGTAGACGTCCCGTTCCCGGCAGTTGGACTGCAGCTGGACCTCCAGGCAGTCGTTGGCGAACCGCTTGACCAGCACCGGGCGCTGCGGCACGGCCAGGTGCGCGCAGATCTCGGCGGTCAGCGCGGGGTGCGAGGTGCCGCCGAAGACCGAGATCTCACGCACCGGCGGCTCCCCCGTTTTTCCGCCGCCCCGGCTGGTCCGGCTGATACGGCGGCAGCTGCAGGCACGTCCTGATCTGCTTCTGCACGACCTCGGGGGCCTGCCGCGCGTCGACCGTGAAGACGTACTCCTTGCGGCGGAAGATCTCCAGCACCGGGTTGGTCGTCTCGTGGTATTCCCGGAGCCGGACCGCCAGCGCCTCCTCGGTGTCGTCTTCCCGGGTGACCAGCTCGCCGCCGCACGAATCGCACTGGCCGGAGACCTTCGGGCTGCTGTCGATGAGGTGGTAGTCCATGCCGCAGTCCTTGCACAGCCTGCGGTTGAGCACGCGGCGCCGGACCTCGGAATCGGGCAGGTCGAGGTGGATGACGCCGTCGATGTCGTAGCTCTCCAGGAAGAACTCCGCCTGCCGCGGGCTGCGCGGGAACCCGTCGATGATGAAGCCGAAGTTCCAGTCGTGCTGGTCGAGCCGGTCCCTGACCACGGCCTCCACCATGTCGTCCCCGACCAGTTCACCGGCCGCCATGGTGCGCCGGACCTGGGCGCCCAGCTTGGTGTGGTTCTGCACGTTCCAGCGGAAGATATCGCCCACGCCGATGTGGACCAGGTCCAGGTCGGCGACCAGCATCTGGCTCTGCGTCCCCTTGCCGCTGCCCTGTACGCCCATGATCACGTATTTGCGCATGTCATCAGCCTGGCATATGGCGTGCGGTGCCGGTGCCAGGGGTGGCGGGTGCGCAGCGCCGCCCGGCGTGCCTGCACCGCCGTCAGCGGGGCAGGCCGAGGCGGCGCTCGCAGGCCCGGCGCGTCCGGCGGCTGAGCAGCCCTCCGAGCTGCGGCCAGTCGTCGCGCAGCCGCTCCGGGTTGAGGTAGCGGGCCACGTCGTTCCGCCGTCCCTGGCTAATCACGATGCTGTACAGCAGCAGCCGCAGGTCCTGCCTGGCCACGTCGAACTCGCGGAGCTGGTGCCAGCTCAGGTGCACCGGCAGCACGACCGTGCCCTGCCAGGGACCGTGCAGTTCGTCCAGCCGGCCAGGCAGCCGCCTGGCTGGCGCGGTGAAGCCCGTGCGCAGACCCATGCGGGAATTATCCACCGCCGGCGCTACCCTGGCGGCATGGAAAACACGGGCGACGGCGGCGCCGCCGTCACCGGGACGCCGGCCCAGGCCCAGGCGCCGGGTCCCGTGTGGCGTTTCCTGGTGCAGCCCCGGTGGCTCGGCTGGCACGTGTTCATGGTGGTCTCGTTCTGGGGCATGCTGTGGATGGGTGACTGGCAGTTCCACCGCGCGCTGACTGGCAACGCGCTGAGCTGGGCATACACCTTCGAGTGGCCGCTGTTCTCGGGCTTCGCCGTGGTCTTCTGGGCCAAGACGATCAGGGACGAGTTCCGGATCAGGCGCGGTCAGGCGCCCGATCCGCAGGCGGTGGCCGCCGAGGCGGCCCGGCTTCCCGCCGGGGTCACCGGCACCTTGCAGGTCCCGGTGGGCCAGGTCCGCGCGGTGCAGTCTGGTTTGCCCGACGGGGATGAGGACGAGGAGCTCAGCGCGTACAACGCCTACCTGACGCGGCTCAACGCCGACGCTAAGGACCACGGCCGGCGCTAGCCGGCGGCACGGACTTCGATAGGAGAACCAAGTGGAAGCGGCGGTGCTGCGGTACCGGGTGATGGCCTACGTGACCGGCGTGGTGCTGGTGGTGTTGTGCTTCGTCGGCATCCCGCTGCAGGTGGCGGGGCACCCGGCGGTGGCCAACGACGTCGGCGTGGTGCACGGCATCTTGTACATCATCTACCTGGCCTTCGCCTGGCTGCTGGCCCGCAGGCTGAAGCTGGCGGTCAAGCCGACCGTGATCATGCTGCTGGCCGGGACGGTCCCGATCATGACGTTCATCGTCGAGCGGTGGGTCAGCCGCCGGTTCGTCAGCCCGGCGCTGGCCGGCGAGGCCAGGCCCGCCGCTCCGGTAGGCCGGTGAACGACCATTACTTCTCGGCCCGGCCCGGCGCGGCGCACCGGCCCGGGCAGGTCCGGGTGATCTTGCCCGACGTGTACCTGGAACTGGCCACCGACGCCGGGGTCTTCTCCCCCGGCCGGCTCGACCCGGGCACCCGCCTGCTGCTCGAGGAGTCCCCGCCGCCGCCGGCCTCCGGCGACCTGCTCGACCTGGGCTGCGGCTACGGCCCGGTCGCCTGCGTCCTGGCCGCCCGCGCGCCGGGCGCCGCCGTATGGGGGGTCGACGTCAACGAGCGGGCGCTCGAGCTGTGCGCGCGCAACGCGCAGGCGGCGGCCCTGGCCAACGTGCGCTGCGTCTCCCCCGGCGACGCGTCGGTCCCGGCCCGGCTCGACGCGATATGGTCCAACCCGCCGGTCCGCATCGGCAAGGACGCGCTGCACGCCCTGCTGGCCGGCTGGCTCGGCCGCCTGGCCCCGGCCGGCCGCGCGTACCTGGTCATCGGCCGCAACCTCGGCGCCGACTCGCTGCATCGCTGGCTGTCCGGGCAGGGCTGGCCCGTGACCCGGCTGGCCGCACGGAGCGGTTACCGCCTGCTCCAGGTGGACCATCAGGCCGAACGGGCGGCGGTGGCGCCCTCATGATCCCGTCGCCGCCCGAGCCCGCGGGCGCCCCCCGGCAGCTGCGCCCCACCGAGGTCAAGCGGCTCAACCGCGAGTGGCGCCGGGCCGGCGACACGCGCCTGGCGCTGCTGCTGGACTCGGTGGCCCAGCCGTTCAACGTGGGCTCGATCATCCGCACGGCGGCGGCCTTCGGGGCCGAGCACCTGTGGCTGTGCGGCAGCACGGCCCCGCTCAGCCACCCGGGCGTCGCCCGGACCGCGCTCGGCACCCAGCGGCTGGTCGAGGCGACGGTGGAGGCGAGCCCGGTCGCCGCGGCCAAGGCCGCGGCGGCCTCGGGCCTGCGGGTGGTGGCGGTCGAGCTGGCCACCGGCGCGGTGCCGCTGCCCGAGGCACTGCTGGACGGCGACGTCTGCCTGGCCGTCGGCAACGAGGACCGCGGCTGCACGGCGGCGCTGCTGGCCGTGGCCGACGCGGTCGCCTATATCCCGCAGTCCGGCCGGGTCGGGTCGCTGAACGTGGCGGTGGCGGCCGCCGTCGCGATGGCCGAGGCCCGCCGCGGCAGCTGGTCCCGGTGACGCCAGGAGCTCGCTGAGCAGCGCGCGGACCGGATACCGGGCGGCCGGCTGATCGTCGGCCCGCCGGCCCGGGCCGTTCACCGGCCATGCCCCGGCAGCGGGCATACTGGCGACCGTGCCGGTACCGTTCCTTGACACCCCCCGCCCGCACGCGTTCGCGCACCGCGGCGGCGCGGCGCACGCGCCCGAGAACTCCTGGACGGCGTTCGAGCACGCCGTCAAGCTGGGCTACGCGTACCTGGAGACGGATGCCCGGGCGACCGCGGACGGCAAGCTCATGGCGTTCCACGACCGCACGCTCGGCCGGGTGACCGGCGTGTCCGGTCCGATCGGCTCGCGGACCTACGCCGAGGTCAAGGCGCTGCGGGTGGACGGCACGGAGCCGATACCGCTGATCGAGGACCTGCTCGGCGCCTGGCCGGACGCGCGCTTCAACATCGACCTCAAGGACGAGCCCGGTATCGCGCTGCTGGCCGGCGTGCTGCGCCGCACCGGCGCGTGGGACCGCGTGTGCGTGACCTCGTTCTCCGGCCGCCGGCTGCGGGCCGCGCGCGGGCTGCTCGACCGCCCGGTGTGCATGACCGCCTCGCCGGCCGTGATCGCCGCGGTCCGCTGCGCCGCCGGGCCGGGAACGGGCTCGCTGGGCCGGTGGCTGGCCCGGCGGCAGGTGCGCTGCGCCCAGGTGGAGGGCCGGGTCGCGTCCCGGTCGTTCATGCGCCGGGCCCGCGCCCTGGGCCTGTACGTGCACGTGTGGACCGTCAACGACCGGGCCGAGATGGTCCGGCTGCTCGACCTGGGCGTCGACGGCATCATGACGGACGACATCTCCGCGCTCCGCGAGGTCCTCATCGAGCGAGGTCAGTGGCACCCCCGCGGACCGTGACCGGGCGCTCCGCGGCAGGTTACCGCGATCTTTCTGCCGAAATACGATTGGGTAACGCCCACATGGGGAATCTTGTCCGGGTATTCAGCGTTGTTTGAAAGAACCGCTGACCGCCTGGGAGGCAGCAAGCATGGCCGAACGCGCACTTCGCGGCACCCGGCTCGGTGCGACGAGCTACGAGAACGACAGGAACACCGACCTGGCACCCCGTCAGGACGTTGCTTTCAACTGCCCGAATGGACATCATTTTAGCGTGCCTTTCGCCGCCGAGGCGGAACTTCCCGGGACGTGGGAGTGCCGCGTCTGCGGCGCGATCGCGATCGCGGCGACCGGTGAATCCCCTTCTCCGAAGAAGGCGAAGCCACCGCGCAGCCACTGGGACATGCTGATGGAACGACGCACAGTGGAAGACCTCGAGGCCGTGCTCGCCGAGCGCCTGGAGGTCATCAGGGAGCGCCGCAGCGGCGACCGCGGCCAGGACACCAGCCGTCCGCACCGCCGGAGCGCCTAGCCCCGTCCCCGTCCTCGCTGGATCACCTGAGGCCGGCATCCCGGGTTGCCCCAGAAGCCAGGGGTGCCGGTTAGCCGTGCCCGCTAGCGGTGCCTGCGCACCCGCCGGGCCACGCCCCACTGCGCCACGCGCCAGAACGCCTCCAAGATGATGCTGTTGCTCATCTTGGAGGCGCCGTGCTCGCGTTCGACGAACGTGATCGGCACCTCGACGATCCGCAGGCCCGCGTTGGCCACCCGGACGGTGAGGTCGATCTGGAAGCAGTAACCGGTCGATTCCACCTGGCTGAGGCTGATCGTGCGCAGGGTCGCGGCGCGGTAGGCGCGGAAACCGGCCGTGGCGTCCCGGACGCTGAGGCCGAGCATGATCCGGGTGTAGATGTTGGCGCCGCGGGACAGCGCCTCCCGGGACCGGGGCCAGTTGACGACCTTGCCGCCGCGTACCCACCGGGACCCGATGGACAGGTCCGCGCCGTCCAGGGCGCCGACCAGGCTGGGCAGGTGCTCCGGCTGGTGCGAGCCGTCCGCGTCCATCTCCACGATCACGTCGTAGCCGCGCTCGAGCGCCCAGCCGAACCCGGCGATGTAGGCCTTGCCCAGGCCCGCCTTCTCGGTCCGGTGCAGGACCTGCACGTGCGGGTCGGCCTCGGACAGCTTGTCCGCGATATCGCCGGTCCCGTCCGGGCTGTTGTCGTCGACGACCAGCAGATCCGCTTCCGGCAGCGCCGTTCGCACCCGGCCCGCGATGGACTCCAGGTTCTGCCGTTCGTTGTACGTCGGCATGACGATGACGATCCGGCCGGCGGATGGCACGGCGGACGGGTTTGGCTCAGTCACAACCCCTGCCTATCGCTGTGTTGGTTACCAGGCGGTGCCCAGTCACGCGGGCTAGTCACCGACAGTGCAGGCCATGATATCCCCGTCGGCCTGGCCGGCTGACTGCCATTACCTGGCCGTCACGGCGCCGTCCGTTATTCGCCCCCGCCTGGGCGTGCCCCCCCGGGTGCACAACGAACCTGTCCCCGGATTCGTGCCAGGCACGCGTCATCGCGATAAGGGGGGTCCGCCTCCCTCTGGAGAAAGGACCCGGGCAGCGCCTTCGGACCGAGGACCGTCCCGTTGGCCACGGGCTTAGTCGCCGTTGTCTACTGGGTGCCCGGGCCCTTTCCAGGCCCAACCCCCCGTCCAGCCGGATGAGCGCGACAAGCTCTTCCTGCCCGTTCTAGTGCCATGCCTGGCCCAGGGGCGGCTGGCTGCGAGCACCCCTGCCATGGCATAGCCCGAACCTGATGAGCTTGCCGGTCCGGCCGGCGAGCCCGGTGCTGGACTGATCAGAACTTACCCCCGATCGGGGCAATGTCAACCGTCGAACCTGACACTAAACTACCGAGAGACGCTGTTTGACTACACAGAGTGAAGAACAGGGGCATGCCGGTGTTCAGGTCAGAACGCGGGTCACCGGGGGCGCAGCACCGCTCACTCATCAGCAACGGTCTATACCTTTCGCTCGCGGCGAGGCAAAATAAGCAGCGGCTGCTCTCTTGCGCAGCGTGCTTTCGGGGTATGGATCCCCCACTTAGCTTCTCCCGACGTCCGCCCGGCCGCCCGCCAGCGGCCGGCCTTCGGCTCCCCTGGAGGTGATTGCATGGATGGCAGCGCCGACCGTTTTCTCGACCTGATGTCCCAGCTCGAAGACTTCACCCGCTCGGTATCGCCCGAGCAGGCGCACACCCAGTTCGACGAGACGACCCTCCAGCTGTTCTGGATGCGGTGGCCGCGGCTGTCCGCGTGGTCGGGCTCGCTGTGGCGCCTGCTGTCCGAAGAGCTCGCCGGGCCGTCGTCGCCGCACGACGAATCCGAGCTGTACGAAATCGGCGAAAGTGGCTGAGGTCGCCCGCCGGTCCCTGACGGTCGGCGACCTGATGCCCGCGCGGATGGTATCGACCAGCCCGGAGAGCCCGGTGGCCGAGGCCGCCGCCGCGATGGTGCGCGAGGGCGTGGGCTCGGCCGTGGTCATGCAGGGCCCGTTCCTGGCCGGCATCCTCACCGAGCGGGACGTGCTCAAGGCGGCCGGATCCGGGACGGACCTCACCACGGAGCCGGTGTCGGCCTGGATGTCCCGGGACCCGCAGTCGGCGGCCCTGGACACGCCAGTCGAGGAAGCGGCCCAGATCATGCTCCTGAACGGCTTCCGCCACCTGCCCATCGTGGAAGGGCGGCGCGTGCACGGCGTGGTCAGCCTCCGCGACCTGTTCTCCGCCCGGATCAGCCGGCCGCCCCAGCCGCGCAGCGCGGCCAGCTGACCGTCCGGGACCAAGCCTGGAATGTCAGAGCCCCGTGGTGTAATCGGCGGATGCTCGAGACTCCTGACGAACTCGGTAACCTCCAGCAGCTCCTGGATCGCAGCGCGGCGGGCGCGGGCGGGCACCTGCGGGGCATCATCACCGACGAGCGCCGCCTGTCCGCCGCGGAGCTAGCCAGGCGGCTGACCGGCATGCGGCTGCTGGTGGTGGCCACCGTGACCGCCGACGGCCGGCCGCTGGCCGGCCCGGTCGACGGCTACTTCCTGCACGGGTCGTTCTGGTTCAGCTCGGCCCGGAACTCGGTGCGGATGCGCCACCTGGCCGCCCGGCCCGCGGTCAGCGCCACCCACCTGCCCGGGGAGGAGCTCGCGGTGACCGTGCACGGCCGGGTGGATGAGCTCGTCGGCCTGCGCGACCCGGCCGGGGCCGGGCTGCGGCAGGCCATGCTGGATCACTACGTGCCGCTGCAGGGCCCGCAGTTCGAGACCTGGCTGAATGGCCTGGACGCGGTCGGGGCGCGGATCGCGGCCGAGAAGATGTTCACCTTCAGCACGAAGAGCTAGCCAGGAACCGCCCGACGTCGGCCTGCTCGGCGCGCAGCCCGGCGGTGAGTCCGGCCGTCTCAGCCGGGCTCCGGAACCAGTCGATCGTCACCGTGCCGCCGGCCAGGCCCCAGGTCCCGGCGGCGAGGCCGCCGGCCAGGACGGCGGGCCGCAGCATGCCCCCGCCGGGCAGGATGTGGCGGTCGTCCGCGGCCGCCACCAGCGGTACGCGGGTGCGGTAGCCGAGCAGGGCGGTGTCGAAGGCGGCGAGCAGCAGGACGGGCGGCGCGGGCGGCGGCTCCGCGTCCAGGGTGCCGGGCAGGGCGAGCAGGTCGCCCGCCGCCTCGGTGTCCCCGGCGGCGGCCAGCGCCCGCCGGGCGGTCCCCAGCGGCAGGCCGGACCAGGAGGCCAGGTCCGCCGGCGCGGCCGGCCCGTAGCCGGCCAGGTAGCGGCGGGCCAAGGTGGCCAGCGCCAGGTCGGGATCCACCGCGGGCGGCGGCTCGGCCGCCCGGTAGCGGCCGTCGGGCAGGCCCGTCACCAGCCCCTGGGACGCCACCCAGGGCATGAGGACGTTGACCGAGCGCTGACCCGGGACCGGATGGCCGCGGGCGGCCAGTTCGCGGAGCAGGGCGGCCCGGTCCAGCGGGCGGTCGCGGAGCACGGCCATAAGGTCGTCGAGCATCCCGGTCGCGGCGTCGTAGTCGCCGCGCTTGCGCATCTCGGCGTCGAACCGGACCCGGTTGCGCTGGCCCACCGCGGCGTGCAGCCAGGGCCAGTCGGCGGGGTCGATCAGGTGCAGCGTGCCCCGTTTGGTCCATGTCCTGATCAGTCCGGAGCCGGCCACGTCGGCCCGCCGCAGGCCCGGTACCCGGGAGCGGAGCGCCAGGCCCGCCGCCCGCACGTCCTGGGCCTGCACGCCGACGACCGCCCGGGCCGCGGCGCGCACGCCGTCGGCGGCCGTAGCCGGGGTGAGGCGCTGGGCGGCCAGCCGGAGGCGGCGCAGCCGCTCGTCGTCGATGACGGGCATAGGCCCCTATGATGCCGTAGCGCCGTCAGCGGCCGCCGTGCTGACCGGCAGCGCGGTGCCGGGCTGCTGGCTCGCACGCGCTGATCCAGGTGCTGGCGCGGTGGACGCGCTCGGTCAGCGTGTAGACGCCGAGCCCGGCCCGGTCGGGGTAGGGCAGCCAGTCGATGGCCAGGCGGCGGGCGATGTAGTCGACCGCCGAGCGGACCCGGGGGATCTCCGGGTCGTCGGTGTGCCCGTTGGGCACGAAGTACTGGCCGAGGCCGGGACGGATGAGGTCGGCCAGGGGAACGCGGTGCTGCAGGCCCAGCGAGAGCCCGGCGGCGTAGGCGCTTATCAGGCCCGCGGTGCTGCTGCCGTGCTTGCCCCAGCCGATGAACACCTCGCCGAGGCTGCCGTCGTCCCGCTGGTTGGCGGTGAGGCAGAACCGCTCGGTCCCGATGGTGACGGTGACGGTGTGCCCGCTGCGACGCCTGGGCATATGCCGCCGAACGACTGTCACCATAGGATTTCCTCCGAACTGGTATATGAATTCTCAGTACACGCAGCCATGAAGCAAGGCCATGGTAGCCCTGGTGACGGCCGGGTGGATAGCCTGGCGGGCATGGACTACGCCCTGACCACCGAACGCCTGGTCCTGCGCCCGGCCACGGCGGGCGATCACGCCGTCCTGCTGGCCCACTGGACGCTCCCGGATGTCCGGCGGTTCCTGTTCGACGGCGCGCTGCTGTCCGCGGCCGAGGTCGCCGAGACCATCGAGGACAGCGTCCGGGACTTCGCCGCGGGCGGGTACGGCATCTGGCTCGTCTTCGAGCACGGCCGTGCGGAGCTGGCCGGCACGGCCGGCCTGCGCCCGCTCGATGACGCCGGCCTGGAGATCTTCTACAGCCTGGCTCCCGGCTCGTGGGGCCGCGGGTACGCCACCGAGGCCGCCCGGGCCGTGCTGGAGCACGCCCTGGGCCCCCTCGGGCTGCCCGAGATCCTCGCGGAGGTCGACGAGGGCAACGCCGCCTCGGTCGCGGTGGTCACGCGGCTCGGCATGACCCCCTTCGCCGTCGTCCCCGGCGTGCTCGGCCCGATGACCCGCTACCGCGCGACCGCCGCCGGCTAGAAGGGCCGCCAGCCCTCCGGGTCCGGGCGCCCGGCCAGCGGCGCGTCCGGCTCATACGGCGTCCGGGTGAAGACGAACGATCCCAGGTCGAAGTGGTCGGCCGTGCCGTCCGCCCCGCGGACCAGGCGCAGGGTCTCGCCCGTGTAGTAGCCGTCCAGGCCGGTCCAGGTGCCGTCGGGCTCGGCCCGGAAGCGGGAGGCGCGGCCGCGGCCGGTGGCCGGGCCGAGCTCGACGCCGCGGTCGGCGAGCAGCCGCAGCACGTAGGCGCGGGGCCCCCAGTACCACGGCCCGGTCAGCGCGAGCAGGGACTGGTCGACTTCGGGCAGCGGCTGCCAGCGGGCCGGGAAACGCGGCTCGGCCTCGGCCACGATCGTCGCCAGGTCGATGGCGATCCCGCTGATGTCGGGACCCGACGTGGCGTTGGCCAGCGCGATCCCGGCGACGCCGTCGGAGGGGCTCACGCACAAGGTGGCGAGGAAGCCCGGCATCGACCCGGAGTGGCCGTACAGGACCCGCCCGCCGTGCCGGAACAGCTGCAGGCCGAGCCCGTAGCCGCCGGCCCAGGCCTCGTCGCCGGGCGGCGAGGCGGGGGTGCGCATCTCGGCCAGCGTCGCCGCGGGCAGCACCCGGTCGTCGCCGTCCAGCAGGAAGACGGCGAACCGGCACAGGTCCTGCGCCGTCGACCACAGCTCCCCGGCCGGTGCCATCAGCCCGGTCGGGTCAGCCGGCTCGAGCTGCATGACGTCGGCCCACGGGTGCACGGCGAAACCGCGCGCGTGCGGTTCGGCCGGCGCCGCGCTGGTACGGGCCATCCCCAGCGGGTCCAGGATCTCCCGGCGCAGCGCCTCCTCCCAGCCGTGTCCGCGCAGCTGGCCGACCAGCGCGCCGAGCAGGCCGTAGCCGGGGTTGGAGTAGTGGAACAGGCGCCCGGCCGGATGCGGCGCCGGCCCGAGGATGTCACCGAGCCCGGGGCGCAGGTCGCCGGGGCTCCGCTCCCACCACGGGCCCGGCGTCTCCGACGGCAGGCCGGCCGTGTGCGACAGCAGCTGGGCGATCGTGGCACCCGCCGCCGGCCCCGCGTCGAGGTGGGTGCCCACGGGGTCGGCGAGGTCCAGGCGGCCCTCGTCGCGCAGCCGCATGACCAGCACCGCGATGAACGTCTTGGTCAGCGAGCCGATCCGGTACTGGGTGGCGCCGTCGGGCTCGTGGCCCTCGAGCATGCTCCGGGCTCCGCACCAGGCCTGGCCGCCATCCCGGGCCACGGCTCCGATCAGGGACGGCGACCGGCCCTCGGCCTGGCCGGCGGCGATCCGGCGGGCGAGCGCCCGGCAGGTCGCCGGAAGCAGCGAGGAAGATGAGGTCACAGTTGCACCCTACTGACGACCGCTAGGCAGTCGCCGGCACCACCACGGTGCCGGCCGCGGTCACGACGACGACGGGCTCGCCGAGCACCGAGGCCGCCGAGTCCCCGCGCTCCGGGTCGGCCCGGCAGGTCACCCGGGCCTCGAACGCGAGCTGCCGGCTCCGGCGGCCGACCGCGGTCACCGTGGCCGTCGCCTCGATGATGTCCCCGGCCAGCACCGGCGCGCGGAACTGCACGTCGGAGTAGGACGCGAACAGGCCCTCGTCGCCGTCGGTCACGATGCACAGCTCGGTGGCGACGTCGCCGAACAGCCCGAGCACGTAGGCCCCGTCGACCAGGTTCCCGCCGTAGTGGGCGTCGCCGTGCTTCACGTACCGGCGGTGCGTCACCGACCGGCCGACTTCAGCGCTCATGCTGTGCTCCTTTCTTCCGGGGGGACTCCATCCCCCCAGGCCCCCCTGGTGGCGCGAGGGCGTGCACCAGGTAGCTGGCCACCTCGCCGGGGGTGGTGCCGCGGCCGAAGATCTTGTCCACGCCGAGCTCGTGCGCGGCGGCCGGGTCGAACCGCGGCCCGCCCGCCACGAGCAGCGGCCGCTGCGCGCCGGACCCGGCCCGGAACGCCGCCGCCATCTCCCGGGTGTTGGTCAGGTGCGCGTCCCGCTGGGTGACGACCTGGCTGACCAGCACGGCGTCGGCGTGCTCGGCGGCGGCCCGGGCCACCAGGTCCTCGACGCTGACCTGCGACCCCATGTTCACCACCTTGATCTCCCGGTAGTACTCCAGGCCCTTCTCCCCCGCGTGCCCCTTGACGTTGAGGATCGCGTCGATGCCGACCGTGTGCGCGTCGGTGCCGATGCAGGCGCCGACCACGACCAGCTTGCGGCCGAGGGCCGACCGGATCCGCAGGTTGACCTCGGTGGCCGGCAGGACCGGGAACTCGCGCTCGGTCACCGTCACGGCCGACAGGTCGACCAGGTGGCTGACCCGCCCGTACACGATGAAGAACGTGAAGTCGGGTCCCATCCCCTTGGCGTGCACGACCATCGCCGGGTCCATGCCCATCTTGGCCGCCAGCTGCAGGGCGGCGCCCTCGGCCCGGGCCCGCTCGGTCTCGTCGCCGAACGGCACGGGCAGCGTGAACGACAGCTGCACCCGCCCGTCCCCGGTGGTGTCGCCGTACGGCCGGACGATCCCGGTCAGGCTCACTGGCCTGCCTCCATCATGTCAGCGGCCGGGTTGAAGTAACCGGGAGCCCGTTCCACCACTCCGTCCAGGCCGCGGCCCCCGTCGGCCGGCCGCCTGGTCACCCCGAACGTGCCCTCGGCGATCGCGTTGAGCAGGCCCTGCGAGCCGATCGCGCGCAGCAGGTCGGTGGCCTCGCCCAGGACCTGGCGGGCCCGCTGCGCGACGAACCCGTCCGGCTCGGGCCGGAACGACCCGCCCAGCTTCCCGGCCGCGCGCCGCACGTAGCGGACGTTCTCCAGGGCCAGGTCGCGGTCGGACAGGAACGGCGTGTGGATGCCCTCGGTCATCATGCCGATCAGCAAGATGGACTGGTCGGTCATGACGCCCGCCAGGTTGAAGAACGCGTCCAGCAGGTAGCCGGCGAACACGTTGCCGGTCATGTGCTTGGTCGGCGGCATGTACTTCAGCGGCGCGTCCGGGAACAGCTCCCTGACCAGCTGGGCGTGCGCCAGCTCGAGCAGGAAGGAGTCCGGCACCTCCGGGTTGATCTCGAAGGCGTGCCCCAGTCCCAGCTGGGCGTCGGCCAGCCCGGCCTCGCGGCCGAAATACTCGTTCAGCAGCTGGGACACCACCACGGTGTGGGCCGCGTCGACCGCGTCCGCGGTGGTCAGGTAGTTGTCCTCGCCGGTGTTGATGACGATGCCGGCCCGGGCGTGCACCTGCCGGGAGAACCGCTGGTCGATGAAGGTCCGCACCGGGTTGATGTCGCGGAAGATGATCCCGTACATGCAGTCGTTCAGCATCATGTCCAGGCGCTCGAGCCCGGCCAGGACGGCGATCTCCGGCATGCACAGGCCCGAGGCGTAGTTGGTCAGCCGGACGTACCGGCCGAGCTCACGCGACACGTCGTCCAGCGCGGCGCGCATCAGCCGGAAGTTCTCCCTGGTCGCGTACGTGCCGGCGTAGCCCTCGCGGGTCGCGCCCTCGGGCACGTAGTCGAGCAGCGACTGCCCGGTCGACCTGATCACCGCGATGATGTCGGCGCCTTCCCGCGCCGCCGCCTGCGCCTGCGGGATGTCCTCGTAGATGTCCCCGGTCGCCACGATCAGGTAGATCCACGGCATCGGCGGGTCGGAGGTCGCGGCGATCATCTGGTCCCGCTCCGCCCGCCGCTGGCCGATCAGGGTCACGCCCGCACCGGCCGAACGGGTGGCGTGCTCGCGGGCCAGCTCGGCGTCCGCCCCCATGGGCAGGCGGAACTTGGCCAGCCCGGCGGCCGCGTCGACGGCCAGCGTGCGCAGGTCCCGATAGCCGCCGGTGATCATCGCGTCCCAGGCCGGCAGGGCGACGCCGTGCTCGAGCCCGGTCGTCTCGCGGATCGCGTCGGTGAGCCGGTTCACCCACGGCATCCCGTCCTCGTCCGCGCCGTCCAGGCCGGCCAGCCGCAGCATGGCCCGTTCCACCGAGACCGTGGTGTGCGTGCGGGCCAGGTCGGTAACCGGCTGCCCGGCCAGCCGGGCCAGTTCGCGGGCCTGCGCCACGATGGCCGGGTCCAGGTTGAGCTTGCCGGTCATCGCGCCACCCGCCGTTCGAACAGGTTCCGTACCGCGGGGACGCCGCGGAGCAGGCCCAGCGCGAAGTCCGCGTGGCCGGGAACGTAGCCGTTGCCGACCAGCATGGTCACGTCGGCGGCCATGCCCTCGGCGCCGAGCGCGGCGGCGCTGAAGCTCGTTGCCATGGAGAAGAAAATTACCGTGCCGCCTTGCCTGGTGGACAGTATGGCGCCGCCTTCGCAGCCGGGGACGTCGACGCACACGACGGTGACGTCGGCTGGTCCTCCGGCGGCCTCTACTTTCGCGGCCAGTGTTACGGGGTCCCTCGCGTCGGCGATCACTACCGCGTCTGCCAGGGGGGACTCCGGGGCGGGGAGGGAGCGCAGGAGATCGGCTTCTGCCTCGTTAGGGACGATGCCGATTACCCGGGCGGCGCCTGCCTGGCGGGCGGCCGCGGCTGAGAGGGATCCGCTCTTGCCGGCGGCGCCGATGACGGCGACGACGGCACCTTTGTGGACGGTGCGGGCTGTGAGGGCGGGGGCGCCGCAGACGTCCATGACGGCCAGGGACAGGGGCACGGGGAGATCGTCGGGCAGGACCGCCGCTATCGAGCGGGCGAAGAGGATGGCGTGGCCCTGGCACGGGACCTGCTCGGAGAGGCCGTCCCAGTCTGCGAGGCCGTCGGTGATGGCTAGCGGGGTGAGGGTGAGGGAGACGAGGGTGGCGATGCGCTGGCCGGGGCTCAGTCCCAGGGGGCTTTCCGGGCCTGCCTCTGCTACGGTGCCGGTGAGCATGCCGCCGGAGCCGGTGACGGGGTTCTGCATTTTGCCGCGGGTGGTGATGATGTCCAGGACGGCGGCGCGGAGCTTGCCGGGGTCGCCGGGGTAAGCCTCGCTCAGCTGGCGGTAGGAGGCGGCGTCGAGGTTGAGGCGGTCGACGCGGACGCGGACCTCGCCCGGGGCGATCGCGGGGCTGGGGTCGAGACGCCAGGCCGCTTGCGGCAGGACGCCGGGCGGCTCCAGGACGCGGTGCAGCCCGAGGGGGCTCGAGGTTCGTGACATGGGCGGCTCCCTCGCTCGTTCGGGAAAATCTTCGGTCCTATCTGTTTTGTACCGCAAGTTCTTCGGTATCATGCTGCCACTGGGGAGGTGGCTTATGGTCCCGCAGCCGTACGCCTATCAGCGGCGAGAGCTTGCCGAGCCCGACTGGCGCCGGTTCCCGGGCTGGTCCGGGGTAACCGCCGCCGACTGGGAATCCGCGCAATGGCAGCGCGCGCACTGCGTCAAGAACGCGCGGCAGCTGCGGCAGGTCACCGGCCCGGGACTGGCCGAGTCCTTCTTCACCGACCTCGAGCAGGACCAGCGCGAGCGGGCCACCATGTCGATGCTGCTGCCGCCGCAGATGCTCAACACGATCGTCCCGGACCGGGCACCGGACGACGCCGGCTTCACCGAGGCGTTCTACGCCGACCCGGTGCGCCGCTACATGATGCCGGCGTTCAGCGACCGGCGGACCGACTGGCCCTCCCATCCGTACGCGCAGCGCGACTCGCTGCACGAGGCCGAGATGTGGGCGGTCGAGGGCCTGACCCACCGCTACCCCACCAAGGTGCTCGCCGAGCTGCTGCCCACCTGCCCGCAGTACTGCGGGCACTGCACCCGGATGGACCTGGTCGGCAACCCGACCCCGGTGACCGACAAGCACAAGTTCGCGCTGGCCCGCGAGGACCGGCTCGGATCGATGCTGGCGTACCTGCGCCGCACGCCGGGGATCCGCGACGTCGTGGTCTCCGGCGGGGACGTGGCCAACCTGCCCTGGCCACGGCTCGAGTCGTTCGTGGCCGCGCTGCTCGAGATCGACTCGGTCCGGGACATCAGGCTGGCCAGCAAGGCGCTGATGGGGCTGCCGCAGCACTGGCTCTCGGACGAGGTCCGGGCAGGCATGACCCGGCTCTCCGGCACGGCCCGCGCGCGGGGCGTGAGCATCGCCATCCACACCCACGTGAACGCCGCCCAGTCGGTGACGCCGCTGGTCGCCCGGGCGACCCAGGCGATGTTCGAGGCCGGCGTCCGCGACGTGCGGAACCAGGGCGTGCTGCTGCGCGGCACCAACGACAGCGCCGGGGCCCTGCTCGACCTGTGCTTCGCCCTGCTCGACGGGGCCCAGATCATGCCCTACTACTTCTACATGTGCGACATGATCCCCGGCAGCGAGCACTGGCGGCTCACCCTGGCCGAGGGCCAGGCCCTGCAGCACGAGATCATGGGCTACCTGCCCGGGTTCGCCACCCCGCGGATGGTCTGTGACGTGCCCTACGTCGGCAAGCGCTGGGTGCACCAGGTGTCCAGGTACGACACCGACCACGGCATCTCGTACTGGACCAAGAACTACCGCACCGCCATCGAATCCGACGACGACCTGGCGCTCGGCCGCGAGTACCCCTACTACGACCCGATCTACATGCTGCCGGAATCGGGCCAGGCCTGGTGGCGGACGCAGCGCGTCGCCGCGTAGCCTCCCCGGTCAGCCGGACAGCGCCGGGTCGTACCGGGCGGTGAGCTCCGCCAGGTGCTGCCGCACGGACGGCCATTCGGCCGCCGTGATGCTGAACCGCGCCGAGTCGCGCGGGCCCAGCTCGGCGGTGATGCGGTGGGCGCGCAGGATGCCCTCGAACGTGGCCCCGATCCGCCCGATCGCGTCCCGGGACCGCTGGTTCCGCACATCGGTGTGCAGGCATACCGACTGCACGCCCCACGCCTCGAAGGCGTGCGTCAGCATCAGGCGCTTCATCTCGGTGTTCACGCCGGTCCTGATCGCCTCCCGGCTCAGCCAGGTGTGGCCGATCTCGCAGGTATCAGGCGTCGCCTTGGCTTCCGGCCAGGGCCAGGAAACCAGGTCCCAGAACCGGGTGGAGCCGATCACCGCGCCGTCGGCGGCCCGGACGACGGCGAACGGGACCGAGGTCCCCGCGTCCCGGGCCGCGAGAGCCTTCTCCACGTAGCGGCGGGCCTGGCCGGTATCGCGCGGCACGAGGGTCCAGCGGTACAGGTCCGCTCCCCCGGCCGCGGCGGCCACCAGGCCCGGGACGTGACCGTGCCGCAGCGGCTCGAGGCGGACGTGCGGGCCGGCCAGGACGCCGGTGTCCGCCGGGCTGTCCGCGGCCGCCGGGACGCCGGCGGCGGGCGCGGGTTCCCGCTCGTACCCGGCGGGCCGCTCCAGGTAGCGGCCGTCGGGCGCGGCAAAACCGAACCGCCGGTACAGGCCGTGCGCGTCGGCGGTGTGCAGCATCCAGCGCTGCCCGGCCCCCGGGCCCTGGTCGACCATCATCGCGACGATGGCCTGGCCCAGGCCGGCGCCGCGGTGCGCGGGCAGCACGTACACGTCGGCCAGGTAGGCGGACCCGCCGTCGCTGACCGCGCGGGCGAAGCCGACCATCGCCCCGGCCTGGTCGTACGCCCCGGTGATACGCCAGGCCGCGGCGATCTGCCGCCTGATGTCCGGCTCGCCGCGCCAGTGGCCCCAGTAGGCCTGGGTGGTCAGGAACGCCACCGCGGCCGCGGGATCGACCCGGGCCGGGTCGTCGTCGAGCTCGTAGGTCCCGATCGCACGTCGCATCAGAGCACCTCCAGGGCCTGGTCGATGTCGGTGAGGAGGTCGGCGACGGGTTCCACGCCGACCGACAGCCGGATGAGGGAGGCTGGCGCGGCCTCGGCCGGCCACCGGGCGCGGCGTTCCCAGGTGGACTCCACGCCGCCGAAGCTGGTGGCCGGCAGGATCAGCTCCGAACGCGCCACCACCTTGTCCGCGGCATCGGCCCGGCCGGGGGTGACCTCGAAGGACAGCAGGGGGCCGGACCCGCGGCTCAGCTGCCGCCGGGTCAGTTCCGCCGTCGATGGGTCGATACCGGGGTAGTGCACGGCCGCGACCCGGCGATGACCGGTCAGGTACCGGGCGATGGCCAGTGCGCTGTCCGACTGGCGCGCGATCCGCAGCGGCGCCGTCTTGAGGCCGCGCAGCGCCAGCCAGGCCTCGAACGGCCCGGGGATCGCGCCGCCGCTGGACCGCCAGGCCCGCAGCGCGGCCAGCAGTTCCTCGTCACGGCTCACCACGGCCCCGAGGATCACGTCGGAGTGCCCGGACAGCGCCTTGGTCAGCGAGTAGAGCGAGGCTGTCGCCCCCGCCTCGAGCGGCTGCTGGAGCAGGCCGGTGGCGACGGTGTTGTCCACCACCATGGGCGCGCCCGCCGCCGCGGCCAGCGCCCCGAGCCGGGCCAGGTCGGCCACCCGGAGCAGCGGGTTGGTCGGCGTCTCGGCCCACAGCAGCGACGGCGCGGCGGCCAGTTCGCGCTCGACGGCGGCCAGGTCCTGCAGGTCCACCAGGACCGGCACGGCGCCGTACGGCCGCAGCCGGCCCGCCAGGGCCCGCCCCCCGTAGTAGCCGTCCTGCGGCAGCACGATGCGCTCCCGCCCCGGCGCCAGGGCCAGCATCAGCGCCATCGAGGCGGCCTGGCCGGAGGCGAAGGCCACCGCCCCGGCGTCCTCGAGGCCGCCGAGGGCCTGCTCGAGCGCCTCCCAGCCGGGGTTGCCGTCCCGGCCGTAGCCGCGGCCGGGCTCGGGGGTTCCCTGTGACACGTAGATGCTGGCCGGGGCGAGCGGCGGCGTGGCGGGCCGGCCGGGCGTGCGGTCGGTGCCCGCGTGGATCAGCCGTGATTCGGCTGAGAAGGCCGCCGGAGATTCCCCCGCCATGGGCGCACCGTCTTCCTTAATGTTATAGTACGTAATGTGAATTCACTAGTACAATATAACGTGCGGGGCCGGACGGCCAAGGAGATATCGGCCAGCGCCGAGGCGGGCATCCGCGCCGGGCAGCTGGCCCCGGGGGATCACCTGCCGCCGGTCCGCGAGCTCGCCGGGCGGCTGGGGGTCAGCCCCGCCACGGTGGCCGCCGCCTACGGCGACCTGCGCCGCCGGGGCCTCACGACCGGCGCCGGCCGGGCCGGCACCCGCGTGCGAGGCGCTCCCCCGGTCAGCTCGCGGGTGTACCTGAGCGCCCCCGCGGGCACCAGGGACCTGATCACCGGCGGCCCGGACCCGGAGCTGCTCCCGCTGCTGCCGGCCTGGCCGGCCCGCAGCGCGGTCCGGATGTACGCCGAGGCGCCGGTGTCGCCCCGGCTGCGCCGCCTGGCGGCCGGGGCGCTGGCCGCCGACGGCATCGACACGGCCAGCCTGGCCGTCACCGGCGGGGCGCTCGACGCGATCGAGCGGGTCCTGGCGACCTGGCTCACCCCGGCGGACCGGGTCATCGTCGAGGATCCCGGCCACGCGGTCACCTTCGACCTGGTGGCGGCGATGGGCTTCACCGCGGTGCCGGTCCCGGTGGACGACCTGGGCATCCGGCCCGACGGGCTGGCGGCCGCGCTGGACCGCGGGGCGGACGCGGTGATCATGACCCCCCGGGCCCAGGCCGCCACCGGGGCGGCCTGGGACGCCAGCCGGGCCGGCGAGCTCGGCGCGGTGCTGCGCCGGCACCCCGCGGCCGGGGTCATCGAGGATGACCACGCCGGGCCGGTGGCCGGGGTGCCCGCCTTGTCCGCCTGCGCGCGCACCCCGGGCTGCCAGGCCGGTCCTGCCCGCTGGGTGACCGTGCGCTCAGTATCGAAGTCGCTCGGGCCCGACCTGCGGCTCGCCGTGCTGGCCGGGGACGAGGCGACCATCACGCGGGTGGCCGGGCGGCAGGCGCTCGGCACCGGGTGGGTGAGCTACCAGCTGCAGGAGATGGTGGCCGACCTGTGGTCGGACGCCACCGTGACCCGGGCCCTGGAGACCGCGGCGCGGACGTACGCCGCCCGCGGCGCCGCCCTGCGCGCGGCGCTGGCGGACCGCGGGATCACGGCCAGCGGCCGGTCGGGCTTCACCTGCTGGATCGGTGTCGCCGACGAGGACGGCGTGGCGTCCGCGCTGGCCGCGGCGGGCTGGGCGGTCGCCCCGGGCCAGCGGTTCCGCATCGCCGCGCCGCCCGGGGTCAGGATCTCCTTCGCCCGCCTGGCGGAGGCGGACGCGCCCGCGTTCGCGGCCGACCTCGCCCGGACGCTGCGGCACCGGGCGTCACGCCTGGACTGACGGCGTCCGGACAGCCTAGGGAGAAACCAGCGGGATCCGGCTGAACGGGAAGCCGCGCAGGTCAGGGTCGTCAGGGCCGCGGGACTGGTCGGGGCCGCCCGGCCGGCGCCCGCCCGCGGCCGGCTCGATGGCCAAGATGGCCAGCGCCCCGTCGATGACGCCGTGCTCCGCCGCCCAGGCGCGCAGCGCCTGGATGACCTCGGCGACATGGTAGGCGCAGGCATTCGCCTGCCGGTGCTCCTGCCCGCAGCCGGAGGTTTCCAGCTGCACCTGGAAGCACGGCGTGTGCCGGCACTCGGAGTCCGCGGCGCACGCTCCCGGCGGCCTCCGGCCGTCCGGCGCGGTCATGCGCCGCCCGGTTCACCCGGCACGCCCCAATCGGCCGGTGTCGTCATATACGCCAATCCTTTCTTATGCATCCCCTGGTGGAAAGGCTGGCCTCCCGTTGGCGGCCGGGAAGGCAGTCCCCGTCAATACGACGACGGCCCGGCGCCGCTCGAATACGCGGCGGCCGCGGACCGTCAGGAGCAATAGTGTCCGCACCGCCCGTGACGCGCTACCCCATTAGGATTATTCGTCTCGGTTTCAACGCAAGTGTGTAGCTGATCGATTACTCCCCGTGCGCCACCGAGGTGACTGGCGGCAAACTGCGCCTCATCTCCACCGGGGCGAGGCCCAGCATAGAGCACAGGACGGTCATATTTCGCCTTATGTCGCCCATGTCGTGGTAATCACGGGAATCCTGGTGTTGATCTTTCTCACGTTATGACAGGTGACAGTTAGCCTGGCATAGGTCTACTCGTCAGTAAGGAATTGCGGCGATCAAGGGACGCTAAATGTAGCTTTTGTCTGCGCCCGGCCGTGAGCGGCGCATTAGCTTGAAGCGGGAACATAACTATTGCCCGGCCGGCGGGTCCTGGACCGGTTCCCTCGCCGTGCCGCTGACCAGGGTCAGCGGACGCTAGATTGTCCCTCGGAGGCGGACACGATGACTGATGAGCAGGCCGGGGCGGATGCGGCGGCCCCGGAACCCCGGCCGGGGAGCAGGCCGCGGCGGTGGCCGGGCCGGCCGCGGTGGCCCGCGCTCATAGCGCGTTTCCCTCGGCTGTTCTGGCGTCCCGCCGAGACCGGGACCTGGGACAACGACTGGCCGGTGGTGCCGCCGCGGAGCCTGGACGACTACCCGTGGCTGCGGGCGGACCTGGCGGTATGGCCGGAGCAGCTGGAGCACCGGTTCCGTCAGCTCGACCACCGCGCGCAGATCCTGCAGAACCGGTTCTGGCGCCAGCGCGTGCTGCTGATCGGCGGCGGCCTGCTGGCTACCTCCCTGGCCACCATCCAGGCGGCCTGGGGCACCGGCGGGCATGTCTGGCTGGCGGTGCCCCAGGCCGTGCTCACCGGCCTGCTGGCCGGCCTGGCCGTGCTGCTGCGCTCGCGGCGCGCCCAGTACGGGTACCTGTCGGCCCGGCTCAAGGCCGAGCGCATCAAAAGCGAGTTCTACCTGTTCCTGGCCCGGGCCGGCGACTACGCGCACGACGACCGCGAGGCCAGGCTCAGCCAGGCGGTCGACGATATCGAGGCGGCGGAGGGGATCGCGTGAGCGAGCGCAACGCGGAGTTCCTGCGGTTCTACCGCGAGCACCGGGTCGAGGATCAGCTGAAGTTCTACCGCGGCCGGCTCGATCAGTTCGACCGGGCGACGGGCCAGAGCCTGTTCATCTCCGCCGCCATCCTCGGCTTCGCCTCCGGGGCCGGCGCGCTGGCCGGCACGGCCACCGGGTGGGCGAGCGGATGGGCCGCGGTGGCGGCCATCTTGTCCGCGGCGTCGACGGCGCTGGCCGCCTATGCCGCCCTGTACGCCTTCGAGCAGCAGTCCAAGATCTACGGTGACGCCGTCCGGGCCGTTCACGCCGCGGCCCGGCTGCGGCTGGACCCGGACGCGGCTCCCGGCGATGAGGACGTCAGCGGGCTCGCCCAGCGGGTGGAGCAGGCGCTGCGCCAGGAACAGTCTCAGTGGGGCCAGCTCACGTCCCAGGTCCAGCTCGATGACCCGCGGCAAGGACCAGCCGCCGGCTGACGGATCCGCTCCGGCGGCCCGGGTCTGCTAGCCAGCCGGAGCCAGGACCGACCTGATCGACGAGAGCAGTGCCGCGGGGTCGCCGAGGGGCACGACCCTGGTGCCCGGGGAGGCCGCCGTCCGCGCCGCCCTCGGGTTCTCGTCCTGGCCGGACGCGGCGGCCGCGATAGCGTCCGCCGTCCGGCCGGTGCCCGCCAGGACGAGGACGGGCCGGCCGTGCCGCAGGCTGTGCTCGATGTCGTCGTAGGTGATATCGCCGCCATTGACGACGAGGGTGAGCGACGGCCGTCCCCCGGCGATGGCGGCGGCCACCAGGGAAATCCACGGCGATTCATCGCCCCAGGTATCCCCGGGAACCAGGATGACCTGGCTGTGGTGCCGGTCCAGCGGCGCGGCGTCCGGTGCCGGGTGCTGCCCGGGCACGATGACGGTGCCCTCGGCCGCCACCCCGACGAGCGGGAAGCCGGCCCCGGCGCGGTCACGGGCCTGCCCGATGACCCGCATGACCCCGGAGTCGGTGCCGCCGTCCACGACCGCGGCTCCCCAGTCCCCCAGCGCGGGGATGATCGTGCCGATCACCCCGGCCAGGTCCGTCATCTGCCCGTCCGACATGCCGCCCGCCCCGCCGACCAGGACCAGGACCGGCAGGCCGGCCGTAATGCCGAGCGCCTTCAGGGCAGCGGGGAGATCGCCGGGCGCGGCCACCCGGGCCCGTGGCGGCGGCGCCGTCCCGCCGGAATCTGCGCTCACGCCATGACTCCTTCCCGCAAGCTCTCGCCGGTCACCGAGTACTTTCCCATCTTTCCGGCCCGCCCGCCGGACGCCCCCCGCGGGCCGCCGGTTTCGCCGGCTAATAACCTCTTTACCTGATCGGTAATCTGGATATCAGGGACCTCCGCCTCGCGGATAGGAGGTGATGCCTATAGCGTTGTCCCATGGCACAGCGCAGTGAGCAGATCAGCCTCCATCTCAACGCGTACCTGACCGCGCACAGCAGCCCGCCGGACGCCGTCCTGCGGGAACTGGCGAACGAGACGGCGGACCTGTTCCCGTTCGAGACCGGCCTGGCCATCCCGCCGGAGCAGGGCACCTTGATGACGCTGCTGACCCAGCTCGCCGGGGCCGCGTCGGCCATCGAGATCGGCACCTTCACCGGCTACTCCTCGATATGTATTGCTCGTGGCCTGGCAGACCGGGGACACCTGCTGTGCTGCGACATCAGCGAGGAATGGACCGCGGTGGCCAGGAAGTACTGGGAGAAGGCGGGCCTGTCGGACCGGATCGAGCTCCGGCTCGGCCCGGCCATCGACACCCTGCGGTCGCTGCCGGACGAGGAGATGTTCGACGTGGCGTTCATCGACGCCGACAAGGGCGGCTACCTCGGCTACTGGCGCGAGGTCGTGCCGCGGGTCAGGCCGGGCGGGCTCATCATGGTCGACAACACGTTCTCGCACGGCCGCGTGATCGACGCCGGCAACGACAATCCCCTGGTGATCGCGGTCCGGGACTTCAACGACCTCGCCGCGGCCGACGACCGGGTGGACCTGGTCATGGTCCCGATCGGCGACGGGCTGACGCTGGCCCGCAAGCGGGACTAGCCGGCCCTGACGGCTCCCCCGAGGTAGAGCGCGCCGATCTCGGGGTTCTCGAGCACCTCGCGCCCGGTACCGGACAGCCGCACCTGGCCGCTCTCCATCACCACGCCGTGGCTGGACAGCCGCAGCCCGGCCCGGGCGTTCTGCTCGACCAGCAAGATCGTGGTCCCGGCCGCGTTCATCTGCCTGATCGCGTCGAACACGGTCCGCAGGATCCTGGGCGCCAGGCCCATCGACGGCTCGTCCAGGAGCAGCAGCCGGGGCTCGAGCATCAGCGCGCGGGCGAACTCCACCAGCCGCTGCTGCCCGCCGGACAGGCTGCCCGCTTTCTTCCCCGCCCAGCTGGCGATGTCGGGAAACAGGTCGGACACCGCCGCCGCCCGGCGGGCCGTCAGCGCCCGGTCGGCCAGGATGTACCCGCCGAGCTCGATATTCTCCCGGACCGTCATGTCGCGGAACAGGCTGTGGTTCTGCGGTACCTGCACCACGCCCAGGCGCAGGATCTGGCGCGGGGGCAGGCCGGCGAGGTCATGCCCGTCCAGCTCGATCGAGCCGAGGCGCGGCCGCAGCAGCCCGCTGACCGCGCTCAGGAGCGTGGATTTGCCTGCCCCGTTCGGTCCGACAACACAGGTGATGCCGCCCTCGGGCACCTGCAGCGAGACCCCGCGCAGCACATCGCCGCCGCCGTAGCCGGCCACCAGGCCCGTGATTTTCAGTACCGAACGGGGCTCGGTGCCCGCTCCGGCCTCCGGTGCCTGCCCCGGCCCGGCCGGCCCGGTCACGGCTGCTCTCCTGGCTGTTCCGCTGGCGGCTGTTCCCCTGGCGGCTCCCCGGGATGCGGGTCGTCGTCGCGAGGTCCTCGCCCAGGTAGGCGTTGAGCACCCGGCGGTCGGTCCTGATGATGTCCGGCGGCCCGGCCGCGACCACCGCGCCCGAGTCGAGCACCGTGACCCGGTCGCACAGCCCCATGACGAACTCCATGTTGTGCTCGACGATCAGGAAGGTCTTGCCGCCCGCGTTGAGTTCCCTGATGCGGTCGGCGATGACGTTCACCAGCGAGAGGTTGACGCCGCCGGCCGGCTCGTCGAGCAGGATGACGGCGGGGTCCGAGACCAGCACGTAGGCGAGCTCCAGGAGCTTGCGCTGGCCGTAGGACAGCGTGCCGGCCAGCGCGGCGTGGTGCCCGGCGATGCCGACGAACTCCAGCTGCTCCATGGCGCGCCTGCGGGCCGCGGCGCGCCCGTTCGGCGAGGCGACCAGCATGTTCTCCAGCACCGTGAGGCTGGCGAAGATCCTGGTCAGCTGGAAGGTCCGGCCGATCCCGAAGGCGAAGACCTTGTCCGGGGCGACGTTGGTGATTTTCTTGTCGGCCAGGTACACATGCCCCGCGTCCGCCTTGGCGTACCCGGTGATGACGTTGAACAGGGTGGTCTTGCCCGACCCGTTCGGCCCGATCAGGCCGGCCACCGAGCCCTCGTCGACCTCCACCGTGCAGGCGTCCAGCGCGTGCACGCCGCCGTAGGCCTTGCGCACGGCCTCGGTGCGTAGCAGCACGGTCATCGGCTGGTCTCCCTCGCGGGCGCTTCGCTGGGCGGGGCCGGGGCGGCCGGCGTCGTGACCGGCGCGACCGCGGGGCGGCCCCGGGTCCGCAGCCGCCTTATCCATTCACCGATGCTCGGCACGAGGCCCCGCGGCACGAAGAGCACGATGAGGAGGAACAGTGCGCCGAGCAGGATCTCGCTGACGTAGCCGTTGGTGTACTTGATGGTCAGGTAGAGCTGACCGGGTTCGATGATGAGCGCGCCGAGAACCGGGCCGGCGATCGTCCCGAGACCGCCCAGGAATGCCATCAGCACCAGGGACAGGTCGAACAGCGGATCGAATCCCGATTGCGGCTGGACCTGGGTGAGGTAGAGGAACCACACCCCGCCGATCACCGCCGTCACCGCTCCCGACAGCACGAACGCCGCCATCTTCACCCGCATGGCGTGCACGCCGAGCCCGCGCGCCCGGTCCTCGTCATCCCTGATCGCCCGGAGCTGCAGGCCGAACCGGGAGCGCCGGATCAGGACCGCGATGACGATCATGGCCACGGCGCAGGCCAGCGTGATGTAGTAGAAGCGGTCGTTGAAATCCGTCGGCGACCAGGGCAGGAACGGCGCCGAGACGCCTATGGTGCCGCCGGTGAAGGAATTGAGGTTGAAGGCCATCAGCTGGAAGATGAAGAACACGGCGATCGTGATCACGATGAACGTGTGCCGGCGCACCCGCAACGCCACCAGGCCGAACGGGACCGCGATGGCCGCCCCGACGGCCGCGGCCAGCGGCAGCAGGGCGAACACCCCGACACCGTTGATGTGCCAGTCCCTGGCCGCGATGCCGACGGTGTAGGCGCCGCTGCCGAAGAACACCGCGTGGCCGAGCGAGATGTAACCGGAAAAGCCGGAGAACACATTCCAGGCGGAGGCCACGGCCACGAAGATCAGCGCGTAGATCGCGTAGTTCGTCACCACGGGACTGCCGAACACCAGCGGGAACCCGATAGCCGCCACGGCCAGCACGATCAGTACCAGCCCGGCCACCGCGCGCTGCCTGCTCACAGTGCCTTTCGCCATACCCATCACATTGTCCATCACTGTGCCCGGACCGGCTGCCCGGCCGAAGAACCCGGTCGGGCGGATCACCAGCACCACCACCAGGGCGGCGTAGAACACCACGATCGCCCATTCCGGCGACCATATATCGACCAGCGACTCCACGGTGAGCATGAACACCGACGCGACGAGCGCGCCGCCGATGCTGCCGAGGCCGCCGAGGATGATGATCGCGAGCAGCCGCGAGATCAGGTCGTAGCCGCTGTTGGGGTTGAAGCTGTTCGTGGCGCCGAACATCATGCCGCCGGCCGCGGTCACCGCGACGCCGACGCCGAAGGTGATGGCGGCGACGCGGTTCACGTCAATCCCGATGAGCCGCGCCGCCGTCTCGTCCTGCATGGTGGCCCGCACGCTGCGCCCGAACCTGGTCCGGTAGAGCAGCGAGTAAATAGCGACGACCAGAAGCAGCGCCAGCACGAAGCCGTAGAGATAGATATACGGACAGGTAAAAGCCGAGCACGTGCACGCTGGATTGCACGTAGGAGGCATTCAGCTGCTTGGGGTTGGGCCCGTAGATCTCGTAGAGGATCCCCTCGATGATCAGCGCGACCGCGTAGCTGACCAGCAGGGTCATGGATGTGCGTTCCCGGCCGCGGAGCCGCCGGATGAACGCCCACTGGATGACCACGCCGATCACGAACATGGCGGGCACGGTGATCAGCAACCCGAGGAACAGGTCCAGGTGCAGCGCGCACGGATAGCTGGTAGCTGAGGTAGGCGCCCAGGATGACCAGGACACCCTGGGCGATGTTGATGATGTCAAGCACGCCGAAGATCAGCGTCAGGCCGACAGCCATCAGGGCGTAGACGCCGCCGACGAGTATGCCGTCGGCGATGGCCTGGTAGATCTGGTGTGCCATCGGGCTAGCTTGGTCCAGTTCGGCTTGGGGTTGATGATCGCCACCGACCCGGTCGAGCCGAGCGGGAGCACCTGCTTGTACGTGGCGTCCTTCTGCCACTGGAAGATGAACGCCGCGGCGGCGCCGTTCTTGCCCTGCGAATCGAACTTCACCGGTCCCTGGACGGTGCTGAGCGTCACGCCGCTGTGCAGGTAGCTGATGATCTTGGCGTTGTCGGTGCCCTTGGTGGCGGTGACCGCCGCGGCCATCACCTGCCCGACCGCGTAGCCCTCGGCCACGTCGGCGTTGACGTCCGACGCGGACCCGCCGTACTTGGTCGACGTACGCCTGCACCATGGCCTGGCTGGCCGGATTCGCATATCCCGGGTACCAGCCGTTGGGCACCATCATCCCGGTCGCGTTGCCCTTCCCGACGACGGAGGTGAACGAGGCGCCCTGGTCCGGGCCTGCCGCGCTGATGAACATCTTCGGGTTGTAGTGCTGCTGCTGGAACGCCTGCATGAACGCGGCCACCGTCGGGACGTCGGTGGATCCGAGCACCACGGCCTGCGCGCCGGTGGCGGCCACCTGGTCGGCGGCCGGCTTGTAGGAGGCGTTCTCGGCCGGGAAGATCTTCGAGTACACCGTCCTGACCCCGAGCGCCTGCAGCTTGGTCTGGGCGAGCTGCACCGGCGGGTCGGCGAACGGGTCGTCGGCCATCGGGTAGGCCGCCGTCTTCGGCCGCTGGCTGGCCGGCAGCGAGGCGACCCAGTTGACGAACGGGACCAGCTCGTCTTCGATCGGCAGGCTCACGTCGAAGATGACGTGCGCCGACTGGTTGGCCGGGCTCGCGAACACCGACGGCGCTCCGCCCGCGCCCTCGACCATGGCGTACCCGTACCTGGCCGCGACCGATGCCGCCGGCGTGGTCAGCAGCGAGGAGAACGGCCCGAACACGAGATCCACCTTGTCGGCGGAGATCAGGGTCTGGTAGTTCGTCTGCACCTGGGTGGGCGAGCTGTTGTCGTTGAGGATCTTGAGCGTGACCTGGCGGCCGAGCAGGCCGCCGTGCGCGTTCACGTTATTGGCCCACAGCTGATAGCCGTGCTGGAAGGCCTGGCCGTCGGCGGAGAAGTCGCCAGTCAGCGACAGTGACGCGCCGATCACGATCGGTTTGCTGGTGCTCGGGCTGGAACTCGTGCTGGTGGCGCCGGTGCTGCTACCGCTGCTGCTGCAGGCCGCCAGCGAGGCCGGCCGACAGGACAGCTACCGCGCTCAGGGCGAGGCCGTTCTTGGAGAGCCGGGGGAGGGGGGGTTTCACGCCCGGTGCCTCCTTTCTCCTCGTTTGGGTTTGTCACGGATTCAGGTGTCGCTAGTGCCGAGCCCGTCGGACACCTCCGCGTGCTCGCTGACGAGCACGAGGCCCGCGGAATCCGCCTGCTGCTGCAGCAGGGCGGCGAAATCAGAATCGCCGTACCCCCGTCCGACCAGACCCTTGAATCAGCTGGTGAACCACCGCAGCGACCGGCATCGGCACTTCGTGTTCCCGCGCGGCGGCCAGGCCAAGATCGAAGTCCTTGCGCAGCAGCGTGGCGGTGAACGTTGGCTTCGAAATCGAGGTTCACGTAGGCCGGCGTCTTGTAGCCGGTGAACAGCGAACCCATCACGCTCTTGTTGAGGCAGTCGAGGAACGCCTGCCGGCTGATCCCGCTCTTTTCGGCGAGAACTGTGATCTCGGCGAGCGACTGGGCCACCACGCCGAGGATGAGATTATGGCAGAGTTTCACCGTCCTGGCTTCCTCGCCGTCACCCACGTAGGTGACACCGCGGCCCAGCATGGTCAGGTACGGTTCCGCCAGGTCGAAGGCATCGCGCGGGCCGGAGACCGCGGCGGTCATCTTCCCGGCCCGCACCACCTTCGGGTTGCCCATCACCGGCGCGGCCAGCAGGGCGGTGCCCCGGCCGGCGACCTCGGCCCGCACCCGGGCCGAGGCCTCAGCCGAGACCGTCGAGCAATCGATGAGCACCGCGGGCGCCGCGCCGGTACCGGACATCAGGCCGCCCGGGCCCAGCACCGCGGAGATCAGGTCCTGCGACGAGCCGACGGTGATGAAGACGATGTCCCTGGCCGCCAGGTCCGCGGCGGTGGCCGCGGGCTTGGCGCCCAGCCGTGTCAGCGGCTCCGCCTTGCTCATGGAGCGGTTGAAAACGGCGAGGTCACAGCCGGCCGAGAGAAGCCGGCGCCCCATCTCCACGCCCATGCGGCCGGTGCCGAGCCAGCCGAGCCGATGCGCATGATCGTGTGCCGCCATGTCGCTTGATTCCCTCCCTCGTACCAGCCCAGGCTTCTGGTCACAATCGTTTGCACCCGAGATTGTGCCTTGCCCGCGGCCTTTGTCAATGCCGTATGCCCAACCCGTTACCGAAAGCCGCGGCCGGCTGCTCCCGGGATGGGCGGCGGCGCAGACACCGGGCCGCGTGGTCCGTGTCAAGTTCGCGGCATTAGGCGCATTCGGCGCGCGGTACGCGTTTTAGACCGGTATAACCACCCCGGTAACCTGCAAACGATTGAGTCAGGAGGATACGGGTGTGAGGTCGCGGCATACCCGGTTCTTTAGGGGCACATGTGCCAAGAGCGTCCTAGCGGTGCTCGGAGCGAGCGTGCTGGCCGCCTGCACCGGCAGCCCGGGCGGCAGTACCGCCGCCCCCGTGCCGCCTGCGGGCCCGGTTACGGTCGGCGCGTCGTTGTCCCTGACCGGGGACTTCTCGGCGGACGGCCAGGCGTTCAAGCGGGGGTACAAGCTGTGGGCCAGGGACGTGAACGCCCACGGCGGCCTGCTTGGCCGACAGGTCAAGCTGACCATCCTCGACGATGCGAGCTCGCCGAACCAGGTGGTCAGCAATTACCAGACGCTCTTCGGCACGGATCATGTCGAACTGGCCTTCGGGCCGTTCTCCTCGCTGCTCACCGCGCCGGCGTCGTCAGTAGCCGCGCGCTACGGCATGGCGTTCGTGGAAGGGGCAGGCGGCGCGCCGTCGGTCTTCGATACCTCGTCCAACCAGGCTGACCACGACCTCTTCGACGTGAGCCTGCCGGTCGCAGACGAGATGATCCCGTTCGTGGACTGGATCGCCTCGCTGCCGGCCAGCGAGCGGCCGAAGACGGCGGCCTACCCCATGGCCCAGGACCCGTTCGCCGACCCGCCGGTGCAGCTGGCCCAGACGGAGCTGCAAAAGCTCGGCGTGCAGACGATCTACTCCAAGGTCTTCCCGGAGGAGGTCGCAGCTTACAAAGGCCCCGCCCACGAGGTGGCCGCGACCGGCGCACAGCTCGTCGTGCTCGGCTCCACCGACGTGCCGACCGTCGCCGCCTTCATGCAGGCGTTCGAGCAGCAGCACTACAAGCCCAAGCTGTTCATCGCGGCGGCCGGACCCGACCAGGGCGGCGCGTTCACCTCGGTGGTCGGACCGGACAACGCGGCCGGGATGATGGTCCCCAACGGCTGGTACCCCGGGTACTCCAATGCGCAGAGCAAGCAGATGGTCAGGGAGTACGTGGACCTGTACGGCGGCACCGCGTCCGGTGTCAACGCCGACGTGGCCGAGGCCTACTCGGTGGGCCAGGTCATCGCCCAGGCCGTCGCCGCCACCCGCGGCACCGACAACGCCAAGATCATCAGTTACCTGCACAGCGGCGCGCCGCTGAGCACCGTGCAGGGCCCGGTGAAGTTCGACGCGCTGGGCGAGAACGGGGCAGCGGCGGCGTTCGTCTTCCAGTGGCAGCACGGCTCCTTCAGCCAGGTCCTGCCGGGCGGCGCGGCCGGCTCGGTGCCCATTCTCGCCACCAAGCCCCCCTGGACCAGCTAAGGCGCTGGCAGGCCGGTCGCGGTGGGTCATCCGGACCGGCCAGGCAGCGCTAGCCCGAAATGACAGGCAAGGACAACGTGCCATGGGAAACCACGGGATGACGAGTGGCCGATCACACGACGGCATGACCAGCCATCACACCATGAAAGCGAGGCGTTTCCAGTTCCAGGGGCCGCCCGTGCTGGCACTGCGGGACTGGTCCGTGTCCCGGCGGCTCATCGCGGTCATCGTGCTGGCACTCGGCATGGGCCTGGTCTTCGGCGGCCTGCGGGTAGCGGTGGCAGCCGGCAGCGCGGCCCAGTTCGGCCGGGTATCGCAGCTGGCTAACCTCGGACAGCAGGTCACCGGCCTGGTGCAGGCCCTGGAGGACGAACGCGACGAGACCACCGGGCTCCTTCCCATCACCAAGCCCAGGGACCTCCGGCAGTGGTACGACGCGACCGACGCCGCGGCCGCCCGGGTCCGGTCGCTGGCCGCCGGGGTCGATGGTTCCTTTCCGGCCAACATCCAGTCCAGGGTTGCCAGCGTGGTCTCCATGATCACGAACCTCAGTGCGCTACGCGGCACGGCCCAGGCCAGCCAGTCGGCGCTGGCGGTCATTGCCGACTACTCGGCCCCGATCAGCGAGATGATCGCCCTCAACGGCGAGATCGCCCAGGGTACGTCGGACGCCAGCCTGGCCAGCGACGTCCAGGCCCTCAACTCGCTGTCCCAGGCCAAGGATCAGGCCGCGCAGCAGCGCGCGCTCCTGTTCAACGCGCTCAGCCAGCAGATCTTCGCGGACGGAGTTCAGCCGGCGCTGACCACCGCGCAGTCCCAGCAGCTAACCGACCTGACGGCGTTCGGCACGACCGCTACCGCCGAGGAGCAGCGCACCTACCGCAATACCGTCGCCGGGCCGCGGGTGAACCAGGCGCAGAACATCGAAATCTACATCGTGGGCACCGGCAGCCTGGCCATCGGCGCGGGCGCGCTGGGCATCAGCCCGGCGGCGGCGCCCGGGCAGTGGTACAGCGCCCAGTCGGCCACGGTAGATGACATGCAGCAGGTCGAGCGGGGCATAGCCGCGAAGATCGTCGCGCGAGCCCAGACGCTGCAGCGGGGTGCGGAACAGTCCGCGCTGTTCAACGGGGTCGTGACCGTACTCGTCCTGCTTCTGGTGCTGATCGCGGCGCTCGCCGTGGCCCGGTCGATGGTCCGGCCGCTGCGCCGGCTGCGGGAAGACGCCCTCGACATCGCCACGACGCAGCTGCCCCAGCGGGTCCGGCAGCTGAGTGAAGCCGCCGATCCCTCCGGCAGCCTCGACGTGAAGCCGATCGAGGTGATGTCGGCCAATGAGATCGGCCAGGTCGCCCGGGCCTTCGACCAGGTGCACGCGGAGGCGGTGCGGCTGGCCGCCAACGAGGCCATGCTGCGCCTCAGCTTCAACGCGATGTTCGTGAACCTGTCTCGGCGTAGCCAGTCGCTGATCGAGCGGCTGGTCCGCCTGATCGACCTGCTGGAGCAGAACGAACAGGATCCCGGTCGGCTGGGCAACCTGTTCTCGATGGATCACCTGGTCACCCGGATGCGCCGCAACTCGGAGAACCTGCTGCTGCTGGCCGGCCACGACACCGCGCGCAAGTGGAGCGGGCCGGTGCCGCTCGCGGACGTGGCCCGGGCTGCGGCATCGGAGATCGAGCAGTACCGCCGGGTGACGCTCAAGATCCCGCCCGGGATCGCGGTCTCCGGGCAGGCGGTGTCCGACCTGGTGCACCTGCTCGCCGAGCTCATCGAGAACGCGACTGTCTTCTCGCCGGAAGATACCGCGGTCCACGTGTCGGCCCAGGAACTAACCAGCGGCGGCGTGCTGGTCGACGTCAGCGACAGTGGCGTCGGCGTGCCCACGGCCCGGCTGACGGAGATGAACAAGCGGCTCGACGACCCGCCGGTCATCGACGTCTCAGTATCCCGGCACATGGGCCTGTTCGCGGTGGCGCGCCTGGCTGAGAGGCACGGGATCCGGATCCGGCTGCGACCCCGGTCCCCCCGGGGGCTGACCGCCCTGGTCTGGCTGCCGGACAGCGTGGCCGTCCGGGGAGCCCGGCCGTCCTTCTGGCGGGGCGGCAGGCTTGACCGCCCGGCGTCCGCTCATCAGGCGCCCGACGGCCATCTCGCCGCCCCGCGCCCGGTTCCGGTCGGCGCGCTGGCCGATGGCCGGCTCGACGCCGTGACGGCGGCACAGCACACGGCGCAGCATGACACGGCGCAGCATGACACGGCACCGGCCGACGTCGGCTCACAGCATGCGCCGCAGGCGGAGGCACCCCCTCAGGCGCCGCGGCCGGGCGGCGCACCGACGTCAATCTGGTTCCGCAGCCACGCCGCGGCGGCAGGTGACGGCCGTCTGGCCGAGGATCCCGCACCCGCGGCCGGCGGCCAGCCCGGATCTGGCGGTTCGTCCGGGCCCGGCGGCCCGGCCGGGCCGGACCTGCTGGGCGAAGCCCGGCGCGCCACCCAGGTCATGGCCGAACCGGTCCGCGGCGACCGCACGGCCGCCGGACTGCCGGTGCGCGTCCCGCGGGCGAATCTGCTGCCAGGGTCCGCGGCTGGCCAGGCTGACGATGGCACGGCCAGCCCACAGGCCGGCCGCGGCGGGCCCCGGGTGCCCGCGCCGGCGGACAGATCACCGGGGCTGGCTCGCAGCCGCCTCAGCGGGTTCCAGAGCGGAATCCAGCAGGCCAAGGACCAGACGCCCGCCACGGGAGAGGGGAACGGTCAGTGAGTTCCGTATACAGCCAGGACCTGAGCTGGCTCATTACCGGGTTCACGTCGCGGGTCGCGAACGTGGCGCACGCCCTCGTGGTGTCCGCAGATGGCGTACCGCTGGCCGTGTCGCAGTACTTGCCCGAGACCCACACCGGGCAGCTCGCGGCCATTACCTCCGGCCTGGTCAGCCTGATGCAGGGTGCCGCGCGGATCTTCGAGGCAGGGCTGCCCACGCAGGCCCTGGTGGAGATGGAAGGCGGCCTGCTGCTCGTCATGGCGATCAGCGACGGATCCTGCCTGGCCGTCCTGGCCAGCCCGGAATGCGACACACGCGTCGTCGCCTATGAGATGACGCTGCTGGTCGAGGCGGTCGGCGACATCCTGACGCCCGCGACCCGCGCCCAGTAAGGTCAGGTACGGCCCGGGTGAGGCAGCAATCGCTTGCTGCCTTGCTGCGTGACAGCGGGGGCCAGCCGGGCAGGCGGGGTTAAGCAGGCGAGGTGCCGGCCGCCGCGTGATGCGCGGAGGTGGAGCCCCGGACGATGAGCAAGGGCGCGAGGTAGAGGATCTTGACCGGTCCCTCGGCCCCGCTGATCCGCTCGAGCAGCAGCTGGGCCGCCTCGGTGCCCAGCTGGTAGTGCGGGAAGCGCACGGTGGTGAGCGGCGGCCGGAGCCGGTCGATGAACGGCATGTCGTTGAAGCCGATCACCGACATGTCGTCGGGACAGGACAGCGAGCGCTCGTCGAGCGCGGTGTAGCACCCCACCGCCAGCATGTCGTTGGCGGCGGCCACCGCCGTGAAGCCCGGATGCCGCGCCAGCAGTTCCCGGCAGCAGCGGGTGCCCTCCTCGACCGTGTACTTGGCGGCGTACGCGATCAGGCTCTCGTCCACCGCCAGCTCGTGCGCCGCCATGCCGTCCCGGAACCCGCGCAGCCGGCTGACCCCGGTCGATGCCTCCTGCGGGCCCGCGATGTGCGCGATCCGGGTGTGGCCGAGCCGGGCCAGGTGGCTGACCGCCATCCGCGCGCCCTGCTCGTTGTCGACCGAGACCGAGGGGAAGCTGTAGTCCGGCGCCAGCCGGTTCATCAGCACGACGGGTACGTCCGCCGCGGCCGCCTCGGCCAGCAGCCGGTCGTGCAGTGTCGCGGTGGCCAGCGCGAACCCGTCGACGTGGCGGGCCCGCATCTGCTCGAACAGGGTGCGTTCGCGGCCCGCGTCGGCGTCGGTGTTGCCGATCAGCGCGACGTAGCCCGCCGCGGCCAGCTTGTCCTCCAGGCCGCGCACGATCGGCGGGAACAGGGGGTTGTTCAGGTCAGGGATCAGCACCCCGATGGTGTGCGAGCGCCTGGTCCGCAGGCTCCGGGCGACCGGGTTGGGCCGGTAGCCGAGCCGGTTCGCGGCCTCGCTCACCCGGCGGGCCGTTTCCTCGCTGACCAGGATGCGGGTCTCGGGGTTGAGCGCACGGGACGCGGTGGCCGGATGAACCCGCGCCGCGGCCGCGACATCGCGCAGCGTGGCCGGCCGCTCAGGCATGGCTCATCTTCGGTTTTCCCCCACCATCTCGGCGCTGACTAGCCCGTTTGGGACGGACTAACCCTATCCAGGGGGCCTTACCTGCCGCTACTGGCCGCGCTGAGCATCGGGGCAGGCAACTGGCGGGCGAGGACGCCGCGGTGGGCCGGGGTCAGGCCGACCGGTGAGCCGAGATGATGATCACCACGGACCGGCCGCGGGCCGGCGCCAGCACGGTCCGGGTCCAGCTGATGCGCCAGCGCGGGAACCGGCGGGCGGCCTTCGGGCCGGCCACCTGGTGCCGCAGGAGGTCATCGCGGTGCTGGGCGACCAGGGTCTTGGCGATTTCGGGATGCATGGCGTCTCCTGGTTCCGTTCGGTGGATACTGAGGTGACATACTTACGATGTATCTCGAGTAATGAACTTGTCAAGATATATCTCGAATTTTGCCGACGGCTCTGGCTAGGACTCGCGGCCGCCGGGGCGGCCAGGAGTGACGGAGGGCCGGGATCAGAGGGTCACAGGGTCAGGTGCCTGGCGGGTGTCTTCGGTTATCCGGCTCTGCCAGTGCCCCTCGGGGGTCTGACATTTACGGGGCCTCCGGAGCGGGAGGCAGCCAGGAATCGAGAATGGGGTAGCTGAGCAGCACGAACTCGACCGGGACAGCGTCCGGGGGGCGGTGTTCCGGGTCCCGGCGGTCGGCGAGCTCGCGGTCGGCCGACAGGCGGCCGAAGGCCTGCGAGATCTCGTCGTACAGGCGCCTGGCCTCGGCGGGTGTCACGTACAGCCTGCTCGATGACGTCCCCAGGGCGTCATCGAGGTCGTGCGGCCACGAGGCCGTCGAGGTCAGGCTGCGCCGGGCCCGGGCCAGCAGCCGGTCCATATACACCTGGTCCAGAGCCTGGGCCGCGAGCGCGGCCCCCGGATCTTCGGAGTTCCTCCCCCAGCTCAGCGTGTCGTAGGCCCGGCGCCAGGGCCGCTCCCGGCCCCGGCCGCCGCCGGCCTCCTCCACGAAGCCGTACTTCGCCAGGGTCCGCAGGTGGAAAGCGCAGTTGGCCGGGGATTCGCCGAGTATGTCGCTGGCCTGCGTCGCGGTGAGCGTGCCGGCTTCGGCGAGCGCCTCGAGCAGCGCCCAGCGCAGCGGATGAGCGAGCGCCCGGATGGCCTTCGGGTCGGTCAGGTCGGCCCGGACCCGCGGGCTGTCGCCGTCCGGATCAGCCGCCGCGTCCGCCCTCCCGGCCAGGTCGGCCGCGTCCCGTACTGCCACGGGCGCCGCGTCCGTCGCCGGCCCGGCCGGCGGCGCCTGGTCCTTCGCCGGCTCTTCGGAAGTCATGTTTCGAAACACTACCCTCGAAAGAGTTGTTTTGACAAGTCTCTCGAAACACTTCTTCCGAAGCATCGGCAGGCTCCGGACTGCCGCCCGGGGATGCGATCCGGCCCCGGCCGGGAGGTCATGTCGAGGGGCCCTCCCCGGCCCAGGGGCACGGCGGCCGGCCGGCTCGCATGGGCCGGGCGCATCACCCGCCAGGCACCCCGCACGATGGCACCAGGCTCCCGCACACGGATGCTCGCCCTCGCCGAGCCGCAACCTTCGCGCAATTCCTACTATAACCAGGTTCGCGCCGTTTGCTAATTTATCTTGACAATTACCTGAAAGATCTATTAAAGGCTTATGCGTGGCAGTTTGAGTGGGCATCGCCGAGCTATTCGGCCTGACTGTATGACCAGCTTGGGAGTTACGTGGTGAGTATTTGAAAAGCAACTAACCTTACTGTGCGGATAGGATTTGCTTCCGGCCGTCAACCACGCTGCCACCAGCGGCGTCTCGTTAACGTACTCAGTTCGGCCATCAGGTTCCGGTTCGCAGTTCGCCGGATTTCCGGTGGCACAGGAAAGCGCCTCACCAACGGAGGAAAATTATGCGACTTGGCGCGAGAATGATGCTGTGGGCGTGCTGCGCCGGCCCGGCCGTGGCGGCCATGCTCGTCACGGGATCCGGCCCCGCGAACGCGGCGGGACTCACGCCAGCAGTAAGTGCGGGGAACAGCTTCCAGACTGTCCCCGGGGGAGGCGGATTCGGCCCTGGGGGGCACAACTGGGGCCGGCCGAATTGTGACCGGTGGCAGCTCGAGCGGTGGGACGTGGGCGGCCCCAACACGGTCGACCTCGTCTACCAGGGCGGAAACTTCACCTACGGCGTGACGATCCATCAGCACGGCGGGTGCCTCACCGGCACGCTGACCGATCTCGGTATCCCCACCGGTCCGACGACCGGGCCGATCTTCGGCACGATCAACCGGAACCAGCTCACGTTCTCCTTCCGGTACACCTACGCCGGCGAGCGGCAGGGACTGCGGACCTTCACCGGCTCCATCGGCCGGTCGGGCGCGGTAAACGGCACCTGGGACGAGACGGGTCCGGAGGCCGGCACCGGGACCTGGGCCCTGGCGACCAAGGCCACCCGGGCCTGCCCCCCCTACGTGGTGCGGTGGCTGCCATGGCGTCAGTGCCCTGTGCACAATTAGCCGCCTAGGTAGTCAGACGGGAAGGCCAGCCGCACCGGTCCCGGTGCGGCTGGCCTTTCACGCCACGCCGGCGGTCCCGTCGATCCACCTCGGCGAGACCGGCCGCGGACATAATGACCACGTGATCGACGAGCTGATCGCGCGGATGGCGGCCCTGCTCGGGCCGCTGCAGGCCGACGGCGATCAGCGGCGCTACTTCCACGCCACCTACCAGCGGACCACGGTCGCGGTGGCCGAGGAGATCAGGCGCGGCGGCTTTGCCGATCCCGGCTGGGTCGAGCGCTGGGACATCGCCTTCGCGGAGCTGTACCTCGACGCCCTGGAGGCGGCGCTGGCGGGACGCCGGCCGTCACGGCCCTGGGAAATCGCGTTCGGCGCCCCGGCCGGCCTGCCCGCGCTCCGGCACGTGCTGCTCGGCATGAACGCCCACGTCAACTACGACCTGCCGCAGGCGCTGGTGGCGGTGATCAGCGACGAGGAGTTCGGCGACGCGGCGCTGGTGGCCCGCCGGGAGGCGGATCACCAGGCGATCGACGGCGTGCTCGCCGCCCGGGTCGCGGCCGAGGGCGACGAGCTGGCCCGGCTGTCCGGCCCTCCCCCGCTGCTGGACCGGCTGCTGAAGCCCCTCAGTGAGCTTGGCACCCAGCGTTTCCTGCGCGAGGCACGGGCCAAGGTCTGGGCCAACGCGATCGCGCTGAACCAGGCCCGCGGGCAGGGGCCCGGTGCCTACGCCACCCGGCTGGCCCAGCTGGAGGAGCTGAGCGCGGCCAAGGTCACCGCGTTGCAGGCCCCCGGGCAGGTCCTGCTGAAGCTGGCCGTGACCGGCTTCGGCGTCCGGCTGCCCGGCTAGGCCCGCCAGCCCGGCCGGTACCGACGGTGCCGGCGTGACCGGTCCCGGCGGGGTCAGGACGGGGCGAAGAACTCCAGCAGCTCGGGCACGATGGCTTCGGGGGCCACGGAATGAGCCTGTCCCTCGAGCACCCGGTGCACGGCTCCGGTTATGGCGTCCGCGACGGCTTGTCCCGCACGCCCCATCCACGCCGGGCTGGCCCCGCCATTGAGCACCAGGATGGGCTGCGTGATGCCGGCCAGCAGGGCCTCGGGCAGCGCGTTGCCCGGACCCATGACATAAGCCTCGTAGGCCAGGCTCTGGGCCGCCGCCTCCATGGCCGCCCAGAACGGCTGGCTGCGCATGACGGCGACGTCCTCTGGGCTGACCTGGGCGGCCTGGACGAGGAAGCGCTCCACCGCGTCGGCCCGCCTGCCCGCCCTCACCAGGCGCTCCAGCTGCCCCGCGAAGTCATCCGGCAGCGGGGGTGTGCTGCGGTCCACGTGATACGGCGGTTCCCACAGGGCCAGCCGGGTGATGGCCGGATTCCGGACAGCGGCGCGCAGCGCCAGCCCGGCGCCGGACGACCCGCCGAACACCGCGGCTGAACCGCCGGCCGCGACGATGACCGCGGCCAGGTCCTCGACCTCCCGTTCGACCGCGTACGGCTGCGTGTCACCGCTGCCGCCGCGGCCCCGCCGGTCGTAGCTGAAGACCGCGAGCCGCCGGGACAGGCCCGCCGCCAGGCCGGACATGACCGGATCGGCCCGGTCGTTCAGCGCGCCCTGGACCAAGACGACCGCCGGGCCCGCACCGGACTGGTCGAAGGCGATGAAGGTGCCGTCGGCTGAGGTCACCGTGCTCGTCCGGATGCCGCTCATCCCCGGGCCCCGGCCGGGCTCAGCTGGGCTCGATCAGGCACAGCGCTTCCCAGTGGTGCCCGTCGAGATCGGCGAAGCCGCGCTGATACCGCCAGCCGTCGTCGCGCGGCGGCCCGGACGGCTGGCCGCCCGCCGCCTCGGCCCGGCCGGCCAGCTCGTCCACCTGCTCGCGGGTCTCTACCCCGAGGACCAGGATCATCTCGGTGTGCGCGGTGGCGTCCGCGACGGCGTTGCGCGCGTACGAGGCGAACGTCGCCTCGGCCAGCAGCATGACCTGGGTGTGCTCGCTGATGATCACCGACGCCATGTCCTCGGCCTGGCCGAAGAAGTCCAGCCCGAGCTCGGCGAAGAAGGCCTTGGACCGGCCGAGATCCTTGACCGGCAGGTTGACGAAAAGCTTGGTGGCCATGGGGTTCCTTCGCTGGTTGATGATCGTCAGGGACGGCTCCCAGTCTGCGCGGCCCCGTCCGGGCTGGCATTGACGCCCGCTGCCAGCCAGTTGACCTTCCCTGCCGGGCGTTCTCAGCCCGCCGGGACTCCGAACGCGCGGCGGTACTCGGCCGGCGGCAGCCCGTAGGTGCGCTTGAACAGCCGGCCGAAGTGGGCCGGGTCCGGCAGGCCCCACCGGGCCGCGACCGCGTTCACCGGCGTGCGGCCTAGAGCGGGGTCGGCCAGGTCGGCCCGGCAGTGCTCGAGGCGCCGGTGCCTGATCCAGGCGGCTACCGTCGTCCCCTGCGCCTCAAACAGCCGGTACAGGTAGCGCACCGAGATGTAGTGCGCGGCGGCGACGGTCCCGGGAGCCAGGCTGGCCTCGCCGAGGTTCTGCTCGATGAACGCGTGGATGCGCAGCACCAGCGCCTGCTCCCGGGACTCCGGCGGCAGTGCTCCCGCCCGGCCGCCGTGCTCGGCGATGGCGGTGGTGAGCAGGATCATGACCACGGCGGACAGCCGGGCCGCGCTGGCCGGCTGATAGGTGTCCATATCCTGCGCCACCCGGCGGAGCAGCGGCGCGGCCAGCGCGCCGGTACCGGCGTCGGTGCGGACCGGGACGGCGGCGAGCCCGGCTACCAGGTCGGCCGGCAGGGCCAGGACCTCGCGCGGGAAGCTGAACACCGCGAGCTGCACGCCCGAGTCATAGGCCAGCTCGTAGGGCCGGTTGAAGTCGTAGATGGCGAACTCGCCCGGCCCCAGCCGCGCGGCCCGGTCACCCTGCAGCAGGCAGGCGTGACCGGACATGGTCAGGGCGACCCGGTAGAGCTCGGGACTGCCCCGCCGGATCAGGCCGGGCGTGCGGTGCACGCTGTGCGGCGTCGAGGTCTCGACCCGGCCCACGTTCACCGGGCCCAGCTGGCCGGCCGCGATCTCGCCCTTCAGCGGCGTGCCGGGGTCGCTGCGGAAGTCGAGCGGGCCGAGCGTGTCGCATACGACGCTGCGCCAGGCGTCGTGACGCTGCCCCGGCGGGATGTCCTCGGTGCGGATCAAGATGGCCATCCGTCTGCCCTTCGCCTGCCGGACTCGCCTACCCCAGTGACGACGGCCCCCGTCGCTGATTCTCATCGTGGCACGGGCCGGGACCGCGGATGGCGCCAGGAGAGGCGGAACCGGCAAACGGATTCCCTGGAGTTAATTCCGCCGATTTGACGGGAACAACCGCGACAGAAAGCGCCCGGGCATTGCCCCGAGCCGCTTGCACCCTGCCGGTCACCCCCGGTGACCTGTGGATAGCTTGTGCGCAAGACGGTGGATAACCACCGGCCTATGCGGATAACAAGCCACAATCTGTGGATCAGGATGTGGACAGGGAAAATGCCGGGGAAAACCACGGCACAGGTCTTGCGCGGTACCAGATGGCGCAGTAGAAAAGCTTTCACCGTGAGAAACGGGCACTTCCCGGGGCGGCTCCGGGAGGTGGGAGGAGCAGGGAGGCCTGAGCCTCGCGCGGGTTCGGCGGCCATAGCGGGAGGCGCATGGCAGGCCGGCGGCGGGCGAGGTCCCCTGCATCTCAGACCTGGAGGGGACCGTGTCTTATTCTGCCCGGCACAAGCGCCTGGACCAGGACCGCCAGGCCGGCAAGCACTCGCACGCCGACCGCAGGCACCGCAGGATCTCCGCGCGCAAGAACCGCGCCGAGACCGACCCGCCCGAGGGGCCGGGGACGCCGGACCGCGACGACGAGGATCAGACGGGCCAGGCTTCCTTGCGGTAGCCCATGTCCCAGAACATCCACTCGTAGCGGCTGGTGGCGCGGAAGTGCCGGTGTACCCGGTCCCGCTCCGCCGCGCCCAGGCCCGGGCCCAGCTCGTCGGTCACGTCGATGACCGCCTGCACCACCTCGCCGAACTCCTCGCCGCCGTAGGTGTCGATCCACTGCTGGTAGCGGGGCTCGGATGAGCCGCGGCGCACCAGCTCCTTGCCGACCTCCCAGTAGATCCAGTAGCACGGCAGCACCGCGCCGACTCCCTCGGCGTAGGACCCGGTGCTGGTGGCGGCGAGCAGGTAGCTGACGTAGGCCAGGTTGGTGGGGGCCGGCTCGGCCTGCTCGGCGGCCACCGGGTCGATGCCGAGGTCGGCGAGCAGCGACCCGTGCAGGGTCTTCTCCACCGCGATCGCGTCGGCCGCGTGCCGCGCGAACAGCTCGGTCTGCCCCGGGGTGGGCGCGCGGCTCGCCACGGCGGCCAGCGCCTGGGCGTACCCGTGCAGGTAGATCGCGTCCTGCGCGACGTAGAAGGCGAAGGCGTCATGGGGCAGGCTGCCGTCGGTCAGCCCGGTCAGGAACGGGTGGGCCAGGATGGCGTCGTAGACGCCGGTCACCCCTTGCCACAGCTCAGCGCTGAAGCTGTCGCTCATCGCGCGGTCTCCTCCCAGTTGGGCGGCCAGTGGACCGGTAGTCGTGCAGGACATGGACGGGACCTTCGCCGGCCCCGAGCCCGGCCAGGCCGTGGGCCACCGCCTCGCTGGCCACCTCGGCCGCCTGCCGGGCCGCCTCGGCCAGCGGCAGCCCGGCCGCGAGCCCGGCCGCCAGAGCGGCCGAGTGGGTGCAGCCGGCGCCGTGGGTGGCGGCGATGCCGTGCCGGGCGACCGGGAAGGCCAGGTGCCGCGTCCCGTCGTAGAGGTGGTCGACGGGATCGGTGCCGTGGCCTCCGGTGACCAGGGCCGCGCGCGCGCCCAGGGCGACCAGCCGCTCGGCGAGCACCGCGCGGTCCTCGGTCATCATGGCGGTGAGCGCCTGGGCCTCCGGCAGGTTGGGCGTCACTACCGTGGCCAGCGGGAAGAGCCGCCTGACGAGGGTCCCGACGGCCTCCGGGAGCAGCAGCGTGCGGCCGGAGCTGGCCACCATGACCGGGTCCACGACCAGCGGCAGGTCCCGGTCCTCCAGCGCCCCGGCGACCGCCTCGATCAGCGCCGCCGAGAACAGCATGCCGGTCTTGGCCGCGTCCGCGCCGATGTCGTCCAGGACCGCGTCGATCTGCGCCCGCACGAATGCCGGCGGCACCTCGTGGATGGCGCGCACGTCCGCCGTGTTCTGCGCGGTGAGCGCGACGATGGCCGACATCCCGTGCGCGCCGCAGCGGGCGAAGGCCTTCAGGTCGGCCTGGATGCCGGCGCCTCCGCCGGAGTCCGACGAGGCGATGGTGAGAACCCGGGGAAGCGGGGGGATGCCGGGGGGTCGTCCCCCCGGGCTAACGCCGCTCACGACGGCAGTTCCGGACGGCCGTCCACGGGGCTGGACGCGCGGGCGTGCCAGCGGCGCGGGATGCGCCCGGCGGTCCGGGCCGCGTACCCGCCCGCCACCGCCAGCCGCATCGCGGTGGCCATCCGGGCAGGCTCGGCCGCCCGGGTGATGGCCGAGGCGATGAGGACCGCGTCGCAGCCCAGTTCCATGGCCAGGGCCGCGTCGCTGGCGGTCCCGATCCCGGCGTCCAGGACGACCGGGACGCCCGCCTGCTCGACGATCATCGCGATGTTGTGCGGGTTGCGGATGCCGAGCCCGGACCCGATCGGCGCGCCGAGCGGCATGACGGCCGCGCAGCCGGCCCGCTCGAGCTGCCGGGCCAGCACCGGGTCGTCGTTGGTGTAGGGCAGCACCGTGAACCCGTCGGCGACCAGCATCCGGGCCGCGTCCAGCAGCTCGACCGGGTCGGGCAGCAGGGTGTGGTCGTCGGCGACCACCTCGAGCTTGACCCAGTCGGTGCCGAGCGCCTCCCGGCCGAGCCTGGCCGTCAGCCGGGCCTCGCTGGCGGTGTGGCAGCCGGCCGTGTTCGGCAGGATGCGGACCCCGGCCTCGCGCAGCGTGCCGAGCAGCGAGCCCTGGCCGTCGGGGGAGACCCGCCGCATGGCGACCGTGGTGAGCGCGGTGCCCGAGGCGTCCAGGACCTGCCGGAGCACCTCCAGGCTCGGCACTCCCCCGGTCCCCAGGATCAGCCGCGAGCCCAGTTCCTGCCCGGCCAGCACCCACGGTTCCATCCCGTCGGGCCCGGTCACCGGGCGGTTCAGCAGTTCGGCGTCAGTCAATTCAGCCTCCTTGTACGGCGGTGACGACTTCCACCTGGTCGCCGTCCCGCAGGAGCGTGGCGGCCCACGCGCCGCGCGGTACCACCTCGCCGTTGACGGCGGCGGCCACGCCGGACGCGGCCGCGGTCAGCGCGGCGACCGCCTGCACCACCGAGCTGCCCGCGGGCAGCTCGCGCGGTTCGCCGTTCAGCTTCACCTGGACGGTCACCGGACCTCCTCCGCCGCGAAGCGCCCGGGCGCGAACGGCTCCCATTCGGGGGCGGCCGCCTGCCCGGCCAGCCGGGCGACGATGGCGTCGGCGGTCACCGGGGACATCAAGATGCCGTTGCGGTAGTGCCCGGTGGCCAGCAGCAGGCCGTCCGGTCCTGACCCGCCGGCCTCGCCCACGACCGGGCCGTTGTCCGGCGTGCCGGGCCGCAGCCCGGCGCACGTCTCGGCCAGCTCGAGCTCGCTCGTCACCGGGAGCACGCTCATGGCGTCGCGCAGCAGGTCGTGCACGGCGCCCGCGGTCACCGTCCGGTCCGGCCCGCGCTCCTCCTGGGTGGCCCCCACGACCACCTCGCCGTCGGCCCGCGGCACCAGGTAGACGTCCGCGCCGCGCACGGTGGCCCGGATCGTGTGGGTGATGACCGGCGGCATGCCGCGCGGGTGCCGCAGCCGCAGCAGCTGCCCCTTGACCGGCCGCACGGCGTCCCGGGCGGACGCCGGGACCCCGGTGATCGTGCCGGTCCAGCACCCGGCGGCCACCACCACCCGGTCCGCGCCGATGTCGCCGCCGTCCGCGAGCCTGACGCCGGCGACCCGGCCCCCGGCCGTGCCGTCGTCGGAGGTCAGCACCTCGGTCACGCGATCCCGCACCACCCGCACCCCGGCCCCGGCCGCCGCCGCGCGCAGGGCCGCCGCGTACCGCCGGTTGTCGACCGACCAGTCGCCCGCGAACAGCACGCCGCCGTGCACGTCGGGAGCGAGGAAGGATTCCAGCTTGCGGCAGGCCCGGCTGTCCAGTTCCTCCGCGTCCAGGCCGGCCGACCGGCGGAACGCCGTCAGCCGGACCAGCGCGGCGTAGTCGCCCGGGTCGTAGGCGACGGCGAGCGTGCCCTCGCGGCGCAGCCCCACCTGGCGGCCGGTCGCCTCCTCGAGCTCGGCGGCGAACGAGCCGAACCTGGCCACCGCGAGCAGGTTGACGCGCAGCAGCGCCCCCTCGCCGAACAGGGCTTCGGAGACCGGGGCGAGCATGCCCGCGGCGACCAGCGAGGCGGCGTCGCCGCGCTCCGGGTCCACCAGCGTGACGCCCAGCCCCGCCCGGGCGGCGCGCCAGGCGATCGCGGTCCCGATGACACCGCCGCCCGCGATGACGACGTCTGCGGTCACGGCCAACTCCACTCCCTTCGCCGGCATTACCCGGATCAGGTTCGACGGTCGGAGGCGCGCGGCCTCCCTCTCAGCCCGGTGGGCTCCCGTGGTCGGAATGTCTCCGACTATTCACCTTATAACAACGAGCGGCCATGACCGGGACGGGGGCGCAGGCAGCGGGGCGGCGGCCGGGGCTGAGGCAGGACAGTGATTGGATGGCCCGGTGACGAGCGATCTGCGGGAGCGGCTGGCGGACGCGCGGCTCTACCTGTGCACGGACGCCCGGCGGGCCTCCGGGGACCTGCCGGAGTTCCTCGACGCCGTGCTCGGCGCCGGGGTGGACATCGTGCAGCTGCGGGAGAAGGGCCTGGAGGCGGGCGAGGAACTCGCCCTGCTCGAGACCTTCGCGCAGGCCTGCCGGCGCCACGGCCGGCTGCTGGCGGTGAACGACCGGGCCGATGTTGCCCTCGCGGCCGGGGCCGACGTGCTCCACCTGGGCCAGGACGACCTGCCGGTGCCGGCGGCGCGGCGCATCCTCGGCCCGGGCCCGCTCATCGGCCGCAGCAGCCACAGCCCGGCCCAGGCCGACGCCGCGGCCGCCGAGCCGGACGTGGATTACTTCTGCGCCGGGCCGCTGTGGACCACGCCGACCAAGCCGGGCCGCCCGGCGACCGGGCTGGAGCTGATCGGTCACGTGGCCCGGCAGCGGCCCGCCCGGCCCTGGTTCGCGATCGGCGGCATCAGCCTGGACCGGCTCGGCGACGTGCTCGCGGCCGGCGCCACCCGGGTGGTCGTGGTCCGCGCCATCACCGAGGCCGCCGACCCCGCCGCCGCTACCCGGGAGTTCGCCCGGCGCCTGGCCGGGTGACCCCGCGCGCCGGGTATCACCGGCCCGGCGGCTCGTGCAAGCATGGGCAGATGCGCATCACCGGCGTCGAGTCCACCGATCTTTTCACCGGCACCGCGCAGCGCCCGCTGCAGGTCATCCGGGTCACGCTGGTCAACGAGGGGCCCGCCGCGACGTCCGGCCAGATGGGCGTGCAAGGGGCAGGGGTGCGTGATCCGGGCCCGTTCGGGATCATCGATCTTCAGCCCGGCGGGGAGGAGACCTTCGAGGTACCGGTCGAGATCGCCGCGCCCTACCAGCCAGGCAGCACCCGGCGGGTCACCGTCACCATGACCGGCGAGACGGCGCGCGCGCAGGCCGAGGCCGACATCACGGTGGCCGAGCCGGGCTGGACCATGTGGATGGTCAGCCACTTCCACTACGACCCGGTGTGGTGGAACACCCAGGGCCAGTTCACCGAGGCGCGGCTGGCCCTGCCGGACGAGGACGGCCAGGTGCCGGACGTCAGGAGCGCGTTCGAGCTGGTCGGCGCGCACCTGGACAAGGCCAGGAAAGACCCGGACTACACGTTCGTGCTGGCCGAGATCGACTACCTCAAGCCGTACTTCGACGCGTTCCCGCAGGACCGTGAGGACCTGCGGCGGCTGATGGCCGACGGCCGGGTGGAGATCGTCGGCGGCAGCTACAACGAGCCGAACACCAACCTGATCAGCGCCGAGGCCATCATCCGCAACGCGGTGTACGGCATCGGGTTCCAGCGCGACGTGTTCGGCGGGGAGCCGCGCAGCGCGTGGATGCTGGACGCGTTCGGGCACGACCCGGGGTACCCGGGGCTGATGGCGGCGGCCGGCCTGACCTCCTCGGCGTGGGCGCGCGGGCCGTTCCACCAGTGGGGCCCGTCCGGCGCCGAGGGCGGCGACCGCCGGATGCAGTTCGGCACGGAGTTCGAGTGGATCTCCCCGGACGGGCAGGGGCTGCTGACCGCGTACATGGCGCACCACTACGGCGCGGGCTGGCGGCTGAACGCCCCGGCCGACCTGGAAACCGCCGAGCGCGAGGCGTACGGGCAGTTCCACGGGCTGGCCCAGGTCGCGACCACGCGCAACGTCCTGCTGCCGGTCGGCTCGGACCACGTCATCCCGGCCCGCTGGGTGACCGACATCCACCGCAGCTGGAACCAGCGCTACGTGTGGCCCCGGTTCACCACCGCGGTGCCGCGGGACTTCTTCGACGCCGTCCGCGCCGAAGCCGGCTCGGGCCACGGCGCCACCTCCGGCGCCTGGATCACCCCGCAGACCAGGGACATGAACCCGGTGTACACCGGCAAGGACGTCTCCTACATCGACACCAAGCAGGCCCAGCGCGCGATCGAGACCGCGGTCGCCGAGGCCGAGCGGCTCGGCACCCTGGCCTGGCTGGCCGGGGCGCCGTACCCGGAGGTCGCGCTGGACAAGGCCTGGCGGCTGCTGGCCTACGGCGCCCACCACGACGCCATCACCGGCGTCGAGTCCGACCAGGTGTACCTGGACCTGGCCGGCGGCTGGCGGGAGGCGTGGGAACTCGCCGCGGCCGCCCGCCGTGACGCCGTCGCCTTTCTCGCCGGGGCTGACGCCCCCGGGCTGACCGTCAGCGTGGTCAACGGGCTGGCCCGGGCGCGGGACGGGCTGGCCCGGGTCACCGTGGCGGTGCCGGCGGACGGCACCCGCTGGCTGGAGGTCCGCGACGACGCCGGGAGCCCGGTGCCGTCGCTGGCCGAGGGGGTCACGGCGGCGGCCGGACGGCTCGCTGGCCGAGGTGACGCTGACCTTCCGGGCGCCGGACGTGCCCGCCCTCGGGCCGCGCGTGCCTACCGGCTGGCCGCCGGCCGCAGGAGCCCCGGCCGCGGCCGCGGCCGTGGCAGGAAGTCCCGCGGGACGATCGATCGAGAACGCCGCCTACCTGGTCACCGCCGATCCCGCCGCGGGGCGGGACGGTCAGCGTCACCGACAAGCGCACCGGCGCCGCGGTGCTCGCCGGGCCGGGCAACGAGCTGGTCATCCAGGACGAGTACGCGCAGCATCCCCGGCACGGCGAGGGCCCGTGGCACCTGTCGCCCAAGGGGCCGGGCACCGGCTCCGCGGCGGCGCCGGCGCCGGGTGCGGGCTGAGCGGTGCCCGATCGGCTCGCGGCTGGTCGGCCTCGTTCACCCTCGACGGGCTCGAGGTCACCCAGGAGACGCTGCTGTGGGACGGGGCCGGCGCGGGTCGAGTTCCGCACCCACGTGGACGGCTATACCGGGCGCGACCGGCTGCTCCGGGTGCGCTTCCCGGCCGGCGTGCCGGGCGCGCTGCCGGTGTACCAGACCGCCACGGCGGTCATCGGCCGGTCGTTCGGCGCGGTGGACGTGGACTCCGCCGACCACTGGTACACCCTGGACAACCCGGCGCATCAGTGGTTCGGCACCGGGGCGACGGCCCGGGTCCGGGACCGTAGCGGGCTGAGCCAGGCGATCGGCGTGGCCGAAGTCGTCAGTCCTTTGATGCCGAACGAGGCCGGCGGCTTGCTCCGGGACCTGCTGGTCGCGCTGGCGGCGGCGGGCGTGACCGCCACCTGCAGCCAGGCCGACGGGACCCGGTACGGCGCGGTCGACGTGGACTCCAACCTGCCCGACGTCCGGATCGCGGTCGGCGGCCCCGAGGTGAACCCGTTCACGGCCGAGGTACTGTCGGCCGCCGGGCCGGGGTACGCCAAGGCCCTGGCGGCCCGGCTGGACGAGGGGACGGGAACGGCGCGGCTGTGGGTCCCCGCGGCCCGGGACCGGGCGGATGCCTTCGGCCCGGACGCCGACGTCCGCGGGGCGGCCGACCTGCCCGTGCTGATCGTGGCGGGTGACCTCGCCGCGGCGGTCGGCGACCTGGTCGGGGACCTGGCCGACGCGGTGGTGGAGACCGGGGAGGCGGTCGCCGACGCGTCGCGGCCCGCGGTGCCGCTGGCCGACCGGTCGGTCGCGCTGCTGAACCGCGGCACGCCCGGCGGCGTGGTCACGCCGGACGGGACGCTGCACATGTCGCTGATGCGGTCGTGCAGCGCGTGGCCGTCCGGGATCTGGATCGACGGGGACCGGCGCCACGCGCCGGACGGCAGCAGCTTCGCCTATCAGCACTGGAGCCACACGTTCGAGTACGCGCTGGCCGCCGGGGCCGGGGACTGGCGCGCGGCCGGCTTCAGCCCGCTGGCCGAGGACTACCACCACGACCTGCTGACCGTGGCCGGCCAGGGACCCGGCGGGGCCGCCGGGGCCAGCCTGTCGGTGGATCCGGGCACGGTCACGCTCAGCGCGCTGAAGCCGCGCGGGAACCCGCTGGCCTCGGGGCGGGCCAGGACCGCGGCGGGCGGGGACGCCGAGCTGACCGTGCGGCTGCGGGAGACCAGCGGCCGGCCGGTCACGGCGGGGGTCAGGCTGGGCGGGGACCCCACGGCGGCGGAGATCGCGGCGGCCTGGCTCACCGACCTGCTCGAGGAGGCGGACGGCACCGCGCTGCCGATCGAGAACGGGACGGTTCTTGTCGATATGCCGGCCTTCGGCACGGTGACGGTGGCGCTGCGGGTGAGCGCGCGCGGCGCGGACGCGGCGGCCGGGCGCGCGGGCTCCGCGGAGCCCACCGGGTCCGAGCCGGTGCAGCCCGTTCACACGCGCTACTGGCTGCACGGGAAGGGGCCGGCGCCGGCCGGCAACCTGCCGGTGGCCGTGCACTTCTCCCCCGTCCGGGCGGCCGTCGCCGCGCCGGGCGAGACGGGACCGGACCAGACGGCGGCGCTGACGCTGACCGTGGGCTGCGGGGCCGAGGCCGCCGCCGGGTCGGTGGACCTGGTCGTGCCCGCGGGGCTGACCGTGACCCCCGGCCGTGAGCTGCGCTACGAGCTGGCTCCCGGCGGCTACGCGGCCTGGGACCTGTCGGTGCGGGTGCCGCCGGGGACCGCGCCGGGACGGTACTTCGTCGCCGCGCGGATCCGCGATGACCTGGGCCAGCTGGTCGAGGACACCGCCATGGTCGCGGTCGGCGAGCGCCGCTGGCCCGACCCCGAGCTGCCGCCCGAGGAGACGCTCGAGCTGATCGTGGCCGACTACGCCGCGGGCTCGGCCGAGCTGGACCTGGCCGTGCTGACGCCGGAGGTCGAGGTGACCCCCGGCGGCGAGGCCGAGCTGCTGGTCCGCGTGACCAGCGGGCTGGCGTCCGAGGTGCACGGCGAGGCGCAGCTGATCTCGCCGTTCGGCACCTGGGAGCTGCTCGGGCCGTGGACGCAGGGCTTCAGCCTGGCCCCGGGGGCGGGGACGGTGCTGCGCTTCGCGGTGCGGGCGCCCGCGACGGCCCGGCCCGGGCGGTGGTGGGCACTGGTCAAGGTCATGTACTACGGCCGCGTCCGGTACACCGAGGCGACGGGCGTTGTTGTCGGCCCGTTCAACTGACCGCCCCCGGTGCGAATGAGCCGATACGGTGAGAGACTCTAGATGTTTCCCGATTCAAGCGCATGATTTCCAGAGGGCCCATGCAGTCCGCGATCACGATCCTGTCCGGCAACTTGCCGGCGGAGCCGAATAGCTTCATCGGCCGTGAGCGTGACCTTTCCGACCTGGCCAAGATGCTGGGCGAGGTCCGCGCGCTGACCCTGAGCGGCCCCGGCGGCATCGGCAAGACGCGCCTGGCGGTGCAGCTCGCCCGCATGGTGATCGGGGACGGCGCGGGCCCCGGTGATCTCGACGAGGCGTGGCTGGTGGAACTGGCCGACTGGCACGGCCCGGTCGCCCAGCAGGTCGCGAACACGCTGGGGATCCGCGAGGAGCCGGGGGTCGGCCTGGCGCAGACGCTGGCCGAGGCGCTGCGCTCGCGGCGCATGCTGCTGATCCTGGACACCTGCGAGCACCAGGTCAGCGACTGCGCGCTGCTGGTGCAGCTGCTGCTGGCCCGGTGCCCGTGGCTGCGGATCATCGCGACCAGCCGGGAGCCGCTGCGGGTCCGCGGCGAGACCGTGTGGCGGGTGCCGCCGCTGGACCTGCCGCCGGACGACGCCACCGGCGACGAGCTGGCCGGCCACGAGGCGGTGCGGCTGTTCGCGGCCCGGGCCGCGGGCGCCCGGCCGGGCTTCACGCTGACCGCCGCCAACACCGCGTCGGTGGCCCGGCTGTGCCGGACCCTGGACGGCATCCCGCTGGGCATCGAGCTGTCGGCGGCCCGGGTGCGGGCGCTGTCGGTGGAGCAGATCGAGGGCCGGCTGCGCGACCGGTTCCAGCTGCTGAATTCCGGTGACCGGACCGCGCCGCTGCGGCAGCAGACGCTGCGGGCCACCGTGGACTGGAGTTATGAGCTGCTGGATGCCGCCGAGCAGATGCTGCTGCGGCGGCTGGCGGTGTTCTCCGGCTGGAACCTGGACATGGCCGAGCAGGTCTGCTCGGATGATGCCGCCGGCGCTGGCGACGCCATTCCCGCCGACGCGGTGCTGGGCCTGCTGATCTCGCTGATCGACAAGTCGCTGGTGGTGCTGGACGGCGAGGCGGCCGGCGACGCCCGGTACCGGCTGCTGGACACGATCAGGGAGTACGCCGCCGAGCGGCTGGACGCCGCGGGCGAGAAGGACGCGCTGTCACTGCGGCAGCGGGACTGCATCCTGGCGCTGGTCGAGCACACCTCGGCCACCATGTTCAGCCGGGGCGAGCCGCCCTGGCCGGTGCGCCGGGAGATCTTCCGCCGCGGTATCGCCGAGTACGGCAACTTCCGCCTCGCGCTGGAGACCTCGCTGGCGCACAGCCACGCCGAGACGGGCCTGCGGCTGTGCATCGGCCTGCGCAACATGTGGGTGCCGCACGGCGACGCCCGCGAGGCGGCCACCTGGCTCGACCGGTTCAGCGTGCTGCCGCCGGAGGACGCCGGGGAGGTGCCCGCGCAGGTCCGCGGGCGGGCCCTGGCGGTCCGCGCGGAGATCGCCTTCGACTTGCAGGATTACGGCACGCTGGAGCGCTGCGCGGCGCAGAGCCTGGAACTGGCCCGGGCCAGCGGTGACGACTTCCCCGTGCCCACCGCGCTGCGGGTGCTCGGCCAGGCCGCGGCGCGGGCCGGGCGGACCGACGAGGCCGCCGCCCGCATCGACGAGGCCATTGCTGCCGCCGCGGCTACGGGCAACGACTGGGAGGCCGGGCTCACGCTGGCCGCCAAGGCCGCCGTCGCCCTGCGGCAGGGCAAGCTGAAGTCGGCGCAGCGGGCGTACGAGGCCGCGCTGGAGGTGCTGAGCGACAACAACCGCTGGGGCGTCGCGCAGGTCTGCTACGGGATGGGCGCGCTGGCCCGCGCCCGCGGCGACAACGAGGCGGGCGTCCGGTACTACACCGGACGCCCTGGAGATCTTCCGTGAGCTGGACGCCTGGCCGGAGATCGCCCGCTGCCAGGCCGGCCTCGGCTGGATCGCGATCACCGCCGGAGACTACGGCCAGGCGCAGCGGAGCCTGGCCGAGAACCTGCGGCTGAACCAGGTCTGCGGGCAGCGGCTCGGCATCGCCCGCGGGCTCGAGGCGTGCGCCGTGCTGGCCGCGGCGCAGCAGCAGCCGGAGCGGGCGGCCCGGCTGGCGGGCGCGGCCTGCCAGCTGCGGGAGTCCCTCGGGCACGGGACCGGCATCGGGCCGCGGATCGAGCAGGTGCTCGAGTTCGCCCGCGGCCAGCTCGGCACCTCAGCCGCCGCCCTGTTCGCCGAGGGCCGCGAGATGGCGGCCGAGGAAGCCATCGGCTTCGCGCTGGGCGCCGGCCAGCCCGCGCCCGGTCCGGCCGGGGCCGCGGAGCCCGCCTGGACCGACCCGTCACGCACCGCCCGCCCGGACAGCGCCCTGAACGGCAGCGCCCTGAACGGGAGCGCCCTGGCCAGCGGCGCGGCGGGCGGGGCCGGCCACCGCGCCGCCAGCCCGCTGACCCCGCGGGAGCACGAGATCGTGCTGCTCATCGCGCAGGGCCTGTCCAACAAGGAGATCGCCGACGAGCTGGTGATCAGCCCGGCCACCGCGGCCCGCCACGTGGCCAACATCCTGGCCAAGCTCGGCTTCACCTCACGCACGCAAGTCGCCGCGTGGGCCAGCCGGCCCGAGCCGCCCGGCTGACCCAGGCCTGCACATGTACACGCCGGGCCATGCCCGCCGGGCCGTCGCCTGGGCATCGCACCTGCACATGTAGACGCCGGTCCGGTTGCTGAGCCCGGCGATATGCACACCGGAATACATACTTCGGCGCATGTGCCGCTGACCGCCCTGCCCATAGCGTTCAACTGTCGCTAACGCGCGGCGGCGGCGGGTCCAGGACCCGCCGCCGCCGGGCCGGTCCCCAAGGGGGGGTGGGGTCCGGCCAGCCGCGGGCAGCGGCCGGGCGGGTCCCGGTATCACGCCAGGACCCGCCCGCTGTGACATCCCGGCTGGAGGTTCTGGTGGAAAGCGGCGTCCGTACCGGACAGTGCACGGCGGCAGGCCCGTTCACGGTGAGCGCGGGCATGTCCGACCGGGCGATGACCGATCGCATCCTGGAGACGGCGGACGAGGCCGGCCCCGGGCCGCCCTGGTCGACGCCAGCGACGGCTCGGTGACCGCGTGGCCGCGGTTCGCCCGGACCGTCCGCGCGGCGGCGTGCGGCCTGGCCCGGCGCGGGCTGGCCGAAGGTGACACGGCCGGCGTGCTCGTCCAGGACGCGGCCAGCGCGGCCGTGGCCGTCAACGCGATCCGGGCGGCCGGCGGGGCCGCCTGCCTGATCGAGGCGGGCGCGAGCCCGGCCGGCATCGCCGCCCGGCTCAACGCCTGCGGCGCGCGGCTGCTGATCACGTCGGCTCCGCTGGCCGACGTCGCCGCCGAGGGCGCCGACCGGTCCCGGGTCCGGCAGGTCATCGCGTTCGGCGAAGCGCCCGGCACCACCTCGTTCAGCTCACTGCTCGGCTTTGCCGATGAATGCGCTGCTGACGCGTCAGGCCGTCCGAAGGAGGGGAACGGCCTGGCTGATCAGCACGTCCTCGCGCCGGAGGGCGACGAAGGGCCGGTCCCGGCTCCCGCAGCGGGAGCCGGGACCGGTCCTGGGGGCGCTCGTCAGCTGACGCGCCGGGACGTCGTCATCGCGGCGCCGCCGTGCGGTGACGGGCAGGCCTACACCTCGCTGCTCGACCTGACCCTGCTGACCGGCGCCACGCTGGTGGCGGCGCCGGTCACGCTGGTGGCGGCCGCGACGCGGGTCTACCACGGCACCGCCGCGATCGTCCCGCGCGGCACCGACGTGCCCGGTGTCCGGCCGGAGCTGGTCTTTCCGGTCACCTCATGAGGGACCGCTAGGACGCGACGGCCTCTTCCCGCGGCTGCGGGGCGGGCACCGGCAGCGGGCGCGATCCGCCGGGACCTGATCATGGTGATGATGACCAGCAGGCTGGCGACGTCGAGGAGCGCGGCGAAGCCGAACGCGGTGGCGATGCCGTGGGTCAGCGCCTGCTGCGACTGGGCCAGCGAGGTCAGGCCGGCCAGCGGATGGCTGGCCGCGTGCCTGCTCGCGGTCCCGAACACGGCCACCAGCACGCCCAGGCCCAGCGACCCGCCCGCCAGCTGGATCATGTTCACCAGCCCGGACGCGGCCCCGGAGTCGGACGCGGGCACGCCCGCCAGCGACGCGGTGGTCAGCGGCACGAACACCAGCCCCATCCCCACGCCGATGAGCAGCATCGGGCCGAAGATGCCCGGCCAGTAGCCGGTGGCGGGCGTCACCCGCCACAGCCAGGCCAGCGAGGCGATCGCGGGCAGCATCCCGGCGATCATCAGCGGCTTGGCGCCTACCCGCGGCATCAGCCGCGGCGCGAGCCGGGACACCGCGAACAGCGCGAAGGTCATCGGCAGGAACGCCACCCCGGCCCGGAGCGGGCTGAAGCCCATGACCTTCTGCAGGAACTGGGTGAGGAAGTAGAACACCCCGAACATCCCCGCGATGAGCAGCAGCCGGGCGATGAACGAGCCGGCCCGGCTGGTGTCGGCGAACAGGCGCATCGGGGTGATCGGCTGCCGGGCCCGGGTCTCGGTAAGCACGAACAGGGTGAGCACGACCGCGGCCGCGCCGAACGCGGCCAGCGTCAGCTGGTCGCCCCAGCCGCTCGCGGCCGCCCGGATGAACCCGTACACCAGCGCGGTCACCCCGGTGGTGGCGGCCAGCGCGCCGGCCAGGTCGAACCGGCCGGGCAGCCGGGGCGTCTCGGCCACGAACAGCGGCGCGACCGCGACCACGGCCAGGCCGATCGGCACGTTGATGAACAGCACCCACCGCCAGGACAGCCACTCGGTGATCACCCCGCCGAGCACCAGGCCCAGCGAGGAACCGCCGGTGATCACGCCCATGTAGATGCCGAGCGCGCGGGTCCGCTCGCGGCCCTCGGGGAAGCTGGTCACGATCAGCGCGAGGACGGCCGGCGAGGCCAGGGCCCCGCCCACGCCCTGCAGCGCCCGCGCCGCCAGCAGCAGCCCGGAGGTAGTCGCGAGCCCCCCGGCCAGCGAGGCGAGGGTGAACAGGGCGATGCCGGCGATGAAGACCCGCCGCCGGCCGAGGATGTCGCCGGCCCGGCCCCCGAGCAGCAGCAGGCCGCCTGACGTCAGCGTGTACCCGTTCAGGACCCACGACAAGGTGGTCGTGGAGAAGTGCAGGTTGGCCTGGATGTGCGGCAGGGCGATGTTCACCACCGTCATGTCCAGGATGATCATCAGCTGGGCGCTGAGCATGATGGCCAGCGCGATCCCGGGCCGCCCCCTGCGGTTCTCCGGGGCATGCGAAGAGGACAAGGATGCCTCCATAGTTGTCTGGTACGCGGGAAAGCCGCGGTGAAGCAGGCCTCCGGTCACTGACAGGCCGCTGGCCAGGCGGTACGATCAGGAACAAGCGGAGGTCTACTCCGGTTACTATACGGAGGCAGCCTCCGTTTATCAAGCGATTAATCTCAAGGGCAATGACCAAGACACCCGAGCAGGCGCCGCGCCCGGCCGAGAAGCTGCGGGCGGACGCGCGGCAGAACAACGCCCGGCTGATCGCCGCGGCGACCGCCGCGTTCGCCGAGCGGGGCGCCGAGGCGCCGCTGGAGGACATCGCCCGGCGGGCCGGCGTGGGCATCGGCACCCTCTACCGGCACTTCCCCACCCGGCTCGACCTGCAGGCGGCCGTGTTCCGCAGCCAGGTCGGCGCGGTGTGCGGGGAGGGCGAGACGCTGGCCGCGACCGTGTCCCCCGAGGAGGCCTTCGCGGGCTGGCTCCGCGCGCTGGGCGGCTACCTGGTGACCAAGCGCGGCCTGTCGCACGCGCTGATCGAGGCGGTCGGCATCGAGTCCGAGCTGATCTCCTCGTGCTGGATGGCCATGCGCCAGACCACCGAGCGGCTGCTGGCCGCCGCGCAGCAGGCCGGCGTCATCCGGCCCGACGTGGACGCCACGGACGTGATGCGCCTGGTGCACGGGGTGTCGGTGAGCACCGAGAGGGCTCCCGAACGGGCCGACATGCTCATGTCGGTCATGCTCGACGGCCTCCGGGCCAGGCGTCCCTGATCCGCGCTTCGGTCACAAGGACGGCGGCCGGTTCTCGTAGGGAGTGCTGAGCACGACGGTGGTGCGGGTGGAGACGCCGCCGATGGTGCGGATCTGCTGGAGCAGGTCTTCCAGCGCGGCCGGGGACGGCACCCTGACCTTGAGGATGTAGTTCTCGTCGCCCGCGACGCTGTGGCAGGCCTCGATCTCGGCCAGGTGCTCGAGCCGCTGCGGCAGGTCGTCGGGCGCGGCGGCGTCGAACGGCTTGATCGACACGAAAGCCGTCAGCGGCAGCCCGACGTCATCGGGGTCGAACACGGCGACGTAGCCTTTGATCACGCCGTCCTGCTCGAGCCTGCGCACCCGCTGGTGCACCGCCGACACCGAGAGCCCGGCCTGCCGGGCCAGCTCGGTGAAGCTCATCCGGCCATTGCGGGTCAGCAGCGCCACGATCTTGCGGTCGATCTCTTCCACGTGGTCACGTTAGCGCCAACGGTTTGCAGGCTGCGACTTCATCACAAGATAACGAAATGGTCACGCTGTTTACGCTATCGTAACATCGCCCGTCGCGCCCTTATCGGCAGATCACGGCGAGGTTACGCTGCCGGCATGGCACAGATCACACTGGATCACGTGGAAAAGTCCTACGCAGGCAACGTCAAGGCGATTAACGACCTGAGCCTGGAGATCACCGACGGCGAGTTCATGGTGTTCGTCGGTCCTTCGGGGTGCGGGAAGTCGACGGCGCTGCGGTCGATCGCGGGGCTGGAGGAGATCACCGGCGGCACCATCTCGATCGGGGACCGGGTGGTCAACGACCTGCCGCCCAAGGACCGCGACATCGCGATGGTGTTCCAGAACTACGCCCTGTACCCGCACATGACCGTCGAGCAGAACCTCGCGTTCGGGCTGCAGCTCCGCAAGACCCCCAAGGCGGAGATCACCCGCCGGGTCGGCGACGCCGCCAAGATGCTCGGCCTCGAGCCCTACCTCAAGCGCAAGCCCGGCGCCCTGTCCGGCGGCCAGCGGCAGCGGGTCGCGATGGGCCGCGCCATCGTCCGCGAGCCGCAGGCCTTCCTGATGGACGAGCCGCTGTCCAACCTCGACGCCAAGCTCCGCGTGTCCATGCGCGCCTCCCTCAACCAGCTCCACGAGCGGCTCGGCGTCACCACCGTCTACGTCACCCACGACCAGGTCGAGGCCATGACCCTCGGCAACCGCGTCTGCCGTCCTGCGGGACGGCCGCCTCCAGCAGGTCGACACCCCCCAGGCCCTGTTCGAGGCCCCGGTCAACCTGTTCGTCGCCGGGTTCATCGGCTCCCCCGCCATGAACTTCGTCAACGCCGAGCTGACCCGCGACGACGGCGTTGCCGTCACCTTCGCCGGCTACAAGCTCACGGTCCCGCCCCAGCTCCTCGACGCCCGGACCGGCCTGCCGGACTACGTCGGCAAGAAGATCATCCTCGGCATCCGGCCCTCCGACTTCGAGGACGCCTCCCTGACCGACCGCCAGCACGGGCACCATGAACGTCACCGCCGGCGTCACCGAGGAACTCGGCAGCGAGATCAACGTCATCTTCACCATCGACGCCCCCCACGTCGAGCACGCCTCCATCGCCGAGGCCTCCGAGGCCAGCGAGGACGAAGACGAGGCCACCGCCGCCCTGATCGGCGGCAAGTCCCTGTGGACCGCCCGGGTCTCCAAGGAAAGCCGGGTCAAGAACGGCTCCCCCCTCGAGCTGTCCGTCGACACCCGCTACCTCCAGTTCTTCGACCCCGCCAGCGGCCTGTCCATCGGCCACCCCAAAGCCAGCGCCGCCCTGGCGGACTAGCCGGCTTGACGGCCGGTCGCCGGCCTGCACCGCTGCGGCCTGGGCGCCTGACCGGGTGCCCAGGCCGCAGCACTGCGCGGACCGTGGGAAACTGTAGGGATGCAACGGAACCCGGAGGAACTCTACGAGCTGGGTCCGGCCGCGCCCGACGTCGCGGGTGCGCCGATGTTGCACTACCTCGAGGGCTTCATCGACGCGGGCACCGCGGGCCGCCTGCTGGCCGAGCACCTGCTGAGCACCTTCGAGCACGAGACGGTGGCGACCTTCGACACCGACCGGCTGATCGACTACCGGTCGCGGCGCCCGCTGATGACCTACGACAACAGCCGGTGGGAGAGCTACGACCCGCCCGAGCTGGCCCTGCACCTGCTCCGCGACCAGGGCGGGCGCCCGTTCCTGCTGCTGAGCGGGCCGGAGCCGGACCATGAGTGGGACCTGTTCAGCCGGGCCGTGCTGAACGTCGCCACCCAGCTCGGCACCGGCCCCGCGATCAGCTTCCTGGGCATCCCGGCCGGGATGCCGCATACCCGGCCGCTCGGGGTGATCGCGCACGCCACCCGCGAGGAACTGCTGGCGGGCCACCAGCGGCTGCCGAGCCGGATCCAGGTGCCCGGCAGCGCGCCCGCGCTGATCGAGCTGCGCCTCGGCGAGGCGGGCCGGGACGCGCTCGGCTTCGCCGTGCAGGTGCCGCACTACCTGGCCCAGGCCGTCTATCCCCCGGCCGCGCTGGCGCTGCTCGGCTCGGTGACCGCGTCCACCGGGCTCGACCTGCCCGACGCCGAGCTGCGCGAGGCGGCCGACCGGACCAACGAGGCGATCCAGCGCCAGGTCGAGGAGTCGGCCGAGGTCGCGGAGCTGGTCCGCGCGCTCGAGCAGCAGTACGACACGGCGGCCGAGAACCAGCTGGCCGACGCGGAGCGCCCAGGGGCTGCTGGCCGATGGCGAGGCCATGCCCACCGGGGACGAGCTCGCCGCCCAGTTCGAGCGCTTCCTGGCCGAGAACCAGGACCCCCCCAGCCCGCCGGGCCCTCCCGGTCAGCCCGGTCAGCCGGGCGGGAACCCGGCCTAGCCTTGGCCTAGCCTACGATCACGAGCTCGCGCGGCGAGTGGTTCAGCCGCTCGGCGCCGTCGGCGGTGCAGATCACGATGTCCTCGATCCGCGCCCCGTGCGGGCCGGGGTAGATGCCGGGCTCGATCGAGAACGCCATCCCCGGCTCGAGCGGCTCGTGGTTGCCCGCCACGATGTAGGGGTCCTCGTGCGCCTCGAGCCCGATGCCGTGCCCGGTGCGGTGGATGAAGTCGGCGCCGTAGCCGGCCCGGGTGATGGGCTCCCGGGCGGCCGCGTCGACCGACTCCGCGGTCACCCCGGGCCGCACCGCGGCGCAAGCCGCCTCCTGGGCGTCGTACAGGACCTTGTAGTACGCGGTGAACTCAGCGGGCGGCTCGCCCAGGGCGTAGGTCCTGGTGCTGTCCGAGCAGTAACCCGACGGCATCGTGCCGCCGATGTCGACCACCACGACGTCGCCCGCCTCCATCACCCGGTCGGAGACCTCGTGGTGCGGGCTGGCCGCGTTCGGCCCGGATCCCACGATCGTGAAGTCCACGCTTGCGTGCCCCTCGGCCAGGATCGCCTCGGCGATCACGGAGCCGACGGCCCGTTCGGTCAGACCGGGCCGCAGCCAGCCCGCGACCTGCGCGTGCACCCGGTCGATGGCGGCGCCGGCCTCGCGCAGGGCGGCGACCTCGGCCGGGCTCTTCCTGATCCGCAGGGTCCGCAGCGCGCCGCCAGCCAGCGCCAGCCGCGCGCCGGGCAGCGCGTCACGGAACTTCAGCACCGACAGCGCCCACATCCGGTCCGAGACGCCGACCGCCGAGACGGCCCCGAGGCGGCCCGCGACCAGGGCGAACGGGTCGTCGGTCTCGTCCCAGGGGACCATCTCGAGGGCAAGCGCGCCGGCCGGGGAGGCCTGGGCCGCGGCCAGTTCCAGCCGCGGCACGAACAGCACCGGGTCTGAGCCGGCCGGGACCGCCAGGCAGGTCAGGCGCTCCAGCTGCTTGGCGTCGTAGCCGATGACGTACCTCAGGTCGGGCCCGGGCGTCAGCAGCACAGCGTCGAGGCCGGCCGCGCCGGCCGCCTCCCGGACCTTCTCGAGCCGGTCCGCCGGATACAGTTCGTCGCTCGTCACGAGATAGATGCTAATGCCGTGGCAGATGACGCCGCCCCGCCCGGGTACCGGCTAGCCTCGCGTGCTGACTGGCGTAGCCGGGCCGGCTGCGGCGGACTCAGTGGCTCCCCGGCTACCTTCTTGGGTACGGGGGCCACCCACTCCGCCTGCATGGTAGCCGTCCTGGTCTGGGTCCAGGATGCCGGGCAGGGCGCGGAGGGTGTTCGCGGTGATCTCGGCGTGGATGGTGGCTTGCCGGCTGTCCTTGTTCCAGAGGGAGTCCTGGGCGATGTCGATCTGCCTGATCAGGGCTTTGAGCTGGGCGGCCCGGGTGTCGCGGCGGGGGTTGGCGGGGTCGTGGGGGCACCGGTAGTAGGTGAACTCGGCGTGCCGGCCGGTGGTCCGGCCGGTCCGGGGTGCCCCGGTCATTACGGCACGGTTGACGGCCCGATCTGGTTGCTGCCATTCTCCCCGCATGGGCTTGGGGGAACGCGTTCGCTACCAGACCTCCTTCACGGACTCGGCCCGCTGGGATGGGTTCGTGTTCCGTCCCGGCGACATCGTGATCAGCACCCCGGCGAAGTGCGGCACGACCTGGCTGCAGATGATCTGCGCCCTGGAGATCTTCAAAAGCGCGGCATTCGGCCGGCCGCTCGACCAGATCTCGCCGTGGCTGGACGTCCTGCTGCGCCCGCTCACCGCAGTGCTGGCCGGCCTCGAGGCACAGGCGCACCGGCGATTCATCAAGACCCATACGCCCCTCGACGGATTGCCCTTCGACGACCGGGTCACCTATCTGTGCGCAAGCCGGGACCCCCGGGATGTGGCCGTGTCCCTGGACAGCCATGCCAGCAACACCGACCGGGCCGTGTCCCTCGCATTGCGGGAGGATGCCGTCGGCGCCGTGGTCCTTGACGAGCTGCTGGCCGCCGCTCCGTCGCTGCCGAGCGGGACCGCGCGCGAGCGCTTCTGGTCCTGGGTCAATCCGGCCGCGCCCGGGAAGACCGTGTCCGACCTGGAGATCATGCTTCACCATCTGGACACGTTCTGGCAGGTCCGCGACCAGCCGAACATCGTGCTGCTGCGCTACGAGGACCTCCTTGATGACCTCGAAGGGCAGATGCGTTACCTAGCCACCCGGCTCGGGATCGCCATCACCGAGACAGCCTGGCCGGACCTGGTCCAGGCCGCCACGTTCGCGGTCATGAAGGGCCGGGCCGGCGAGCTCGCGCCCGAAGCCAGCCACGACGGCTTCTATCACGACCGCAGCCAGTTCTTCCACAGCGGAACAGCAGGCCAGTGGCGGCAGGTCCTCAGCGAGGAGGAGCTTCCCCGGTACGCCGCCCGGGTCGCCGAATGCGCGCCCGCGGACCTTGCCGCCTGGATCCACCGGCCCGCGCTGCCGGCGGCAGGCAACCTCTAAAGGGCGCGGTGCATGAGTGAAGACGCACCGGAACTGCCCGGGCTGGCCGGTGCCGCGCGGCGGGCCTGGGCTCTCCGGCCTGCCCGGCGGGTGAGCGGGAGCAGGCGGGCTCTACGAGGGTGATACCGCGCTGGTGAAACGGCCGAGTGAGGATCCTAGGCCCCATCGCTCGCCGAGTTCTTTCAGCCGGCCCGGGTCGGCGGGCGCGGCGGGCAGGGTCCCGTCTACCTCGGGGACCGGGGCGTCGTCGACGACCTTGACCACGGACAGGGCGATGTCCAGGTAGTCCCGGGCCTTTTCGAGCTTGTCGCGGCTGCCGCGCGGGAAGCCGCCGTGACCGGCGTCCAGCGCGGTGGTGATGCCCTCGATGCTGCCGAAGGCTTGGATCAGCGCGGCGGCGGTCTTCTCCCCCACGCCCGGCACGCCGGGCAGGCCGTCGCTCGGGTCGCCGCGTAGCGCCGCGAAGTCGGCGTAGGCGCGGCCGGGGATGCCGTACTTCGCGGTCACCGCGGCCTCGTCGATGACGTCCATGTTCTGCAGGCCGCGCACGGTGTAGATGATTCGTACCTCGCGTGCGTCGTCGACGAGCTGGAACAGGTCCCGGTCGCCGGTGACCACGTCGACCGGGCCGTCCGACCGGGCCGCGAGCGTCGCCATCACGTCGTCTGCCTCGAAGCCGGGCTGCCCGGCGACCGCTACCCCGGCGGCGCGCAAGACCTCCTCGATCACCGGGACCTGCGGGACTAGCGCCGGCGGGGTGTCTTCCGAGGCGCCGTCCGCGGCCAGCCGGTGCGCCTTGTACGAGGGGACCGCCTCGACCCGGAAGGCCGGGCGCCAGTCGGCGTCCAGGCAGGCCACCAGGGCGGCCGGGTTCCTGGCCCGGACCAGGCGGCTGGTCATGTCGAGCAGGCCGCGTATCGCGTTGACGGGAGTGCCGTCCGGCGCGCGGACGGTGTCCGGCACGCCGTAGAACGCGCGGTAGTACAGCGACGCGGTATCGAGCAGCATCAAAGAGCGCACACCGGTCATCCTAGGCGCGGGGACTGTCAGAGCAGGACGACCTGGCCGTTCACGATCTTGACCGGCCGGGCGGGCAGCGGGCTGGGCGGCGGCCCGGCCACCACGGCGCCGTCGGTGATCTTGTACTGGCCGCCGTGGCAGGGGCAGTCGATGGTGCCGTTGGCGACCTCGCTCATGATGCAGCCGACGTGGGTGCAGACCGCGCTGAACGCCTTGTACTGGCCCCGAGCGGGCTGGGTGACGACCACCTTGGCCGCCTTGTAGATCGTGCCGCCGCCGACCGGGATCTCGCTGGCGGCGCCGAGCACGGTGCCGGCGGCCTTGGCGCCCTTCTTGGCCGGGGCGGTCTGGGGCGCGCCGCCCGGGCCCGGCATCGCGCCCGACGACGGCATCGCGCCGGAGGTCGCCATGTCGCTGACGGCTGCCCGCCGGGCGTGGCGCCGGCCTCATTGGCGCCGTAGGGCACGGCCGCGGTGCTGCAGCCTGCCAGCGCGCCGCTCAGCCCGGCCAGGCTTACCCCCAGCAGCACGCCACGTCTCGTCGGATGCGAGTCCGGCCGGGCGTCATCGCCCGGGCCAGGGGTGACATCGCTCCCCGATGCGCTGTCCCGCGTGTGTTCGGGAGTCATCGACCGCCTTTCGCTCGTCTGCGCCCGCCCGAGACACCGTCTTCAGGGGAGGCCGGCCAGCCCGCGCCGGGCGATGGCGGGATCTGTAAGAGTCCGGTAACCGTGCCGTACCGCGACCGGGGCGTGATGGCGGCAGGATGCGGCGACGCCGGCCCCGTTCGGCCTAATCGCCTGTGCCCTCGTCAGCGCTTTCCCAGCCGTTCGCCAGGGCGGAGACCCGCGCGCTCGCGTCCGCGAGCGTCAGGCCGCGGCCGACGGCCAGCCCGACCAGGTAGGCGGTGTAGGGCGCGGCCGGCCGGGCCACGCCGTGCGCGACGTCGCGGGTCAGGTCGAGCACGGCCCGCAGGTCGGCGTCCCCGGCTTCGATCCCCAGTTCCGCGCACACCGCCGCCGTCCAGTGATCCATGGTGCTCATGCAGCCCACCCTAGAGGTCAGGGCAGCAGGCCGCCGTCGGCGGGCAGGTTCTGGCCGCTGATCCAGCCGGAGTCCGGGCCGGCCAGGAACGCCACCACGGCGGCGATGTCCTCCGGCTGGCCGAGCCGGCGCAGCGCGGTCCTGGCCACCTCGTCGTCGAACGTCGCGCCCGGGTTCGCGGCCCGCAGCAGCTCGGTGTCGGTGGCGCCCGGCGAGACGATGTTCGCGGTGATGCCGCGGCGGCCGAACTCCACCGCCGCCACCTTGGTGTAGTGCTCCAGGGCGCCCTTGGCGCCGGTGTAGAGCGCCCCGCCGGGCGGGTGCAGGCGGGTGTTCAGCGTGGAGATGGCGATGATGCGACCGCCGTCGCGCAGGACGCGCCCCGCGTGCTGGATAAGGAAGAACGGGCCCTTGGCGTGCACCGCCATGAACCGGTCGTAGTCGTCCTCGGTCACATCGCGGATCAGGCCCGGCAGGCCGCCCGCCGCGTTGATGACCACGATGTCGAGGCCGTCCAGGTACTCCTCGGCCTGCCCGGTCAGCCGCCGCAGGTCATCCAGGCTGCCCTGGTCGGACTGGACGGCCAGGGCCCGGCCGCCGGCCGCAGCGACCTCCCCGGTCACCGCCTTGGCCGCGGCCTCGTCGTGCAGGTAGCTGAAGACCACCGCGGCGCCGTCGGCGGCCAGCCGCCGCACGATCGCCCGGCCGATCCCCCGTGACCCGCCCGTCACCACGGCGCCCTTGCCCGCGAGGGTTCCCATGTCGCCTCCCGCTGCGATGGAAGTTCCTGCCTGGCGACGATATCGTCACGGACGCAGGTGCCCGGCCAGGAAGCCGAGGAGGGCCGCGCCCGGCGGCTGGCCGAACCACCAGGCGTGCCCGATCAGGTACTCGTACGCCAGGTCGGCGCCGTCAGCCGAGACCGCCACGCTGGTGTAGTAGTCGATCTCGGACAGCGCGTGCCCGACGTGCGCGACGGGCAGGAGCAGGGGCAGCGCGGCGGCCTCGGTCCCGGTCAGCGGCCGCACCGTCTGGTACCCGTCCAGCAGGAAGGCGGCGGCGGTGCGGTCGGCGGCGGCCATGCCCCCCTGGTGCAGGCCAGCCCAGCTCACCACGCTGCGCTCGAGGGCCACGGCCAGGTCGTGCACGGCCGAGGTGCGGTTGGCCAGCCCGAGGTCGAAGATCCCGGCGACCCGCGCGTCCGGCGCGGCCGAGGTCCAGGTGAGGTTGGACGGGTGCCAGTCGCCGTGCCCCCACTGCGAGGGGAGCGCCGCCAGCAGCGGCGCGGCGTCGGCGATCAGCGGGGTCAGGACGGCTTCGAAGTGCTCCTGCCAGCCTCGCCCGGCCAGGCAGGCGGCCAGCGCGGGCCGCCGGGCCGCCAGCGCGGCTGCCTCCGCGAGCGGGTCGGGCGCCGCGATGACCTGGCAGGAATTCATCAGCACGCCGGGCGGCCGGGCGGGCAGGGCGAAATCCGCCGCGGCCAGGTGCAGGCGGGCCAGGGCCACGCCCGCCGCGTAGGCGTGCCCGAGGCTGGTGTACGGCGACCACCGGGCGGCCTGGCGGTACAGGTCGAGGCCGCGCGCGGCCTCGTGGGCCTCGTAGCAGTACTCGCCGCGGTGCAGCACCGGCTGGCCGCCGGCCAGCGGCAGCACGGCCGGGACGGGCAGTCCCCGGTCGCGCAGGTGGCCGGCGAAGGCGTGCTCGGCGGCGAGCGCCGGGGCGGTGCGGACGCCGAGATGGTGGCGCTTGACGAAGACGGCCGCGTCGCCGTGCCTGACCAGCGCGGCGGCGGACCTCGGCCGCGTGCTGCGCCAGGTCACGACCGGCTCGCGGCCCAGGCCGCCGGGGTCGCGGCGGCCTAGGATGCCGCGCAGTTCGTCGTCGGTGAGCGGAAGCCAGCCGGGTTCCGCGAGCTCATCGCCCATGCTGTTCGTACCTGGCGGGGCCTTAGCCGCCGATCGCGGACATGGGGCGGTCGGGCTGCAGGAACGAGGGGTCGTTGATGCCGTGCCCGGGCAGCTTCACCGCGACGGCCCGCCGCCACGCCGCGGCCAGCTCATCATCGTCGGCCCCGGCTCGCAGCGGGCCGCGCAGGTCGCTTTCGGAGCGGGCGAACAGGCAGTTCCGCACCTGCCCGTCGGCGGTGAGCCGGACCCGGTCGCAGGTGCCGCAGAACGGCCGGGTGACCGAGGCGATGACGCCGACCCGGGCCGGGCCGCCGTCGACCAGGAAGGCCTCAGCCGGCGCGGATCCGCGCTGCTGGGGGTCGTCGGGGGTGAGGATGAACGCGCGGCCGAGCGCGGCGAGGATCTCCTGCGCCGTCACCATCTCGGCCCGTTTCCAGCCGTGCTGGGCATCCAGCGGCATCTGCTCGATGAAGCGCAGCTCGTAGCCGTGGTCCAGGCAGAACCGGAGCAGCGGCACCGCCTCGTCGTCGTTCAGGTCCCGCATCAGCACGGCGTTGACCTTGACCGGGCTGAGCCCGGCCGCGGCGGCGGCGGCCAGCCCGTCGAGCACGTCCGGCAGCCGGTCGCGCCGGGCGAGCTTGCGGAACGTCTCCGGCCGCAGCGTGTCCAGCGACACGTTGACGCGGTCGAGCCCGGCCGCGCGCAGCGTCCCGGCGGTGCGGGTGAGCCCGATGCCGTTGGTGGTCAGCGAGATCTCCGGGCGCGGGCGCAGGGCGGCGGTGCGGGCGACGATGCCGGCCAGCCCGCGCCGCAGCAGCGGCTCGCCGCCGGTGAACCTGACCTCGGTGATGCCGAGCCGCTCGACCCCGATCCGGATGAGCCTGACGACCTCGTCGTCGGTGAGCTGATCGGGCGCGGGGAGCCAGTCGAGGCCCTCCGGCGGCATGCAGTAAGCGCAGCGCAGGTTGCACCGGTCGGTCAGCGACACGCGCAGGTCGGTCGCGATTCGCCCGAAGGAGTCAGGCAGCATCGTCCCAGCTTACGCGGGACAGCAAAGCCCCTTTGATACTCAATGCGCCTCCCGTCAACAAAGCGGAAGCCTGGTCTTGCCCGGCGCAACCGCCTCTTGCGTTTCGTTAGCCGCGGTGAACCATCCCGTAGGCCCGCCCGGCCCGCAGCCGGACGACCAGGCGCCGGTCGCGGACCATGGCCGCCCGGTAGTCGTCCCAGTCGGGGTGGTCGCCCTGCACCGCGCGATACAGCTCGACCAGTTCCTCCACGGCTGCGTCGTGCGGATCGCCGGCCACCGCCGACAGCTCGGCCTGCCCGTCGACCACGACGTAGGACCAGAAGTCGCCGCTGGTGACGTGGAAGCTGACCCGCGGGTCACGGCGCATGTTGGCCGTCTTGGCGCGGTCGTCGGTCGTGGAGACCCTGATGATCTGCTCCTCCGGGTACCAGGCGTAGTTCACGTTGGAAAGCTGCGGCCACCCGTCTTTCCTGAGGGTGACCAGAACTCCCTGTCGCTGCCCGGCAATCAGCTCGGCAAACCGTCCCTCGATCATGCCCTTCAGGAACAACGGCCGGCGGCCCGATGTTCCGCCGGCCCGCCCCGGGCGCCCGGCCGCTTTCCCGGACGGCGCGCTCGGCAAATGTCACACTTTGCCACCATCGGCAAAGCGGTCCTATTAGGGAGAGCGCTTAATCGCCGTAACCAGGTAAAACCAGGTCCGGCGCACCGGCCCGGCTTGTAGCTGGGGATCGCAGGTCAACCACGGTTTTTACCAGCCGGTAACCCAGTGTATTGATCTCCCCCCGGACGCGTGATACAAGGAGAGTGCGCGCGCTTTCCAATGCCCTCCCAGGTCCCTATGGGGTGACTCGTGCGGATTTCCCGTGTCATTGTCAGCGCGGCAGTACTTACTTCCCTCACCGGCCTGGTCACGGCCGTGGCGGCGATGCCGGCCGCCGAGGCCGCGTCCGCGGTGAACTACGTCGCGCTCGGCGATTCCTACAGCTCAGGACTGGGCGCCGGAAGCTACATCTCCTCCAGCGGCAGCTGCGACCGCAGCACCAACGCCTACCCCGAGCAGTGGGCCGCCGCGCACGCCCCCGCCTCGTTCGTCTCGGTGGCCTGCGCGGGCGCGACGACCTCGGACGTGACCGGCAGCCAGGTGTCGGCCCTGAGCGCGAGCACCACGCTGGTCAGCCTCACCATCGGCGGCAACGACGCCGGCTTCTCGAACGTCATGGAGACCTGCGTGCTCCATTCGACCAGCACGTGCGTGAGCGTCATCACGGCAGCCGAATCATTCGTCGCCAACCAGCTGCCGGCCAGGCTCAACAGCGCGCTGCAGGCCGTCAGGGCGCATGCCCCCAACGCGAAGATCGTGCTGCTGGGCTACCCCGAGCTGTACGACCTGTCCAGATCGGGCATCTGCATCGGGCTGAGCACCACGGACCGCACTGACCTCAACAAGGCCGCGGATGACCTCGACAGCGCGATGTCCGCCGCCGCCATCAGCAACAGCGATACCTTCGCCGACGTCCGCGGGCAGTTCGCCCACCATGAAATCTGCGACGGGGGCAGCAGCTGGCTGAACTCGGTGAACATCTTGTCGATCAGCTCGTCCTACCACCCCACCGCGGCCGGGCAGATACAGGGCTACGAGCCCGTCTTCGCCTCGGTGGCCGGGTAGCGGCTCACCGGTCGGCGGTTCGCCGGACACCCGGCGGCCCGCCGCCTAGGGCAGGCGAGGGCGGGGGCGCAGGCGCCGAGGTGGTGCCCGCCGGCAGGCGCCGGGTGAACACCAGGCTCACCAGGCCTACCGCTCCGGTGATGACGAACGCGACCGCCACCCCGAGGCGCAGGTCGCCGCCCGCGGCGGCCGCCACGGCCGCGCCGCCCGCGCCGATGCCGAGGGCGGTGCCGAGCACGTCGGCCAGGTTCAGCGACGCCGACGCCTGCCCCTCCTGCCCGGGCGCCGCCTTCTGCAGCATCATCAGCGACAGCGGTGCGTACGCCAGCCCCATGCCCAGGCCCGCGACCGTCCAGGCCGCCAGTCCCTCGGCCACCGGCACGGCCGGCGCCAGGACCAGGACCAGCATCCCGGCGATGCCGATCAGGACGATCAGCAGCCCGGCGCGCACCAGGCGCCGGCCTTCCCAGGTGTCGTTGAGCCTGGCCTGCACCCAGGCGCCGATCGTCCACGCCACCGTGGCGCCGGTGACGGCGATCCCGGCGATCACCGGCGTGCGATGACGCACCGCGGTCACCGCCAGCGTCACGTAGGCGTCGGCGCCGAAGAACGTGAACGTCAGCAGCCCCCGGCTGGCGATCGTGGCCGGGAGCCCGGGCCGCCCGGCCAGGGTGCCGGGCGGGACCAGCCGGCGCAGCGCGGGCAGGCCGGCGGCGCCGCCGGCCGCGATCAGCGCGAGCCCGGCCCAGATCGCGCCGGACCCGGCCGCCAGGCTCAGGCCGGCCAGGAACAGCGCTGCCCCGGCCGCGGTGCGCAGGCCGTCGGTGAGCCGGTGCTCGCGGGCGTGGGACGCGGCGGGCGGCCCGAGGCGGATCAGCGCGGGCACGGCGATGCTGCCGGCCACCGCGACGACCGGGAGCAGTCCCAGGAACACCCAGCGCCAGCCGAACAGGCGCGCCACCTCGGCGGCGATGGCCGGCCCGGCCAGCCCGGGGGCGACCCAGGCGGTCGACAGGACCGCCATCATCCGGGGCCGCAGCGCCTCGGGCAGGCTCCGGCCGATGGTGGCGTACGCCACCGAGGGCACCGCCCCGGCTCCGATGCCCTGCAGGACCCGGCCCGCGACGAGCACCGCCATCGAGGGGGCCAGGCCGGCGATGGCCAGACCGGCGCCGAACAGCGCCACCCCGGCCACGAACGGGACGGCCGGGCCCCGCCGGTCGGCTTCCCGGCCGGCCGCTACGATGCCCACCACGCTGCCCAGCATGAACCCGCTGAAGACCCACCCGTACAGGCGCAGCCCGCCCAGGTCCCGGGCGACCACCGGCATCACGGTCACCACGGCCAGCGCTTCCGAGGCGACGAAGGTGATCGTCAGTACCAGGCCCGTGGTCAGCGCGCGGTGCCGCGGCGCCCACAGTCCCTCGCCCACCTGCTGCTCCCTCCGCTCCTCCCGAGCCTAAGCGCAGGCCGTCCGGGCAGAGCGGCCGGATGGGCCGGAGTATCAGCGGTGGCGGTTGAGGCGCCGCCGGTACACGATGCTCCCCAGGCCGGCCACGATGGCGCCCAGTCCCGCCACGAGGAGCAGCGCGTCCTGGAATCCGGCCGTGCCGCCGCCGCCGGTGACCGGGGCGGCGACCGGCACCGGGCTCACGGACGCGGTCGGCGTAACGGTCGCGGTCGGCGTAACGGTCGCGGTCGGCGTAACGGTCGCGGTCGGCGTAACGGACGCGGTCGGCGTAACGGTCCGCGGTCGGCGTCACGGTGACCGTGGGACTCGAGGTCACGCCAGGCGTGCCCGGGGTGGTGGCGCTGTCGCCGGGGGACGGCGTGTTACCCGCGTTGCCCGCGGAGGCGGAGGCGCTCGCCGAGATGCTCACGGTCGGCGAGAAGACGGAAGGCGACGGCGTGCTCGACCCCGACGAGCTGCACGCGGTCAGGGCCACGGGCGCGAGCAGGGCCAGCGCCCCCCAGCACAGGGCGGTCAGCCTCACGCCCAGCGTCGTCCCGCGGACCTTCATGGATTCTCCCTCTTGCGCCTGGCTGATGACGAGTGTGTTTCCCGCTCCCGGCAGCAGAAACCGGCATAGGTGAAGAAAACGCGTAACCGGTCTGACCGCTGCCCGCACCGCCGCAGGCAGGTCCCGAAAGCGCCGGCGGCCGGAAAAAGGCGGCCGCTGACCGACGCTGACGTGCAATGGCTTGTTGACCATCGGACTATTAGGCTAACTGAGGAGAACAACGGAGGAAAGGACGGCGGCATTGCCGGGTGCGGCGTGGCGGCGCATCGCCGGCTTCCGCGTGGTCGTTTCCTGGCCGCAGGCCGGGTACGCCCCGCCGCCGTCTGCCCCGGTCAGCCTGCGGGCCCGGCTGGCCGGGATCACCGGGGCGCTGCTCATCGCGGCCGGGACCGCCGCCGTCGGCGTCGTGGTCGTATCCCAGGTCCACGCGCCGCAGCCGGGCGGGGCGGCCGCGGGCGTCACCGGCTCCGCGGGCCGCGGGCCGTCGCTGGCGCGCTCGATGCCGGTCTCGGTGCGGATCCCGGCCATCGGCGTGGACTCCACGCTGCTGCACCTGGGACTCAACCCGGACGGCACGATCCAGGTGCCGTCGCTCCAGACCAGCGCGGCCAAGGCGGCCTGGTACAAGTACTCCGCCACGCCGGGCCAGATCGGCTCGTCGGTCATCGAGGGCCACGTCGACAGCACGCGGGGTCCCGCCGTCTTCTTCAGGCTCGGCGCCCTCCACCCGGGCAACACCATCGAGGTGACGCTCGCCGACGGGGTGACCGCCGTGTTCCGCGTCACCGGGGTCCGCGAGTACGCCAAGTCCAGGTTCCCGGCGCGCACGATCTACGGCTCGGCCGACTTCGCCGCCCTGCGCCTGATCACCTGCGGCGGCGCCTTCGACGACGCCACCGGTCACTACCTGAGCTCGACGGTGGTCTTCGCGTCGCTCACCTCGTCCCGCCCGGCCCGCCGGACAGCCTGACCGGTTACAGCAGGGATAGCTGTCCCTCGATGTCCGGGCGGTGCTTCCTGAGGTGGCGCCACCGCGGCAGGTCGTCGAGATAGGACCAGGACAGCCGGTGCTGCGGGGTGGGGCCGAGGTCCGCCAGGGCCTGCTGGTGCGCGGGCGACGGATAGCCGGCGTTGTCCGCGAACGCGAACTCCGGGTGGCCGAGCCCGGCCATGAACCGGTCCCGGTGCACCTTGGCGATCACCGAGGCCGCCGCGACCGAGACCGACCGCAGGTCAGCCTGGACGGCGCAGCGCACCGGCCAGGGGTGCCCGAGGTAGTCGTGGGAGCCGTCCAGGAGCACGGCGTCCGGCCGCCGGGGCAGCTTGCCCAGGGCGCTGACGGCCGCCCGGCGCAGCGCGGCCGTCATGCCCGCCGCGTCGATCTCGGCCGGCCCGGCCTCGCCGATCGCGAACGCCTCCACCCAGCCGAGCAGCTGGCCGGCGATCACGGTCCGGCGCGCGGGGCTCAGCCGTTTGGAATCGGTCAGCCCGGCGGGCGGGCCGGGGTAGCCGGCCCGGACGATCACCGCGCAGACGGTCACCGGCCCCGCCCACGCGCCGCGGCCCACCTCGTCGACGCCGGCCACGCAGCCCGCGCCCGCCGCGGCCAGCTCCCGCTCGATCTCGTACCCGGTCGCCGCGGCCGGCCGTGCCCCGGCCGGACCGCCGGCTCCGGCCGGGCCCGCCGGCTCCGTCCCGAACGTCAGCTGCTCCACGACGACCCATGATGGCGGCTGCCGGGGCCAGCCGTCACGCGGACCGCCGCGGCTCGCCGGCGCTGATCTCGTCCGGCGCGGACAGTGCCTCCAGGAACCGCAGGGTCGCGGTCACCGTCTCGTGCCGCCACAGGACCAGGGTGTGCTCGAATCCCGTGCTGGCCCGCCGCCGTTCGCCGAGGGCTTCCGCGACGGGCCGCAGCCGGGCCAGCTGCGCCTGCAGCAGGTCCCGCGAGTCGATACCGCTCCGGTCGAGCAGCGCGAGCTTGACCATGAGCTGCGACCGGATATCCCGGGTATGCCCGGCCGGCCTGCTGAGCCACGCCAGGGCCGCGGCCTGCCCGGCCGGGGTCGCCTGGTAGAGCGAGCGGACCGGCCCCTGGCTGGTCCGCTGCTCGCCCACCGTCTGGATCAGGCCGAGCTCCTCGAGCCGCGGCAGCGCCCGGTACACCTGGGCTCTCGGCACCGACCAGACCTGGCCCATGCTGCCGTCCCGGGACAGCAGCCCGGCGAGGACCAGGCCGTACGTCGGCTCCTCGCGTATCAGGCACAGCACCAGCCACTCGGCCAGCGACGGACTGTCCTCGGCCGCCATGATCCAGGACTCAGGCTCCCGCCCCGACGGCGCGCCGGACGGCGCGGACGATGTCCTCATAGCCCTAGGACTACTAGGGGAGGATCACCAGCAGCAATTGCCCGTGACATGCCTCGGGCCCGCGCCGGGGCCGGCGCGGGCCCCAGGGGCCTTTCGCTGCTACCAGGTCATCTGGATCCAGCCACCCGGATAGCTGCCCGGGAAGGTCGGCGCGAGCTGGTGGTACTGTCCGCCGTGGACCCATCCGTGCAGCGGGTGGCCGTCGGTGGAGTTGCCGGCCATCCACACCAGCACGTAGCGGCCGGTCCGGTCGGCCGCGAGGTACTCGCCGGCGATCAACGGCTGGAGTGACGGCACCGCGCCCAGGACGCTGACCACGCGGCCGGTGGCGACGGAGGTCTTGACCACGTTGTAGCCGGAGGACGACTTGGCCAGCGTGATGAGCTCCTTGCCGTCCGGGGTGATCAGGACCGGCAGGGGTCCCGCCGCCGGCGCGGGCGCCCGGAGCACGCGCCCGGAGCTCAGCCTCCCGCCGCCGGGCGCGAGGCGGATCTCCCGCACCACGTCGGTGCCCAGCCCTTTGATGTAATTACCGGTATTGGCCATGGTCGAGCAGATGAAGCCGCCGTAGAAGCCGTCACTGATTCCCCTGGGGGGGCACCACGCGCCCAGGTAGGCGACTGACTTCCCGTCACCGGTCCAGGACAGATCCTCGATGCCGAACGTCTGCCCGGGCCGGTCCATGCCGCCGCGCCAGACGGCGCGGGCGCCGGTGCGCAGGTCGAGGATGGTGATCTCGCTCGCCTCCGAGCTCTGCGAGCTGCCGTCACTCCCGCCCGCCACGGCCACGGCCATGGCAAGCCGCGAGCCGTCGGGCGAGACGGCGAAGCCCCCGATGTCAGCCTGCCCGGCCACCGTCCCGCCCTTGACCGGGACGGGCCTGGTGGCGGTGCCGGACGCGGTGATGCGGAAGCGGTAGATCCAGACATCACCGGGCTTGCGGCCCCAGTTGATGTAGGCCGCGTAGAAGGTCCGGCCATCGGGACCGGCCGCCACGCTCTGCGGCAGCACCCTGGACGCCCCGGGGATCGCCGGGTTGGGGACCCGGGCCGCCGCCGCCCCGGTGGCGGTGGACCGGACCACTACCTCGACGGAGTCGCGTCCGTGCCATCCGTTGAACTTGCCCTCCACCTCGGCGTAGTACCTCGGCGGGCCGGCCGCTCCCGGCGCGGACGCGACGGGAGCCGTGCCCGGCCGGTGTGTGCCGGTCGCCAGCAGGACGGCGGCGGCGACGAGGACGACCGCGACCGCCGCCCCCAGCGGCGCCAGCCGCGCGTTCCAGCCGGCCCGCCTGGCCCGCCGCCGCCGTGGCGGCGCTGTCTCCGGCTCGGTCAGGGGGCGCAGCGTCCCGGCCGTGATCCGGCCGGCTGCCCGGTCAAGCGCCCGGGTGAGCAGTTCCTCGTCGGTGTTCATAGCCCCTCCTGCCGAAGGCGGCGGCCCAGCGCGGCCAGCCCGCGGGCGGTGGTCGATTTGACGGTGCCGCGGCTGATTCCCATCGCCGCGGCGATCTCGGCTTCGGAGAGCCGCTGGTAATAACGCAGGATGAGCGCCTCGCGCTGACGCCGGGGCAGCCCGGTCAGGGCCCGCAGTACCCGCCGGTCCTCGTCGGCGCGCAGCACGACGTCCTCCACGGACGCCCCGGGTTCGGGCGCCAGGGCCGCCTCGGCGGATCCGCCGGCCGGGAACGCGCCCCGGCGGCGGTGCACCGAGCGGCAGCCGTTCACCACGGACCGGTAGAGGTACGCCGGCGTGAAGCCGGCCGCGGCCAGCCGGTCACGCCCTTCCCAGACCCGGGCGAAGACGTCCTGGACCACGTCCTCGGCGGCCGCGCGGTCGCCGAGGAGCAGCGTCGCCAGCCGGACCAGGTCCAGGTGCCGGGCGCGGAACTGCGTGATGATGTCCGTCTCGTCACGCCGCCCGGTCGTTTCCGGCTGGCTCGTCGCCGTCCCGCGGAAGCTCATGCTTAAACAACGCGGTCCGGCGGAATCGGTTGCTTCCCGGGGCCGGCGGGCTCAGCCGCGCAGGCCGGCGTCGCGCAGGAAGGTCAGCACCGCCATGACCCGGCGGTGGGACTGCTGCTCGGAGGTCAGGCCGAGCTTGGTGAAGATCGCGTTGACGTGCTTTTCCACCGAGGACTCGGACAGGAACAGGGCCGCGGCGATGCCCGCGTTGCCGCGGCCCTGGGCCATCTCCCGCAGCACGTCGAGCTCGCGCGGCGTGAGGTCCTTCAGCGCCGAGGCGCGTACCCGGGCCCGGCCGCGGACCAGGGCCTCGACGACCTGCGGGTCGACGACCGAGCCGCCCGCGACGACCTCGCGCAGCGCGTCGAGCAGCCGCCCCACCTCACCGATACGATCTTTTAGCAGGTAGGCCAGCCCGGCAGTGCCGTCACGGAACAGCTCGAAAGCGTAGCTCTCGTCGGCGTACTGGGAGAGCACCACGACGCCGGTCTGCGGGTACTTCGACCTGATGGCACGGGCCGCCTCGATGCCCTCCATGCTGGGCTGCCCGTCCGGCGGGCCGACCGGCATCCGGATGTCGGTGAGCACCGCCGCGGGCCGCAGCCGGGCCACGGCGTCGAGCAGGTCGGGCGCGGATCCGACCGCGGCCTCGACGATGACGTCGCCCGAGTCCTCGAGCAGCCGCCTGACCCCCTCGCGGACCAGGTAGCTGTCGTCCGCCATGACGATACGCAACGGGGCCATCAGGCCTCCACCCGCTCCCGGCTGGCGGGGACCGCATCGACCGGGATGGACACGCGGACCGACGTGCCGAGTCCCGTCCCGCTGGTGATAATCACCGAGCCGCCGACCGTGTCCAGCCGGTCGGACAGGCCGGTCAGCCCCAGGCCGCGGGGGCGGTCCAGGTCGAAACCGCAGCCGTCGTCGCGGATCACCAGGCCGAGCGTACCGTCCTGCCGCTCCAGCGAGACCTCGACCTCGCTGGCCGCGGCGTGCTTGACCACGTTGGCCAGGGCCTCGCTCAGCGCGTACCAGGCGGTCGCCTCGATCTGCTCGCCGAACCGGACCCCGCGCAGGCCCGGGTCGGCCCGGACCGCCATCGGCACCGCCAGCCGGCTGGACTGGGCCTCGATGGCCTCGAGCAGGCCGCGGTCGGACAGCACCGGCGGGTGGATCGCGTGGGCGATCTCCCGGACGTCCCGCAAGGTGGCGGCCAGCTCGCGCTGCATGTCCGCGAGGCCGCCGGACGCGGCCGGGTCGCCCCGGAGCAGCTGCTGGCGGACCAGGCCGGCCTTGGCCGACAGCGCCACGATGTCCTGCTGCACGCCGTCGTGCAGGACCGCCTGGATCCGGCGGCGCTCGGCGTCCTGGCTGGCCACGATGCGGTCCCGGGACGCGGCCAGTTCAGCGGCCAGGTGCAGGTTGTGCACCCCGACCGCGGCCTGGGCGGCGAAGTAGGCCAGGAGCCGGCGGTCCTCGGCCAGCAGCGGGCCGTCGGCGCGCGGGCCGCACTCGATCCGCCCGAGGACGGTGCCCCGGTGCTCGACGGGGACGTCGGCGGCGGGCTCGCCCGCCGGGGTTCCCTCGGTGACCACCCGCGGCGGGCCGCCCGCCGGTTCCAGCGTGACCCGGGCCCAGGTCAGGTCGAGGCCGCGGCGGATCTCCCCGGCCAGGTCGCGCAGCAGGGCGTCCGAGCCGGGCACCCGGGTCAGGCTCGCGCCGAAGCGGCTGAGGCTGGCGTAGCCGGCCAGCCGCGCGCCGAGCACCCAGCGGTCGGCGGCGTTCTCCAGCCGCCGCCGGCCGGCCTGGCCCGCCGCGCCCGCGGCCACGGCGACGGCGACCGCGACCCCGGCCGGCGCGGCCAGGCTGGTCAGCAGCCCGGCCAGGACGGCCAGGACGGCGATGGCGACGCCGATCGATACCCGCAGGACACGGTGCACGGACGCGCGCCGCGCGGGCTCGTCGATGCCGAACACGCCGGTGTAAGACAACGCCGCCAGCAGCGATCCCAGCACGGTGACCGTGACCAGGAAGTTCAGCGTATTGCTCACCGAGGCCGCGGTCGCGTCGTCCGGGCTGGCCAGCTGCCAGAGCAATCCGGCCGGGATCCACAGGCTCGCCGAGATCCCCATGCCGAACAGCAGCCAGCGCATCTGCCGCCGGCGGGTCGCCCCGGCGCCCCGATAGCGCAGGGCGAGCAGGACCAGGCCGATCAGCGGCCAGGCCGGGTTGGTGCCGTACACCGCCTCCGCGGCTCCGCCCAGCGGCGCCAGCGCAGGCACGTACAGGGCCCCGAAGACGATGCGCGCTTCGTTACCTGGCGGCTCCCCCGACGGTGCGATGTTCGCCAGGCTGACCGCCTCGAGCAGCGGGACCAAGACGCCGGCCAGCGTCACCGTCCAGATGGCGGCGCGCTCGTAGCGGCGTTCGGGCCGGCCGGACGGGAACAGCCCGATGAGGCCGACGGCGGCCACCGGGGCGGCCACCGCCAGCCAGTGGTGCACCAGCGCGATCGTCGCGGTGGCCGGGGAGGTGACGCCCCAGTGGTTCTCGGCCATCGGCAGGAACACGTCCCCGACCGCCAGGCCGCCGCCGAACGCCGCGCCGGTGCCGACCAGCCACCAGGTCACCGGGCGGCCGGGCTGGCGCAGGTAGGCGGCTACCCCGATGGCCAGGAACGGCACCGGCCCGAGCAGGAGCCAATAGGCCTCGGAGGCGTCGCCGTGCAGCGCGGACATGACGAAGGCGGCGATCAGCAACCCGCCGCCGAGCGCCGCGATGACGGCGGTCATGGCCCGCATGCCTCCATTGTGGGCGTGATCTGGCGGGCGGCGCCATGAGGTGAACCGGAAGCGGGCCTGGAGGAAGGCCGCACCCAGGCCGCGGCCACGGACGGCCGGACCGGGGCTGAACCGTTACCCCGTTCGGTACGTGATTCAAGGTGAGCCGTGAGCTATGCCGCAGGTCCTCCCCCCCTGACCTGTCGGAGGAAATCCGGCCGCGCCTGACCGTGGTCCCCGTGACCACGGTCAGGCCCCGCTGAACCTCGATCCCCGGAAGAAGAGGCACCATGAAGCGGGTCGTGCTGGTCGGCGCCGGGTTCCTCCTCGTGCTCGCCGGCGTGGTCTTCACGCTGCAGGGCGTGGGCATCCTCGGCGGCAGCGTGATGTCCGGCATCACCTTCTGGGCGGTGGCCGGCCCGGTCATCGTCCTGGCGGGCCTGGTCCTGGTGGTCCTCGGCCTGCGCGACCGTCCGGCCGCCTAGCGGCGCTAACCGTTTGCCGCCGGGGGAAACCCGGAGGACAATAACGGTATGGCAGCGCGCCGATTTCCCCGCCTCCCGGCCCGCCCAGGGCCGCCGGGAGGCGTTCCGCTGCGTTAAGTCGGCGACTTCGCCCAGGTGAGCCCGGGGCCGGGAGGACTTTTCCCCGCCCGCTCACCTCGAAGAGGAGTCACCGTGTCCCGTTCCAGTTTCCTATCTCAGCCCTGCCCAGCTCCGGGACGCCCTCGGCGTCCGCGACCTGTCCGACCCGGCGGCGGGCCCGCACGCCATCCAGGTCCTCGCCGACCGCGCCGTGGAAGCCCTGGCCCGCGCCTGGTCGTGCGAGGTCCGGTGGTGCCGCGGGCCGGCCGTCGTCCCGGTCGCCGACAACTACGATCGCCTGGGCTACGCGGCCGGCGCGATCACCAGGGAGGCCCGGTACACCCGGTACGTCAGTGCCGGCCGGATGCTCCGCAGCCATTCCACCGCCATGATCCCGCCCGCGCTGCGTCAGCTGGCCCGGGACCGGCAGGCCGCCGGCGACCTGGACGTGCTGCTGGCCTGCCCGGGGATGGCGTACCGGCGGGACGCCATCGACTGGCAGCACACCGGCACCCCGCACCAGCTCGACCTGTGGCGGATCACCTCCCGGCCGGTGACGGACACGGACCTGGACGAGATGATCTCGGTCCTGCTCGGGGCGCTCGTCCCGGGCCTGCCGCACCGGCAGGAGCCGCGGGTCCACCCGTACACCGAGCGCGGCCGCCAGGTCGACGTCCGGCCTGACGGCCGCTGGGTGGAGGTCTGGGAGTGCGGCCTCGCCCACCCGGGCGTGCTGGCCGCGGCCGGGCTGGCCGGGTGCGGCGGACTGGCCCTGGGCATGGGCCTGGACCGCATGCTGATGCTGGTCAAGGGCATCGGGGATATCCGGCTGCTCCGTTCGGCCGATCCCCGGATCGCGGGCCAGATGTGCGACCTGGCTGCCTACCAGCCGGTCTCGTCCATGCCCCCGGTCACGCGCGACCTGTCGGTCGCGGTGGACGCCGGCGAGGACGAGGAGACCCTGGGCGACCGGGTCCGCGACGCCCTCGGGGACAGCGCGTCGTGCGTGGAGGAGATCAGCGTGCTGTCCGCCACGCCGTACGCGGACCTGCCCGCCGCCGCGATCCGCCGTCTCGGGGCCCGCCCGGGCCAGCAGAACCTTCTCGTCCGCGTCGTGCTCCGCGACCTGGAGAAGACGCTGACGAACGAGGCCGCCAACGCGCTGCGCGACCGCATCTACCTGGCCATCCATCAGGGCAGCGAGCACCAGTGGGCGTCCGCGGGCGGGCCGGCGGTAACGTCGGAGGTGTCCGCGTGATCATCGGTTTCTGAGCACCTCGTGAGGTCCCATGTCCGTTGTCCTCGATCACCTCGCCGTCGGCACCCCGGCCCTGGCTGACGGGTGGGAGCTGTTCGGCGGCGTCCTCGGCGGCACCTGGGCGTACGGCGGCGACTCCCCCGGATTCTGGTGGGGCCAGCTGGAGTTCGCCGCCGGCCCGAAGGTCGAGCTGCTGAGGCCCGCCGGCGGGCCCGACGCGGCCTTCCTCGAGCGCTTCCTGGCCGCCCACGGCGCCGGGCCGCACCACTTCAACTTCGCCGTCAGCGACATCGAGGCCACCCTGGCCCGGATCCGGGCGCTCGGCATCGAGCCGGTCGGGGTCGACCTGTCCGGCGCGAACTGGAAGGAAGCCTTCCTGCACCCGCGGGACGTGCACGGCATCGTCATCCAGGTGGCCTGGCAGGGCGGCCCGCCGCCGCCGGTAACGCCGCCGGCCGAACTGCCCGCCCCCGGGCCCGCGGCCCTGTTCGACCTGATCGAGTACCACGTCGGCGACCTTCCGGCCGCGACCCGGCTGTTCGCCGAGGTGCTGGAGGGAACGGTCGAGGCGTCCGGCGATGACGCCGCCGAGCTCAGCTGGCCCGGCGGCAAGCGGATCAGGCTGGTGCGCGAGGAGGGCCTGCCGCTCGGCGGGTCCCTGCACCACGTCCGCTTCACCCGGGCCGGCGGCGCGTTCAGCGCCCAGGACCGGGAACGGGCCGGCCTGCTGGCCAAGCGCCTCGGCCTAGCGGTCGAGCTTGCCTGACCCGGACGCTGAGAGAGCAGCAGGCCGGCCGCGACGGCGGTTGCGGCCGGCCTGCTGCGGTATGTGGTTACGCCTGGGCAGTCAGCCGGCGCCGCCGCCAGATGCCGCCGGTCAGGATCAGCAGTGCCCCGGCGCCGATGACCGCGAGCCACGGCAGCGGCGAGCCGGGCCCGTGCGGCGCGGTGCCGCCGAATCCCGTGGCCACGCCCCCGGCGGGCGGCGCCCCGACCCCGGCGGCATCGGTGAGGTTGAGGATCTCCAGGCCGTTGGCGCCGTCGAGGACGACCTCGGTGTGGACGGTGTTCCCGGTGAGGGTGATGGGCAGGCTCGTCTTCGCGCTGGGACCGGTCGCGGCCATGGTCCAGGTGCCGGCCGGGATGGAGGTGTAGGAACTGACCGAACCGGGCGAGGCCTTGGTCACGATGTTCCCCGGCGCACCGGGTGCGCAGCTGCAGTGGAACTTGACGGCATCTTGCTTGACCGACGCCTGGATCACCCGGACCCGGGACTGGCCCGCGGGCGTGGTCAGCTCGTCATTGAGGACCTTCAGCTGCGCCCCCTGGCCCTTCGTGCTGAGGGCGGCCGCGGTGTACGACTTGCCGCCCTTCACCGTGAGGTCGGTGGTCAGCACGGGCTGGCTCGACGCGGCGGACCCGGTCTTGAGCATCTTGACGCTGTAGTCCCCGGCGCTCACGGAGGTGTACCCGGACACCGTTCCGTAGGTGACGTTATGGAGCACCAGGCGCGGAGCCGGATTCCCGGCCGGGTACACGTACACGTCCACGGCGGACGTGGTCGCCGACAAGTTACCAAGCCTGATCCAGCCGTTACTCGCGGCGGCATTAGCGGCCGACGCGGTAGCGGGAATGCCAATCAGCAAAGCCATAAAAGCAAGCAGCACTGCCGCCCGCCGGCGCGTTGTCCGGAATTTCACCCTGTTCCCTCTCTGACCAGCGGAACGATCTGTCCGCTCTCCCAGCCCCAGCGGTCGCGCGCGTGCAACGTCGCGCGCCGACCGCTCTCGCTGTGGCCGACGATAGGGAACAGCGCTGAAGCGGCGCTGAAACGGCTGTTCGCACCCCGCTCCGCTGGCCGGGTCAGTAGCTGAAGGTGGTGGCGGCCTCGTCGCCGATCCAGGACCACAGCGGGATGGTGCCCTGGAGCTCGGCGCCGCCGATCAGCGCGGCGGAGCTGAGGTTCTTGGCGTTGAAGCAGATCGGGCAGACGTAGTAGCGGCCGCCGGCCGCCTCGTACCGCTTGAGCAGGTCGGCCAGCGGCGGGCAGCCCTCGCAGGCGACGCCGGCGGCGGTGCCGTCGGTGGCGAGCCGGACGGCCTCCTTGGCCAGGAACATGAGGGTCGGGCGGCCCGATTCGGCCGCGCCGACGGCGACCAGGAACGCGACGGTGACCTTCTCGGAATCCTCGAGCCCGGTGGTCAAGCTGATGACGGCCTTGCCTGGCATGAACGTGCCTCCCCCTGACGGGCGGGCCGCGAACCGGCCCGCTAAGACCACGCTAGGGAGGGCCGTGCCGGGTGTCGTCCGGGGTTTTCCCTACAAATCGGCCTGGCTCAGGGTGCCCAGCAGGCCGTGCTGCATGGCGAACAGCGTGGCGGTCGAGCGGGTCGAGGCGCCGATCTTGGCGTAGATGCGCTCGATGTGGGTCTCGGCGGTCTTGGCGGTGATGCCGAGGGCCCGGGCCACCTGCCGGGTGGAGGCGCCGCGGGCGATGAGGGTGAGGACCTCGAGTTCGCGCGGCGTCAGCCCGGCCGGCCCCGCGCGCCGTTTGGCCGGCTGCTGCCCGGCGGCGGCGAGCACGGCGTCGACGGCATCGGCGGCCAGGCGCCCGGCGCGGACTTCCGCGCGCAGTTCGGCCGCGGCCTGCTTGAGCGTGAGGGCGGGCCGGTGCGGCCGGGGCTCGCTCATGGCCTGGCAGGCGTCGGCGGCGGCCAGGATCCGGCCGGTGGCCGGGATGGCCGCCCCGGCCAGGCCGCGATGATAGCCGGATCCGTCCAGCCGCTCGCTGGCCAGCGAGGCGACCGCGCCGATCCGGGCCAGCGCCGCCGGGCGGGCCAGGGCCCGTTCGGTCCAGTAGGAATACAGGCGCAGCCGCTCGGTCTCGGTGCCGGTCAGCGGCCCGGGCTTGTCCAGGATCGAGGCCGGCACCCCGTGCAGGCCGACGTCGTGCACCAGGGCGGCGCGGCGGACGATCACGACATCGCGGTCCGGCAGCCCGCATAGCCCGGCCGCGGCGGCGGCCAGGCGGGCCACTCCCCGGGAATGCCCGGCCCGGCACGGGGACCGCACGTCGGTGAAGTCGGCCACCGCCTCCAGGGCCGCGTCCAGTTCCCGCTCGGTCAGCGGCCGGCGCAGCCCCGGCTCGGCCTCGATCAGCGCCGTGCTCTCGGCCACGGCGTCCATGTCGGCCAGCACCTCGGTGGCCGACGCGCAGAACAGGTCCACCACCTCCGGGTCGAAGTGCTTGCCCCGCCGGGCCCGCGCCACCTCGACCGCGGCGTCCACGCCGCCCGCCCGGTGGAACACCTCGATCGTGTCGGCGAGATGGAACAGCCGCACCGGATGCGCGATCTGCTCACCGCCGACGCCGTCGGGGATGCCCTTGGCGTCCCAGCGGGTGAAGACCTGCCCCAGGGGCTCGCATACCTCCGCGGGCAGCCCGAGCCGCCCGGCCATCTTGGTGGTGGCCAGGCAGTGCGACATCAGGCCCTGCTCCACCGCGCGCCCGCCGGTCAGCACCAGGGTGGCGGCCAGCTGCAGCCGGTGCAGGAAGGGGGTTCCCGCCCCGGCGTGGCTCAGCGCGAGCCCCATCATCGGCAGCCCCGCGAAGTCCACCCGGTAACTGTCGGCCCGGAACGCGATGTCATCGCCGAACCAGGTCGCCACCTCGGCGGTATCGGCCATGCAGCCGACCCACGCCAGCATCATCACGTAGTACAGCGAGACCCGCGCCTCGGGTCCCAGGCCCATCCGGTCCCCCAGCCGCCCGGCAATCAGCCAGGACCGCAGCACGTGCTCCATCGGCTGGCCCAGCCCCAGGTCGGTCGTCAGCGAGAACGCCGCCAGCAGCTCCGCCAGCCGCAGCCCCGAGTCCCGGTCGCCCGCCTCCACATGATCATGCTACGAGCAGATACCCGGCCTGTACCTTCCCCGCCACCCGCGCCGGAGGCGAGGCCCGGACAGGCTGTCATTAGCAGGCATGATGCCGGCATGATCGGACCTCTGCACCATGTGGTCCTCGACTGCCCCGGCCCCGCCTCACTGGCCGAGTTCTACTCGGAGCTGCTGGGGCAGCCCGTTAGCTACAGAAGCGAGAACCGGGTCGTCGTGGCCGCGAACGACGCCTCGTCTGGACTGCGGATCAGGCCTTGACTTGCCTGGCCGACCGGTGGATCGTCGAACTATGCAAGCTCGTGCACAGTCCTGCAAGGAAGGCTCCCATGGCACTCCGGCTGATCGGTGTAGATCCCGATTCCCCTAACAACGGGTCGCCCACTATCTGGCTCGACGAGGACGACCAGAGCATCGTGATCCAAGGCTGGAAGATCACTGATAACGACACGATTTCCGAGATCACGGCCACTAAGCCGATCCCCGGTCACGAGACTGTGGTCAGGCTCCCGGCGCGCATGGCGCCGTTCCTCCTGGAGGCATGCGGTGACGGAAGAACCCCTGGCGTACGACCTGCTCCGCTCGGCTGAGCGCAGCGCGGCCCACCTGGAGCTGCGAGACGCCTACACCCCGGATGATCCGGACTGGCTGGACTGGCAGGCTGGCCACCGGTTCGACCCGGAGGACCGGTGGGCCAGCTGGTCCGGGCTGATCCGCGCCACCGTGGCCCGCGGTGTCGCCGTGCGGCGCCTGCGCATGGTGTCCGAGCCGGTCACCAACTACGTCCGGTTCGAGTACGACGTCACCGCCGCGCACAACCTCGCGGCCGGCGAGCAGGTCCGCTGGCTGCCGCGCCGCGCCGCGGCTGGGCTGCTGGTGCCGTGCAGCGACTTCTGGGTACTCGACGACCAGGTGATCCTGTGGAACCACTTCGCCGGTGACGGGTCCTGGGTCGGCGAGGAGAAATGCGACGACCCGGCAGTAGCCAAGCTGTGCGCGGCGTCGTTCGACGCCGCCTGGGACCGGGCGATCCCGCACCAGGCCTACCAGCCGACCTGACCGCCGTCTCGCCGCCGATGCCCGTTCCCCCGTCGTCCTCCAGCGCATGGCAGGCCCGGCAGGCTCTCGGCGCGCGGCTCGGCGAGCTCCGCGCGGACGCCGGGCTCACCGGCCGGGCACTGGCCCGCCTGTGCGGCTGGCACGAATCGAAGGTATCGCGGATCGAGCACGCCCGGACCGCGCCGTCCGCCGATGACATCCGCGCCTGGTGTCAGCATTGCGGCCAGCCGGGCGAGGCCGACGAGCTCATCACGTTCCTGCGCACCGTCGAGGACATGTTCGTCGAATGGCGGCGGATGGAACGCACCGGCCTGCGCCGTGCCCAGGAGGCCGTGCTGCCGCTGTGGGAGCGCACCCGTCTGTTCCGCGCCTACTCCTCATGGCTGATCCCCGGGGCCGTCCAGACCAGGGCCTACACCGCGGCGGTGCTGCGCGCCATCGCCGTCCGGCGGGAGCTGCCCGACGACGTCGACGACGCTGTCGCCATCCGTTCGGACCGTCTCAGGCTCTTGCGCGAAGGGGATCACCGGTTCCTGGTGCTGATCGAGGAATCGGTCCTGCGGAACGTGATCGGCGGCGAGGAGGTGATGGCCGGCCAGCTCGGCCACCTGATCACCGTGGCGTCGCTGCCATCGGTCTCGCTCGGGATCATCCCGATGGGCCTGGACCGGGATGCTGCGTGGCCGGTCGAGGACTTCTGGATCTTCGACGACAGGCAGGTGAACGTGGAGCTGGTCTCCGGCTGGCTGACGCTCACCCAGCCGCGCGAGGTCGCCGCGTACGCCCAGACGTTCGGCGAGCTGTCGGACATCGCGGTCAGGGGCGCTCAGGCGAGGGCAGTCATCACGGCCGCGATCGACGCCCTCGGCTAAATCGATGTGCAAAGACGTGCAAGTTCGTTTACGCGTACCCGCCGTGTGGGGTTGGCTACTTAACATCCACGTCTTGCACGCGAGGAAAGGCACGTCATATGGGACGGGCGGCTGTTTACTGCGTCGGCTGGGAATCAGCGCCGGGCGGTAGCCGATGAGATACCGCGAGGACAAGCCCGCAGATTTGGCCAGGGCTCGCGATGCCGTCGCAGCCTGGCGTGATCAGAACCCCGCGGGCACCGCCGAAGAACTGGTTGCCGCCGTCGGACGCCAGTTTCACCAAGATTACGCGGTGGTGCTCCGCGCGGTGCTGTTCGCGGTCGACCGACACCGCGCCCGCCAGGTGACGGGGCTCGCTATGGAGACAGCGAGGCCCGCGCAGTGAGCGGCCGCCACGCCGGGCTTACGCCCAGACTCTTGGGTCTAGTCCCGGATGAGCCCGACCAGGTACTACGGTTGCGTGACTTCCGCGCCGCGCACCCGGATGTGATCATCGGGCCGGGCGGGTTCGGCACGTGGCAGGCTCGCATCCCAGAGCTCAACGGGGAGACCGTCGCCAGCAGGTACACACTGCGCGAGCTGCTCGACCGCCTCGATGAGCTGACAGGCCAGCAGGATTAAAAGCTCGGCGCAGCGCGCGAGGACCGGTCCGGACGGTATGGGATTGGGTGGCCGGAGGGCCATCCCCGCTGAGCGGAGGCGGACGGGAATCGAACCCGCCAGCGCCGCAGCGCAGCGCTCACCGGTTTTGAAGACCGGGGGGCCCACCAGGTACCCAGACGCCTCCGCGTCGACTCTACTGCCGCCCGCCGGCGGTGGAGCCGACGCGGCCAGCCTGGGTCAGGGGGCCAGCCGGTGCAGGTCCCGCGGGAACAGCGTGACCTCCCGGATGTTCTCGGCCTGGGTCAGGCGTCCGGTCCAGCGCTCCAGCCCGATCGCGAACCCGCCGTGCGGCGGCATCCCGTGCGCGAAGGCCTCCAGGTAGCCCGCGTAGGCCGCGGGGTCCTCGCCGGATGCCCGGATCGCCGCCAGGTAGTCGGAGTAGCGGTGCAGGCGCTGGCCGCCCGTCACCAGCTCCTGGCCGCGGAAGAGCAGGTCGAAGCTGTTGGACCAGCGCTCGTCGCCGGGCTGCGGATGGGTGTAGAACGGCCGCTTGCCCATCGGGTAGCCCTCGACGGCGATGAAGTCGCTGCCGTGCTCCTTCACCGCCCACTGGCCGATGGCCCGCTCGTGGGCAGGCGCGAGGTCGGGCTCGTCCGGCGGCGCGCCCGCGATCACCAGCGCCTCGGCGAAGTGGATCACCGGGATCTGCGCCGGGACCTCGGGGATCACGATCCCCAGCAGGTCCGCGGCCGGCTGCGCGTGGGACCGCAGAGCCGCCGTCATCCCGGCGAGCGCCTGCCGGAGCACGGCCAGCACGTCGCGGTGGTCGCGGATGAAGCCGAGCTCGGCGTCGAGCGAGACGTACTCGGCCAGATGCCGGGCGGTGTCGTGCGGTTCGGCCCGGAAGACGGGGCCGGTCTCGTAGACCCGCTCGAAGACGCCGACCATCGCCTGCTTGTAGAACTGCGGGGACTGGGCCAGGTAGGCGCGGCGCCCGAAGTAGTCCACCCCGAAGACGCTCGCCCCGGACTCGGTGGCCGACGACACCAGCTTCGGTGTCTGGATCTCGGTGAACCCGAGCTCGTCCAGGACGGCCCGGAAGCCGCGCAGCGACGCGGCGGCCAGCTCCCAGCGCGCCCGCTGGGCCGGGTGCCGCCAGGTCACGGCGGCGTGGTCCAGGATCACGGGCAGGCTGGCGTCGAGCGCGGGCCGCCACAGGTCGACCGGCGGCGGCTGCGCGGGCTCGCCCAGCAGCGTGATCCGCGGCTCGGTCACCTCGGCACCGCCCGGCGCGGCCGGGTTGCGGGTCGCGATCCCGGTGACCGCCACCACGCTCTCCTCGCCGCAGCGGCGCACCACGGCCAGGACGTCCGGGTCGCGGACCACCACCTGGGCCAAACCCGAGCGGTCGCGGACGATGAGGAACGTCACCGCCCCGAGCTCGCGGCGGCGGTGCACCCAGCCCTCGATCCGGACGGCGCAGCCGGGAGCGGCCGACGGCAGCTGGGCTGCCAGCGTGCGGGAAACCTCAGCTAGTGCAGATGTCAAGATGTTCACCTCCAGTGCGGCGTGTGGCCCTGGAGGTGCGGGCGGGGGCTAAGTCGCGGTGCCACCGCACCTTCGCCGGCGTGCGCCGGCCTCGGCGGCCGTTACGCGGCCAGCGGCCCGGGCTGGGAAGGTGTCTTCACCGGTGGCCCGCCGTCCGCCTTCGCAGCTGCCGGCGGCTCTCTGAGCGGCGGGATTCCCCGGTTACTCGGTCTTTCGTCATCACCCGGACGACATCAGGATAGGGCAACGCGACGGCGGTGCCACGCGAATATATTCACCGGGCCGACCCGGCATAGGCTTGACCCGGCCCGGTAGCCCAGCGACGGGGGAGGCGCGTGAGTGACGCGTGGTGGGAAGATGCAGTCGTTTACGAGGTGTACCCGCGCAGCTTCACCGACGCGAACGGCGACGGCATCGGCGACCTGCCGGGACTGCGGTCCCGGCTCGGGTACCTGGCCGACCTCGGCGTGGACGCCGTCTGGCTGACCCCGTTCTACCCGTCGCCGCTGGCCGACGGCGGCTACGACGTCAGCGACTACTGCGCCGTCGATCCGCTGCTGGGGACCATGGCGGACTTCGACGCCCTGGTCAGCGAGGCGCACGCGCACCAGATCCGGGTGATCATCGACCTGGTCCCGAACCACTGCTCCAGCGCCCACCCGCTGTTCCAGGCCGCGCTGGCGGCGGCGCCCGGCAGCAACGAGCGGGCCCGGTTCATCTTCCGCGAGGGCCGCGGCCCCGGCGGCGAGCAGCCCCCCAACAACTGGCAGTCGCAGTTCGGCGGCCCGGCGTGGACCCGGATGACCGAGCCCGGCGGACGGCCCGGCCAGTGGTACCTGCACCTGTTCGACACCAGCCAGCCCGACTGGAACTGGCACCACCCGGACGTGCCCGCGCTGTTCGAGGACGTGATCAGGTTCTGGCTGGACCGCGGCGTGGCCGGCCTGCGGGTCGACGTGGCCCACGGCATCTTCAAGGACCCGGACCTGCCCGACATCACCGGGACGCACCCGCTGAACGCGCCCTCCCCGTACCGGCACCGCCCCGAGCTGCAGGCGCTGTACCGGTCCTGGCGGGCCCTCCTGGATTCCTACCCGGCGGAAGGCTTCCCCGGGGCGCGGACGGCCATCGGCGAGGTCTGGTACGACCGGCCCGAGACCCTCAAGCCCTACCTCGAGCCGGGCGGCCTGCCGCAGGTCTTCAACTTCCAGCTGATCCTGGCGACCTGGCGGGCGGTCGACTTCCGCGCCGGGATCGAGGTGGCGATCACCGGGCCGGCGGATCCCGCGCCCCGTGGGTGACCGGCAACCACGACGTCCCCCGCCCGGCCAGCCGCTACCGGCTGGATGAGGGGTTCACGCCGGAGATGACCGCCGAGCTCGTCGCGCTCGGCGACCGCAACGCCGAGGCCGGCGCCCGGCGCGCCCGGGCGGCCGCCCTGGTGCTGCTGGCGCTGCCCGGCTCGGCCTACCTCTACCAGGGCGAGGAACTGGGCCTGCCCGAGGTGACCAGTATCCCGGCGGCCGACCGCCAGGACCCCCGGTTCTTCCGGACCAAGGGCGAGTCCCCCGGCCGCGACGGCTGCCGCGTTCCCCTGCCCTGGGTCCCGGCCGGCACCGGTTTCGGCTTTTCCCGAACGGAGCACGGTGCTTCCCCCGCTGCCCCCTGGCTGCCCCAGCCGTCCTGGTGGGGTTCCTACAGCGTGGAGTCCGAACTGGCGGACGAGCACTCGTTCCTGAACCTGTACCGGGCGGCCCTGCGGCTGCGCCGCGACCACCCCGCGCTGGGCGCGGGCACGCTGCGCTGGCTCGACCACGACGTCCCGGACCTGCTCAGCTTTGCCCGCGACCCCGGCTTCGTCCTCGCCGTCAACTTCGGCCCGGTCCCGGTGCCGCTTCCCGCCCACCGCGAGATCCTGCTCGCCAGCGGTCCCGTCGCCGGTGACGGCGTCCTGCCGCCCGATACCGCGGCCTGGCTGTCCAGCTGACACAACCCGGGCATTCAGCTTTTTTGCAGCAAACCGCATTATCCTTTGGACCATGCCCAAGGTAAGGGTGCCGCGCAAGAACGTGACCCCGGACGAGGTCGTCGCCGTGCTCAGCCGCCGCCTCGGCCCCGGCTACCAGGTGGAGGCCAACGGCGGCCGCCGGGTCACCGCGCGGAAGAACCCGCTCATGTACGCGAACGTCTCGATCAAGGACCAGCCCGGCGCGTCTGTCTTCGGCGTCCACGGCGGCGGCGTCCTGTTCCTCCTCAACACGCTCGGCCCCGCCCGCCGGGTCGCTGACGCCCTCCGCCGCTCCCCCGAGTTCCGCAGCCTCTGAGCCGGGCCTTACCGGCCGAGGGCCGCGCGGAGCCGTCCTGGCGACGGCGCATGGGCCGTCATGCCCGCCGGGTCGGCGCAAGATCTTGGTCGTAACGGCTCCCGGCCGGGGCTCGTTGTAGCATTTGCTTGTACCGCACAGGTAGCGGCCTCCATCCTTCGCTTTCAGCATGCCAGGAGGCCCGTCATGTCATCTGTCCAGGTGCGGCCGTTCCGCCGCAGCGACCGCGACCAGCTCACCCAGCTCGTCAACGCCCACGCCGAGGCGGTAGTGCCGGGCATGAGCGCGTCGGTGAACACCGTGCTGAGCTCGCTGGAGCGCCGGCCCGGGGAGTTCATCGAAGATCCCTGGGTGAGCGAGCGCGTCACCCTGGTGGCTGAGCAGGCCGGCCGGGTCGCCGCCGCCGCGCACCTGCTCCGGTACTTCCCCGACGAGCGGGCCGGCGCGGCCGCCCGCGACGCCGGGGAGATCTGCTGGCTGCTGTTCTGGCCGCAAGTCCCGGCGGGCAACCCGCACTGGCCTGACGCCACCGCGGCGGCCGAGGCGCTGATGGCGGCGTGCGGTGCGCAATTCGGCGGCTGGGGTGTCTCCCGCCAGTACGCGGGGGGCGAGCTGCCGGTGCCCGGCGTGTACGGGGTCCCGGAGCAGTGGCCCCACGTCGCGGGCCTGTACCGGCGGGCCGGGTTCAGTCACGCCGGGCAGACCGAGGTGGTCTACCTGGCCCGGGTCCAGGACTTGCCCGGCCTGGCCGCCGTGCCGCTCGAAGGACTGACGGTGCGGCGGTCGGTCGGGATCAACGGCTGCCGCCTGTCCGCCGTGCTCGGCTCCGAGGTCACCGGCTACATCGAGGTCGAGATCCTCGACCAGGGCGAACGGCTGTCCCGGCACGGCGGGTGGGCCGACGTCGGCAACCTGCACGTCATGCCGCCTTACCAGCGCCGCGGGATCGGCACCTGGCTGCTCGGGCAGGCCGCCGACTGGCTCCGGCTGGCCGAGGTCAGCCGGCTGCTCACCTACGCCTGGCTGGAAGGCACCGACCCGGGCGGGCTGAACTACGACGGGTACCGGGCCTTCCTGCCCGTCGCCGGATTCCGCGAGCTGACCCGTACGGCCCGCGGCTGGACCAAGGAGTAAGCGTGGACCACACCGACCCGGTAGCTATCGAGCTGACCCTGGCCATCAAAGGCGGCGACATCCCCGCGCTCGAACGGCTGCTGGCCACCCAGCCCGGCCTGGCTACCGCGCGTATCACCGGCCCGAAAGGCCCGGACGGGGGCATCAGGACGCCGCTGCACATCGTGGCCGACTGGCCCGGCTACTTCCCGGACGGCCCGGCCATCGCCGGGATCCTGCTCCGGTCAGGCGCCGACCCGAAGGTGCGGACCGCCGAGGGCCGCGGCGGGGAGACGCCACTGCACTGGACGGCCAGCAGCGACGACGCCGACGTGGCCGGGGCGCTGATCGACGGCGGGGCCGACGTCGAGGCCCCGGACGGCTCGATCGGCACGCCGCTGGAGAACGCGGTCGGCTACGGCTGCTGGCACGTGGCCCGGCTGCTCGCCGCCCGCGGTGCCCGGGTGGACAAGCTGTGGACCGCGGCGGCCCTGGGCATCCTGCCGCGGGTCGAGGAACTCCTCGTACCGGACCTCACGGCGGATGACCTTAACGAGGCGTTCTGGCAGGCGTGCCACGGCGGCCAGCGCCGGGCGGCCGAGCTGCTGCTGAACCGCGGCGCCGACCCGTCCGCCGTCCCCGGCTACTCGGAGCAGACGGCGGCCCGGGCCGCCGCCGCCCTCGATACCCGCCGGGAGAACCTCGTCTCCTGGCTCGGGGAGCGGGCCGGTTCCTAACCGCAGGCGGCGGCGGTCGTCGGGCAGGCGCTGGGTGATCCCGGCTCGGTCCAGGTACTCCAGCAGCGGGATCACGACCCGGCGGGTGGTGCCGAGCGCTTGCCGGGCCTCGGCGGTGGTGAACGGCTGGGGCAGCCCGGCCAGGACCTCCGCTGCCCGGGCCCGCGCGTCCGGGGCCAGCACGATCTGCTCGGAGACCCGGAGCAGCAGGCCGGCCCGGGCGGCGGCCGCGATGGTTTTCTGGTCGAGCCCGAGTTCCCGCAGCCGGTTCGCGTCCGGGGCACTGAACGGCGCGGCGGCCAGGTCCGCCAGGACGGCCTGCACCGCCGCGGCCACTCGCGGCGGCACGACGGCGCGGGCGTTCCGGCTTCCGGCGGGCCGACGGGCCGCAGGTAGCCGTCCTTGAGCTGCACGTTGTCCTGGGCCAGCGCCTCGACCAGGGCCCGGTCGGGAAGGCCCAGGACGGCCCGGGCGGCTTCGGCCGGCATGCCGATCGCCAGCGGGTCGCGCTGGGCGTGGGCGGCAACCGCCTCGGCCAGCTGACGGCGCCGGGCGGCCCAGCGGTCCGGGTCGGCCAGCCAGTCCCCCACCGCGACCGGAGCCGGCGAGGCGCTGCGGACGCCCATCGCCGCCAGCGCCCCCGTCCGCAGGAAGTCGTGGCGGCGCAGCAGGTCACCGGCCGACGGAGGATCGGGCCAGGCGGCCAGCTCGCGCCCGGCCGCGGCGGCCGCGCCCCGCCGGATGAGCGCGGGCGGCGCGACATCGAGCACCGTCGCGCCGATGATCATCAGGCCGGCGCTGCCCGGGTCGCGGAGCAGCACCCGGTCCCCGACGTGCAGCGGAAGGGCGTCGTGGAGCGTCAGCCGGACGGCCGCCGACGGCCCCGGCGGCCCGAGCGGCCGGACCCGGGCCCGGGTCCGGGCCGAGCCGATATGCAGGGCCATCACGGGCGGCAGAGTCATCCCGGCCGTCAGGGCCGTCTCCGTCGCCGGGGCCGGCCCCGGGCTGCCGGGCGCCAGCCGCACGTCCAGGAGCCGGGTCAGGGTCCAGCGGCCGGCCTCGACCAGCGCCATCCCGCGGGCCGGGACGTCAGCCGGGACCCCGCGCAGGTTGATCGCGAGACGCGTGACCCCGGTGGCCGACGTAACCGGCTCGTTCACGGACTCCAGGCCCCTGATCCTGACCGGCCGCAGCGACGGCGTGAGCAGCAGTTCCTGGCCGGTAGTCAGGGTCCCGGCCGGCAGCGTGCCGGTGACGACGGTGCCGGCGCCGCGGATGCTGAACGACCGGTCCACCCAGAGCCGGACCGGGGCGGCCGGGTCGGGTACCGGCAGCGCCGCGACCAGCCGGGCCAGCGCGTCCCGCAGCTCGGGCAGGCCCGCGCCGGTGACCGCGCTCACCGCCACCGCCGGCACCGCGCCCAGGCTGGTACGGCTCAGCCAGCCGAGCGCCTGCCGCGTGGCCGGGCCGGGATCGGCCAGGTCGCAGCGGGTGACCGCGAGCAGGCCGTGCCTGATGCCGACCGCGTCGACGGCGGCGAGGTGCTCGGCCGACTGGGGCATCCAGCCGCCGTCGGCCGCCACCACGAACAGGACGGCGGGCACCGGGCCCACGCCAGCCAGCATGTTCGGCACGAAACGCTCGTGACCGGGCACGTCGACGAACGCCACCCGGCCCCCGCCGGGCAGCGTCGTCCAGGCGAAGCCCAGGTCGATGGTCAGCCCGCGGCGCCGCTCCTCGGCCCACCGGTCCGGCTCCATCCCGGTCAGCGCCCGCACCAGCGCCGACTTCCCGTGATCGACGTGCCCCGCCGTCGCGATCACCTGCACGCGGCACCCCCGAGACCATGATCATGAACAGAAAGGGGCGCTATCTGTCCCGAACTGTTCACGATCATGAAGTATCCCGGGGGGCCGAAGCTGATCATGAGGAATCCGGGACCGCGGCCCGGATGGTGGCCGTGATCAAGGCGTCGTCGTCCTCGGGGGCGACTGAGCGGAGGTCCAGAAGCAGCCTGCCCTGCTCGAGGCGTCCCACCACGGCGGGCTGGCCGGTGCGCAGCGGGACGGCCAGGGATTCCGGCAGGCTCACCGCATAGCTTTCGAGCTCCACGCCGGGGGCTCCGCCGCCGCCCACGGCGGCCTTGGCCGCGGTCGCCTCGGCGTCGAGGCCGGCCGGGACCAGACGCGCGACCACCCGTTCGGCCCGGAGGAAAAGGGACGCCGGGTCGGCGGCCAGCGCCGCGGCTACCGGCGGGACCGGTCCGGCGAGGGTCGCCTCCAGCGCGGCCAGGGTCAGCTTGTCCACCCGCAGCGCCCGCGCCAGCGGATGCCGGGTCAGCCTGCGCACCAGGTCGTCCCGGCCGAGCAGCAGGCCCGCTTGCGGGCCGCCGAGCAGCTTGTCGCCGCTCGCGGTGACCAGGGCGGCGCCGTCCCGCAGGGCGGCCGCGGCGCTCGGCTCGTCCGGCAGCAGCGGGTGCGGGGCGAGCAGCCCGGAGCCGATGTCGAACACCACCGGCGGCCCCAGCCCGGCCAGGTCGGCGACGGTCACGGCGGCGGTGAAGCCCTCGATGCGGAAGTTGGACGGGTGCACCTTGAGGATGAACGCGGTCCGGGGACCGGTCGCGGCGGCGTAGTCCTCGAGCGCCGTCCGGTTGGTGGTGCCGACCTCGCGCAGCCGGGCGCCGGTCGAGACGAGCAGGTCGGGCAGCCGGAACCGGTCACCGATCTCGATCAGCTCGCCCCGGCTGATCACGATCTCGTCGGCGCCGGGGCCGCTCAGCGCGGTGGCCGCCAGGACCAGGGCGGCCGCGTTGTTGTTGACCACGGCGACCGCCCCGGCGGCCGGGACGGCCCGGGCCAGGGCACCGAGCGCACCCGCGCCGCGGCGGGCCCGGGCCCCGGAGGCCAGGTCGAACTCCACGTCGCAGTAGCCCGCCGCCGCGACCAGCGCGTCCACCGCCGCGGCCGACAGCGGTGCGCGGCCCAGGTTGGTGTGGACCAGCACCCCGGTCGCGTTGATCACCGGCGTCAGCGCGGCCGCCCGGGCGGGAAGCTCGGCGACGGCGGCGTCGGCGACCTCGTCCGGGGCGATCCGGCCGTCCCGGGCCCGCTGCTGGGCGCGGGCCACGGCCGCCTTGACCAGGGCGCGGCCCAGCCTGCGCTCGGCGTCCGCCAGGCGGGGATCGGCCAGCAGCAGGTCCGTCCGCGGCACGCGGCGCCTCTCCTCCACGTCGCGAACATTACCTGGGCAACGCCAATCGGAATACTGCGCCCTTCTCCGGGTAGAGGGCGGGCAGTTAAGGCCCGTACAACAAGAAATCGCAACTCACACGGGAAGTGATAGGCATGGCTGGGATGCTGCAGATGCGGCGCAGTAGAGGAGCCTTCAGCGGATTCCTGCTGATCTTGCTCGGGCTTTGGGGCGCGCTCATTCCATTCATCGGACCATATTTCGACTTCGCGTACACGCCCGACAAGGCGTGGACTTACAACACCGGCCGCCTGTGGCTGGAGCTCCTGCCCGGTGCCGCGGTCTTCGTCGGCGGCTTCTTCCTGATGGCCGCCCGGGGCCGGCACACTGCGCTGTTCGGCGCCCTGCTGGCCGTCGCGGCTGGCGGCTGGTTCGTCCTCGGGCAGAGCCTGAGCCCGCTGTGGAACAACCACGTGGCCCTGGGCGGCTCGCCGGCCAGCGCCACGCAGTACATGCGGATCATGGAGCAGCTTGGCTTCTTCACCGCGCTCGGCGTGGTCATCGTCTTGGTGGCGGGCACGGCGCTCGGCCGGATCGCGTCCGTGGCGTCCGGGATCCGCCCGGTCGACGAGGTCGACGAGGTTCCGGAGAGCACCGTCCCGGTGGAGCGGGTGCCGGCGGCCCGTACCGTCCCGGCCGACACCGTCCCGGTGGAGCGGGTGCCGGCTGGCGCCGGGCCGCTCCCGGCCCGGACCCGGATGGAGCCCGTGGCGACCCGGACCGAAGCCGGGCCGGCCAAGCGCGGCTGGCTCGACCGGCGGAACCGGACCGAGGAGACCCGGCCCACCGAAGACACCACCGGAACCGTCGGGTCCGGCACCATCCAGTAAGGCACCGCTCGGCCTGCATGCCACTATCATCGGCACGACATATCCGTGCCAGCGGTGAAGGGGTGTCATGCAGGCGGAGCCAGTAGCGGCCACCGAGGCCACCGCAGCCACCGTACCCGCCCCGCGCGGGCCACGGTGGCTGCTGCCTGCCGGGGCGGTCCTGCTGGCCCTGGTGCTGGCCGGCTACGTCGCCGACCTGGCGACGCACCTGTCCTCCATGGCCGCCATGCGCGACCTGGTGGTGTACCGCGACGGCGGCCTGATCGTCCGGCACGTCTCCCCCGCCTACGACCCGCACCGCGCCTCGCCGCTGTACGACTGGACCGGGGCCCACGGCGTCCAGTTCACCTACCCGCCGTTCGCCGCGGTGCTGTTCTCGGTGGCCTCGGTGCTGTCCTGGACGGCCATGCGCTGGGCCATGACGCTGGCCAGCATGGCCGCCCTCGGCCTGTCGCTGTGGCTGGTTTTCGGCGCGCTCGGCTACCGGGACCGGCCGGCCATCCGGCTGGGCGCCACGCTCGGCGTCTCGGCGCTCGCGCTGGTCACCGAGCCGGTCCAGCAGACCCTCAGCCTCGGCCAGGTCAACCTGCTGCTCATGCTGCTCGTGGTGGCTGACCTGCTCACCGGCGGCGCGCTGGTCCCGGGCGGGAGGACCCGCTGGTGGCACGGCATCGGCATCGGCGTCGCGGCCGGGGTGAAGCTGACCCCGCTGATCTTCATCCCGTACCTGCTGCTCACCCGCCGGTACCGGCAGGCCGCCACGGCCAGCGGGGTGTTCGCCGCCACGGTGGCGCTCGGCTACGCGATCCTGCCGGGTGACTCGGGTACCTACTGGGCGAACGGGCTGTTCCTGAAGGCCAACCGGATCGTGTTCCTGGGCACCCGGGGCAACCAGTCGCTGCGCGGCGTGCTGACCCGGCTGGCCGGCAGCGTCTCCTCGGGCACGGTGCCGTGGCTCGCGGCCGCCGTCCTGGTCGCGGTGGCCGGGCTGGTGGCCGCGGCGCTGCTGTACCGGGCCCGGCAGCCGGTGCCCGCCATGCTGGCCTGCGCGCTGACCGGCCTGCTGGTATCGCCGCTGAGCTGGGACCATCACTGGGTCTGGGTGGCGCCGGGGCTGGCGCTGCTGGCTCATCTCGGCGCGGTCGCGGGGCGCCGGGCGGTGCGGGCGGCCTGGTGGGCCGCCGGGATCGCGCTGTTCCTCATCTTCGCCAGCTGGCCGCAGCTGTGGAACCTCGGGCAGTCCGGGCTGACCCCGGCGGGCCTGGGCTGGTATGCCCCGGGCACCTACTTCGCGACCGGCAGCAAGCCCTGGTATCACGAGTTCCACTGGCACGGCCTGCAGCTGCTGGCCGGGAACAGCGCCGTCCTGACCGGGCTGGTATGCCTGGCGGCCCTGGTCGTGACGGCCGCCCTGGCCCTGGCCCGCGAACGCCGGAGGGACCTGAGCCCGTGACCGGCGGCCCGGCTCACGACGGCCCGGCTTCCGACGGCACGGCTTCCGACGGCACGGGGCTGGCGGAGCTGCGCGAGCGCCTCGTCACCGAAGTCCAGCGGGTGACCGGGGTCCGCGACGAGCGCATCGCCGCGGCGCTGCGTGACGTGCCGCGCCACCTGTTCCTGCCGCACCTGCCGCCGCCGGACGCCTACCTCGACGACGCCATCGTGACCAAGCGGGACGCCGAGGGCCAGCCCATCAGCTCCTCCTCCCAGCCCGCCATCATGGCCATCATGCTGGACCAGCTGGCCCTGGCCCCCGGTCAGCGGGTGCTCGAGATCGGCGCGGGCACCGGGTACAACGCCGCGCTGATGCGCCACCTGACCGGCCCGGCGGGCGCCGTGGTCAGCGTGGACATCGACGCCGACCTGGCCGCCCAGGCACGCGGGCACCTGGCCGCGGCCGGGCTACCCGGACGTGACGGTGGTCGCCGCGGACGGGGCCGGCGGCTACCCGCCCGGCGCACCCTACGACCGGGTCATCGCCACCGTCGGCGTCGGCGACCTGGCCCCGGCCTGGCTGGATCAGGCCGGGCCGGGCGCGCGGATCGTGGTGCCGCTCGGCATCCGCGGCCTCCAGGTGGCGGTGGCGCTCGAGCGGTCAGGATCCGGCGGCTGCTGGGTGAGCCAGTCGGTCGTGCCGTGCGGGTTCATGCGGATCCGGGGCGCGCTGGCCGGCCCGGAGCGCACCCTGATGCTCCAGCCCGGGCTCTCGGTCATGCTGCCGGACGGGCTCACGCTCGCCGACGGGCACGAGGCCGACGGCGCCGCGCTGGCCGCCTTCCTCGACGGGCCCGCGAGCGAGCTCGACGCCGGGACGACGGCCGGCTCGCGAGACCTCTGGGGGCTGGGCCTGTGGCTCGGGACCCGGGACCGCCGGTCGTGCACGGTGGCCGAGGAGCGCCCGGCCGGCGGCACCCCGGCCCGGCTCGACCGGGCGCCGTTCAGCTGGCCCGCGGTCGCGAGCACGCTCGCCATCGCGGATTCCGGCGGCCTCGCCCTGGTCCTGCTGGAGCAGCCCGCTCCCGCGGACGGCGCCTGGACCGGCCAGGCCGGCCTGCGGGTCGCCGGGTTCGGCCCGCACGGCGCCGCGCTCGGCGCCGACCTCGCCGCGCAGATACAGGCCTGGGGCCAGGCCGGGCGGCCCGGCGCGGCGCAGCTGCACGTGGCCGCCTACCCGCCGGGCGCAGGCGCCCCGGACGGCATCCCCGAGGGGGCATTGCTCATTGAGCGGCCCGGCACCCGCCTGGCCGTCTATCACACGTAGGCTTTGGAGGCGTGACGAGCAGCAAGGGCGACCACCTGGAAACCGAGCAGAAGTACGATGCCGGTGCCGACTTCGTCCTGCCGAAGCTGGGCGGCCTGCCCGAGCTCGGCGGCCGGCGGGCGGCCGAGCCCAGACGGATCTACCTCAGCGCCACCTATTTCGACACCGAGGACCTGCGGCTGATCCAGCACAAGATCACGCTCCGGCGTCGCGTCGGCGGTGATGACGAGGGCTGGCACCTCAAGCTGCCCGCGGGCAAGGACACCCGGCAGGAGCTGCATGCCCCGCTCGACGAGGGCAACACCGGCAGCCCGCCCGCCCGGCTGACCGCGCAGGTCAAGGAGGTCACGGCAGGCGAGCCCCTGCGCCCCGTCGCCATCCTCGATACCGAACGGACCGTCGTGACTCTGGCCGCGCCGGCGGGAGAGGACCTGGTGGAGGTGGCGGACGACCTGGTGACGGCCGTCCGGTTCGGCGCGACGGACAGCGAGCCGATGCGCTGGCGCGAGATCGAGGTCGAGGTACTGACGCCCGGCGCCGAGGCGACGGCCCTGCTCGAGGGGGTCGGCCGGGTCTTGCGCGAGGCCGGCGCGAGGCCGTCGGCCTCCGGGTCGAAGCTGGCCCGGGTGCTGGACGCCGGCTGAGCGGTACCGGCCGGCCCTTCAGAGCTGATTCTGAGGTTCCTCTGACCTGGCGCCTACACTGCTGTCATGGGATAAGAGCCGGAGGGGCTCGCACCCGGCGCACGAGGCACCGCTGAACCGAGACGGGCGAGCTTGACGAACATGGGGAACCACAGCCTGGGCATCCAGCGGGAGGACGGGACGCCGGTGCGCGTGCTCGTCGTCGATGACGAGCCCAGCCTGGCCGAGCTGCTGGCCAGCGTGCTGCGTTACGAAGGCTGGAACGTGACCACGGCCGGCAGCGGCGCGGAGGCCGTGCGGACCGCCCGCGAGTTCCGGCCCGACGCCGTGGTGCTCGACATCATGCTGCCGGACTTCAACGGCCTGGAGGTCATGCGCCGGCTCCGGTCCGACCTGCCCCAGGTGTGCGTGCTGTTCCTGACCGCCCGGGACGCGGTCGAGGACCGGGTCGCGGGCATCACGGCGGGCGGCGACGACTACGTGACCAAGCCGTTCAGCCTGGAGGAAGTGCTGGCCCGGCTGCGCGGCCTGCTCCGCCGGGCCAACCTGGCCCGGGCGCAGTCCGAGGGCTCGCTGGTGGTCGGCGACCTGAGCATGGACGAGGACGCCCGCGAGGTCCGCCGCGACGGCGACCTCATCGACCTGACCGCGACCGAGTTCGAGCTGCTCCGGTTCCTGATGCGCAACCCCCGGCGGGTGCTGTCCAAGGCGCAGATCCTGGACCGGGTGTGGAACTACGATTTCGGCGGCCAGGCCCACGTCGTCGAGCTCTACATCAGCTACCTGCGCAAGAAGATCGACGCCGGGCGGGTACCGCTCATCCACACCGTCCGCGGCGTCGGTTACGTGCTCAAGCCAGCGGGCTGATGTCCGGGCGCCTGGCGGCCGTGCTGTCGCTGCGCACTATCAGCGGCAAGCTCATCATCGGGCTGCTGGTCCTGTTCGGGCTGGCCAGCGTCATCGTCAGCGTGATTACGGCCCAGTCGCTGAACAACTCGCTGATGGGATCGCTGAACCAGCAGGTGCAGGCCGCCACCCACACCTGGTTCACCTGCGTGCAGCAGAGCACCCTCAACAGGAGCCAGCACGACCAGGGCGGCAACGCCGGGATCGACCCCGACGACTACCAGCAGTGCAGCGAATCGGGGCAGGCTCCCGGCACATTCGAGGAGCTGCTGACCGGCAACTCGATCGGCTACAAGCACACGGTGCAGAGCACCTGCCCGCTGACCAGCGCCGACGCGATGACGCTGGTGAGATTGCCGCTGGCAGCCGGCCCCGTCCCGAGCCGTCCGCCGGACTCCGGAAGATCCGGTCCGCCGGGGCCCGCGCCGTCAGTGCCCATCAGGACCTACATCCGGACGCTCGACTCGCTCGGCGGCGAGTTCATGCTCACGAAGGTGCCCGGCCCGGTGCAGGGCACCACGCTGGTGACCGGAATGCCCCTGGCCATGGTGGACAAGACGCTCGAGCGCGTGGAGAACACCGAGCACGTGGTGTTCGCGACCGTGCTGCTGCTCGCCGTCCTGCTGGGGGCCGGGCTTATCCAGTTCTCGCTCCGGCCGCTGCGCCGGGTCGCCGCCACCGCGACCCGGGTCACCGAGCTGCCGCTGGACTCCGGTGAGGTCACGCTGCCGGCCGGGGTCCCCGATACCGACCCGCGGACCGAGGTCGGCCGGGTCGGGGCAGCGTTCAACCGCATGCTGTTCCACGTCGAGAAGGCGCTGGGCCGCCGCGCGGCCAGCGAGGCCAGGCTCCGCCGGTTCGCCGCCGATGCCTCCCACGAACTGCGCACTCCGCTGTCCGCGATCCGTGGCTACGCGGAGCTGGCGCTGCGTCACCCCGGCCCGGTGCCGGGAGACGTGACGCACGCGCTGCGCCGGGTCCAGTCCGAGTCGGCCCGGATGACCGTCCTGGTGGACGACCTGCTGCTGCTGGCCCGGCTGGACGCGGGCCGGCCGCTCGAGCGGGCCCCGGTGGACCTGTCCCGGCTGGTCATCGAGACGACCAGCGACGCCCGGGTGGCCCGGGACGACCACCGCTGGCGGCTCGCCCTGCCGGACGAGCCGGTCCAGGTGGAGGGCGACGAGCACCGGCTGCACCAGGTGCTGGCCAACCTGCTGAGCAACGCGGGCAAGCACACCCCGGCCGGATCGACGGTGAGCGTCGCGCTGGCGCCCGGGACGGCTCCCCCGCCCGCCACCGGGGCCGCGGACACCGCCGTGGTGCAGCGCGGTACCGTGCCCGCCGGGCCCTGGGTCGAGCTGAGCATCACCGACGACGGCCCCGGCATCTCGCCGGAGCTGCTGCCCGAGCTGTTCGAGCGGTTCACCCGCGGCGAGGCCGGGCGGGCCCGGGCGGCCGGCGACGCTGGCAAGAGCACCGGCCTGGGGCTGGCCATCGTGGACGCCGTAGTGGCGGCTCACGGCGGCTGCATCATCGTGACCAGCCGGCCGGGCATGACCCGGTTCGCCATCATTCTGCCCCTGCTGCGCCAGCTCGCCCCGCAGGCGTCCCCGGTCTGATTACCTGTAAGGCATGGACAGTGGCGAGCGCAAGCTAGTGACGACCATGCCGCTGCACGCGATCACCTCGACGTATGGCGAGGAGGGCCTGCGGGCACGGTTCGCGGCCGACATCGAGACGTGGCCCGGGCCGGACACCGAGCGCCTGAACCGCGCCCTCGACCTGGCGGGCCGGCTGCACGCGGCCGACCGCCGGGAACGCGAGCCGTACGTCAACCACCTGCTGCGGGTGGCGATCCGGATCATGTCGCACTACGGCGTGCGCGACGCCGACGTGGCCTGCGCCGCCCTGCTGCACGACGCGGTCGAGGACCATGCCGCCGAGCTGTCCGGCGGCGGCGGCCAGGAGGCCGCGCTCGGGGTGCTGGCGGCGCAGTTCGGGCCGCGGGTGGCCGAACTGGTAGGCGCGGTGACCAACCCGCCGTACGCGCCGGACCGCGACCCGCATGAGCAGTACCGGGAACACGTCGCCCAGAGCCTGCGCGACAACCCGTGGGCGCGGGTCATCAAGGTCTCCGACTTCACCGACAACGGCGTCGGCCTGATCCATAACACCGGCCCGCGGCTGCGCAAGCTGGCCGGGAAGTACGCGCCCCTGGTCCCGGTGCTGCGGGAGCTCATCGCGCTGCCCGACACGCCGCTCGACGCCCGGGCCCGGGCGCATATCCTGGCCCAGCTCGACCGGGCCGCGGACCGGTTCGCCGCCGTCCTGGCCTGAGACCTAAGGAATGCCGGAACTCCCCGAAGTGAGGTTCGCCGACGGCGGCAGCCTGGTGCTGTTCGACAAGCGGCGCCTCGGCCGGGTCCGGCTGAACCCCGATGCCGGCGCGCGAGCAGGAGGGCACGCACCAGCCCCGTTCGGTATAAAGATCTTCTGGGCGGACGGAGGTGCGGAGCGTGCTCGGTGATGACGCGGTCCTGGACGCGGCCCGCCGCCTGCTGGCGGCCGAGCGGTCGCGGCAGCCCATCCGGCAGCTGTCCCTGCAGTACCCGGACATGACCGTGGCGGACGCCTACCGCGTGCAGCGGGCGCTGGTGGCGGCCAAGATCGCCGCGGGCCGGACCATCTCGGCGCGGAAGATCGGCCTGACCTCGCGCGCCATGCAGCAGGCGGTCTCGATCACCGAGCCCGACCACGGCGTCATCTTCGACGACATGGTCTTCGCCGACGGCGGCGTGGTGCCGTTCGGCCGGTTCATCCGCCCGCGGGTCGAGGTCGAGCTGGCGTTCGTCCTGGGCGAGCCGCTGACGGGCCCGGGGGTGACCGCGCTCGACGTCCTGGACGCGACCCGGTGGGTGACCCCGGCGCTGGAGATCCTCGACGCGCGGGTGCAGATGAGCGACCCGGAGACCGGCCACCTGCGCACCGTCGTGGACACGATCGCGGACAACGCGGCCGATGCCGGGATCGTCACCGGCGGGCGCGCGGTCCGCCCGGACGCCTGCGACCTGCGCCGGGTCGCGGCCCTGCTCTACGTCAACGAGACGATCGAGGAGACCGGCGTGGCGGCCGGGGTGCTCGGCCACCCGGCCAACAGCGTCGCCTGGCTGGCGAACGCGCTCGCGCCGCACGACGAGGCGCTTCCAGCCGGGCAGCCGATCCTGGCCGGGTCGTTCACCCGGCCGGTGTTCGTGGGCGAGGGCGACGTGATCCACGCGGATTTCGGCGAGCTGGGCGCGGTGACCTGCCGGTTCCGCTCATAGCCCGTGCATAAGGTTGCTTCAGCCATGGCGCAGCGTGGTCGCCGATCCTCCATGTCATGACAGTTCTGCAGGTGGATATTGTTGTTCCTGTTCGTAACGAGGAACGCGATCTCGCGCCGAGCGTGCGCCGGCTGGCCGGCTACCTGAGCGAGAGCTTTCCCTTCAGCGCCCGTATCACCATCGCGGACAACGGCAGCACCGATGCCACCTGGGCGATCGCGGGGCAGCTGGCCCGCGAGCTGCCGCAGGTGCGGGCCGTCCGGATGGAGCTGTCCGGACGCGGCCGGGCCCTGCGGGCCATCTGGTCGCAGAGCGAGGCCGAGGTCCTCGCCTACATGGATGTCGATCTGTCGACAGACCTGAACGCCCTGCTCCCGCTGGTCGCGCCGCTGCTGTCCGGGCACAGCGACGTGGCCATCGGCACCCGGCTGGCCCGCGGCTCGCGGGTCATCCGCGGGCCCAAGCGGGAGATCATCTCGCGCGGTTACAACCTGCTGCTGCGGACCCTGATGGGGGCGCGCTTCTCCGACGCCCAGTGCGGCTTCAAGGCGATCAGGCGCGATCAGGCCCGGGAACTGCTGCCGCTCACCCAGGACACCGGCTGGTTCTTCGACACCGAGCTGCTGGTGCTGGCCGAGCGGGCCGGGCTGCGCATCCACGAGGTCCCGGTGGACTGGATCGACGACCTGGACTCGCGGGTCGACATCGTCGCCACCGCCCTGGCCGACCTGCGCGGCATGGCCCGGCTCGGGGCCGGCTTCGCGCGCGGCACCATCGTGGTCCCCCGGCTGCGCGGCCCGTCGCCCGGCGGCGGGCCCCCCGGAGCCGGGAACCTCCGCGTGCAGATCGCCCGGTTCATCGTCATCGGGGCGGCCAGCACCGTCGCCTACCTGGCACTGTTCCTGCTGCTCCGGGTGGTCATGCCGGCCCAGGCCGCCAACGTGGTCAGCCTGGGCGTCACGGCGGTGGCCAACACGGCGGCGAACCGGCGGCTGACGTTCGGCATCAGCGGCCGGCCCGGCTCGGCCCGGCACCAGTTCAAGGGCCTGATCGCGGTTGGCATCGGGCTGGCGCTGACCTCGGGCGCGCTGGCCGCGCTCGGCCCGGCCGCCGGCCGGCTGGCCGAGATCTCGGTGCTGGTCGCCGCCAACCTGGTGGCCACCGTGCTGCGGTTCCTGCTGTTCCGGCACTGGGTGTTCGGCAACCGGCGCGGCTCGCGCCAGCAGGGGGATTTCAGCGAGGACCGGGATTCCGGCGAGCGCCAGATCACCGGCCCGTACCCGGCGATCGGCACAGTTGAGCTGGCTACCCAGGGAGAACGCAACCTATGAGCGCGACCACGTCCATACCGCGGCACGCGACCGGCGGGCACCCCGGGGGCCGCCGGTTCCCGCGGATCCTGCGCGGCCCGGAAACCGACCCGCGGTGGGCCCGGCCGGCCCTGTTCGGGCTGCTGGCATTGACGGCCCTTTTGTACCTGTGGGACCTGACCAGGAACGGCTGGGCGAACGACTTCTACGCGGCCGCCGTCCAGGCCGGCACCAAGAGCTGGAAGGCGTTCTTCTTCGGCTCGTTCGACTCCTCGAATTTCATCACCGTGGACAAGACGCCCGGCTCGCTGTGGGTGATGGAGCTGTCGGGACGGATCTTCGGCTTCAGCCAGTGGTCGATGCTGGCGCCGCAGGCGCTGGAAGGCGTGGCGTCGGTGCTGCTGCTGTACGCCGCGGTCAAGCGCTGGTTCGGGTCCGGGGCCGGGCTGGTGGCCGGCCTGGCGCTCGCGCTGACCCCGGTGGCGGCGCTGATGTTCCGGTTCAACAACCCCGACGCGCTGCTGGTGCTGCTGATGACCGCGGCCGCGTACACGCTGGTCCGGGCGCTCGAGAACGGGCGGTCGAAGTGGCTGGTCTTCACCGGCCTGCTGCTCGGGTTCGCGTTCCTGGCCAAGATGCTGCAGGCGTTCCTGGTGGTGCCGGGGTTCGCGGCCGCCTACCTGTGGGCCGGGCCGCCGCGGATCGGCCGCCGTATCTGGCAGACCGCGCTGATGGGCGCGGGCATCATCGCCGGCGCCGGCTGGTGGATCCTGGCCGCCGAGCTCACCCCGGCGGCGGACCGGCCCTACTTCGGCGGCTCCACCAACGACAACATCCTGCAGCTGGCCATCGGGTACAACGGCCTGGGCCGGCTGACCGGCAACGAGACCGGGTCCATCGGCGGCGGCGGTCGCGGGGGCGGGGGCGGGAGTTCGTTCGGCGGCTCGACGGGGATCCTGCGGCTGTTCCAGTCCGAGTTCGGCGGCCAGATCAGCTGGCTGCTGCCCGCCGCGCTGATCTCGCTGGCCGCGATGATCTGGGTGTCGCGCCGGGCGGCGCGGACCGACCGGACCCGGGCCGCGGCCCTGCTGTGGGGCGGCTGGGTCCTGGTGACCGGCCTGGTGTTCAGCTACATGGACGGCATCATCCACCCGTACTACATGGTCGCGCTGGCGCCCGGCATCGCCGCGCTGGTGGGCATCGGAGCCGTGGCCCTGTGGCAGGAGCGGACCGGGCTCGCCGGGCGCATGGCGCTGGCGACGGGCATCGCCGTCACCGCGGCGTGGGCCTTCGTGCTGCTCGGCCGGACGCCGGACTGGCTGCCGTGGCTGCGCTGGGTGATCGTGATCGCGGGTGCGGCCGCCGCGGGCCTGGTGCTGGCCCGTCCCTGGCTGGCCGGGCGGGCCGCTCGCACCGCGGGCGGCTGGCGCTGGTCGCGGCGCCGCTCGGGCTGGCCCTGGTGGCCGGGCTGGCCGGGCCGGCGGCGTACGCGCTGGACACGGTGAGCACCGCGCACACCGGCGCGATCCCGAGCGCCGGCCCGGCGGGCGGGTTCGGCGGCGGCCCCGGCGGCGGAGGCGGTCCGGGCGGCGGACGGGGAGGCTTCCCTGGCGGCCAGGCCGGCCAGGCGGGTCAGGGCGGGTTCCCCGGCGGCCAGGCCGGCCGCGGCACGGCCGGCGGCGGCGCTCCGTCCGGGATAGCGGGCGCGGCGCCGGGCGGGTCAGCGGCCGGGACCGGGACGATGCCGGGCGGCGGTTCCGGCGGCCGCGGGGACGGCGGCGGTTTCGGCGGGGCCGGCGGCCTGGGCGGCAGCACCACCGTGAGCAGTGCCCTGGCGACGCTGCTCGAGAAGGACGCGTCCGCCTACAAGTGGGTGGCCGCGACCGAGGGCTCGACGGGAGCGGCGCCGCTCCAGCTGGCGACCGGGGACGCGGTGATGGCCATCGGCGGGTTCAACGGGACCGACCCGTGGCCCACGCTCGCGGTGTTCAAGGAACTGGTGGCCAAGCACGAGATCCACTACTACGTGGGCCAGGGCAGCCAGAGCTTCGGCGGCGGCCAGGGCTCCTCGTCCATCGAGAGCTGGGTGGCGGCCCACTACACGAAGGTGACCGTCGGCAGCCAGACCGTCTACGACCTCACCCAGCCGACGTCGTAGCTCGATCGTTAGCGAGCGGTGAGGTAGCCGCCCCGATTCTGGGTACTGGCCGCGCGTGCCCGTCTCAGAGCAGTCCGGCGTAGCCGTGGGCCTGCTGGCCCGCGGCTACGCCTTCGTCGTGGTCAGCCTGCGGTACCTCATCGTCCTGGGGTGGGCTGTCGTCGTGGCGCTGGCCATCATGTTCCTGCCGCCGCTGAACGCCAGCTCCACCGGCGGGCTGTCGCAGCTGGTCCCGCCGGGCTCGGCCGCGGCCCGCGCGGAGAGCGACGCGGCCAGGCTGTTCGGCTTCCCCATCGACGCGGCCGTGGCCGTGGTGCAGCGCGACCCCCGCGGGCTGCCGACAGCCACCCGGGACCGGGCCCTGCACCAGGCCCTGTCGGTGGACCGGCAGCTGCCCGGGCTAGCGGGCCGGTCCGGCCAGTTCGCCCAGGCTGCGGCCGCGCTGGCCGCGACCGGGCAGGGAGAGGCGGCCCGGATCCTCGCCGAGCCGGTCACCCCGGGACCCACGGGCGGCATCCCCGGGCTGGCCGGGGCGTTCCCGCTGCCCAACGCGTCGGGCCTGCTGAAGGGGACGAACGAGCAGTCCACCACGGTGATCACGTTCCTGTACTTCCGGGCGGGCACCTCGTTCGGGACGCAGACCGCGGGCGCGAACGAATACGCCCGCTGGTACCTCGGCCACCCGTCCGACCACGTCGTCGGGGTGACCGGCCCGATCCCGGCCGAGTACGAGCAGAGCCAGGTCATCGGCCGGGACATCTTGTGGGTCGAGCTGTTCACGGTGCTCGCCATCGCGCTGATCGTCGGGCTGCGCTTCCGGTCGGTGGGCGCGCCGCTGGCCGCGCTCACCTGCGCCGCCGTCGCCTACCTGCTCGCCGTCCGGGTGGTGGTCTGGCTCGCCGCGCGGATGGGGGTGACGCTGCCCCCGGACCTGGACCCGGTGCTGGTCGTGCTGCTGCTCGGGGTGACCACCGACTACGCCGTGTTCTTCCTGGACGGGATGCGCGCCCGGGTGGCCGCCGGCGAGCCGCGGGTGCGGGCGGCCCGGCTGGCCACGGCGGAGTTCACGCCGATCATCTTCGCGGCCGGCATCATCGTGGCCGCCTCCGCGGCCTCGCTCGTGGTAGCGAGGACGAAGCTGCTGAGCGCGTTCGGCCCCGGCCTGGCGCTCACCGTGCTGACCGCGATGGCGGTGTCGATGACCCTGGGGCCCGCGCTCATGGCCATCTTCGGCGGCCTGCTGTTCCGGCCGGTCCCGCGCTGGCTGCGGCTCCAGGGCGTCAGCCGGCGCGAGGGCGGCGGCCGGGCGGACGCCGCGGTGCGCACGGACGGGAACCGCCGGAACCGGGCGGCGCGCTTCGCGACGGCCCGGCCGGTGGCGCTGCTGATCGCGGTGGCGGGGACGGCCGGCCTGCTCGTGGCGGCCTGGAACGCCCACGACATCCAGCTCGGCTCGCCCCTGATCGGGGAGCTCCCGGCGTCGTCGGCGGCCGCGCAGGCCAGCACCGCCGCGTCCGAGGGCTTCGCGCCCGGCATCTTGTCCCCCACCGAGATCCTGGTCATCGGCCCCGGCGTGGCCACGAAGACCGCGGCGCTGGCCCGGCTGCAGCGCGAGCTCGCGCGCCAGCCCGGCGTGGCCGAACTGGCGGGCCCGGCTAGCCTGCCCGGGACCGCGGGGTCGCACCTGCCGGGATCCGCGGCGCCGGCCAACCCGCTGCTGGCCTCCTCGGGCGGCGCCGCCCGGTTCGTGGTCGTGGAGAAGACCGACCCGCTCGACGCGACCGCGATCAGCCGCGTCCGGCAGCTGCAGCGGGACCTGCCCGCGCTCGGCCGGGCCGCGGGACTGGGCGGCGCGCGGTTCGAGGTGGCGGGCGAGACCGCGCTGACCGGCGACTCGATCGGGTCGGTCTTCGCCGACCTGGGGCGCGTCGCGCTGGCGATCATCATCGTGACGCTGGTGCTGCTGGCGCTGTTCCTGCGGTCGCTGGTCGCGCCGTTGTACCTGCTGGCCGCCAGCGTCCTGGCCGTGTTCGCCACCCTGGGCCTGACCATCCTGGTCGGGCAGGACATCCTCGGCTACGGCAGCCTGGTCTACTTCGTCCCGTTCGCGGCCGGCGTGCTGCTGGTCTCGCTCGGCTCGGACTACAACGTCTTCGTGGTCGGGCGGATCTGGGAGGAGGCCCGGCGCCGGCCGGTCCGCGACGCGGTCGCGGTGGCCGCGCCGCAGGCCTCGCGGGCCATCACCACGGCCGGCGTGGCCCTGGCGGCGAGCTTCGCCATGCTCGCGGTGATACCGCTCGAGCAGTTCCGGGAGATCGCCATCGCGATGGCGCTCGGCGTGGTGCTGGACGCGATCGCGGTCCGCTCCCTGCTGGTACCGGCCCTGGTCGCCCTGTTCGGCCGGCTGGGCATGTGGCCGGGCCACCGCCGCGTGCCGACCGCGGCACCAGCCGGGCCGCCGTCCCCGGAGCCGGCCGGGGACCCTAGCCGGACCGCTGGATGACGGCCAGCCAGGCCTGCGCGGACGTGATGCCGAACACGCCCTGGTTGAGCTCGAAGGCCTCCGCCTCGATGCTGTCGACGGACCACCCGTCGCTGAAGGCGGCGCGCAGCTCGTCCTGGCTCACCCGGCGCGGCCCGAAGTCCCCCGGCTGGCGGTCGCTGAAGCAGATCAGGTAGCAGTAGCCACCTGGCTTCAGGGCCGACGCCAGGCTGGTCGCGTAGCGGACGCGGTCCTCGTCGCCGAAGACATGGAACACGCCGCTGTCCATGATCACCTCGAAGGTCAGGCCCAGGTCACCCAGCCGCAGCACGTCACCGGTCTCGAAACGGGCGGTCAGTCCCCGTTCGGCCGCCTTGGCCTGGGCCCGCGCGATGGCGTGCGCGGACAGGTCGATTCCCGTCGCGGTGGCGCCGTGGGCCGCGGCCAGCAGGGTGTTCTCCCCCGTACCGCAGCCGGAGTCGAGCACCTGGCCGGCCAGCAGGCCCCGCTCCGCGAGGCGGGCGAAGACCGGCTGCGGCCGCCCGGTGTCCCACGGCGGCGGCGCGTCCGTGGCGTATGTCTCGTCCCAGCTGCCCGGCGTCGTCACGGTGCCCAAGCTACCGGATCCCGCCTGTGCCTGATATAGTCTGTGCATAGATCATCTGCGCATGGAGGAAATATGTGGGAATACGAGTATCAGCTCGAGACCAGCGCCGGCCCGGAGGCGCTGTGGCACCACTGGGCCGACATGGCGGCCTGGCCGCAGTGGAACGACGGCATCGAGACCATCACCGTGGACGGCCCGTTCGAGGTCGGGACGGTGTTCACCATGACCCCGCCGGGCGACGAGCCGATCCGGATGCGCCTGGCGGAAATCAAGCCGGGCGAGTCCTTCACCGACGAGATGGACGCGGGCGACTTCGTGGTGCGGACCGAGCACCGGCTGGAGGCGGCCGCGGCCGGGCGGACCAGGATCGTCTACCGGACGGAGATCACCGGCGAGGCGGCCGGGCAGGTCGGCCCGGAGCTCGGCCCGCAGATCACCGCCGACTTCCCCGAGGTAGTGGCGGCGCTGGCCCGCCGGGCGGGCGGCTGACCCGTGCCGCTCGACCCGGAGGAGAGCCCGGGGTTCGTGCTGTGGCACGTCACGCTGCGCTGGCAGCGCGCGATCACCGCGGCGCTGGCCCCGCTCGGCCTGACCCACGTGCAGTTCGTGTTGCTGGCCTCGGCCTGGTGGCTGAACGCGCGCGGCGATGAGCCGAACCAGCTCAGCCTGGCCCGGCAGGCCGGCACCGACGTGAAGATGACCTCGGAAGTGCTGCGGAAGCTGGAGGCCAAGGGCCTGATCGTGCGGACCGTCGACGCCGCCGACACCCGGGCCCGCCGGATCACGGTGACCGGGCGAGGCGGCGAGCTGGCCCGGGCCGCGATCACCGCCGTGGAGGGTGCCGACGCTGCCTTCTTCGCCACCACACCCGATACCGGCGCCCTGCTGGCCATGCTGCGGCCCCTGGCTCGCGACGGCGGGACTGATATACCGGGCTCATGAGCGACGAATCGCTGGCCGGCCAGATGGGTACCGCCGCGGTGTCCCTGCTGGGCCGCCTGGACCAGGACCAGCGCGCACTCGCGGCCCGGCCGTTCGCCGACGACGCGGCCCGGCGCTGGCTGGAGTACCGGCCGCGGCAGCGTCCCGGCGCGTGCCTGGCCGAGCTGACCCCGGCGGCCAGGAAGGCCGCGCACCGGCTGCTCGCCACCGGTCTCAGCGAGCACGCCTACGCCCAGGCCATGGGCATCGTCGCCCTCGAGGAGGTGCTCGACCGCAAGGAGCAGTGGCAGCGGGGCCGGCACAGCGGCGACTACTGGGTGAGCGTGTTCGGCGACCCGGAGGACGGCCAGCCGTGGTCGTGGCGGTTCGAGGGGCACCACCTGTCGGTGACGATGACCGTGGCCGGCCAGGAGGTCTCCCCCGCCCCGGTGTTCTTCGGCGCCAACCCGGCCTGCGTCAGCTACGCCGGGCGTCCGGTATCGCGGCCCCTGGGCCCGGAGGAAGACCTGGTCCGGGCGCTGCTCGACGCGATGGGAGCGCGGGATCGGGCGGCCGCCGTGGTGGCGGGCCAGGCGCCGGCCGACATCCGCACCGCCACCAGCCCGCGGGCCGGCCAGGCGATCGAGCCGCCCGGCGTGGCCGCCGCCGCTCTCGGCCCGGCCGCCCGGGCCCTGCTGGCCCAGCTGGTGGCGGCCTACCTGGACCGGCTGCCCGCGGAGCTCGCGGCCCGCGAGGCGGCCCGGCTGGACGGCACGGACCTGTCCTTCGCCTGGGAAGGGCCGCTGACGCCGGGGGCTCGCCATTACTACCGCGTGCAGGGCGGCGACCTGCTGATCGAGTACGACACCACCGACGACGGCAACCACGCGCACACCGTGCTGCGCCGCCCGCGCGGCGACTTCGGCGGCGACGTGCTCGCGGCCCACTACGCCCGCGCTCATTCCTGAGGATCAGCCTGCGCTCATTCCCCGCAGATCAGGTGGTGCAGGCCAGGTGGATGATGACCGGCTTGCTGTGGCCGCCGGCCTTGTCGTAGATCCAGGCCTTGACGCTGCTGGTGTACTCCACGCTGCTCCCGCAGCCCTGGTCGAGCGGATAGGCGATGGTGTTCGGCTCGACGATGCCGGGCCCGGGGCTGGAGAAGGAGATGAGCTGCCGGGGCAGGTCCGACTCCTGGACCCCGACGAAACCGAAGCCGGCGGCGTCCTGGCCCGGGTCCGAGTAGCTGATCTCGAAGTAGACCATCTGCCCCTGCTGGTAGGTGTAAGTGGCGATGATCTTCGGGGGCTTGGGGGGCGGCCCGGCGGCGATCCGGTCGCGCGGCTCGGGCCTGGCCGCCTGCCGGGGACAAGGATGGCTGGCCGGGCCGGTGCGTGTTCATGATGTTCAGGCTGTACCCGGCCGCGGCGCCGGCCACGAGGATGCCGCCGATGGCGGACGCGGTGACCAGCGGCCGCCACCACCGCCGCCGAGCAGGTGACGCGGCCCCCGGATCAGGCGGTCCAGCCCCAGGAGCAGCCACGGTCCCGGGAGCAGCCACGGTCCCGGGACGAGCCACGGCCCCAGGAGCAGCCGTGGTCGCGGGAGCCGCCTCGGCCCGCTGGTACAGCGCGGCCTGGATCGCGGTCACCTCGGCCAGCAGGGCGGCCGCGGCGGGGCGCCCGGCGGGGTCCTTGACCAGGCACCGTTCGATCAGCGGCCGCACCTCGGGCGGCACGCCGTCCAGGTCGGGCACGCCCCGGACGACGCGCTCGAGCACCGCGGCGGCCGGCCCGGTCCCGAACGGCTTGCGCCCCGTCGCGGCGAAGGCGAGCACCGTGCCCAGGCTGAACACGTCGCTGAGCGGCCCGACCGGCTGGCCGGCGGCCTGCTCGGGCGACATGAAGCTGGGGGTGCCGACCACGAGGCCGCCCCGCGCCTGCGGGGCCGCCTCGGCGGCCTGGGAGATCCCGAAGTCGATCACGCGCGGCCCGTCCAGCGCCAGCAGCACGTTGGACGGCTTGAGGTCGCCGTGCACCACGCCCGCGGCATGGATCGCGGTCAGGCTCTTGGCCAGGCCCGCGGCCATGGCCAGCAGCGGCGCGCCGGACTGCGGCCCGCGGTCCCGCACCGCCTCGGACAGGGACGGGCCGCTCACGTAGGCGGTGGCCAGCCAGGGCACCTGGGCGTCCACGTCCGCGTCGACGACCAGGGCGGTGAACAGCCCGCTGACCTTCCTGGCCGCGGCGACCTCGATGCTGAACCGGGCCCGGAACTCGGGATCGGCGGCCAGCCCGGCATGGATGATCTTCACGGCGACCGGCCGCCCGGCCGCGGACATACCGAGGAACACCCGGCCCATGCCGCCCGCCCCGAGCCGTCCGACCAGCTCGAACGGGCCGACCAGCCGCGGATCGGAAGGCTCCAGTACCCCCACCACGCCAGATCCCACCCCAACGCCAGTAATTACGCGGTTACTGCCATATCGGACAGGCCAATGATAATGGCCGGGCGCGGCGATGCCTATGGCTGCGGGCTTTCGCATCCGGAATCCCCGGCGCAATGGCGCCGGGGATTCCGGGCAATGGGTTCCTGACGAGGCTCCGGGGCCGCCGCCTTACGCGGCTTCGAGCGCCCTGACCTGCACCGGGTCATTTTTGCGGTAAAGCGGTCCGTGGACGGAACAGGAGGCCGCCCACGATCGCGCCGCCCGCGAAGATGCCAGCGATCCACCAGAACGCGGTGTCGTACCCGTGAGTCAGTGCCAGCCCGGCCAGCGCCTGGCGGTTCAGGCCCGCCCCGGACCTGGCGTGCGCGGCGAGGTAGGACGCGACGGCGCTGGCGAAGATCGTGTTCAGCAGCGAGGTCCCGATCGAGGCGCCGAGCTGCTGGCCCACGGTGACGCTGGCCGAGGCCACGCCCGCGTCCCTCGGCTCCACCCCGAAGGTGCCGGTATTGATCGACGGCGCGATCACCATGCCGAGGCCGGCCCCGGTCAGGATGAGCGGCCCGAGCACGCCGTCGACGTAGCCGGTGTGCACTCCCAGCTGGGCGAACCAGGTCATGGCGCCGGCCGCGACCAGCATGCCGGCCGCCACCAGCGGCTTGGGGCCGACCCGCGGCATCAGCACGATCGTGGACATGTTGGCCGCGAAGGCGATGCCCGCCGCGATCGGGAGGAAGGCCACGCCGGTGACGACCGGCGAGTAGCCCAGCGTCTGCTGCAGGTAGTAGGTGAGGAACAGGAAGACGCCGAACATGCCGCTGGCGGCGATGAGCATGGACGCGTAGGCGCCGCCCCGGTTACGGTCGAGCACCACCCGCGGCGGCAGCAGCGGGCTGGCGGCCCGGCCCTGCCGGAGGGCGAACACCGCGAGCAGTGCCACCCCCGCCGCCAGGAAACCCCAGGTGGACGGGGTGTGCCAGTTGTGCGTGGCCGCGTTCGAGAAGCCGTACACCAGGCAGAACAGGCCACCGGAAACCGCGAGCACGCCCGGGATGTCGAGCTTCGGCTTGACTGGCGAGGAGTTCCGCTCGAGCAGGATCAGTCCCCCGGCCAGCGCCGCGCCCGCGAAGATGAGGTTGACGTACAGCGTCCAGCGCCAGGACAGGTACTCGGTCAGCGCGCCGCCGAGCAGCAGGCCCACCGCGCTGCCCGCGGCGGCGATGGCGCCGTAGATGCCGAACGCCTTGCCGCGCTCCCTGGGCTCGGTGAACGTGGTCGTCAGCAGCGACAGCGCCGACGGGACCAGGATCGCGCCGAAGACCCCCTGGCAGGCCCGCGCGGTCACGAGCATCGGGAAATTGACCGAGGCGCCGCCGATCGCCGACACGCCCGCGAAGCCGATCAGGCCGGCCAGGAAGGTGACCTTCCGGCCGAACAGGTCGGCGAGCCGCCCGCCGAGCAGCAGCAGGCTGCCGAAGGCCAGGGTGTAGGCCGTCACCACCCACTGCCGGTCCGCCGTGCCGAAGTGCAGCGCGCGCTGCGCGGACGGCAGCGCGATGTTCATCACCGTGACGTCGAGGACGACCATGAGCTGGGCGATGCCGATCACGCCGAGGACGAGCCAGCGCCGCCGCCCGGCGGCGCCGTCCCGGTCGATGGGGTTGACATCAGACATGAGCTTCACCAATCTGGAGGTGCTTTCTCCGCTTAGCTTCACGGTAGCATGAAGCGGAGGAGTTGTCTCCACTTATTTTGGAGGTCTCAGGTGCCGGAGAACACGACGGGTCCCGAATCCGGGGCGCGGCCGCTGCGGCGTGACGCCGAGCGGAACCGCCAGCGGATCCTGGCGGCCGCGTCCGAGGTCTTCAACGAGCGCGGGCTCGATGTCAGCCTCGACGAGATCGCCCGGCACGCCGGGGTCGGGGTGGGCACCGTCTACCGGCGGTTCAGCACCAAGGAGGAGCTGGTCGAGGCGCTGTTCATGGAACGGCTCGGCTCGATCGCGGCCATCGCCGACCAGGCCCTCAGGGCGCCGGATCCCTGGTCCGGCCTGGTGTCCTTCATGGAGCGGATGGCCGAGATCATGGCGGGCGACCTGGGCCTGCGCCAGATCCTGATGTTCGCCACCTACGGCCGGGACCTGGTCGCGGTGGCCCGGGAGCGCAACGCCCCGCTGGTGGAACGGCTGGTGGAGCGAGCCCAGGCGGCCGGGCAGCTCCGCAGCGACCTGCGGCAGACCGACATCGTGTTCATCGTCTTCGTGCTGACCGAGGCGGCCCAGCTCGCGCAGGCGGCCAGCCCGGAAATCTGGCGCCGGTACCTCACCTTGATCCTCGACGGCATGCGTCCCGGCCGCGAGGGCACCACCCCGCTTCCGGTGGCCGCCCTGCTGCCCGGCGAGATGGAGAAGAGCATGCGCCAGGCCGCCCCGCGGCGCCGCTGAACGCTTTGCGATGATCCGTCCCTATGCCGCCCCGGCGCGGATTGATTTGCATATGCATGTGCATGTACGAGGCGTAAACGAATCAATTCGTGCAAGCGCTTGCAGTATCTCAGCGTTATCGTGGCGTGATATCCGGCCAGGCCTCCGTGGCATCGCGTCGTCGCAGCTAGATGCCACCCGGAACTACCGGGCAGTAACGTGCCGGCAACCGGCTGACCGTGTAAAAAGGAAGCACGCGACACGGCGTCCGCCGAGGCGTGACATACCGGCGGAAACGCCTTAACATGGTCCCCTGCGCTAAACGCGCTGCCCCGGCTGGAAATCTACCGCCCTTCCCGCCGGACCGCCTTCCCCGCCAGGCAACACCTCAGGAGACACCCCCGCATGAACTCCGGCGAAAGCGTGCACGATGCCAGCCGTACCGGGCTGGACGAAGCCAGCGGTCCTGGTGCCGCCGCTGGCCACGACGGCCACACGCCAGCACGATCGCCGAGAACCCAGAAACCCCTCCAGGACATCCAGGACATCATCGACAAGCTCGCGGTCGTGACCCAGCAGTTGCGGCACCCGCACGGCGGGGTGAACAGCCGGTCGAACTAGGCCCGGGTTTCCGCGTTGCCGAGCAGCTGCGCGCTCTCGGCCGGGCTGAGCGCGGCCGACCGCAGCAGCGCGAAGGCCCGGATGTAGCGGGCGACGTCCTCCTGGCTCTCCAGGTACACGCCGCCCGATAGCGCCTCGAGGTAGACCACGCCCAGGCCGGGCGCATCGGGGAACCGCAGGATGGCCAGCGAGGCGCTGCCCGCGGCTGCGTGCGCGCCGGCCGTGAACGGCAGTACCTGGAGGGTAAGGCCGGGGATGTCGCCGGCCAGCCGGGCGAGGTGGCGGACCTGGCCGGCCATGACGCCGGGGCCGCCGACCGCCTGGTGCAGCGCGGCCTCCCCGAGGATCACCGACAGGCGCCGGCCGGCTGAGGCGCCGAGGAGAACGGCCCGCCGTCGCGCCGCCTGGGCCGCCAGGGCGTCCTCCCGCTGGCCGTCCGTGGCGTACCGGGGCGCGGCGGCGGCGATCGCGCGGGCATAGTCCTCTGTCTGCAGCAGGCTGGGGACGACCTGCGCCTCGTAGGTCATGATCTCCGCGGCGGCCGATTCCATGATCACGTAATCCAGCCACGGCCCCGGCAGGGCATCCGCGTACGGCTGCCACCAGCCGCGCTGGCCGCCGCGGCTGGCGATGGCGACCAGCGCCGCCTGCTCACCGTCCGGCACGCCGTATTCGGCGAGCAGCTCGCGGAGCTCCTTGGGCCTGATGCCGCGCTGGCCGGTCTCGATCCGGCTGATCTTCGACCGGTCGCACTCCAGCACGCGGGCCGCGTCCTCCAGCGCGTAGCCCATGGTCTCCCGGTACCGGCGCAGCGCGCCTCCGACGAGGCGGCGCCGTACGGGGGGTTCTCCGGTCACGGTTCCTGCCTTTCCGCGGACTTCCGCCGCGTAAGCGAACTTCGGGGGTATTTGATGAGGAACGTAGCACCCTATGTAGTCCAAGACGGGTAACGACACGCTGGCGGCGGGGTGGCCAGAAGGAAGGCCCGGGAGCCCGGGCCGGGAGAAGAAAGGAGCGCGCAGGCCGCTAGAGGCGGCTGAGGGCGGCCAGGATGCGGTTCTCCGACACCGGCGCCTGGGTCCCGAGAGCCTGGGCGAACAGGCTGACCCTGAGCTCCTCGAGCATCCAGCGCACGTCGGCCACGTCGGCACCGGAGCGCCGCGCGGGGGGCAGGGCGGCGACCGCCTCACGGTAGGCCTGCTCGGCCCGCCGGGCGACGGCCATGCTGGCCGCGTCGCGGCCCGGGTTCTCCGGCAGCTTGTCCAGCCGGCGTTCCATCCCCCGCAGGTACCGGGTCAGGTGCGGCAGGCGGCGGTACCCGGTGGCGGTCACGAACCCGGCGTAGATGAGCCCGGACAGCTGCTCGCGCAGGTCGGCCACGGCGGGCTGGACCGGGTCGGCCCGCAGGTCGGCGAGGCGGGCCCCGACCGCGTGCGCCAGCCGCAGCGCCGCCTCGACCTGGGTCACCACGTCGGCGGTCACCTCGCGCAGGCGGGTCCGCACCGCGGCGGACAGCCGCTCGAAGCCGCCGGCGTCCCAGGCCGGGCCGCCCGCCTCGGCCATCAGGTAGTCCGCGGCGCAGTTGATGCAGTCGGCGAACAGGGCCGCGACGCCGCCGTGCGGGTTATGGCTGAGCGCGAGCTTGGCCCGGGTGGGCAGGCTGCCCGCGATCGATTTCACCGGCGACGGCGCGCCGAGCAGGATGAGCCGCCTGGTGCCGGCCCACATGGCCGCGCGGGCCGCGTCCTCGGTCTCGAACAGGCGCACGTCGACCGACTCGCCGGCGTCGGCCAGGGCCGGGTAAGCGACTACGGTGCCCGCCCGGAAGACCGTGGGCAGCGCGCCGAAGTTCCACGAGGTCAGGCCGGTCCGGGTGATCCCGGCCGCTGCCCGGGACAGCACCTCCCGCAGCCGCGGCCGGAGCTCGCGCTGCAGCTCGGCGATGTCCTTGCCCTCGGCCAGGACCCGGTCCCCGTCGGTCACCCGGACGGTGATCCGCAGGTGCCGGGGCAGCTTGCCGAGGTCCCAGGCGTCGCGCGGCACGTCCACCCCGCGCAGGGCGCGCAGCTCGCGGGCGACCGCGTCGCGCAGGTCGCCGGCCGGCGGCCCGAGGCGGGCGACGACCTCCCGCGCCACGTCGGGCGCGGGCACCAGGTCGCGGCGCAGCGCCTTGGGCAGCGAGCGGATCATCTCGGTGACGAGCTCGGTCCGCAGCCCGGGCACCTGCCAGGAGAATTCGGCCGCGTTGACCTGATTGAGGCGGCTCAGCGGGATGTCCGCGGTCACCCCGTCGGTCTCGCTGCCCGGCTCGAAGGCGTAGGAAAGCGCCGCGGGCGGCAGCCCGGGGGTCTCCGAGGTCCAGACGTCGGGGTAGGCGTCGGCGCTGACCTCGGCGGCGCCCTCGCTGAGCAGGTCGCTGGCCGTGAAGGTGAGCAGATCCGGGTCGGCCCGGCGGCCCTGCTTCCACCAGGTGTCGAAGTGCTGGGCCGAGACCACCTCGGCCGGGATCCGCGCGTCGTAGAACGCGAACAGCTCGTCCTCGCCGACCACCAGGCCGCGGCGCCTGGCCCGGTGCTCGACCTCGGCCGCCTCGGCCAGCAGCTGCCGGTTCTCGGCGAAGAACCGGTGGCTGGTCTGCCAGTCGCCTTCCACCAGCGCGTGCCGGATGAACAGCTCGCGGGCCGCCGCCGGGTCGATCCGCCCGTACGGGACCTTGCGGTCCGTCACCAGCGGCACCCCGTACAGGGTCACCTTCTCCAGCGCGACCGCCCCGCCCCGTTTCTTCTCCCAGTGCGGCTCGCTGTAGCTGTGCCTGACCAGGTGCCGGGCCAGCGGCTCGACCCACTCGGGCTCGATGCGGGCCACCGTCCGTGCCCACAGCCGGGACGTCTCCACCAGCTCGGCGGCCACGATCCAGTCCGGTGCCTTCCGGGTCAGGGCGGAGCCGGGGAAGATGGCGAACCGCGCGTTGCGGGCGCCGAGGTACTCGGCCCGCGGGCGACGCCCCGGCGTCCCGGGCGCCGCCGGGGCAGCGGTGCGGAGCGGCTCCGCCCGCCCTGATTCATAGCGCATCCCTATTTGCGACAGCAGGCCGGCCAGCAGGGAGAGGTGCAACCGGGTTCGTTCGGCTGACGTCGAGGTGACGGTCACCCCGAGATCGCCGGCCAGCCTTTGCAACTGCCCCTGGAGGTCTTGCCACTCGCGGACCCGCAGGTAGTTCAGGAACTCGGCGCGGCACAGGCGGCGGAAGGCCGAGGAAGACAGCTCGCGCTGCCGCTCGGCCAGGTAGTCCCACAGGTTCAGGAAGGTGACGAAATCCGAGTCGGGGTCGGCGAACCGGCGGTGCTTGTCGTCGGCCGCCTGCTGGGCCTCGAGCGGGCGCTCGCGCGGGTCCTGGATGGACAGCGCCGCCGCGATGATCAGCACCTCGCGGACGCAGCCGTTCCGGTCCGCCTCCAGGATCATCCGGCCGATCCTCGGGTCGACCGGCAGCCGGGCCAGCTTGCGGCCCAGGCCGGTGATGCGGCCGTTCCTGAATGCGTTCAGCTCGGCCAGGAGGGTGAGGCCGTCGGCGATGTTGCGCGCGTCGGGCGGGTCGATGAACGGGAATTTCGGCACGTCGCCGAGGCCGATCGCCGCCATCTGCAAGATGACCGAGGCCAGGTTGGTGCGCAGGATCTCGGGGTCGGTGAACTCCGGGCGGGACTCGAAATCCTCCCGCGAGTACAGGCGGATGCAGATGCCGTCCGAGGTCCGCCCGCAGCGGCCCTGGCGCTGGTTGGCGGAGGCCTGCGAGATCGGCTCGATCGGCAGCCGCTGCACCTTGGTCCCGCGGCTGTACCGGGAGATGCGCGCGGTGCCCGGGTCGACGACGTACTTGATGCCGGGCACCGTGAGCGAGGTCTCGGCTACGTTGGTGGCCAGCACCACCCGGCGGGTGAGGCTGGAGGCCGGGCGGCGGTCGAAGACCCGGTGCTGCTCGGCGGCGGACAGCCGGCCGTAGAGCGGCAGGACGTCGAGCCGGTCGCGGCCGGCCAGCAGGTCGGCGGTGTCCCGGATCTCGCGCTCGCCGGACAGGAAAACCAGGATGTCGCCCGGTCCGGCGGCCGCGAGCTCGTCGATCGCGTCGCTGATCGCCTGCCCCTGGTCGCTGTCCTCATCGACGGGGCGGTAGCGCGTCTCCACCGGGTAGGTGCGGCCGGACACCTCGACGATGGGCGCGCCGCCGAAGGCGGCCGCGAACCGCTCCGGGTCGATGGTCGCCGAGGTGATGATCACCTTCAGGTCCGGGCGGCGGGGCAGCAGCTGCCGGAGATAGCCGAGGATGAAGTCGATGTTCAGGCTGCGCTCGTGCGCCTCGTCGATGATGAGCGTGTCGTAGCGGCGCAGGTCCCGGTCGCGGGCGAGCTCGTTCAGCAAGATGCCGTCGGTCATCAGCTTCACCAGCGTGTCGCGGGCCGACACGTCGGTAAACCGGACCTGGTAGCCGACCGCCTCGCCGAGCGGGCTGCCCAGTTCCTCGGCGATCCGCTCGGCCACCGTCCGGGCCGCTAGCCGCCGCGGCTGGGTGTGCCCGATCTGCCCCTCGATGCCGCGGCCGAGCTCCAGGCAGATCTTGGGTATCTGGGTGGTCTTGCCCGAGCCGGTCTCCCCCGCGATGACCACCACCTGGTGATCGCGGATGACCTCGGCGATCTGGTCCTTGCGCTGGCTGACGGGCAGCTCGGCGGGATACGTGATCGGCGCCATGGCCGCGCGGCGGGCAGCACGCGCGGCGGCGCCCCCGCGGCGGCCCGGTCAGCGCCCCGGTCGGAGGGACGTCCGGGACGCCGGGGCCGCCGCCGGGTCGCCCCGGAGGGCGCAGCGGAAGAAGACGTCACAGGACTTGACTCCATAACGGCGGGAAGAATAGATCAGGGTGGTCCCCACCGCATAACAGTTTTTTCCGCCGCGGCCTTCCGCGGGCTAGTTGTCCAGGCCGAGCGTGAAGGTCGGCCGGGGTGAGGAGTCGGGCAGCTTGTGCTCGTCGGACAGGCGCCGGATGGCGGTGCCGGTGGCCAGGAACTCGGTGGCGTGCTCGCCCCAGACGTGGTTGTGGACCTCCACGCTCACGCCGACGATGCCGGAGGCCCGGGCCTGGGCCGCCTCGGCCTGCATCCGGTTCAGGGCCAGCTCCCTGGCGTCGTAGACACCCTGGGTGAACTGGAGCATCTCCTGGTTCTGGCCCGCCTGGCGCAGTGACTGGAGCACGCCCTGGTGGGCGATGTGGTAGACGCAGGTGCCCAGGACGAACGACACCGGGACCGCGCCGGCCGCCAGCAGCCGGAAGAAGTCCTGGGCGGACAGGTCGGAGGTGAACGCGCGGCCATCCGGTGCGCGGTGCGCGCCTTGCCCGGTCAGGTGGCGGACGGCGGTGCCGGTGGCGACGAACTCCAGGCAGGACTGACCCCAGGCGTACATCTGCATCCGCAGGTTCACCCCGACGATGCCGTCGGCGGCGAGGTGGTCCGCCTCGGCCCGCATCCGGGCCATGGCCAGTTCCCGGGCGTTGTACATGGCCTGGGTCAGGAGCTGGAGCTCCTGGTTCTGGTTCCACCGGCCGGCCTGGAGGCCGACGTGGTAGATCGAGGAGCCGACCACGAAGCCGAGGGGCTCGAAGCCGGCCTCACCCAGCAGGACATACTCCGAGACCGACAGGTCCGAGGTGAACACGCCGGTGGGGTTGGCCCCGGCCGTGTGCGCGAGCCTGCTGTCGGCCGCCTTTGGCTCCCATATCGCCGAATCCTGGCCCTGCTGCTGGTTAGAGAACAGCGGCATCGTTGCCTCCTGTTTCGCTCGTTGGCGCGGCCCCGTGTCACGCCCGGACCGAGCCTAGCCGGATGCCGCCCCCAGCGCGTAGAAGCGGGTCGCCGTGCCGCCGAGGACGGCGACACGGCCGTCAGGGGGGAGGGAGGCGACGAGCCGGGAGAGTTCGGTCCGCACCTTGGCGTAGCCGCCGGACAGCTCGGCCACCGGCCAGTCGCTGCCGAACATCAGCCGGTCCGGCCCGAACAGGCCGAACGCGAACTCAGTCACCTCCCTGATGTCGCCGGCCGTCCAGTCCGGGCCCGGCGGGTAGAGCCCGGAGACCTTGGCGAAGACCCGCGGGTTGCCGGCCGCCGCGGTGATCAGCGCCTGCCACTCCCCCATTGCCGGGCCGCCGGGGCCGGGATCTCCGAGGGGCGGGTGGGCCAGGTGGTCCAGGACCATCCGCAGCCCCGGGTAACGCTCGGACAGCACCGGCACGTGGCTCAGGTGCCGGGGCAGCACGGCGATCACGTCGAACGGGATGTCCCGCTGCTCGAGCAGCGCGAGTCCCTCTCCCACGTCCGGGCGCAGCAGCCAGTCCGGGTCGGGCTGGTCGTGGATGAGGGTGCGGATGCCGCTGAAGGCCGGCCGGGACGCCAGCTCGTCGAGGCGCGCGGCCGCCTCGGCGGGCCGGTCGAGGGGAACCCAGCCGACCACGCCGGCGATCTCGGGGTGCGCCGCCGCGATCTCGAGCATCAGCTCGGTGTCGGCGGCGCTGTCGTCCGCCTGGACCAGGACGGCCCGGTCGACCCCGGCGGCCACGGCCCGGGCCCGGAAATCCGCGAAGCCGAACGTCCGGTTGATGGCGGCGTTCTCCGGGCGCTGCAGCCACTCGTAGCGCAGCCGTTCGGTGTTCCACAGGTGCAGATGCGCGTCGATCACCACGAGGTACACTCTGCCACGCCGGGACGGTCTGGTTGGATGGGCGGTATGAGTCTCCAGCTCGACTTCGCGCCGGCCCTGTCCCGGCCTGACCTGCTCGCCGCGGCGGTCGCCGCGGCGCTGCGCGACCTGCCCGGCTCCGAGGAGGTCGAGGTCGCCGAGATCGACCCCGCGCTGGCGGATACCGCCGCGTTCTGCGAGCGCTACGGCGTCACCCTCGAGGAGTCGGCAAACTGCGTGGTCATCGCGGCCAGACGCGGCGGCGAGACCCGGCACGCGGCCTGCATGGTGGCCGCGACCACCCGGGCGGACGTCAACGGCCTGGTGCGCAGGCACCTCGACGCGCGGAAGGCGTCGTTCGCGCCGGTGTCCGAGGTGACCGCCGCGACCGGCATGGAGTACGGCGGGATCACGCCGGTCGGCCTGCCCGCGGACTGGCCGGTGCTGGTGGACGAGGCCGTGGCCAAGACCGGCTCGGTGATCATCGGCTCCGGCATCCGCGGCTCCAAGCTGCGGCTGCCCGGCCCCCTGCTCGCCGCCCTCCCCGCCGCCCAGGTGCTGCCCGGCCTCGGCGTCCCGGTGGCCTCGTAGGTTCCTGTCACGCCGGTGTGCCACCGGACCGGCGCCCTGGCCGCTGAGGCGATGGTGCCGCGGCGATGGCCGCCGAGGCGATGGCCGCCGAGGCGATGGTCCTGGGCATGATGCCCGCGCTCGAGCCGGGTGATTCCGCAGCGGCGGCACGGGTGACCGCGGCCCTGGCCCTTCCCGTATCACCGGCCCCAGCGGCTTAGCCGATGGAGAGACCTGCCCGTTTAACG
>CAWIUF010000070.1:0-71447 GCA_963839095.1 uncultured Actinomycetota bacterium | reverse complement strand
CGATCTGACCGCCAGCCCGCGTGAGCCGCCCGCTGCTCCGGAGTCGAGACTTTTCGATACCGGATCCGGTCCTCCGGGCCTCCATGTCGGCAACAGTCATTAAGCGAGCCATTCCATCGGCAATCCCGTAACTTTCGCCCCACTAAGTGCCACAATCTCTATCTTATGATTACCTAACGTCAGCGATGGTTATGAATTAATGTCGAAATATTTCCGAAACTAATTGACATCCTCATTGCGCCGATCAATGATGCACTCATCGACGGCATGAACATCCGTCGATCTAGGTCGCCGCTCGGCCGCCACCCGAGACCCCTCCGGCGACCTGGTCCTCCGGTCGACGACGGCCCAGTATCAAGGAGGAAGCCGTACATGAACGGTCCCCCCGTCCTTCCAGAAACCCGCTGTCACAGCCGCATACGGCTATTCCTCGGCGCCTGCGCCGCGGTCCTGGCCGCCGCCACGGCCATGGTGGCCGCGCCCGGCGTCGCCCATGCCGCCGTCTGCTCGAATCAGACTGGTACCACCAACGGCTACTACTACCAGATGTGGAGCAATGGCCAGGGGTCGGCTTGCGTCACCGTTGGCTCTGGCGGCAACCAGTACTCCACGAACTGGAGCGGCATCGGTGACTTCGTCGCCGGCGTCGGCTGGCAGCCGGGCAGCAACCAGACGATCAGCTTCAGCGGAAGCATGAACGCCAGCGGCGGCACCGCGCTGGCCTCCCTCTACGGCTGGTCCACCAACCCGCTGGTCGAGTACTACGTCATCGAGGACGACCAGGGCGGTAGCCCTTCGCTGGGCACCTTCATGGGCACCACGACCAGCGATGGCGCCACTTACAATCTCTACGAGCACCAGCAGGTCAACCAGCCCTGCATTACGGGCAACAGCTGCACCTTCGAGCAGTACCTGGCAATCCGGCAGGGAAACACCACCAGCGGGACCATCACCACGCAGAACTTCTTCAACGCGTGGGCCAGCCACGGGATGAACCTTGGCTCGCTCAGCTACCAGATCTTCGCGACCGAGGCCTGGGGTGGCGGCAGTGGTAGCTCCAACTTCACCGTCAGCCACGGCTCGTCCGGTGGCGGTGGCGGTGGCGGTGGCGGTGGCGGTGGCGGTGGCGGCGGCGGCTGCACGGCCACGCTGTCGGCCGGCACGAAAGGCAGCAACTGGTACAACCTCAACGTCGCGGTCACCGGCTCGAACACCTGGACCGTGACGGTGAACATGGTTGCGCCGTCCGCCGTCTACTCGACATGGAACGTAAACGCCACCTGGCCCAGCCAGTACGTGATGAAGGCAACGCCCAACGGCAGCGGCAACAACTGGGGCTTCACGGTCTCGACCAACGGGACATGGACCTGGCCCTCTGTCTCCTGTAGTACCGGCTAGCACCCGGGACGCCTGAACACCAGAACAAGGCCTGGCGGCGCGACATGCAGGAATGCGGTCGCGCCGCCCAGCAGGAGGAGGAAAGGATTCACCTCACATGAGGATGATTCCGCGAATGTCGAGGCGCACCCTGGTCGCGGGCTTGGCCGTGACCGCCCTGACGGTGGCGAGCGCCGTCGCCATTACGGTGGACGCTGTTCCCGCGCACGCCGCCAGCTGCAGTGCCGGGTACGTCGGGCTCACCTTCGATGATGGCCCGTCCAACGACCACACCCCGGCCCTGCTCAACGCGCTCAAGCAGAATGGCCTGAAGGCCACGCTGTTCAATGAGGGCCAGTACGCCGCGGCCTACCCGGCACAGGTTCAGGCCGAGGTCGCCGCCGGCATGTGGATCGGTAACCACAGCTATGATCACCCGCACCTCACCACGCTGAGCCAGTCGCAGATTGACTCGGAGATCGGCCGGACCCAGACGGCTATCGTCAACGCGGGCGGCGGCACGCCGAAGCTGTTCCGGCCGCCCTACGGTGAGACCAACTCGACAGTGAAGGCCGTCGAGGCCAAGTACGGCCTGACCGAGATCATCTGGAACATCGACTCCCAAGACTGGAACGGCGCCAGCGTCGCCCAGATCGTGCAGGCCAACTCCCAGCTCACCAACGGCCAGGTCATCTTGATGCACGAGTGGCCCGCCAACACCCTCACCGCGATCCCCCAGATCGCGCAGGTGCTGGCCAGCCACAACCTGTGCCCTGGCATGATCTCGCCGCAGACCGGCCGCGCCGTGGCCCCCACCGGCGGCGGGGGCGGCACCGGCGGCTGCACCGCGACCCTGTCGGCCGGCTCGGCGGGGAACGGCTGGTACAACCTCAACGTCGCGGTCACCGGCTCGAACACCTGGACCGTGACGGTGAACATGGTGGCCCCGTCGGTAGTCCATTCAACATGGAACGTGAGCGCCAGCTGGCCCAGCCAGTACGTGATGATCGCTAAACCGAACGGCAGTGGCAATAACTGGGGCTTCACCGTCACGACCAACGGCACCTCGGCCTGGCCCTCGGTCTCCTGTAGCACCGGCTAGTGTCCTCCGCCTTAAACTTCCTCTCCCCGGAGCACCGGTAACGCCGCCTCATGAGTGGGCAGGCAACGCCGCAGCGCGTCAGCTTGAGCGCGCTAGCGATCTCCCGGTCCGACAACGAGGTCAGCACGCCGGGTGCTGACGCTGCAGCCGCGGACAGCCGGATCGAGTCCATCGGCGCGCTCATGCATCAGTGAGCCGCTCCCGGAGCGACGTCACGTGATGAGCACGGCGGTGAGCATCGAGAGGTACGACTCGTGGGCGAGACGCAGGCTGTCAAAGTCGGACGTCTCGAACCACGCCACAGCGTCGTGTTCGTCTGGCGCGGCGTTGACGGGCGTTCCGGTCCAACTGTCGACCAGCCAGATCTGCATGTCGAACGTCGCGGTCCGGATCTCATGCACCGGCGGGCTGGACGGCTCCGGCGTCGTGATCCCCAGCTCCTCCCGAAGCTCGCGGACAAGGCTCTCCTTCGGATCCTCCCCCTCGTCAACATGACCGCCCGGCAGATCCCACACATCGGGATACCAACGCCGCCCGGCGCTTCGATGACACAGCAGCACCCGATCGCCGTCGCGAAGAACGGCCGTAACAATCCGGACCGGACCGGAGTCGTCAGCGGAGATCGTCATCGGCACATTCTGACCCATGCGGATCTGCCGCGTTGCGAGCGCGGACTGGCGGCCAGGCCGGGTCTACTTCCTGACGCTTCTTGAAACCCCTCGCAGGGACAACCGGACTCTGGCCCTTACCGCCAGGTCGGCCAGTCCCCGCCACCGTAGGAGAACCGAGCACCACGGCCGACTGATTTACCGCTCATGCTGCCGGCCGAGCGCGGATCGGGGTAGAAACGCGTTGCCGTCCGGACCGTCCTACCGGCGTGCCGCACGCGTCAGGAACACCAGCTGCCGCTGTCGACCTGCCATGTCCGGTCGGGTCCCTGGACGACGTGGAGCGTGACCGGGCCAGATCGGACTGTCGCGCCGCGGCCATGGCGGCCGACCTCTCGCCAGCCCCGGTCAGGGACGCCAGCCACGCCGCCGTGCCGGGCGAACCAGGCAGCGGCCGCGACCGGTGCTGGCTGGCCTCCCCGGTCTGATAGCAGGGACAGCGCGAATGCTGAGCCGCTCGCGCAGGCAGACCTTGCGGTGGCCGCGGTCACCGGGGTCGCCGCTGACTGAGCGCTACTTGATCCGCACGCCGACACGGCGAGGAGGCAGGCCAGGATGCAGCCGCCGACACCGCCGACGCTGCGCTGCGACCGCCGCGGGTCAGGAAAGCGCGCGATAGATCAGCTTCAAGCAGATGCCGCGGGCTCCCCGTTTGGCTCCCCCGGTGGCGGACTACTTCTGCGGCGCATGCCTAGTGTGCCCCGCCTGAAGTTTTGGTCGTTAATCTGTAGGCTGTTGTCATGTCGCTTCCAGTTGTACCGCTGGCGCTGTCTGGCGAGGACCGCGCGGAGCTTGAGCGGCTGTCCCGGTCTGGGGACCTTCGCCTGGTGGAGCGCGCGAGGATTATCTTGGCGTGCGCGGAATCGGCTGGCGGGAATTCCGGGGTAGCGGCTGAGCTGGGGCTTTCCGTTGAGACCGTGCGCAAGTGGCGGGGGCGGTTCACCAGGCTGGGGCCGGGCGGCCTGTCGGACAGCCCGCGCTCGGGGCGGCTGAAGGCGGACCTCGTGCTGACGGGCGCCGAGCGGGAGCAGCTGACCCGGCTGGCGCGGCGCACGAAGACCTCCCAGGTCCTGGCGTTGCGGGCGAAGATCGTGCTGGCCTGCGCGGAGGGCAGGGAGAACAAGGCCGTCGCCGCGGAGCTGCGTACCAGCGAGCACAACGTGGCCCGCTGGCGGGGCCGGTTCGTCCGGCAGCGGCTAGACGGGCTGCACGACGAGAAGCGCCCCGGCCGTCCGCCGTCCATCTTGCTGGATAAGGTCGAGGAAGTCGTCACCGCCACCCTGGAGGAGCTGCCCCGGGACGCCACTCACTGGTCGCGGGCCTCGATGGCCCGCCGCAGCGGCCTGTCAGACTCCACGGTCGGGCGGATCTGGCGCAGGTTCGACCTCAAGCCGCACCTGCTCGACGGGTTCAAGCTCAGCACCGACCCTCTGTTCGTGGAGAAGGTCGTCGACGTCGTCGGCCTCTACCACCACCCGCCGGATAAGGCCGTCGTGCTCTGCGTGGACGAGAAATCCCAGGTGCAGGCCCTGGACCGGTCCCAGCCGGTACTGCCGATGATGCCCGGTATGCCCGAGCGGCGCACCCACGACTACGCTCGCCACGGCGTGACCAGCCTGTTCGCCGCCTTCAACATCGAAGACGGCACCGTGATCAGCGAGCTGCACCGCCGTCACCGCCACCAGGAGTTCCTGAAGTTCCTCAAGCGGATCGACAAAAACGTCCCCGCCGGCCTGGACGTCCACCTGGTCTGCGACAACTACGGCACGCACAAGACCCCGGTAATCCAGGACTGGCTGCTGAAGCACCCCCGCTTCCACGTCCACTTCACTCCAACCGGGTCCTCCTGGATCAACCAGGTCGAGCGCTGGTTCGGCTACCTGACCGACCAGAAGATCCGCCGCGGCGTCCACAAATCCGTCCAGGCACTCGAAGCTGACATCCGCGACTGGATCGAGCACTGGAACAGCAACCCCCGCCCCTTCGCCTGGACCAAGACCGCCGAGGAAATCCTCAACTCCCTAGCCGAATATCTGTCGAAGGTTTCAGGCGGGGCACACTAGATCGCAGTTCTGCCTGGTGAGAGGCTATCCACCTGTTTTGTCCGCAAGGGCGATGCATCGGATTGAGTGACTGCCTGCGAGCAGTAACTCATTCAGGTGACAAGGTTTTCGAATAAATATAACTACCTGAACTATCTGCGCCCCGACCGCGACTCGAACGCGGGACCTACTGCTTAGGAGGCACTTTCGAAATGTCGCCCCGCGGTGCTAGTTGTCGCCTGACGTGCCGTTCGGCCGCCGAGGCAGTGGCTGGATGCGGCCTGATGCAGCCCCGAATCTGTGGTCGTTGGCTCCCCGTTCGGCTCCCCTGAATTCCGTTAGCAATGCTAATTTCCAGGCGCTTGAAGTCACGATGCAGCACTCGTTCACCGCCTCAACCACTGCCGACTGCGGGCGTGCTGTTCTTCGTACCGCCAGGGGGCGACGACGCTCGGTCGCTGGGAGCGCATATGCCCACCAGCGCGACGATAATGTCAGGACCGGCAGATACTCTGACCAACCGTGAGCGAGCAGACACGGCGTCTGTACGACTTCGAGCTCGAACCGGAAGTCCGCGACTGGCTGGAGGGTCTCAGCGACAGTGACTTCAGGCGCGTGGACGAGGTATGCGGCTTGCTCGCCGAGAAGGGCAGCGAACTCGGCGGCCCATGGTCTGATCACCTGGACGGATCAGTGTGGGAACTGCGGATCCGGCTGCGCGATGTTGCGGCAAGGATCACCTACTGGTGTCTGCTGATGGAAGGATCGTGCTCCTGACAGTGTTCCGGAAGACCAGGCAGCACGACCAGAGGCAGATCGACCGGGCCGTCCGAGCACAGAAGACGTGTGAGCGCGACCACCGAGCGCTTGTGGTGGAAATCTATGAGAGGCAGGTGTGATGACCGGCTACCACACCCGCTGGGCCCGCCCGCCGGAGCACGCCGACGATCCGGAGCGGATCGCCATCCGCGAGGCACTGGCCTTCGGCAAAGCCGTGTATGACCAGCGATGCGCCTTGGGTCTCAGCGTCGCCGACCTGGCCGCCCGAGCTGACATGACCGTGGATGATGTCGAGTGCATCGAAGAGGGCGGAACCGAGCCCACCATCGCCCTGCTACGGCGCCTAGCCGCCGCTCTCGATTCGGACGTGCGGCTGACTCCCGGGCACGACCTCGGTTCCCTCTGGTTCGAACCCCACGCTGCCTGACCTCACGACTCCGGCATTGACAGGCGGGTACTGACGGACACTGATTGGGGATAACGCACGCGGCTCGCCGTTCGGTACTCGAATGATCCTCCAGCGCCATTCGTCAGAGGGCATGCCGAACAGGTCGTTCGGTATCTGCCGGCAGCGCCGGGATGGATAGCCGGCTCGCCGGTCGCCGGCCCGTGGAACCGCCTGCTCGGTACGATCGCCGTATGGCCTATGACGAGAAGCTTGCCAGCCGGATCAGGGACCTGATCGGCCCTGACCCTGAGCTGACCGAGAAGAAGATGTTCGGCGGGCTGGCCTTCCTCATCCGCGGTCACATGGCGATCAGCGCCAGCGGCCAGGGCGGCGTCCTGGTCCATGTCGATCCCGGGCGGTCAGCCGGCCTGGTGGCCACGACCGGGGCCGCGGTTGCCGTGATGCAGGGCCGGGAGATGCCCGGCTGGCTGCGCGTCGGCCCGGAAGACCTCGCCAGCGACGACGACCTTTCCCGGTGGGTGGACATCGGCATCGAGCACGCGCGATCGCTGCCGCCGAAGCAGCCCGCGCGCAGGAAGCCGGGGAAGTAAGCGACCGGCTTGCCGACCTTCCGTCCCCCGTCAGTAACTGCACAGAGGAGGAGCTGATACGGCAGGCATCAGCGGCAGCTCGCGAGCGCATGCGGGAAGCCGCTTCATGCAGAGATACTCATCGCCAGGCCAGCTGGTTGGCGAGACGGCCGTCTGAGACCACGCCTACTGGTGATCTGAGTGCTTCCGTGCCACTGGCCAGCAGCCAACCGACGTCCGAATCTGCCGAAATGAGGGCGTTCCATGAATGCATACATATGTGCTGATTTGTATAACGCTACGGAGCCTAGGCACGTCAATTCAGTCCTTTCACTGTCATTCATGGCGCGCTGTAGGCCGATCCCTGAGTGTCGGGTCGGACGAGTGCAGAACGGACATTACCGCGCCGAGTTCGCCGATTTATCAATCTATACCGAAAACTAGCCTTCTATCCTAATAGTTTTGCATGTTGCGAAACTGTGATAATCCGCTGCATGGTGCAATATCTAAGAAGAGCCGTCACCCCTAGATATATTAACTTGACAAACAGATTTCGGTGCGCCGCGCTACAATGAGGCAGAGGGAGGGGATATGGAGACGGAGCTAGCCGAGCTCGCAGCTTCAGCAGCTGCAACTATTGTTAATCTGCTGACTACCGACGCTTGGGTGCAGGTAAAAGACAAAATCGGGGCACTGTGGTGGCGATATAACCCAGGACAGGCCAGAAGAAATAGAGGCCGCACTTGAGGAAGCCCACCTGGAGATCGGTGATGCGGACGCTTCAGTTGCCCGAGCTATTAAATGCGATTGGGAATCTCGATTCCTTAGACTTGCGGCAAGTCATAATGCGGTTGCAATCGAACTCAGTCATATCATAACTGACTTTCAGAAAGTTATGGTGCGCCAGCCGACGCGAAGTAAGGTGCGACAGCGATCGAATGTTTCCGGTCACGGCACGTCAATCCAAATAGGCGGCAGCGTTTCCATCGGTGGTTTAACCAGCTTCTGTTCTCATGGTAACCCTACCGAATTCCGGTGCCAGATCTGTAAAAGTGCGATCTGCTGGGAATGTGATGTTATCGAATGGCGGAATCGGTATCGCCGGGACTCGCATGGAGCTGAGCCATGCGTCACAGTACCTACTGAAGGCTTCGGATACCTGAGGAAGGTGTACTGTTTCGGCGACGAGTGGTCGATAGATGGTTCCCGAATAATCAAGACGGAGGTGTCACCCGGAAGAGTCATTGGGCCCTTCTTGCACCTCAATGACATCATGCCACAGCTAACATCGTTGGTCGGGGGTGATCTCCGGCATGTGTGCTGCAGCTGCGTGAGTGGCGCCCTGCCTGCAGCCGCAGTTGCCATTGCCTCTGGACTTGCTTGCGAGAGACCAGGCTGCGGAAACATGACAGATAGCCGCTGTCGATGTTGCCGCGGCGCCTTCTGTCGCGAGCATGTCGCACCTACCAAGTCCGCACCCTCAATGCTGTTGCCGAATCTTTTTACCCCAAGGACAGTTGTCACGATTGGCTGGGGAGGCCGCGGGCACTACATGGTACCCCCGGACAGCTTCGTGTTTGTCGGACTACGGCCGTGTGGACTATGTGAGATGTGTGCACTGGAACGGGCCTCAGAGGCCGAGGAGGACATAATCGCGATCTGCGATGCCCACCCGGGACTTTGGCGTGTGGAAACGTCCACTATCCATCGAGGCCATGAGTCTCGGTTTGCATACGAGATACGAACGCGAAAGCTGCCAGCAGCCTTCCTGCAGCAGGCAGAGAACAAGCGGGCAAGGACGGTCGCACGCCAGTGTGGGACCACTATCAGCGATAAAATAGCGATCCTTGAACAGCTTTCTAGCCCATGTCGACGCAGCCATTTCTTCGCGAGCTTCAAGAGTTCTCCCCTAGGAAACTCGCGAGCAGAATTGGAACTAGCTATGACAACAGTAGAATACAGAGAATGGAATGACTTCCTTGGGGGAGGAGGGCTTAGTCCGTTTGTCTATGTCACAAGCAATAACAGTGATCAGGTTGACCCTATGTTGATCTAAAGTTTGTAAGACTTAAGCATCTTCTTATGTCTTGGCAATTTAGAATGTCGATTAATTAGATGGCTCCGCACAGTTATCAAGAACTCTCCGCACCGGGGGGTGATTCGGCAATAGCTGGACAGATCGACCGCATACCGTATATTTATGCGCCGCTTACGCTTGCCGGAAACGCCCTCACATGCCGCCTTCAGATTGATCATGAAGGGTCTTGGGACTCGCCTGCCAGCCGGGTTCGCGCCTCGTTGAGCAGGCGATCGTAGGCTGGGTCGAATGGCTCAATCAGCTTCCGTTCCAGCAGGCCGGACAGGTTCCACAGTGCTATCTGGTCGGCATGGTGCTCTGGCTGCGTCACACGGTCCTGGTCCTCCCAGTGATGGAGTAGTTCGAACAGGACCAGCGCCTCATCGTGGGTGAGACGGAGGACGACTTTCCTGGCGGCGTGACCCATAAAGCCATCATGGCCTACCCCCATCAACCGCTTCTGGCGCCAGGTGTGTGCTGGTCAAGCTTCACGGTGACGGTGAGCCGCTGCAACGTCATGGCATGACGACCTTCACGCAGCTGGCCCTCCCGTCCTCCGATCCTCCTGAGCCGTTCACTGACCGGCTGCGGCTCGCTGTGGCCGCCTACCTTGCCCGGTTCAAGGGCTCTTCTCGCGAGCACACCGAATCGGACCTGCGCTACTACCTGGCCTGGTGCGCCGAGCGCGGCCTGGACCCGCTCGACGCTAGGCGGCCGCACCTGGAGCTGTACATCCGGTGGATGCAGGAGATCCGCCGGTTCAAGCCCTCCACCGTCTCCCGCCGGTTCTCCGTCACGGCCGGGTTCTACCGGACCTGCGTGCTGGACGGTGTCCTGGAGCACTCGCCCGCCGAGCACGTCCGCCGCCCCTCAGTCCCTGCCGAATCGCCAACTCTGGGGTTCACTCACCTGCAGTTCGAGGCGCTGCTCACCGCCGCCCGCCAGTCACCGAACCCGTACGACTTCGCGCTGGTGGCCATGCTCGGCCTGCTCGACTTGCGGATCTTCGAGGCTACCGGCACCGACATCACCGATCTGGGTGAGGAGCACGGCCACCGGGTGCTGCGGGTGTGCGGCAAGGGCACCAAGGTCGTCCTGGTCCCGCTACCGCCAGCGGCCGGCCGGGCCATCGACCGGGCAGCCGGATCCCGGGAGCGCGGGCCGGTCCTGCTGAACCGCCGCGGCGCCCGGATGGACCGGCACGCGGCCACCCGCCGCCTGCACCAGCTCGCCGGCACCGCGGGGATCCGGGTCGCTAAGGCGCACCCTCATATGCTCCGCCACACATTCGTGACAACCATGCTCGATGCTGGCGTCGACCTGCGCGACGTCCAGATCGCCGCCCGGCATGCCGACCCGCATACCACGATGCGGTACGACCGGGCGCGCCAGAACCTGGACCGCCATCCGAACTACATCCTCGCCGCCTTCATGGCCTCCGGCACATGACCTGACCTGCCCCAGTCGGCGTCTCCCGGACTCACTCCGGGAGACGCCCTGCATTGCCGAAGTGAGGACGTCGCTAAAAAGATAGTCAAAGCGTTACATGGCAGGTTAATTCCTAATTTAGGCGACATTTACAATGGTTTACCGCAGCTCCTGGTTATGCTTATGCATCTCCGTGGAGAACTCGTCAGATTGGAATGTTTGAGTAACGTCCTGCTAGCGGGTGGGCTACGATTGGCCATAATGGCTCTGTCCGACATCAGAATGTCGCGCCAGCTCGTGCACCCCAGGAAGTGGGCACTAATGCCGGAGTGTGAGCCGAACGGGCGAGCGGTTCAGAGAATCCTGATGAGGCGATCAACATGCATAACGAGAAATGTTCATACTGTGGCAAATGGAAAGTGGAGTGTGAACATTGCAGAGGCAGGGGTTACTTCGATGTTTCACCTTTCGGAACGCGCGACTGTGATCACTGCGATGGCAGGGGAATCAAATGTTCCGACGCATGGCGAAGCAGTAACTGTCGGTAATTATGACGACGATAGAAAGAGAATGAATGGCCGGCTTTGGCATCCAGGAATTTCTTGACTCGGGAATCGAGAGCATCTACCCAGGGAAGTGGAAGACAATCTTTCCCGGGGCTTCCGCTATCGAGGCAGACGGAACCGGAATACTCGTTACCCATGACCGTGAGGACGGACATCTCGCGTTCGCGGCTGGCGTTCTCAGCGGTGTAACATTGTCGCCTGATCTCGTTAGGGAACTCGGGAGACTGAACAACAGCATTGTTCTGGGTGCCTACGTGCTGAGCGAAGGTCAGCCGGGTTACTGGCTGATCACCTATGCGATAAAACTGCGTTACAACTGGGTTGACGAGTCATCTAGGGCGTCTGCGCAGATGATCGTTGACGCACTGGCAGCCGTTCCTGCCTTTACAAATCGTGGGGTCGAGGAACTCTCACCACAGTTCGGCGGTGAGCGATGGGAAACTTCTGAAGGATGGTTCCTGACGCTTATGGATAGATTCTGATTAGCTGCCTCACCCGGCAGTCCCGGGCGGCTGCGCGAACGGCCAGTACCTAGACAAACACAGCCGAACGACTTGTGCCGTGTGACTGCACCAGCCGCTTTGTGCCGCTGCTGCAGGAGAAGCGGCCGTCTCGATGGTATGCAGCAGGTCAATAGGTCCGAGACAAAGCGAGGACGGACGCGGTCGGGCGCGCCGTCAAGCTCGCCTCGTGAGGAATTAACTACAGATCATTTTATGCTACTAGCTGAACGGTTATGGCCTAGCGCGCCTGCCATTTTCTTCATTGATAAGCGCTTGGACGTGTTCCTGCCGCTGCACCGCCTGCCGACGACCGATCACATGCTCTGGATGTGTACATGGCGCCGGGTTCCGGTACCACTCCGCGAACCACATGACGGGCCAGATATAACTCGGCATGCAAGCAGTGAAGATGCCGGGCCTACCTGGCGCTGCAGATATACCACAGCGGCGACGATAATAGGTTCGGCCAGAGACTATGAATCCAGCGAACCAGACAAGCAGAATGATACCACCCATTCCTCATAATCTCCTTTGTACTTGACGGCTTAGTTCAGAGCTAATGATTGGACGCGGTCATCACCACCTGGTATCACATGCCGACCATAACAAAACGATAACATCAATGCACATAAAGGGTGGATAGGGCACAGGGTATGAAAACATTCAGACTTGCGCTCTGGTCGGTTCGCCCATCCAGGAACCAGAAGAGGCCCATCCCACAGGTACTATTCGCACCGGCGTAATTAGCAGCGACTGACCGCAACAGAATTCTGCCGCCGTCCAGGCCAAGGTTGAGTTCGGTCGCTCAGCGGCCAACCGCTGTCGAACAGTCGCTTCATCGCCTCCAGGTTGGCGTCATTGGTCGCTGACGGATGTGCTCGATGTCTAGCGCAACCTGGTCGCGAGGCTGCCCGATCTGCACCGCAGCGGCGTCCGACGCCGTTTCCACAGACGTTGCCGCTATCCAGGCCGCGGGCGGCCGTGTGGCGACTGAGCCTTTCGACATTCCCGCTGGCCGCGTCGCTGTCATAGCGAACCCATTCGGCAACACTCTGGTACTGCTCGACCTGTCCAAGGGGCATTACGTCGCAAATGGCGCGGGCAACGTAACCGGAGTGAAACCCTAGACGGAGCCGCCTTGCCAGATCATGGGCCTGCCGGCGGCTGGTAGCGGAGGCACTCTTCTGCCGCCGACAGGGTATTCCGGATTGCCATGACGCACGCACCTCCGTCCGCAGGTGCATGCCGCGCGGTCCGCCCTCCTGACGGCGAAACCGATCGCCGGTCGCGACGCAGAGGGCAAGCGGCGGGAGCCCGGCCGGGAAGATCCGGATGCCGTCGGCGTCCACGGCCTGGATCCCGGTCCGGAGATGGGCACCAGCCCCCCCGGGTCATCCAGCGGGCCGGACCCCGGCAGGCGGGTAGGCCGCGGCGGAGCCCGACGGCGGCTCAGGTCGCCAGGCGCAGGAGGATGCGGCTGCCCGGAGCGCACATCCCCTATTCCAGCATCACGCTGAGCGACGAGGGAGGTCAGGGAGAACGTGCGCGGACCCGCCTAATCTGTATTGGGTGTCGGCCAGTTGCAGCTCGGTGGCACCGAGGCTCCAGATCCGGGGATTCGGCGCGACCGGCCAGTTCCGGTGAGGTATGCGGTTGGCCGGGGATCGTGGCTCGTCGTGCCTGACCCGCCGGATCTACGTCACGAAGGCAACGGATGGCCTGCCAGGTGCTGCCCGGGCTGACCGCCTGCTGGGTACGCGTCCTACGGGACTTTCCAGTTCAGGCCGGCGAGCTTGAGGGCCCGCGGGATGAACGAGCCGGTGATCTGCAGCGCGGGCTGCACCTCGCCGCCGGCGCTGAACTGCACGGTGCCGCAGGCGGCCGGGCCTTGCGCGAGGGCGAGCAGCGGGCCGCCCGCCCTGGCGAGGAACCTCAGCTGGATCCCGCCGCCGAGGGGCGCCGGGCAGGAGGCGGCCGGTCCGGTCGTGGACAGCTGAAGGCTGTCGACGAGCGCCGCCAGCCGCCGGACGACACCCGGGTCGGTGATCGTGACCGGCGCGGGCGGGCGGCTGGCCCGCGGGTCCAGGCTGGGCAGCTGGGTGATCGTGACGACGCGGGCGGCGGACGGCACCTGTTCGGCGGCCGGCCGGGGCGGCTGCCAGCTCACCTGGGCGTCCACCCGGATCGCGGTCTGCCCGTTGCCCGCTGCGGCCACCTCGACCACCAGGTCGCGAGCGTTCAGCACGCCGGGAACCGGAGACAGCGAGAACGTGCGGTCCCATGACGGCGGCCCGAAATCGGCGTCCTCGGGCGTGAAACGGCGAGGCAGGTGCGCCTGCTCCCAGGCCAGTACCGTCTGCGGCCGGCCGGGTGCCCGCCAGAACGAGAACGTCGTCCACCAGCGCGGTGGAGACCAGGGTGGAAGACGGAAACTTGAGGACATCCGGCGTCTCCAGCAGCCGCTGGCCGCCCGGGGGCACTGCAAACGCCCTCAGAATGGCTGCCGCCTCGATGACGGCACGCTCCCGCGCCGTGGGCAGGGCCGCCGTCCGCGACGCCGCCGTCACCGGTCCCGCCGCGGTGTGCGTAACGGCGCAGCCCGCCACCGCCATGGCCGCCCAGGCAGCCAGAAGGAGCGTCTTGCCCGGCGCGCACCGCATAGGTATCCGCATACCGCTTGGACGCCCGGCCGGGCACCGCGGTTGCGCTCACCAAGTGCACAAAATCGGCGTGCCCATAGTCCAGAGGAGACCTGGACGGCACAGGGCGTGGAGGTTGATTTCGCCGCACAACTTACCAGCGACCATGAGTTCGGCTTCGTCAACCGTGACCAGTTTTCGCTAACGTTACGATCCTTAGGCTCCCCGCGATTTGCCGTAACGTAGAAATAGAGCGGAATTTATCCTCTGACCTGCGCCCCGACCGCGACTCGAACGCGGGACCTACTGCTTAGGAGGCAGTCGCTCTATCCGCTGAGCTATCGGGGCCTGCCAAGGTCATAGCCTACCCAAACGCGCGGGCGGCTGCCGCCGTGCGGTCCTGCGTCGCACGGCGGCAGCCGTCATCAAGGCGGGGAGCGCTCAGCCGCGTCCCGGCTGCGCGGCCCCCAGCACCGTCACCCCGCCGCCGAACTTAGCCAGCTCCGCGCGATCCCAGCCCAGCGACACCGGGGCCTGGATGTCGACCCATTGGCCGCCGGCGGCCTTGAAGATGAGGATCTGGGTGTCGCCCTGCACGTCGAACTTGCCGGGCCGTCCGTTCACCGGCTGGTCCGTCCAGTTGGCGGGCGGGGCGGAAGCATCCGCGGACTGCAGCATGACCACGAGCTTGCCGATGAAGGTGTGCGGGTCCTTGTCCTTGGCGTTAGGGGGTGCCATGGTCAGCGCGTACGGGTCACTGCCCTGGACCACCCAGCCCTTGGGCATCCAGTCCACCTTGTAACCTGGCGGCTGCGTTCCGACCCAGGCGACCAGCTTGATCGCTTGGGTCTGGGTGACCGGGTGGCCGGCGGCCGGGGCGGAACCGCCCAGGGACAGCGGCACGAGGATGCCGCCGAGCACCGCGGCGGTCACGCCGGCCAGCCCGGCCATCCGCTGCCGGCGGCGGCGCAGCAGGCGGCGTCCGCGGGCCAGGTCCTCATCCGGGTCGGCGGGCGCGCTGGTGCGGGGAATGTCGCTGAGGGCCAATTCAAACAAGTCCTTCATGTCGTTCACGGGTACGTCCCTTCCGCGACGGCCGGGCTGAGCAGCTCGCGAAGGCGCGCGGCGCCCTTCGCGGTCTGGCTCTTGACCGTGCCCTCGGAGCAATTCATCAGGTCGGCGGTTTCCCCGACGCTGAGGTCGAGCCAATGGCGCAGCACGACGGCCGCACGCATGCCGGGTGGCAGTGCGGCCAGTGCCTGCCGGACCTCGGCGCCGCCGAGGCCATCGGGGAAGGCTTCCGGCGGCGCGGGCCGGTCGGGTAGTTCGGATACGTGACGTTCCCGCCGGTGTCTGGGGCGGCGGACCTCGTCGATGTGGGCGTTGACGATGATGCGCCAGACGTAGGCGGACTCGGTACCGGCCTGCCTGACTTTCGGCCAGGCCACGTAGAGCCGGGCGAGGGCCGTCTGGACTAGGTCTTCGGCGAGATGAGTGTCCCCGGCCGTCAGCAGGCTGGCCGAGCGGACCAGTCCGCTGCGCCGTTCGGAGACGAACGCGGAGAACTCTTCGTCGCGCGATGATCGTGGCATGCACACCTCCTCACCCTCCATACGGGCGAGGGCCTCTGGGAGGTTGCCCGGAGGCGGCCAGGACGGCGGTGCGCTACCGCGGCGTGCTCTGACCAGGGCGGAACAGGCCGCCGTGACCAGGGATGATCACGGTGGCGACGGCCAGCAGGCGGTCCCGGCTGACGTGCAGCGCGGTAGCGTCGGAACCGAGCGGATCGTCGGCGGGGCCGTCGGCCATCCACCACGTGTGCGTGCACACGACCACGTCGCCGGGGGTGGACGCGACGGTCGAGATGTCCTCGGCGGTATGCCCCGGGGTACGCAGCAGCCGGACCGAAGGGCTGAGCTCGAAGCCCTCAGCGTCCCGGTCGATCCAGCGGTCTCCCTCGTAGATCGCCCAGTGGTCGTGGATCCGGGCCGACGGGAACAGCGCGGCGTTGACCGTGTGATCAGGGTGGTGATGGCTGAACACCACGTCGGTCACGTCCCCAGCCTGCGGTCCGTGCCCGGCCAGCTCGGCGAGCAGCGCCTCGCGGGAGGCCACCATGCCCGGGTCGACGACGATCACCGCGTCGCCGTCCAGGATCAGGGTCACCGTCCCGGCCACCCGCTCGTCGTCGCCATCCAGGCCGGCGTACCCATCTTGCAGCACGAATACCGAGGCGGACCCACCCGGTGCGATGTTCACATCAGCCACGGAGCCGACTTTATCCACCTTCCGCCTCGCGCGATAGGGAGGCGGCCAGGGCTCGATACGGACTCGGTGGCGCACAGGTACGTAAGTACGTACCCCGTGGCACACGGAGCGCGTCGGGTGCGGGGCAACTGAGGCGCGTGGTGACCGAGAGGCGAGAGGGACGAGGGGCGGGGACTGGGGCGGAAGGGTGCGGTATGCAGCGGGCGAGGCAACCAGAGTGGGGCCGCGGGAGGGCGAAGGAAGGGCGATGTCGGCGGGGTACCGGAGCGGGGCTACGGGAGGAGACGGGGCTCTACGGGAGGAGACGGGGCCTCTACGAAGGAGACGGGCCTCTATGGGAGGGGGAAGGGGAGGGTGATGCTGTCTAGGGCGTGGGCGCAGAGGTCGTCTTCGCGGTCGGCGGGGAGGGCGGCGATGATGGTGGCGGTCAGGTCGCGCAGGCGCTTGATGTTGGCCGCGAAGACTTCGAAGACCTCGGCCTGGGTGACGCCCTCGCCTTCCTCGACGCCGGCGTCCAGGTCGGTGACCAGCGCCAGCGGGGCGTAGCAGAGGGCCAGCTCGCGGGCCAGGACGGCCTCGGGGTGGCCGGTCATGCCGACCAGCGTCCAGCCCTGGGCGGCGAACCACTGGGACTCGGCCCGGGTGGAGAAGCGCTGGCCCTCGATGACGACCAGGGTGGCCGCGGTGACCGGGTCCCAGTCCTGGTCCCGGGCGGTCTCGATGGCCACGGTACGGAGCGACGGGCAGTACGGGTCCGCGAACGGCACGTGGCAGGCGCCCTGGTCGTAGTAGGTCTGGTCGCGGGTCCGTGGTCCGGTCCACCAGCTGATCGGGCAGGGCCAGCGTGCCGGGGCCGTAGCGGGGCGTCAGCGAGCCGACCGCGGTCGGCGCGAGGACCCGCCGGACGCCGAGCGAGCGCAGCGCCCACATGTTCGCCCGGTACGGGATCTTGTGCGGCGGGAACCGGTGGTCACGGCCGTGCCGGGGCAGGAACGCCACCCGGCGGCCCGCCACCTCGCCCACCGTGACCGGGTCGCTCGGCGCCCCGAACGGGGTGTCGACCGTGACCTCTTCGGCGTCTTCGAGGAACTCGTAAAAGCCTGAACCGCCGACAACCGCGATGCTCGCCAGGTCCGCCATGAGCGCTTGAGCTTATAGCTCAGGCCACCTTCTCACCCGAGGATGACTTGGACGTGCTGCTGGCCGTCTCGGTCTTCTTCGCGGCCGGCTTGTCCCCCGAGCCGCTGCCGTTGCCGTTGCTGCTGCCCGAGGACGACTCGCTGGACGAAGACGAGGACGAGGAGTCGCCGACGACCTTCTCCTTGTCTCCTTGGTCGCCGGGATCAGTGGCGGTGGCGCCGTTCCGGCTGTCCGTGCGGTAGAAGCCCGAGCCCTTGAAGACGATCCCGACCGGGGAGAACACCTTCCTGAGCCTGCCGCCGCAGGCCGCGCACACGGTCAGCGGGGCGTCGGAAAACTTCTGCACAGCCTCGACCGGCTCGCCGCATTCGGTGCAGGTGTACTGATACGTGGGCACGGACCCTCCTCAGCGCGGTCCTGTGGTTAGCACTCGGGACCTCCGACTGCTAAGCATATCCAACAGTGCAGGCCGTTCCGGGATTCCTTACCCCATGATCCCGAACGAGTGGGCTACCCCGCCTCCAGCACGGTCACCCCGGACCCGGGGCTGACCGCCGCCCTGACCTTCACGTCGTGCGGCTCGGCGGGCACGCGGTCGAGGAGTTCGGCGTCATAGATCAGCGCGAGCAGCGGGACCATCGGGCCGACCCGGGCCAGCGCGCGGTCGTAGCTGCCGCCGCCCCGGCCGAGCCGGTTCCCGGCCCGGTCCACGGCCAGCGCGGGCACCAGCACCGCGTTGGCCCGGGCGACCGCGCCGGGGCCGCGCGGCGGCTCGCCCGGCTCGAGCAGCCCGCGCGGACCGGCGACCAGGGAATCGGGGCCCTCGTAGGAGGCCCAGTCCAGGTCGCCGTCCGGCCGCAGCAGCGGGAGCAGCACGTAGCTGCCGCGCTTCCACAGCGCGAATAGCAGGCCGCGGGTGTCGGGCTCGGTGCCCACTGAGTAATAGGCGGCGATCGTCCCGGCCATCTGCACCTCGGGCCGGGCGAGCAGGGCGTCCCTGATGGCCCGCCCGGCCGCGGTCCGCTGCTCCGCGGTAAGCTCCGCCCGGGCCGCGAGCCAGCCGCTTCCGCAGCGCCGCCTTCTCCTCTTTTACGCCCGGCATGTCACTTACCGTACTGCCCAGGGAAGGGATCACTCCCCGGAGTTCGCTAGTGTTCAGGGCATGGCTGTTAAGGACGTCACCAAGGCCGTCATCCCCGCCGCCGGCCTGGGGACCAGGTTCCTGCCGGCGACCAAGGCGACGCCCAAGGAGATGCTGCCGGTCGTCGACAAGCCGGCCATCCAGTACGTCGTGGAGGAAGCCGTCGCGGCCGGGCTCGACGACGTGCTGATGATCACCGGCCGGAGCAAGCGCTCCATCGAGGACCACTTCGACCGGGCCTACGAGCTCGAGGAGGCGCTGACCGCCAAGGACGACGCCGAGCGGCTGGCCCAGGTACGCGAGTCCAGCGAGCTGGCCACCGTGCACTACGTGCGCCAGGGCGACCCGAAGGGCCTCGGCCACGCCGTGCTCTGCGCCGCCCAGCACGTCGGCGACGAGCCGTTCGCGGTGCTGCTCGGCGACGACATCATCGACAGCCGCGACCCGCTGCTGACCCAGATGATCGAGGTGCGCAAGCGGTACGGCGGCAGCGTGGTGGCGCTGATGGAGGTGGACCCCGAGCAGGTCTCCCAGTACGGCTGCGCCGCGATCTCGCCGACCGCCGAGGACGGCGTGGTCACGGTCACCGACCTGGTGGAGAAGCCGGTGCCCGGCTCGGCGCCGAGCAACTGGATCCTGATCGGCCGCTACGTCTGCGACCCGGCCGTGTTCGACGTGCTCCGCGAGACCCCGCCCGGCCGGGGCGGCGAGATCCAGCTCACCGACGCGCTGCTGACGCTGGCCAAGCGCGGGCAATCCGGCGGGGGCGGCGTGCACGGCGTGCTGTTCCACGGCCGCCGCTACGACACCGGCAACAAGCTGGACTACCTGCGCACCCTGGTCCAGTTCGCCTGCGAGCGCTCCGACCTGGCCGAGGAGATCGTGCCCTGGCTGCGCAAGTACCTGGACAGCCTGCCGTGAGCGAGCCACAGGGCCACGGGCGCCCCGGAGGCGAGCGAATGGCGAGAGCTGAGCTGACCCCGGTCGAGGAGCACCTGGCGCAGATCCTCGCCACGGTCGGCCCGCTGGCGCCCACCCAGCTCAGCCTGGGGGACGTGCACGGCCTGGTGCTGGCCGAGGATGTCTCGGCCGCCTCCGCGCTGCCGTCGTTCGACAACTCGGGCATGGACGGCTACGCGGTCCTGGTCGAGGACGTCGCCGCCGCCACCGAGGAGAACCCGGTCACGCTGCCGGTGACGGGAGAGGTCGCGGCGGGCGACACCGGGGCGTACGCGCTCCAGCCGGGGACCGCCATCAAGATCATGACCGGGGCCATGCTGCCGCGCGGGGCCGAGGCCGTGGTGCCGGTGGAGTGGACCGACGGCGGCAGCGCGCGGGTGAGCATCCGGGCCGGCGCCGCATACGGCAACGCGGTGCGGCTGGCCGGGGAGGACGCCAAGGCCGGGGAGGTGCTGGTCGCCGCGGGCACGTTGCTGCGGCCGATGCACATCGCGGTGATCGCGGCCGCCGGGCGCGGATCGGTCCTGGTCCGGCCGCGCCCCCGGGTGGTGGTGCTGTCCACCGGCAACGAACTGGCCGAGCCGGGCACGCCGCTCGTCCCCGGGCGGATCTGGGACTCCAACAGCTTCATGCTGGCCGCGGCGGCCCGGGAGGCGGGCTGTCTGGCTTACCGGCAGGCCATCTTGCCCGACAACCCGGACGAGGTGCTGCCGGCCATCGAGGACCAGCTGGTCCGGGCCGACCTGATGATCACCACCGGCGGGGTCAGCATGGGCGGCGAGCACGACGTGGTCAAGGCGGCGCTGGAGCGGCTCGGCACCATCACCTTCCGCAAGGTGGCCATGCAGCCGGGGATGCCGCAGGGGTTCGGCACCATCGCGCTGCCGCCGGAGGCCCGGGAGCCGGAGGAACGCCAGCGCCGTTCGGTGCGGAACTTCCGGCGGCGGGACGGCTACGAGGAGGCGGCCGCGCCGGCCCCGGCGGCGGGCGAGCGGGTGCCGATCTTCACGCTGCCCGGCAACCCGGTCAGCGCCTACGTCTCGTTCCAGGTCTTCGCCCGGCCCGCCATCGGCGCGATGCTGGGCTACGACGGCCTCGCCCTGGAGAAGACCGAAGCCGAGCTGACCGCGCCGCTGCGCTCGCCGGCCGGCCGGCGCTCGTACCTGCGCGGCGTGCTCGACCGGGCTACCGGCACGGTCGAGCCGCTGACCGGTCAGGGCTCGCACCAGATCGCCACCCTGGGCCGGGCCAACGCGCTCGTCATCGTGCCGGAATGGGTCGTGCAGATGGCGGCGGGCGACACCGTCGAGGTCCTCGTCCTGCCGTAACCACGCGCGGCGTGACCGGGACGGGATGGCTGCCCCGTTTGGAAGCTAATGTGGCCTGCATGAGTGACGGCCTGACGCATGTGGACGGTTCTGGGCACGCGCGGATGGTGGACGTGTCCGGCAAGGACGTGACCGCGCGGTCGGCCGCCGCGACCGGGCGGGTGCGGCTGTCGGCCGCCGCCGTGGCGGCGCTGCGGGCCGGGGACGTGCCGAAGGGCGACGCGCTGGCGGTGGCCCGGATCGCCGGCATCGCCGGGGCCAAGCGGACGCCGGACCTGATCCCGCTGTGCCACCCGATCGGGCTGCACGGGGTCACGGTGGACCTGGCCGTCACCGACGACGGCGTGGACATCACCGCCGTCGCCCGCACCGCGGACCGGACCGGGGTGGAGATGGAGGCGCTGACCTCGGTGTCGGTGGCCGCGCTGGCGCTGATCGACATGGTCAAGGCCATCGACCCGGCCGCGGTGATCACCGACGTGCGGGTCGAGTGGAAGGAAGGCGGGAAGACCGGGTCATGGCATCGATAAGGGCACTGGCGATCACTGCGTCGAACCGGGCCGCGGCCGGGGTGTACGAGGACAAGTCCGGGCCGGTGCTGGCCTCGCTGCTCGCCTCGGCGGGGTGCGTGGTGGACGGGCCGCGGGTCCTGCCCGACGGCGACCCGGTCGAGGCGGCGCTGCGGGACGCGGTGGCGGCCGGCTATGACGTCGTGGTGACCACCGGCGGGACCGGGCTGACCCCGGGCGACCTGACCCCGGAGCTCACCCGGCGCGTGATCGAACGGGAGATTCCCGGCATCGCCGAGGCGCTGCGCGCGGCCGGAGTGGCGGCCGGGGTACCCTCCGCGATGCTTTCTCGTGGCGTGGCCGGGATAGCCGGCCGTACCCTGATCGTGAACCTGCCCGGTTCGACCGGCGGCGTCCGCGACGGGATGGCCGTGCTGGCGCCCGTGCTCGGGCACGCGATCTCCCAGATCAACGGGGGTGACCATGTCAGGTCAGACTCCGGCGCTCCGGGCGCATCGGGGATCGCGTAGCGTCAGCAGCGATACTGGAGAATGATGGGAACGTGGGACGCATGCGAGGCTGGCCGGTTACTCTCACCGAGCCTCATCTGCTCGAACAGCCGGTGAGCCTACGCCCGGTGCGGGTCAGCGACGCCCGCATGTGGCGCGAGATCAGGGTCAGGAACGCCTCCTGGCTCCGGCCCTGGGAGCCGACCAATCCGGAGACCCCGCTCTACCGGTCGAACCTCGGGCCGTACATCGCGATGGTCCGGGCGATGCGCCGCGAGGCCAGGCAGGGGCAGGCGATCCCGTGGGTGGTCGCCTACGGCGGCGCCTTCGTCGGCCAGCTGACGATCGGGTCGATCACGTGGGGATCGGCGCGTTCGGGGCAGGTCGGCTACTGGATTGACGAGGCGTACGCCGGGCACGGCATCATCCCGACCACGCTGGCGATGGCGGTCGACCACTGCTTCGGCGTCATCGGGCTGCACCGGCTCGAGGCGTCCATCCGGCCCGAGAACCAGGCCTCCCGGCGGGTGGTGGAGAAGCTCGGGTTCCGCGAGGAAGGCATCCGGGTGCGCCAGCTGCACATCAACGGAGCGTGGCGGGATCACGTCTGCTACGCGCTGACCGCCGAGGAAGTGCCGCAGGGACTTATGCCCAGGTGGCGGAGCATCCGGGTCGCTTCGGACTCCAGCGCGGGCTGAATCTGCCACGGTCTGGGCGGGATCGTGAAACGAATGTTGCGACACACCGTCCGGGGTGCTCGTTTCAACCTTCGTAACCTATTACTTTGCGTCACGTGGGCACGCATCGCGGCGCGCCCACACCCACGGTCCGTGGAATCCGCCGCCGGGCCGTTCGGCGTCGGCCGCGCCGAGGGGAGGACGGTTGAGCAGCGCGATACTGTACGTCGCCATCGTGGCGATCTGGGCAGGCGTGCTCATCCCCCGATGGCTACGGCGGGACTCCTCGGCGCAGGAGCGGGACGACGACGAGGTCGGCACGGCGGAAACGGAAACCGCCCCTTCGTCGGTGCCGGCTCCTTCAGGGCATGAGGGGGCGCCGCGGTCGAGGCCGCGGGGCGACGTGCTTCCTTCGGCTCCGCTAGGGGCCCCGGTTCCGGCGGCTCCCATGGCTGAGCGGCCTGGTCCGGCTGCGCGGCCTGCTCCGGCCTGCCGGCTGCGCGGCCTGGTCCGGCTCCGGTTACCCGGCCGGGTGCGGCTTCGGTTGCCGGGCCGGGCTCCGGCGGAGCGGGGAGCTCCGGGCGCGCGGACGGCGGCTCAGCGACCGGCCGGGACGCCCCGGACCGCGGCGGCGGGGCTCACGGCGCCTGCGGCAGGGCTCGCGGCACCTGCGGCGCGGCCAGCGGGGCCGTCGGACGAGCGTCCCGAGGTCTTGGGCGCCGAGGGACCCAGCGAGGAGCGCAGGAAGGTGCTGGCGGCCCGGCGGCGGCTGCTTGGCATGCTGCTCGTCCTGGCCGTGGGCTCCGGCGTGCTCGCGGTCGCCAAGATGGCGGCCTGGTGGGTGATCGTGCCGCCCTTCATCATGCTGACGGGCTATCTAGGCCTGCTCCGCGAAGCCTCCAAGGTCGACGCCGAACGGCGTGAACTGGCTTACGCCCGCGCCGCCGAGGTGGCCACCGAGCAGGCCGCTCCCCCGGCCACGGCCACCGCCACGACGGTCGGCCCGGCGCCCGCGGCAGGCGCGGCGGCTGCGGCCGCGCCTGCCGCCCCGGTGGCCCCGCCGCCGGTGCCCGACGCCGAGGTCATCGACATCTCCGCGTCGGTCAGCCAGGGCGACAAGGAGTTCTACGACCAGTACACCGACGCCAAGCTGCGAGCCGTCGGCGACTTACCTCGTCCGACGCCGCCTGAGGCGCCCACGGCCCCTGAGCCTCCGCAGCCGCCCCACCCGCAAGCTGGCACCCCGCGTCGCAGCCAACAACGCGGTGGATCCGCATACGCGGTGGATCGCATCCGGTGGGTCCCCAGGGGCCTAATCCTCCGGTAAGCCGGATCCACCGTGTTACAGCCTCAACGGCCACGCGGCTCACGGTCGCGGTCAGCCTCGGGGCGGTGCGGGGGCGGGGCCGGACGCGGAGGGACTGGGGGCCGCGGAAGGAGATGTTGGGGTGGAAGGTGAGGTGCTGGCCGGGGACTAGGGCCAGCGCGGGGTAGCGGCGGGCGAGTTCGGCGATCGCGATCTGCGCTTCGAGCTTGCCCAGGTTGGCGCCCAGGCAGTAGTGCAGGCCTTTGCCGAAGGCGAGGTGATGATCGGCACCCGTTCGGTAGATGTTGAACTCGTCGGGGCGGGGAACGCTTCCTCGTCCCGGCCTGCGGCGGCCAGCCACAGGAAAAGCTTTGATCCGGCGGGCAGGTCCACCCCGGCCAGGGTGACCGGGCGGGTGGTGACCCGGCGCCAGACGGGCACCGACGGGTCGTAGCGCAGGCTCTCCTCGACCGCGCCCGGGATCAGGTCCGGGTCGGCGGCGAGCTCGGCCCAGCGGGCGGGGTCCTCGAGCAGGCGGCGGACTGTGTTGCCGATGAGCCCGGTGGTGGTCTCGTGACCGGCGAAGGACAGCGAGAACAGGATCGAGCCGATCTCGTCCAGAGTGAGCCGCTCCGGCGCCTCCCGGTGGATGGCGATCAGGTCGCTGGCGAGATCGTCGCCCGGTTCGCGGGCCTTGATGTCCACCAGGTCGCGCAGGTACTGGCGGTAGACGGCCATGTTGGTGGCGATCTCTACCTGGTCCTCCGGCGCGGGCCTGCCCCAGGCCAGCGCCGCCCGGTAGCCGCACCACTGCTTGAGCTGCGCGAAGTCCTTCTCGGGGACGCCCATCAGGGAGAACACGATGTTGGCGGGGAGCGGGAAGGCCAGGGCCGCGACGAGGTCGAACTCGTCCTGGCCGGCCACCGCGTCGAGGAGGCGGGCGGTGGTGGCCTCGATGGCGGGGATCATCGCGGTGACGCGCTTCATGCTGAACGCCCGGGCGGCCGGCTTGCGCAGGCGGGCGTGCGCGGGCCCGTCCAGGCTGACCATGGTGGGCTGCGGTTTGTAGCCGCCGCCGAGCAGGATCTGCTGCGCCTCGGGGACGATCGGCACCAGGGGCGCCTGGGCCGCCGCCGCGGAGTACGCCGCCGGGTCGCGGAACACCTGGTCCACCGCGTCGTAGCGGGTGACCACGTAGTAGCCGATCGACGGGGCGAAGAAGACCGGCGCTCCGCCGCCGGGGCGCCGGGCCATGACCGCGTAGGGATCGGCGAGGAACTCGGGCGAGAGCGGGTCGAACGACTCGTCGACCGGGCATCCGGTCACCTCGGCCGCGGTAGTCATCGCGCACCTCCTGGCGGGTTCTGGCGCATGATGCCCATGATGTCCCGGGGATGCTTGCGCTGTCACCAGGGTCTACGGTGATCCGTGGCGTGGGCAGCCCTCCGGGTTTGCTACGCTAGCTCAAGTTCTCGGGGCTGTAGCGCAGTCCGGTAGCGCACCTCGTTCGCATCGAGGGGGTCAGGGGTTCGAATCCCCTCAGCTCCACCGAGATATCGCAGGTCAGGTGACCTGCTCGATTTTCTTTTGTCCGGCTTGGGAGCCATTGTGGGAGCCAAGTCGTAAACTTTGAGTATGGCTGGGGCTTCACGCCGTGGCTACGGCGAAGACGGCATCTACTTCGATCACCGGACGGACTGTCGAGACGGCGTCCATCACAAGACCTGCGCGGGACGATGGCGCGGGGTGGTCTCGCTCGGCTTCGACGCGGGCGGGAAGCGGATCCGCAAGAAAGTCAGCGGTAGTACCAGGACCGAGGTCAAGGACAAGCTCAAGGCGCTGCACTCCGAGCTGGATGCTGGTGTCCGGACCACTGCGGCCTACACGGTTGATAAGGCTGTGACGGACTGGCTGGCCGAAGGGCTGCCCGGGCGTACCGCCAAGACGGTCGAGGTCAACCGGGACTCGCTGCGGCCGCTGCTCGACGTTATCGGGGCGATTCCGCTGCGGGATCTGACCGTGCAGGACATGCGGGCCGCGCTGAAGAAGATGGCGGGGACGCACGCGACCCGGACGCTGCAGAAGGCGCACAACTGCCTGACACGGGCGGTACGGCACGCTGAGGGGCAGGATCTGGTCCGGCGGAACGTGTCGGCTCTGGTGGACACTCCGCGTGGGCTGGAGGGGCGACGGTCTCAGTCGCTGACGATGGCTGAGGCGAGCGCGTTGCTGGAGGCGTCGGAGGAGTCGCGGCTGCACGCGTTTATTGTCTTGTGCTTGCTCACCGGAGTTCGGTCGGAGGAGGCGCGGGCGCTGACGTGGGAGCACGTGGATCTGGAAGCCACGACGATCTCGGTATGGCGGTCGGTGCGGGCGCACGGGGACACCAAGACGAACCGGTCGCGGCGGACGCTGAAGCTGCCGGAGATGGCGGCAGAGGCGCTACGGGGGCAGCGGGAGCGTCAGGCTCGGGAGCGGGCCGAGGCCGGCGAGTTGTGGCAGGAACACGGACTGGTGTTCACCACGTCTGTGGGGACGGCGTATGAGTCGCACAATCTGCGGCGGGACTTCCGGCGGGTGACCGCAGCAGCCGGGCTCGGAGCGCGGTGGGTGCCGAAGGAGCTGCGGACGTCGTTCGTCAGCATGATGAGCTTCCAGGGCGTGCCGGTGGAGGAGATCGCGCGGCTGGCCGGGCATGCCAGCTCGCGAACGACAGAGGTCATTTACCGGCGGGAGCTGCGGCCGGTGATCACGACCGGCGCCGAGGTCATGGACCAGATCTTCCGGCCGAAGCAGCGGCGGGGAAACTCAGCCGACGAATTGAGCGCATAAGCGGGTTAAGCTTGGACCATCACATCTCTCACCGAAGGAGGCGGGATGACGACCAATAGCGCTGGCTATGCGGGAGAGTCGCCGGAAACCCGCCCTGAGTCCATCGACGAGCAGGTGAGGCGCAAGGGTGTCCGGCCCGTCGAGTCCGTAGAAGACATGACGCAAGATGGCGTTTTCGAGTCGGATGAGGAACTGGAAGAATTTCTCGCGCACGTCTACGCCGCCCGTCACGCTGACCTTGCCTGACCGCGCCGATGCGCTACGTCGTCCTTGACACAGACGTGGCGTCCCGGGTGATCAAGGGAAAGCTCGGTGACCCGCTGGATGCGAGGCTAACCGGAATGACCTGGTGCGTGACTTTCGTAACCGTCGGCGAGCTGTGGCAGTGGGCGACCATACGCAGCTGGGGGCCGCGCACCCGCGAACAACTGGAGCAATGGCTCGACCGCGTAGTCGTCCTGAACTCGGACGACGCGACGTCGAGGGCATGGGGCAGGATTTCGGCGGCGGCCCGGAGTCGGGGACGCCCGCGGCCAGCCAACGACAGCTGGATCGCGGCATGCTGCCTCGCGCACCAGTTCGCTCTGGCGACCTTTAACGTCAAGGATTTCGAGGATTTCGCCACGCACGACGGGTTGCAGCTAATCACGTCGTCACTGTAATGCCTCGCCTGACGCCGTCCGTTAGCTCACGGAAGGCGGCGGGGGTGATGATCAGTGCGGGGCCTGCGGGGTTCTTGCTGTCGCGTATGGCGACGTGCCCGGGCAGCCGGGCGACTTCGACGCAGTTGCTGCCACCGCCAGAGGATCTGGTGCTCTTGCGCCAGGCGACGGCTGCGAGGTCAGCGGGTGCGGTGGGGTTCATCGTGCTGGTCACCTGCCGTCAGAGGAAGGCTGTGGTCTGCTCGGGGGTGAGGGCGAGCGCCTGGAGCCTGGCGAATTTGAGCTTATACCGCTCGATCTCGTCGTCTTCTTCCAGCATGCGGTTGTCGATGGTGGTCTCGATGTAGACGATGTCGCGTTCGCCGCCGGGGAAGGCCAGGTGAAGGAAGGGCTCGCTGGTGACGGGGTAGACGCCAGCGGAGACCGGGAGGATCTGCACGGTGATGTTCGACCTTTTGGCGGCCTGGAACAGGCGGGCGGCCTGGTTGCGGTGCAGCTTGGGGTCGGTGATGCGGGCCAGGGCGTTCTCGTCGATGATGGCGTGCAGCTGGCAGGGGTCGTCGTCGCGGGTGAGGATGTGCTGGCGGCGGTTCCGGGCCTCGGTGTGGCGGCGGATCTCGGCGGGGTCTTCGATGCCGGCGGCGCGGGTGATCAGCTCGATGTAGTCCAGGCTCTGGAGCAGGCCGGGGATGAAGGCGGTCTCGAAGGTCCAGATGTGCGATGCGCCTGCTTCCCAGCCGGGGAGTTCCTCGCGGCCGAACACGTCGTTGTACTTAGTCCACCAGCCGCGTTCGCGGCTCTGGCGGGCCAAGGTGATCAGGGCTTCGCGTTCGGGTCCAGCGATCTCGTACAGGTCGCACAGGTCGGTGACCGAGTTGGTGACGGATTCGGTCCAGCGGGCTTTCTCGATCCAGTTGAGCTTGGTGGCGGACCAGCCCAGGCGGCGCTGAACGTCGGTGGTGGTCAGGCCGCGGCGCTGGCGGTGCTCGGTGAGCTTGCGGGCCAGGGCCCGTTTGCGGATGGTCGGGCTGTCGCCGGTGCTCGGGGTCTGGTCCATGCCTCCCGCCCTGGCCGCTGCTGTCCCGGCTCACAATAGCGCGGGCGCAACGAGTTGACACTTAGATAATCGATACGCAGATTATCGATATCCGAGCTATCGTAGGCTCAGTAGCTATCCCGTCGCATGCGGTACCAGGCCAGGCAGTCCGGCTCGGCGCCGCAGGAAGAAGGCCTCCGCGATGAGGACCACAGCGGGCACCGAAGTGCCGGAGCATGTCCGGACCAGTACCTTTCCCCGGCAGCTAAGCGCCGCGGCTGCGGCGCGGCGGTTCGTCCGGCAGGCCACCGACGGTCACCCCGTCGCCGATGAGGCGCTCCTGCTTGCCGCGGAGCTGATCGCCAACAGCCTGGTCCACGCCCTCGACGCGACCACGGTCACCATCACCGTCGCGGTTAGCGAATCGTTCATCCGCGTCGATGTCCGTGATGACGGCACCCTCGGCATCCCGCACATGCGCCGAGATAGCCCGGATGCCGAGGACGGCCGCGGCTTGCGTCTTGTCAACCAGATCGCCCAGCGGTGGGGATTCACTCGCGAGCCCGCCGGCTCCTGCTGCTGGGCCGAAGTCACCACCCCGGCCACCTGACCCCATCCTCGTACCGAAAGGGAGCCATCCGTGATCGAAGTACCATCCGCGCGGCGGCTCCTGGTCGGTACCGCGCTGCGCCGGTACCGCGAGAACCTGGGGTTCATCCTGGAAGACGCGGCGCGCGTGCTGGAATGCGACCGGTCGAAGATCAGCCGGATCGAGACCGGCCAGCGCGGCATCCGGCCGAAAGAACTACGCGAGCTGCTCGCCGAATACGGCGTGAGCGAGCAAGAGCAGAGCACCCTGGCAGCCATCGCCCAGGCTGGGAGCCGCGGCGCGTGGTGGCGGCACTGCGGCGATGCGATCCCGGGACCGTACCGCGAGTACCTCCTCCTGGAACAGGCCGCTTCTGACCTCTTCATCTACGACCCGCAGCACATACCGGACCTGCTCCAGACGCCGGAGTACACACGGGCCAGCGTGACCGGCAGCCCGCCATTCCAAGCAGACCCCGGACTCGCGCTCTCCCGTCAGCAGGTCCTGCGCGAGCAACGGTCCAGGCTTACCGCCCTGATCGGGGAGGCGGCGCTGCGTCAGCCGAACGGCGATGCCGATGTCATGCACAACCAGCTGACTGCACTCGCCGCCTCTGGCAAGCGGGTCGTTGTCCAGGTACTGCCGTCCACCTGCGGACTGCCATCGGGCGGACCAGCGACCATCCTGCGGTTCGCCGAGATACTGGACCTGGGCGCCGTATACCTGCCCGGCCTGTCCGGCGGGATCTGCCTGGTCGGCCAGCAGGACGTCGCCAGTTACACCAGGGCGTTCGAGCACCTGCGGGCATCGGCGCTGTCACCGGCCGCCTCAGCACGCCTCATTTGCGAGATAGCCAGAGGGTGACAAGAACAAGCACCGTCAGTCCGCGGCTTCCATGTCCAGGTCGGGTTCTAGGGCGCGTTCCAGGATCCGCTCCGATGGCTCGATCTCGGGCTTGGGCGGCTGCAAGATCGCCTCGGCGGCCGGTGCCGGCCAGGACGGGAAGGCCTGGCCGAGATCGCCGTAATCGGGATCCTCGGACGGGATTCTCTGGCTCTGCCGGTCGGCCAGCTTGCCGGCGAACGCGCGGCGCTGGGCGGCTAGGTCCTTGATCCACTGGCCTTTCGCCGGGATCTGCTCTCCCGCGGTCATGGTGAGTTCGTCGCGCTGGGCCTGGGTGGAGGGCGAGGGTTCGGCGGAGCGCAGGGGCGGGTACTTCCGGGCGGGGTGGCGGCGGCGGAGTTCGGCGTCGGCGGCCACGGCCAGGTGCCGCTGGTGGCGGGTGGCGGCGTCCCAGTCGGCCCGGTCGGCCATGACGGCGGCGAAGATGGCTTCGCGTTCGGCGTAGGCGTCGCGCATGGCCTGGTAGCTGGCGGCCAGTGCCTGCTGCCGTTCGGCTTCGTCGTGCTGGCCGCGGCGCTGGGCGGCTTGGGCTTCGGCGGCGGCGCGGATGGCGGCCAGGCGGGCGTCCCAGGCGCCGGCGCGGACCTGACGGAGCTCGTCGCCGACGTACTGCGGGGCCCACGCGGTCTCCAGGGGGTAGGTGTCGCGCAGGTGCAGCAGCATCCCGTCGGGCATGCCGCGCACGTCGGGGCCGTCGACGGGCCGAGGGCGGCGAGGGCCTCGTGCCAGGCCGCGCGCAGGTCGGGGGTGGCGGCGACAGGTTCGGGGCCGATCGGGTCGGCGGGGTGGTCGTAGCCGGATAGTTCCCGCCAGGCGCCGATGGAGGCGGCCCGCCGCTGCCACTCCAGCCGGTCCAGCGGGTGGCCGGGGACCGGGCCGAGGGTGCTGATCGCCCAGGGCAGGGCTGGCTGGCGGCGTGCTCGCCGATGCGGTCCTTGCGGGCGTCCATCATCGCGGCGATCTCGGCCACGTAGGCGCGGCGTCCGGGATCGGGGATGGCGGGGACCTGCGCCGACCACGAGCCCGCAGGGAGCGGGACGAGGGAGCCGGTCCGGTGGCGCAGGCGGGCGTCGATGACGGCGGCCAGGTCGCGGGCTCCGGCCAGGTCCCGTTCGGCGATCGCGGCGGCCAGGATCTGCCCGGTGTCCAGGCCGGCCAGTTCGGCGGCGCGCAGGGTCCGCCACAGCCATTTCGCCTGGTGGCTGAGTTCCTGCTGGTAGCCGGGCGGCAGGATGGCGGTGAGCAGGTCCTGGTAGCGCTGCTGGCGGGCGGGTGCGGTTTCGGCGGTCCAGATGGCGTTCAGGATGGCCAGGTGATCGGCGTCGGCTAGGGCGCGGTGCCGGTCCTGGGTGGCGGAGGTGAGCTGGCCGTCGCGTTCCAGGACGGCGGAGAGCACGGCCAGCGCTTCGCCGAGGGGGGCGGGCGGGGTGGCCGGGGCGGGGACGCGGCTCGTTCGGTATGGATCTGGTCGTAGCGGGCCAGTTCGGGTGCGGGCCGGGGGCTGGGGACGGGGTCGGCGCGCTTGGGCGAGAGGGTGAAGACGTAGGCCAGGTTGGTGGTGGTGCCGCGGGTCAGGGCGACGTAGGCGTGCTGGCGGTCCTCGGTGCCGGTGATCACGGCCAGGCCGGCGGTCACGGTGCGGCCTTGCGCAACGTGGTCGGTGACCGCGTAGCCCAGCTCGGCGTCGCGGTAATCGGGTAGAGGAATTGCCGGGTGGTCCAGCGGCGCTGGCCGGTGGCCGGGTCGGCGTCCAGGGCGCGGCGGACGAGCAGCCCGTTCCTGGTGACGGCGTCGATGCGGAGCAGGTCGCCGTTGGCCAGCGTGCGGCCGGGTCCCCCGCCTCGGTGGTGTGGTCGTTGGTGCAGATGATCAGGTCCCCGGCGCTGGCGGCGGCGCCGTCGGCGATGCGGACGCGGGCCGGGTGGACGTGCCGAGGCGGATCAGGTCGTCGCGGACGCGGCGGGACAGTTCGCGGCGCAGCGTGTGGTCGGCGGCCATCAGCAGGGTGTCGGTGCCGTCCAGGGTGAGCGCGAGGTAGGCGGCCGCGGCGGCGTCCATCATCTGCTCCGGGGCGCCGCCGCTGATCCGGGCGTGCTGGTCGTACTCGGCCAGGACGGTGGCATCGCCGGCCCGTAGCCGCAGGCTGGCGGCTTGTTCCCAGGCGGCGCGGAACCGGAGGGGCTCGGTGAGCTGGACGTAGCCGAGGGCGTCGGCGAGCAGGGACATGCCGCCGCCGTTCTCCACCGCCTGGAGCTGCTGGGTGTCGCCGGCCAGGATCACCTTGGCGTGCTGGCGGCGGCCTGGGTGATGATGTCGGTCAGGTCGGGGGTGGAGACCATGGAGGCTTCGTCGATCAGGACCAGGTCGCCGGGTTGGAGCCGGATGGGGCCGCGGGCGCCGCGCTGGCCGGGCAGGTGGCCCAGGAACTGGGCGGTGTTGTAGCACTCGGGGACTCCGGCGGCCAGGGTGTTGCGGGCCGACTGGGACGGGGTGATGCCGATGACCCGGCCGAGCCCGGCCGCGGTCCATGTTCTGCCGGCGGCGGCCAGGACCCAGGTCTTGCCGGAGCCGGCGGGCGCGTTGATCACCGAGACGCGGCGGCCGTCGGTCAGCACCGACAGCGCGGCGGCGGCCTGGTCTTCGCGCAGGCCGGTGCGCGTGCGCGGGCCGGGCGCGTCTGGCGCGCGGCCGCCGAGCGCGGGTTCGAGCTGCGGCAGGTCTGCGCCGAGCGCCCGCGCGGCTTCGGCGCGGGTCATGCGCGGCGCGCCGTCGGCGCGGGCCAGTGCGAGCATGCGTTCTTCCAGGGTCAGCTGCGCGTGCGTGGCGTACCGCACTCCCCCGTGCCGCTGGTAGATGCTGCGCCCGTCGGCGCGCAGCAGGCTGCGCGGCACCTCGGCTGGCTCGGGGGCTTCCAGGCAGGCGACCGGCTCGAACTCCGACCGCAGGGCCCGGTCGGCGAGGTCCTCGAGCAGGACGGCGGCCGCGGTCGGGGCCGGCCGGTCCGGGGCAGGACCCGGCCCAGGTACTTGATCAGGTCCGCGCGGGTCCAGGCACTCTTTTCCTGCTGGGCCAGCGCGACCGCTTTCTGCGCGGCCTGGCTCAGCTCGAGCTGGCTGGGAGCCGGGCCGGGATCGCGCGGGCCGCGCGTGTGCGCGGCTGCGTCGCCGCCGTGGTGCCACACCGACGGCGCGACCGAGGCCAGGCGCACGCCGAGAGTGCTGCGCGAGCTTGTCCGCCCAGCCTTCGTGCAGCTGCGCGAGGTCCAGGGCTTCTTCTTTCGCGGCGCGCGTCTTGAAGTTCGATGCTTGCGCGAGTTGCGCGAGCTCGCGCTGGGACGGCGCGCGGCCGTACTGCTGCTCGAACCGCGCGGCGCGGGCGCGCAGGTCCGCGGTGATGGACTCGCGGCGGGAGGAGAACAGCCGCATCATCTGGCCGGAGATGCCCTTGATCTCGAAGCCGTGGCCGTCGTCGCGGGCGGTCCATTCCAGGCCGAACCGGGCGGTGAGGGCTTCTTCGAGATGCTGGGAGACGATCGCAGCGACCGCGCCGATGTGCTCGTTGTAGCCCAGGGAGTCCGGCGCCCGCCATTTCCCGTCGGTCGTTGTCTTGGCGGTGTGGGCGATCTGGGAGTGGACGTGGAGCTGCATGTCGCCGTCGCGGGAAGTGTGCTGCAGCCAGTGGGCAACGGCCAGGTCGGCTTCGTGCCACTGGCCGGTCTCCCGGCCGTGGACCCGCGTGTTGTGGGAGCCGGTGCGGGTGTAGCCGGCCTCACGCTGGAAGTAGCCGAAGCCGGCGTGGACGGCCTGCCAGATCATGTCGTCGACCTCGGCGACCAGGGCGGTCCAGTACTCGTCGCCTTCTTTGTCGCCGGCCTGGCGGGCCAGGCGGGCGTTCTCGCCGAGGGAGGCATGGAAGATCGAGATTGATTTGGACAGCGAGATCGTCAGGTCGAAGAACAGAGGGCTCGGCCGGGCCTTCCTGACGGCCTCGGTGCGGAGCTCGCGCTTACGCTCGGCGGTGGCGTGCGGCTCGGCGGCCAGCAGGTGCGAATACAGGTCAGCGGCTTTGCGGCCGCCGTTCGGTGGCCTGCCCAGCTGAGTGCCGTCGGGGGCCTTGCGCTCGCCGAACAGCAAGTCATATGGCTCGCGCTCGATTCGCTGGCCGGGCTCGAAGCCGAGAGCTTTCGCGCCGGGGCCCCACCAGCGGCCCGGCGGCTCTCCCCCGCTCTCGCTGGCCTGGATGTAGTAGCTGGCCGCGTCCTTCGCCGCGCCGCGGTCGACGTGCTTCCAGATGTAGTCAAGGTCGTAGCCCTTGCTCAGGGTCGCGACAACCGCCAACGGCTAACCCACCGCCCGCGGGCGAGGCGGAACTTACCATGCTCGTCAGATGGTGCATGGGTGTGACGCTCGAGCAGATCATGATTACAGGATGACAAAACGGGCGATCAAGATCGGGAACAAAAACGAGCTACGCATGCACGAAGGTCAGAGGGAATGTGTCCTTTGCCAACGAATCTGAGCCATTGCCAGCGTGTCTGAGCCATTTGCAGGTTTGTGCCATCTCAGTTGAGCCGTCGAGGGTGTGTCTTCTGGTGTGTCCGCTGCTGCCGGTGGCGATTGTCGCTGACTTGGTCACCCGGCCGCTCGCGAGCCGTTCGTGAGCGGCTGCTGTCCTGCGCGCTTTCCAGCCGTGCGCCGGGCATGCACCAGGGCACAGGTCTGTGCGGGTCAGCTATCACGACTGAGGGCGCCTTCCAGGCCGGCTCTTATTCCCAGCGCAGCGGCAGCCTGGCGCGGGCTTCGGCCGAACGCCCGGTGGTGACGACCTCGATGCCGGTCGTAGCGCGGCTCAGCGGCGGTACCACCTCCACGCGCAGCGCGGTCCCGTCGCCGATCCCGCTCTGGCCGAGGGTGCGCGTGGCGTGCCAGCGCCCGCCGTTGCCGCGAATCCAGGTCACCGGCCAGTAATACAGCTGGGCCGGGGTGTAGCTCACCTGGCTCATCGGTCCGCTGGCGTGCATGTGCACGACGGTGCGGCCCTGGCAGTTGTGCAGGCCGAGGATCGCGAGCGTGATCCCTTCGAGTCCGGGAAGCGCGACGGCCGCGGCGGCGCCGCCGTCGGCCGCCGGTGCCGTCCCGGGCTGCCCGCGGCGGTCGTGCGCCAGCATGCTCAGCCACGGTTCGGGCAGGTCACTGGCGGGCGGGGCGGTGATGCCGTGGCCGGGCAGGTGCAGGCGGCCGCAGAGCGCGGCGAACTGCCCGGGCACCGGGCTGAGCGGGGACAGTGCGCCGGCCGCCCGCAGGGCCGCGATGACATCGCCGAACCCATCGGCGCCGGGGGCCAGCGGCCCCGGCCGTGGCGCGCTCTGGCGCAGCGGGAAGCCATCGGGCCGGCCTTGGCGAGCAGCCGGGCCGCGACGGCGTGCAGCACGTGATCGCCGGGACTGGCCGTCACCGGGCCGGCCGTCACCGTGGCGTCCTGGGCGGCCGGGCTGAGGGAGCCAGGCCGACCCGGACGGCGGGCTGGCCGGGGGCGGTGACCAGGTCCAGCCACTGCGGGTCATGCGGCGGGCTGGGCGCGAGCATGAGAGTCCACCCGTCGGTGCCGCCGCCCAGGTCGCGGACCATCATCTGGTAGCGGGTCCCCCGGTCATCGGTGGCGGTGAACTGCTCCAGGATCTGCGCCTCGGGTCCCGACGGGCCGTCCTGGCGGGTGGACCGCACGAACAGGCTCAGCTGCGGTCCGGGCCTCCGTCTGCGCGTACGACAGCAGGTACACCTCGCCGCCGGGCCCGGCGCGCAAGGGGATCACCTGGCCCAGCCGGACCAGCCGGTCCGGTACCGGGCCGGGCGCCGGCGACCGGGAGCTCGCCGGCATGGCCCACCCGGACCGCACGCCGGCTGACCGCCGCAGCGATCTCCCGAGCAGGGCCCGCCGGTACCGGGCATCAGCCTGCCGGGCGGCCAGGGCCACGCCGAAGTCCGCCACGATCTGGCCGGCGACCTCGTCATCGAGCGCACCGATGGCCGTCAGCAGCTGCGCGACCCGGTCCACCCGGGCCAAACGCTCGCCCCAGGCCGATACGGGACGGCGCAGCTCTTCCTCGGCCAGCAGCCGCAGGTGAGTTTCCGCCCGCTCACAGTCCACCTCCTCAGTGTCCCCGGCCCGGGCCGGGGATGTCAGCGCCCTGCTGACGTCACCACGTTCGGGCTGTACCGCGTCCACCGAGACGCCGGCTTCGTCGGCCCGGGTTCGTACCGTTGATCCCGTACCCCCGGAGCCGGAGGCAGGTGGCGAAACCCGGAGTCACCGCACACGGGCGTAGTGAGCCTGGGGTTTCACCACCCAAGATCCTGACCGGCGGCACTAAACCCGGACGCGCCAGCCCGAGAAGGTCGCCTCGCCTCCGCAGCAGCGGTCAGCAGACCGCGACGAAATGGCTCAGATTCACCGGCAGACGACCGCCCGCAACCGCGCAAATCCTTGCCACTGGAACTGAGCCACTGCAGGTCAGCGGCTTGCCGGTGGCTCACATTCGATGGCACAGGACAGAATGGCTGAAAATGCAGGTCAGCAGGGGAACTGCGGGCAGCCCGGCGGGGGAAGCGCGAGGCAGTCCAGCGGTGGTTCTGCGGGCTCGGCTGGCCTGGCCGCATACGAGCATGGACCCGGAGGATGGACCGGGCCTCAGTGACGGGTTCTGGGGGCTCGTCCCGCGTCGAGGGTGGCGGCGGGGAATTCGCCGAAGCGGTCGCGGTAGGCGCGGGCGAAGCGGCTGAGGTTGGTGAAGCCCCAGTAATAGGCGATGTCGGCGACCGTGCCGTGGGCCTGGGCCAGATCCTCACGGGCTCGGTCCAGGCGCACCTGGCGCAGGTAGCGCATCGGCGTGGTTCCGTGCTGTTCGTGGAAGGCGTAGTGCAGGCTACGTGCGCTGGTCCCGGCGAGGCGGGCCAGGTCGGCTACAGTGTAGCCGCGGTCGGGGGCCCGCTGGATTTCCTCGACAACCCGGTCGACCGCGGTTCGCGGGGTGCGCTGGGGCGGGTCGGAGGTGAGCTGCCCTGTGTAGGAGTGCTCCTGGGAGATGAGCAGGCCGGAGATCAGGGCGCGTTCCAGCGACTCGAGGTGGCGCAGTTCCGCGGTACCGCGGGGTGCGTCCGCCGATTGAAGCAGGGCCGACAGGATCGACATCCACCGGCGCCCGGCGCCGCTGTCGACGGGGAGGGCCAGGCGGAAGTCGATCGGCTTGACGACCTGCCGACCGAGCAGGCCGGCCAGTTCGTGTTCCACCTGGGTCCGCTCGAACTTGATGGACAGCTGGGCGGCGTCGGCGTCCCATCGGGGCAGCGACGTATGCCGGCCGGGGCTGAAGACGGCGGCCACCCGCGGCGATGCGACCGCCTGCTGGTCTCCGCACTGGGAGTCAACCGTCCCGCTCAGGACCACGTTGACGTGGTAGGCCGGGAGGTCGCCGGGGTCGACGCTGGCCGTCGTCCCGAAGCGGACATAGCCGAGGGTCGTCAGGGTCAGGTGGACCGCTGACAGCCAGGGCTCGCGCATGACCGGATGCCGGTCCAGGGCGTCGACGCGGGCGGGGTAGAAATGGCGGTTCAGGGTGTCCCGGAACAACCCGAAGTCGGGTGCCGCGACCTCGTTGGGCGCTTCGAGGAAGACGCCGCAGGGCAGGACGGCCGGTTCCGGTGCGGGACGGCGTGCCGGTGCTTCCCGGTCCATCCGGCACCTCCTTCGCCGTCTTCGGGCGCCGAGCCTGTGCTCAGCATCACATTTTAGTCATCCCTGCAGGCGGCGGGCACGTCATCTGGCGTGTGCGCGAAGTGTCCGTGGCCGTGCGCGAATCGTCTCAGACTCGATTCCGGTGTGCCCTAGCGTGCATGGCACATGTGGCGTCACGTGACTGAGGGAGGCGCCGTGCGGCGAGCGGGCGAACAGGGGTCCGGGCGTCTGGACGCTGACGTGGCCGTGATCGGTTACGGCCCGGTGGGCCGGATGCTGGCCTTGCTGCTCGGGGAGCGCGGCCAACGGGTGGTCGTGGTGGAACGCCAGCCGACCGCGTACCCGCTGCCCCGGGCGGTTCATTTCGACGACGAGATCGGCCGGATCCTGCAGTCCGCCGGGGTACCGCCAGACTCGGTGCCGGAGGTGGTCGGGCCCTACGACGACTTCTACGAGTGGCGGGCCGCGGACCGGCAGCCGCTGCTGCGGCTGGACTGGCGCGGCCTAGGCCCGTCAGGCTGGCATGTGAGCAACTTCTTCTACCAGCCCGACCTGGAAGCAATCCTGGATGCGAAGGTGCAGGCGCTGGACACGGTCCATGTGCTGCGCGGCTGGACGGCGGTAACTCACCTCGAGGACGAGGACGAGGACGGAGTCACCGTGGAGCTCCAGTCCGCCGCCGACGACCGGCGGACGGTTACCGCCCGGTACCTGGTCGGCGCCGACGGCGCGAACAGCCTGGTCCGCTCGTGGATCGGCTCGACCGTCACCGACCTGGGCTACTTCCACGACTGGCTGGTCATCGACCTGCTCATGCACGCCCCGCTGGAGAAGTTCGACTTCTCCCCGGCCGCGTGGCAGCTGTGCGATCCGGCCCGGCCCACCACACTGGTCCCCGGCGGCCCAGGACGGCGGCGGTTCGAGTTCATGCGCCTGCCCGCCGAGACGGTCGGGGAGCTCAACGCCGAGCAGACCGCCTGGCGGCTCCTCGCGCCGTGGGGGATCGGCCCGGCCGAGGCGAGCCTGGAGCGGCACACCGTCTATACCTTCCAGGCGCGGTGGTGCGACGCCTGGCACCGCGGTCGGCTGCTACTGGCCGGGGATTCCGCCCATTTGATGCCGCCGTTCGCGGGCCAGGGCATGTGCTCAGGCCTGCGCGACGCGGTCAACCTGGCCTGGAAGCTCGACCTGGTCCTAGACGGCCGCGCCGGTGATCAGATCCTCGACAGTTACGGGCCCGAACGGGCTGAGCACGTCCGGCACTTCATCGAGGCGTCCATGGCGCTCGGCGAGGTCATCTGCCTGCCCGATCCGGTCGCCGCGACCCAGCGGGACCAGGCGATGCAGGCCGACCTGGCCGCGGGCGTCGAGCAGCCCCCGCGCCCGCTGCCGCGCCTGGGGCCCGGGCTGCATCGCGACGACGCCGGCGGCGGGCTGCTCTCCATCCAGGCCGAGGTCAACGACGGCACGCGGCAGGGGCTGTTCGATGACGTCGTGGGACCGGGCGGGGTCCTCCTGCTCGCCGACCCGCGGCTGCGCGGCAGCCTGAGCCAGCGGCACGCGTCCCTGCTCGCCGACCTGGGCTGGAAGATCACCAGGCTGGCAGCCGACCCCGGCGAAGCGCAGATCGCCGACACCACGGGCGCCTACACCGCCTGGCTCGCCGAACTCGGAGCGGTCGCGGTGCTCATCCGGCCTGACCTGTACGTCTACGGCTGCGCGACGGACGCCGAAGACCTGGCTGCCCTGCTCGACCACCTCGATGCAGCGCTGTCAGCCCATGATTTCAAGGAGGAATGTCATGACTCACGATCCCGCGCCAGCTGCGCCGGCCTCCGCAGGGTGGCAGCGCCCGGCACTGCCCCCCGAGGGGGAGAAGGGCTTCCTCGACGAGCACCCCTTTGACCTTCAGCGCTCTCCCCTCCCCGACTCCGTCCTCGTCGAGCAGGTGACCATCCCGATGCGGGACGGCATCACCCTGGCGGGGACGCTGTTCCGTCCGCGCGAGGAGTCCGAGCCGGTCTCGGTGATCGCGACGGCGACTCCGTACGGCAAGGACCAGTACGGCCAGTGGGACAACTTCCGGGACGCCCCCGCCGGGAACGTCCCCGGCGGCGGGTTCTACATGGGAACCGTGCGCGTCTCGGACCACACCGCCTTCGAGGCCCCGGACCCCGGCTACTGGGTCCCGGTCGGCTACGCCGTGCTGCTGGTTGACCTGCCCGGCCTCGGCGCCTCGGGGTCCGATCCGGCGGCGGGCATCGGGCACCAGCAGCGCTGGGCGGACGTCATGTCCTGGCTGCAAGAGCAGGCCTGGTGCACGGGGAAGGTCGGGATGAGCGGGGTCTCGGCCCTGTGCGCCACTCAGTGGATCGCCGCCATGGGCGACGCGCCACCCCAGCTGAAGGCCATCATCCCCTGGGAAGGCTTCAACGAGCAGGGACCCGGCGGCGGGTACGGAGGCATCCCCGAGACCGCCTTCCCCGCCTGGATCGGCACGGTATGGGTCGGCCCGAACATCAACCACGACGCACCCGGGCCCGAGCCGTTCCTGTTCGACTGGAAGCACGACCCGGCCGCCATCCGGGTGCCCGCCCTAGTATGCGCCAGTTTCTCCGACCAGGAACTCCACTCCTGGGACACTTTCGAAGCCTTCAGGCTCCTGGACACCGGTGACAAGTGGCTCTACACCCACCGCCGTCAGAAGTGGGGGGCCTACTACGGCGCGGACGAGCTGGCGCTGCAGAAGCGGTTCCTGGACAAGTTCCTCAAGGACGCGGACGACACCCTCGGCGACCTGCCCCGTGTCCGTCTCGAAATCAACGAGAGCCGGTTCGCCTACACCGTCGCCAACGTCTCCCAGTGGCCGCCGGCCGAGACCCGGTACCGCGAGCTCTACCTTGACGCCCAGGCCGCGTCGCTGTCCCCGCGGCCATCCGAAACGACCTCCTCGGCGACCATCGCCCCCGCCCCGACCAGCGACACGGTCAACCGGGCCGTCTTCGACCTCGTCTTCACCGAGGACGCCGACGTCGTCGGCAACAGCGCACTGCGGCTGTTCGTCGAGACCGAGGGCGCCACTGACACCGACCTGTTCGTCGGGGTGGAGAAACTGGACACCGACGGCAACGAGGTCTACTTCTTCAGCGCCTCTGGCGGCAACGCCAACGGCCCTGTGACACGCGGCTGGCTCCGGGCCTCCAAACGCGCACTGAACACCGAACGCTCGACCGACGCCCGCCCCGTCCTGTCTTACGCGAACGATGAGCCGCTCACCCCCGGCGAGGCCGTCCAGGTCGACATCGCCCTGATGCCCACCGCCACGCGCTTCCACGCCGGCGAGACCCTGCGGCTGATCATCCAGTCATGGTCCGACCCCGGCCAATGGGAAGGCGGCGAGACCCGGCAATGGGCCGCGATCCAGACCGGACGGACCCACCTCCACACCGGCCCGCAGTCCCGCGCCAGGCTCCTGCTCCCCACACTCCCACCCGGCGAACGGCCCTGAGCTGACGCGCCCGCATCCCACCACCCGGACGGCCGGCGCGGCGGCGCCGGCCGTCCGGGGTCATGGCCCCTTGACCCTAGGGGAGCCAAGTGGGGAGCCATCGTCACCCGACGCAGGGCGACCCAGGGCCTACTGGAGCGTTCGATATCCAGCAATTACCAGCTGTTCAGCTACAGTAACCGACACCATCCGACTGACAAGATCTCGTTCGCATCGAGGGGGTCAGGGGTTCGAATCCCCTCAGCTCCACCCAGGACAAGGCCGGTTTACCGTCAGGGAACCGGCCTTTTTGATAGTTCGGTCCACGGCTAGGCGGCCTGGTCCGTAGCCGGTACCAGGGGCTCCGCGCCCCCCGGGGTGGTGCGCTCCCCGGGGTACGGCCAGGGATTACCCGGGGGCGCTCTATCGCCCCGGGTGCGAGCGTGGTGTGTGGCCGGCAACCCAGGCCATCACCACCAAAGGAGCCCTCGTGTCCAATCACTACAGCGCGGCCAACCTCAGGTTTCCCGGCGACGACGCGCGCCTGGACCTGACCGACCTGTTCGTCTTCCCGGCGCCCGATGATCCGGGCACGACCGTGCTGATCATCGACCTGAACCCGTACACGACGGGTATGAGCGCCATGCCGCCGTTCCTGATGAAGGCGGAATTCCACCCGGACGGGGTCTACCGGATCAACATCGACACCGACGGGGACGCGCACGCCGACGCCGCCTTCACGTTCGTCTTCTCCGAGCTCAGGGATGGCCGGCAGACCGGAACCGCCTACTTTGCCACCGGGGACAAGGCCCGCCAGCCGGAGCCGGCGGGCGAGGTGCTCAGCCGGGACACTCCGGTCGGCTTCGACGCCGGCGCCCGGTCCGTCCAGGCCGGCCCGGTCCGGCTGTTCACCGGCGTGCGCAGCGACCCGTTCTTCGCCGACGCGGACGGCTCCTTCCACGGGTTCCAGTGGACCGGGCAGGACGCGTTCGCCGACCGGAACATCTTGTCCATCGCGCTGGAAGTGCCGAACGACATGCTCAGCACCGACCCGGAGATCGGCGTGTGGGCCACGGTCAGCGTGCGCCGCGACGGCGAGCTCGTCCAGGTGGACCGCGGCGGGCACCCGACGATCAACCCGTTCGTCAACCCGAACAACGTCAAGAACGAGTACAACCTCCGGCGGCCGGCCGACGACCTCGCCAACTACCTGCAGCTATGGTCCAGCCTGCTCGAGGACAACGGCTACCCGCCGGAAGAGGCGGAGGCGGCCGCCCGCATCGTCCTGCCCGACATCCTGCGCTACGACCGCAGCCGGCCGGCCGCTTACCCCAACGGCCGGACCCTCACCGACGACGCCTTCAGCGCCCGCTTCGCCTGGCTGACCCACGGGAGGGTCGGGCCTGACGGCCTCAAGCCGCATGACGACCTGCTGTCCGAGTTCCCCTACCTCGGTCCGCCCAACCTCTACCCGGTCTGACCGCAGGCCATGACGTTTACCGGCCTGCTGGCGGATGTGGCCCGGATCTTCGAGGCGATCGGCGCCGCCGTCCTGGTCGTGGGCATCGTCTGGTCGGCGGTGCTCGCGAGCAGGGCGTGGCACGCGGCCGGCGGGCGGCGCGGGTATCAGGTGCTGCGCGAGACCTTTGGCGGGGTGCTGCTGCTGGGGCTGGAGATCCTGGTGGCGGCCGACCTGGTCCGGACGGTCGCGGTCGCGCCGACCGTCCGGAACGTGGCCGTACTCGGGCTGATCGTCTTGATCAGGACGTTCCTGAGCTTCTCACTGCAGGTGGAGATCGACGGAAAGCTGCCGTGGCGGCGTGGCCTGGCCGGCGGCGCCACGGCCGGGAAGGGAGTCGTCAACTCGAGCCGCCCCCTCCCTGGCAGCCGTGCGGAAGCGGATACCGGGAGATAGGGCTTGCCCGGTTACCCGGTCCCGGTCCGGGCAGGACGCTTACCGTGCACGTTCTCGCCGGGAGCCCCCCGATGCCGGGCTTCCTGAGCGCCCTGTCCGGGCCGCTCAATCACTACGGCTACTGGGCGATCCTGGCGCTGGTGCTGCTCGAGGACTTCGGCATCCCCGTGCCGGGCGAGACGGTGCTGATCGCGGCCTCGATCTACGCCGGGCACGGGGAGCTCAACGTGGTGGCGGTCGGGGTGATCGCCTTCGCGGCGGCCGTCACGGGCGACAACATCGGCTTCGCCATCGGGCACTTCGGCGGCCGGGCGCTGGCCGTGCGCTGGGGCCGCTACATCTTCCTCACCGCGGAACGGCTGGACCGGGCCGAGAGCTTCTTCAACCGGCACGGCGGCAAGATCATCGTGGTGGCCCGGTTCATCGAGGGCCTGCGCCAGGCGAACGGGATCATCGCCGGCATCAGCGGCATGCACTGGCTGCGCTTCAGTGTCTTCAACGCGATCGGGGCCGCGTTGTGGGTCGGCACCTGGGTCAGCCTGGGGTACCTGGCCGGCGACCACATCGGCACGATCTACGGCTACATCACCCGGTACTCCTACTACGCGCTGATCGCGGCGGTGGTCCTGCTAGCCGCCTACATCGTCCGGCGCGTGCTGCGGCATCGGCGGGGCACGGGTTCGGGCTAGGGCGCAGACCCGGGGCAGGGCCGGGGACTCTACGGGCGCGACCGGACGGCCGCGGACGTGACCGTGGTGGTAATGGCACCCCCGAGCAAGGAGACCAGCAGTGGAGACGAGCATGCCCGCCGAGATCGCCGCTGGCCGCCGCCGGTTCCTGGGCAGCGCGGCCCTGGGCGTCGGAGCCGTCAGCGGCGCCCAGCTCGCCCTCGCCGCCAGCGCGAAGGCGCAGGCTGGCCGGGCCACCGGGTCCGTCCTCGACCTGGCTTCGTCCGGGGACCTGGCTCCGTCCGGGACGGTGACGGCGCCAACCAGGGTGGCAGGCTTCTTCGGCCCGGTAAAGCAGGTCGACGCCGGCGTCCTGAACGTCGGCTACGTCGAGGCCGGCCCGGCTGATGGCCGCCCGGTCCTGCTGCTGCACGGATTCCCCTACGGCATTCACAGCTTCGCCCAGGTAACGCCGTTGCTGGCGGCGCAGGGCTACCGGGTGATCGTCCCGTACATGCGCGGGCACGGCACCACGACCTTCCGGTCCGGCCGCACGCAGCGCGACGCCCAGCAGTCGGTGCTGGCCCTCGACGTGCTGGCCCTGATGGACGCGCTCAGGATCGAGAAGGCCATCCTGGCCGGCTTTGACCTGGGGTCGCGGTCGGCCGACATCATCGCGGCGCTGTGGCCGGGGCGCTGCCGGGCGCTGGTCTCGACGACGGGCTACCTGATCACGAGCCCGGCGGCCAGCACCGAGCCGGTCAGGCCCAGCCTGGAATGGGCGTCGTGGTACCAGTACTACTTCGCCACCGACCGGGGCATGAAGGGCCTGACCGAGTTCCGGCACGAACTGGGGGAACTCATCTGGCGGTTCAACTCCCCCACGTGGAGATTCAGCCAGGCCACGTACGACACCACCGCGGCGGCCTTCGACAACCCAGATTACGTGGCCGTCATCATCGACAACTACCGCTGGCGGCTGGACCCGGTTGCGGGTGACCCGCGGTACGCCGACATCGAGCAGCGGCTGGGCGCGGCTCCGGCCATCGGGGTGCCCGCGGTCACCGTGGACGGCGTGTACGATCCCTTCACGCCGCCCGGCGACGGCGCGCCGTACCGCGCGCGTTTCACGGGCAGGTACGCGCACCGCGCCCTGCCGGTCGGCCACAACGTGCCGCAGGAAGATCCCCGGGGCTTCGCCCGCGCGGTGGCCGAAGCCGACCACCTCGCGGGGGACCGGCTGAGCCAGCGCCCCGGCGAGGACAGTGCGGACCGCTGACCTCGTTCCATGTCACTCGGCACACACCCGAGGCAGATCCTGCTGGGCCTGGGCCGCGACTTCGCCATCGACGCGACCCGGTGATCTTTACCGGGTTACGCGGCTACGGCCACAGGGCGCGGACGGCGCGGGGGGCGCCGGAGACGGCTTCGGGGCCGACGAGGGCCAGCTGCAGGATGCACCCGGGCACGACCGAGAGCAGGACCGTGGCGACGGCCTCGGCGGAGACGCCGCCGGGCAGTCCGCCGCCGTGCTGGTGGTCGCGCACGACCGCGGCGAGATCGGCGCGCAGCCGGGCGAACAGGTCGCGGAACTGCGCGGCGAGGCCGGGGCTGCGCAGCGCCTCGGCCCAGACGAGCAGGGCCATGCCGCCCAGGCCGTCCTGGGCGTCCCGGGCGAGGATGATCTCGAGCGCTTCGGCCAGCGCCTCCCCGGCCGGGCGGCCCGGGTGCCTGGCCGCGGCCGCGTGCATCGCGGCCAGGACCTCGCGCGCGTTCTCCTCCGCGATGGCCATGATCATCTCGTCCTTGCTGGCGAAATACCCGTAGACGGCTCCCGACGAGAGCCCGGCCTCGGCGAACAGGTCTTGCATGGAAGTCGCGTGAAAGCCGTCGCGCAGGAAGCAGCGGCGCGCCGCGGCCAGGATGTGCTCGCGCTGGGCGTCCCGGTACTGCTGCGAGACCTTCGGCATCAGGTCATGCTCGCTTCCGGGCGCGGTGCGACGGCCACGCGGTCGCGCCCGCGCAGGCGGCGTAGCAGATCGCCGAGACCCCGGCCACGATCATCAGCTCGCTGGCGACGCCGCCAGCGGCCGGGCCGGCCAGGATTCCGGCGGCGAGCAGGCCGGCCCGGCGGCCAGGACCACCACCGGCAGCAGCAGCCCGTGCCACGCGGATCGGGCGGCCCGGATCAGCAGGTACAGCCGCGTCCCGGCAGACGGGCGCCCGAGGTCGTGCTCGAGCTCGGCCAGGACCTGGAGGTCACGCTCGGATAGCGACATGATGTGCCCGCCTTCCGAATAGAGAACGACCGTTCTTTTATTTACAGCTTGCGCCCAGCCAGTCGCATCCGTCAAGACGAACGTTCGTTTTTGACATGCGGGGTTACCCGTACGGGCCTAGCGCCTACTTCGCCTACATCGACAAGTGGCGGCCGGCCGGGACCTTCGAGGGGCTGGAGTTCCGCTAGCGGTTCTTGGTGGTTTTGACGCCCGGGCAGTCGTGCCCGGGCGTTTTTTCGTGCTGCCTGGAAGTCGTTTGACCGGCAGGCTCATTTGATCCTAAGATAGCTTTATTGATCCGAAGAACTATCGGATCAAATTTAGAGGAGGCATGCCATGAGCATGGGCACTACTGTCAGCGGGCCAGCTACCAGCCGGTCGGAGGCGTACCGGGTGCTGGAGCGGATCTTCGACGAGGGGTTCGCGACCGGTAACGACGCGATCGTGGACGAGATCTGCTCACCGGACCTGGTGGAGCACCAGTTCGGCACGGCCGGGCGCGGCGCCGAGGCCATCGCGCATGTGAAGGCGTCGATCCGGGACGTGCACGGCGCCTTCCCGGACATCACGTTCACCATCGAGGACTCGGCCGAGTCCGGCGATGTCATCTGGGTCCGGGTCCGCGGCCGGGGCACCGCGACCGGCCCGTTCTTCGGCCCGCCGAGCGGACGCCCGGTCGACTTCACCGTCATCGACGTGGCCCGGATCGCCGATGGCCGGATCGCCGAGCACTGGGGGGTGCCGGACCGGTTCGCCGTGCTGGCCCAGACCGGCGTGCTGGACCGGCTGGCGTCCTAGGCCAGCTGGCCTTGGGTCTTTCTACCGAACGAGGAAGGTATCACCATGTCTACTGTCGTACTGCCCGGGTTGGCTGACCGACACGATGCGGCCAGCCGGGCTGGGCGCGGGCTCGACATCCTGCTGTCCAGCGAGGACACCGCGGGAACGGCGGCCGTCATCGACTGCCACGTCCCGGCGGCCACGGCCGGGCCGCCGCTGCACCAGCACCCGGCCTCCGACGAGACCTTCGTGGTCATCTCCGGCACTCTGCTGGTACACGTGGACGGCCAGGTCACCGAGGTGACCGCGGGCGGTCTGGTACACGTCAGCCGGGGTACGCCGCACACGTTCGCCACCCCGGTGGGAGAAGGGGCGCATTTCCTGACCCTGCATACCCCCGGTGGCTTCGAGGGGTTCCACGTGGCCGCGGCGGCGGCCGAGCGCGCGGCGGGCGGCCCGGTGCCGCCGCCGGAGCTGATCAAGCTGGCGGGCGGCTTCGACTGGCAGCTGGCCGGTCCCCCGCTGCTGCCCACCGGTGAGCTGCTCCGTCTCCCCGCCTGACGGGGGCGGGGTCACAGCGCTGCGGGCCGGAAGCCGTCTACGGCCAGGCCGTACTCGGCGCCGGCCCGCAGCAGGGCGTCGAACAGGTACTGGCCGACCGAGCGTTCGCAGTGGAGCAGGTAGGAGCGGGGGCCGTCTCGGTCGTCGCGGATGATGTCGGTGGCGACGGTGGCGACAGCGGTGCGGAGGGCGGCGCCGTCGGGGACGAGGTTGTCATCGAGGTCGATGGCGGAGAGCCTGGCGAGGATGCGGGGGCCTTTTTCGCCGGTCGGGCGGAGGAGGGCGCGGCCGTGGGTGAGGTCGACGCAGGTGGTGTCGGGGCTGGCCTTGTCCTTAGCCTTGGCGGTGACCCGGGCCTGGATGTCCTGGCCGTCCGGCAGCCGGACGGTAACCAGGGTGCCGGCGCCGGCCAGGCGGGATGGCAGCTGGGCGAGGCAGACGGAACGGCCGAGGGTCGGCGACATCCGCGCTGATCGCGCTGGGCTGCAACAAGCCCACCTACCGGCAGGGCGATCAGGACGTGGACGCGACCGCGGACTATGCTGCGCTGGGCACCGTGCCCGGTCGCTGTCACCACTGCCACACCGGGATGTGCCCGGTGGGGGTGACCACCCAGGACCCGGGGCTGAGCGAGCGGCTCGACCCGGAAACCGGGGCCCGCTGGGTGACCAACTACCTCAAGGCGCTGACCATGGAGCTGACCTCGCTGGCGCGGGCGTGCGGCAAGTCCGACGTGCACCACCTGGAGCCCGACGACCTGGTCGCGCTCACGGTCGAGGCGGCCGCGATGGCCCGGGTACCGCTGGCTGGCACCAACTGGATCCCGGGCGGCCCGTACTGACCCTGACGCGGCTGGCCGACGCGCTCGAGAAGTTCCTGCTGCCGCTGGTGCTGGTCACGGCGGCGGCCGGGATCGCCTGGTCCGCGCCGGGACGGCGGGCCGAGGCCGCCGACGGCATCGTGATCGCGCTGGCGATCCTGGTGTTCTGCACCGGCACCTCGATGACGTTCGCCGAGATGGGCGCGGTCCGGACGGCCGGGCGGCGGCTGGCGGTGGTGCTCCCGGCCACGACCATCGGGCTGCCCGTGCTGGCCTGGCTAGCCAGCCACCTGGCCAGCGGCGCCGCCGCCCGCGGCGGCATCCTGTCAGCCGGGGTGGCGCCGGCCGAGGTCGCCTCGGTCGCGCTGACCGGCCTGGCCGGCGGGGACGCGGTGCTGGCGGCGGGGCTGCTGGCCGCGTCGACGGTGCTGACCGTGCTGCTGGCCGGGCCCATCCTGCGCCTGGCCGGGGCGCACTCCTCCGCTTCGCAGCTGTCCCTGCTGGTCACGCTGGCGCTGGTGGTGGCGCTGCCGCTGGCGGCGGGGTCGGCGCTGCGCTCGGTGGACCCGTGGGGCGGGCGGGAGCAGCCGCTGGCCCGGGTGATCGGCACCCTCAGCCTGCTGGTGCTGCTGTGGCAGGTCGCCAGCCAGATCCAGGTGCGGGCCAGCGAGGCCGGCATCGCGGCGGCGCTGGTGGTCTACCTGGCCGGGGCGGCGGGCCTGGGCGTCGTGCTGGCGCGCGGGGCGCCGCCGGAACGGCGGACCGCCATCGTGCTGACCACCGGGATGCGGGACTTCGCGGTGGCGGCGGGCATCGCGGCCAGCGCGTTCGGGGCCGCGGCGGCCGCGCCGCTGGGGATCTACGGGCTGCTGGTGCTCATCTTCGGCTCGGCGGCGGCCTACCGGGCGGGCCGGACGGGACACCGGGAGGGGGTGGCCGGGGCGTAGCAGGTGCCCCGTTCGGGGGAAAGGTTGTGGGTTTTGCGCCGCCGGAGATCCGCCGGCCGGCTCGGAGTCATGAAACCACTGCCGCTGATCCTGTCGTTCCTGCCGCTGATCGCCTTCTCGCTGCTGACCCGGGTGCTACCGCCCGGCGACGTGGGCGTGGCGGGGCTCGTCGCGGCCCTGTGCGCCGCCGTCGCCACGGTGGCGGTCCGCCGGTCTGGCCGCCAAGATCCTCAATGTCACCTCGCTGGCCCTGTTCACCGCGCTGGCCGTGGCGGCTTCGCCGGGAGCGCGGGCACCGACCGCTGGCTGGCCACCTGGGCCGGGTCCGGTGTCGGTCCGTCGTCGGGCTCGTCATCCTCGCCCTGATCCCGGTCATGCCGTTCACCGAGCAGTTCGCGCGGCAGAGCACGCCGAAGGCCACTGGGGCTCGCCGACCTTCAAGAAGATCAACCGCGTGCTCAGCGCCGGCTGGGGGGCGGCCATCTTCGCCAGCGGCGTCTCCCGGGTCGCCGCCGCGGCCGTCGAGCGCAGCGGCAGCCACCGCGTGGCCGACCTGCTGCTCGGCACGGCCATCCCGGTCGTGATCATCAGCTACATGCTGAAGTTCACCAAGAGCTACCCTGGGCGCGTCAGCCACACCGAAGCCAGCGCCCCCGCCACCTCCTGACGAGGGCTCCGAGGAGTGCAGAGCCGTGCAGATCATCAGGTACGCGGGGCCGGACGGCGTGCGGGTCGCGGTGACCGGCGAGGCGGGGCCGCGGGTGCTGCCCGTCGGGTCCGTGGCCGAGCTGCTCAGCATGCCGCTGGAGCGGATGCGGTCGGTGGTGTCGTCGCCCGGCGCTGTGGCGGCCGGGCCGCTGCGGGCGCTGCCGCCGGTCGACGGGCTGACCGAGGTGTGGGCGTGCGGCGTCACCTACGAGCGGTCCAGCGCGGCCCGGCAGGAAGAGAGCGACGTCGCCGACGTGTACGCGCGGGTTTATGAGGCGGAGCGGCCCGAGCTGTTCTTCAAGAGCCCGGCCTGGCGGGTGTGCGGGGACGGCGAGCCGATCGGGATCCGGCCGGACTCCGCGATCAGCGTGCCCGAGCCCGAGCTCGCGCTGGTCTGCAACGCTTCCGGTGAGATCGTCGGCGTGACGATCTGCGACGACGTTTCGTCGCGCGACATCGAGGGGCAGAACCCGCTGTACGTACCGCAGGCGAAGATCTACGCCGGGGCGTGCGCCATCGGGCCGGGCATCACCCCGGTGTGGGAGCTGTCTGGTCTCGGGGCGCTGACGATTACCGTCGCGGTCCGCCGGGGCGGTGCGGTCGTGTGGTCCGGTTCGACGTCGACCGGGCAGCTGCACCGGGAGCTGGCGGAACTGGTGGAGTACCTGTTCCGGTCGTTCGGCTTCCCGCAGGGCGTGATCCTGTCCACCGGGACCGGGCTGGTCCCCGAGCTGAGCTTCACGTTGGCCGCGGGCGACGAGGTGGAGATCGGCATTTCCGGGGTGGGCACGCTGACCAACGTGGTCCGGTTTTCCACCGGCTTCGGCTGGCTCACCCCGGACCCGGACCGCACGCCCTCTGGGTAACTTAGTCCAGCTGCCTGAGGTCTTGGTCCAGCTGCCTGAGTTTTAGTCCAGCTGCCTGAGCTTGGTCAGGACCCGGCCGAGCAGGCTCAGGTCCGGCGGGGTCCACTGGACGGCCGCGGCCTGGTGGCGAACGGCTGCGTTCGGCTGCCGGACAGCCATGTTCTGATGGCGGACGGCGGCGTACTCCGGGCTGGTGATGGCGCATACGCCGTCCTGGATCAGCCGCGCAGCCCAGTCCATCATGGCGAACAGCGCCAGGCCGTTGCGCCAGGCCAGCTCGCGGATGGTGGCGCGGCCGTCCATCTGCCCGAGCACCACGTTCGCCTCGCGCCCGAAGACCAGCCGGGACCGGCCGCGCAAGCGGAGCCGGGCGTCGGGCGCGACGTCGTAGCCGGCCAGCCGCACGGCCTCCTGCCAGGCGTGCTCCCAGGCCGATCCGATGTCCAGGCCCAGGCCCGGTCCTGGGCACCGGAGCGCCCGGTGCGGGACGAAGCAGGTGCACGCTCCCGCCCGGGCCCGGACCAGCTGGCTGGCCAGCGCGAGCAGCGCGTCCAGGGCCGCGGACCGGACCAGGGTCTGCCATTCGGCCGCGTCGAGCAGTCCCCGGCGCAGCAGCAGGTCGCCGGCGGAGACGTCCGGCTGGCTGTCGCGCTGGGCCAGGCGCCACTGGTCGACCCCGAGGCGGCGCGAGTTGACCAGGCGGGCGCCCAGGTCGGGGACGATCTCCGATTCGGCGAAGGCGAGCCGGCCGTCTCTCAGGTAGATGGTCCCGCCGGGATCGCCGTCAACCTGCAAGGCGCCGGAGGCCTCTTGCCGGGCTAGTTCGGTCAGCCGGTCAGCGACGAGCCCCGGCGCGTGCCGTTGTACCGAGTTCAGCCGAACTCACGTCCTTCCCCCACCAGCGGTTCCCGCCCCTGGTCACGCGGTATTGGCGTCGGCCGTCAGGCGGCCGGCCGCCGTGACGACGGCGAGGCGGGTGTGCGTGCTGTGCGTACGCCTGCGCGCGCACGTACGTGCGCGTGTTGCCGGGGCAGGTGGGCGTCACCACCCCCGCCCAGACCTCGCCAATACTGAACGTACCGGGCGCTCCGCTTCGGCCGCATGGCCAGATCTATGTACCCCGGTATGTAACTTATGCCCTATATTCGCGGCTTGGAGGGTTGTTTCCGTTAGGTACCCGCTGGTAGTGGCTGGGTGCGTGCTGCTGGTGGTGTCTGTCGGTTCGCGGCGGGATGGTGCTGCTTGAGGGTGCACCGGGATCTCGCTGCGCGTGGGTGTCGGGGATCTCGCCGTGCGTGGGTGTCGGGATTCTGCCGCGGATGGGAGCGGGGATTTTGGCCTACGGTGATTCGCGGCCACTTCCTGTGGATTGGCGTGATTGCTGAGGCGAACCCGGCGGGGCTGCGGCTGTGGCTGCCGGTGCTAGCACGCGGGAAAGGGAAGGGCGTCGTGTGTGAAAGGTGAGCCAGTCTCGCCGTCTGGCTATTGAGGCGACCATCCGGCTCCCGCGCGGCTAGCGCCTTCGCGAGGACCTCGCGCCGCTCATCGTGCACACCCGCACCACCCTGGCTCACCTGGCATCTTCCAGTAGCGCGATCGTGTCGAGTTACCCCCCGGAAAAGCGGGGGTAACTCGACACGGTGATGCTGAAGTTAGGCGGCCGCGGGCTGATGGACGGCGGCGGCGGGCTGACGGACGGGCTGGCGCTCGGCGGCCGCGGGCTGATGCTCGGCGGCGGCGGTGCGCTCGGCGGAGCGGGCTGGTGCTCGGCGGGGGCGGCTGGCGCTCGGCGGGGGCGGGCAGTAGCAGGTCGCTGACGGGGTAGCGGGTGCGCGGGGCGGTCTCCCGGGCGGCTAGCGGGCCAGGGAGCCCGGCGGCGGCGTCCTGGCGGCCGATCGCGAGGACCACGACCGGGGTGAGCGCCTCGCCGAGACCGAACCCGGACTCCACCGCGTCGGTATCGAAGCCACCCATCTGGTGTACGGCCAGCCCGTCGGCCTGCGCCTGAGTGACCAGTGCGGCGACCGCCTGGCCGGTGTCGTAGAGCGCCCACGGCTGCGGCCTGCCGTCCTCGCCGGCGGTGCGGGCGGCGACCAGGACCAGCGCGCTGGCCGCGCCGGCCCAGGCCTGGTTGCCTGGGGCCAGCGCGGCGAAGAGGCGAGCATGCGCCTCCTCGCCGCGCCGGGCCACCAGGAACCGCCACGGCTGGCTGTTCGCCGCCGACGGAGCCCAGCGCGCCGCCTCAAGCAGGGCAGTCAGGCGGTCATCGGCCAGTTCATGAGCCTGGTCGAAGCCGCGCGGGCTCCACCGCTCGGCGAGCAGCGGATGAACGGGAACCGTGGTGGTTGCGGTCTTGCGCATTGCGGTGATGTCCTCCATGACGTGTCATGGAGATGCAACATAGATGACGTGTCATCCATTCCGCGCACGGGGCCGCCTGGAACGGGACCAGCTAGGACGAGACCGCCTGAGACGGGATCGCCTGAGACGGGACCAGGCCGGACGAGATCAGCCCGGACGAGATCAGCCGGACGGGACTGGCCCGGACGGGATCAGTTCGGCCGGGACTGACTCGGCCGGGAGGGACCGGGGCGAGGCCAGCCGGGGCGGGCGCCACAGCTCGATCACCTGGGTGCCGCCGGGCGGCCCGCTGATTTCCACGCTCGCCAGCGGGTCGTCCTCCGGGAGCGGCACGCCGCCGAACCGGAGCCGGAAATCCTCGGCCACCCGGGACACCGTGACCTCGCGACGGTCACCGCTGGCCAGTACCGCCGTCGCGTGGGTCACTGCCGGCGCGGTCCGCAGCAGCAGGAACGGGCACGCGTCCCGCTCCCGGCCCACCCACATGCTGAGCAGCTGCCCGTTGGGCAGCGAGGCGCCGAGCACGCTGAATCTCGCGGCCACGCCTGCGCTGGTATACGTCACGACCGTGCTGAGCACTCCGGCGCCGTCGCACTCGGCCCGGATGGTCCAGTGCACGCCGTCTGCGTACCCCTCGGACACCGCCCGCGGATCCGCGGTCAGGTCCGGCTCATCCAATCGCACATAGTTCACCTGAACTACCATCCCTCCCCTAGAAAAATGCCCGCCCCTCAATGGCTGGTCAGCCCGAACCGGTCAGACCGCCGCTCCGGCCGGGACGGGCGCGGCCAGCAGTCGCAGCGCCTCGGTGATGTCCCCGGTCAGCGAAACCACGCGGTCCAGCCCGGTGAGCCGGATCAGCCGCCGGGTCTGGCGCCGGGCGCAGACCACGTGCAGGGTGGACCCGTGGACGGCGGCTCGCCGGGCTGCCCCGGCCAGGACGCCGATCCCGGCGGCATCGATAAAGCTGACCCGGTCCAGGTCGGCCACCACCTGCCGCCCGCTAGCTGTCAGCGCGAACAACCGCTCGCGCAGTCCGGCCACGGCGGCGTAGTCGATCTCGCCGGCCAGCGTGACGAGCACGTACTCCGGCTCGTACCGGACCCGGATAGCTGGGTTTAAACACGTCGTTTCGGGCTTGTGCACGAGCAGCCCGGAATTCCCTTCGATCACAATGCCTCCCCTGGGGTTCCTGCCGTCTCCCCAACGGCAGCGCAGACCCCACCCAGGCTGAAAGATACTCCGTGGCCACTTACGCCACAACGTGCTGATTATGTAGAGCGTTATGTAGCTTGGCCGACATGGGACAGATCCGGGTAGGTACGGCGGGCTGGACGGACCGGTCGCTGATCGCTTCCGGCTGGTATCCGGCGCCGACGCGGACGCCGGAACAGCGGCTGCGGTATTACGCCAGCCAGTTTTCGCTGGTGGAGGTGGATGCCACCTACTACGCGCTGCCCGCCGAGCAGACCGCGCGGGCCTGGGCGGAGCGGACTCCGGCTGGGTTCACCTTCAACATCAAGGCGTTCAGCCTGTTCACCCAGCATCCCACCCCGGTCCGGGCACTGCCCGCGGACCTTCGCGACGCCGCGGCCTCGACCGGGAAGGACCGGGTCTACCTCAAGGACGTCAGCCCGGCGGTGGCCGAGGCGGCCTGGGAGCGGTTCCTGTCCGCACTCGAGCCCTTGCTTGGCGTGGAGAAGCTAGGCGCGATCCTGTTCCAGTTCCCGCCGTGGTTCCCGATCTCCCGGGCCAACAAGGAGTACATCCTGGCCTGCGCGCGGCGGGTCGCGCCGCGCCGGATCTGCGTCGAGTTCCGCAACCGCACCTGGATGACCGAGGACAACCAGCGCGAGACCCTGGACTTCCTGGCCGCCAACGAGCTGCCGTACGTATGCGTGGACGAGCCGCAGGGCTACCCCAGCTCCATCCCCCCGGTGCTGGCCGCGACCAGTGACCTCGCCGTGGTGCGGATGCACGGCCACTCGGAGAAGTGGACGAGCAAGGACATCGCGGAGAAATTCGGCTACCGGTACGGCGACGACGAGCTCGCCGGGTGGGCTGATCGCCTGCGCGGCCTGGCCGGCCAGGCCGACGTCACCCACGTGGTGTTCAACAACTGCTACCGCGACTGGGCGCACGTCAACGCGCAGCAGCTCACCGCGCTTCTCGCTGCTCCCGCACCTGACGCTTGATCCGGGCCAGCATCGCGGCCATGCCGCGCAGCCGCAGCGGGCTCACCAGGTCGGACAGCCCGAGCCGGTGCGAGAACTCGGCCGGGGTGTCCAGCACCTCCTGCGCGCCGAGCCCGTCCAGCCCGGCGTGCAGGATCGCGGCGAAGCCGCGGGTGGTGGGCGCCTCCGCGGGCGCGTCGAAGAACAGGTGCACGACCTCGTCCGGCTCGACCTCCACGGCCAGGAACAGCGGCGTCTGGCACTCCGGCACCGGTTCCATCAGGTCCCGGTGCGCGGCGTAGCGCTCCGGCAGGGCCGGCAGCTCCTGGGAGAACTCCAGCAGCAGCTGCAGCCGGTCCTTGTCCGCCATGGAGGTGAAGTCGTCGGCGATCTCCTGCAGCCGGGGATGCAGGGCACCGGCGGCGTGGTCACGGTTTGTCGCCGCGGGTGATCGGGACCCGAACGCTGTTCCCCCACTCGGTCCACGAGCCGTCGTAGTTGCGCACGTGGCCAAAGCCGAGCAGGTGCTGCAGCACGAACCAGGTGTGGCTGGACCGCTCGCCGATGCGGCAGTAGACCACCACGTCGTCGTCCGGGGTCAGCCCGGCCTCGCCGAGGTAGATGGCCTCGAGCTCGGCGCGGCGGCTTGAAGGTCGCGTCCTCGGCGGCGGCCCGCGCCCAGGGGACGCTCTTGGCGCCGGGGATGTGGCCGCCGCGCAGCGCGCCCTCCTGCGGGTAGTCCGGCATGTGCAGCAGCTCGCCGCTGTACTCGCCGGGCGAGCGCACGTCGATCATGGGCTGCCCGAGGTGGGCCACGACCTGGTCCTTGAACGCGCGGAGCCGCTGGTCGTCACGGTCGACGGCCGGGTAGTCGGCCGGCGCGGGCTTGGGGGTGTCGGTGCTGACCGGGCGGCCCTCGGCGATCCACTTGGCCCGCCCGCCGTCCATCAGCCGCACGTCCGGGTGCCCGAACAGCGAGCACACCCACAGCGCGTAGGCCGCCCACCAGTTGTTCCGGTCGCCGTAGAGGACCAGCGTGGTGTCCCGGCCGATCCCCTTCTCCGACATCAGCCGGGCGAACCCGGCCCCGTCCACGTAGTCCCTGGTCACCGGGTCGTTGAGCTCGGTGTGCCAGTCGAGCTTGACCGCGCCGGGGACGTGGCCGGTCTCGTAGAGCAGCACGTCCTCGTCGGACTCGGCTACCACCAGGCCGGGGTCATCGAGGTGGGCCGCGACCCACTCGGTGGACACGATCTTCTCCGGGTGGGCATACTCAGCGAACTTAGGCGCGGGATCTTGCGGCAGCGCCATCGGTCACCTCCGCTCGTCGTTGAGGGCTGACACCGACGTGTAACGCGGCGCCGCGGCGGCGCCTTCCCCGAACGGGCCGCCATTCCCGGACGAGATCAGCGGGAGTCCCAGCGGATGCCGCGGGCGGACGTGAGCACGGAGTTGATCACGGCGAGGACAGCCGCCTGACGAACGCTCGACTCCGGATTATGTCTGCAGTTCTGGGTGCTGTAACCCCCAGAACTGCAGACAAATCGAAGGTGACGCGGTGCTCAGCGGGAGCGGCGGCGGAGGCGGACGCGGTAGGAGTAGTGCTCGGGGTCGAAGTAGCTGACGGCGAGCTCGACCGGGACGTCGTCTGGCGTCGAAGTACAGGCGGTCGATGCGGAGCAGCGGCTGGCCGACGTCGCAGCCGAGGTGCGGGGCGGCGAACGCGGGGGCGCCGGCCGCGCTGACGCTCTGCTCGGCGGTGGCGACGGCGCCGCGCGGGCCGGTACTGGGCAGGGCAGTCTCGGTAAGGCGGGCGTCGATCAGGCCGATGATCGTGATCCGGCTGCGGCGGCCGGCCGTGGCTAGTTCGTCGGTGCCGGCGAGCAGCTCGCCGATCCGCGGCGGCAGGTAGACCGAGGTGTAGCAGAACGGGGTCCCGGCGTGCCGTCGGACCAGCGTCACGTGGCAGATCTCGTCGGACGGGAGCCGCAGGCGGCTCGCGGTTTCCACGTCGACCTTGCGCTGCAGCGGGCTGATCACCTCGCACTCGGTGTCGAGCGACAGGGCCATCAGCTCCTCCACGGAGCCGAAGTGGTTGACGTACCGGTCCCGCTCGGCGACCGGGTAGGTGCCCCGGCCCGCCACCCGGTAGATGATCCCCTCGGAGACCAGGTCCTGCATCGCCCGCCGGACGGTCTGCCGGCTGACCGCGAAGCTGGCCGCGAGCTGCTCCTCGGTGGGCAGCTGGCGGCCGCCGTCGTACTCGCCGTCACGGATCGCGGTCCGGAGCCGGTCGGCCAGGGTCCGGTAGGCGACGGGGCGCAGCTCCATGGTCCCGAGTATGCCCCGGATTGACGAAGGCCGCATCTTTGTGAGGAAATGGCCGTACAAATCGCGCCCAGGAGGATCTGATGACGTCGGTAGCGGAGACGCTGGCCGGGTGGGCGGCCGGGCTCGAGCCTGGTCCGGGCGACCTGGAGCTGGCGGATCGTTCGCTGCGGGACACGGCGGCGGTCGCGCTGGCCGCCCGCGACCACCGGGTCACCCGGCTGGCCGCGAGCTCCGGCGCCCTTTCCGAGGGCGCGCGCTGGGCCGTGGCCGGGCACGTCCTGGACTTCGACGACCTGCACATGCCGTCGACGGCCCACGTCAGCGTGGTCTGCGTCCCCTTGGCGCTGGCCAGCGGCGGCGGGGCGCGCGCGTACCTGGCGGCCGCGGGGGTGATGGCGCGGTTGGGGACGGCGCTGGGCTGGCGGCATTACGCGGCGGGCTGGCACGCTACCTGCACGGCGGGGGCGCCGGCCGCGGCCGCTGGAGCGGCGGTCGCGCTGGGGCTGGACGCGGAGCGGATCGCGGTGGCGATGGCGCTGGCCGTGCCCGCGGCGGGCGGGGTGCAGCGGGCGTTCGGCACCGACGCCAAGTCGCTGCAGGTCGGCTTGGCGGTCGACGCAGGGCTGCGGGCGGCGCGGCTGGCGGCCGCGGGCGCGCGGGCCGACCCGGCGGCGCTCGACACGTGGCTGGCGCTCGTCGGCGGCGACCCGTCGGCGCTGGACCCGGGCGCAGCCGACCCGTCCGCGACGGATCCGTCAGGACCCGGAGAACCTTTGATCCCGAACGGGCTGGCCATCAAGCTCTACCCCTGCTGTTACGCCCTCCAGCGGCCGATCGCGGCGCTGGCGGAGCTGGGGTCCGGGCTGGAGCCGGCGGCGGTGCGGCGGATCGTGCTGCGGACGCCGGAGGCGACCGTGGTGCCGCTGATCCATCACCGGCCGGAATCCGGGCTGCAGGGCAAGTTCAGCCTGGAGTACGCGGCGGCGGCCGCGCTGCTGGACAGCTATCCCGGCTTCGGCAGCTTCACCGACGGGGCGGTGCGCCGGGACGCTGCGCGGCGACTGGTCGGCCTGGTCGAGACCAAGCTGGAGCCGGGGGGCGACGGGCTGCTGGACGGCGAGCTCGAAGCCGAGATCCACCTCGGCGACGGGACGGTCCGGCGGGCCCGGCTGCAGTACCCGCCGGGGTCGCCGGCGCGGCCACCGACCGGCGATCAGCTGCGGGCCAAGCTGGACGACTGCGTGGGTGACCTGCCTGCACGACGTGACCCGTCGGAGTGGACCTGGGAGAATGTTCCCGGCGTACTCCGGCAGTTCCTGCTGAAGGAGTCGAGCGTGGATGAGCTGAACGAGGACGAGCAGGCCATGGTGCAGCTCGTCAGGGACTTCGTCAACCGCGAGGTCAAGCCGGTGGTGCGCGAGCTCGAGCACGCCAACACCTACCCCGACAAGCTCATCGAGCAGATGAAGCAGCTCGGCATCTACGGCCTGGCCATTCCTGAGCCGTGGGGAGACGCGCAGGTCAGCACGTCCTGCTACGCCCGGATCACCGAGGAGCTGGCGCGCGGGTGGATGAGCCTGGCCGGGGCCATGGGCGGGCACACGGTGGTGGCGAAGCTGCTGCTGGCGTACGGGACCGACGATCAGAAAGACCGGTACCTGCCGCGGATGGCCACCGGCGAGCTGCGCGCCACGATGGCGCTGACCGAGCCGGGCGGCGGCTCGGACCTGCAGGCGATGCGCACCTCGGCGCGGCTCGACGGCGACAGCTATGTCGTCAATGGATCCAAGACGTGGATCACCAACGCGCGCCGGTCGGGGGTGACGGCGCTGCTGTGCAAGACCGACCCGGCCGCCACGCCGGCCCACGCGGGCATCAGCATCCTGCTGGCCGAGCCCGGCGACGGCTTCACCGTCTCCCGGGACCTGCCCAAGCTCGGTTACAAGGGCGTGGAGAGCTGCGAGCTGGTCTTCGAGGATTACCGGGTTCCGGCTACCGCGTTGCTGGGCGGCGAGGAGGGCGAGGGGTTCTCGCAGATGATGCGGGGCCTGGAGATCGGCCGGGTTCAGGTGGCGTCGCGGGCACTCGGGGTGGCCCAGGCCGCGCTGGACGACTCGCTGAAGTACGCGCAGCAGCGGGAGGCGTTCGGCGTGCCGATCTGGAAGCACCAGTCGATCGGCAACTACCTGGCCGACATGGCGACCAAGCTGACCGCGGCCCGCCAGCTGGTCATGTACGCCGCGCGCTGCTACGACTCCGGGAAACGGGCCGACATGGAGGTCGGCATGGCCAAGCTGTTCGCCTCGGAGACCGCGATGGAGATCGCGCTGAACGCGGTGCGCATCCACGGCGGCTACGGCTACTCCACCGAGTTCGACGTGGAACGCTACTTCCGGGACGCGCCGCTGATGATCGTGGGCGAGGGACGAACGAGATCCAGCGCAACGTGATCGCGCGGCAGCTGATGCAGCGGAATCCGGCGGGCTCGTGACCGGGATGCTCCCCCTGGACGGGATCACGGTCGTGGCGCTGGAGCAGGCGGTGGCGGTGCCGTTCGCGACGCGGCAGCTGGCCGATCTCGGGGCGCGGGTGATCAAGATCGAGCGGCCCGGTCCTGGCGACTTCGCCCGCGGCTATGACACGACCGTGCTCGGGCAGGCCAGCTACTTCGTCTGGCTGAACCGGGGCAAGGAGTCGGTCGCGCTCGACGTCAAGAGCGCCGGCGGGGCGGAGGCGCTGGCCGCGCTGCTGGCCGGGGCCGACGTGTTCCTGCAGAACCTCGGGCCGGGCGCGGCCGGGCGGCTCGGCCTGGCCGCGGAGGACCTGCTGGCCCGGCATCCGAGGCTGATCTGCGGTACGGTCTCCGGTTACGGGGCGGACGGCCCCTACGCCGGCAAGAAGGCCTATGACCTGCTGGTGCAGTGCGAGACCGGGGTGCTCGCGGTCACCGGGACGCCGGACGAGCCGTGCAAGACGGGGATCTCGGTGGCCGATATCGCGGCCGGGATGTACGCCTACTCGGCGGTGCTGACCGCGCTGTACGAGCGGGAGCGGACCGGCCGCGGCTCCAGCTTCGAGGTGTCCCTGTTCGACGCGCTGGGCGAGTGGATGACCCAGCCGTACTACTACACCGTCTACGGCGGGACCGCGCCGGTGCGCACCGGCGCGCGGCACGCGTCGATCTCGCCCTACGGGCCGTACGCGGCCAAGGGCGGGCAGGTGTTCCTCGGCCTGCAGAACGACCGCGAGTGGGTGGTGTTCTGCGGCCAGGTGCTCGGCCGGCCGGACCTGGTCACCGACCCGCGGTTCGTCACCAACCCGGACCGGGTGGCCCGCGACGGCGAGCTGCGGGCGATCATCGAGGACGTGTTCGCGGCGCTGACCCCGGACGAGGTGGCGGCCCGGCTGGACGCGGCCGGGATCGCCAACGCCCGGCTGCGCACCCCGGCCGAGTTCGCCGCGCACCCGCAGCTGGCAGCGCGGGACCGGTGGCGCGAGGTGGACACCCCCGGCGGCCCGGTCCGTACCCTGCTGCCGCCGGTGACCGTGCCCGGCCGCGAGCCGGCCATGGGCGCCGTCCCGGCCCCCGGCCAGCACACCGACTCCATCCTGGCGGAATTCCTACCTGGGAGAACATCATCATGAGCACAGCAGAACGGGCGCGCTACCAGCTCGTCATCGACGGGCAGCGGACCGAGGCGGCGTCCGGGCAGCGGTACGACTCGGTCGACCCGTACCTGGGCTCGGCGTGGGCGTCGGCCGCCGACGGCGACGCCGCCGACGTGAACGCCGCGGTCGCCGCGGCGCGCCGGGCGCTGGCCGGGGAATGGGGGAAGCTGACCGGGTTCGGCCGGGCGCGGCTGATGCGCAAGCTGGGCGACCTGATCGCCCGGGACGCGGACCGGCTGGCCGAGATCGAGACCCGGGACACCGGCAAGCTGCTGCGCGAGATGCGCGGCCAGCTCGGCAGCATCCCGGAGTGGTTCTACTACTTCTCCGGGCTGGCCGACAAGCTCGAGGGCACCACCATCCCCGGCGACAAGCCGAACTTCCTCGTCTACACCCGGCGCGAGCCGGCCGGCGTGGTCGCGGCCATCGTGCCGTGGAACTCCCCGCTGCTGCTGCTGTGCTGGAAGCTGGCCCCGGCGCTGGCGGCCGGCTGCACGATGGTGGCCAAGCCGAGCGACTACTCCCCCGCCTCCGCGGTCGAGCTGGCCGCGCTGATGGACGAGGCCGGGTTCCCGCCCGGCGTGTTCAACGTGGTGACCGGGTTCGGGCCCGCGGTCGGCAAGGCGCTGGCCGCCCACCCGGACGTGGACAAGGTGGCGTTCACCGGCTCGACCGCGGTCGGCGCGCAGGTGGCGGCGGCCGCCGCCCAGAACATCACCGGGGTGCTGCTGGAGCTGGGCGGCAAGTCGGCCCACATCGTCTTTGACGACGCCGACCTGGACGCGGCCTGCAACGGCGTGCTGGCCGGGGTGTTCGCCGCCACCGGCCAGACCTGCATGGCCGGGCTCGCGGCTGCTGGTCTCCCGCACCGTGCACGACGACCTGGTGGCCCAGATCGCCGAGCGGGCCCGGTCGATCAAGCTCGGCGACCCGAAGGCGGCCGAGACCGAGATGGGCCCGGTGGCCACCGAACCGCAGTACCGCAAGGTGCTCTCGTTCCTGGAAGGGGCCGCGAGCGAGGGCGCCACGGTCACCTCCGGCGGGCAGCCGGACGCCGAGCTGGGCGGGTTCTTCGTCCAGCCCACGGTGCTCACCGGGGTGAAACCGACGATGACGGTGGCGTGCGAGGAGGTGTTCGGCCCGGTGCTGTCGGTCATCCCGTTCGACACCGAGGAGGAGGCGCTGGCGCTGGCCAACGACACCCGGTACGGCCTGGCCGGGGCGGTGTGGACCAAGGACATCCACCGCGGGCACCGGGTGGCGCACGCGATGCGCACCGGCACCGTGTGGATCAACGCCTACCGGGTGGTCGGCCCGGACGTCCCGTTCGGCGGCTACGGCCTGTCCGGCCTGGGCCGGGAGAACGGCATCGAGGCGGTGCACGAGTACACCGTGACCAAGGCCATCTGGGTGGAGCTCACCGGCGGCACCCGCGACCCCTTCACCATCGGATGAGCACCCCGGTGGAGGAGGTCACGCTGGTCGTCTACTACCAGGCCCGGCCGGGGAAGGGCGACCAGGTGGCGAGGCTGCTGGCCCGGCACACCGCGGCGACCCGGGCCGAGCCGGGCTGCCGGGATTTCGTGGCGCTGCGCGGAACGGAGGACCCGGACTCGTTCGTGCTGTACGAGCGGTACGACAGTGCCGAGGCGGTCCTGGCGCACCAGGCCACCCCGCACTTCGAGGGCATCGCGGTGGCGCAGATCCGGCCGCTGCTGGCGGCCCGGAGGCTGGAGGTCCGCCAGGTCATCGAGCCTGATGGGTAGCGTCAGGGAAGTCACCGAGCTGATCGCGCCGGGGCCCGCGGAGGCGCTGGCGGGGTTGCTGGGCGTGACAGGCGACTCGTTCGGTGCAATGCCTTTGCTCTGGCATTGGGTGTATCTGCTGGACCGGCCGGCTACGGCCGCGCTGGGGCCGGACGGTCACCAGGTGCACGGCGGGATGCCGGTGCCGCCCGGGCCGGGGCTGCGGCGGATGTTCGCCGGGGGGCGGGTGTGGCGGCACGGGGCGCTGCGGATCGGGGCGGAGGCGACCCGGCGGACCTGGCAGGCCAGTGCGGCGGTCAAGCAGGGGCGGACCGGGCCGCTGCATTTCGTCACCGTGCGCACCGAGATCAGCCAGGGCGGGGCGGTGGTGGTCAGCGAGGAGCAGGATCTGGTGTACCGGGAGCCTGCTGGGGGCGGTGGGCCGGATCCGGCCGCCGCTGGCCCGCCGGTTCCGGCCGGGCCCGGGGACTGGACGGTCGCGGTGGATCCGGTCTTGCTGTTCCGGTATTCGGCGCTGACGTACAACGCGCACCGGATCCACTATGACCGGGATTACGCCCGGTCCGAGGGCTACCCCGGGCTGCTCGTGCACGGGCCGTTGCAGGCTCTGCTGATGGCCGAGCTGGCGCGGCGGCCGGGGCTGGCGGCGGCTGAGTACTCCTACCGGCTGGTGTCGCCGTTGTACGACGGGCAGGGGCTGGTGGTGTCGGCGGCGCCGGACGGGGACGCGGTCCGGACCTCGTGCCGGGACGCCGCCGGGCGGGTCACCGCCACGGGAGTGATCAGTTGGGCGTCGAGCCATTCGGCGAAGGTGGGGCCGGCCAGGGTGGCGTGCGGACCGGGCAGCAGGCCGCCGTTGTTGTTGAGCACGTCGTTGGGGTCGGCCGGGTTGCTGACCGCCTCGATCTTGACTCCGTCGCCGCGCTTGGCCGCGAGCAGCTCGGCCAGGTCGGGGAGGTACTCCTCGCGCGGGCCGGCGATCTCGCCGGCACTCGGCTTCCGGCTCGGTCGACTCAGGGCCAGGTCGGCAAGCGCCTCGGCGACGGCCCGGGCCGCGACGATCTGGGTGCGCATCTTCGGCAGGTAGACGACGTCGCCCTGCCTGCCCCAGCCCATCAGCACCTCGACGAACTCGTGGAACTGGGCCGCGCGCAGGATCCGGGCCGGGATCGGCCCGGCCAGCGCGGCCCGCTCGTGGGCCGCTTGGCCGCGCCGTAGCCGGCGGTGGCCTTGTCGGTGCCGATAATGGACACCACCACCAGCCTGCGTACGCCGGCCTCGACGCCGGCTCGTGCAGGTTCCGGGTCGCCGTGGTGAAGAACTCGGTCGCCGCGGCCTGCTCGGGCGACGGCCCGGTGGAGGCGTCGATGATGACAGCCGACGCCTCCAGGGCCGGGTCCAGGCCGTCCCCGGTGATCACGTTTACGCCGTTGAGCGGGAGATCGCCACCACGTCGTGGCCACGCTCGCGAGCACGTCCACGACGTGCCGGCCGACCCGTCCGGTCGCCCCCGCTACCGCGATCCTTGTCATGTCACATCTCCCGCGTGGTTTCGTCTTGTTCACTTGGTTTTGTGGTGCGCACTTGGTTTTGTTCTTGCTCGCTGCCATGACGGATCGCGGCGGCCGGAATGTGACCGGATCGCAGGAGTTCGCGCGGATTGAGCAGGCGAGTCTCCGGTGTCAGGTCGGCCCGCCAGTTAGCAACGGAGCCGGTGTGGGGTCGGGCTCTCGCGGACCGCGGCCGGCCGACGGGCGGGGGCGAGCGGCCGTTGCACGCCTCAACGTCCTCATCGGCCGCTCCGGCATCATCTGTCCCGGTCCCTGGCCCGGTGCCGGGCCGGCAGGGCCGGCCACGGCAATGCTCCATCGGTGGTGGTCAGGACCACCACGATGCTCCATCGTCGTGGTTCAGCCGGCCTGCCGGCAGGCGCCAGGACGCGGTCAGGTGCCTCACTGGGCACCACCCGCCCCGCGACCCGGACGCTCACCTCGGACCAGCCGCATCGGCGCCATATGGGGGCGGCTCTCCCGGAGCGGGCCCCTCTGTCCGCGGGACCGGTGATGGCTCGCGGTACCGCCGGTGCGCCTGATGCCAGCCCCGGGCCCGCGGCGGCGCTGCCGGACAGGGACCGTGTGCCACAGCCCACGTTCTTGGGTACCCCGTGTGCCACAGCCCACGTACCTGGGTACCCCGGGTGCCAACCGCTCTGACCCTTCACTCCGAAGGAGCCGCACCCACGCCAGGGCCAGCAGCCTTCTGGGCAGGACAGCCACCAGGCATCATGGGGGTATGCCTGCGTCTTCGAGTGTGCGGTCCAGCGGAAGGTCAGCTTCGCGGCGGCCGCGCGGATCCTGGCCGAACGGGATCCGGTCATCGCCCGGCTGGTGGTTGAGGCGGGGCTTCCCCGGCTCGGCCGGCCGACCGAGACGCACCTCGGCACACTGGTCCGGGCCATCGTGTACCAGCAGCTGGCGGGGCGCGGGCGGCGGCCTCCACGGCGGCTGCTCGCCGCGATCGGCGGTGACGTCTCGGCCGAGGCACTGCTGGCACTGTCCGACGAGGAGCTGCGGGCGGCCGGGCTGTCAGGACAAGATGGCCTCGCTGCGGGACCTGGCGGCCAAGGTGCTGGACGGGACGGTGGTGCTGTCGCCGCGCGGGTTGGCCCGGGAGAGCGACGACGAGATCGCCGCGCGTTTGTCGGCCGTGCGCGGGATCGGGCCCTGGACGGCCGAGATGTTCCTGCTCTTCCAGCTGCGGCGGCTGGACGTGTGGCCAGTCGGCGACCTGGGCGTGCGCCGCGGTTAGGGCTGGCCTGGCGGGTGCCCGAGCCGACGGCGAAGAGCTTCGTCCGCTCGGGGAGCCGTTCCGGCCGTATCGTTCGGTGGCGGCCTGGTACTGCTGGCGGGCGGCCGAGCTGTACACGGACGCGGCCGGGAGCGCGCTGACCGGGGGTTAACGTTTTCTGGGCCGCAGAGCCTGTAGACAAAGCATTTCAGGCTGCCTGAGTCGGTAGATCGGGACAGCGGTGGCGGTCGCCGCCCCGAGCGCCCGCCGGGCGGCTGGCCGGTCTGGCAGCGCGCCAGCCTGTGGGGTCATGATCAAGACGGTGGCCCACCAGACCATGGCCTCGTGATGTTCAGTGCGACGCTCGTAGTCGCGGACCAGCCGCCTGTAGCGCAGCAGCCAGCCGAAGGTCCGCTCGACGACCCACCTGCGGGCGACTACCCGGAAGCCGGGCGCGTCGCTGCGCTTGATGATCTCCAGGGTGATGCCCGCGGCTTTGTTCACCCAGGCGGCCAGGGGCTTACCGTCATACCCGAGTCGGCCCACATCAGCCGCAGCGTGGTAAATGCCGCCAGCAGGCGCGGATCAGCAGCTTCACGCCTGCCGCCCCCTGACCGACGCCGCGGCGGCCACGATGGCCAGCAGCCAGCCCTCGAGGGCCGCTAACCTGGACCACTCCGGTTAAATGGAGACCCCCAAGCGCGCTAATCATCGATCTGGCCATCTTCGCCTGGCTGCTCTTCCGGGCAGCTCACGGCCAGGCCGCTGGGCACAGGCCGTCTGCCGCTGATCCTGGGTGTACTCGGGCTTGCCGAGCTGGCCCAGTTGGGCCAGCACCACAGCATGACCGGCGGTGCTGTGATCTTCATCGCGGCCAGCCTTGCGGCGGGCGCAGCTGCTGGGCGCGCTGCGAGCGACGACCGTGCGGGTCTGGCGGGAACAAGAACGCTTCATGCGCCAGGGCACATGGCTCACCGCAGTTTTGTGGCTCGTCTCGGTTGGAGGTCACGTCGGCGCAGCGCAGCTGCTCAGCGGCAGCACGGCGCAGGCTGACAGGGTCGCCCTGCTCTTGTACCTCGCGGTGACGCTAGGAGCGCAGCGGCTCGTCCTGGCCGCCCGCGTGCGCACGCCCGGGCCACGTCCGTGATCTTGGTGCAGGAGGCGGCAGTCTCCGCCGTACGGCAGCGGCCCTGTCCCGATTCGTCCGGCGTCGAACTATTCCCGCGTCACGATGGGGGCATGACGTCCTACGATCTTGCTGAGCGGACCCCGGAGCTCACCCGGGCCGGGCGGCGGCGCGGACGGTCACGCTGGTCGCCCTGTCGCTGACGTTCGCGCTGGTGCAGCTCGACGCGACCATCGTCAACGTCGCCCTGCAGACGCTGCGGACCGACCTCGGCGGCGGGGTGAGCGCGGCCCAGTGGGCCGTGGACGGGTACGCCGTCCCGTTCGCCGCCTGCATGCTGACCGCGGGCGCCCTCGGCGACTGGTACGGGCACCGCCGCACCTGCCTGCTGGGTTTCGGGCTGTTCGGGCTCGCCTCGGCCGCGGCCGCACTGGCCGGCGGCTGGCCGGTGCTGATCGGCGCCCGCGTTCCAGGCGCCGGGGCGGCGCTGATGTTCCCGGCGTCGCTGGCGATGATCACCGAGCTCTACCCCGAGTCCGGCGAGCGGTCCCGCGCGCTCGGAGTCTGGGGCGGGATCGCCACCCTCGGCTTCGCCTCGGGGCCGCTGCTCGGCGGGGTGCCGATCACGGTCGCGAGCTTGCCGGCGATCTTCTGGATCAACCTTCCCGCGGCCGCCGTGATCGGTGGCACCATCGCGGTGCTCGGCCCCGCGACCGACCGCGTCCCGCCGGTCCACCCGGCCAGGACCGTGCTCGGCACGCTCGCCCTCGCCGCGCTCACCGCCGGCATCATCGAGGCCGGCGAGCACCAGCTGGCGACGGCGGCCGGCGCGCTGGCGCTCGGGATCGTGGCCGGCTGGCTGTTCACGCGCCTCGAGCGGCGGAGCGCCCATCCGCTCGTGCCGGCCGGCCTCACCGGCTCGGTCCCGTTCCGCTGGTCGCTGCTGACCGGGTTCTGCTTCAACTTCGCGATGTACGGCGCCTTGCTGTGCGTTTCGCTGACGCTGCAGTCGGCCTATGGCTTCTCGGCGCTGACGGGAGGGCTCGCGGTGCTGCCGATGGCCGTGGTGGTCGGCGTCGGAGCGATCAGCGGTGGCCTCCTCGCGGCCGCGGCCGGGCCTCGCCGACCGATGCTGCTCGGCTTCACGTGTGCTGGCATCGGAGCCATCGTCACCGCGGCGGGCGGGCTGGCCGCCTCGCCGGCCCTGATCATCGCCGGGCTCGCCGTGATCGGCCTGTGCTGCCTCGCGATGCCCGCCATGACGTCGGTCGCGCTCAACGCCTCGCCCGCTCAGCATGCGGGCCTGGCCAGTGGCTCGCTCAACACCGCGCGCCAGATCGGCGGGGCCATCGGCGTGGCGCTGCTCGGGGCGGTGCTCAACGCCGGCGGCGTACGCACCGGCTTCTCCGTCGCACTTGGCCTTGCCGCAGCGGCCAGTGCAGTTCGCGCTCCTGAGTACCGTCGAGGCAACGGCGGTACGCCGCCGGGCCGGAGCTGGAGAGGATCGACATGACCGGGGACGCCGACCTGTCGCGGGTCGCCGAGCTGATCGCCGACCGGGCCCGGAGCCGGATCCTGATCGCCCTGATCCTCGGGCCGCGAGTTGTCCGCCAGCATGCTGGCGCAGGAGGCCGGCGTCAGCCGCCCGACCGCGAGCGCGCATCTGAAGAAGCTCACCGAGGGCGGGCTGATCGCGGTCCGCGCCGAGGGCAAGAGCCGGTACTACCGGCTGGCCGGGTCGGCTGTCGTCCGACGTCCTCGAGCGGCTGATGGAGCTCGCCCCGCCCGAGCCGATCACCTCGCTGCGGGCCAGCACCCGCGCCGCCCAGTTGCGCCGGGCGCGCTCGTGCTACGACCACCTGGCCGGCCAGCTCGGCGTCGGGCTCATGCAGAGCATGCTCGATCGCGGCTTCCTGTGCGGCGGGGACGGCCGCTTCGACCCCGACAGCGCCGGCCGACCGCCGGCGTCGTACGGCCGCGACGTGGACTACCAGCTCACCGGCAGCGGGCAGGACTTCCTCGACGACCTCGGCGCCGCCTCCCCGGCGGCCGCCGCCCACTGATCCGCTACTGCGTCGACTGGACCGAGACCCGCCACCACCTCGCCGGGCAACTCGGCCGCGCGCTGCGCGACCATGCCCTGGCGGCGGGCTGGGTCGAGCCGCGGCCCGGGAGCCGGGCACTCCGGATCACGCCCGACGGCGCGGCCGGCATCCAGGAGACCTTCGGGCTCGTGCTCGAGGCGGGATGAGCACCTTTCCGTCCGACGCCAGCGAGCGCGCTCTCTTCAGAGCCTGTAGACAAGCCCGGTAGGTCTGGTCTGGCCGGATGGCCCGGTCTTTCTTGCTATGGGCGCGGCGTGTCACGCCGGGGCGTGAGCGGACTCCTGGTAGCGGAGAGGTGTCTATGCCCTCCAGCACCAGGAGTCCTGCGTGCCTGTCTACCCTGCCTCCGCCGGGAACGCCAGATGCGCCGCGTCGGGATGCCGTTGCCATGACCGGTAGTCTCCCGCGCTGATCCCTCCGATACCACCGACGCGCAGTGGCAGGTGCTGGAGCCGGAGGCCAGAGCGGTGATGGCCGCGCTGGTCAAGGCGGAGGGCCCGCCGATGGAGAGCATGACCTGCGGGCGATGTGCGACGCGGTGTTCTACGTGGTGAAGAACGGGGTGGAGTGGCGGGCGCTGCCGGTGGACTTCCCGCCGCACGCGGCGGTGTGGGAAGTTCTTCTGGCCGCTGGAGCGGGCGCGGCTCTGCTCGGAGGAGCTCGGCGCACCGGCTGCGGCGGCGGCTGCGCAGCCATCAGGGCCGCGGCCCGGAGCCGACCGCGGTGATCGTCGACTCGCAGATCGTCAAGGCCGCGGACACCGTCTGGAAGGGCAGCCGCGGATTCCATGGCGGAAAAGAAGATGATAGCAGGGGCCGGCACGTCGCCGTCGATGCCGAGGGCTGGCTGCTGGCCATCGTGGCCGCCGCGGCGTCGGTCAGCGACCGGGCCGGCGTGAAGCTGCTGATCCCGCGCCTGCTGGCGGCATTTACCACGCTGCGGCTGATGTGGTCCTGGTCCGGGTATGACGGTAAGCCCCGGCCGCCTGGGTGAACAAAGCCGCGGGCATCACCCTGGAGATCATCAAGCGCAGCGACGCGCCCGGCTTCCGGGTAGTCGCCCGCAGGTGGGTCGTCGAGCGGACCTTCGGCTGGCTGCTGCGCTACAGGCGGCTGGTCCGCGACTACGAGCGTCGCACTGAACATCACGAGGCCATGGTCTGGTGGGCCACCGTCTTGATCATGACCCGCCTGGCCGCGCTACCAGACCGGCCAGCCGCCCGGGCGGGCGCTGGGGCGGCGACCGCCACCGCTGTCCCGATCTACCCGACGGAGGCAGCCTGAGATGCTTTGTCTACAGGCTCTTAGACGTTTTCCTCGGAGAGCAGCCGATCGACGTTCTGGGTGATTTCCTGATACGCCTCTTCCCGGTACCGCCGGGGCCTTTAAGCTCGGTACCGGCAATCCGGCCCGGCTTGCCGATATCGGTGACCGACCAGATTCTTGGGCTGACCCGGGAGGTCACGGACGTCAGGCACTCGTCGTAGACGACCTGATTCATGCAGACTGAGATATCAGCTCGGTCGAGATGCGCTTGCGTCAGCTGTCTCCGTAGTCGCCCTTGGCGTATTCGCGAATGCCGTGCGGCCCCAGAAGATCCAGCGTCAGCTGATGATAGGGCCGGTTCCTGGCCTTGGCCAGCGCGGCCGTCGACCCGCTGGAAAAAACGACCAGATCGTTAATCTTCAGTGAATTCAGATAGGCTTCGGCGATAATGCTGCGGAACGAGTTACCCCGGCAGATGAAATGGATAGTCACCTTGTCACGGTAGCAACGCCGGGCCGCTTTTCGTGGCCCTCCGGGCCGCCTTTCGTGGCCCTGGGGGGCCGGGTCAGGGTGACGGCGAGCCAGATCGCGGCGGCGGCCAGCGGCAGCTCCACCAGGGCGGCCTCCCCCACGGCCAGCACGCGCGCCGTTCCGGCGGCCGACGTGCACACGTCGAACCAGGCGTCGGCGAACAGCAGCCCGGCCCCGGCCATGGCCGGCAGGCTGGCCCGCGGGCTGCCCCGCCTGAGCAGCCACGCGGTCAGCAGCGCGGCGACCGCCTCGGCGAAATCCAGTCCCACCCAGGCCAGCGACCAGTCCGGCACGAACCTCGGCGGCGGGCAGCGTCATCCCGAGCACCACGCACCACGGCAGCAGGAACAACCCCACGGCCAGGGCCACCAGCCGTCCCAGCCGGTGGTGCCGGAGACGGGGATCTCGGGAGCGCGGGCCGGGAGTGCACGGGGACTTGGTTCGCTAGGACTCAGTTCACCGGGACTCAGTTCACGGGGACTTGCTTCACGGGCCAGGAGCTCACAGGTTGTCATGCCCACCACGGTAGGCTTGCAGAGAAAATTCTGCA
>CAWIUF010000069.1:0-156675 GCA_963839095.1 uncultured Actinomycetota bacterium | reverse complement strand
CAGCGGTTGCCGTGGCCGTGCCGCTGTGGCCGCGGCTGGCCCGGACGCAGCCGCCTGGGCCGCCGGTGCGGCCACGGCGCCTGCGGCGGTCGCGACGACGAGCCCGGCCGCCGCAATCGCGGCCGTGATGACACTTCGCTTCTTCAACACCCCGTCACCCCTTTGTTGCTTCCACCGCCATATCCGCATGCGTGCAGACCGCGCAGTAGACGGCACTGATCGGCAAATGCGCGCTCGCCTGGGAATGCCCCGTATAGCGTTGATCGTCACGGCAATGCCAGGCGCTCGGGCCAAGGTCAGCGACTCAGTTCACCCGGCAATGTCATGGTGATGGCCCGCCCGCCCCTGGCGGGAAATGGCACAATTTGAGTATGAATACGCTGGCTGCTGGCGTCAAGTGTTGATTCTTGAGGTGATTCGGACTTTTTAGGTACGGTACTTTTCAAGTATTTCGATATCGGCGGCATGAACGGAAGCGGCTGCTGTTCTTTGACGTTCTCATGGTTCCTGGCGTCCGTCCGGATAGCCCTCCTAGCCGTGACGGAGCCGGGCTGGGTGCGGCTTCCGCGAGATCGGCAGGTCATGGAGCGCGACCAGGGAGCCCCTGGGACCCCGAGGATCCCGAGGATCCCGAGGATCCCAGTGACAGCTGGGACCCGGGATACCTGCCCAGGAATACTCACCGCGGGATACCTCTGATGATTCTCGACGGTGAAGGGCTGCGGTCATTTTGAGTTGGAGGACGTTACGTCATTCCGAGTCCCAACTGCCGCACCCGTCCCGGTAATCCCGCTGTTCACCCGGCTTGCTCTCTGGTATCGACATCACTGCCCGACGTGGCGCAACAGCCGCAATGAAAACATCAACGCTCGATGAGGCGGCTCTTTTGCGGCGAGTTCCGGGCGAGTGCGGTAACTCGGATCCCGTGGGCCTCATAGGACCCGGAGGGTGTCCCGTGGCGGGCGTGGCCCGGACCGGGTCGATGGACCGTCGATCCGGCGAGAGGCGGCTGGATGTTCCGCCGAGCCGGTGCCGCCGCCGGGCTCAGGCCTGGCTCTCCGCGACCTCGCTGCCGAACTTCTCGCGGACCCAGGCGATGATCTCGGTGGTGGGCGCGCCCGGGGTGAAGATCCTGGCCACGCCCATCCGCGACAGCTCCGCGATGTCCTCGTCCGGGATGATGCCGCCGCCGAACATCACGATGTCGGTGGCGTTCCGCTCCTTGAGCAGTTCGATGACCCGGGCGAAGAGCGTCATATGGGCACCGGAGAGAATAGAGAGCCCGATCGCGTCCACGTCTTCCTGGATGGCGGCCGCGACGATCTGCTCCGGGGTCTGGTGCAGCCCGGTGTAGATGACCTCCACCCCGGCGTCCCGCAGCGCGCGGGCCACCACCTTCGCTCCCCGGTCGTGGCCGTCGAGCCCGGCCTTCGCGACGATTACCCGGATCTTGCCCATGATGGCAAGCCTAACCGGGCCTGCGGTAGCTCCGCGCTAATCAACACAGGGGATGCCGTTCTTGGCGTTGACCGCGCCGCCCTGCACTCCCGTCGTGGGCAGCGGGACCGCCGAAGTCGAGGAGGACGGCGTAGCCCCCGGCACCGCGGCGTTCCCGCCCAGCATGACCTGGACGTGCCCGGCGGCGACCTGGGTACTGGCCGTGGCGCTGACGCCGAACAGCTTGGCGATCTGGCCGCCGCTGGCCGACGAGCCGGTGCCATAGAGGACCTGGGTCGCGCTCAGCGTGCCGGTGTTGCCTACCAGCCCGGCCGTGAACCCGTCCTTGACCAGGGCATCAGAGACCTGGCTGGCCAGGCCCGGGGTGCTGCCGCCGTTGTAGACGTCCACGGTGGTCTTAGCCGCGACGGCCGGGCTGATCGAGGGCGAGTTGGCGGCCTTCGGGCGAGCCGAGCCGGAGGGCGCGGGCGCCGGGTAGAAGGTCTCCTGCACGAGCCTCTGGATCAGGGCGGGATCGACCTGGTTGGCGGACTGCCCGGCGATGGTCGCGTAGGCCACGATCGGCAGCGTGTGGAAGGTCAGGTTGCTGCTGTTCAGGCTGCGCATCTGGGTGGCGAAGTCGAGCAGGTCCCAGCCGGAGTCGGTGATCACGTACTGCTTGGCCACCGAGAGCAGCGAGTTGATCTTGCCGAGGTCGCTGAGCACGCCCTCGGTGCGCAGTTGCTGCATGACCGAGTCCAGGAACGCCTGCTGCCGGTGGGTGCGGTCCAGGTCGCCGTTGGTCAGGCCATGGCGCTGACGGACGAACGCCAGCGCCATCTTGGCGGTCAGGTGCTGGTAGCCCGCCTTCTTGGCGACAAAGCCCGAGTAGGTGTCCAGCGGGACCGGGTTCTTCAGGCAGACCTCCACGCCGCCGAGCACCTTGGCCAGCTCGTAGAACCCGTCCAGGTTGATCTCGGCGAAGTGGTCGATGTGCACCCCGGTGAGCATCGACACGGTGGCTACCGCGGCCGCGCGGCCCGCCTCGTTGCCCTGGAAGGCGAGCTGGTTCTTGGGCATCTTCGGGTTGCTCTGGTAGAGCTGGGACTCCTTCTCCGCCAAGGCGTCCCCGTAGGCCTGGTCGATCTTGCCCTGGCTCTGCCCGTCGTAGGTCTGCGGGAAGTTGACCCAGTCGTCACGCGGGATGGAGAAGGCGACGGCCTTCTTGCCGCCGGCCGGGATGTGGATCAGGATCAGCGTGTTGGTGGCGTTGCCGCCGACTCCGTTCTCGATCCCCTGCCTGCTGCCAGCGTGCAGGGCACCGAGGATGTCGTTCGGCAAGATGTTGCCGTTCCAGTCGGTCCGGCTCTCCAGGCCCATGAGCAAAATGTTCTGCGCACCGATGGAAGGTCCGCTGCTGATCGCGTGCGAGCCGCCGATGCTGCTCACGTCATTCACGACAAAGTAGGAAAAGCCGCTCACGGCCAGGACCAGAGCCGCAGCTACGCAGCTCAGGGCATATCCGGCTTTCCCGGCGACACCCCACGCCGAGGCCGGAGAACCAGGCCTAACCATGGCATCGTTCCTCAGCAGTCCTGTTCTGGATCGCTAAAATCGTTCGTCGAAGCCTACCTTCACGTCCCCGATACCAAGGTGCAACGGCTAACATCCGAAGCACATATGACCGACTCACCACAGCGTGAACCACGCCCGAGCAGGCCGTACGGCGGCGAGCCTGGAGCCAGGCCGCGCGGCCGCGATACCGGGCTTCCCCGGACGCCCGGGACCGGCGCCCGGCCCGCACGGCGTGGCCCCGGCCCGGATGCGGCCGGGACGCGCGGTGGACGGGCGGGTAGCCAAGCGGGCGGTCAGGGAGACAGAAGGTGGGGCGATTCCGCGGGGACACCTCCCCGCGGACGCGACTCCGGGGCGCCCGGCCGTGAACCGCGGACCGACGCGCAGACCCGCCGCCTGCCTGCCCAGCCAGCGCCGACCCCGCCAACCGGGATGCGATCGGCCGCCGCGGGGCCGCGGAGCAGGCGAGACAGAACCGAGCCCGGCGACCAGCGGAACGGGACCAGGCCGGGCAGCAGGCGAGGCGGGACCGAGCCCGGCGACCGGCGGAACGGGACCGAGCCCGGCGACCGGCGGAGCGGAACCGGGCCGGGCAGCAGGCGGGCCGGAGCCGGCAGCAGGCGAGCTGCGAGCCAGCCGGGCGGCGGGCGGGACAGCGCCCGGGCCCGGCGTAATGCCCGGCGTTCGCCGGGTCTGAGCCGGTGGGGCTCGCTGCAGGGCGGGCTCGGGGTCTGCATCATCGTCTCGAGCGCGGCCGTCGGCACCATCGCCACCATGGTGGGCAGGAGCACACCCGGCCGGCTGCTCGGGATCTTCGTCATCGCGGGCACGATCGCCGCCGCACTGGCTATCCGGCCCAGCGCCGGCCGGACGATCCTCCCCGTCCCGGCGCTGGCCTACCTGGTGGCCGCGCTGATCAGCGGCGTCGTCTTTGACCACGAGGCCGCGTCATCCAATGCCGCGCTGGCCATCGGCGCGGCGCAGTGGGTCGCCGACGGCTTCTTCGCGATGGTGCTCGCCACGGCGGTGGCCGTCGCGATCACGCTCGCCCGGTGGTTCCTGTGGCGTCGCAGCCGTCCGGTCGCCCGCGACCGGGACTGGGCGGTCCCGGCGGCCACGCCCGCCCGGTCCGGCCCGAGCCCCGTGATCCCGGTAGCCCCGGTCCCCGCCGTGGCGGCCGCGGCTCCGGTGGGCGCGATGGGCCCCGCGGTCGCGGAACCGGTGCCGGGGCGGGCCACCGCGCCGCGACCTGCGCAGCCAGCGCCGCGCGGGACACCCGCGCAGCCGGCACCCCGCGGGACACCCGCGCAGCCGGCGCCGCGCGGGAATGGCATCCCCGGACGGACCAGCGCACCCCGGCGGGACGGTGCGCCCGGCCGGAGCGGTGCGCCCGGACCGGCGGCCACACCCGGGCGCGGCGGTGCGCCGCCGGGATCAGGCGGCATACCCGGGCGCGGCGGTGCGCCCGGACCGGGCGGTGCACCCGGACCGGGCAGCGCACCGGGGCGGAGCGGAACGGCGGGACCGGGCGGGCCGGGCCGGGGCGGTATGGCCGGGCCGGGCAGCACGCCCCGGGGCAATGGCGCCGGCGCGCCAGGCGGCACCTCCGGAGGCGGCGGGGCCGCGGGCGGCCGGGGCGCCGCGGGCGAGACCGGCCGGACGGGCGGGACCGGGGGCACCGGGAACTGGAACGATGCGGACCAGCGCGGTGGCGGCCCGGTCAGGCCGCGATCCCGGCCGCTGGCCGACGGCTCCGATCCCTACCGCTCCGACCCTTACAACTTCTCGAGCGGGGCGTAACGGAGCACCAGGTGCTTGACGCCGTAATCGGCACCGAAGTCGATCTTCGCCTCGGACTGGTCCCCGAAGCCGTCGGTGGACACCACGGTGCCGAGGCCGAACTTGTCGTGGGTCACCATGTCGCCGGGCGCGAGCGAAGGCACCGGGCGGTTCCCCGGTGACCGGGTCCCCGGCCGCTGTGCCATCCGCTCCTGGGCGGGCGTGACCGACGCCATCGCGGCCCGCTCGTTGCGGCGCCACTCGATCAGGGCCGCCGGGATCTCGCCGAGGAACCGCGACTCCTTGTGGAAGGACGGGCGGCCCCACCAGTTCCTGGCGATGGCCCGGGTCAGGTACAGGCGCTGCTCGGCCCGGGTGATCCCGACGTAGGCCAGCCTGCGCTCCTCTTCCAGTTCCTTCGCGTTGGTCAGCGAGCGCTGGTGCGGGAAGACCTCTTCCTCCATGCCGGTGAGGAACACCACCGGGAACTCCAGGCCCTTGGCCGTGTGCAGGGTCATCATCGTCACCAGGCCGCCGTGGTCGTCGCCCTCGGGAATCTGGTCGGCGTCGGCCACCAGGGACACCTGCTCGAGGAAGTCCGCCAGGGTGCCGTCCTCGTGGTTCCCGTCGTACTCGCGGGCGACCGAGACCAGCTCCTCCAGGTTCTCGATCCGGCTGGCGTCCTGCAGGTCGGACGACTGCTCCAGCGATTCGATGTACCCGGTGCGGTCCAGCACGGCCTCGGTGAACTCGGCCACCGGAACGGTCTCCGCCAGTTCCCGCAGCTCCGTGACCAGCGTGTTGAAACCGGCGATGGCGTTGGCCGACCGGGCCGCGAGCCCGGGCACGTCGGCCGGCCGGGACAGCGCCTCGGCGAACGTTTTGTGCTCCCGCTGCGCGTAAGCGGCCACGTACTCCTCGGCCCGGTCGCCGATGCCGCGCTTGGGCACGTTCAGCACCCGGCGCAGCGACACCTCGTCGGACGGGTTGGCGATCAGGCGCAGGTAGGCGAGCAGGTCGCGGACCTCGCGCCGCTCGTAGAACCGGACCCCGCCGACGACCCGGTAGGGCAGCCCGACCCGGATGAACACTTCCTCGAAGACCCGGGACTGCGCGTTGGTCCGGTAGAACACCGCCACCTGGCCCGGGGTGGCCTGGCCCGCGTCCGTGAGCCGGTCCACTTCCTCGGCGACGAACGCGGCCTCGTCGTGCTCGTTGTCGGCGACGTACCCGGTGATCGGCGGGCCCGCGCCCTGGTCGGACCACAGGTTCTTGGGTTTGCGGCCCTGGTTCTTCGAGACCACGGCGTTGGCGGCGGCCAGGATGTTCTGGGTGGAACGGTAGTTCTGCTCCAGCAGGATGACCTTGGCATCGGGGTAGTCCTGCTCGAACTCCACGATGTTGCGGATAGTGGCCCCGCGGAAGGCGTAAATCGACTGGTCGGCGTCACCGACCACGCATAGTTCCGAGGGCTCGAGGGGGTGGCCGTCTGGATCAGCCTGCCCCGTTCGGCTGGAGAAGAGCGGATCGCTGCCCGAGACCAGTTCCCTGATCAGGATGTACTGGGCGTGGTTGGTGTCCTGGTACTCGTCCACGAGCACGTGCCGGAACCGGCGGCGGTACTCCTCGGCGACCTCCGGCAGGGCCTGGAAGAGGTTGACGGTCACCATGATCAGGTCGTCGAAGTCCATCGCGCCCGCCGCCAGCAGGCGGCGCTGGTACTCGCGGTAGGCCTCGGCCAGGGCCTTGTCCCGCGCGGTCTGCGCCTGGGACGAGAAGGTCTCGTGGTCGATCAGCTCGTTCTTCAGGTTCGACACCTGGGCGGCCATCGCCTTGGGCGGGTACTGCTTGGCGTCGAGCTCGAGCTCCCGGCAGGTCAGCGCCATCAGGCGCTGGGAGTCGGCCTGGTCGTAGATGGAGAACGACGAGGGGTAGCCGAACCGCCTGGCCTCCCGGCGCAGGATGCGCACGCAGGCCGAGTGGAACGTCATCACCCACATGGACCGGGCCCGCGGGCCGACCAGTGCGGCGACCCGGGCGGCCATCTCCCCGGCCGCCTTGTTGGTGAAGGTGATGGCCAGGATCTCCTGCGGCGCCACGTCCCGCGCGGCGAGCAGGTAGGCGATCCGGTGGGTGAGCACGCGGGTCTTCCCGGAGCCCGCGCCCGCCACGATCAGGAGCGGGCTGCCCTGGTGGATGACGGCAGCACGCTGCTCCGGATTGAGTCCGTCGAGGAGGGCATCGATAGCGAGGGCAGCCACGTCCCTAAGGGTAGGCGGTGGCGCCGACAAAAGCGGGGCAGGCCCGCCGTCCCGGGCCGCGAGCACCGACCATGATCATCTGCGACTTCCCGGAAAAACGGGGCCAACCAGGGCATTGTGATCACGCACAATCCCATTGGCGCATATATCCATCTTTGCCTCCGGGGCGTGCCTGTTATGGGCTATTCTGGCCGTCTTGACCGTTGGTCGGGTGCACCGGGGAGCAGCCCGCATCCATGCCTCTGAATACATGGGGGTGCCATGGGATCGCGCGGTCGGTCCATAAGGCTCCGAATATATTTTCTGGTGGCGATCCCGCTCATCGCCATGGTCGGGCTGCTCGCGTACGTAGTCACTACGACCGTGACCAACGCGGTCAGCCTGGACCGGGCGCCTAACCTAGTCAACGCGACCGCTGTGCCGGCCGCCAAGTTCGGCACCTACGTGGAGGCCGAGCGCACCGCGGCCGTGCTCTACCTCTTCCGGCCCGATGCGGCCAGCCTGCAGGCGTACCAGACGGCGACCGCGGCGACCGACAAGGCCAAGCCGGCCTTCACCGCCGCCATGAACTCCGAGGCCACCGTCAAGTCCGAGTCGGCCAGCGGGGTCAAGACGATCAACGCCATCGTCACCGGCCTGAACCAGCTCCCCACTCTCCGCAACGCGGTTCGGGCGCGGGCCCTCAGCCCGATCGACGCGCTCGCCGCGTACAGCCAGGGTACGGGGGACGAGGTCAAGCTGTTCCTGATCCAGACCGAGAGCGTGGTGGCGAACGACCAGCAGAGCCAGGCGGTCGGACTGATCGCCACCGTGCAGGCCAGAGAGCAGCTCGCGCAGGAGGACGCACTGCTCGCCGGGATGCTGGCCGGGCAGCGGATGACGCAGAAGGACCACATCGCGTTTACCAACATGGCCGCGACCAGGCAGGCCGACATGGCCTACGCGAACTACATCCTGAGCCCGGACTACCTAGCCAAGTACAACGCCGTGCAGGCCGGGGCCGGTGCCAGGCAGCAGGAACTCGCCGGCATCGAGCAGGCCGTCATCGCGGGCACTCCGGTCACCAAGCTGCCCGTCACCCTGGCCCAGTGGCAGCAACTGGCCGGCACGCTGCTGCAGGACCAGTACAGCGGGGGCGTCGCGGTCGCGAACGCCATCCTCACGGCTGATCACCGGATCAGCCGGTCGGCCTGGACCAGGGTGGCGGTCACCGGCGGTATCGGCCTGATCGGCCTGCTCCTCACCATCGCGGTCACCATCGGAGTCGCGCGCGGCATCATCCGCCGCCTGCGCGGCCTGGAGCGCAACGCCCTCCAGCTCGCCGAGGTCCAGCTGCCTGACGTGGTGAGCCGGCTCCGGCGCGGCGAGAGCGTCGACGTGAACGCCGAGGCACCGGCGCTCCGCGTCGGCCGCGACGAGATCGGCCGCGTCGGGCAGGCGTTCGACCTGGTCCGGCAGACCGCCATCCGGGCCGCGGTGGACGAGGCCAAGCTGCGGCAGGGCCTCAACGACGTGTTCCGCAGCCTGTCCCGGCGCAGCCAGTCGCTGCTGCACCGCCAGCTGACCCTGCTGGACCAGATGGAGCGGCGGGCCAGTGACCCGGAGGCGCTGGACGACCTGTTCCGCCTCGACCACCTGACCACGCGCATGCGCCGTCACGCGGAAGGCCTGATCATCTTGGCCGGCGCACCGCCGGGCCGGGGCTGGAGCAGCCCGGTCCGGATGGTCGACGTCATGCGCGGCGCCATCGCCGAGGTCGAAGACTACGCGCGCGTCTCGGTCGCGACCCGCAGCCAGGCGGCGCTGACCGGTTCGGCCGTCGCGGACGTCATCCACTTGCTGGCCGAGCTCATCGAGAACGCCACCACGCTGTCGCCGCCTTATACCTCGGTGCGCGTATCCGGGGACACGGTCGCCAACGGGTTCGCGATCGAGGTCGAGGACCGCGGCCTGGGGTTGAACCCGGCGCGGCTGGCCGAGCTCAACGACCGGCTGGCCAACCCGCCCGAGTTCAACCCGTCCGACAGCGAGCAGCTGGGCTTGTTCGTGGTCAGCCAGCTGGCGAAGCGGCACGGGATCCGGGTGACGCTGAAGGCTTCCCCGTACGGCGGGACCGCCGCCATCGTGCTGGTGCCGCAGCACCTGGTGGTGACCGAAGAGGCGTTCCGGGGCGGCCTTCCCGGCGAGCCCGTCGTGGCCCAGCTCACCGCCAACGGTTACCATGCCCAGGCCGAGCCGGACGGCCGCCCGGTCCGGGGGGCCCCGGGCCCCGGGGTCACCGAGCTCAACGGCGGCCCGTCCGAGCTGGCCCCGGGCATCCGCATCTCCGGGCCGCTGCGCCGCTCCCAGGGGAGCGTCCCCGAGCCCCCGGGGCGGGGCGCGCACGCCGCGCCGCCGCCCGCCCTCACCCCGGTGAACGGAACCAACGATGCCGGTCCCGATGACCTGCCCCGGCGGGGCCACGACCCGGTGGCGTCGCCAGCCGACTTCGGCCCGCTGCCCACGCCGCCCGCTGCCCAACGGCCGCGCGTCCCACGGCGACGCACCCAATGGTGCGGTGCCTTATAGTTCCGGGGCAGCCAGCGGCCCGCCGTCCCCCTTCGACGTGTTCATGCCGCGGCACGCCGCCCAGCCGGGCTCCGCGCCGGACCCGGGCGCGATGACGGCGCCGCGAGACGTGCCCTTCGCCGGGGCCAGTCCGGCCCCGGCGGCCTCGACGGTCCCGGCGGTCCCGGCGGCTCCGGCAAGCCCGGCGCCCTATCCCGACCAGCCGGCGCCGTTCCCCGGCTGGACCGTACGGAACCCTCCGGCCGCTCCCGGCGGGCGGCCTGCTCCGGGTCCGGCTGGCCCCGGCGGCCCGGCCGGGCCGGCCACCCCGATGACTCCGGTGGCCTCGCCCCGGCCGGCCCAGGCTCCGGGGCCGCCGTGGGAGCTCTCCCGCGAGACCGGGCCGCTGCCCGCAGTGCCCGCCGGGCCCGGCCCGGCCGGTAACGACGGCGACGGTGACATCAAGGGCCTGCCCCGCCGGGTCAGGCAGGCCAGCCTGGCGCCCCAGCTTCGCGACAGCCCGCCGCCGCGGAAGACCACCGTGGCCAGCACCGGCCTGTCCGGCGGAACGTCGGGGCCGAGCCCGGCGGAGATTCGCCAGACCATGTCGGCGCTGCAGCGCGGCTGGCAGGAAGGCCGCTCGCAGATGGCCAGCCCGCCGCCTCCGCCGCCCGCCACGACCGGGGGCGAGGACCCGGCCGCTAGTGAGGAGACACGTGGGGACTGAAGATGGATCATGAAGCAGGCGCGGGCGACCGCGTCGGCCAGCTCGACTGGCTGCTCGACGACCTGGTGCGGCGGGTCCAGTCGGCGAGCAAGGCCGTCATCTTGTCCCAGGACGGCATGGCGCTCGGCGCGTCACAGACCCTGGGGCGCGACGACGCGGAGCACCTGGCCGCGCTGGCCGCCGGATTCCAGTCGCTGGCCCGGGGGGCCGAACGGCATTTCGGCAACGGCGGCGGGGTCCGGCAGGTAGTCATCGAGATGGAGTCGGGCTTCCTGCTGGTATGTGCCGCGGGCAGCGGCACCTGCCTGGCCGTGATCGCCGAGCAGGGCGCGGACCTCGGCCTGGTGGCCTACGAGATGGCCATCTTGGTCCGCCGGACCGGTGATCATATCCGGGTCAACATGCGCACATCCGCGCTGAGCGGGTGGGGATAAGGCATCATGCCGGCCAACGATGAACGGTGGCTAGACGCCGAGGCCGGACCGGTGGTCCGGCCTTACGCCCTGACCCAGGGGCGTACCCGGCACACCGGGGAATCGTTCGACCTGGTCGCCACCGTCATGGCCACGCCCGCCGCACTCACCGAGCCGGTCGCCCTGGCCCCCGAGCACATGAGCGTCCTGCAGCTGGCCCGCGCGCCCAGCACCGTGGCGGACATTGCCTCGGATGTCGACCTCCCGCTCGGGGTCGTCCGGATCATCCTCGCCGACCTGCGTGAACTCGGCCTGGTGGCGATCCGCCGCCCGGTCGTGATGGCCGAGCGGGTCGACAAGCACACTCTCAGGGAGGTCCTCAATGGACTACGGGGTCTCTGATCCCGCCGGGGGGCACCCACGGAGCCCAGCCCAGCATCGCGCCATCAAGATCTTGCTGGCCGGGGGCTTCGGCGTGGGCAAGACCACGCTGGTCGGCGCGGTGAGCGAGATCAGGCCGCTGCGGACCGAGGAACCGCTCACCGAGGGCAGCCTGCGCACGGACAGCACGGCCGGGGTGGAAGGAAAGACCACCACCACGGTCGCGATGGACTTCGGCCGGATCAGCCTGCGCAGCGACCTGGTGCTCTATCTCTTCGGCACGCCCGGACAGCAGCGGTTCTGGTTCATGTGGGACGAGCTCGCCATCGGGGCGCTCGGCGCAGTCGTCCTCGCCGATACCCGCCGGCTGGCCGACAGCTTTCCCGCCATCGACTACTTCGAGCGCCGGGCGATTCCGTTCATCATCGCACTGAACTGCTTTGACGGCGCCCGCCGGTACGACACCGAAGACGTCAGGATGGCACTGGACCTCGACCCGGACCTGCCGATCGTGCTCTGCGACGCCCGGAGCCGGGAATCGGCCAAGGACGTGCTGATCACATTGGTCGAGCACGTCCTGATGACCGCGTCGGAGGAGCCGGTCTCCGGGATCGTGTGACGGCGCCGGCCGGATAGCGGCGCCGTACCCGCGGCGGGCCGTCGTCCTGTGGTCAGGTGGCCGTCTCGCGCAGCACGGCCCATACCGCCTTGCCGTGCCCGGCGATGGGGCTCCAGCCCCACACGTGGCTCAGCGCGCCGACGATCTGCAGGCCGCGCCCGCTCTCGCCACCCCAGTCGGGCTGGCGGGGCACCGGCGTCTCGTTGCCCGGATCGACCACGGCCAGCATGACTTCCCCGGCCCGCCTGAGCATGCACAGCCGCAGCACGGTCAGCCCGCCCCCGGAGCCATTACGGCTCAGGCCGGCCCGCGTCCCGTGCAGGACGGCGTTGACGACCAGCTCGTCGACGATCATCTCGGCGTCGTCCGACAGGGCCTCCAGGCCCCAGCAGGTCAGCATCTCGCGGACGAAGTGCCGGGCGGTCCTGGCTTCCTCCGGCCGGGCGCTCAGCGCGCGGGTAGTAACGGCCGGGGTTTCCCACCAGGCCGACGGCACCGGCAGCAGCCGGGGCATGCCGTCAGCGACGGCCGGCCAGGGGATGCTGACGTCCTCGTCGTCATCCCCGCTACCCGTAGCGACACTGAGATGCGCCAACGCAACAGCTTCCTGCATGTCAGCGGGCATGAAAACCTTGCCCATCACGGTGGTTAACTGCGTGCTTAAAACACATGTTGCCTGATATATTGTGCAAATGCAAGACCAGATGCACGTTCATTCGCTTTGTGCACAGCTCCCCGGATAGGCACACAGGGGGTCGGCAGACAAGCGGGACTCATCAGGCAACTTGCTCACCAGTTGTTAATCGAAAATTACAGCCGGTGAAATCAGGGCTGCCTGGCGTGCGTTACCCTGTCGAAAGGGGATAAATATGGTCATTACGTACAACGGCATGCTGGCCACGGAGCTCGGCGAGGTCTGCTGGCAGAAGAGCTGGCACAGCAATCCGAACGGGGAGTGCGTAGAACTGGCCGCGTTGCCCAGCGGCGAGATCGCCATGCGCAACTCGCGATTCCCGACCGGTCCCGTCCTGCTCTACACTCAGGCGGAGATCACCGCGTTCCTGGCCGGAGCCAAGGATGGGGAGTTCGACCACCTGCTCGGCGGGGCGAACCATCTTACCCGCCAGTAACAACGCCGTCGGTCGTCACCCCTCGACTCGGCAGTATTAACCTGGCAAACTGGTACCTCACGGTCTACGGAAACCCGGAGAGATCAAGACATCTGTTGAATTGTCATGCGTCCTCTTCCGTAAGCGTGAGACGGCATGGGAGACTGGTCCACACCCCGCCAGGATCTTTTGGGTGCGACGATGCGAGGAGTGCCGATGGTCTCGTCGGAAGACTCGGCCTGGGACGTTCCCCCCAGCATTTTTGGCACGCGCTCGGGCGGCCCGACCGTCCAGCGCCTGGTGCTCGGCAGCCAGCTGCACCGGCTGCGTGAGTCGCGCGGGATTACCGCCGAGCAGGCCGCCGAGGCCATCCGCGGCTCGCATTCCAAGATCAGCCGGATGGAGCACGGGCGGGTTGGCTTCAAGGAGCGCGATGTGGCCGACCTCCTGACCCTCTACGGCGTGACCGACAACGAGGAGCGCGCCGCGCTGCTCAACCTGGCCCGCGAGGCCAACACCCCGGGCTGGTGGCACGCGTACTCCGACATCCTCGCGTCCTGGCTCGAGCCCTTCGTGGGCCTGGAGGCGGCGGCTTCGGTCATCAGGACCTACCAGATCCAGTTCGTGCCCGGGCTGCTGCAGACCGAGAGCTACGCCCGCGCGCTGATCGGCCAGGGTTCGGCGACCACCGAAGAGGAGATCGCGCGGCGGAGCGAGCTGCGGGCCAGCCCGGCAGGAGATCCTCCGCCGGCCGGACGCGCCGCAGCTGTGGGTGGTCATCGACGAGGCCGCGCTGCGCCGCCCGGTCGGCAGCCGGGAGATCGTCCGCGAGCAGCTCGGGCACCTCATCGAGGTGGCCGACCACCCGGCCGTGACGCTGCAGATCATGCCGTTCAGCGCGGGTGCGCACTCGGCCATGGGCGGCCCGTTCACCATCTTGCGGTTCGCCGAGCCCGACCTGGCCGACGTCGTCTACATCGAGCAGCTGACCAGCGCGCTCTACCTGGACAAGCCGGTCGAGGTGGACAGCTACCTCGAGGTCATGGAGCAGCTCTGCCTGCAGGCCGAGCCGGTAGCCAACACCACCAAGCTGCTCCGGCAGATCCTGTCCGAGACCTGATTCCCGGCAGCTCTCTGCTAGCTCGGCGTGCGTTCCTCGCATGCCCACGGCGAGCCGTACTCGGTCAGCAGGTCGAGGAACGGCCGGGGCGGCAGTGCCTCCGGGCCGAGGACGCCCGCCCCGGACCAGGCGCCCGAGTCGATCAGCTCCAGCGCGACCACCGGGTTCACCGCCGTCTGCCAGACCACGGCCTGGGACCCGTACTCAGCCATCGACCAGGCGTTGTCGACCACGTGGTAGAGGTACACCTCGCGCGGCGCACCGTCCTTCGACGTCCCCGTCACCCAGGTCCCCGCGCAGGTCAGGCCGCTCATCTGGTCGCCCAGGGTGGCCGGGTCCGGCAGGCACGCCGCCACCACGTCGCGCGGTGAGACGGCAGCGCCGCCGACCCGCACCGGCTCGGCGGAGTCCAGGCCGAGCTTGTGCAGGGTCCGCAGCACGCCGATGAACTCCTCGCCGAGCCCGTACTTGAAGGTGACCCGCTGGGCCTCGATCCACCGCGGCATCAGCAGCACCTCCTCGTGCTCCACGTTCACGCACTCGACCGGGCCGATGCCGGCCGGGAAGGTAAAGGTCTCCGGCTCGCTGAACGGCTCGGTGGTGAACCAGCCGCGGCCGCGCTCCCAGACCACCGGCGGGTTCAGGCACTCCTCGATCGTGGTCCAGATAGAGAAGGTGGGGGCGAAGTCGTACCCGGCCACCTCGAGGTTCGCCCCGTCCCGGACGCCGAGCTCGGCGATCTCGCCGAACAGCTCATCGGCGGCGTACCGGGCGAACACGTCGGACAGCCCCGGCTCCACGCCCATCCCGGCCAGCGCCAGCTTCCCCGCCTGCTCCCACTGCGGCGCCAGCGCGAACTGCTCGTCGCCGAGCTTGACGCCAGCCTGGCGGTACGGCTCACCGGGATGGGGGCGGGACAGCGACATCGCCATGTCCAGGTAGTGGGTCCCGGCGGCGAGCGCGGCACGGAATAGCGGCATCACGAAACGCGGATCCGTGGCGTTCATGAGGACATCGCAACGATGTCCGGTGAGCAGGGCGGCCGTGGCCTGCTCGTCGCGCGCGTCCAGCTGCACGGCCTCGTAGCCGTCGCGGGCCGCCGCCGCGCGCTGGGCCCGGCCCAGGTCGTTGTCGGCGATGATCAGCTCGGCGAACGGGCGGCGGGCGGCGATCCGGGCAAATGCCGTCCCGACGCCGCCCGCGCCGACCAGAAGTATGCGCATGGGCTGATCCTAGACCTTTGGCAGTTACGCTGACGAGACCAGCTGTGATATCGAGCTGTTACTACGGATATCGTTGCCGCATGGTGCAATTCATGCTAGAACCGTAGGACCGGAAGTGCGGAATCAGTCGCCCGGCGCAGCGCGATCCGATCTCTGGCCACGGGCGTTCTGTCCAGCGGCGGAGGCGGCCCATCCGGCATTACCGGCTGACGTACAGGAGGGTGAGGATGGCCACCGCTTCAGGGGTCCCAACCGAACAGATGCAGGCTAAAGGCCTGGCAACGGGCAAACTGGGCCTGATCTCGAGTACCGTCATCGCCACCGCGTCGGTTGCGCCCGCCTATAGCCTGGCGGCCACCCTGGCGTTCATCGTCGCCGCGGTCGGGCTGCAGGCCCCGGCCATCGCGGTGCTGGCGTTCGTGCCGATGCTGCTCTGCTCGATCGGCTACAACGAGATGAACAAGGCCGACCCCGACTGCGGCACCACGTTCACCTGGGCGACCCGGGCGTTCAACCCCAAGCTGGGCTGGGCGGGCGGCTGGGGCATCGTGGCCGCCGACGTCCTGGTGATGGCGAGCCTGGCCCAGGTGGCCGGCCAGTACATCTTCCTGCTGTTCAACGCCAACGGCATCGGCGGCAACCCGGCCAGCGGCTGGGTGCTGCTGGTCGGGGTGCTGTGGATCGTGGTCATGACCTACATCTGCTACCGCGGCATCGAGGTGTCGGCCAACTTCCAGAAGGCGCTGCTGACCATCGAGCTCGGCATGCTGCTGGTGTTCTCCATCGTGGCGCTGGTCAGGGTGGGCACCGGGCACCACCCGGCCGTGTCGCTCACCCCGAGCATCTCCTGGCTGAACCCGTTCGGCGTGTCGAGCTTCAACGCGTTCGCCAGCGGCCTGATCCTGATGGTGTTCATCTACTGGGGCTGGGACACCGCGCTGTCGATCAACGAGGAGACCAAGGACCCGGAAAAGACCCCCGGCCGGGCGGCCATGCTGTCCACCCTCATCCTGCTGTTCAGTTACGCGATCATCATCTTCGCGGCGGAGTCGTTCGCCGGCGTCGGGGACAAGGGCATCGGCATCCTGAACCCGGCGCACGCCAGCGACGTGATCTCGGTGCTCGGCACCGCGGTCTTCGGCAGCGCCTGGGTCGGCTCGCTGTTCAGCCACCTGCTGCTGCTGATGGTGCTGTCCTCGGCCGCCGCGTCGACCCAGACCACGATCTTGCCCACCGCGCGGACCACGCTGTCGATGGCGACCTACCGGGCCCTGCCCAAGGCCTTCGCCAAGATGCACCCGAAGAACCTCACCCCCACGGTGTCGACGATCACCATGGGCGGCATCTCGATCGTGCTCTACGTCATGATGAACTTCATCTCGGGCGGCAATGTCATCGCCGACGCGGTGACCTCGTGCGGCGTCTTCATCGCGCTCTACTACGGGCTGACCGGCTTCACCTCCTTCTGGTACTACCGCAAGACCCTGTTCGAGAGCGCCCGGAACCTGTGGATGCGCGGGATCCTGCCGTTGCTGGGCGGGCTCATCATGTACTTCCTGGGCGGCTGGAGCCTGTGGGAGGACTACGACGTGGCCACCGGGAACAGCTACACCTTGTACACGGTTCCCGGCCTGCACTGGCAGGTCGGCGGCGTGTTCATCATCGTCTTCATGACCTCGCTGGTCGGGCTCATCGTGTTCCTCTACTGCCGGTTCGCCATGCCGGCCTTCTTCAAGGGCCAGACGCTCAACCGGTCCACGCCCACGCTGGTCCCGGATGAGTAGCAGCGCCGAGTAACCGGGCTGACCTGACGGGGGCGCTCCGGCCACGGCCGGGGCGCCCTCTTAAGATGGCGGGCGTGCTCGATGACGCGGAGATAAGCCGGGTGCTCGCCATCGCGGCGCACCCAGACGACCTGGACTTCTCGGCGGCCGGGACCATCGCCCGCTGGACCGAGGCCGGCCTCGAGGTCGTCTACTGCATCGTGACCGACGGCGACGCCGGCGGTTTCGACGAGGACTTCCCCCGGGCGGAGATACCCGCCCTGCGCCGGGCCGAGCAGGTCGCCGCGGCGAAGTGCGTCGGCGTGCACGACGTGCGGTTCCTCGGCTACCCGGACGGCCGGGTGGAGGCCACCCTGGACCTGCGCCGGGACCTGGCCCGGGTGATCAGGCAGGTCCGCCCGGACCGGGTTCTGTGCCCTAGCCCGGAGCGGAGCTACGTCAGGATCGGCATCGGTCACCCCGACCACCGCGCGGTCGGCGCGGCCACGCTGGACGCCGTCTACCCGGATGCCCGTAACCCCTTCGCCTTCCCCGAGCTGCGCGAGCGCGAGTCGCTGGCCGCCTGGACCGTGCGCGAAGTCTGGATCGCCGGCGGCCCGGACCCCAACCACTACGTGGACGTGACCGGGACCTATCATCGCAAGCTGGCCGCGCTGCGCGCGCACGAGAGCCAGACCGGGCACATGGCGGACCTGGCCGAGCGGATCAGGACGCGGCTCACCCTCATGGGCCAGCAGGCCGGGCTGCCCGACGGCGCCCTGGCTGAGGGCTTCCGGGTCCTCGATACCGCCTGAGCAGGGACGGCGTCGTTTTTGCGGTCACGGGCCGATACCGGGCATAATTCACTGATTGAAATCGAGCCAGGGAGAGTGACGCACCATGGCCATGGAGATGGACCACTCCTTTACCGTCCCCGTTGCCCCGGACCGGGCCTGGGACGTCCTGCTCGACGTGGAACGGATCGCGCCGTGCATGCCCGGCGCCACCGTCGAGGAGTTCGACGGCGAGGTGGTCACCGGGCGGATCAAGGTCAAGGTCGGCCCGGTGTCGCTGACCTACCGCGGGACCGCCAAGTTCACCGAGCGCAACCCCGACACCAAGACCATCGTGCTCGACGCGTCCGGCAAGGAGACCCGCGGCGCGGGCACCGCCTCGGCGACCGTCCAGGCCTGGCTGGAACCCGAGTCCTCTGGCGAGGCGACCAAGGTCAGCATGCACACGACGATGAACGTCACCGGACGGCCGGCGCAGTTCGGCCGGGGGGTGATCGTCGAGGTTGGCGGCAAGCTGGTCGAGCAGTTCGCGCAGAACCTGCGCCAGCAGATCATCGGCGACAGCGCGGACGCGCCCGCCGAGGACGCGCCGGCTGAGGCAGCCGGCGCTGCCGGGACTGGGACCGACACCGCGTCGGCCGGGACCGAGGCTGCGGTGGCGGAGACTGCGGCCGCCGGTGCGGGGTCGGCCTCAGCCTCGGCCCAGACCGAGGCCGCCGGGACCGAGACCGCGGGGCTGGCGGGAACTGCCGCGGCCGGGACCACCTCCGCTCCCACCGCCACCGCCGGCGATGGTGCCGCATCGGACGCGAGCGCCGGCCAGCCTTCCGTAACCACAGATGACCGAACGAGGACCACCACGCCCCCGGTCACGCCCCCCGTGGTCAGTACCGCACCCGCCCCGCCAGCCGCGGCGGCCGCGGATTCCATCAACCTGATCCGGCTGGTCGGCCCGTCGATCCTGAAGCGAGTCGTCCCGGTCGCCGCCGGGCTGGCCGTCCTGGCCCTCCTCGGCCGCCGCCTGTTCCGCCGCGGCACCAAGAAGTAGCCACTGGAGCCGCCTTTCCATGATCGCGAAGGGTTGCCGTGGAGTGCCTGGCTGAGGTGAGGGGATCAGGCTGGCTGGGGTCAGGGGATCAGCAGGGTGCGCAGGGCCAGGCCGGCGTCCAGGTCGTCGAGGCTGGCTGATGCCGTCTCGAGCGGGCGCCGGGAGCTGACCAGCTCGTCCAGGCTCAGCTGCCCGTCCATGTAGCGGTCCACCAGTGCGGGGATGTCGATGGCGGGGCGGACGCTGCCGTAGTTCGAGCCGAGGATGCGCTGGTCGGCTTCGGCCAGGACGAGGGGCTCGAAGCTGGCCCGGGCGCCGGTCGGCGGCAGGCCCACCAGGACGGCGGCGCCGCCGAGGCCCAGCATCGAGATGGCCTGCTCGGTGGTGCTGATCCGGCCGATCGCGTCGAAGGCGTAGTCGACTCCGTCCGGGATCAGGTCGCGCAGGGCCTGCGCCGCGTCGGCCGCCGAGACGTCGATCACGTCGGTCGCCCCGAGCCGGGCGGCCAGCGCGAGCTTCTCGCTCCGCAGGTCCAGGGCGACGATCCGCTCGGCCCCGGCCAGCCGGGCGCCCTGGATTACGGAGAGCCCGACCCCGCCGCAGCCGATGACGGCCACCTGGGCTCCGGGCTCGACGGCCGCGGTGTTGGTCACCGCGCCGACGCCGGTCGCGACCGCGCAGCCGACGAGCGCGATCACGTCCAGCGGCGCGTCGTCCCTGACCTTGATCGCGCCGGAGGCGGGAACGACCGCCTCCTCGGCGAACGACGATACGCCCAGGTAGTGGTACACGGTCTCGCCGGCGCGGCTGAGCCGTGAGGTCCCGTCCATCAGCGTGCCGCCGGTGGCCACGATCGTGGCGGCGACCTGGCAGCGGGCCTCGCGGCCCGCCCGGCAGTAGCGGCACTGCCCGCACGGCGCCACCCAGGACAGCACCACATGATCGCCTTCGGCCAGACCGGAGACGCCCGGGCCGAGGGCGGTCACGATGCCCGAGCCCTCGTGGCCCATCACCAGCGGAACGGGCGGCTGCCACTCGCCCCGCCGGACATGCAGGTCGGAATGGCAGACACCGGCCGCCGCGATCTTGACCCGCACCTCGCCCGGCCCGGGCGGGGCCAGCTCGACGTCGGTCACCTCGACCGGGGCGTCCGGGGTGGTGAAGACGACGGCGCGCACCGTCAGCGGACCACGACGTCGGTGACGGGCAGGGAAGAGTCGGCCGGGAGGTCGAGCGGGGACGGGGGCAGGCCCCGGGACACGATCTCCGCGCCGAGAGCCGCGACCATCGCCCCGTTGTCGGTGCACAGGCCCGGCCGCGGCACGCGCAGCTTGATGCCCGCCGCGGCGCACCGCTCGGCGGCCAGCGAGCGCAGCCGGGAGTTAGCGGCCACGCCACCGCCGATGATCAGGTCGGTGACGTCGTGCCGCTGGCAGGCCTGGACGGCCTTGCGGGTGAGCACGTCGGCCACCGCCTCCTGGAAGGAGGCGGCCACGTCGGCGGCGGGCACCGGCTCGCCGGCCGCCTGCCGGGCCTCCACCCAGCGGGCCACCGCGGTCTTCAGGCCCGCGAACGAGAAGTCGAGCGTGCCGTCGTGGTACTTGCCCCGGGGGAAGCTGACCGCGGCGGGGTCGCCGTCACGGGCCGCCTTGTCGATCGGCGGGCCGCCGGGGAACGGCATGCCGAGCACCCGGGCCACCTTGTCGTACGCTTCGCCGGCCGCGTCGTCGATGGTGGACCCGAGCGGGATGACCTCCTGGGCCACATCCGGCACCAGCAGCAGCGAGGAATGGCCGCCGGACACCAGCAGGGCCACCGCCGGGGTCGGCAGCGTGCCGTGTTCTAGCTGGTCGACGGCGATGTGCGCGGCCAGGTGGTTGACACCGTACAGGGGCTTGCCCAGCGCGAAGGCATACGCCTTGGCCGCGGCCACGCCCACTAGCAGCGCTCCGGCCAGGCCGGGCCCGGCGGTGACGGCCACCGCATCGATGTCCGCGGCCTTCACGCCGGCGGTGGCGAGGGCCCGGTCGAAGGTGGGGATCATGGCTTCCAGGTGCGCCCGGCTGGCGACCTCGGGCACCACGCCGCCGAACCGCGCGTGCTCGGCCACGCTGGAGGCGACCGCGTCGGCGAGCAGGTCGTGGCCGCGGACCAGCCCGATGCCGGTCTCGTCGCAGGACGTCTCGATACCCAGGACCAGCGGAGAGGTCATCGCGCGAGCTCCTTCCGCATGACCACGGCGTCGACCCCGGACGGCTGGTAGTAGCCGCGTCTGATCCCGACCTCGGTGAACCCGTGGCGCAGGTACAGCTGCCTGGCCCTGGGGTTGTCCTCCCGCACCTCGAGCAAGACCTCCTCGTAACCGCGCTTTCTCGCCTCGTCGACGAGCGCCATGAGCAATGCCGTCCCGGTCCCCTGGCTCCAGCGGGCCGGGTTCACCGCCAGCGTGACCACGTCCGCCTGCGATCCGCCGGTGAACATCATCCCCGCATAGCCGATCAGCGCGTTCGCGGCCTCGGCCACCAGGTAGAGCCGGCGGGCGGCCGGCTGCGCGAACTCCGCCGCGAACATCTCCGGGGACCAGGCGTCTTCGGGGAAGAGCTGCTGTTCGAGGGCGATGATCGCGGCCATGTCGGGCTTGGTCATCGGCCGCAGCCGGACCCCGTGGTCGAGGCGGGCACCGTCCGGCGGGGCACTCATGACGGCGTGACCCGCTTGGGCGGACCCGGCTCCTTGGCGTCCGGCCGGCGCAGGTAGAGGGGTTCCGAGGACCCGGCGGGCTGACCGGCGGCGAGCTGGGCCGCGACGATGCCGCAGAGCGCGCCGGCGGCCGGATAAACGGGCTCGATGACCTCGCCGAACGACTCCGGGTAGAGCTGCCCGCCGGCCCCGGCCACGGCGAGCTCCGGAGCGCCGGGGATGGCGGCCGCGGGCCCGACCAGGGGGCCCTCCAGGCGGCGGCCGGCGGCGTCGTACCGGGCCCAGTAGACCTCCTTGCGGCGCGCGTCGGTCGCCACTCCGAACTCCCGTCCCGCGGGCGGGGTGACGGCGGCGGCGATGATGTCCAGGGAGCACACCCCGTGCACGGGGATGCCGAGCACCGCGCCGAGCACCCGGGCAGTCACCACGCCGACGCGCAGGCCGGTGTACGGCCCGGGACCGACGCCGACCGCGACCGCGGTCAGGTCGGTACGGCGCACGCCCGCGTCGGCCAGCACCTTCGCGATCATCGGCATGAGCAGCTCACCGTGACGGCGGCCGTCGGCCGCGGACGCCTCGGCCACGACTCGTTCCCCGTCGTGGACGGCCACGCTCACCGCCGGGGTCGCGGTATCAAAACCCACCACAAGCACGCCGACCAGCCTAGCGACCCCGCGGCGTGGCCAAGCCAGTAACTCAGTGCAGCTAACCCAGTACAGCTAACTCAGTGCAGCGACGACTCGGCCGCCTGGGCGAACGCCATCGCCGCCTGGGCCAGCTGGGGCTGCGAGACCGGCCCGTAGTTCCCGCGGTTAGAGCGGGCCAGCCCGTCCAGCGTCACGGTCACCACCACATTGTGATAGCGCACCATGACGGTGGCCACGTCGGTCACGGCGCCGCCGACGTGGAACACCTGCTGGGCGGTGAAGGCCTGGCTGCCGAACCCGGACAGGACCCGCACCGTGGCCCGCGAGCTCGCCGGGGAGTTCTTGGGCGGGGCCTGCAATTCCTGCAGCGCCAGCTGGTAGGCGTCGGTGGCGGCGAACGTGGCGCTGCCGTCGCCGCTGGCCAGGCCGTTCGGCGCGTAGGCCTGCAGGCTGAGCTCCATCAGCCGGTACCGCGGCGGCTGGTCGATGGTCCAGTTGCACGCCGACCCGGCCGACCCGTTGACCGGAAGCGGGGACGCCACCTTGGCCTTGCCCGGCAGGTACTGCTGGACGGTGGCGGCGGGCACGACCTGGCAGGCGTTCGGCACCTGCCGTAGCTCGCCCGCCTGGAACGTGGTGATGAGGGCACCGGGGGTAACGTTCGGCGGCGCCTTATGGCCGCCGGTCAGCAGCACTACCGCGACCACGGCGGCGGCCAGCACGGCCACGCCGCCGCCGGTCACGAGCCACCGCCGCCGCTTGCGGGCCGCGGCCCGCAGGGCCCGGCTGGCGCCTCGCTCACGCGGCTCACGGGCCCGGACCGACGGCAGGTCATCCTCGCCCTCCGGCTCGGATTCCTGCCACTGGGCCCACGACGGCACCGCCTCGTCCTCGCGCAGGCCGACCGCCTGGCGCAGCGCCTCGGGGCCGGCGGCGGCCCCGGGAAAGGGCTCGGCGTCACCGGGACGCTCACCGGCGCCGGAACGTCCGGTGTCGGCGGGGTACCCAGGGGGCCACTCGGCGCCGGGACCTTCCGGACCGGAGGGACGCCGGTGGCTCCCGGAGCCGCCGGGCCCCTCGGAACCTTCAGGGCCACCCGGACTTACCTGACCCTCGGGGCGGCCGGGACCCTCGGGGCGGCCGTGCCGGCCTGAACTCCCGGAGGCGACGGGAACACCCGGGCCGCCAGGACCCGCAAGACGGCCGCCGGGAGCGACTGGGGACGCGGCCGGCCGACGGGCGCACCGGGGCGGCCGGGCACGCCCGGATAGCCGCCGGCCGAGGGGCGGGGCGGCTGCGCCGGGCTGACGGGCGGCATGTTGGCCCACGGCGGCGGGTCGTCGTCATCGCGGTCAGGACGGTAATCATCGCGGTCACCACGATGGGACCTGGCCAAGCGGCGGGGCGGCGGGAACTCCGGCTCGGGCACGGCGCGCCTCCGGTTTCGGGGTACGTTACGTAACGGCGCGATACGCGAAACTGGGATCGATACAGCGGAACTATAAACGATCTGCGGCGCTCGCGGGCACAGCATGCCATCTCGCACCATGCCCATTTAGCCGGACGGTCCGCGCGTCACCGTCCGTGTCGGGCTCGATCGAGATCTCCAGGCGATCCTCGGCCAGGGGTTCGGCCAGCCCGGAGCCCCACTCCACGACCGTGACGGCGCTCGCCATGTCCATGTCCAGGTCCAGGTCGTCCACCTCGGCTGATGCTCCCGAGCCGGTAGGCGTCGGCGTGCACGAGCACCGGCCCGGGACCGTCGAGCACGGGGTGCACCCGGGCGATGACGAAGGTCGGCGACGTGATCGGGCCGCGGACGCCGAGCCCGGCGCCGATGCCCTGCACCAGCGTGGTCTTGCCGGCCCCGAGCGGGCCGGCCAGGATCACCAGGTCCCCGGCGCGGAGCACCGTGGCGAGGCGACGGCCCAGGTCATGCATGTCCGCCGCGGTGGCAATCCGGGTGAGCGAGGGCGGGAACGATGCCTCGTTCGGTTCAATCGTTTTCAATGGTCACCACCTGTATGGGTGCGCGGGACCCTGGCCCCGATGCCGGTGGCAAGGTCGTAGGAAATGGTGCCGAGCGTCTCGCCCCACTCCTGGGCCGTCGGCTCGCCGTCGTCCCCCGGGCCGAACAGGACGATCTCGTCGCCCGCCGTGACCGGCTCGTCGCCGAAGTCGACGACGAACTGGTCCATGCACACCGTGCCCGCGATCGGCCAGCGGCGGCCGCGCGCGCTGACCAGCGGCAGGCCGGCCGCGCCGCGCGGCACCCCGTCGGCGTAGCCGATCGGGACCAGCCCCAGGGTCGTCTCGCGGGACGTCACGTACCGGTGGCCGTAGGAGACTCCGGTGCCGGCGGGCACCCGCTTGACCAGGGCCAGCCGGGCGCGCAGGGTCATCGCCGGGCGCAGCCACGACGGCGCGCCGCCGGGCAGGGTGGACAGGCCGTAGCAGGCCCCGCCGAAGCGCACCAGGTCGAGCCGGGACTCCGGGATGGTCAGCGCGGCGGCGGTGTTGGCGATGTGCCTGACCTCGGGCGTGACGCCGGCCTTCTCGGCCAGCGCCACGGCGTCGGCGAAGGTGGCCAGCTGGGCCGCGATCGACGGGTTTCCGGGCAGGTCGGCGGAGGCGAAGTGGGACCACAGGCCGGTCACCTGGACCGAGCCGCGGGCCTGGGCCGCCAGCGCGGCCTCGACCACGGCCGGCCAGTCCGCCCGGGCGGCGCCGCCGCGGCTCAGCCCGGTGTCGGCCTCGAGCTGCAGCCGGGCCCGGACCCCGGCCCGGACGGCCGCGGCCTCGACGACGGACACGTAGGCGGCCGAGCCGGCCGTGACGTCCACGCCGAGGGCGACCGCCTCCGCCGGGTCACCAAAGGCCATCAGGCACAGCACCGGCACGCTAAAACCCGCCTGCCGGAGCGCGACCGCCTCGGCCAGGTCAGCGACGCCCAGCCAGGTCGCCCCGCCGGCCAGTGCCGCCCAGGCCGCCGGGACCATGCCGTGGCCGTACCCGTCGGCCTTCACCACGGCCATCACCTGGCTGCCGCGCACCCGTTCGCACAAGGCCGCGACGTTACCGGTGATCGCGCCGAGGTCAACGAGGAGCTGCCGGTCCTCGACGGGCATGGTCACACGCTCCTGAACGCGGCCGGCAGGGCCCGGACCAGGTCCGAGGCGCCGATCGGGGCGGCATCGCCGGTTTCGCCGGGGGCGGACGCCAGGCGGCCGGCCAGGCCGTGCAGGTAGGCGGCCGCCAGGCCTGCCTGAGCCGGCGGCAGGCCCTGCGCGAGCAGCGCGCCGGCCAGCCCGGACAGCACGTCGCCGCTGCCCGCGGTGGCCAGCCACGGGGTGCCGGTGGGGTTCACCAGCACCGGGCCGCCTTCGGCTGAGGCGATGACCGTCGTGGAGCCCTTGAGCAGCACCGTGACGCCGAGCTCAGCGGCGGCGCGGCGCGCGTGCTCGAGCCGCCGCGCCTCGACATCGGCCGGCTCGGTGCCTGCGCCGAGTAGCCGCGCCAGCTCGCCGGCGTGCGGCGTGATCAGCGTCGGCGCGTTCCGCGGCAGCAGATCTTGGTGCTGGCTCAGGATGGTCAGGCCGTCGGCGTCGACCAGGACGGGAAGGTCGGTACGCATGATGGCGGTCAGGCGGGCGACGGCGCCCGCGTCGGTGCCCATCCCCGGGCCCGCGGTCCAGGCCTGGACCCGGCCGACCGAGCCGGGCAGGTCCCAGTCCGGATCATCGGGGTGCGCGCTGACCACCGTCTCGGGCCAGGTCTGCCGGACCAGCGCCGCGGGGACGTCCGCGGTGACCACCCGGACCATGCCGGCCCCGCCGTGGACCGCCCCGCCGGCTGAGAGCAGCGCCGCGCCGGTGTAGCGGTCGCTGCCGGCCAGCAGGCCGAGCACGCCCCGCCGGTACTTGTCCGACTCCGCCCCCGGGCGGGGCAGCAGCGCGCGGATGTCGTCGCCCTGCGGGGCGGTGGCGTCCGGCTGCTCCGGCAGGTGGGGGCCGAGGCCGATATCGACGAGCTCGACGGTGCCCGCGTGCCCGGCGCCCGGGTCGATGAGCAGCCCGGGCTTGAGCGTGCCGAAGGCCACGGTGACGTCGGCTTTCACGGCCGGGCCGTCCACCGTCCCGGTGTCCGCGTCGATCCCGCTCGGCAGGTCGACGGCGACCACGGTGGCGCCTTGCTGGCGGGCCTGCTCAGTGCGGGCGGCCAGGGCGGCGAACGGCTCGCGCAGCCCGCCGCGGCCGCCGATGCCGAGCAGGCCGTCGATGATCAGGTCGGCGTGGTCGACCGGGTCTGGTTGGCCGGTTACCCGGCCGCCGGCGGCGCGCAGCGCTTCGAGGCCGGCCTGGTGAGTCTTCGGGCCGGCCACGATCGCGGTGACGGCCACGCCCCGGCGGGCCAGCCGGGCGCCCGCGTAGAGGGCGTCGCCGGCGTTGTCCCCGCTCCCGGCGAGCACGGCCACCCGGGCGCCGTACACGAAGCCCGGTTCGGCGCGCAGCAGGGCGGCGCAGACCGAGGCCAGGCCGGCCGCGGCTTGCTGCATGAGCGCCCCATCGGGGACGAGTTCCATCAGCGCGCGCTCGGCCGCGCGCACCGTGGTGACCTGGTATGCGTCTCGCATGCGGGTTCCTACCGGTCGGCGAGGGCTCGCCGGACCTCCTCGGCGAGCTGGCCGATGACGCGTTCGGCCAGGGCGGCGTCCCTGGCCTGGATCATCAGCCTGATCTTGGGTTCGGTGCCGCTCGGCCGGACCAGGATCCGCCCGTCGCCGCCGAGCTGGTCCTCGGCCCGCCGGACGGCGGCGTCGACCGCCGGGCCGAGCTGCGAGGCGTCGCCGGGGACGTTGACGAGGACCTGAGGGTACTTCGGCATCATCTTGGCGGCGGCCGCCAGCGGCACGCCCTGGCGGTTCACCGTGGCCAGCAGGTGCAGGCTGGTCAGGACGCCGTCGCCGGTGCTGGCGTGCTCACCCATGATGATGTGCCCGGACTGCTCGCCGCCGAGCACGTAGCCGCCGTCCCGCATGACCGCCGACACGTGCTTGTCGCCGACCGGCGTCTCGATCACCGCGATGCCGGCCTCGCGCATGGCCACGTGGAAGCCCTGGTTCGACATGACCGTGACCACCACCGCGTCACCGGTCAGCCGGCCCGCCTCCTTCAGCCCGGTGGCGAGGATGGTCAGGATCTGGTCGCCGTCGAGCGGCTGGCCCTCGCCGTCGACCGCGAGGCACCGGTCGGCGTCCCCGTCGTAGGCGATGCCGGCGTCCGCACCGTGCTCGATCACCGCGGCGCACAGCGGGCCGAGGGCAGTCGAGCCGCAGCCCTCGTTGATGTTCAGGCCGTCCGGGGCGGTGCCGATCGTGATGACGTCCGCGCCCGCCCGGCGCAGCGCCTGCGGGGCGATCTTGTAAGCCGCGCCGTGCGCGCAATCGGCCACCACCCGCAGGCCGGCCAGCGGCGGCTGCGGGGCACCCGGCAGCGTGGCCAGCAGGTGGTCGAGGTAGTGGCTGTGCTCGCCGGCGGCGTCCCGGACCCGGCCGAAGTCTGTCGTTTTCGGCTGCCCTGCCGTTCTGAGCCGGGCCTCGATGGCGTCCTCGGTGGCGTCGGGCAGCTTGACCCCGCCGCGGCCGAAGAACTTGATCCCGTTGTCGGCGGCCGGGTTGTGACTCGCGGAGATGACCACGCCGAACTCCGCGTCCAGGGCCCCGGTCAGGTAGGCCACGCCCGGCGTGGGGATGACCCCGAGCCGGAGTACGTCGACCCCGGTGCTGGCCAGGCCGGCGACCACCGCCGCCTCGAGGAACTCGCCCGAGGCCCGCGGATCCCGGCCCACCACGGCTACCGGGCGCCCGTCTTTATGCTCCGAGCGCTCACCGCCGAGGACGGCGGCCGCGGCCGCGCTGAGATCCAGGGCCAGCCGGGCGGTCAGCTCATGACCAGCGACCCCCCGGACGCCATCCGTACCGAACATACGGCTATGCTGCCCCGCTTCAGCCATCTCGCTCCGCTGCTCCGCTGGTGCCGGTCTGCTGCTACCGGCCGGCATGAATGCAGCAGGCCCTGCTGTTCAAGCAGGGCCTGCCGGGGATTACTACCGCTTGGAGTACTGCGGTGCCTTCCGGGCCTTCTTCAGGCCGTACTTCTTCCGCTCCTTGATCCGGGCGTCCCGGGTCAGGAAGCCGGCCTTCTTCAGCGCCGGGCGGTTCTCCGGGTCGACCACGGTCAGCGCCCTGGTCACGCCGAGGCGCAGCGCGCCGGCCTGGCCGGTGACGCCGCCGCCGGAGATCCGGGCCACCACGTCGAACTGGTTCTCCGCCCCGAGGGTCACGAACGGCTCGTTGACCAGCTGCTGGTGCACCTTGTTGGGGAAGTAGGTGTCGAGCGTACGGCCGTTGATCAGCCACTGGCCCGAGCCGGGGAAAATACGGACCCGGGCGATGGCCTCCTTGCGGCGGCCGGTGGCCCCCGCGTTACCGGTCACCACCGGGCGCCGGGCGACCGCTCGTGCCCCTGAGTCCTGCGCGGACTCCGTGGTGTACTCCGACGGGGTTTCCCCGCCGAACTCGTCGTCGGCGGTGACGTCGCCGGAGACGGCGTCGTCCTCGACGGTGGTGGTTGCGCCAGTGGGCTCAGACACGCTCGTGTTTCCTCTGCTCTGTCTACTGCTCGATCTGCGTGATCTCGTACGGCTGCGGCTGCTGCGCCGAGTGCGGGTGGTCCGGGCCCGCGTACACCTTGAGCTTGCTCAGTGTCTTGCGGCCGAGGGTGTTCTTCGGCAGCATCCCGCGCACCGCCTTCTCCACGGCCCGCTCGGGGTGCGTGGCCATCAGGGTGGAGTACGAGACGGTCCGCAGGCCGCCCGGGTAACCGGAGTGCCGGTAGGCGTTCTTCTGCTCGAGCTTGTTGCCGGTGAGGGCGACCTTCGCGGCGTTGACCACGATCACGAAGTCGCCGGTGTCCACGTGCGGCGCGAAAATCGGCTTGTGCTTCCCCCTGAGCAGCACGGCCACGTGGCTGGCCAGGCGGCCGAGCACCACATCGGAAGCGTCAATGACATGCCACTGCCGCGTAATGTCACGGTCCTTCGGGGTGAATGTGCGCACAGTCCTAAGCCTTCGCGTATGTGATCGTGATCTTCTCCGGCCTGCACCTGCTGGTGACGGCCGCCTAGGCGCCCTGCTGGCAAACCACTGCCGGGTAAACCATCGCTAGTACACCGCGCGGACGCACCGCGCCGCGCGGACCGCGCGTACGAAGGCACACCGCGTGCATGCCCGTTGCGCATGACGCCAATGCAGCATACTCTGTCTCGCGCAGCGATGCCAAAGCGGCGCCGCGCAACCCACCCACTCTATACGGTCCGGCACGCGGCCTGGCCGAGTATCACGGCTCGTCGCTGGGCGGATACGCGAGGGCGGGAAAGTTCTGTGAGCACCATACCGGAACTGAACAGAACGCTACTCTCGGGGATATGGATAAGCAGGGCGCGGGACGCTCCCGTTCAGCCGGGGACGCCCGCCGCCAGCCGCCCTGGCCGCCGGAAGGCGACCCGGGCGATTCTGCTTTCCCAGGCGAGCCCGGGTTTCCCGGCACGGCCCCGTTCCCGGCGAACCCCGGGTTCGGTGAGAACGGCGTGCTCCCGCCCGGCGGCGGGCCCACCGGGCCGCTGCCCGGCCGGGTGCGCAGGCACGCCGCTCCGGAGAACGAGCCGCAGCAGGCTCCCGGCCCTGGCTACCGCTCCAGCCCGGGCTCGGGTCCCCAGCGGATGCCGGGGCCCGGCTCAGGGCCACTACCTCGAGGCGGCGCACCGCGCGTGCTGGGCCCCGGTACTGGCCCGCAGCGGCTTATCGGTTCCGGTACCGGCAGTCACCCGGTCCTCCCGCCCGGCACCGGAGCGCAGCCGGCGTTTCCTTCCGGCGGCCCGGCGGTTCCCGCTGGCAGCGGAGCTCAGCCGGTGTTTCGTCCCCGCCCCGGTGCCGTCGCCCCGGGGACGGGCGTGAACCGGGTCCTAGGGCCGCCGACTGGTCCCGGACGGCTGATCGGCTCGGGACCGCACCCGGTGCTCGGCTCGGCCGGTCCCGCCGCCCCGACACCGCCCGCGGGCTTCCCGGCGGCCGGCGAAGCGTCCACCGGTCCCTTCAGCGCCTGGCACGCGCCCCGGGAGACGGTGCCGGGGTCGGCGGACGGCTACTCCTCCGATGACACCTTTATCCTCGACCCGCAGGGCGCCGGGGCCGCCGCTCCCCCGCCGCAGCAGCGGCGCGGTGACCGGAACGGCGGTGACCGGAACGGCGGTGACCGGAACGGCGGCCGGAGCAAGCGGCGCTTCCAGCCGCGCATCGCCTGGATCGCCGCGGCCGTGGTGGTCGCGGCCGCCGCCGGGTTCGGCGGCTACAAGTACCTGTACGAGGCCAGGGTCAACGCACCGGTGCCGTCGACGCTGCGGCTGCCCACGACCGCGCCGGGTTCCAACGGCCTCGACAAGAACCTCGGCCCGTGGCAGCACATCGGGAGCCGCTCCCAGGATCCCCAGCCGCTGGCGATCGCGGTGCTGTTCCCGCCCCAGTTCGAGCTCAACGGCAAGTCCTACGTCAGGACGGCCGCCAGCGTCACCAAGACCTGCTCGCTGGCGGTGTACGGCCCGGACCTGCAGGCCGCGCTCCAGACCGGCCACTGCAGCCAGGTCGTCCGGGCGAGCTACCTCTCCGGCGACCACACGATGATGGGCACCATCGGGGTGGTCAACCTGACCAGCTCGAACGCCGCGCAGAAGGCCGGGAAGGCGACCGGGGCGGACGAGATCATCGCCCCGCTGACCAGTAAGAAGGGTCCCACCAGCAAGCTGGGTACCGGCGCCGGGGTGGTGCAGGCCGAGATCAAGGGCCACTACCTGATCCTGATGTACGCCGAGTACGCCAACCTTAAGTCACCGTCGGGCACGGCCCAGCGGCAGGCGCTCGAGCAGTTCGCCACCAACATCGTCACCGGCAGCGCCAACATCAACCTCAGCACCCGGATGCTCACCGGCAAGCCCTGATAAGGCCGTCTAGCCGATGGTGCGGACGGTGCGGGTTTCGGCGGCGCGGGCGGCCAGCTCGCCCGGCGCCGGGTAGCCCACTTCCTCCAGGCACAGGCCGTGCGGGGCGACGACACGGACCGCGGGATCGCGGACCGCGGCGGCGAGCACCGCGGCGGCCCAGCCGGGCGGATGCCGTCCCTCACCGACGGCCAGGAGCGCGCCGACCAGCGAGCGGACCATGTTGTGGCAGAACGCGTCGGCCACCACGGTCGCGATCGCGATGCCGTCGCGGTCGCGCTGCCAGTCCAGGACGCGTAGCGCGCGAATGGTGGTGGCGCCCTCACGGCGGCGGCAGAAGGCGGCGAAATCATGCTCGCCCAGCAGGCGCATGCGCGGCTTCGTTCATGGCTGACAAGTCGAGCCGCCGGAAGTACCACAGCGTCTCGTGCCGTCGCAGCGGATCGGCGGCGCCTTCGTCGTCGCAGACGCGATACGCGTAACGGCGCCACAGCGCGGAGAACCGGGCGTCGAACCCGGCGGGCGCCAGGCCCGCGGCGCGCACCCGGACGTCAGCCGGGAGGGCGCTGGCCAGCCGGGCTACCGCCCGGCCGGAGGTAACCATCCAGGCCGCGCCGGGCAGGTCCACGTGGACGACCTGGCCGCGGGCGTGGACGCCGGCATCGGTACGGCCGGCCACGGTCAGCTTGGGCGGGACGGGCAGCCGCAGCACTCGTCCGAGTGCCGCGGCCACCACATCCTCGACCGTGCGCCTGCCGGGCTGAGCCGCCCAGCCGGAGAAAGCTGACCCGTCGTAGGAAAGATCAATCCGGACCCGAACGAGCTGGCTTTCACCTTCCGGGTCCACCTCGGGGTCGTCCTGAGTCAGGCGTCCTTGGACGGCTCGTCGTCCTCGTCCGCGGTGTCATCGTCGGCGTCGGCCTCGGCCGCGTCGTCGTCGATGGCGGCCTCGTCCGTGACGTCCGTGTCCTCGGCTCGCCGCGCTGGCCTCCGACGGCCTCGTCCGTCTCGGCCGACGCTTCGGCGGCGGCCGGAGCCGCGGCCCTGGCCGGCTCGGGCCGGCGGGTACGGCGGCGCGGCTTGGTCGCGACCGGCTCGCCCCGGACCAGCTCGATGACGGCCATGGCCGCGTTGTCACCCTTGCGCGGACCGATCTTGGTGATCCGGGTGTAACCGCCGTCCCGCTCGGAGAACTCCGGCGCGATCTCGGTGAACAGCTGATGCACCACGCCCTTGTCGGTGACCACGGTCAGCACGTGACGGCGGGCGTGCATGTCGCCGCGCTTGGCGAAGGTGATCAGCCGCTCGGCCACCGGGCGCAGCCGCTTGGCCTTGGCCTCGGTGGTGGTGATCCGGCCGTGCTGGAACAGCGCAGTGGCCAGGTTCGCCAGGATGTGCCGCTGGTGAGCGGCGCTACCACCCATGCGGTGGCCCTTAGTGGGCGTGGGCATACGGACCTCTCCTTGTTATACGTGGTGGGATGCCACGTCAGTACTGCTCGGTCTCCACGTAGCTCTCGTCGTCGTCGCTGTAGGCGCCGACGGCGCTGCTCGGGTCGAACCCGGGCGGCGAGTCCTTGAGCGAGAGACCCATGTCAACGAGCTTCTGCTTGACTTCCTCGATCGACTTGGCGCCGAAGTTCCTTATGTCGAGCAGGTCCTGCTCGCTACGGCCGACGAGCTCGCCCACCGTGTGGATGCCCTCGCGCTTGAGGCAGTTGTACGAGCGCACGGTGAGGTTGAGGTCCTCGATCGGCAGCGCCAGGTCGGCCGCCAGGGCGGCGTCGGTCGGCGACGGGCCGATGTCGATGCCCTCGGCGTCGACGTTGAGCTCCCGGGCCAGGCCGAACAGCTCGACCAGCGTCTTGCCCGCGCTCGCCACCGCGTCCCGCGGCCGCATGCACGGCTTGGTCTCGACGTCGAGGATGAGCCGGTCGAAGTCGGTCCGCTGCTCGACGCGGGTGGCCTCGACCTTGTAGGTGACGCGCAGCACGGGCGAGTAGATGGAGTCGATCGGCACCCGGCCGATCTCCTGGCCGGGCTGCTTGTTCTGGGTGGCCGAGACGTAGCCGCGGCCGCGCTCGACGGTGAGCTCCATCTCGAGCTTGCCCTTGGCGTTCAGGGTGGCGACGTGCAGCTCGGGGTTGTGCACCTCGACGCCGGCCGGCGGCGCGATGTCAGCCGCGGTCACCTCACCGGGGCCCTGCTTGCGCAGGTACATCACGACCGGCTCGTCGTGCTCGGAGGACACCACGAGCTCCTTCAAGTTCAGGATGATGTCGGTGACATCCTCCTTCACCCCGGGAACGGTGGAGAACTCGTGCAGGACGCCCTCGATCCTGATGCTGGTGACGGCCGCACCCGGAATCGAGGAGAGCAGCGTGCGCCGGAGCGAGTTGCCGATGGTGTAACCGAAACCCGGCTCCAGCGGCTCGATGACGAACCGGGACCGGAACTCGTCTACCTGCTCCTCGGCGAGCGAGGGGCGCTGAGCGATGAGCATTTCTGTTCCCTTCCGCGACGACCGCTATATGACGTCGCAGTGTTTTCCCTGGGGGCTCCGCCCCCGGGGGACCCCCCGGTATAGGGGGGCTGCCCGCCCCCCATGACCCCCTGGCCGGGGGCCTCAAAGGGCGAGGCCCCCGGAGGGGACGGAGCGGGCATCGCTGACGGGCCAGGAGGCCCGGCAGCGATTACTTCGAGTAGTACTCGACGATGAGCTGTTCCTGGACCTGGGTGTCGATCTGGGCCCGGACGGGCAGCGAGTGCACCAGCACCCGCATCTTGTCCGGGACCACCTCGAGCCAGGCCGGGACGGTGCGCTCGCCGACCTCGGCCCGGGCGACGATGAACGGCGTCGTCTCGAGGAACTTGGCCGGGACCTCGATGATGTCGTTCTCGCTGACCCGGTAGGACGGGATGTCGACCTTCTTCCCGTTCACCGTGAAGTGGCCGTGCGTGACCAGCTGGCGGGCCATGTCGCGGCTCTTGGCGAAGCCAGCGCGGAACACGACGTTGTCCAGGCGGCGCTCCAGCAGCTGGAGCATGGTCTCGCCGGTACGTCCGTGCTTGCGGGAGGCTTCCACGTAGTAGCCGTGGAACTGGCGCTCCAGGATGCCGTAGATCCGGCGGGCCTTCTGCTTCTCCCGGATCTGCTGCAGGTAGTCGCCTTCCTTGGGCCGGTTCCGGCCGTGCTCGCCCGGCGGGTAAGGCCGGATCTCGATCGGGCACTTCGGCGAATCGCACTTCGCGCCCTTGAGGAAGAGCTTGGTCTTCTCCCGGCGGCACAGCTTGCAGTCCGGGCCTGTGTATCGAGCCATCTGTCGCTATCTCCTCAAGCCCTCAGACCCGGCGCCGCTTCGGCGGCCGGCAGCCATTGTGCGGAACGGGGGTCATGTCCTGGATCGAGCCGACCTCCAGCCCGGTCGCCTGCAGCGACCTGATGGCGGTCTCCCGTCCCGACCCCGGGCCCTTGACGAAGACATCGACCTTGCGCATGCCGTGCTCCATCGCGCGGCGCGCGGCGGCCTCGGCGGCCATCTGCGCGGCGTACGGCGTCGACTTGCGCGATCCCTTGAACCCGACCTGTCCCGCGGAGGCCCACGAGATCACGGCCCCGGCCGGGTCGGTAATCGAGATGATCGTGTTGTTGAACGTGCTCCTGATGTGGGCGTGCCCGTGAGCTACGTTCTTCCGCTCCTTGCGGCGCACCTTCTTGGCGGCCTGGCTACGGCTCTTTGCTGGCGGCATATCCTTCTTTGGCTTCCTTAACGAGGTGATCGATCCGCGGTACGGAACTACTTCTTGCCGGCCTTCTTCTTGCCGGCCACCGTCTTCTTCTTGCCCTTGCGGGTGCGCGCGTTGGTCTGCGTCCGCTGCCCGTGCACCGGAAGCCCGCGGCGGTGGCGGATCCCCTGGTAGCAGCCGATCTCGACCTTGCGCCGGATGTCAGCCTGGACCTCGCGGCGCAGGTCACCTTCGACCTGGTAGGTGGCGTCGATCCAGTCGCGGAGCTTCATCAGCTCCTCGTCGGTCAGGTTACTGACCCGGGTGTCGCCGTTGACGCCGGTAGCCTCAAGCGTCTGCAGCGAACGGGTCCGGCCGATGCCGAAAATATAGGTGAGCGCGATCTCGACCCGCTTGTCGCGGGGCAAGTCCACTCCAGAAAGCCTGGCCATGCTCGGGCAGTTCTCCTTCGTTTCGCGGAGGTTCTTCGCGCCGCTTCCACGCCCTGCCCGGACGTGGCCCCGGCCTCCGTCCGGGGGTCGCAGCCACTAGATCGGCTGCTGCGGTGCGCGTCTTTGGAGCGTCAGCCCTGCCGCTGCTTGTGCCGCGGGTCGGTGCAGATGACCATGACGCGGCCGTGCCGACGGATGATCCGGCACTTGCTGCAGATCTTCTTGACGCTCGGCTTGACCTTCACGGCGTATTCCCCACTAAATCTGTCTTGCTTGGCTGTTATTACTTGTACCGGTACACGATCCGCCCGCGGCTCAGGTCGTAGGGGCTTAGCTCCACTACCACCCGGTCGTCAGGCAGGATGCGGATGTAGTGCATCCGCATTTTCCCGCTGATGTGAGCGAGAACCTTGTGCCCGTTGTCCAGCTCCACCCGGAAGAAGGCATTCGGGAGTGACTCGACAACCGTGCCTTCAATCTCGATGGCGCCGTCTTTCTTGGGCATGTACTCCGCACTTCGTTCTGTCGTCATGGCCCGCGCCGGAGCGCGGTCTGGTTTGGCTCGTACGGTGCTAGCCGTACTGCCCGGCCCGGCCGTACGGGTTAGCGCACTGACCTGGGCGGCAGCCTGCCCCGCCTAGCTCACGCCGGTGCCGGCGAGTGCCAGCGAGACGAAAAACCGGGAGGGGCCGGTATCGTGGTCGCGTCAGCGATCCCCCGAGTTCCGGCTGGGTAGAACCCAACAGATGGGCCGGAGACGAGTGTACTCGACCCCGGGCCCGGACGCGAACCGCCCAGGTTATAAGACATCCCAGGCCCCGCTGGTATTCCCGGGCCGCGATTCCAGGGCGGTCGTCCGGGCCGGGCAGGATCAGCCGGCCGGCACCAAGACGGCAAGCCATCGACCCGGGACGACGACCTGCCCACCAGGTTACCCGGAAACGCTGACACCGCTCCGCCTCCGGCGCGGCTAGTCGCCGGGGCGCTGGGAGCGGCGCACTATTGCCCAGATCCAGGGCAGGGCGATCAGCGCCCACCAGGGGAACCAGGTGCCGCTGCCGACGACCGCGGCGACCGCCCAGATGGCGACCAGGGCCGAGGTGACCACCGCCCACGCCCCCATGGCCACGGTCCCCGGCGTGAACCGGGCCGGGGCGTTATGGCCCGGGTCGGCCGGGAGCAGCGACTGCCCGGGGCGGGTCGGGCCGCGGCGCAGCGAGGCGTCGGGCAGCTGGTACAGGTCGATGGCGGGCAGGTCCGTCATCAGCTCGTCGAGCTCGCCGAGCGTCTTGGCCTCCAGGGCGCGGTCCATGCGCTCGTGGAATTCCTCGGCGGTCAGCCGGCCGGCGGCGTGGTGCTCGCGCAGCATCGCGGCGACGCGGTTGCGATCCGCGTCCGAGGCGCGGATTCGCGGGTCACCAGGCACCTGGCACCTTCTTAGCTCTTAGCTCGACGTGTCCTGCTTCTCCTAGTATCGCTCCGCGGGATCGTCCCGGCGGGCCAGCCCCTCCTTGCCGCCGTCCTCGGCGGTCAGCACCCACGGCCCGTCCGGGGTGATCGCGACCGTGTGCTCGAAGTGAGCGGCCCAGCTCCCGTCGGCGGTGATGACCGTCCAGTCGTCGTCGAGCAGGATCGTCTCCGGGCCGCCGAGCATCACCATCGGCTCGATGGCCAGGGCCATGCCCGGCCGCAGCCGCGGCCCCCGGCCCGGGGCGCCCGTAGTTAGGCACCGGCGGGTCCATGTGCATCGCGCTGCCGATCCCGTGCCCGGTGTACTCCTCGACGACGCCGTACGGCCCTGAGGCGGCCACGCTGGCCTCCACCGCGTGCGAGATATCGCCGAGCCGTCCGCCGGCCTGCGCCTGGGCGAGCCCGCGCCACAGCGCGACCTCGCAGGCCTTCAGCAGCTGGGTGTGCTCGGCGGAGATGGTCCCGACGCCGACGGTGAGGGCGGCGTCCCCGTGCCAGCCGCGGACGATGGCGCCGCAGTCGATCGAGATGATGTCCCCGTCCCGCAGGATCCGCCGCGGGCTGGGGATGCCGTGCACGATCTCCTCGTTCACCGACGTGCAGATCACCGCCGGGTAGCCGTGGTAGCCCTTGAACGACGGGGTCGCGCCCGCGTCGCGGATCTCGGCCTCGGCCAGCTCGTCGAGCTCGGCGGTGGTGACGCCGGGCCGGACGGCGGCGGCCAGCAGGTTCAGGGTGCGCGCGACCACCAGGCCGGCCTCGCGCATCACCGCGAGCTGCTCGGCTGTCTTGATCTCAATGGTCATGCCACCACGCCATATCGCCAGGGCGGTCCCTCAGTCCTCAGCGTGCGAACGGGCGGAGCGCGGCCATCGCCCGGCTGGTGATCTCTTCCACCGGGCCGGTCGCGTCGATCCCGATCAGGATGTTCTCGTCAGCGTAGAACGCGATCAGCGGGGAGGTCTGCTCGGCGTAGACCTCGAGCCGGTGCCTGATGGTCTCCTCGGAGTCGTCGTCCCGCTGGAAGAGCTCGCCGCCGCAGTCGTCGCAGATGCCCCTGCGGGCGGGCGGGTCGTACAGCACGTGCTGGACGCGCTCGCAGCGGCGGCAGGTCCGGCGTCCGGACAGCCGCCGCACCACCTCGTCCTCGTCCACCACGAGCTCGAGCACGACGCTGAGCCGGACCTCCCACTCGGCGAGCATCTTCTTCAGCGTCTCGGCCTGCGGGACGTTGCGCGGGAAGCCGTCGAGCAGGAAGCCCTCCTGGGTGTCGTCCTCCGCCAGGCGGTCCCGGACCATCGCCACCGTCACCTCGTCCGGGACCAGGTCACCCCGGTCCATGAACTCCCTGGCCTTGCGGCCCAGGTCGGTGTTGTTGGTGACGTTGTACCGGAAAATGTCACCTGTCGAGATCCTCGGGATCGCCAGGTGCGATGCAATGAACTGGGCCTGTGTCCCCTTGCCCGCACCGGGGGGCCCGACGAGGACGATGCGCACTATCGCAAGAAACCCTCATAGTTGCGCTGCTGCAGCTGGCTCTCGATCTGTTTCACCGTGTCCAGCCCGACGCCGACCATGATCAGCAGGCTGACCCCGCTGAACGGGAACTGGTTGGCGACGCCGACGGCGCTAAGCGCCACCAGCGGGAACAGCGCGATGATCCCGAGGTAGATCGAGCCGGGGGCGGTGAGCCTGCTCAGCACGTACTGAAGGTACTCGGCGGTCGGCCGGCCGGGACGGATCCCGGGGATGAAACCGCCGTACTTCTTCATGTTGTCGGCTACTTCTTGCGGGTTGAAGGTGATCGACACGTAGAAGTAGGTAAATCCGACGATCAGCGCGAAGAAGGCGAGCATGTACAGCGGCGAGCTGCTCTGCTCGATGTAGCGGGCGACCCAGGCGACCCACCCTTGCGGCTTGCTCTGGCTGCCGAACAGCTGGGCGGCCAGGGTCGGGATGTACAGCAGGGACGAGGCGAAGATGACCGGGATGACGCCCGCCTGGTTGACCTTCATCGGGATGTAGGTCGAGGTGCCGCCGTACATCCGGCGGCCCACCATGCGCTTGGCGTACTGGACCGGGATACGGCGCTGCGCCTGTTCCATGAACACGATGAACGCGATGATGGCGACCACCACGACCAGGGCGATGGCGGCGTAGAACGGCCCCTTGGTTCGCAGGATGGCCAGCAGCTCGCCCGGGATGACCGAGATGACCGTGGTGAAGATCAGTACCGACATGCCGTTGCCGACGCCGCGGTCGGTGATCAGCTCGCCCATCCACATGATGACCGTGGTGCCAGCCACCATCGTGATCACCATCGTGGCGATGGTGAAGACGGAGGCGTTCGGGATCAGCGGGTTGTTGCCCGCGGCCCCGCACCCGTTGAACAGGGTGCCCGACCGGGCCAGTTCCACGTATCCGGTGGACTGGAGCAGCGCCAGGCCCACGGTGAGGTACCGGGTGTACTGGGTGATCCTGGCCTGGCCCGACTGGCCCTCCTGCTTGAGCGTCTCCAGCCGCGGGATCACGACGGTGAGGAGCTGCAGGATGATGCTGGCGGTGATGTACGGCATGATGCCGAGCGCGAACACCGACAGGCGCAGCAGCGCCTGGCCGCTGAGCAGGTTGACGATGGCCAGCACGCCCGCCGTGGAACCGGTGGCCGCCGCGTTGGAGCAGAAGGCGACGTTCTTCTCGCTGATACCCGGCGTGGGCAGCGAGGCACCGAGGCGGAACAGCGCGATGAGGCCAAGCGTGATCAGCAGCTTCTTGCGAAGGTCCGGCGTCTGGAACGCCCGCACGAAGGCCGTGAGCATGCGCAGTCCTCGCTTCGGTTGGTGGGGTAGTCCACGTATCTTACCCGGGACTGAATAATGTGTCTCTTGCTCACTTGCCTCCGGGCCGCCCTGACGGCGCCCCGGAGGCTCGCTTCAGCCTAGGTCAGGAAAGCTCGGTAACGGAGCCGCCGGCCTGCTCGATCTTAGCGGTGGCCGAGGCCGAGAAGGCGTGCGCGGTGACCCGCAGGGCCACGCTGAGCTCGCCGGTGCCGAGCACCTTGATCAGCTCGCCCTTGCGGGCGGCGCCCTTGGCCACCATGTTCTCCGGAGTCACGTCGCCGCCCTCGGGGAACAGCTCGGCCAGGCGGCCGGTGTTCACCACCTGGTAGCTGGTGCCGAAGCCCGCGTTGGAGAAGCCCTTCAGCTTCGGGATGCGGCGCTGCAGCGGCATCTGGCCGCCCTCGAAACCGAGGCGGACCGTGTTACGCGCCTTGGTGCCCTTGGTACCGCGCCCGGCGGTCTTACCCTTGGACGCCTCACCGCGGCCGATCCGCGTCTTGGCCTTGTGCGCTCCCGGCGCGGGCCGCAGGTGATGCAGCTTGAGCCCGCGCCCGCCCTGCCCGCCGCTCGCCTCCGGCAAGACGTTCTGCTCGGCGCCGTTATCTTCCGGCATTTAGTCCACTTCCTCTACCGTGACCAGGTGGCGCACGGTCTTGATCATGCCGCGGAACTCGGGCCGGTCCGGCTTGACCACGACCTGGCCGATCCGGTGCAGCCCCAGGGAGCGCAGCGAGTTCCGCTGCGCGCTGTTGCCGCCGATCTTCGACTTGGTCTGCGTGACCTTCAGCTGTGCCATCTGCGTCCTCCCGTCAGGCCCCGGCCGCGGCCGCACGGGCCCGCAGCATGGCCGCGGGGGCCACGTCCTCGATCGGCAGACCGCGCTTGGCCGCGATCTCTTCCGGCCGGTTCAGGCTCTTCAGCGCGGCCACCGTGGCGTGCACCACGTTGATCGGGTTGGACGAGCCGAGCGACCGGGACAGCACGTCGTGGATGCCCGCGCACTCGAGCACGGCGCGCACCGGGCCGCCGGCGATGACGCCGGTTCCCGGGCTGGCCGGCTTGAGCAGCACCACGCCCGCCGCTTCCTCACCCTGCACGGTGTGCGGGATCGTGCTGGCGATCATCGGCACCCGGAAGAAGTGCTTCTTGGCCTCTTCCACGCCCTTGGCGATGGCGGCCGGCACCTCCTTGGCCTTGCCGTACCCGACCCCGACCATTCCCTTGCCGTCGCCCACCACGACCAGCGCGGTGAAGCTGAAGCGGCGGCCGCCCTTGACGACCTTGGCCACCCGGTTGATGGTGACCACATGCTCGAGGTAGGCGGCCTGCTTCTCGGCCGCGCCGCCGCGCCGGTCCTCGCGGCGCTCGCGCCGTTCGCCGCCGCCGCCGCCTCGCCGCGGTGCTCCTGGCATTAGCCCTTCCTCATCTCTGTATTGCCATGCTCGTTCACAGCTTCAGCCCGCCTTCGCGAGCGCCGTCCGCGAGCGCCGCGACCCGGCCGTGGTAGCGGTAACCGCCACGGTCGAACACCACGGCCGCGATGCCGGCGTCCTTGGCCCGCTGCGCGAGCAGCTCGCCCACCTTGCGCGCCTTGGCGGTCTTGTCGCCGTCGACCGCCCGGACGTCCGCGTCCAGGGTGGACGCGGCGGCCAGCGTGCGGCCCACGGTGTCGTCGACGATCTGCGCGAACATGTGCCGCGCGGACCGGTTGACGACCAGCCGGGGCCGGATCGCGCTGCCGGTGACCTTCTTGCGGACCCGCAGGTGCCGGCGGGCGCGCCCGGCGGCGGAGGCCTGCGTCTTCGGACGCACCCGCCCGGTGGCGCGTGCGCGCGACGTCGTCTTGGTGCCAGCCATGACCTACTTACCAGCCTTCCCGACCTTGCGGCGGATCTGCTCACCCTGGTACCGCACGCCCTTGCCCTTGTACGGGTCGGGCTTGCGGAGCTTGCGGATTTGCGCGGCCGTCTCGCCCACCTGCTGCTTGTCGATGCCCTCGACCACGAACCGGGTGGGGGCCTCGACCCGGAAGGTGATGCCCTCCGGCGGGTGGATGACCACGGGGTGGCTGAACCCGAGCGAGAACTCGAGGTCGCTGCCCTTGGCCTGGACGCGGTAGCCGACGCCGACGATCTCCAGGGTCTTGCGGTAGCCGTCAGTGACGCCGGTGACCATGTTGGCGATCAGCGTGCGCGACAAGCCGTGCAGCGACCGCACCGGACCGTCGTCGTTCGGCCTGGTGACCTTGATGACGCCGTCTTCCCGCACGACGTCGATGGGAGCGGCCACGGTGTGCTGCAGCTTGACCCTTCGGTCCCTGCACGGTGACCTGGCGCCCGTCGATGTCGATCTGAACCCCGCTGGGGATGGTGACGGGGAGCCGCCCGATCCTTGACATTGCAGCTCTCCTTACCAGACGTAGGCGAGGACTTCCCCGCCCACGCCCCGCTTCTTGGCCTGCTTATCGGTCAGCAGCCCGCCCGACGTGGAGATGATCGCCACGCCGAGGCCGCCGAGGACCTTGGGCAGGTTGTCCTTCTTCGCGTACACGCGCAGGCCGGGCTTGGAAACCCGCTTGATGCCGGCGATGGAACGCTCGCGCTGGTTCCCGAACTTCAGGAGGACTATGAGGTTCTTGCCGACCTCGGCGTCTTCCACCCGCCATCCGGCGATGTAGCCCTCCTGCTGGAGGATCTCCGCGATGTGGGACTTGATCTTGGAATACGGCATGTTCACGGTGTCGTGATAGGCCGAGTTCGCGTTCCGCAGACGCGTCAGCATGTCTGCGATCGGATCGGTCATCGTCATGGCCAACAGGCCTTCCTCACCGGGGTTTCCCGTCTGGGACAGGACCTACGGTGTGCTCGTTCGTGGTTGTTACCAGCTGGACTTGGTGATACCGGGCAGTTCGCCGCGGTGTGCCATCGTACGGAAGCAGATCCGGCACAGGCTGAACCTGCGGTAGACGGCCCGGGGCCGCCCGCAGCGGGTGCACCTGGTGTAGCCGCGGACCTGGAACTTCGGCGTCCGCTTCTGCTTGACGACCAGCGCCTTCTTCGCCATTACCTCACCCCTCCCTGAAGGGGAAACCGAGCCGCCGCAGGAGCGCGCGGCCTTCGGCGTCGTTGGTTGCGGTGGTCACGACGGTGATGTCCATCCCGCGCTGCCGATCCACCTTGTCCGGGTCGATCTCGTGGAACATGACCTGCTCGACGAGACCGAACGTGTAGTTGCCGTTGCCGTCGAACTGCCGGTCGGACAGGCCGCGGAAGTCACGGATCCGGGGCAGCGCGATGGCCAGCAGGCGGTCGAGGAACTCCCACATGCGGTCGCCGCGCAGCGTGGTGTGCGCGCCGATGGGCATGCCCTCGCGCAGCTTGAACTGGGCGACCGACTTCTTGGCCTTGGCCACGGCCGGGCGCTGCCCGGTGATGGTGGACAGGTCACGGACCGCGCCTTCGATCAGCTTCGCGTCCCTGGCCGCCTCGCCGACGCCCATGTTCACGACGATCTTGACGAGCCCGGGGATCTGCATCACGTTGGCGTAGCCGAACTCTTCTTTGAGCGCGGGCGCGATCTCGGCCCGGTAGCGCTCCTTGAGCCGCGGAATCGGCGGCGCTTCGGTGGCCATCAGATGTCCTTCCCGCTCGGCCTGGCGACGCGGACCTTGTTGCCGTCCTCGTCGAACCGGTAGCCGACCCGCGCGGTCTTCTTGTCGTCGTCCGGATCGGCCAGCTGGACGTTGCTCACGTCGATCAGGGCCTCCTCGTGCGTGATGCCGCCTTCCTTGGCACCGCGCTGGCCCTGGTAGCTGACCTTCTTGTTCTTCTTGACCACGTTGACCCCCTGGACCAGCACCTTGCCCCGGTCCGGGTAGGCCGCGATGACCAGACCGGAACGTCCCCGGTCGCGGCCCGCGACCACGATCACGTGGTCACCCTTCTTAATCTTCATCACAGCACCTCCGGCGCCAGCGAGATGATCCGCATGAAGCGCTTCTCCCGCAGCTCACGGCCGACCGGGCCGAAGATGCGGGTCCCGCGCGGGTCCCCGCCGTCCCTGATCAGCACCGCCGCGTTCTCGTCGAACCGGATGTAGGAGCCGTCGCCGCGGCGGCGCTCCTTGCGGGTACGCACCACAACGGCCTTGACGACATCGCCTTTTTTCACGCCGGCGCCGGGAAGGGCATCCTTCACCGTCGCCACGATGACGTCACCGATGCCCGCGTATCGCCGGCCGCTGCCACCGAGAACGCGGATGCAGAGGATCTCCTTGGCACCCGTGTTGTCGGCGACCTTAAGCCGCGACTCCTGCTGGATCACGTCAACTCCTGCTATCTTTCGCCGGGCATCGGAGCCAGGCGGAGCTTTCTACTTGGCCTTCTCGAGGATCTCGGCTACCCGCCAGCGCTTGGTCGAGGACAGCGGCCGGGTCTCCATCAGCAGCACCCGGTCACCCACCCCGCAAGCGTTGTTGGCGTCGTGTGCCTGGTACTTCTTGGTACGGCGCAGAACCTTGCCGTACTTGGGGTGCTTCACGTGGTCCTCGACCTGGACGACGACTGTCTTGTCCATCTTGTCGCTGACCACGAGACCTTCCCGGCTCTTGCGGTAACCCCGGCGCTCCGGGGCACTGTCCGGTGGCGTTCTCGCTCACTTGCCGGCCTCCTTGTCATCCTTAGCGGAGCCGCTGGCGGCGACGGCCACCGGTGCCTCGTCCTCGCCGGAATCCTCGATCAAGGTGATGATCCCGAGCTCGCGCTCGCGCATCACCGTGTAGATACGGGCGATTTCCTTGCGGACCGCACGGAGCCTGCCGTGGCTCTCGAGCTGGCCGGTGGCACCCTGGAAACGCAGGTTGAACAGCTCCTCCTTGGCCTCGGCCAGCTTGGAGTGCAGTTCTTCCTCGGTGGACACGCGCAGCTGCGCGTTCAGGCTGTTAGCCATCAGCCTTCACCCAATTCACGCTTGACGACCTTGCACTTCATCGGCAGCTTGTGGATCGCGCGCCGGAGCGCCTCCCGGGCCACCGGCTCGGCGATCCCGGAAATCTCGAACATGACCCGTCCGGGCTTCACGTTCGCGATCCACCACTCCGGTGAGCCCTTGCCGGAACCCATCCGGGTCTCGGCCGGCTTCTTGGTCAGCGGCCGGTCCGGGTAGATGTTGATCCACACCTTGCCGCCACGGCGGATGTGCCGCGTCATGGCGATACGGGCGGCCTCGATCTGCCGGTTGGTCACGTAGGAGTGCTCGAGCGCCTGGATCCCGAACTCGCCGAAGTTCACCTGGGTCCCGCCGGTCGCGTTCCCGGTCCGGTGCGGACGGTGCTGCTTCCGGTGCTTGACCCTGCGCGGAATGAGCATGACTTAGCCCTCCTCGCCCGCGCTCGCGGTCGCGGGCACCGTCGTTGCGGGAGCCGTCTCGGCCCCGCGCCGTCCCCGGCCACCGCCACCGCCGCCGCCGCCGCCGCGCGGGCCAGAACCCTGCCCGTCACGCGGCCGCTGGGTCCGCTGCTGGGCCGCGGCCCGCAGCGCCGCCGCCTGTGCTTCCCGTCCGGCCCGGCTGGTCGGGGCCTCGCCCTTGTAGATCCAGACCTTCACGCCGATCCGGCCGAAGGTGGTCCGGGCCTCGTAGAAGCCGTAGTCGATGTCCGCGCGCAGCGTGTGCAGCGGCACCCGGCCCTCGCGGTAGAACTCCGACCGGGACATCTCCGCGCCGCCGAGGCGACCCGAGCACTGCACCCGGATCCCCTTGCAACCCGGGCTCTTCATCGCGCTCTGGATCGCCTTGCGCATGGCCCGCCGGAAGGAAACCCGGCTGGACAGCTGCTCGGCGACCCCCTGGGCGACCAGCTGGGCATCGATCTCGGGGTTCTTCACCTCGAGGATGTTCAGCTGGATCTGCTTGGAGGTCATCTTCTCCAGGTCACCGCGGATGCGGTCCGCTTCAGCACCGCGCCGCCCGATGACGATGCCCGGCCGGGCGGTGTGGATGTCGACCCGGACCCGGTCCCTGGTCCGCTCGATCTCGACCTTGGAAATGCCCGCCCGCTCCATGCCGCGCTGCAGCATGCGCCGGATGGCCACGTCCTCGGCCACGTATTCCTTGTACAGCTTGTCGGCGTACCAGCGGCTCTTGAAGTCGGTGGTGATGCCCAGCCGGAACCCGTGCGGGTTCACCTTCTGGCCCACTAGCGGGTCCCTCCTTCGGAATCGTCGGAGACGATCACCGTGATGTGGCTGGTGCGCTTCAGGACGCGGTAACCGCGGCCCTGGGCGCGCGGCCGGAACCGCTTGAGCGTCGGTCCTTCGTCGACCCAGGCCCGGCGTACCCACAGCATGCCCCGGTCCCCGCGCCCGCCACGGAAGTCCGCGTTGGCAATCGCGCTAGCGAGCACCTTGCCGACAGGGTCACTGGCCGATTGCGGCGCGAACGCGAGCACGGCCTGCGCCTCATCGGCGGGCAGCCCGCGGATCAGGTCCACCACCCGGCGGGCCTTCCGCGGCGTGACGCGGACGTACCGCGCCATTGCCCTGGCTTCCATCATTCCTCCTGGGTCCGGCTAGCGACGGCTGCGCCGGTCGTCCTTGACGTGACTACGGAAAGTCCGCGTAGGCGCGAACTCGCCGAGCTTGTGGCCCACCATCGATTCGGTGATGAACACCGGGATGTGCTTCCTGCCGTCATGCACGGCGATCGTGTGACCCAGCATGGCCGGGATGATCATGGAACGCCGGGACCAGGTCCTGATGACGGTCTTCGACCCCCGGTCGTTCTGTACGTCCACCTTCTTCATCAGGTGGTCGTCGACGAAGGGGCCCTTCTTAAGGCTACGAGGCATCGCGTGCTGCTCCTACCGCTTGTTCCTGCCGCGGCGACGGCTGATCAGCCGGTCACTCGGCTTGTGCGCCCGGCGGGTCCGGCCCTCCGGCTTGCCCCACGGGCTGACCGGGTGACGTCCGCCAGAGCTCTTGCCCTCGCCGCCGCCAAGCGGGTGGTCAACCGGGTTCATGGCGACGCCGCGGACGGTCGGGCGCTTGCCCTTCCACCGGTTGCGGCCGGCCTTGCCCAGCTTGATGTTGCCCTGCTCGGCGTTGCCGACCGCGCCGACGGTGGCCCGGCAGGTCGCGTCGACCCGCCGGATCTCGCCGGACGGCATCCGCAGCTGGGCGAAGCCGCCCTCCTTGGCGAGCAGCTGCACCCCGGAACCCGCGGACCGGGCGATCTTGGCGCCGCCGCCCGGGCGCAGCTCGATGGCGTGCACCACCGTGCCGGTCGGGATGAAGCGCAGCGGCAGCGAGTTGCCCGGCTTGATGTCCGCCCCGGGACCGCTCTCCACCCGGTCGCCCTGGGACAGGCCGGTCGGGCAGATGATGTAGCGCTTCTCGCCGTCCGCGTAGTGCAGCAGGGCGATCCGCGCGGTGCGGTTCGGGTCGTACTCGATGTGCGCGACCTTGGCCGGCACGCCGTCCTTGTCCGCCCGCCGGAAGTCGATCAGCCGGTAGGCCCGCTTGTGGCCGCCGCCCTGGTGCCGGGCGGTGACGCGGCCGTGCACGTTCCGGCCGCCCTGCGAGTGCAGCGGGCGCACCAGCGACTTCTCCGGCTCACTCCTGGTGACCTCGGAGAAGTCCGAGCCGCTCGCGCCACGCCGGCCGGGAGTGGTCGGCTTGTACTTACGGATAGCCATGTCTGGTCGTCTCCCTAGGCGCCGAAGATGTCGATCCGGTCGCCCTCGGCGAGGGAGACGATCGCGCGCTTGGTGTCCGGCCGCTTGCCCCAGCCATACCGGGTGCGACGCCGCTTGCCTGGACGGTTCACGGTGTTCACCCCGGTCACCTTGACCCCGAACACGGCCTCGACCGCGATCCTGATCTGGGTCTTGTTGGCTTCAGGGTCGACGATGAAGGTGTACTTGTTCTCGTCGAGCAGCCCGTAGCTCTTCTCCGAGACCACCGGCCGCAGCAGGATGTCCCTCGGGTTACTGTCCCGGCTCACTTGGCCTCTCCATCCTTCGCTGACCCGGCCCGGCCGCGGGTAACGAACGCCGTCAGGGCCTGCTCGGTGAAGACCACGTGGTCGCTGGCCAGCACGTCATAGGTGTTGAGCTGGTCCTCGGTGAGAACGTGCACGCTGGGCACGTTCCGCAGCGACTTCCAGGTGAGCTCGTCGTCGCGGTGCAGGACCACGAGGATCTTCGCGCCGGGAGCGACCGCGCTGGCCAGCACGGCCAGCGCGTCCTTGGTCCGGGGCGCGTCGCCGTCGACGAAGGCGCTGACGACCTGGACCCGGCCGTGGCTGAGCCGGTCGGACAGCGCGCCGCGCAGTGCGGCCGCCTTCATCTTCTTCGGCGTCCGCTGCGCGTAGGAGCGCGGCTGCGGGCCGTGCACGACACCGCCGCCGGCGTACTGGGGTGCGCGCAGGGAGCCCTGGCGGGCCCGGCCGGTGCCCTTCTGCCGGTACGGCTTCTTGCCGCCGCCGCGCACCTCGCCGCGAGTCTTGGTGGCGTGGGTGCCCTGCCGGGCCGCCGCCTGCTGGGCCACCACGACCTGGTGGATCAGCGGCACGTTGACCTTGGCGCCGAAGATCTCCTCGGGCAGCTCTATCGTCTTGTCCGCCGTGTTGCCCTTATTCGGGCCAATGACGCTGACGGCTGTCATCGGACTTCCTCCCCTAGGGTCCTGGCCGCGCTGCGGACGAAGACGAGCTGGCCGCGGGGACCCGGCACCGCGCCCTTGATCAGGAGCAGACCGCGCTCGGCGTCCACGGCGTGCACCGTGAGCGACTGCACGGTGGTGCGCATGCCGCCCATCCGGCCCGCCATCCTCACGCCCTTGAACACGTGGCCCGGGGTGGCGCAGGCGCCGATGGAACCGGGCGACCGGTGCTTGCGCTGGGTGCCGTGCGAGGACGACAGGCCCTTGAAGCCGTGCCGCTTCATCACGCCCGCGAAGCCCTTGCCCTTGCTCTTGCCGGTCACGTCGACGTGCTGCCCGCTGGCGAACACCTCGGCCGTGACTTCCTGCCCGAGCGTGTACTCGGAGGCGTCGTCGGTCCGCAGCTCAGCCAGGTACCGGCGCGGCGTCAGGCCGGCCTTCTCGTACAGGCCGTTGACCGGCTTGGTCACCTTGCGCGGGTTGATCTCGCCGTAGCCGAGCTGCACGGCTGAGTAACCGTCGTTGTCGGGGGTCCGCACGCCGGTCACGACGCACGGACCGGCCTGTACCACCGTGACCGGGACCATCTGCCCGGCCTCGTTGAAGACCTGGGTCATACCGAGCTTGGTGCCCAGGATCCCTTTGATCTGCTTAGCCATGTCGGTGCGTTCCTCAGAGCTTGATCTCGATGTCGACGCCAGCCGGCAGGTCGAGGCGCATCAGCGAATCCACCGTCTTGGGCGTCGGGTCGAGGATGTCGATCAGCCGCTTGTGCGTCCGCATCTCGAAGTGCTCGCGCGAGTCCTTGTACTTGTGCGGAGAGCGGATGACGCAGTACACGTTCTTCTCGGTTGGCAGCGGCACCGGGCCGGCCACCCGCGCGCCAGTACGCGTCACGGTGTCGACGATCTTCCGCGCCGAGCTGTCGATGACCTCGTGGTCATATGCCTTGAGCCGGATGCGGATTTTCTGTCCCGCCATGGTGGCCTCGGTGTCCTTCGCTTTAGTCAGCCGCTACGTTCTCTTGCTCGTGCCGCGGCGGCCGGGCCGGGTGGCCCGGCCGCCGCGATAACGACCGTTACTTGATAATCTTCGTGACCCGGCCGGAGCCGACGGTGCGGCCGCCTTCGCGGATCGCGAACCGCAGCCCCTGCTCCATGGCGATCGGCTGGATCAGGTCGATGTGCATGTCGGTCCGGTCGCCCGGCATGACCATCTCGGTGCCCTCGGGGAGGTTCACCACACCGGTCACGTCGGTGGTCCGGAAGTAGAACTGCGGACGGTAGTTGTTGAAGAACGGCGTGTGCCGGCCGCCCTCGTCCTTGGACAGGATGTAGACCTGGCCCTCGAACTCGGTGTGCGGGGTGCTGGTGCCCGGCTTGATGACGACCTGGCCGCGCTCCACATCCTCGCGCTTGATGCCGCGGAGCAGCAGGCCCACGTTGTCGCCGGCCTGGCCGTCGTCCAGGATCTTGCGGAACATCTCCACACCGGTGACGGTGGTGGACTGCGCCTTGTCCTTGATCCCGATGATGTCGACGGTCTCGCCGGTGTGGATCGTGCCGCGCTCGATCCGGCCGGTCACCACGGTGCCGCGGCCGGTGATCGAGAAGACGTCCTCGACCGGCATCAGGAACGGCTTGTCGATCTCGCGGACCGGCTCGGGGATGGAGTCGTCGCAGGCGGTCATGAGCTCCATGACCTTCTCGCCCCACTCGGCGTCGCCCTCGAGCGCCTTGAGCGCGGACACCCGGATCACCGGTACGTCGTCGCCCGGGAACTCGTACTCGGTGAGCAGCTCGCGGACCTCGAGCTCGACCAGCTCGAGGATCTCCTCGTCGTCCACCATGTCCGCCTTGTTCAGCGCGACCACGATGGAGGGCACGCCGACCTGGCGGGCGAGCAGCACGTGCTCGCGGGTCTGCGGCATCGGGCCGTCGGTGGCGGCGACCACCAGGATCGCGCCGTCCATCTGGGCGGCACCGGTGATCATGTTCTTGATGTAGTCGGCGTGCCCGGGGCAGTCGACGTGCGCGTAGTGCCGCTTCTCGGTCTGGTACTCGACGTGCGAGATCGAGATGGTGATGCCGCGCTCCTTCTCCTCCTTCGCGTTGTCGATCTGATCGAAGGGGGTGAAGGGGTTCACCTCGGGCATCTTGTCGTGAAGCACCTTGGTGATTGCCGCAGTCAGCGTGGTCTTGCCGTGGTCGATATGACCGATGGTGCCGATGTTGACGTGCGGCTTAGTCCGCTGGAACTTGGCCTTCGCCACTGGTTTCTCCTCGTTGTATGCGATCCACCCCCCGGAGCTGGGGGGATGGAGCCGAACTGAATGCTGCTACTCGCCTCGCGCCTTGGCGATGATCTCCTTGGCAATGCTGGGCGGGACCTCGGCATACGAATCGAACTGCATGCTGTAGTCCGCCCGGCCCTGGGTCCGGCTACGCAGATCCCCCACGTAACCGAACATCTCCGACAGCGGGACGAGAGCCTTGACCACCCTGACCCCGGACCGTTCCTCCATGGCCTGGATGTGGCCGCGGCGGCTGTTCAGGTCGCCGATGACCTCGCCCATGTAGTCGTCGGGCGTCCTCACCTCGACCGCCATGATCGGCTCGAGCAGAACCGCGCCCGCGTGGCCGGCCGCCTTCTTGAACGCCATCGATCCGGCGATCTTGAAGGCGAGCTCGGACGAGTCGACCTCGTGGTAGGCGCCGTCGGTCAGCGTCACCTTGATGTCGACCATCGGGTAGCCGGCCAGCACGCCGAACTCCGCGGCCTCCTGGCAGCCGGCGTCCACCGACGGGATGTACTCCCGCGGGATCCGCCCGCCGGTCACCTTGTTCTCGAACTCGTACCCGCCGCCGTCGCCGCCGGTGGGCTCGAGGTTGATGAGCACCCGGGCGTACTGGCCGGAGCCGCCGGTCTGCTTCTTGTGGGTGTACTCGACCTTCTCGACCTTGCGGGTGACCGTCTCGCGGTAGGCGACCTGCGGCCGGCCGATGTTCGCCTCGACCTTGAACTCGCGGCGCATCCGGTCGACCAGCACCTCCAGGTGCAGTTCGCCCATCCCGGCGATGATCGTCTGGCCGGTCTCCTCGTCGGTCCTGACCTGGAAGGTCGGGTCCTCCTCGGCGAGCCGCTGGATCGCGATGCCCAGCCTCTCCTGGTCACTCTTGGTCTTCGGCTCGATGGCCACGTTGATCACCGGCGCCGGGAACGTCATCGACTCCAGCACGACCGGCTTGTCCTGCGCGGACAGCGTGTCGCCGGTGGTGGTGTCCTTCAGGCCCATCACCGCGACGATCTGGCCGGCCACCGCGAACGGGCGCTCCTCGCGCTTGTTCGCGTGCATCTGGTAGATCTTGCCGATCCGCTCCTTGCGGCCCTTGATGGAGTTCAGCACGGTGCTGCCGGACTCCACGGTGCCCGAGTAGATCGCGGATGTAGGTCAGCTTGCCGAGGTGCTGGTCCGCCATGATCTTGAAGGCCAGCGCCGAGAACGGCGCCTCGGGGTCGGGGCTGCGCTCGACCACCTTGTCCTCGTCGCCGACGGCGTGGCCCTCGACGGCGGGGATGTCGACCGGGCTGGGCAGGTAGTCCACGATCGCGTCGAGCATGGGCTGGACGCCCTTGTTCTTGAACGCGGTCCCGCACAGCACCGGGTTCAGCGAACCCGCGACGGTGGCGCGCCTGATGGCCGCGACGAGCTGCTCCTCGGTGGGCTCGGTGCCCTCCAGGTACAGCTCCATCATCTCGTCGTCGTTCTCGGCGATCGTCTCGAGCAGCCGGTCGCGCCATTCGCGGGCGGCCTCGAGGTGGTCGTCCGGGATCCCGACGACGTCATACTTGTCGCCCTTGCCCTCGGTCTGCCAGAGCAGCGCGCGCATCCGGACGAGGTCGATGACCCCGCGGAAGTCGGACTCCACGCCCCAGGGCAGCTGCACGACGAGCGGCGTCGCGCCCAGCCGGTCGACGATCATCTCGACGCAGCGGTGGAACTCGGCGCCCACCCGGTCCATCTTGTTGACGAAGCAGATCCGCGGTACGCCGTACCGGTCGGCCTGCCGCCAGACGGTCTCGGACTGGGGCTCTACGCCGGCCACGGCGTCAAAGACCGCGACCGCGCCGTCGAGCACGCGCAGCGAGCGCTCCACCTCGACGGTGAAGTCCACGTGACCGGGGGTATCGATGATGTTGATGGTGTGGCCGAGCCAGCTCGTCGTGGTAGCGGCAGACGTGATGGTGATGCCGCGTTCCTGCTCCTGCTCCATCCAGTCCATGGTGGCTGCGCCCTCATGGACCTCACCGATCTTGTAGTTGATGCCGGTGTAGAACAGGATGCGCTCGGTGGTCGTAGTTTTGCCCGCGTCGATATGCGCCATGATCCCGATGTTGCGGACCTTGGCGAGGTCTACGGCGGTCGTGGTGGCCACTTTGGTTCCTCGTTCTCGTAAGTCTTTGGTGTCCGAGTCGCTCCGGCTCGCGTCTACCAGCGGTAGTGCGCGAAGGCCTTGTTCGACTCCGCCATCTTGTGGGTGTCCTCGCGCCGCTTGACGCTGGCGCCGAGGCCGTTGCTCGCGTCGAGCAGCTCGTTCATGAGACGCTCGGTCATCGTCTTCTCGCGGCGGTTCCTGGAGTAGGCGACGATCCAGCGCAGCGCGAGCGTGGTGCTGCGGGAGGCGCGAACCTCGATCGGCACCTGGTAGGTCGCGCCGCCGACCCGGCGGCTGCGGACCTCGAGCGTGGGCTTGACGTTGTCCAGTGCGCGCTTCAGCGTGATCACCGGGTCGTTGCCGGTCTTGTCCCGGCAGCCCTCGAGCGCGCCGTAGACGATGTGCTCGGCCACGGACCGCTTGCCGTCCCTGAGGACCTTGTTAGCTAGCGCGGTGACCAGCGGCGAGCCGTAGACCGGATCGGTGACAAGCTGCCGCTTCGCTGCGGGACCCTTGCGAGGCACTAGCTCTTCTCCTTCTTCGCTCCGTAACGGCTGCGCGCCTGCTTCCGGTTGCGGACGCCCTGTGTGTCGAGCGAGCCGCGGATGATCTTGTAGCGAACACCGGGCAGGTCACGCACACGGCCGCCGCGCACCAGCACGATCGAGTGCTCCTGCAGGTTGTGGCCGACGCCGGGGATATACGCGGTGACCTCGATCTGGCTGGTCAGCCGGACCCTGGCGACCTTGCGGAGGGCCGAGTTCGGCTTCTTGGGCGTCGTCGTGTAGACGCGCGTGCACACGCCCCGGCGCTGCGGGCTCTCCTTGAGGGCCGGCGTCTTGTTCTTCGCTACCTTGTCCTGGCGGCCCTTGCGGACCAGCTGCTGGATCGTGGGCAACCGCGTCTCCGTCTTTCCAGTCGTTCCGGCCCGCGCTCACGCGCGAGCCCCGTCACGTTCTTTGCTGGCGAGCCTTCGAGGTACCTAGGCTGCCACGGGCCCCAAATCGGAACTCCGTAACCTCCCAGCCTGGGGTTTTCTGCCCTCCGCCGACCCCCGAGGTCGGGCGTGTCGCCCTGACCGGGAGTCAATTGGCCCGCTAGGAGCCGACTTGCGTGAAGGGAAGAGACCCCGCTACCAGCAGGTCAGCCACCCGGAGCCAGTCCCTGGCCCGCGATCTGACGATCACGGTCCTGATCTAGCTTGGCTGGCATGCCGTCAGCTGGCATGCATACGCGCCCATGCGTACACGGACACGAATGAGAAACCTACCATGACACAACCGTCAAGCAAAATCGAGCGCCCACTGCCCTAGTCCCCCTGCGGGGCAGGCCGTGGATGCTCGTCGTACATTGCTCGTGCTATTACAACATACCCCCTCCCCCGTTTAATCCCGGCCGGTTTGGCCGATGCCCATCCCCGCGGAGTCGATGGCACACCGGTCAGCACAGAGCACGCCCGATGGCACATCGGCTCACATCACCCTGGGACAGAAGACATCACCCGAAAAGAGAGGCGAACGGGACCAGGGCGGACACAACCGCGGGGAGTCGGTGGCGCACGGGGTACCGAAGAAGGCACCCAGGGGCACACCGAGTCCAGCGGGAGCCTGCGGGGCGGAGCGGGGCGGGGCGGCGGGCAGAGCGGGGCTCGGACGGACCGGGGGCGGGGACGGCACCCGTTCGGTAGATATGCCGAACGGGCTGGCGGTCAGCGTGGAGCCGACCGCCAGCCCGTTACGGGGTTAGGCGCGTTACCGGTTGTACGAACCGAAGTCGTACTCCTCGAGCGGCACGGCCTCGCCCGAACCCTGCCCGAACGGGTAGGTCTCAGGCTCGGCGTAGGAGCCGGGCGGGAAGGCCGACGAGCGGGCGTCGTCGGTCGGCTCGACCCGGATGTTCCGGTACACCGGCATGCCGGTACCGGCCGGGATGAGCTTGCCGATGATGACGTTCTCCTTCAGGCCCAGGAGCGAGTCCGACTTGGCGTGGATCGCCGCGTCGGTGAGCACCCGGGTGGTCTCCTGGAAGGACGCGGCGGAGAGCCAGCTCTCGGTGGCCAGCGACGCCTTGGTGATGCCCATCAGGACAGCCCGGCCGGAAGCCGAGGTGCCGCCGTCGTTCACCACCGCGCGGTTGACCTCCTCGAACCGAGGCCGCTCGACCAGCTCGCCGGGCAGCAGCTCGGTGTCGCCGGATTCGAGCACGTTCACCCGCTTGAGCATCTGCCGGATGATGATCTCGATGTGCTTGTCGTGGATCGAGACACCCTGCGACCGGTACACCTCCTGCACCTCGTGCACGAGGTGCAGCTGGACCGCCCGGCCGCCGAGGATGCGCAGCACCTCGTGCGGGTTCATCGCGCCCGCGATGAGCTGCTGGCCGACGGCCACGTGGCCGCCGTCGCTGACCAGGAGCCTGGACCGCATCGGGACCTGGTACGACACCTCTTCCGAGCCGTCGTCCGGGATGACCAGGATCTTCCTGGTCTTCTCGGTCTCCTCGATCTTGACCCGGCCCTCGTACTCGCTGATGGGCGCCATGCCCTTGGGGATGCGGGCCTCGAAGAGCTCCTGGATACGCGGCAGGCCGTGGGTGATGTCCTGCCCCGCCACACCACCGGTGTGGAAGGTCCGCATGGTCAGCTGGGTACCGGGCTCACCGATGGACTGGGCGGCGACGATGCCGACGGCCTCGCCGACGTCCACCCGCTTGCCGGTGGCCAGCGAGCGTCCGTAGCACTTGCCGCAGACGCCGATCTTGGCTTCGCAGACCATCACGCTGGACGTGCGGATGGTCTCCACCCCGGCTTCGACCAGCCGGTCGATCATCAGCTCGGTCGTGTCGTCGCCGATCTTGGCCAGGATCACGCCGTCGATCTCGATGTCCTCGGCGATGGTCCGGCCGGTGCCGCCGTTCTCGATGTTCGGCAGCTTGCGCAGCTGGCCGTCGGCGCCCTTCTCGGCGATCCGCATCGGGAGCGACCGGTCGGTGCCGCAGTCCTCCTCACGGACGATCACGTCCTGCGCCACGTCCACCAGGCGCCGGGTGAGGTACCCGGAGTCCGCCGTACGCAGTGCGGTGTCGGCCAGGCCCTTGCGGGCGCCGTGAGTGGAGATGAAGTACTCCAGCACGGACAGCCCCTCGCGGAAGCTGGACTTGATCGGCCGCGGGATGGTCTCGCCCTTCGGGTTGGAGACCAGGCCGCGCATGCCGGCGATCTGCCGGACCTGCATCGGGTTACCGCGGGCGCCGGAGTTGACCATCATCCAGACCGAGTTGGTCTCGGGGAAGGCCTTCTCCATGTCCTGCGCCACCTCGGCGGTGGCGTGCGTCCAGATCTCGATGAGCTCCTGACGGCGCTCCTCGTCGGTGATCAGGCCGCGCTCGTACTCGCGCTGCACCTTGTCGGCGCGGCGCTCGTAGTTCTCCAGGATGGCCGCCTTGTTCGGCGGGGCCACCACATCTTCGATGCCGATGGTCACGCCGGACCTGGTCGCCCAGTGGAAGCCGGCGTCCTTGAGCGCGTCGAGCGCCGCCGCCACCTCGACCTTGGGGTAGGTCTCGGCCAGCGAGTTGACGATGACGGTCAGGGCCTTCCTGTCCACCATGTAGTTGACGAACGGGAAGTCGGCCGGCAGCGTCTCGTTGAAGATGCAGCGGCCCAGCGTGGTGGAGAGCCGGATCGGGTCGCCCTCCTCCCAGTTCTCCGCGTGCTGGAAGTCGGCCGGCGGGACGATCCCCGGCAGCCGGATCTGGATCCGCGCCTGCAGGTCGAGCTCGTGGTTGTCGTAGGCCATCAGGGCCTCCGACAGCGTCCCGAACGCCCGGCCTTCGCCCGGCGCGCCGCTCGTCTCCCGGGTCAGGGAGTACAGGCCGATGATCATGTCCTGGGTGGGCATGGTGACCGGCTTGCCGTCGGACGGCTTGAGGATGTTGTTGGTGGACAGCATCAGGATCCGCGCCTCGGCCTGGGCCTCGGCGGACAGCGGCAGGTGCACCGCCATCTGGTCGCCGTCGAAGTCCGCGTTGAACGCGGTGCAGACGAGCGGGTGGATCTGGATGGCCTTGCCCTCGACCAGCTGCGGCTCGAAGGCCTGGATGCCGAGGCGGTGCAGGGTCGGTGCGCGGTTCAGCAGCACCGGGTGCTCGGTGATGACCTCCTCGAGCACGTCCCACACGACCGGGCGGGCCCGCTCCACCATCCGCTTGGCCGACTTGATGTTCTGCGCGTGGTTAAGGTCCACCAGGCGCTTCATCACGAACGGCTTGAACAGCTCCAGCGCCATCTGCTTGGGCAGACCGCACTGGTGCAGCTTGAGCTGCGGGCCGACCACGATGACCGAACGGCCGGAGTAGTCGACGCGCTTGCCCAGCAGGTTCTGGCGGAACCGGCCCTGCTTGCCCTTGAGCATGTCGGACAGCGACTTGAGCGGGCGGTTTCCGGGCCCGGTGACCGGGCGGCCGCGGCGGCCGTTGTCGAACAGCGAGTCCACGGCCTCCTGGAGCATCCGCTTCTCGTTGTTCACGATGATCTCGGGCGCCCCGAGGTCGAGCAGCCTCTTCAGCCGGTTGTTCCGGTTGATGACCCGTCGGTACAGGTCGTTGAGGTCGCTCGTGGCAAACCGGCCGCCGTCCAGCTGGACCATCGGCCGCAGGTCCGGCGGGATCACCGGGATGCAGTCGAGGACCATGCCCATCGGGCTGTTCCTGGTGTTCAGGAACGCGCTGACGACCTTGAGCCGCTTGAGCGCGCGGGCCTTCTTCTGGCCCTTGCCGATGCGGATCGTCTCGCGCAGGCTCATCGCCTCGGCGTCGAGGTCGAAGTTGGCCAGCCGGTCCTGGATGGCCTGGGCACCCATGCCGCCGCGGAAGTACCGGCCGAACCGGTCCCGCATCTCGCGGTAGAGGAGCTCGTCGCCCTCGAGGTCCTGGACCTTCAGGTTCTTGAACCTGCTCCAGACCTCGTCCAGGCGGTCGATCTCCTTGCCCGCGCGGTCCCTGATCTGCTTGCACTCGCGGTCGGAGGACTCGCGCAGCTTCCGCTTGGCGTCGCTCTTGGCGCCGGCCGCCTCGAGCTCGGCCAGGTCGGCCTCGAGCTTGGCCTGCCGGGCCTCGACGTCGGCGTCGCGGCGCTGCTCGAGCTGGCCGCGCTCGACGCTGATCTTCGCCTCCATGGACGACAGGTCACGCGCCCGCGCGTCGTCGTCCACGTGGGTGATCATGTAAGCGGCGAAGTAGATGACCTTCTCGAGGTCCTTCGGCGCCAGGTCGAGCAGGTAGCCGAGCCGGCTGGGCACGCCCTTGAAGTACCAGATGTGCGTGACCGGCGCGGCCAGCTCGATGTGGCCCATCCGCTCGCGCCGCACCTTGGCGCGGGTGACTTCCACGCCGCAGCGCTCGCAGATGATGCCCTTGAACCGGACGCGCTTGTACTTGCCGCAGTAGCACTCCCAGTCCCGGGTCGGACCGAAGATCTTCTCGCAGAAGAGCCCGTCCTTTTCCGGCTTGAGGGTGCGGTAGTTGATGGTCTCCGGCTTCTTCACTTCGCCGTGGGACCACTGCCGGATGTCCTCGGCGGTGGCCAGGCCGATGCGCAGGTCGTCGAAGAAGTTGACGTCAAGCATGGAATGTTCCCCCTTCTCGATCAGACCTCTTCGACACTGCTCGGCTCACGCCGGGACAGGTCGATGCCTAGTTCCTCCGCCGCGCGGAAGACATCCTCGTCGGTGTCGCGCATCTCGATCGCGGCGCCGTCGCTCGACAGCACCTCGACGTTGAGGCACAGTGACTGCATTTCCTTGATCAGCACCTTGAATGATTCCGGGATCCCCGGTTCTGGGACGTTCTCGCCCTTGACGATGGCCTCGTAGACCTTCACCCGGCCGAGCACGTCGTCGGACTTGATGGTGAGCAGCTCCTGCAGGGCGTAGGCGGCCCCGTAGGCCTCCAGCGCCCAGACTTCCATCTCACCGAAGCGCTGCCCGCCGAACTGCGCCTTACCGCCCAGCGGCTGCTGGGTGATCATCGAGTACGGGCCGGTCGACCTGGCGTGGATCTTGTCGTCCACCAGGTGGAGCAGCTTCAGGATGTAGATGTAGCCGACCGAGATCGGGTCCTTGAACGGCTCGCCGGTCCGGCCGTCGAACAGCCGGGCCTTGCCGCTGGAGCCGACGAGGCGCAGGCCGTCCCGGGTCGGCAGCGTGCTGCCGAGCAGGCCGGTGATCTCCTCCTCCTTGGCCCCGTCGAACACCGGGGTGGCGACCGGGGTACCCGAGGGGGCCGAGTCGGCGCCGATGCCGCGCAGCCGGTCCTTCCAGGGCTCGTCGTCACCTTCGACCTGCCAGCCGGTCTTGGCCACCCACCCGAGGTGGGTCTCCAGGACCTGGCCGACGTTCATCCGGCCGGGCACGCCGAGCGGGTTCAGCACGATGTCCACCGGGGTGCCGTCCTCGAGGAACGGCATGTCCTCCACCGGCAGGATCTTCGCGATGACGCCCTTGTTGCCGTGCCGTCCGGCCAGCTTGTCGCCGTCGGTGATCTTGCGCTTCTGGGCCACGTACACCCGGACCAGCTCGTTCACGCCGGGCGGCAGCTCGTCGCCGTCCTCGCGGGTGAACACCCGGACGCCGATGACCTTGCCCTCTTCGCCGTGCGGCACCTTGAGGCTGGTGTCCCGGACCTCGCGGGCCTTCTCGCCGAAGATCGCGCGCAGCAGCCGCTCCTCCGGGGTCAGCTCGGTCTCGCCCTTGGGCGTGACCTTGCCGACCAGGATGTCGCCGTTGACGACCTCGGCGCCGATCCGGATGATGCCGCGCTCGTCGAGGTCGGCGAGCACTTCATCGGAGACGTTCGGGATGTCCCTGGTGATCTCCTCCGGGCCCAGCTTGGTGTCCCGGGCGTCGACCTCGTGCTCCTCGATGTGGATGGAGCTGAGCACGTCGTCCTGGACCAGGCGCTGGGAGAGGATGATGGCGTCCTCGTAGTTGTGGCCTTCCCACGGCATGAACGCCGCGAGCAGGTTCTTGCCGAGCGCCATCTCGCCGAAGTCGGTGCACGGGCCGTCGGCCAGCACCTGCCGCACCTCCACCCGGTCGCCCTCTTCGACGATGGGCTTCTGGTTGAAGGAGGTGCCCTGGTTGGAGCGCTTGAACTTGGACACCAGGTAGGTGGTCCGGGTGCCGTCGTCGTTCATCACGGTCACGTAGTCCGCGCAGGACTCCTCGACCACGCCCGCCTTCTCGGCCAGGATGACGTCGCCCGCGTCGGTGGCGGCACGGTATTCCATGCCGGTGCCGACCAGCGGCGCCTCGCTGCGCAGCAGCGGGACGCTCTGGCGCTGCATGTTGGAGCCCATCAGCGCGCGGTTGGCGTCGTCGTGCTCGAGGAACGGGATCATGGCGGTGGCCACGGACACCATCTGGCGCGCGGACACGTCGATGTAGTCGACCTCGTCCGGCGGGATGTAGTCCACCTCGCCGCCCTTGCGGCGGACCAGCACGCGGCGCTCGGTCATGCTGCCGTCGGCGTCGAGGAGGGTGTTCGCCTGGGCGACGACGTGCCGGTCTTCCTCGTCGGCGGTCAGGTAGTCGATCTGGTCGGTGACCACGCCGTCGACGACCTTGCGGTACGGCGTCTCGACGAAGCCGAACGCGTTGACCCGCGCGTAGCTGGACAGCGAGCCGATCAGGCCGATGTTCGGGCCTTCAGGCGTCTCGATCGGGCACATCCGGCCGTAGTGGCTGGGGTGCACGTCGCGGACCTCGAAGCCCGCCCGCTCGCGGCTCAGGCCGCCGGGGCCGAGCGCGCTCAGACGGCGCTTGTGGGTCAGCCCGGCCAGCGGGTTGGTCTGGTCCATGAACTGGGAGAGCTGGCTGGTGCCGAAGAACTCCTTGATGGACGCGACCACGGGCCGGATGTTGATCAGGGTCTGCGGCGTGATCGCCTCGACGTCCTGGGTCGTCATCCGCTCCCGGACCACCCGCTCCATCCGGGCCAGGCCCAGCCGGACCTGGTTCTGGATGAGCTCGCCGACGGTGCGCAGCCGCCGGTTGCCGAAGTGGTCGATGTCGTCGGTCTCGAGCGGGATAACCGACTCGCCGGCGATCATCTCCTCCTCGCCCGCGTGCAGCCGGACCAGGTACTCGATGGTGGCGACGACGTCGTTCTCGCTCAGCGTGCCCTGCCGGATCGGCAGGTCGAGGCCGAGCTTGCGGTTGACCTTGTACCGGCCCACCTTGGCCAGGTCGTACCGCTTCGGGTTGAAGTACAGGTTCTCCAGCAGCGCCTGGGCCGACTCGCGCGTCGGCGGCTCGCCCGGCCGCAGCTTGCGGTAGATGTCGAGCAGCGCCTCGTCCTGGCCGGCCGTGTGGTCCTTCTCCAGGGTGGCGCGCATCGACTCGTAATTGCCGAAGCGGTCCAGGATCTTCGCGTCGTCCCAGCCCAGCGCCTTCAGCAGCACGGTGACGCTCTGCTTGCGCTTGCGGTCGATGCGGACGCCGACGGCGTCCCGCTTGTCGATCTCGAACTCGAGCCAGGCGCCACGGCTGGGGATGACCTTGCAGGAGTAGATGTCCTTGTCGCTGGTCTTGTCGACCTGGCGGTCGAAGTAGACGCCCGGCGAGCGGACCAGCTGGCTGACGACGACACGCTCGGTGCCGTTGATGATGAAGGTGCCCTTGGCCGACATGAGCGGGAAGTCGCCCATGAACACCGTCTGGCTCTTGATTTCGCCCGTGGTGTTGTTGATGAACTCCGCCGTCACGAACATCGGGGCGGAGTACGTCATGTCCTTGTCCTTGCACTCCTCCGCGGAGTACTTCGGCGGCTCGAACCGGTGATCACGGAACGAGAGCGACATGGTGCCCGAGAAGTCTTCGATCGGGCTGATCTCCTCGAAGATCTCTTCGAGGCCAGACTGCTCGGCTACGTCCTTGCGGCCGGCTTCCAGGGCTTCACTGATACGGTCCTGCCACTTCTCGTTCCCAAGCAGCCAGTCGAACGACTCGGTCTGCAGGGCGAGGAGGTCTGGTACCTTGAGCGGCTCCTGGATACGCGCGAAGGACACGCGGCGCGAGCCAGTGTTCGTAGCGGAGGTAGTCGTTGCGGAGGCGCTGCGCGATGCTGCCAACAGGGGTCCTTCCGAACTTTGTCACGGAAATATCACCGCACGCACGCCAAACGCCCCGCGGCAAAACCCCGTAGACGCGAGGGAGAAACCGAGGACGTCAGAGTGCAGCGCAAACTAGCAGTGTAGCTGAAGGCTACACCGCTGGTCAAGTGTACGTCACTATGAGGTTCACGGTTGCTCCGCAGCATCGCTCTTTGGCGGCCCGTAGTCAAGTCTAAACCGGACAGTCGGGGCACATTGCTTTGGTGACGGATGCCACATGCAGTGTTATGTGTAGGCAGCAACACCGGAGGGTATGACGATATTCCTGCCCAGCGCGAATACGCGACGAGTGGACCCGGGCCCGCGACTGGTATCGCGGGCCCGGGTCTCGCTGCGCTTGTCCGCCTGGCGCAGCCTCGCGGCTACTTGACGGTGACGGTGGCGCCGGCGCCCTCGAGGGCCGCCTTCGCCTTGTCGGCGCCTTCCTTGTTGACCTTCTCCAGCACCGTCTTGGGCGCGCCGTCGACCAGGTCCTTGGCCTCCTTCAGGCCCAGGCTCGTCAGGCTGCGCACCTCCTTGATGACCTGGATCTTCTTGTCGCCCGCGGCCTCGAGGATGACGTCGAACTCGTCCTGCTCCTCGGGCGCCTCGGCCTCGGCCGCGCCGCCGGCCGCGCCGCCCGTCGCGGCTACCGCCACCGGGGCGGCCGCCTTGACGTCGAACGTCGTCTCGAACTGCTTCACGAACTCAGAGAGCTCGAGCAGGGTCATCTCCTTGAACGCCTCGAGGAGGTCGTCCGTGCTCACCTTCGCCATAATGGTGTTCCTCGTTCCTTTACTTCGTTACGTGTGGTCCGCGTGCGGCCCTGACGGGCTGCGTACGGTCAGGCTTCGTCGGCCGGCGTGTCCTGGGGCTCGGGCGCGTCGCCCGCGTCCGGCCCGGGGCTGCGCCTCGGCCGCACCGCTCTGGGCCGCACCGCCCTCGGCCTCGCGCTTGGCGCGCAGGGCCTCGGCCAGCTGGGCCATCTGGACCGGCAGCGCGTTGAACGTCGCGGCCGCTCCGGCCAGCGACGCCTTCATCGCGCCGGCCAGCTTGGCCAGCAGAACCTCGCGCGGCTCCAGGTCGGCCAGCTTGATGATCTCCGGCGGCGTCATCGCCTTGCCGTCGACGACCCCGCCCTTGATCACCAGCAGCGGGTTCGCCTTGGCGAAATCACGCAGGCTCTTGGCGGCCTCGACCACGTCGCCGTCGACGAATGCGATGGCCGACGGGCCGCTCAGCAGCGACGAGAGCTCGTTTTCCAGGCCCGCTTCGGTGACCGCGATCTTGGTCAGGGTGTTCTTGACCACTGAGAACGTCACGTGGTCTCCGAGCGACCGGCGCAGCTCAGCGAGCTGGGCCACGGTGAGCCCGCGGTATTCGGTGAGCACCGCGCCGGACGAGTCCTTGAACCGCCCGGTGAGCTCGGCCACCGCGGTGACCTTTTCGGCGTTAGTCATGTGCCTCCTCTCCGTTACTCCGTTAGCTCCGTTACGTAGAAGCACGTTCTGCGTCTGGGTAAGCGCCGTCAGACAGCAAAAACGCCCCGGCGCGAGGCGCACGGGGCGGCAACGGCAGCCTTGCGGCTGCGCGATACTGCTCAGTTCACCTGCGCGGGATGTCCGGACCGGGATAGTGATCCCGGCCGGAGCCTTCGGCCATCGCGCGAGCGCGACGGCATCCAGCGGTCTTCGGCACTGCCAAGCATACGGCCCGCAGTCATCCCGGCCAAATCACTTTCGCTGCCAGTGGATTCCGGGACCCGTCCGGGTCCCGGGACGTCGGCGAGGGATCTGGCGGGTGGCGCCCAGAGTACGCGAGAAGGTACATGGGGGCACACGGAGCACGTGGAGGCAGCGGGCGGGGCGGGGACGCGGAAGCGGCGGCCACCCGGGATCGGGGGCCGCCGCTTCCGTGCGCTTGAGGTCAGGCCGTGGCTTCGGCCAGGTCCTCGGTGAAGTTACGGGTCTTGTTGGGGTCGACCGGGATGCCGGGGCCCATCGTGGTGGTGAAGGTGACCTTCTTCACGTACCGGCCCTTGGCCGCGGCGGGCTTGAGCCTGATCACCTCGTCCAGGGCGGCGGCGTAGTTCTCCAGCAGGGCGTTGTCGGAGAACGACGCCTTGCCGATGATGAAGTGGAGGTTGCCGTGCCGGTCGGTCCTGAACTCGATCTTGCCGCCCTTGATCTCGGTCACGGCCCGGGCGACGTCCGGCGTCACGGTACCGGTCTTGGGGTTCGGCATCAGGCCGCGCGGGCCGAGCACCCGGCCGAGACGGCCGACCTTGCCCATCATGTCGGGGGTGGCGACGACCGCGTCGAAGTCGAGGAATCCGCCCTGGATGCGCTCGATCATGTCGTCGGAGCCGACGAAGTCGGCACCCGCCGCGCGGGCCTCCTCGGCCCGGTCACCGATCGCGAAGACCAGGACCCGGGCGGTCTTGCCGGTCCCGTTCGGCAGGTTGACGGTGCCGCGGACCATCTGGTCCTGCTTGCGCGGGTCGACACCCAGCCGCAGGGCGACCTCGACGGTCGGGTCGAACTTCGTCACCTTCCCGGCCTTGGCGATGGCGACGGCTTCGGCCGGGGTGTAGAACTTGGACCGGTCGATCTGCTCGTCGGCCTGGCGGTAGGACTTGCTGCGCTTCATGGTTCTGCTCTCCTAAGGTCCGGAGGTCGTGGTCAGCGGGCCCGCGCCAGGCCCTGCCACACACCGGCCGGGCGGCCGGTGCCGCTCGGCTGTTGCTGACGGATCAGCTTGCTAAGGATCAGCGCTCGACCTTGATGCCCATCGAGCGGGCGGTGCCGGCGATGATCTTCTCGGCGGCCTCGATCGTTGTCGCGTTGAGGTCGGGCATCTTGGTCTGCGCGATGTCGCGGACCTGGGCGGCGCTGATCGAGCCGACCTTGGTCTTGTGCGGCTCGGCGCTGCCCTTGTCCACGCCCGCGGCCTTCTTGATCAGTTCCGGCGCCGGCGGCGTCTTCGTGATGAAGGTGAAGGTGCGGTCCTCGTAGATCGAGATCTCGACCGGGATGATGTTGCCCCGCTGGCTCTCCGTCGCAGCGTTGTACTGCTTGACGAAGTCCATGATGTTCACGCCGTGCGGGCCCAGCGCGGTACCGACCGGCGGCGCGGGCGTCGCCTGGGCAGCGGGCAGCTGCACCTTGACGACGGCGGCGAGCTTCTTCCTTCTTGGCGGCATTGAAGTGTGTCCTTACCTGTACGGATTCCTAGATCTTGGTCACCTGGTCGAACGACAGCTCGACCGGAGTCTCGCGGCCGAAGATCGACACCAGCACCTTGAGCTTCTGGGTGTCGGGGTTGATCTCGTTCACGGTGGCGGGAAGCGTGGCGAACGGGCCGTCCATAACGGTAACGCTCTCGCCGACCTCGAATTCCACCGTGGACAGGCCGGGCGGCCTCGGCCTGCTTGGTTCCCGGCTCCGGCTCCGGTGCGAGCAGGTTGCTCACCTCGCTGAGCTGCAGCGGCGACGGGCGGCTGGACAGGCCGACGAAACCCGTCACGCCGGGGGTGTTCCGCACGACCGCCCAGGACTCGTCGGTGAGCTCCATCCGGACCAGGATGTAGCCGGGCAGCACCTTCTCCTGGACCTGCTGCCGCTTACCGCCCTTGATCTCGGTCACCTGGTGGACGGGCACCTCGATCTGGAAGATGTAGTCCTCCATGTTGAGCGAGGAGATACGGCTCTCCAGGTTGGTCTTCACCCGGTTCTCGTAACCCGCGTAGGAGTGCACCACGTACCAGTCCCCGGGCTGCATGCGCAGCTCGCGCTCGAACTCCTCGCGCACGCTGTCAACCGGTTCCGCGTCCTCAGCCGGCAGAGCGTCGTCAGCCGGCTTTGCTTCCTCGTCCGCGGCCTCGTCCGGCTTCCTCGGCCGAGGCGCCCGTCCGTCACGGATCCAGCGTCGGCGGCGGACTCGCCGTCGGCGGCGGCACCGTCGGCCGATGGGGCGTCCTCAGCCTCGCCCGCGGGGTCAAGCCCGCCAGCTTCTTCGCTGTATTCGCTCACGTCATCAGCCTCCCCGGTATTCGCGTCGGATTCCGTCGCGCCCGGCACCACGGAATCAAGCTGGGTCTCGGACACGGTTGCTCTCTCTTTCCTCAAGCCATCACCAGTCAGCACGGTCATGGCACGGCGCGCGACGGCCGCACGGCCCGTTGTGCGGCGACCCCCGGCTCCGCCCGGGTCACCCCGGGGTAACTAGCCGAACAGCGCGAACACCAGCTTGGTGAACCCGTAATCCAGGCTCGTCACGATGATGACCATGAAGATGACGAAGGCCATGCAGACCACCGTGTAAGTGACGAGCATCTGACGGGTAGGCCAGATAACCTTCCGGAGCTCGCCGACCATCTGCCGGAAGAACAGGGCGGGGGTAGTACGGCTTTCGCGCTTGGCCGCGCTTCCGCCTCCGCTCCGTTTCTCCGCCTCACCGCGTGTCTGAGTCGCCATATCCTCACCTATACGTCCGCCGACTTTGGCGGGTTCGCCGGATCGCACTCGCAGGGCAGGAGGGACTCGAACCCCCAACCGCCGGTTTTGGAGACCGGAACTCTAGCCAATTGAGCTACTGCCCTATGCATCCACGGCATGCTACCGCGACCAGCAGCCGGGCTGCCGGTCCATGCAGTGTACGTCTGAACCGTCTCTCCGTCGAACTGCCTGCCCCAGGGGGCCCAGGGGGTCTGGGGGGATGGGTAATCCCCCAGTCGCGGCGGGGCATGGGGGGTCGCCCCCCGGCTAGCATTAAGCGCATGCCAACCAGAGTTTCCGCACGCATCTCCGCTATCTCCGAGTCCGCCACGCTGGCCGTGGACGCCAAGGCCAAGGCGCTGAAGGCGGCGGGCAGGCCGGTCATCGGCTTCGGAGCCGGAGAGCCTGACTTCCCGACCCCGGGCTACATCGTCGAGGCCGCCCAGCGGGCCGCCGCCGAGCCGCGCTTCCACAAGTACACCCCCGCGGCCGGCCTGCCCGAGCTGCGGCAGGCGATCGCGGCCAAGACCGCGCGGGATTCCGGCTACCAGGTGGAGGCCAGCCAGGTGCTGGTCACGAACGGCGGCAAGCAGGCGGTCTACCAGACCTTCGCCACGCTGCTCGACCCGGGCGACGAGGTCATCGTGCCGGCCCCCTACTGGACCACCTACCCCGAGTCCATCGCGCTGGCCGGCGGGGTGATGGTGCCGGTGCTCACCGACGAGGCCTCGGGCTACCTGGCCTCCGTGGATCAGCTCGAGGCGGCCAGGACCAGCCGGACCAAGGTCGTCCTGTTCGTCTCCCCGTCGAACCCGACCGGCGCGGTGTACCCGCCGGATCAGGTCCGGGCGATCGGCGAGTGGGCCGCGGCGAACGGCCTGTGGGTGGTCACCGACGAGATCTACGAGCACCTGGTCTACGGCGACTCGACGTTCTCCTCGATCCCGGTCCAGGCCCCGGCGACCGCGGACACCTGCGTGGTGCTGAACGGCGTGGCCAAGACCTACGCGATGACCGGCTGGCGGGTCGGCTGGATGATCGGCCCCAAGGACGTGATCAGCGCCGCGGCCAACCTGCAGAGCCACGCCACCTCCAACGTCAGCAACGTGGCCCAGGCGGCCGCGCTGGCCGCCGTGTCCGGGGACCTGTCCGCGGTGGCCGAGATGCGGACCGCGTTCGACCGGCGCCGGCTGACCATGTCCCGGATGCTGAACGAGATACCGGGGGTGGTCTGCCCGGAGCCGCAGGGCGCCTTCTACTGCTACCCGAGCGTCAAGGGCCTGCTCGGCAAGGAGATCTCCGGGCAGCGGCCGCAGACCTCGGCGGAGCTGGCCGGCCTCATCCTGGACGAGGCCGAGGTGGCCGTGGTCCCGGGCGAGGCGTTCGGCACACCGGGATATTTCCGGCTTTCCTGCGCACTCGGCGACGCCGACCTGGAAGAGGGCATCAGCCGGATGGCCAAGCTGCTCGCGGATGCCAGGTAGGCACGGCACACTGTCCGGATGTCCCGGCCGCTGACCTCGCTCCCCAAGGCGCATCTGCATCTGCACTTCACCGGCGCGATGCGGCACGCCACGCTGGTCGAGCTGGCCCGCGACCGGGGCATCCGGCTGCCGCCCGCGCTCACCGAGGACTGGCCGCCGCGGCTGAGCGCGGCCGACGAGCGCGGCTGGTTCCGGTTCCAGCGGCTATACGACGTGGCCCGTTCGGTGCTGCGCCGCCCGCAGGACGTGGTCCGGCTGCTGACCGAGACCGCGCAGGACGAACGGGCCGAGGGCTCGCACTGGCTGGAGATCCAAGTCGACCCGTCGGGTTTCGCCGCCCGGTTCGGCGGGATCACCGCGATGATCGAGCTCGTCCTCGAGGCCGCCGCGACGGCGGAACGGGCGACCGGGGTCGGCATCGGCGTCATCGTGGCGGCCAACCGGACCAAGCACCCGCTCGAGGCCAGGACCCTGGCCCGGCTGGCCGCCCAGTACGCGGGGCACGGCGTGACCGGGTTCGGCCTGTCGAACGACGAGCGGACCGGGGCGGCCGGCGATTTCGCCGCCGCGTTCCGTATCGCCGCGCGGGCCGGGCTGCTGCTGGCGCCGCACGGCGGCGAGCTGGCCGGCCCGGACAGCGTGGCGGCCTGCCTCGACGACCTGCACGCGCACCGGATCGGCCACGGCATCCGCGCCGCCGAGGATCCCGCCCTGGTCAAGCGGCTGGCCGCTGACGGCATCACCTGCGAGGTGTGCCCGTCCTCCAACGTCGCGCTGGGCGTCGCGGCCGACCCGGCCGCGGTTCCGCTGCGCCGCCTGTTCGAGGCCGGCGTGCCGGTCGCGCTCGGGGCCGACGACCCGCTGCTGTTCGGGCCGCGGCTGGCCGCGCAGTACGAGATCGCCCGGTACGCGCACGGGTTCTCCGACGCCGAGCTGGCCGACCTGGCCCGGGCCTCGGTGGCCGGCTCGGTGGCGCCCGAGCCGCGGCGGTCGCAGCTGCTGGCCGGCATCGACGCCTGGCTGGCCGCTCCCGGGACCTGAACCCGCGCGGAATACCCGCGCCAGCGGCTACGCTTACTCCCATCCAGGCGTTGATCCGGCTATCACCGGGGAGCTCCCGGAAGAAAGGGCCCCACCAGGCCTGAGTAGAACCGGGCGGGTCCGGCCCGTCACAGCCGGGCTATGAGCGGTCGCCGGTTCCCGGCGGCAAGCGAGGTGGTACCGCGGTACGCCCGCGCAGGAGCGGGCGCGTCGTCCTCGTGGCACCAGGACAGGCAAGCCGCGAGGACCCAGCACATGGCCGTTTACCCGCGTACCGGGGACACTGACGTACCCGCCCAGCCGAACTTCCCCGCGCTCGAGCGCGACGTGCTCGCGTACTGGGAGGCCGGGGACACCTTCGTCAGGTCCGTCAGCCAGCGCCCGGCCGACAACGAGTTCGTCTTCTACGACGGGCCGCCGTTCGCCAACGGGCTGCCGCACTACGGCCACCTGATCACCGGCTACGTCAAGGACGTGGTGCCGCGGTTCCGCACCATGCAGGGTTTCCGGGTGGAGCGCCGGTTCGGCTGGGACACCCACGGCCTGCCCGCCGAAGTAGAGGCCGAACGCCTGCTCGGCATCTCCGGCAAGACCGACATCATCGCGATGGGGATCGAGAAGTTCAACCAGGCCTGCCGCGAGTCGGTGCTGCGCTACACCCGCGAGTGGCAGGACTACGTGACCCGCCAGGCCCGCTGGGTCGACTTCGACCACGACTACAAGACCCTCGACCTGCCCTACATGGAATCGGTCATGTGGGCGTTCCGGCAGCTGTGGGACAAGGGCCTGGTCTACCAGGGCTTCAAGGTGCTGCCGTACTGCTGGCGGTGCGAGACGCCGCTGTCCAACCACGAGCTGCGGATGGACGACGACACCTACGCCGAGCGGCAGGACCCGTCGGTGACGGTGCGGTTCAAGCTGGAGACCGGGGAGTGGCTGCTGGCCTGGACGACCACGCCGTGGACGCTGCCGTCCAACCTGGCCGCCGCGGTCGGCGCCGACATCAGCTACGTCGTGGTCGAGAAGGACGGCGAGCGTTACATCCTGGCCCGGGACCGCCAGGCCGCCTACGAGCGCGAGCTGGAGAACGCCGCCATCGTGGGCGAGCTGACCGGCGCCGAGCTGGCCGGGCGCCGGTACGAGCCGCTGTTCCCGTACCTGGCTGACACGGAGAAGTACGGCACCGGTGACGCGTTCCGGGTCATCCTGTCCGACGACGTCACCACCGAGGACGGCACCGGGGTCGTGCACATGGCCCCCGCCTACGGCGAGGCCGACGCGCTGGCCTGCACCGCGGCCGGCATCCCGACCGTGCTCACGGTGGACGAGCAGGCCCGGTTCACCGGGGTCGTGCCCGACTTCGAGGGCCAGCACGTGTTCGACGCCAACGCGCCGATCACCGCGAAGCTGCGCGAGCAGGGCGCCCTGGTGCGCAAGGAGACCTACACGCACTCCTACCCGCACTGCTGGCGCTGCCGCAACCCGCTGATCTACAAGGCGGTGTCGAGCTGGTTCGTCGCCGTGTCGACGTTCAAGGACCGGATGGTCGAGCTGAACGAGCAGATCACCTGGGTGCCCGAGCACGTCAAGCACGGCTCGTTCGGCAAGTGGCTGGCCGGGGCGCGGGACTGGTCGATCAGCCGGAACCGGTTCTGGGGCTCCCCCATCCCGGTCTGGCAGAGCGACGACCCGAATTACCCGCGGACCGACGTGTACGGCTCGCTGGACGAGCTCGAGCGCGACTTCGGCGTCCGCCCGGACGACCTGCACCGCCCGGCCATCGACGAGCTGACCCGGCCGAACCCGGACGACCCGACCGGCAAGTCCATGATGCGCCGGGTCCCCGAGGTGCTTGACTGCTGGTTCGAGTCGGGGTCGATGCCGTTCGCCCAGGTGCACTACCCGTTCGAGAACCGCGAGTGGTTCGACTCGCACTACCCGGGCGACTTCATCGTCGAGTACATCGGGCAGACCCGCGGCTGGTTCTACACGCTGCACGTACTGGCCACCGCGCTGTTCGACCGGCCCGCCTTCACCTCCTGCGTCAGCCACGGCATCGTGCTCGGCAACGACGGGGCGAAGATGTCCAAGAGCCTGCGCAACTACCCGGACGTGAACGAGGTCTTCGACTCGTTCGGCTCGGACGCCATGCGCTGGTTCCTGATGGCCAGCCCGGTGCTGCGCGGCGGCAACCTGGTCGTCACCGAGCAGGGCATCCGCGAAGGCGTCAGGCAGGCGATCCTGCCGCTGTGGAACTGCTGGTACTTCTTCGCGCTGTACGCCAATGCCGAGGGGTATCAGGCCACCCGTTCGGTCGGATCGGATCATGTCCTGGACCGGTACATCCTGGCCAAGACCCGTACGGCGGTGACCGAGCTCGCCGCGCGGCTCTCCGGGTACGACATCGGCGGCGCCTGCCAGGCGCTGCGGGACCACCTCGAGGTGCTGACGAACTGGTACATCCGCCGCTCGCGGAGCCGGTTCTGGGCCGGCGAGCCGGCCGCGCTCGACACGCTGTGGACCGTGCTCGAGGCGGTCTGCCGGGCGGCCGCGCCGCTGCTGCCGCTGACCACCGAGGAGGTCTGGCGCGGGCTGACCGGCGGCGAGAGCGTGCACCTGGAGGACTGGCCGGACGTCTCCGGATGGCCCGCCGACGAGGAACTGGCCGGTGCCATGGACCTGGTCCGGTCGGTCTGCAGCACCGCGCTCAGCCTGCGCAAGACGCACCAGCTACGGGTCCGGCTGCCGCTGGCCTCGCTCACCATCGCCCACGCCGACGCCGAGTCGCTGGCCCCGTTCACCGCCCTGATCGCCGAGGAGGTCAACGTCAAGACGGTCGAGCTGGCCGCCGACCCGGCCAGCCTGGGCCGGTTCGAGCTGGCGGTGAACCCGCGGGTGCTCGGGCCGCGGATCGGCGGCCAGGTGCAGCAGGTGATCCGGGCGGTCAAGGCGGGTGACTGGGCTCAGTCCGGCGACGGCATCCTCGCGGCCGGCGTCCAGCTCGAGCCCGGGGAGTACGACCTGAAGCTGGTGGCGGCCGACCCGGACTCGACGTCGGCCCTGCCCGGCAACGCCGGGCTGATCGCGCTGGACCTGCGGGTCACCCCGGAACTGGCGGCCGAGGGCACCGCGCGCGACGTGGTCCGGATCGTGCAGCAGGCCCGCCGCGAGGCCGGCCTGGACGTCTCGGACCGGATCCGGCTGACCGTCGGGGCCGACGGCGCGGTGGCCGACGCGGTCCGTGCGCACGCCGGATTCGTGACGGCCGAGACGCTGGCGACGGACCTCCAGGTCCGCTCGTCGGCCGAGGTCAGCGGCGACCCGCACCCGGTGGCCGACACGGCCGTCCGGATCGCGCTAAGCCGCGTGCCGTCCTGAGTCACCCGCCCCGCCGTCGCGGCGACGGCGGGCGATCACCAGCCCCGCCGTTACCACCACGACAACCACGAGCCCGAACGAGCCAGCGATGACTCCCCGGGTCACCGCGCTCGTGGCATGACCGGGCGGCTCAGCGCGGTTCGTGCCACCCGGCTGGGTGGCGGTTCCGGCGGGGCTGGTGCTCGCGGGGGTGGCGCCTGCGGCGGCGAATTCGGCGGGCAGGACGGCGGTCACCGCGCGGACCGGGTCGACCAGGCCGCGGCCGGTGCCCGGTCCGGTCGAGCCGCGGGCGGTCGCCTCGATCCGCGCCACCACCTGGGCCGCGGTCAGCTTCGGGTGGGCGGCGCGGACCAGCGCGGCGACCCCGGAGACGAAGGCGGCGGCGAAGCTGGTGCCGCTCTGGGCCGGGTCGTAGGCATCCGGGAACGTGCCCGGGAAGGCGGTGGTGACGTTCACGCCGGGGGCCGTCACCGCGACCGGGCTGCGCTGGTCGGAGAAGGGGGCCAGGACGCCGCCGGGCCCGGCCGCGCCGACCGCGAGCACGCCCGGGTAGGCGGCGGGATAGTAGGGCCCGGTGCCCTGCTGCGGGAGGTCGTTACCGGCCGCGGCCACCACCACCACATTGTGTTTCAGCGCGTACTCGACCGCCTGCCGCAGGGCCGGGACGTCATCCGGGGTAGCCAGCGACAGGTTGATGACGTCGGCGCCGAACTGCACCGCGTCCATGATCCCCTGCGGTGTCACCGAGGTCGGGAAGGAATCCGTCCCGCTGATCTTCACGGACAGGATCCGGGCGGCCGGGGCGACCCCGGTGAACGAGATGCCTTTGGCCGGCGCGGCCGCGATGATGCTGGCCACCGCGGTCCCGTGGCCCAGGCAGTCGGCCCCGGCCGGGATGTGCGGCTTGGTCCCGGCGACCAGGTCCGGGCCGGCGATCACCCGGTTCCCGAACTGCGGGTTCGCGTCCACGCCGCTGTCCACCACCGCGACGGTCACCCCGGCTCCCCTGGTCCGGTTCCACACCGCGGAGAACCCGAGTTCCTTCTGCGGCCACGGCGCGATGTCCGGCGCCGCGATCCCCCGCTGCGCCGGGCACCCCGGCACCGGGCCCGGCAGCCCCGCTACAGCGGACCCCGCCGCGGGGCGGCCACGGCGCTTGGGGCGGCCTGGGCCGCGGGCGGCGGGGAGATCCGGACAGCACGAGCCCGGCCACGCAGGCCGCGATGACCAGCCCCCCGCGTCGCACCATCCCCCCACCTCCGCCGCCCTCGGCATCTATCCATATCTACGGCATCGGCCCGCCGCGGGCTCACGGCTGCGGCGAATTTCTTACCGGTTCATAACGTCGCCGGTCGAACGGGACGCCCGCCCGGCCGTGGTCAGAAGTGGAGACATCTTTTTCACCGGAGAAAGGGAGCACACGTCCATGAAACCGATACGACGGTCTGCAGCGGCCGTCGCCGTGGTGATCACCGCCACCGCGGGGCTGCTGGTCGGAAGCGGGATTCCTGCCGGGGCGGCCAGCGCCGCCCCCACCTTCATCGGCCCGTTGCACACCGAGACAGTCCATCGCCTCGACGGTGCCGGCCACCGGCCCCGAAGGCCGGCGACGTCAACCCCTACGGCGTGGCGGTCGTCCCGCGCAGCACGGGCAGCCTGCACGCCGGCGACGTCCTCGTCAGCAACTTCAACAACAAGGCCAACGCGCAGGGCACCGGCTCGACGATCGTCCAGGTCAGCCCAGGCGGCCAGGCAGTCGGTGTTCGCCACCGTCGGCCACCTCGGCCGCGCGTGCCCGGGCGGCGTCGGCCTCACCACCGCCCTGGTGGCGCTGCCGGGCGGCTGGGTGGTCGTCGGCTCGCTGCCCACCAGGAAGGGCTCGATCTCCGGCCCCGGCTGCCTGATCGTGCTGGACAGCCACGGCGTGGTCCGGGAGACGTTCGCCGGCCACGGCATCGACGGCCCGTGGGACATGACCGCCGTCAACCGGGGCCGGGTGTCCGAGCTGTTCGTGACCAACGTGCTCGGCGGCATCCTCGGGCGGCCCAACCACCGACGGCGGGACCGTGCAGCGGCTCGTCGTCACCACCGGGTACGGGCTGCCACGGCTGCTGGCCAGCACCAGGATCGGCTCGGGCTTCCCGGCCCGGACCGACCCCAACGCGCTCGTCCTCGGCCCGACCGGTGACGGCTTCGGCCCGGGCGGCACCTTGTACGTGGCTGACACCCTGGACAACAGGATCGCGGCCATACCCGACGCCGCGTTCCGTCGCAGCGACGCCGGCCCCGGCCGCACCGTGACCAGGGGCGGCGCGCTGAACGGCGAGCTCGGCCTGGCCATCGCGCCCAACGGCGACATCCTGACCGTCAACGGCGGCGACGGCAGGATCGTGGAAACCACCCCGTCCGGCCGGCAGGTCGCCGTCAAGACCATCGACCGCAACTCCGGCGGCGGCGGCAACCTGTTCGGCCTGGCCGTCAAGCCCGGCGCCGACGCCGTCTACTTCGTGGACGACTTCGGCACCGACAACAACCTCCAGCTGTTCCACTAGCCAGTTACGGCCCGACGGCGCTTTGTCGGCAGTTCTGGGGGTTATAGCACCCAGACACTGCCGACAAAGCTGGGGCCGGTCAGAGGGTGGTGTTGACGAGGATGGGCTCGGGGGTCAGGGTGACGCCGAAGGCGGCGTGGACGCCGTCGCGGATCTCGCGGGCCAGGGACAGCAGGGCGGCGGTGCTGGCGGAGCCGGCGTTGACCAGGGCCAGGGTGTGCTTGGAGGAGATCCGGGCGCCGTCGCCGGGGTTGTAGCCGCGGGTGAAGCCGGCTCGCTCGATCAGCCAGGCGGCGGGTACCTTGACCTGGCCGTTCCCGGCGTCGAAGCGGGGCACCCTGGTATCGGGGCCGCACCGGGTGCGGGCGGCGGCCTCGACGGCGGCCAGCGTGGCGGGGTCGAGCACCGGGTTGAGGAAGAACGAGCCGGCGCTGCGGGTGTCCGGGTCGGCGGGGTCGATCACCATGCCCTTGCGCTGCCGGAGCTCGATGACCGCGGCGCGGGCCTCGGCCCCGTCCACCTGGTCGCCGGGCGCGACGCCGAGGGCGCTGGCCAGCTCGGCGTAACGGATCGGGGCCGACCGGGCCTGCGCGGCCAGGGCGAAGGTCACGCTGAGCACGACAAACCGCGCCGAGCCGCGGAACCGGCTGGTCCGGTAGCCGAAGCCGCAGTCGGCGGCCGGGAGCTCGAGGATCTCGGCGGCGACCCGGTCCCAGACGCGGACCCGGGTGATCGTGTCGGAGACTTCCTGGCCGTAGGCGCCGACGTTCTGCATCGGGGTCGCGCCGGTCAGCCCGGGGATGCCGGACAGGCACTCCAGCCCGGCCAGGCCCTCGGCGACGGTGCGCGCCACCACGCCGTCCCATTCCTCGCCGGCCGCCGCGGTCAGCTCGCCGGAGTTCGCGCCCCGGGTGACGCCGCGCGTCGCGACCTGGATCACGGTGCCGTCGAAGCCCTCGTCGGCCACCACCAGGTTGCTGCCGCCGCCCAGGATCAGCACCGGGTCGCCGGCCGCGTCAGCGGACCGGACCGCGTCGATGAGCTCGGCTTCGGTTTCCGCGCGGGCGAAGGCCCGGGCCGGGCCGCCGAGCCGGACCGTGGTGAAGTCAGCCAGCCTCATCGGCACACCGCGGGGGTTCCAGGGGGTCGTCCCCATGGGCTAGCACTGCGGGGAGGCGGACGGTGGCGTGCGCGCGCGTCAGTACCTTCGTGTCGCCGGACCGCGCGGTGACGTCGACCGTCACCTGGTTGCCGTCGAGCTTGCCGGTGACGACACCGGACACCTCGACCAGGGCGCCCTTGTCGTCGTCGGGGACCACGACCGGGGCGGAGAACCGGACGCCGTACTCGGTCACCGCGGCCGGGTCGCCGGCCCACTCGGTCAGGAACCGGCCGGCCAGCGCCATCGTGAGCATGCCGTGCGCGATCACGTCCGGCAGGCCGACCGCCTTGGCGATGCGCTCGTTCCAGTGGATGACGTTGAAGTCGCCGGAGGCGCCGCAGTACCGGACCAGGTCCGCCCGGGTCACCGGGTACTGCCGGGGCCCGATCTCGGCGCCCGCCTCGATGTCGTGGTAGCTGGGGGTGCCTGTCATTTCTGGCGCTCCCCTTTACGCGCCGCGCTCGACCAGGACGGACCGGGCGGTGCAGACGTGCTCGCCGTCCGTGGTCCGTACCTCGGTGACGGTCGCCATCGTGGTCAGGCTGCGCAGCGCCTTGATCGACTCGATCGTGGTCTGCGCGACCACCACGTCGCCCGCGTGCAGCGGGCGGGTGTGGGTGAAGCTCTGCTCGCCGTGCACGACCATGGCGTAGTTCACGCCCAGGCCGGGATCGGCGATCAGCGCGGCGCTGTTCGCCGCGGTGATCACGATCGCGAAGGTCGGCGGCGCGACCACGTCCGGGTAACCCGCCGCCTGCGCGGCGGCCCGGTCCCGGCACAGCGGGCTGGCGTCGCCGATCGCGGCGGCGAACTCGGCGATCTTAACCCGGCTCACTTCGTACGGCGCGGACGGTTCGAAGGTCCGGCCCGCGTAATCCGGGTTGATGGCCACTAACGAGTCTCGCGGTGCGGCCGGTGGCAGCGGCAGTTCGGGCAGAACTTCTTCAGCTCGAGCCGGTCCGGGTCGTTACGCCGGTTCTTCCTGGTGATGTAGTTGCGGTGCTTGCATTCCTGGCAAGCCAGCGTGATCTTCGGCCGGACATCGGTGGCAGCCACGGTGCAGCGCCTCTCTCATCATCTTTGAACTGGTCATCTTTGAACTGGTCATCTTTGAACTGGGACCCAGGTAATGGTAGCGGAGGCCGGACTTGAACCGGCGACACAGCGATTATGAGCCGCTTGCTCTGCCTGACTGAGCTACTCCGCCATGACTAACGCAGCAAGATTACCCCATGTTCCGGGCCGTGACTCGCCCCTGGCAAGATCGTGAGAGGTGAGCATACTAGGCACCAGGGTCATCCGGACCGAAGATCCCCGCTTCCTGACCAGCGGCGGCGTCTACACCACCGACGTCGAGGACGAGCAGCTGGCGGGCGCCTGCCACGTGCACTTCGTCCGGTCGACGGTGGCGCACGCGCGGATCGCGTCCGTCGACATCAGCGCGGCGCTCGAGTCGCCCGGGGTGATCGCCGTCTACACCGGAGCCGACCTGGCCGACCTGCCGGTGCCACCGCCGCCGATGCCGGGCATGATCAACGGGCACATGGGCCAGCCGCCGCTGGCCCGGGACGTGGTCCGGTTCGTCGGCGAGCCGGTGGCCGTCGTCGTCACCGAGGGCCGCTACCAGGGCGAGGACGCCGCGGACCTGGTGGACGTGGACTACGAGGTGCTGCCGCCGGTGATCGACATGAGCACCGCCGCCGACGAGGACGCCCCGGTACTGTTCCCGGCGGCCGGCACCAACGTCGCCGCCACCATGGGCGACGCCGCGGCCCTGGCGGCCGACCTGTTCGACGGCTGTGAGGTGGTCGTCTCCCGCACGATCGTCAACCAGCGGGTCGCGCCCGCGCCGATGGAGGTGCGGGCCGCCGCCGCGGCCTGGGGCGCGGACGGCCGGTGCACCGCCTGGATCCCGAACCAGGGCGCGCAGGGCACCCAGGGGGCGCTGGCCGCCATGCTCGGCCTCGACCTGTCCCGGCTGCGGATCATCACCCCCGACGTGGGCGGCGCGTTCGGCGCCAAGTTCGGCGCCGACCCGGAGCACGCGGTCGTCTGCTGGGTCGCCAGGCAGCTGGGCGGCCCGGCCCGCTGGACCGAGAGCCCGCAACGAGAACCTGGTCGGCATGACGCACGGCCGGGCGCAGATCCAGAAGATCACCATCGGCGGCAGCCGGGACGGCACGGTGGCCGCCTACCGGATCGAGATCCTGCAGGACTCCGGGGCCTACCCGCGGTTCGGCGCGTTCCTGCCGGCGCTGACCATCTTGATGGCCCCCGGGCCGTACGCCATTCCCAAGGCCGAGGCCATCGCCACCTCGGTGGTGACGAACACCACCCCGGTGGGCGCCTACCGCGGTGCCGGGCGGCCGGAGGCCACCGCGGCGATCGAGCGGGCCATGGACCTGTTCGCGGCCGAAGCCGGCCTGGATCCGGCCGACGTCCGCCGCAAGAACCTGCTGCCCCCCTTCACCGAGCCGCACACCACCGCGTTCGGCGCCGTGTACGACAGCGGCGACTACGCCGTCGCACTGGACAAGGCGCTGGCCGCGGCCGGCTACGAGGACCTGCGGGCCGAGCAGGCCAAGCGGCGCGCCGACGGCGACCCGGTCCAGCTCGGCATCGGCGTGTCCTGCTACGTGGAGATCACCGGGGCGGGCGCCGAGTCGGGCAACCCCAACGAGAACGCCACCGTCGAGGTCCACCCCGACGGCAGCGCCACCATCTTGACCGGGACCTCCCCGCACGGCCAGGGCCACGAGACGGTGTGGGCCATGCTGGCCAGCGCCGAGCTCGGCATCCCGATGGACAAGATCACGCTGAAGTGGGGCGATACCGACCTGATCCCGCAGGGCGGCGGCACCGGCGGCTCGCGCAGCCTGCAGCAGGGCGGCGCGGCCGTCCAGCAGGCCTCGCGCGAGCTGCTCGACGTGGCCCGGGAGCGGGCCGCCGACGAGCTCGAGGCCAGCCCGGCCGACCTGGTCTTCGACGTCGCGCGCAGCGCGTTCACGGTCGCCGGTGACCCGGACATCGCGGTGCCGCTGGCCCGGCTGGCGACGCACGAGCGGCTGCTGGTGCGCGCCATCTTCACCGCGCCCGGCGCCACCTTCCCGTTCGGGGCGCACGTGGCCGTGGCCGAGGTGGACACCGAGACCGGCAAGGCGGTGCTGCGCCGGGTGATCACCGTCGACGACGCCGGCACCGTGATGAACCCACTGCTGGCCGAGGGCCAGCGGCACGGCGGCATCGCCCAGGGCGTGGCCCAGGCGCTGCTGGAGGAGGTCGTCTACGACGCCGACGGCAACCCGCTGACCTCGAGCTTCGCGGACTACGCGATCGTGACGGCGACCGAGGTGCCGACCTTCGAGCTGGCCGAGATGGAGACGCCGACCACCTACAACCCGCTCGGGGCCAAGGGGATCGGGGAGGCCTGGCACGATCGGCTCCACCCCGGCCGTGCAGAGCGCCATCGTCGACGCGGTGGCGCATCTCGGCGTCCGGCACATCGACATGCCCGCGTCGCCGCAGCGGGTCTGGGAGGCCCTGCGAGCCGCAGCCGCCGGCTTATACCGACATTCCCGGTTTGGCACCCGGGCGGAGTCCGGCTTGTCCATCATGTGACGGGTGGACGACGCGCTGGCGCGGGCGCAGCGGGGTGACGCCGAGGCGTTCCGGCTGCTCTACCGCGACCTCCAGCCTCGCCTGCTCCGCTACCTGACCGTGCTCGCCGGCCCAGGACGCGGAGGACATCGCCTCCGAGACCTGGCTCCAGGTCACCCGCGACCTCGCCGCCTTCACCGGCAGCTACGACGGGTTCCGCGGCTGGGCCGCCACCATCGCCCGCCACCGCGCCCTGGACCACCGGCGCCGCGCCAATCGCAAGCCCGCCCTGCCCGTCCCGGCCGAAGACCTCGCCAGCTGGCCCGCCACCGGCCAGAGCGCCGACACCGCCGCCCGTGCCATCGACGCCGTCGCCACCGAGCACGCCATCGCCCTGATCGCCACCCTGCCCCCCGACCAGGCCGAAGCCGTCCTGCTGCGCGTCGTCCTCGGCCTCGACGCCACCACCGCCGGCAGCGTCCTCGGCAAACGCCCCGGCGCCATCCGCACCGCCGCCAGCCGCGGCCTCCGCACCCTGCACGGAAAACTCGTCCAGGCCACCACGGAGCCGCCGATAACGGGACCAGTGACACAAACGAGGGACTTGGCGCTGAAGGACGTGAGATGAACACACGCCATTACCGCAGGATCAGCCGGAAGGCCGCCGATCAGCTTCTCGACGGCGCGGCCGGGCCGGACCAGGGCTCCCTGACGGGCCTCGCGGGGTCCGGGCCCCTCGTCAGCGTGCTCGCCGCCGCGTCGGCGCCGGGCCGCGAGGACGAGCTGGCCGGCGAGCAGATGGCGGTGGCCGCGTTCGAAGCGAATCATCTCGCATCCGTCGCAGATTCCCGGAGTGAGCAGATGATAAAGTCCCCGATCGCCAAGATCCTGACCGTCAAGGTTATCGCCGCGGCGCTGGCCGTCACCGCGGGCGGCGGCGTCGCGCTGGCCGCCAGCACCGGCACCTTCTCGGGCTCGTCCCCCGCGCCCAGCCCGACGAGCACCGCTTCCCCCGTCACCTCGGTGCCGGGCCTGACCGTCCCGTCCGCGTCACCGTCCGGTTCCGGCTCCGCGGCCCCCTCGGCGTCGGCGTCCAGCGTCCCCGGAGGAACGGGGGCGATCGCCCCGCAGGCCTCCCCGTCCGCATCGGCGGCCTCGTCGTCCCCGGCCAGCATCCCGCAGACCGCGGCCGGGCTGTGCCAGGCGCTGGCCGGGGACGTAACGGGCACCACCGGATCGCTGACCAAGACGGCGCAGGAGCAGGCGCTGGCCAGCGGCGCGGTGTCCGGGGTGCTCAAGAACAACAGCGAGTTCGCCTCCCTGATCAGCACGGCGCAGTCGGCGCTGAACGTCCCCGACTACTGCGCCCTGGTGCTGCAGCTGCCGGCCCTGCCCAGCCGGCCGACCTGGTCAACCTGCCGGTGTCGCTGCTGTCCCAGCTACTGACCCAGCTGCCGACCGCGACGCTGGCGCAGGAGCTGACCTCGCTGCCGTCGTCCACCTTGTCGGCGCTGCTGACCGAGCTGCCGGTCGCGACCGTGAGCCAGCTGCTGACCTTGCTGCCCGGCTCCGTGGTGACCCAGCTGTTCACCGCGCTGCCGCCGTCGACCGCGACCCAGCTCCTCAACGAGCTGCCGGCCTCGGCGGCCTCCCAGCTGGTGAGCGAGCTGCCGCAGTCCCTGCTGTCCGGCCTGTCCGGGCTGTCCGGCACGGTGACCGGCCTGCTGCCCGGCCTGTAGCGCCCGGCCGGCCGCGCCGGCCGCCAAGGGCCCAGCTCAGCCGCTCTCGGGCGGAACGGTGCTCCCGCCAGCACCGTTCCGCCCGAATTTTTTGGTGATTGCAGTGACGAAAAGCTCGCTTGTGTCGCTGAGCCAGGTATGACGATATGCCGGACAACAGAAAGCGGCGGCAACGCGGGCACGGGCGCCCGGACCGCCGGCGGAACCCGGATCGACTCACGCCCCGACGGCCCCCGGGCCGCCAGTGTCAGCTGGGCCACCCGTACAGGTCACCGCGTCCCCTCCCCCCGGCGGCCCCAGCCACCCGACTACGAACTCCTGGTACGCGTCCGCGACGGCCTGATGAGGCTGTAGCGCGCTATGGGCCGGTGGGCGGATGGGCCAGCCAGCACGTCACTGTCCGAGGACGCGACGCTCGAGAACACGGAGCTCGGGGTGGCGCTGGCGCGGGCGCAGCGGGGTGACGCCGAGGCGTTCCGGGTGCTCTACCGCGACCTGCAGCCCCGCCTGCTCCGTTACCTGCACGGCCTGGCCGGCCCTCAGGACGCCGAGGACATCGCCTCCGAGACCTGGCTCCAGGTCACCCGCGACCTGGCCGGCTTCACCGGCAGCTACGACGGGTTCCGCGGCTGGGTCACCACCATCGCCCGCCACCGCGCCCTGGACCACCTGCGCCGCGGCCAGCGCCGCCCGCCCGCCATCGCCATCCCAGCCGAAGACCTCGCCGCCTGGCCCGCCACCGGCGAAACCGCCGATACCGCCGGCCGCGCCCTCGACGCTGTTGCCACCCGCGACGCCATCGCCCTGATCGCCACCCTGCCGCCCGATCAGGCCGAAGCCGTCCTGCTGCGCGCCGTCCTCGGCCTCGACGCCACCACCGCCGGAGAAGTCCTCGGCAAACGCTCCGGCGCCATCCGCACCGCCGCCAGCCGCGGCCTGCGCACCCTGGCCAGGAAACTCCAGAGCGGGGAAGCCGGGCCGCTCACAGGTGATAGGCGTACTCGCGAAATTCCCAGTCGGTGACGTAGCGCTCGAAGCGCTCGAGCTCGTTGCGCTTGTAGGCCAGGAACGAGGAGACGAAATAGCCGCCGAGGATGTCGGCGAGCTCGCTGTCGGCCGCCAAGGCGTCCAGGGCGTCGCCCAGCCGCATCGGCAGGATCTGGGCCCGCTCCGGGTCGTAGCCGTATCCCTCGAGCTTGTCCGGTGGCTCGGTTTTGTCCGCGATGCCCAGGTAGGCGGCCGCGCCGACGGCGGCCATGGCCAGGTAGGGGTTGGCGGTAGCGTCGCCCAGGCGCAGCTCCATCCGCGCCCCGGGGCCGCGGTCCGGCGGCACCCGCACCATCGCGCTGCGGTTGTCCAGGCCCCAGTCGATCAGCCAGGGCGCCAGCGTGTCGGGGCCGAACCGCTTGTAGGAGTTGACGGTGGGGTTGAGCAGCGCGCTCAGCGCCCGCGCGTGGGCGAGCACCCCGCCGATGGCGTGCCGGCCGACGGCGGACAGCCCGTCCGGACCGCCCGGGTCGCCGAACACGTTCCGCCCCGACTCGTCGTTGACCGAGACGTGCACGTGGAAGCCGGAGCCGCCCTCGTCGTTGAACGGCTTGGCCATGAAGGTGGCCAGCAGGCCGCGCTGGCGGGCGATCTCCTGCACCGCCGACTTGAGCCGGAACGACCGGTCGGCCGCGTCGACCAGGTCGGAGTGACCGAGGTTGATCTCGAACTGGCCGGGTGAGAACTCGTGGTTGGCCGCGGTCACCGCCAGCCCGGCGTCGCGCAGCTGCCGGAGCATGTGCAGCAGCAGGCCCTGCGGGTCGCCCTTGCGGCCGACCACGTAGACGTTGCCGGGATCGTCGGCGTAGCGCCGCCACTGGCCGTCCGGCGCCTGCTCGCACAGGAAGAACTCGAGCTCGGGCCCGCAGGCCAGCGTGTAGCCCAGCGACGAGAACCGGTCCGCGACCCGGCGGGCGACGGTGCGCGGCGCCTCCGGGGCCGGCTCGCCGTCCGGGGTGCAGGCCTCGCCGATGCACCAGGCCGCGTTCGGCTCCCAGGGCAGCGTGGTCAGTGAGGACAGGTCGGGGAAGACATGGATGTCGGGCAGCCCCGCCTCCAGGCCGCCCTCGACCGGGACCACGTCCCCCATCGGGGAGGTGTGGTAGACCGCGCGGCAGAAGGCCAGGCCGTGCTCCGTCGCGCTGGGCAGGCTGTCGAGCAGGACATCGCGGCCGCGGTCGACGCCGATCAGGTCGGGGTAGGACACCCGGACCACATCCACGCCCTCAGAACGCAGCCGTTCGCAGACGCTGGCGACCGAGAGATCCTCAGGGGGATGCGGCACGGCAGCATGCTAACATCGCAAGTCGTATGGATACAAACGATCCGTGCGGGAGGCGGCGTGGCTGAGGTATCCGGGTTCTTTTACCCGCGGACGGCCACCGGCCGGTCTTCGCTGCTGCCCCCTCCGCCGTGGCACTACTCCGGCGACCTGCTCACGGTGGAGTACCGGACCGATCCCGAACGGGTGGCCGAGCTGCTCCCGGCCCCGCTCCTTCCGGCCGCCGACGATCCCGGCGCGGTCGCGCTGATCTGGGCCGACTGGCAGTCCTGCGGTGACGACGGCACCGAGCTCCTGGACCCGGTGCGAGCCCAGTACCGGGAGTGCTTCGCCGTGGTCCGGTGCAGGTTCGAGGACCAGGTCTACTCGCGCTGCGTCTACATCTGGGTCGACGCCGACTTCGCCCTGGCGCGGGGGCTGCACCAGGGTTACCCGAAGAAGTTCGGGTCGGTTCACCAGACACGAGCCCACCCGTTCGGTCGGGCCGCCCCGAGGATCGGTCCGGGCGGCACGTTCGCCGGGACCCTGGCCGCCGCGGACCGGCGGCTGGCGCAGGCGGTGGTGACGCTGCGCGAGCAGGCCCCGGCGGCCGGCTTCGTCAACGCCCACCCGATGGCGCACCACCGGTGGATGGCCTCGATCGAGAAGGGCGCGCCCGATGCCCTGGACGAGCTGGTCCGCTCGGGCAGCGCCAGCGTCGAGGCCGGGCCGGCCTGGCGCGGCGACGCGCGGCTGGAGCTGTTCGACTCGCCCACCGAGGAACTGGCCCGCCTCGAGGTGCGCGAGATCATCGGCGGCTACTACCAGCAGGTCGGCGTCACCTGGGACGGCGGGAAGGTGCTGTACTCCTCATGAGCAGTGTGAACGTGGCCGGGGTGGACGTCGAGGTCCGGCACTGGATCGGCGGCCGGCGGGCCGGTTCGGACGGCGCCTTCACCGACAGCTCCCCCATCGACGAGAAACCGCTGGCCGAGGTGGCCCGCGGCGGCGCGGCCGAGGTGGACGCGGCCGTGCGGGCGGCCCGGGACGCGTTCGCGGGCTGGGCGGCGACGCCGGCGCCGGACCGGGCGGCGGTGCTGCACGCGATCGCGGACGGGATCGAGGCGCGGGCGGCCGAGCTGGCCGCGGTCGAGACGGCCGACAACGGGGCGCTGCTGCGCTCGCACGTGAACAGCGTGATGCCCCGGGCCGCGCACAACTTCCGGTTCTTCGCCGACTGGCTCGGCGAGCTGGACGGCGGGGACTTCGAGATCCGCGGGCACCGCGAGCGGGTGTCCTGGGCGCCGTCCGGGGTGACCGCGGTGATCACCCCCTGGAACGCGCCGCTGATGCTGGCCACCTGGCGGATCGCGCCCGCGCTGGCGGCCGGGAACCCGGTGGTGGCCAAGCCACCGGAGTGGGCGCCGCTCACGGCCAGCCTGCTGGCCGACATCACCGCCGCGGCCGGGCTGCCCGACGGGGTGTTCAACGTGGTGCAGGGGCTGGGCGAGGAGGCCGGGGCGCCGCTGGCCGCGCACCCCGGCCTGGCCAGGGTCTGCTTCACCGGCTCGGTGGCGACCGGCCGTCTGGTCGCGGCGGCGGCCGGCGGGCAGCTGACCCCGGCCTCGCTCGAGCTCGGCGGCAAGTCCCCGTTCGTGGTGTTCGCCGACGCCGACCTGGACCTGGCGGTCCGCCACGCGGTCGGCCAGTACGACAACGCCGGGCAGGTGTGCCTGGCCGGCTCCCGGCTCCTGGTCGAGGAGCCCGTGGCGGCGGAGTTCCTGGCCAGATTTACCGAACGGGCTCATACGCTGCGCCAGGGTGACCCGCGCGACGAATCCACCGACGTCGGGCCGAACATTACTCGCCAGCATCTGGAACGGGTCGACGGCTTCGTCCGGCGGGCGGTCGCGGCCGGCGCCCGCCCGGTGATCGGCGGCGGCCCGAACGCCGACCTCGGCGGCCTGTACTACCGGCCCACGCTGCTGACCGGGGCCGCGCCGGGGGCCGAGATCCTGACCGAGGAAGTGTTCGGGCCGGTGCTGACCCTGCAGACGTTTTCCGGCGAGGACGAGGCGGTCGCGCTGGCCAACGGCACGCGCTACGGCCTCGCGGCGATGGTCTTCACCGGGGACCGGGAGCGGGCCGCCCGGGTAGCGGACCGGCTGGTCGCGGGGACCGTGTGGGTGAACTGCTTCTTCGTCCGGGACCTGCGGGCGCCGTTCGGCGGGGCCGGGCAGTCGGGCATCGGCCGCGAGGGCGGCACCTGGAGCTTCGACTTCTACGCCGACGTGAAGAACACCGTCTATGCGCCGGAAGGATGGACCCATGGGTGAGGTAGGCACTGCTGGTGAAGTCATCGGGGCCGGGCTCCTCGCGCACGTGCCGACGATCATGCTGCCGCGCGCCGACCGCCTCGAGCTGAACGAGGGCAAGGAGATCAGCCTGGTCCCCGGGCTGGAGGCGCTGCGCCGCGAGGTCTTCGAGGCCCTCGACTACGACACCGTAGTGGTGCTCGACTCGCACTGGCACACCACGGTGGAGTTCGTGGTGGCCGCCCAGCCGGTCCGGGCCGGGCTGTTCACCTCCGACGAGCTGCCGCGGGGGATGTGCCGGATCCCGTACGACTGGCGCGGCGACCCCGAGCTGGCCCACGCGATGGCCGCGCAGGCCGATGCGCACGGCACCTGGATCACCGCCATCGACGATCCCTGGCTGCCGGTGCACTACGCGACCGTCAACTTGTGGAGCTACCTGGGCCGCGGCCTGGACAAGCGGTGGATTTCGGTGAGCACCGCGCAGACCGGTGACACCGAGGACTTCGGCCGGGTCGGCCGCGCGCTGGGCGCGGCCATCGCGGCGTCCGGGCGACGGGTGCTGCTGATCGCGTCCGGCGCCCTGTCGCACACGTTCTGGTCGCTGCGCGAACTGCGGGCGCACGAGGCCAGCGACCCGGCCCACATCAGGACAGCGGCCGCCCGGGCGGCCGACTTCGAGCGGATCGGCTGGCTGGCGGCCGGCGACCACGCCCGGGTGATCGAGACGATGCCGGAGTTCTTGAAGTACCGGCCGGAGGCCCGGTTCGGGCCGTACCTGATGATGATCGCTAGCCTGGGCGGGGAAGCGGTGACCGCCCCGGGCCGGGCGTGCAGCGAGTACGAGAACTCGGTCGGCACCGGGCAGATCCACATCTGGTTCGACCGGCCGACGGGGGGATGGACATGACCGAACACCGCCGGATCCTGCTCGACGGGGCCAGCGTCGAGGTGGTGCGGGACGGGGACGAGCTGGTGGCCGGGGACGGGCGCCGGGTGGCGGCGGCCGAGGCGGTGCACCTGCCGCCGTGCACGCCGACCAAGATCGTGGCGGTGCACCTGAACCACCGCAGCCGGGTCGAGGAGTTCGGCGCCCGGCTGCCCGCCGCGCCCACCTACTTCCACAAGCCGGTCTCGGCGCTGGCCGCGCACGGCGGCGCGGTGGTCCGGCCGGCCGGGTGCCGGTACCTGAACTACGAGGGCGAGGTCGCGATCGTGATCGGCCGCGCCTGCCGGGGCATCACCCCGGAGCAGGCCGGGGAGTACATCGCGGGCTACACCATCGGGAACGACTTCGGCCTGCACGACTTCCGTGACACCGATGCCGGGTCGATGCTGCGGGTCAAGGGCGCGGACACGATGGCGCCGCTCGGCCCCGGCCTGGTCACCGGCTGGGACTTCCGCGGCAAGCGGATCCGCACCTACGTCAACGGCACGCTGGCGCAGGACGGCTCGACCGGTGAGATGCAGTGGGACATGCACTACCTGGTGGCCGACATCGCCCGCACGATCACCTTGCTGCCCGGGGACGTGCTGCTGTCCGGGACCCCGGCCAACTCGCGCCCGGTCCAGCCGGGCGACGTGGTCGAGGTCGAGGTCGAGGGGCTCGGCCGGCTGAAGAACTACATCGTGGACGGCCCGGCCGGCGTCCCGGCGGGGTTCGGCGCCCAGCCCACCGCGAGCGAGGAGGTCCTGTCCACCGCGCTCGGCGGCGACTGGGAGTTCCGGGGCATCCGGCCGCCGACCCGTGCCTGATGACACGGCCTGCGGACACTGGCTGAGGCAGCTGCCCTTACGATCTTTCCCATGCCCCGCCGCTTCGCCGGAAACGCCCAGGACCTGGTCCAGGCCGAGCGTGACGTCCGCGCCCGCGTCGGCGGGCAGGAGCTCGACTTCGCCGCGATGGCGGCGGTGTCGAACATCTACCGGGCCGCGAACGCCATCCGCAACCAGCTGGAGCAGCAGGTCCTGGCGGCGGAGGACCTGTCCTGGGCCGCCTTCACCGTGCTGTTCGTGCTCTGGATCTGGGGTGACCAGCAGACCAGGCACCTGGCGGCCGAGGCGGGGGTGACCAAGGGCACGCTGACCGGGGTGCTGAAGACCCTGGAGAAGCGCGGCCTGGCCCGCCGCCGCGGCCACGAGGAGGACGGCCGCCTGGTGCTCGTCTCCCTCGAGCCCCGCGGCCAGGACGTGATCGAGCGGCTGTTCCCCGCCTTCAACCGGGGCGAGGCCCTGGTCAGCGCCAGCCTCACCCCGAAGGAGAAGGACCAGCTGGCGGCGCTGCTGCGCAAGATCATCCGGACCGTCGAGGACGATTAGCGGCGCGGGTAGCCGGCCGGGATGGGCACCCGCAGCAGCGCCAGGTTGGCCGGGGTGGGCGGCAGGTAGCGGAACTCCTGGACGGCTAGCCCGGCGCCGTCCCCGCTGGCTCCGACAACCAGGCGGATGGGCAGGTAGGTCTGCGCGTTGACCCACAGCTTGACCGGCAGCGGCTCCAGGATGTCCTGCCCGCGCCCGGTCTCGTTCAGCTCGATCGCCTGCTGGCCATCCAGGTGGGTCCGGCCCACGACCCGCCACGCGCCAGTGGCGATGCCGCGGACCAGCCTGGCGGGGTCGAAGAAGCCACCGGTGCCGACATCGGTCCCGCTCTCCACCGTCGCGGTGAACCGGGACCACGTGCCGGGCAGGGTGTTCCGGTTGCCGTACCCGCACCCGGTCTGGCCCGATCCGGCGAAGCAGACCATGGTGACCTGGCCTCGCGTCATGCCCACGCCGCGCGGCGGGGTGACGGTCTCGACCCCGGTGTCTTCGGTCAGCTTTACCGCCGCGCTGTGCGGCGATATGCCGCTGAACCGGGTGCGGCCCAGCTGCCGCTGCCCCGGCACCGGCTGGGCCGGCCAGGACCAGGTCCGGTACACGTCCACCAGGGCGCCGTGGTTGAACCCGGTCTGGGTCTCATACTCCACATCGCCGCTGACGGAGTCGAACGCGGTCAGCATGGCTTTGGCCACGGACGTGGCGCTGGGCAGCCGCGACGGGGCCGGGCGGCCACCGGGGAGCAGCAGGGCCAGGACCAGCACCGCGGCGGCGACCAGCGCGGCGGCGGTCACGATCAGCGGCCTGCGCCACCACGCCGCCGTCCGGCGGCTTGGCTTCCCCCGCAGCCCGCGCAGTACGGCGTCCGGGTCCGGGGTGTACTGCTCCAGTGTCGCCAGCGCCTCGGCCAGGTCGCTTTCGGTGCGCGGTTCCCGCATCAGCTTTCCTTTCTGACCGCGTCGGAGGGCGTGCGCGACAGGTCGACCCGCAGCGTGGCGAGCGCCCTCGAGGCGTAGCCGCGGACGGTGCCCGGCGCGCAGCCGAGCACCTCGGCGATCTCTGCGTCGTTGAGCGCCTCGTAGTAGCGCAGCACAAGCACCGCCTTCTGCCGCCGGGGCAGCCTGCCCACCTCGGCGAGCAGGGCATCGCGTTCGGCATGGTCGGCGGCGTGATCGCGGCCGGGGCCGCCCGGTCCGGCCTCCAGGTCCGCCGACGGGATCACGCGCCAGGACCGGCGCCGCCAGGACAGGTACTCGTTGACGATCATCTTGCGGACGTAGGCTTCCGGCCGGTCCAGGCACCCGATCCGGTCCCACCGCGCGTGCACGCGGATCAGGACCTCCTGCACGATGTCCTCGGCCAGCGCGCGCTCGCCGGCCAGCACGGCGGCGAACCGCACCACCGCAGCCAGCCGGTCCGCGGCGAATTCCTCGAACGTCATCGCGCCTCCGCATTCGCGTCACTGGCTATTACACGCGGGCGGGGGCATGTTCTGTTGTGCTGGAGGTGGCGGCGGATTTAAACGGGGCGGGCACCCACCCCGTTCGGCTTCAATGTTCTTGGTAATGGGCTACGGCGGCCTCGTCCCATTCCAGGCCGTTACCGGCTACGGCGGGCGGGTGCAGCAGGCCGTCCTTGACCTCGAAGGGCCGGGCCAGCACCGGGTGGGCCCAGTCCTGCCACTCCAGCCACTGCGCGGTCGGGGTGACCCGGAGCAGGTGCGCGGAGACCTCGGGGTACAGGTGCGAGGACACCGGCAAGCCGGTCACGTCGGCGATCGCGGCGGCCTGCAGCCAGCCGGTCACCCCGCCGATCCGCATCAGGTCCGGCATCACCAGGTCGCAGGCCCGGGCCCGGATGGCCTCGTACATCGCCCGCGGGCCGTAGAAGTTCTCCCCCAGCATCACCGGGGTAGCCAGGTCTGCGGCCAGCCGGGCGTGCCCGTCCAGGTCGTCGTACCGCAGCGGCTCCTCGATCCAGGTCAGGCCCTCCTGGTCAAGCTGGCGGCAGCGGTCGAGAGCGCCATCCAGGCTGAGGCCCTGGTTGTAGTCGGCGACTAGTTTTATGTGATCGCCGACTGCTTCCCTGGTTTGGCGGATCGCGGCGATGTCGTCGGCGGCCCGGTCCCGGCCGACGCGGATCTTGAGCGCGGTGAAGCCGCCTTCGGCCAGGAGTTCCAGGGCCTCGTCGGCGGTTTGCTCCGGCGGGATGAGGCCGAGGCCGTTGCTGTTGTAGGCGGGCACCGGTGCCAGCGTCCCGCCCAGCAGGACGGCCAGCGGCTGCCCGGCCGCCTGGGCCAGCGCGTCCCACAGCGCGATGTCCAGCCCGGCGACCGCCGCCAGGGCCAGCCCCTGGTACCCGGCCAGGCCGAGCCAGCCGCGGGCTTGGGCCTGGGCGGCGGCCGGGGAGACCGGCTGGCCGCGCAGCGCGGCGCCCATGTCGTCGAGCACCGTCTTGAGCGCCGCCGCGGCGCGGGTCAGGTAGGGCGCCAGGTAGCCGTGGCCGGTGATGCCCTGTTCGGTGGTCACGTCGATGAGCAGCAGCGGCCAGCGGGCGAAGTCCCCTACCTTGGTCGCCAGCGGCCGCCGCAGCGGCACCACGACGGAGCGCACGGTCACGTCCCTGATGACGTCGTTATCCACGTCCCCGGTCTAACGCCAGAACCCGGATTCCGCCGTCTCAGCACAAGACGCCACATCCCGTCATGATCCTGACACGGATGCGGCCGGCCCGGTTCGGCCGGGATCGCTACGATTAGGAGAGCGACGGCCGGGGAGGTGGGAAGGGATGGCGATGACGGACGGCAAGAACGCGGGCCCGGCCAGCATGTACGGCTTCGACGCCGGGGTGGCCCACCCGGCCCGGGTCTACGACTACTGGCTGGGCGGGAAGGACAACTTCGCCGCGGACCGGATCGCCGGCGAGGAGACCATCGCCGCCTATCCCGCCATCCGGGCCTCGGCCCGGGCCAACCGGGCCTTCCTGGCCCGCAGCGTCCGTTACCTGGCCACCGAGGCGGGCATCCGGCAGTTCCTCGACATCGGCACCGGGCTGCCCACGGCCAGCAACACGCACGAGGTGGCCCAGGCTATCGCGCCGGAGAGCCGGATCGTCTACGTAGACAACGATCCCCTGGTGCTGGCGCACGCCCGCGCCCTGCTGGCCAGCAGCCCCGAGGGGGTCACCGCCTACCTCTAGCCGAGGGGAACCACGTGGGGCGGACCCGGGACGTGGTCACGAGCTTGTTCGGTGGCCTGGAGCTGCTCGAGCCGGGCGTGGTGAAGGTGACCCAGTGGCGGCCGGAATCGGACCTGGAGGCCGGCGGGCCGACCAGCCTGTGGGGCGGGGTCGCCCGTAAGCGTTGAGCCTTGAGCTTTGAGGGGCCTGGGGCCTTAAGTTGCTAGCCGCGGGGGAATTCGGCGACGCCCTGGGCGACCGCGCACGGCGCGCACAGGCCCACGTCGGACGACGCTATCCGGCGGGTCAGCACGGCCTTGCCGTCGCAGACGCCCCGGTCGTCCGGGTGGGCGGTGGTGCACGAGCACCGGCAGGCGCGCCAGTCCCCGGTGACCGCGGAGCGGGCGGCGTCCGCCGCGGCGCGGACCGCGGGCTCGAGCTTGTCCACGACGTCCGAGGTGGCCGTGGCCACCTGCTTGCGCCATTCCCCCAGCGCCGCCGCAGCGGCCTGCCAGGCCGCGTTGAGCTGCTGGCGCGGGTCGTTCGGCTGACCATCCATGAGTGACATCCTCTCATCTGGCGCTAGCGCAGGCCAGAGGGGGCTTATCCGGGGCAATTCCCGGCCTCGCCGGGTGCCTCGCGCCGCGCATTCCGCGCCGGGTGTCACAATCGGCGGGTGACCGAATCAACCGCCGAATCCGCCGAGGACATGCTGGCCCGGGTGCGGGCCAGCTTCGATCGCCAGGGCATGATGCGCACGCTCGGCGTCGAGGTCACCGCGGTCGAGCGGGGCAAGGTCGTGATGGCGCTGGGACACGACGAACGGCTCACCCAGCAGCACGGGTTCCTGCACGCGGGCGCGGTGACCTCGGTGCTGGACACCGCGTGCGGGTTCGCGGCCTTCAGCGTGATGCCGGCGGACGCCGCCGTGCTCACCGTGAGCTTCACGGTCAACCTGATGGCGCCCGCGGCCGGGCAGCGGTTCACGATCACCGGCGAAGTGGTGCGGGCGGGCCGCACGCTGGTGGTCTGCCGGGGCGAGGCGTTCGCCGACGGCAGCGACCGGCCGTTCGCCTTGATGCAGGCCACCATGACCGCTGTCTACGGCCGGACCGGCATCAGCGGCTGAGCCTCGGGCTTCGCGGCTCAGTGGTTCGGGCCATGGTGCGAGCTCAGTGGTTGCCCAGGGCGAGCTCAGTGGTTGCGGAGCGCGTCGACCAGCTGGGCCTTGGTCATGGTGGAGCGGCCCTGGACGCCGAGCTCCCGGGCGCGCTTGACCAGGTCCTCCTTGGACCAGTCGTCGTAGGACGGGCTCTTCCCGCCCTTGCGTCCGACCTTCTTGCGCGAGCTGCCCGCCGCCGCGTTCGCGATCCGGGCGGACTTCTCCTCGCTGTTGCCCTCGCGACGCAGCGCCTGGTAGGTCTTCTCGTCCTTGATCTGAGCCCTGGGCATGGCTGTTCTCCCTTGTCGTCAGCCTTTTTGGGGTCAGCGCTGCCCTACCCCCTCCTCACCAGGCAAACGTCCGAGATCAGCGGGGACGAACGCGGCTATCTGCTCGTCCAGCCGGCGGGCCTGGGGCGAGCCGCGGTAGACCGTCTCGCCGAGCTCGGCCCGGATGACCGACAGCCGCTGGCTCTGCACCGCGGTGCGCTCCCCCGGCGGCAGCGCCAGCACGGGTTCCAGGGCGGCGGCTGCGGCGTCGAGCCCGCCCGCCCGGAGCCGCACGACGGCCAGGTCGGTGTGCGCCAGCATCCGGCACCGGCGGCTGTGCTGCTCGCCCGGGCCCGGGCCGGCCGCGTACAGGCCGGTCGCGTCCTCCAGCTCGGCGGCTGCCCCGTCCGCCCGGGCCTGGGCCAGGACGAAGCCGGCGTAGTAGGCCTGCGTGGCCCGGGAGAAGCCGAACTCACCGCCGATCTCGAGCAGTTCGTCGTGGTGATCGCGGTCCCGGGCGTCGCGCGCGGCCGCGATCGCCTGCCGCGCGCCCGCCGGGTCACCGCCGCGGGCACGGGCCAGCCCGGCGAGCAGGTGCAACTGAGCCGCGTTCTGCCCGTCGGGGAGATAGTCCAGGCCGCTGCGGGCCAGGTCCGCGGCCTGTTCCGGGTGCCCGCTCCAGTAGGCGGCGTAGGCCGCGGACAGCCGCAGCCGCGCCATCAGCGGCCGGTGATCGATGATGGTGGCGTAGGCCCAGCCGGCCCGGGCCAGCTCCTCGGCAGCCTGCGGGTAGCCGAGGTTGGTGGCCGCCGCGGCCATTAACGCGCTGAGGCCGCCCGCCAGCAGGTAGAGCTCGGCCGCGTCCCGCGGCCACTGGCGGCGCTCGAGCGCCTCGGCGATCCGGTTCCTGACCCGTCGCATCTCGGTGAACAGGGTGAACGGCTCGCCCGTCAGGTACTGCACAGACAGGTGGGCCACATCGGCCCGGAACTGTTCCAGGGTGGCCTCGCCGATGCCACGCTGCTCGGCGCGTTCGGCATGCTCGCTGCCCTCGTGCGCGGCCATCAGCACCTCCCGCCGGATCGCGGCCGCGCCCGGGTCGGGCGCGGCCGGATCGGATGACGGGAGTTCACGGTAGGCGAGGGCGGCGGCCGCCCCAGGGGCAGTGTCGACCATGCCCGGCGGCGCGGTACCGGACTGGCTGGGCGCGGTACTGGACTGGCTGGGCGCGGTACCGAACTGGCTGAACGGGATCCCGAACGCGCCGCAGTAGTACAGCTGATAGCGCTCAGCCGGGGTCACGGCCCCGCGTTCCCAGCGGTAGATGTTGTGGCTGATGTTGTCGGCGCTGGGCACGGAGGCGTCGCCCCGGGTCCTGGCGGCCTTGATGAGCTGGCGGGCCAGCTCGGTCCTGGTCCAGCCGCGGTCCTCGCGCTGCTGGCGCAGCCAGGTACCGAGTTCGGAAGACATAAGCCGAAATCGTAACGGACAGCTACCGTCACAAGTCACCTAGTGTCCGCAGCTGTAACGATTTGTCTAGTCCTTGGTGGCACTATGTAGCCAATGGCATGTGGTTGCGGGTTCCGGAGCATCGCCGCAGGTGAGGTTCGAAGCGACTAGGGGATTCAGGGCAGCGCGACTGAGGGGCCGAGACTGGCACGCGCGACTCATCGCGACACGCGCGACTATTGACGGCATATTATTTAGTTGCCATAGAGGCTATTTTTCGGTATAGTGTTCGATAGATCAATTCTCCCGAACGAGGGAGGTGTCATGCCCCCAGGACCGGCTCCCGCGGATCCCGCCTCAGAGCCCGGCGACCCCCTTCCCGCGCCTGACTGGATGTCGGCGGCGGAGTGGGAGGCGTGGTGTGATGCCACCGCGCCCGGTGACGAGCCGCCCGCCTTCGATGATGACGAGGATGAGGAGCCCGACCCGGAGCCCGGGGAGTGGGCAGGCGCAGGCGTCCGGGTTCGCGGCGGGGAACCCGCTCGATGCGCTGCCCGGGGGCGGGACGCTGGCGTTCTTCGCCGAGCTCGCGGCCGGGGAGGATGACCGGTACGCGGGTGTCTCGGACAATGAGCTGGACGGGGTGATCGCGGCGTGGGACCGGGTGGAGGCGTATGCCTGCGCGCGGAAGCACGCGGCGGTGGCGGAGTTCATCCGGCGCCGTCCCGACCCGGATGCCGTGACTGATCGATCGTCGGGGATGCCGCCGGTGTGGGATGAGTTCGCGGTGGATGAGCTGCGGATGCTGTTCGCGGAGCACCGGGGGGCGGCGGAGGAGCTGATGAGCCGTTCCCATGACCTGGCGGTGAAGCTGCCGGGGACGATGGGGCTGTTCGGGGCGGGGCGGCTGCGGGAGTCGCGGGTGAAGATCATCGTGTACGCGACGGCGCCGCTGGACCGGCGGAGGCGCGGGCGGCGGAGGCGCTGGTGCTGGGCCGGGCGGGGCGGCTGACGCCGGGCGGGCTGCGGGAGGCGGTCGCCCGGGCGGTGATGGACGTCGCGCCGGGCAAGGCCCGGAAGCGGCGGGAGGCGGCGCAGAAGGACGCCCGGGTGCAGCGGTGGGCCGAGGACTCCGGGAACGCGGCGCTGATGGGCCGGGAGCTGCCGCCCGCCGAGGTGCTGGCCGCGGATCAGCGGATCACCGCGTGGGCGCACGAGCTGCGCAGCGCGGGGCTTGAGGGCGGCATGGACGAGCTGCGGGCGCGGGCGTACCTGGACCTGCTGCTGGGCAAGGACTCCCGGCCGCTGCCGGGAGACGCCGGGACGGCGGCGCCGGGTGACGGCGGGACGAACGCGGACAGCAGCGCGGACACCCCTGGCGGCAGCGGGCCGGGCGGTCCGGGGGCCGGGGTGGTGCCGGCCGGGTTCGCGGTGCGGGGCACGCTTGACGGTCCCGCTGGTGACGCTGGCCCAGCTGGCGGACCGGCCCGGGGTGCTGGGCGGGATCGGGCCTGTCGACCCGTGGCTGGCCCGGGACCTGGCCGCCGCGGCGGCCCGGCACCCGAAGACGACCTGGTGCGTGACCGTCACCGACGGGCAGGGGCACGCGGTAGCGCACGGCTGCGCCCGGCCCGCACCCAAGGGACGCGGGAGAACCGGGAGGACCGGGCGGGCCCGGGCGGGACGCCGGGACGGGCCGGGCGGGTTCAGCTTCACCCCCGAGGGGCGGGACGGGCCGCCGGGCGGGTACGGGACCTGGCGGCTGCGGACCCCCGGGGACGGGCCGGACCTCATCATCGAGCTCTACCCGCTGGGTACTGAGCCCTGCGATCACCGGTTCCAGGCCGCGGGCACGATCCCGGGGTCAGGCTCCGGCACCTGGCCCAGGTCCGGCACGCCACCTGCACCAGCCCGGTCTGCCGCCGGCCCGCCGCGGGCTGCGACTTCGAGCACAACATCCCGTACGAAGCCGGCGGCCGGACCTGCCTGTGCAACGCCGGCCCGAAGTGCCGGCACGACCACCGGCTCAAGCAGCACCCGAAGTGGAAGGTAGACCAGCTCCCGGACGGGACGTTCCGGTGGACCACGCCCTCCGGACGGACCTACACCACCGAACCCACCCGCTACCCGATTTAGGGCGCGGCTACTGGCGTTGCCTGTTTCGCGGTCAAGCTGGAGTGTCGTTGTCAATGGTGAGCCAGGACGGCGGGGTAGTGCCGGTGACAGCGTGCCAGGTGGCGAGGAATGTCGCCGGGTCAGCGTGATAGGCGGTCCTGAATACCGCCGGGTCGAAGGCGGGGTCGTGCCCGGCGGAGCGGGCGGCCAGATCCGGTGTCGTCTCCCACCCCGGCAGCGCCAGACCCTAGGTCTGGCTGCCCGGAGCCAGGGCGGCGGCGACCAGGCGGGCGGCGCGGGTTTTGGCGGCGGGTTCCTCGCGGATGGTGTCGGCCAGGAACTGGTCGGGGTCGAGGCCGATGCTGTCGAGTTCGGCGGTGCCCATCGAGTCCAGCCAGCGCTTGAGCTGGGGGCCGTCCACCTCGGGGTGGAACTGGACGGCGAAGTGGCGGCCGATGCGGAAGGCCTGCACGGCCAGGTCGTTGCGGGCCAGCACGGTGGCCCCAACGGGCGGCAGGCAGCGGTCGCCGTGGAACTCCAGCCAGGGGCCGGCCGGAACCGCGCCGGGATCGTCCGAGGAGACGGTGAACCAGCCGATCTCCTTCGACCCCATGGCCTCGACCCGGCCGCCCAACGCGGCGCAGATGGCCTGGGCGCCGAAGCAGATGCCGAAGATCGGGATCCCGGCCTGGTCGGCCGCGCGCAGCCAGTCCAGTTCGGCAGCGATCCAGGGGTCGGCGTCGTTGACCGAGCTGATCGAGCCCATCACCACGATGTGGTCGAAGCCGTCGAACGCCGGCAACACGCCCTCGTCCGGGAACAGGTGCATGGCGATCTCGGCGCCACGGGCCTCGAACGCGTCGGCGATGAAGCCGGCCGTGTCCACGTCGTGATGCCTGATGACGAGAACTCGCATCGCGGTCCGCCTCCCTGCCCGTTGCGAACGTATTCGTTTGGTGCCAAACTATCTGATTATGGCCGGTACAGTCGACCTCACTGATCTTGACATGTGGGCCCGCGCGGTGCCATACGGCGAGTTCGAGCGGCTGCGCCGGGAGGCGCCGGTGGCCTGGTCCCCCGGCGAGGGCGGTTTCTGGTCGGTCACCAGGTACGCCGACATCGTGGCGGCGAGCCGGGACGTGGCCACGTTCTCCTCCGCGCGCGGGGTGTCCTTCGAGGATCCGACCGACGAGGACATGGCGGCCCGGCGCACGATCATCGACAACGACCCGCCCGAGCACACCAAGCTGCGCAAGATCGTGGCCAGCACGTTCTCGCAGCGGGCGGTGGCGGTCTACGAGCACTTCATCACCGGGCTGACCGAGCAGGTCCTGGACCGGATGCCCGCCGGCGGCGAGCCCTTCGACTTCGTGGACGCGGTGGCCAAGGAGGTCCCGATCCGGGTGCTCGCGCAGGTCATGGGGCTGCCCGGAGTCGACCTCGACCTGTTCATCGACCTCGGCGACCGGCTCATCGCCAACACCGACCCGGAGATCACCGACGTGGTTTGGGGCCGGGACGACACCGACGCCTACCGCAAGTACCCGTTCCGCAGCCCGTACGGCAAGCGGCTGTGGGACCTGGGCCGCGAGGTGGTCAAGGACAAGCTGCGCACCCCCGGCGACGACCTGCTGTCGAAGCTGCTGCGAGCCGAGGTGGACGGCGACCGGCTCAGCGAGACCGACCTCGACAACTTCTTCTCCATCCTGGTCATCGCGGGCAACGAGACCACCCGGATCGCCATCGCCCACGCGGTGCTGGCCTTCGCCCAGCAGCCGGAGCAGTGGGAACGGCTGCGGGCCGACCCGGGCCTGCTCGACGCGGCCACCGACGAGGTGATGCGGTGGAGCTGCCCGACCCACTTCATGCGCCGGACCGCCGCTGCCGACACCGAACTGGGCGGCGTCCCGATCCGGGCGGGCGGCAAGGTGATCCTCTGGTACGTGTCCGGGAACCGGGACGAGGCCGAGTTCGAGCAGCCCGACGTGTTCGACGTGGGCCGCAACCCGAACCGGCACCTGTCGTTCGGCCGCGGCGGCCCGCACCTGTGCCTGGGCGTGCACCTGGCCCGTCTGGAAGTCAAGGTCGTCTTGGCGGCGCTGGCGCAGCGGGTGGGCCGGTTCGAGCTGGCCGGCGAGCCGCGGCGGATCCGGTCGAACTTCACCAACGGGCTCAAGGCCCTGCCGGTCAAGGTCTCCTCATGACGCGGGTCAAGATCGTGCTGATCCTGACCGAGAACTGGACCATGCGGCCGACGCCGGACGTATCCGACCTGGTGCGGTTTGCCGTGGAGGCCGAACGGGCCGGGCTCGACGCGGTCATGGTCAGCGAGCACATCGTCCTCGGGCCGTCGTCCGATGAGGCGGGACTCCCGGCCAACCCGCGCGACTACGCGCTGCCGGGCAACCAGGACCCGGCCACGCCCTGGCCGAGCCCGCTCGTGCTGCTCAGCGCGATCGCCGCCGCCACCACCAGGATCCGGCTGGTCGCCAGCGCGCTGATCAGCCCGTTGCGGCACCCGCTGGCCAGCGCCAAGGACCTGGCCACGCTCGACCGGCTCAGCAGCGGGCGGCTCGTCGTGCAGCCCACGGTGAGCTGGCACCGGGACGAGTACGACGCGCTCGGCGTCCCGTTCAGCCAGCGCGGCGAGATCCTGGACGAGCAGCTGGAGATCTGGGCGAAAGCCTGGCGGGGCTCGCCGGTTCGGCATGACGGGAAGCATTACTCGTTCGGGGATATCTGGGTGGAGCCGCAGCCGGCGCGGACGGGGGGCCCGCCGCTGTGGTTCGGGGGGTCTAGCCTGCACTCGCGGCTGATCGCCCGCCTGGTCCGGTACGGGAGCGGGTTCAACCCGCTCGGGCCGGCCGGGGACCTGGCGCCGCTCGAGACGGCGCTGAGGGCCGCCGGGCGGGATCCGGGCGAGCTGGAGTACGTGGGCGGGACGCGGGGCGACTTTCCCGGCCCCGATGCGGTGGCCGACCTGGATCAGGCGCTAGCTGCGGTACCGGCCCAGCTGGACCGCGGGTTCGGCACCATCTGCGTCAAGCCGTCGCAGTTCCTGGACGAAACCGCGGGGATCGGGGCGTTCTGCCAGTCGCTGGCGGCCCGCGCGGCGACCTTGTAACAACCAACCCAGGGAGGCAGCCATGGCGAAACACGAGCAGGGCTACGAACGCCTCGGCGCGAAGGTCCTGTCGCTCCCCGACGTGATCGCCCAGTCGGTGGGGTTCATGGGCCCGGTCTTCTCCTCGGCCTTCGTGATCCCGCTGGTCGTCGGCGTGGTCAGCGCGTCCGGCAAGGGCGGCGGGGTGGCCTCGCCGCTGTCGGTGCTGATCGCGGCGGTCGGCGTGTTCGCCATCGGCGCGATCGTGTCGCGCTACGCCAAGGAGGTGCACGCGGCCGGGTCGCTGTATGACTACGTGACCCGCGGGCTCGGCGAGCGTACCGGGACGGCAGCCGGCTGGCTCTACTACGCCGGTGTCGTCGTGCTGATGACCGGGCTGCTGCTGCTCATGGGCGGCTACCTCGAATCGACCCTGGCGGCCGAGTTCAAGGTCGACCCGCTGCCCGCCTGGGCGTGGACGCTGCTGATCATCGCGCTGATCGGGGTCGTCCTCTACGTCGGAGTCCGGGTGTCGGTGCGCAGCCAGCTGGTGCTGGCGCTGATCTCCATCGTGGTCGTCACGATCTTCTTCATCGTCGTCATCGTCAAGCTGGGCTCGGCCAACAGCGTCAAGCCGTTCAACCCGTCGTCGTCGGTGGACGGCTGGTCCGGGATCTTCTTCGGCGTGCTCTACGGTGTGCTGCTGTTCGTCGGGTTCGAGACCGCGGCCAACCTGGCCGAGGAGACGCCCCAGCCGCACAAGCACATCCCGGCCGCGGTGATGATCACGGCCGGGATCGCCACCGTGTTCTTCATCCTGGCCGCCTACGTCGAGGTGGCCGGGTTCCACTACAGCCTCAAGACGCTGACCGCCGCGGCCGGGGCGCCGCTGTTCGCGCTGGGCGGCCCCGCGTCGGCGGGCGGCTACGGCGGTACCTGGATCGACCGGCTGCTCGAGCTCGTGGTGTTCTTCGACATGCTGGCGGTCGCGATCGGCTGCGCCACCTCCGCCTCACGGGGCATCTTCGCCATGGCCCGGGACCGCCGGATCCCGGGCGTGCTCGCCACCACGTCCCGGCGGCACGACTCGCCGCTCGGCGCCACCGTGTTCCTGGTCGGCGCGTCGCTGGTGACGCTGGCCCTGGACCTGTGGTGGAAGGGCCTGTTCGCGCTGCCGCAGACCCCGCACTACTTCTCGCTGTTTGCCTGGGGCTCCACTTTCGGCGGGTTCGCGCTGGTGGTGGTGTACCTGCTGATGGCGGTCGGCTCGCTGCGGAGCTTCGCGTCCTCGCCCGGTCGCGTCCGGCTGGTCATCTCGGCGGTGATCGCGATCCTGATCACCGCGGGGGCCATCTTCGGGTCGTTCTACAAGGTCACCAGCCCGACCATCTACGCGCCCTGGCTGGCGCTGGCCGTGCTGGTCATCGGCTTCGCCTCCACCTTCGTGACGCGAGCCCGGCGGCAGGCCAGCCATGAGCTCGGCGACCTGACGAACAGCGCCGCGTAACGGTTCCGGCGGTCCTTAGCACGGAGACCCCGGCCCGAGCCCGGGTCTTAGACTCGGAAACTACAGTGACCGGAACAGGCCGGTAGGTCACGCTATCAATCACTCGACGGCAATTTTATCAATTTGATGTGCTTACCCAGCGGTAACGCCAGCGGAGTTGCATTCCCGGTCTTGACATCGCCCCTTTCGGGGAATAATTATTTGCAGCGGGGGATTACGGCCCGACCCCGGGTGGAATTCTTTTTCCGGGCCAATTACCATTACGGGGGATTTTACCAATGAGTGCATTTTCGCGTCGTCGTCTCGCCATCGCGTCGGCTGGGGCGGCCCTGCTGGGCGTCCTGCTGCCCGCGGCCGCGGCCCAGGCGGCGCCGCCGCACGGCGGGATCACCACCGTCAACGTGCCCGCCAGCGGATCGTGGGTGAACACCGGGGCTTACCTGCGGTCCGACCTCGTCCTGGTGACCGCCACCGGCGCGGTCTTCGGTCCGCCCGGACTCTCTGGCCCTAACGGCGTGGCCGGCTGCCACGCGCCCGCCGGGTCGCCGGATCCCGGCGCGCCCTGCGACGCGCTCATCGGCCGGATCGGCCCCTATGGCACGCCCTTCGTGGTGGGGAACTCGGACTACGTGCAGGTGCAGTGGTGGGGCGAGCTCTACCTCGCGGTCAACACCCCGTTCGGCGTCGGCGGCGGCTACCACGCCACCGTGCTGCCGCTTCCGTAACAGCGATACCGCCGGCCGGGCCGGCTGCGCCTCAGGACGGGGCATAGCCGGCCCGGCTGAGCATATGGCGGAGGTCGACGACCGTCTGGGCGTCGATGTCCTTGTCCCCGGGCGGATCGAAGATCTGGCGCTCGGAGCCGACCGTGACGGTGATCTTGCCGTCGTGGTGGACGTCGACGGTGCCGATCGCCGCCAGCAGCGAGGTCACCGCGTGCCACTCGATGTTGTGGCTGACGGGATGCTCGAAGATCTGGCGCAGCGTATTCCGGTGGCGGTTGTCCAGGTGCGGTGACTCCGGCGAGGATGACATCGTGCTCCCTTCCGGTTAGAGCCTACGCGGGGGCGCCGGAGGGAGTCAGGTGGCACGCGTATTCATCACGGGCTCGAGCGACGGGCTCGGGCTGATGGCGGGACGGCTGCTGGCGGCGGAGGGGCACGCGGTCGTGCTGCACGCCAGGAACAAGGGCCGGGCCGAGGACGCCCAGGCCGCCCTGCCGGAGGCGGCGGGCGTGGTCACCGGGGACCTGTCCGCCCTGGACGGGATGCGGCAGGTCGCGGAGCAGGCCGACGCGGCCGGGCCGTTCGACGCGGTCATCCACAACGCCGGGGTGGGCCACCGGAATCCGCCGCACCGGGTCACCACCGAAGACGGGCTCGGCCTGGTCTTCGCGGTCAACGTGCTCGCACCGTACCTGCTGACCGCGCTGATGGAACGGCGGCCCGGCTGATCTACCTGAGCTCGGGCCTGCACCGCGGCGCGGACGCCGGCCTGGAGGACGCGCAGTGGGAGCGGCGCCCCTGGAGCAGCTTCCAGGCCTACTTCCGAGAGCAAGCTGCTCGACGTGGTGCTCACCTTCGCGGTGGCCCGCCGGTGGCCGGACGTCCTGGTCAACGGGGTCGAGCCCGGCTGGGTGGCGACCAAGATGGGCGGCCCGGCCGCGCCCGACGACCTGTCGCTGGCCCGGTGACCCAGGCCTGGCTGGCGGTCAGCGACGACCCGGCGGCCACCGGGACCGGCGGCTACTTCTTCCACCAGCAGCCGCAGCAGGTCCACCCGGCCGCGCGGGACGTCACGGTGCAAGACGAGCTGCTGGCGTACTGCGCCCGGCTCAGCGGGACGGAACTGCCGGCGTGAATCCCGGCGGGCACGTGCTGGGCTGCCCACGCTGCTCGCGGTCAGCGGGTGGCCGCCGCTGGTCCTCGCCGCGGCCGCTCGGCCGCTAGGGGACGGTCAGGATCTGCGGGCCGTCCTCGGTGATCGCCACCGTGTGCTCGACGTGGGCGGCGCGGCTGCCGTCGCCGCTGCGGATGGTCCAGCCGTCGCGGTCGATCCGGTACATGTCCCGGCCGCCGGCCAGGAACCACGGCTCGATCGCGAGGACCAGCCCGGGGACGAGCCGCAGGCCCCGCCCGGCTGGTCCCTCGTTGGGGATGTGCGGGTCCTCGTGCATGGTCCGGCCGACGCCGTGGCCGCCGAAGTCGGTGCAGATCCCGTAGCCCCCCTCCCGCCCGACGGCGCCGATGGCGGCCGAGATATCGCCGAGGCGGCCGCCGGGGACGGCCGCGGCGATGCCCGCCCGCAACGCGTCCCGGGTGACGTCGATCAGCTTCGCGTCGGCCGGCTTCGGCGTCCCGATCGTGAAGGAGACCGCGGCGTCGCCGGTCCAGCCGTCGAGCACGGCCCCGCTGTCCACGCTGACCAGGTCGCCGTCAGCCAGTTTCTTCCGGCCGGGGATGCCGTGCAGCGCGGCGTCGTTCACCGAGGTGCAGATGACTCCGGGATACGGCACCGGGGCGAACCGGGGGTGGTAGTTGAGGAACGGCGAGTAGGCGCCCGCATCGGCCAGCACGTCCCGGGCGATCGCGTCCAGTTCGGACGTCCGCATCCCGGCCTTGGCCTGGTCCTGGACGGCGGCCAGGATCCGCGCGACCACCTGGCCGGCGGCGCGCATCGCCTGGATCTCGCCTGCTGTCTTGATCTCGACCACCGGTCGCACCTCTGTCCTCTCCCGGCCTTTGCGGGATAACTATACCGGTATTACTATCACGGCATGGTCCGCCCTCCCCTCACCCGGCTGGAGCACGAGCGGGGACACCGGCTGGGCATGCTGCTGCGCGAGGCCCGCGGGCCTCGCAGCATGGCCGAGATCGCCGCCGTCTCCGGCGTTCCCGCGGAAACGCTGCGCAAGATCGAGACCGGCCGCATCGCCACCCCGGCCTTTTTCACCGTGGCCGCGCTGGCCGACGCGCTCGGCCTGTCCCTGGCGGAGATCGCCCGGGCCTGTGCCGGACGACCGGGCGACGCCACGCTCAGCGCCTGAAGCGCGTTCACGACATAACGTGTCTGATCGCTTACGGAGGGAATATCAGCCCTGCGGCTGATGCCATCCGGCCCGGTATGGGTGCAAACTATACGTGTCCGGATTTTTGACGGGGAAATCCGGAGACGGGATCCGTTTCACGGGGGTGAAGCGACATGACGAGCTATTCCCTGGCCACTTTGGCTCGGCGAGCGGCTGACCTGGGTGATCCATTGCCATGCAGCGACAACACGCAGCTGTGGTTCTCGGATCAGCCGGCCGACCTCGAGCTGGCCAAGGCCTACTGCGAGGCGTGCCCGCTGCGGCGGTCGTGCCTGGCCGGCGCGGTCGAGCGCAGCGAGCCGTGCGGCGTCTGGGGCGGTGAGATCTTCGAGAAGGGCCGGATCGTCGCGTTCAAGCGGCCCCGCGGCCACCCTGGCCGGCAGGCCCGGGCGAGCTGACGCCAGCTTCTCGCTGCCACCGACTCCGGCGGCTTGACCGGGACGGTCCTGGTAGAGATAACTAGATCTCGTGACGGCGTTCGGTGGTTCGTGGATCTCGTATCATGCCCGGCTCAGCCCGGATAAGGTCGCGCTGCACGACCTGGGCAAGGGTCACCGGCTGAGCTACGCGGACCTCGACGAGCGGATCGGGTGCGTGGCCGGGATGCTGCGGCGCTCGTTCGGCGTCGGCCGGGGCGACCGGGTGGTGATGCTGTCCCGCGCCTGCTTCCGGGCCTTCGAGGTCATGTACGCGTGCGCCCGGCTCGGGGCGATCTTCGTCCCGCTCAACATCCGGCTGTCCGACGCCGAGCTCGGCGTGCTGGCCGGCGACGCCGAGCCCACCGTCCTGGTCGGGGAGGACGCCCTGGTCACCCGGGGCATCGCAGCCGGGGTACCGGCCCTGTCCTGGGAGGACGGATACGAGCAGGCGCTGGCGGGCAGCGCCGCCGCCGAGCCGGCCCTGATCGACGGCGACGACCCGTGGGTGATCATCTACACCTCGGGCACCACCGGGCGGCCCAAGGGGGTCGTGGTCACCCACGCCGGCTCGCAGGCCACCATGCTGGCCAGCGGTGTCAGCGGCGAGGTGACCGCCGCGTCCGTGTGCCTGACCGCGCTGCCGGTCTGGCACGTGGCCGGGCTGAACCTGTTCGCCAACCCGGTCCTGTTCGCCGGCGGCACCGTGCTGATCATGCCGTCCTACGACCCCGGGCTGGCGCTGGAGCTGCTGACCCGGCCGGACGCCCCGGTCACGCACTTCTGCGGCGTCCCGGCCCACTACCAGTTCATGCAGGCGCTGCCCGGCTTCGGCGCGGCCCGGTTCCCGGACTTCTTCGCCGGGGTGGGCGGGTCGCCGGTGCCGGCCGCGCTGGTCGAATCGTGGGGGCGGCGCGGGGTGGCGCTGCGCACCATCTACGGGATCAGCGAGGCGGGCTCGACCGTGACGATGAGCCCGCCGGGCGCGGTGCCCGAGCCCGGCGACGTCGGCGTGCCGATGTGGCACCTGCGCTGCCGGATCACGGACGGCGACCGGGTCTGCGGCCCGGGCGAGCCGGGTGAGCTGCGGATCGCCGGGGCCAGCGTCACGCCGGGATACTGGCGGCGGCCCGACGTGACGGCCCAGGCCATCGTGGACGGCTGGCTGCACACCGGGGACGTCGCCGTGATGAGCGCCGACGGCCACGTCCGCATCGTCGACCGGATCAAGGACATGTACATCAGCGGCGGCGAGAACGTGTATCCGGCCGAGGTGGAAGAGGTGCTCTACCACCACCCCGCGGTGGCCGAGGTCGCCGTCGTCGGCGTACCCGACCAGCGCTGGGGGGAGAGCGGCGCCGCCTGGGTGGTGCTGGCGGCCGGCGCCTGCCCGGAGCCCGGCGAGATCCTCACCTGGGCCCGGGACCGGCTGGCGGCCTTCAAGGTGCCCCGCGACATCCACGTCGTCGGCGCGCTCCCGCGCAACGCCACCGGCAAGGTCCTCAAGGCCCGCCTCCGCCCGGCTGGCCAGGACGGGGCCGCCGAGGACGGAGCGGCCCGGAACGGTACGGCCGGCCCCTGACCACTCACACGATCGGGGCGGGAGCACTGGCGCAGTGGCTCGCTTTTGTGTTCTAATTGCTGGCACGGGTCGAACACATAAGCCAAGCCGTCGCCGGACCCCGCTGGGCCAGGCGCGGTAGCCGTCACCTCGCGTCGGCACGGGCATGGCCGCCCCGTTCGGGTCATGGATCAGGGGTGATAACGACGAACGAGAGATTCGAAAATTTTATCGAAGATGGCGATGACCGGTTCTCCGAGATAGAACTCAGGGTTCTGGACCTGGAGAAGGACATCTCCGACTGGCGGGCGGCCCGGACTCGTTCGGTCACCGACCCCGCGCGGCGCCGGACACGGGAGCGTGGCGCCGCCGGGCCCGGGTACCACCGGGAACCCGAGCCGGACCTGGCCGAGTACGACGAGCAGCCGGAATTCGCCGAGCACGGGATCAGCTGGGAGGCCGACGAGCACGGGATCAGCTGGGAGGCCGACGAACCCGAGCCCGACTGGGAAGCCGGCGAACGGGAGCCGGAGCCTGCCCCGGCCGTCCGGAGCCGGGGCGCCGCCCCGCGGCGTGAGTTCCTGCGGGCCACGGGAAATCCTGCCCGCGGACACGACCACGGCCGGACCCCGGCGGCCCCGGTGCGGTCCGGTCACCTGGCCGGGCACACCCGGCCGCTGCCCGCGGACGAGCGGTTCCCGGCCGCCGACCGGACCCAGGAACTGATCGACCGGGGGCGGCAGACGGCCAAGCCGCGAACGGTACGGCGGCCGGCGGCCAAGCCGAAGGCCGCCCGGTCGAAGACGGGCCGGTCGAAGACGGGCCGGCGCGGGCGCTGGCGTCACCGGCGCCCGATCGCCGTGGGGTCGGCGGCCGGCCTCGCCGTCCTCGGCATCGGCGCGATGATCATCCTGAGGCCGGGCCCGTCCTGGCCGGCCAGCGTGGCGACGGTCCGGACCCAGATCACCACCGCCTGCCAGAACCCGAACGTCGCATCGGAGCCGAGCCAGGTCAATTTCGCCTGCGCCAAGGACACCAGCCAGATTCTCTGGGTTTTCTCGCTGCTGACGAGCGGCAACGATCCCGGCTACGCCGACGCCAAGAGCGGCCGGAAAGGGCTCGAGCCCATCACGCCGACGCAGGGCGGGGAGATCGCGTGGTCGCTGAACCTCCATCATCCCTACGACCCGCTCAGCCCGGTCGACAGCCTGGAGGTGGCCGCGCGGGCCATCAACAACATCATCGGCGGGGCCACGCTGACCAGCACGACCGGCAACCCCACGGTCCAGCCGGGCCTGGAGGGCAAGCCGGAGAACTGCGCCCGGTACACCGGGTCGTCGGCCATCGTCTCGCACGCCGGCTTCCCCAGCCAGTGCGCCAGCCCGGTGACCACCCCGCAGGGCCAGGCCGCGCTCGTCGCCGACGTGTACAAGCAGTGGATGCCGGGCGCGAGCGCGGTGGCCGCGCAGAACGCGAGCGTGCTGTTCCAGAACGCCGGTAACCCCGGCGACCCGCAGGTGCAAGCCATCCTCAAGACCCTGCCGCACGGGCAGTAAGGACGTCGGCCGAGCCGGGGAAGGGGGGACACCACGCGCACCATCAGCAAGAGCAAGCCGACGTGGCAGCAGGCCACCGCGCTGGTCAGCCTTAGTACCTGCGGCGCGGTGACCGGATTCACCTTTGCCCACGGCACCGTCGCCGACGTGACGTCGCCGGTCAGCATGCCCATGCACCTGCTGGCCGCGGACCAGCCGGAGGCCAGCGCGGCCGGCTCGAGTACGGCCGACGCCAGCACGGGCGACGCCAGCACGGGCGACGCCAGCATGACCAGCGACGGCGCGCTGCGGGCGGCGATCGTCAAGGTGGCCCGGGTCTACCTGCGGATGGCGCGGACCAGGACGCCAGCCGAGATGGAGGCGCTGATCTGGCGATCGGCCAGTACCGACGGCGCCGACCACGGGCCGTCGTGCGCGGCCTTCGCCAGCCTGACGCTGGCCTTGGGCGCCAAGGCGGCGGGCCAGCAGAGCTGGGTGACCGGCGGCGGCACCTACCCGTGGCCGCTGCAGCCGTGGGCCGACGTCCGCGTCCAGCCCAACCCGGCGTCGCTGGACGTGACCTCGATGGTGCAGGACGCGCAGGCCCGGCAGCGCTGGCACCCGCTCGGCGACGGGTACCGGCCCCAGCCGGGAGACTGGGTGCTGTTCGACGGGCACGTCGAGGTGGTGACCCGCGCGGACGGCGGCGCGCTGTCCACGATCGGCGCCGACTCGCTGCCGGACCTGACGGTGAACGCGCACACGTTCCCAGCCCCGTTCGGCGCCGCGGGCGTGCTCGGCTTCGTCGACAACGGCGGCCTGGTCAGCACGGCCAGCCACGACGAGCCCGCCACGAGCAGCGCGCAGGCCGGGGGGAGCACGGCGCAGGTGCCGGGGGTGGCCGCCGTACCGGCCGGGGCGGCCGGGCAGGAGGAAGGATGGGCGGTGGTCCCGGGGGCAGCGGGCACCCTGGACGCCAGCTCCGCCGCGGTGCCCGCGTCCGCCGGCACACGGGCGTCGGCCAGGACACGGGCGTCCGCGTACCGCAGGCACGACCCGCCGCCGGCTAGCGCGCCGGGCACCGCCGCCCAGCAGGCGTTCATCAGCCGGATAGCCCCGGCGGCGACCGCCGCCCAGCAGCGGTACGGAGTCCCGGCCGCGGTGACGATCGCCCAGGCCATCGACGAATCGGGCTGGGGGCAGAGCAAGCTCGCGGCGGCGGATCACAACCTGTTCGGGATCAAGGGGACCGGGCCGGCCGGCCATGCCACGATGCCGACGCGCGAGTACGAGAACGGCGCCTGGGTCACCATCAACGCCCCGTTCCGGGCGTACCACAACATCGCCGAGAGCATCGAGGACCACAGCCAGCTGCTGGCCACCGGTCCGGCCTACCAGCACGCGATGGCCAACCGCCATCAGCCGGACGCGTTCGCGACCGCGCTGACCGGCGTCTACGCCACCGACCCGGAGTACGGCTCCCACCTGATCGCGCTGATGCGCCTTTACCACCTGTACCAGTACGACGCGGCGGCCCCGGCCGGCGCGCCGCCGGCCGGGTCCACGGCGGCGCCGGTATCAGGCCAGCAGGCGGTGGTACCGGGTGTAGCCGGGTCCACAGGTGTGTTCGGGGGTTCTGGTACTCAGGAGAGTTCTAGTGCTCAGGAGGGTTCAGGTAACCACGGGGGCTCAGCCGCTCCGGTGAGCATTCCGGGGGTGGCCGCCGCGCTGACCGTCGGCGCCGTGCGGATGCGCGCGCGGCGGGAGCAGCGAGCCGAGCCGCGGCGCCGGGCCGAGCCGCGGCAGCAGGCCGGGCGCGGATGGGAGTCCGAGCCGAGGCGGCGTCCGGGGCCGCGGATCGCGCCGCGGGGGCCGCTGCCGGGCCCGCGCCGGTACGTTCCCCGGATCCCGCACACGGTGACCGCCGACTTCGTGGGGACGGCTAAGTGGCCGCTGGCCCGGGCTGAGCCGCTGTACCAGGACGTGGCCGACCGCATCGGGATCCCCTGGGAGCTGCTGGCCGCCTGCGACTGGATGCAGTGCCAGGCGCAGGCGCGCTACTCACCGGTGCACGGGGAAAAGCTCGGCACCGTCAACCCCGACGGCACGGTCTTCCGGACCCGCTCGGCGGCGCTGGCGCAGTGCGCCAGCGACCTGGCCGAACTGGCCGACGCGGTCTACCTGATCGACCTGGCCCGGCGGCGTCCCCTCTCGGTCCGGGAGCTGGCCAACGTGTTCGCCGCGTTCCGCTGGGGCGGTCTGCTCCAGGCACACGACATCTCGGCCATGGAGTTCCCGTACTCGGTCGCGGGGCTGACCGCCCAGCACCTGAAGATGCGCTGGCCCGACATCGATGACCCGCACGCGCCGGACAAGCCCGGCACGCGGTTCCGGCGGCCGTTCGGAGCGGTTCCCATCGTGCTCAGCCTCGGCTACCGGGCCATGGCCTAGCGATCTCAGTGTCATTCCTGGCGGTGCCTGTTGCCTACGTGGTAGGCGTGAGCTGCCGGTGACGGGACGTTCCCGCGGCCGACCGGGCCGGCTTCATGATCTCGGGCAGTTTCGGCCGCATAGACGCCACAACTGCCCGCGATCATGAAACGCGACCGCGGGATCCGCGTGATCACACCGCTCGCCACGGGAAATCGCCAGCTGCTAGCTCAGCGGGCCATGTCCATCTCGTCTCCATAGCCACTGCGCCGCAGCTCCACCGGTCACGGCGATGGTGAAAGGGAGCGAGCCGCTTCCGGCATCCGGGCCGGGCGGCTGGCGCCTTTCCGGCTCCACCGAGATGAGGAACGCCTGATGAGCCCCATCGCCGTCGCGGCCGAACCCGCGGACCTCCCGGCCGGCTGGCTGCCCCGGGCGGGCAGCGTCCTGGTCGTCCTGGCCCGGCCGGGCCAGGAATCGGCGGAGCTCGGCGGCCTGCTGTACGCCTTCCGCCGGACCGGGGCTGACCTCGCGCTGCTGTGCCTGACCCGCGGCGAGGCCTCGACCGTGAACGCCACCTGGAGTGCCCGGCTGGAAGCGGTCCGGCCCTGGGAGCTGCAGCTGGCCGCCAGCGTCCTGGGCATCTCCCAGGTCACGGTGGCCAGCTATCCCGACGGTGGCCTCGGCAGGCAGCCGGAAGCCGAGCTCCGTAACCGGATCGGCCAGGCGATCCGCCAGCACGCGGCGGACCTGGTACTGGTCATCCACCCGGCCGCGGGTGACGCGGGTGACGATGACACGGTCATGGACGACGCGGCCGTGGCCGCGGCCGCGTGCACCGCCGCCCGGCGGGCAGGGGTGCCGGTCCTGGCGCGCACTGGCCCACCCGGCCACGTCGCCGGGGCCTGGGCGATCGACCTGGGTCCCGACGCCGTCACCGCCCGGGCCATCCAGAAGGCCGCCGTGGCCGCCCACGAGAGCCAGTCACCGGCCCTGCCCCCGCTGATCCGCCGGCTGGACCGGCTCGATGGCCGGGAGCACCTGCGCTGGCTGGTTACCCCGGCCTGGGCGCGACGGACACCCGAGATACAGGAGAAGACATGCCCGACCGCTCGACCGCGACCGATCAGCCGCTACCGCGAGGAAGCCGCCGAGGCCGGTTACTTCGCTCCCCTGGCGCAAGGCCGATACTTCCTCGTGACTACGTCCAGGCCGAAGGGCGCACCTGTGTCTGCCCGCGTGCAGGGGATCGTCGAGGGTAACCGGGCCTACTTCGGGGCCGGAAGCCGGTCGGGCACGGTCAAGCGGCTCCGGCTCGACAGCACCGTGCAGGTGACCGCGTGCGGCGCGATGGGCATGGTCAGCTACGGACAGCCGCGGTACGCGGCGGTCCGGCTCCTAGCCGGAGAAGAGGCCCGCCAGGTCGCCGCGCAGCTGGCCCGCCGGTACCCGGCCCGGCGGCGTTTCCTGAGCCGGCTACGGCACCGGACGCTGGTGCAATACCAGCTCCTGGCCCCGTGACGCCCGTCAGTCCGGCGCGAGGTCATTCTGGGGGCTGGTGAGGCACGGTGCCAGGGGCGTGACAGCCGACTCGTTCGGTGAAAAGGGTTTCTAGTCCGAGGCGGCGGCTCCGGCGCGGCGCAGTGACTGGCGCATGAGGTCCAGGACGGCTTCCTGCGCCGGGGTGGCGGGCCGGGGCTGCGCCGGGCTGATACCGCCCTTGTCCACGTTGGTCAGCAGCGGGATGTCCGGCTCGCCTTCCGCGGCCATCTTCGCCATCGCCCACTTGCCGAACACCCGCCCGGAAACATCCCCGCTCTCCAGCAGTTCGACGTGCTCGTGCCGCCGGTCCTTGCTGATTTTCGCGTACAGGTCGCGGACCACCGGTTCCGGGCCCTCCAGGGTCTGGACGAACTGGTCCTCGTCGATCAGCAGGGCCCCGGTGACGCCCAGCTTCTTGTTGGACGAGCGGGCCACGCTGAAGATCTCGCCCAGCTGCTGCTTGCGCTCGGTGATCCCGATCCGGCTGTGACTGCGATAGACCAGCCGGAAGACCGGACCCTGCGGCCGTCTCCGTCATCGGTCAGCCCTCCCTGATTACTTAGTCATTTTTAGTCTCGTTTTGTTCATAGCGCAGACGGCGACCCGGTTGGCGTCTCAGTTTGCGGCGGTCCCCGGCGGGGCGGCTGGTCAGGAAACGGCGCCGGGGACGGGCCCGCGCCTGCCGCGGTTCCACCACAGCGACAGGCCGACCGCGGCGGCGACCAGCAGGCCGCCGCCGACGGCGAACCAGGAGGCCAGGTCGAGGTGCTTGCGGACGATGGTGAAGGCGGCGGGCAGCTTGGCCAGCGCCCGGCTGAGCTGGTCGGCGTCCTGCGCGCGGTAGAACGAGCCGCCGGTGGTCTTGGAGATCTGCATGAGCGCGTTGAAGTCGGCGTCGAACGGGTTGCCGCCGATGCCTCCGCGGCCGCCACCACCGAACCCGCCTCCCCCGAACGAGCCGCCGCCGATGCCGCCGAACTGATCCGAGCTGCACGCCAGCGGCGCCGGATTGTCGGTGCCGTAGCCGATGGTGAAAACGCGGACGCCCCGGGCCGCGGCCTGCTTCGCCGCGGTCTGCGGGTCGATGCCCCGGTTGTTCGAGCCGTCGGTGAGCACGACGATCACGTCGTTGGCGTAGCCGCCGCCCGCCCGCCGGGTGACGTTCGCGCCGGTCGGTGCCACCGACGGGTCGACCTGGGCGATGGCGTCGAGCGAGGTCAAGATGCCCTCGCCGATCGCGGTGCCGAACGAGGTGGTGAGACCGCCGAGCGCGCTGAGCTGCTGCTTGGTGTCCGCCATCGGGGGGACGAGGACGGCGGCGGTGCCCGCGAAGGCGACCAGGCCGATCCGCGGGCCGCCCGCCTGGGACTTGATGAAGGCGCTGGTGGCCTGCTCGGCGGCGGTTATCCGGTTCGGCTTGACGTCGGTGGAGCACATCGAGCCGGAGACGTCCAGGGCCAGCATGATCGTCGCGGACGACGACGGGACCGGCACGGTCGCCTGCGGGCGGGCGGCGCCGACCGCGAGCACGGCGAAGCCGAGCGTCAGCAGCACGACGGGCAGGCGCCGCCGCCAGCGCGAGCGGCCCGGCACGGCCGTCTGGACGAGCGCGAGCGAGGTCACCCGGACCACCGCCCGCCGGCGCCGCCGCCGGCTCAGCCACAGCTGCGCGAACACCAGCGGGATGACGAGCAGCGCGAGCAGCGCCCACGGCCAGGAGAAGGACATTCAGACCACCCGGCCCGTCCGGACGACGGTGAGCACGGCCCCCGCGGCGAGCAGCGCCAGGGCCAGGGCGATGAACGCGCCGGCCAGCGGCAGCGGCTCGTGGGTGACGGTGAGCCGCAGGTTGATGGACGAGGCGATCCCGTTGAGCTCGCTCGCGTCGGAAGCGGGATGGTACGTGCCGCCGGTGGCCTGCGAGATCGATCTCAGGGCGGCCGCGTTGAGCGCGGTGAACAGGTGGAAGCCCTGGACCTGGACGGTGGTGCCGGCGGCGGTGCCGACCCCGACCGTGTTGATGTGCACGCCGGCCTTCTCGGCCGCGGCGGCCGCCGCCGTGGTGCCGGCCTGGGGGCCGGTGCCGGGTTCGGCGCCGTCCTGCCCGTCGGACAGGAGCACGATCGTGGCCGACGGCCAGTAGCCGATGTTCGGCGCGCTGCCATCGCGGCGCAGGGCGACCGTCTTGTGCGTGATCGCCGAGAGCGAGGCGAGGATGGCGTCGCCCAGTGAGGTGCCGCCGCCGGTCTTCAGCCGGCGGACCGCGGCCGAGGCGGTGGCGTGATCGGCGGTGGGCAGGGCGGCCTCGAGGCCGCCCTCCTCGAACGCGACGATGCCGATGTCCACCGTGCCCGGCTGGGCACTGATGAACGACAGGGCGGCCTGCTTGGCCGCCCCCAGGCGGCTGGGGGCCACGTCGGTGGCGGCCATGCTGCCGGAGACGTCCATGGCCAGGATGACGGTGCCGGAGGCCTTGGATACCGGGACGGTCGCCGACGGGCCGGCCACCGCGATCGCGAGCACGGCGAGGCCGCCGATGGTGAACCACACGCCGCCGTTCCTGGGCCGCCCGCCCACCACCCCGGCTGCGGCCAGGGCCGCCGCCCGCCGCCGGCCGACGACGATCGCGGCCCAGGCCAGGCCGGCGGCGACCAGCAGGCCGACGGCCAGGAGAACGGGATCGGCGAACGTCACGCGCGCCTGCGCCGGGTGTGCTCGACGATCTCGATGAGCGCCCGGGCCAGGTCGGCGTCGGTGCCGATGCGGTGAACCGGCACCCCGGCCCGGCGCATCCCGGCCGCCAGCCGGGCGTCGCGTTCGTCCACGCCCGCGCGGAGCCGGGCGCGCAGCAGCGGGTCGGAGGAGTCGACGACGAGCTGCTCGCCGGTCTCGGCGTCCTCGACGACGACCAGGCCGACGTCGGGCAGTTCGTCGTCGGCGGTGTCGGTGACGCGCAGGGCGACCACCTCGTGGCGCGGCACCAGGCGCAGCAGCGACCGCCCCCAGTCGCCGTCGCCGATGAAGTCGGAGATGACGATGATGAGGGCACGGCGCTTGGCTAGTTTGGCCACCGCGTCGAGCATCGCCGCCAGGTCGGTCGTGCTGCCCCGGCGTTCGGCGGTCCTGGTGTTCCTGAAGCGGCCCTTCTTAGGGCTGGCGGCCGTCTTGTCGCCCGTGGTCCGGGCGAGCTCGGCGGCGATGCGGAGCGCGTGCCGGCGGCCGGTACCCGTGGGCACGACGCGCACCGCCCCGGTGTTGCCTGGCCCGGTATTGCCTGGCCCGGTGTCGTAGAACAGCGCGCCGACACGGTTACCGCCCCGGCCGAACAGCCGGGCGAGCACCAGGGCCAGCTCGCCGAGCACGTCGTCCTTGCCGCGCCCCGGCGGCCCCACCGTCATCGACGCCGAGCGGTCGAGCACCAGCCACGCGGTGAGCTCGCGGTCCTCGGTGAACACGCGGAGCTGCGGCTCGTTCAGCCGGGCGGTGACGTTCCAGTCGATATGCCGCGCGTCGTCGCCCTCGGTGTACTCGCGCAGGCCGACGAGGTCGGTCCCGCTCCCCCGGTGCGCGGTCCGGTAGTCGCCGCCCGCCAGGCGCCCGTCGAGGCGGTGGATGACCCGCCATTCCAGCCGGGCCAGGAGACGTTCCGGAGTACTGCGCATGGTCAGCGGCCGCTCAGCACGACGTCGGGCTCGGTCACGGCGCCGAGCACCTTGGCGATGATCGCGTCGGAGGTGACGTCGTTGGCGAGCGCCTCGTACGACAGCACGATGCGGTGCCGCAGGACGTCGAGGGCGATCTCCCGGACGTCGTCCGGCAGCACGTAGTCGCGGCCGTACAGGAACGCCAGCGACCGGGCGCCGGTGACCAGGGCGATCGAGGCGCGCGGGCTGGCCCCGTAGCTGATGTACCGCTTCAGGTCGGCGAGGCCCGCGCCCGATGTCTGCCGGGTCGCGGTGACCAGCCGAACGGCGTAGTCGACGACGGCGGTGTCGACGTAGATCGCCCGGGCGCGCTCCTGCATGGCGATCAGGTCGGCCGGGCTGAGCATCGCCCGGACCGTTTCGGCCGGGCGCAGCGCGCGGTCGACGATCGCGTGCTCCTCGGTGGCACTGGGGTAACCGACGACGACCTTCATCATGAACCGGTCGACCTGCGCCTCCGGCAGCGGGTAGGTGCCCTCGGACTCGATCGGGTTCTGGGTCGCCATGACCAGGAACGGCTCCGGCACCGGGTAGGTCTCGCGGCCGATGGTGACCTGATGCTCCTGCATCACCTCGAGCAGGGCGCTCTGCACCTTGGCGGGCGCGCGGTTGATCTCGTCGGCCAGCAGCAGGTTGGTGAAGACCGGCCCGAGCTGGGTCTGGAACTCCCCGCTGTGCTGGTGGTAGACCCGGGTGCCGGTCAGGTCGGCCGGCACCAGGTCGGGCGTGAACTGGATGCGCTGGAACTGGCCGCCGGTCGCCGCCGCGAGCGACTTGACCGCCAGCGTCTTGGCCAGCCCGGGAACGCCCTCCACCAGCAGGTGGCCGCCGGACAGCAGCGCGATCGCCATCCGCTCGAGCAGGACGTCCTGGCCGACGATGATGCGCTTGACCTCGAACAGCACCGGCTGCAGCGGGTTGGCGGCGGGCGTGGCGTCGGTCATAGGCCGGTCCTCATATCTGGGGTCCCTTTCCTGGTCCCTTGCCGCTGGCGCCGCCGAGCGCGGCACCGATGGGCTCGGCGAACCCGATGCCGGCGAACGCGTCCTGGCCGTCGGGGGTGGCGATCGAGAGCACGATGCCGACGACCAGCCCGTGCATGTCGAGCAGGGGGCCGCCCGAGCTGCCGGGATTCACCGACGCGTCGAACTGGATGAGCCCGGAGAACTTGCCGTTGCTGGTGTCCGCGGTCCGGTTCAGGCCGGAGACCACCCCGGTGGAGACGCTGTTGGTCAGGCCGAGCGGGTTGCCGATGGCGACCACGGACGCGCCCACGCCGGCCGCCCCGCCGACAGTGGCGGGCACGACGACCTGGGGCAGTTTGGCCGGGATGAGCTCGGCGACGTCCAGCTTGGGGTCAGCGCCGGCCACGGTCGCGCTCGTCGTGGTGCCGTCGGCGAAGGTGACGGTGATGGCGCCGCCGCCGGCGACGACGTGATTCGCGGTCACGATCAGGCCGCTGTCGGCCACGATGACACCGCTCCCGAGCTCGTGACCGGTCTGGATGGTCACCACGGACGGCGCGACCCGCTGGTAGATGCCTGGCACGGTCAGGCTCGCGCTGGCGGTCGGGGAGGGCTTCGGCGCCGCCGCCTTGACCACGAGAGGTGCGGTGACGACCCGGGTCGCGAGGACGGCGATCACGCCGAGCAGGACGGCCGCGGCCAGGGTCCCGGCGACGAGCCAGCGTCGCGATACCCGGACGCCGGGCGCACGGGGTCCGGCGCCGTCGCCGCCCGCAGGCCCGCGCTCCATGAGCTCACGTTATGTATATGAGATAAGAAAAGGCTAGGCAAACGCCCAGAAAGCCTGGAAGAGGGCAAGCGTGATACCGGAGGTCATTCGCGGCACCGCGTTCGCGGACAGGCGAAAACCCAAGATCATCCGGCCGAACGAGTCTCGTCCCCGCCCATCAGCACATGACACGCGATCGCGGCGGCGGCCACCACGTTGAGCGAGTCCACCCCGGCCGCCAGGGCGCCCGGATGCATCGGGATCCGGACGGCCTGGTCGGCCTCGTGCAGCCAGCGGGACGACAGGCCGTCGCCCTCGGTGCCGAGCATCAGCGCGATCCGGCCGCGCTGGCCTGCCGCCGCCGCGTCAGCGGCACCGCGGCGGCGTCCGGGGTCAGCGCGAGCAGCCGGAACCCGGCCTTTCGCAGGTCCGCCAGGCCGTCGTACCACCCGGTCATCCGGGCGTAGGGGATGGCGAACACCGCGCCCATCGAGACCTTCACCGCCCGCCGGTAGAGCGGGTCGGCGCACCGCGGCGACAGGAAGATGGCGTCCACGCCGAGCGCGGCCGCGCACCGGAAGATGGCCCCGACGTTGGCGTGGTCGACGAGGTCCTCGAGCACGATCACCTTCTGGGCGGCCGCGGCCAGCGCCGGGACCTCCGGGAGCGGCTTGCGGTGCAGCGAGGCCAGCGCCCCGCGGTGGATGCGGTACCCGGTGAGCCGTTCGGCGGTCTCGTCCGGGACGACGTAGACCGGGGCGCCGGTCGGTGGGCAGGGCTTCCAGGTCGCCGAGCCTGCGTTCGGCCAGCAGGATCGAGCGCACCGGGTAGCCGGCCGCTACCGCCCGGCTGATCACCTTCGTCCCCTCCGCGATGAACAGCCCCTGCGCGGACTCCAGGTGAGTACGCAGCTCCATATCCGTCAGCCGCGCGTAGTCCGCCAGCCGCGGATCGTCGACATCGGTTACCAGCTCCCGCATCCCCCAAGTCTCGGTGCTGACGGACGAAGGCGCGGCGGTAATCGTCCTCGTGGCTAATCGTCGGCCGGCGAATCGGGGAAGAGATTAGCTTCCGGGTTCAGCATCCTGCGGAATACCCGGCGGTTTTCCTTAGGAGCGGGGCGGCCCCTGGTTCTGGGAGCGGGGCTGTACTCACGCGGCCCCTCCGACGCGCCGGAACGTACCGGCTCGGGGGTCACGTCCACCTTGAGCCCTTTGGCGGCCAGCGCCTCGCGCACGTCGCCGCTGAGGTCAGGCGAACGTGCCAGGCTAGCCGTGAAGCTGGCGGCGACATCCGCTATGTTCTCCGGCGTGAGGCAGATGACCGCGAGGAACAGCGCGGCCGTCGGGGCATGCTTGCCGCCCCCCGCGACAGTGTCCCGGTACGGGAGCCTGCCCGGGCTTCCGGGAAACACGGCCGCCAGCAGGTTCTTCAGGGTTTCCACCTGGTACCCCAGGTCATCCGGCTCGCGCACGGACAGCGCGGGTGCCAGGTAGCCGAGTTCGGAGAGCAACGGCAGCGCATTCCTGATGTCGCTTCTCGGGGCCGATTCCATGTTCTTGAGCAGGAGGCCGCAGAGAATCCGCGCGTGCGACGGGCGCACCTCTGGTTCTGCCGCCAGCTCGATCAGCTCGCGAAGGTCTACCTCCGGCACCCGAGCACCGAGCCTGTCGGCGATGAGGAGCTTCAGGATCGGCTCGTCCGCCGCCCGGTCATCGATGGCCTTGAGCAGCGCGCGATCGAGGTGGCCGCCGAGAATGTCCTCGATCAGGCAGTACCCGTCGTAGTCGATGGCGCGCGACAACAGGAAACGCACCAGGAACTGGTAGAGGGCAGTGCGCTGCCTCCCCACCGGCAGGTCGCGCATGAGCCGCTGGCTGTCGCCGAAGACGTCGCGCAAGCGCTCCCGGTGCTCCGCGGCGGGCAGTTCGGCTGCCTGCAGGATCTCCTCGATCTGGCCGACATGCTTTTTCACGCGGCTGGCGTCGCCGTCCACCGCCTGCAGGCAAGCCAGGAGGAGTTCTCCCACGCGTTTCGTCTCGCCGACCCGTCGGCACGTGCGGGCCACGGCGCACCGGGCCCCGGCGAATCCGCCCTGTCTCGCGTGGCTGGAATATTGTCCGTGGACCGGTGGCGTCCGCGCTCGTCTCGTGGTGATCCTCGAGCTTGCTCACCCATTTCAGCGCCCGGGAACTGGCCTGATCGTTGAATTGCACGGGTTTGGTGGCCCTGGCTAGTTCCGCGATGGCTGACGGGCCGAGGCGTCGCAGCACCTCCTGGTATTCGCGGACCGCTCCGGCGGGAAACCTGATGCTGGGCGCCTCGGTGATCTCCAGGTCCTCAGAGCGCCAGCGGACCACGTGGTCGTCGGTGCCCAGGCCGGCTGCCTGCGGGGCGCCTCGCTGAAGAACAGCCGGAACTTATGCCTCTGATAGGTGCCCCTCGTCCATGTCGAGGCGGCCATCTCGGCCCGCATTCCGTAGGGCAGCAGCGACATCGTGGCGTCGATGAACGCCAGGCGCTCGGCCATCTCGGTAGCTTCGGCGCCGACGATGCAGACCGGGTTGCCGGTGAGGAGCAAGCCGACGACCGGGAGCGCGCGCATGACGTCGGCGGGTGGCGTCGCTTCACCGTCCAGTCCGACGCTTACCACCGCCCTGTCGTCCTCCGGGGGCTGGATCCCCCGGAGCGCCTCGTACAGGCTCGCGTAGGACACCGAGCCTGCCGCGGCCGGCTGTAGGGAACGCAGAAGTAGCGGGTGACCATGACGTCGCCGCCGAGACGGTCGGCTCCGCTCGCCTCCGCCTCGTGGATCGCCAGGCCGAGATACCGACTGCCGTCTCGGCCCGGCACGTAGCTGATGGTGACCTGGGGCAGGTCATCCAGGCTGCCGGGGCTAAACCGGACGAGGATATCCTCGAAGTTGCGCGAACTGATCCTCCCGTCGCTGCACGCGAGCAGGTGATAGCCGCCGCGCTTGTTCGGGTCCATGCCCCAGCGCGCCCACTCCGCCACCAGGGAGACGGCGCTACCGGTCATCTTTTTCCGGGCCTTCTGCTCAGCCACTTCCCGGGCCTTCTGCTCAGCAACCGTAAAATGTCCGGAGGCCATCAGCCTTCCCTTGATACCACGACGCTTTTCCCTCGGCGGGTTTGCCTGCTGCCATGTCCTCATGATTCTGGCCGCATCTGTCATGGACGAGTTCTGACAGGCTGCGTCGCGCCTCCCTCGGAGGTAATGTCATCGACCTCCTCACGAACGTCACCCAAGTCGCGTGAATATCCAAGACGGGCGAGACGGACGCGCGCGCTCGAGGGCACCCCCTGTGACTCGCCGAGGGCACACATGAAGCTGAAGATCATGGCACCGGTGTCTTCATCCGCGATAAATTCGGAGACCGCCAGAAGCAGCGCCACCGTCGGATAATTCCCTCTGACCCCGGAGAGTATAGTCAGCAGGTCGTCACGGTCCATCCGGCCTTTGTACACGGCACTCAGTAGGGTCGTCAGCGCATTCACCTGGAAATTGAGATCCGCCGGGGCGCGCTGCTGCAGATCAAGAGCCAGGAAACCTCGCTTATACAGCAGCAGCAGGATGTCGTGCTTGACCTCAGCGGATCGCGCACTCTTCACCGCGTCGATGGCCGCGTCCCAGATGACCTCGGCATGATCGTCGCGGAGTTGCGGGTGGGCTGCCATCCCAAGGAGAGTCAGCGGCGAGAACCTGGGTTTCTGATGCTTTCCCTTGTTAAGATTGCACCGTACGATGAAGAGCGCTTTCTTATCCACTTGGAGCTCCGCGCTGAGTGACTCCTCAATCGCCTGGAGCAGCAGTTTTTCCGGCACTCTGTCGTGCAGCATTTTCTCGATTTCGCAGTAATCAAGATAGCTGATCGTTTCCCCGAAGGCCACTCGCAGGAGCACCTTATAAAAGCCCACCTTCCTATCCCGGGCTATCGGCAGGCCGTCTCGCAGCAGCAAGCTGCGGGCGATGAGCATCCGGTACCGCTTACGGGAGTCATCGCCCGGCCGCGCACGGCCGAGCGCCTCTGCAATTTCTGCTGATCTGGGAGAATATCCTGCGTACCCCGAGCGGGATCGTTAAGGTTTCTCGCGATTTTATCGAGCACGTGCTCGATCGGGTCCTGGAGAGCGTGCTTGGCCGGCGGCGGCTCCCGTCTACCTGCGACGACCAGGGTCTGGTCATTCCTTGTCCCGGGCTCCCTGATCGCGATTTCCTTGGTCCCGGTCCCTCGTCTCTTCTGGGGGCGGTTCCAGAAGCGCTTCCGCTTTTCGAGAATCTCGTCCAGGATCGTCGCGATGTCATCGGCCCGGAAAGCTCGTGCCACCGTCTCCCGGGCGAGTTCCGTGGTTACCGACGGCACCTCCAGCACGTGCTGCAGCCACTCCCGGTACTCTTCGCCAAATTCTGCCGGGAACCGCGTCGTCACCGCGCGCTCGATGACCAGCTGGTCCGGTCGCCACCGGACCAGATGGTCATCGTGATCGGACGCGGCGGCACGGCGCGGCGCGTCGCTGAAGAAAAGCCGGTACCTATGCCCCCGGTAGGTACTGCTCGTCCACGTCGCCGCGGCCATCTTGGCTCGCATCCCGTACGGCAGCAACGACATGACCGTATCGATGTACGCCAGCCGCTCGGTCATGCTGGTGGCTTCCGCCTCCACGATGCACACCGGGTTACCGGTCAGCAGCAACTCGATCACCGGCAGTGCCCGCGTCACATCACCCGGAACGGTGGCTGGCGGGCAGGACAGATCCACGGGGAACGGCGCCTCGGGGGCCTCCGGCAACCGGATGCGCTCAAACGCCTGGCACATGGCCCGGTACGACACCGCGCCGGCCGCCAGTTGCCGGTAGGGCACGCAGAAGAACCGCGTAACGTCACGTCCCGGCCCAGCCGGTCGAGACTCCCCGCGGCCTCTTCGTGGAAGGCCATGTAGGTATCCGAGGCTATCCGGCCCCGGCACATAGCTGACGGTGATCTGCGGCAGCTTTTCCAGCGTGCCGGGCACGAAACGGCCGAGTATCTCCTCGAAATTCCTCGAGCTTATGTTTCCCGTGCTGTAGGCGAGCAGCCGGTATCCCCGGTCATCGGGCGCCTTGCCCTGCCACGCCCATTCGACCGGGACCGTGACCTTCTCGCCGCTCGCCGTCACGACGAGCCGTTTCCGTTGCCGATCATCTGATCGATGAGCCAGAAAATTAGCTCCACCACGTTGATGGGATGCACCGGACCGCGTATCCGCGTCCGCTTCGCGCCCAGCCGGGGATCGTATTCCTCCATGAGAAGCAGGTTGTTGGGATCATCTCCGTCGAACCGGCCCGCGCCGCCAAGGTAGAAGCCGATGGCGGACGTCACGAAATACCGGATCCGCCTAGGATCGAAGTACTGCTCGAGCGAGTTGATGACCATCTCGGCGTTCCCGCTCCCGGAAACCGTGCAGAGTTGCTCGAAGAGTTCACGGGCCTCGTAGTCCGGCACGCGTGGAAATTCATGGTTGTCATCCGACGGCACGACCAGCCCCATCCGCTCGGCGGTCAGGCGGACCGGAGGCGCGTCGAACTTCGTGATGCAGACAGCCACGTGATGCGGCAGGCGGGTGCCGCGCCAGCCGCCCTCCTCGTCCATACGCCGGGCAAGCTGGACGAGCATGCCGAAGGTATGGTCGAATGCGTCGCCGTCGTCGGATTCCCGCATGGGATCGAAGATGTAGACGATTCCCCGGCTGCGCGTCAGCCCATCGATCAGCTCGTCCCGGTGCGCAACCTTCGTATCCGGACCAGCGATCTCACCCTGGGCATCAACCAGGTCAAGGCGGACCCTGACGTTCTCCTCCGGTGCCTTCCTGAAGAGCTTCGGGCGCACATGACGAGGGGGGCCGCTGAGCACCCAGCTGAACTCCTCGACGCCTAGCGTTCCTCTCGGGAACGTACGCCCCGAGACGAGCTGATGATTCATGCGGATGAGCTGCTTTTCCGAGGGCTCGTCCCAGCCCTGGATCCTCCAGCCCTGCCCGCCGTTGCGATTCAGCGCCACGCTGAGGGCAGCGAGAAACGTGGTCTTGCCACTGCCCGGCGGCCCCCACATGGCGATGCTGTGCTGGAATGGCTCGCTGGGCCTGCGTTCCCGGCCGGACGCCATCACCAGCCCCCGACCGGCCAGGCCAGCGGGAATGGCACGTAAACCGGTGCGGCGCCGATACCTAGATCGGCGGCCATGCGCCACGCGTCGACCACGTTCTGATGACGAGATAACGGTCCTCCCGAGTTCACGCCAGATGGCGACGTCTTGCGTATCTCGATCGTAAATAGCACCCAGGACCAGCCTGGGATCCCTGCCCGCCAGCACCTCCAGGTACTTGCGCCAGTCGTGGCGACGCGGACACGGCAAGATGTCCAGCCGTGGATCGGCGCGCGACGGGAAGGGCCGCCGGGAACCAGCGGTCAGGATGACCAGCCTGCCGTCTTCCGGGTTGGCGCGCCCCGCGACCTCCGCGAGCGCGCATTCGAGCTGGGCCGCGTACCGGTAGTCGTCGGCGACGGGCTGGTGCTGCTCAGCTGATCCAGGGCCTCAAGTACCTCGGCGCCGGGAGCAGCCCACACCATTCCCCTGACCGGATCTTCCGGGACCTTGCGCTCGAAGCTGTGCGCTCCGTCGGAAACAGCGACGCCGTCGGCCTCCTCGACGCTCCGGCCGCCCTGATCACCTCCCGGACCCGGTCGCCCGCCTTTCGATCTGCTGGCTGGTCCCGCTCACCTCGACGAGGCAGAGAAGGTCAACGACTGCGAGGCAGGCGGTCTCGGCGGAACCGAATTGAGGAGCTCACCCCAGGTCCGGTGATCATGGCGCTCTGACCGATGCGGGAAGGCCATGGAACCTGATCCGCCCCGGCCGGACGAGCGGCGCCGTCAGCTCATACTCGCCTGGGCCGAGGTTCGCCGACTGTATGGACATGAGGTGGAAGTCCCGCGCGCGCTCCTTGGTTACGATCGCGAAGGCTATGCCCCGCTCGTCGCTGCGCGCGCTTCACCCTGAGGGTCCGGCTCCGGTCGGGCTGCCGTTGCCCCTGCGTGAACAACCGGACCGGCTCCAGATCGAGTCGCCCGCTTTTCGACTTCTTGAGGAGCACAAGCTCGTAGTCACTGATGAGCGGCGATTCTTTGATCGATGCCCGCAGCACATCCTCGAATGCGGCTATGCAGTCAATGACCTCCATATTAGGAACAAGCTCGCGAAATAGAGCAAATACCTCGCGGCTAATCACATCGGGCGCGCTGCGCACGAAGACCACCGCCGCCGTCAGCCAATCGCCGGACCACGGGCAGGCGGTAGACCTCGCCCGGTTGCTCTGAACCGATGGCGCGAGGCGGCCAGTGCTCGGCGCGCGGCGTGCCGTTGCTATCACGACCAATCTCCCAGAAAATCACTCCTTCTACGCCAAATTCAACTACGTGAAACAACTCCCTGGCTTGGAGCCTGCCGATTCCCTGTCGAGAGCGCGCCGCACCAAGTCATCAACAGGCACGTCCCCTCCCCTATAAGCTCGATGCCCGCAACCCGAAGGGCGCCTGCGTGCTGCTCCGCCGGCCACCCATAAGCCGAGCTTGCGCCGAAGGTCCCTCAGGTTTATTAGCTTAGTCGCAACGCCCCTTATATGGAGCACTTGTCGCTCGGCAGTATCCTTCGAGGGACAGCTCGGCGGCTTGGGAGGGTGCAAGTGGAGCGCAGGGTGAAACGACAATGGCTGCTCATCGTTTCAGGTACACGAGCTAACGTCATCGCCCAGTGCGAGAGCGAGCGGATCAAGTTCGAGAGCCTCGGCTGGGCGATCTATCACCAGCGGCATGGCCACGATTTCCATGTGGCTCGCGCTCTATTAGCGCGCTCGGCGTGAACCCGGTCATCGCGACCCCCTCGCGCTGCTCTGAGGGCCTGGTGATCATGGGGATGAACCGTAGCTGAATTACATCGCTACCGCTCGAGGGCAGGCGCCGCTTTTCCATGGCCGTCCCCCGCCTTCTCCTGGCCGTCCTTCTCGGCACCCTGATTTCCACACCGCTCGGTGCTGCGGATATTCCAGTCTGAAATCAACGCGCAGATCAGCGTCATGAAGGCCAATTCGGCCAGCCAGTTCCTGCAATCCCGAACAAAGCAACCAAGTCGGCGCGCAGGTCACCTCCTGGCGTAACAACGTTGCGAACCTGGAGAAGGTGATCGACTCCGGCGGCATCGCGACGATGAAGACCCGCGAATGACCCGCAGGTAAAGTCGCTCGAGACGCAGGCGAAGACTGTCAAGTCAAGAGCAGACTTACTACAAGCAATGGCAGTGCCAGCTCTACGGCGGCCCGGGCTGCCCGCCAGACCACGCACGCTTACTACAAGGCCGCGCACTCCAATTGGGACGATGCCAAATCCCGGCTCGCCCAGATCAACGGCCAGATCCAGCAACGCGAGAGTACGCTATCCGCGAACAGCACCGCGTCCCAGCAGACCGGCTCACGCAGGCTGGAACGCGCTGCCCGCCGCCCAGCAGCAGCTGAAGATCGCGGTCGCCCGGCAAGGCGCGCTACCAGGCCAGTTTTAACGTGACCAACCAGAAAGAGAACCGCCTGCTGATCCGGCTCCAGGCGCTCGAGCCAGCTCTCCGGCGAGAGCTTCACGATCACCGTGGCCCGGTTCCTGCTGTTCCTCCTGTTCCTGGTGATCGAGTGCCTGCCGGTCACGGTGAAGCTCTTGCAGCAGCCGGGGAACTACGAGAGATCCTCCAGGCCATCCGGGAAAGGGAACTTGCCGAAGCGAAGCGGTCCGTGCGGACCCACGGGACGAATTCTCCCGCCGCCGACCCGCCGGCGGCGGGCGGCGCAGCTCGAGTACGGACGACGACGTACGGCAAATCTGGGCGGAACGGGCCGATTACGGACCAAGGAGCGGACCGAGGTCATGCCCGACCCGGCCTTCGCCGAGCCAGATCCGATGAGTTAGCGTTCCGTGGACCGCGGCCCAGTGCCGGTCCCGGGCCGCGCGATGCTGACGAGCAGCCCGCGGCGGCCCATTTCGACCTGCAGCGCATGCCCGACGACCGAGTCTCGGCCAGCTCCGACGGCAACGGAAGCGGCAGCGGCATACCCCTGAACTGGAACGATGAACCCTGAGGGACGGCTGCTCCACGACCGTTACCGAGTGCTCTCACAGATCGGCTCGGGTGGCCAGGGAAGCGTATGGCTCTCGGAGGACACGCTCCTGGAGCGGCGGGTCGCGCTGAAGAAACTCGTTCCCCCCGGAGAGGGCGCCGACCTGGACGAGAGCAGGGCGCGGGCGCTCATCGAGGCCCGGGCTCTGGCCCGGGTGAAGCACCGGTGCATCGTCCGCGTCCACGACTTCTTCGTCGTCGACCGGGATACGTCGATCGTCATGGAGTACATCTGCGGCCGGTCGCTGGCCGACATCGTGGCCGCGGACCCGCTTACCGAGCGCGAAATCGCCGCCATCGGCCTATCGGTCCTGGATGGACTGCAGGCCGTGCACGCCGCCCGGGTCCTGCATCGCGACGTCAAACCCAGGAATATCCTGGTGGACCAGGAAGGGGCCATATTCCTGGTGGATTTCGGCATCGCCAAGATCGCCGAAGACGTGGCCGCCGCCACCAAAAGATATATCGATAACCGGGCGCGGCCGTGTGATGGGCGCGCCGGGTGCCTGGAGCGGGACGAATACACGGCCATCCGGCTACGCCTGCCTCGACCTGTGGTCTCTGGGCGTGACCTTGTACTACGCGATGGAGGGCCACACGCCGTTCGCGAGGGCCAGCGGGCAGCCCACGCTGGACCTCCGGTCAGCGATCCTCTACGAGGACGCGCCGCCGCCAGCCCGCCGGGGCCCCCTGGCCTCGCTGGTCCTGCGGCTGCTGGCCAAGGATTCGGCCTGGCGCCCGAGCCTGAACCGGTTTACCGGGTGCTCGAGACGATGAGTCGGCGGCCAAGACCCAGACGACCGCCCGGAACGGACCGAAGGCCGACAGCCTTTCCGGAATCTAGCAAGGTCATGTTCAGCACGGACGCCATGGCCTTCACCGAAACCATGCCTCGGCTCGAGTTCGCGGAACGTGCCAGGCACGGGATCGCGGACGCCGTGCGGGACGTCAACCCGTCCGGCGGTGACTCGGGGGTGGCGCAGGCTGCTGGCCAAGCCCGATGACGAGGCTGCGCACATCCTGAACAACTCTTCACCCGGAAGTGGCCGCCGAACTCGTCACCGGGATCGCCGCGTCCCGGGTCAGCGAGGCGAACATCCTGCAGATGCTCAGCGTGACCCGGTCCGGCAAGGTCATCGACCACATGCCCTCGCCGCCAGTGCCGGGGTCATCGCGGCGCTGCCCAACGGCAGCAGCGGTCCGCGTCCTGAGCCAGGCGGACGTCCGGACGGTCGCCGAGGTGCTGATGGAGCTGATGGAGACGCCAGGCGAGTTCGCCGGGCGGCTCGTCGCCTCGATGTCGGTACGACGAGCGGGCGCCGTACTCAACGAGGTCAAACCCCTCACGGCGGCCAAGATCCTTCGGGCCCAGAGCGTTAACCTGCGCGCACAGCTACTGCAGGCGCTCAGCCCAGATCCGCGTCATCGTCCTGCGCTTCCTGTGAGCGTCCCGGCGGCCTTTAACCGGTTGGCTTGGCCAGCTGCCTGCCGAGCCAGACCAGCGGCTCAGCCACGTTGATGGGGTAGACGGTGTTCCTGATCCGGTAAACCCCTGGCCTGTGTTCATCCGGTACGTCGTTGCTCCGGTCCGCGCTGTTCAAACTCCTGGTCCGCCGGTCAAGGTAGAACCCGATCGCGGAGGTGACGAAGTACCTGATCCGCTCCGGGTAGAAGCTGTCCCTCAGCTTCTCATCGGTGAGCTCGGCCGTTCCGCTGGGCGCCAGCGCGGATAGCCGCCGCAGGAACTCCCGGGCGTCGGGGTCGGCAACCCGCGGGAATCCGTGCGGGTCCTCGGGATCGTGGCTGACAAGTTGCAGTCGCCTAGCCGACCGGAATATGCGATCTTCGTCGAACTTCGACACACACGCCGCCACGTAGTGCGGCAGCCGCTCGCAGGCCGACGCGCGTTCGCCCAGCGCGCGCCGCTGCAGCATCGTCACGACCTGCAACACGTAATCGAACGTGTCACCGATCTCGAACTCGCGTGTAGGGTCGAACCGGAAGATGATGCCCGCGCTGCGGACCAGTTCCTCAATCAGGTTCGCCTGGTCGTGCGGCCGATGCCCGGCGAAGATCTCTCCGGTCGCGTCCGTGACCTTGAGGTCTACGCTCACGGCCTCCACGCGGCGAACAAGCCGCCGTCGCCAGCCGACCGGCGTGACGTGCTCGACTTCTCCGCCGAGCTTCCACTGATAGCTGGCGATTCCGGCCGTGGCACGCGGGAATACCTGACGCCTGATGAGGTCCATGACACCCCTGGTCAGCATGTCGGTGCTCGGATCGTCCTTCGGGATCAGGCGCCAGCCAGGACCTTGCATCAGCGCCATGCTGAGCGCGGCGAGATAGGTCGACTTGCCACTGCCTGGCCCGCCCAGCATTACCAGCCCCTGCCCGTCGGCAGGGGCGGCTGCTGGCGCGGGTACCTCCCGCCGTCCGGCCGCATCCTGGGAGGACGGTGCCTCCTGGGCCGCCGTTTCGTCGGAGTCCGGCGCTGCACCCGCTGGCACCTCTTCCCGCTCCGGGGGCAGGTGCGGTTCCCCCGCGTCCGGCCCGGCGGGAGCGGGAACCGACGGCATGTCCCGGTCTGTGTCCATCACCACTTGCGCGTAGCGGCCGCCGATGTGGCGCAGGACCTGCGCGTCGATCGAGCCGTAGATCTCATGGGTCGTCGTCAGCGCAGTTCCCGTCGTGCCTGGCACGGCCGAATCCTGGCGAAACACCCGCCCCGGCCCGCGCTGCGACTGCTAAGGAGTTCCCGGGAGACGAGCTCCCGGACCCGGATCGCCTCTGACCTGCGGATGGTGCCGAGCAAGACGTCCCGTACATGCGGATGAAGGCGAAAGACGTAGTCTCGCCGACGGGGCGTCACGTCCCGTAGCAGCCCGCTCAGAGCACCTCGGCGAGGAGAGCGGACGGTTGTCATCGCACATGGCGCGCTGGATGAACCGCATGAGCGGCAAGGTGAGCGGCGCGGCGGCCAGCAGCCCGGCCAGCCGCAAGGCCTCCGGCGATGCGCTGGACATGAACTCGCTGACCAGCCATTTCGCCTGCTCTTCCGGGCCAAGCAGGGGGCTCGGTTTTGTCGTCTTACCCGGATCGTGGTCAGACCTGGGCGCGCCAGTGAACGCCACGGCGACACGCTCGGGGTTGGTCCCGGAGACAAGGCGCGACCACGAAGCCAGCCACCGCTGGTCGATCTCCAGAAGCGGGATGGGCACGTCTCGTCGAGCCCTGCCCCAGTCCTGGCCGGGCTGGCCGGTCCACAGCCCGGCGGCGCGATCAATCAGCAAACTGCTATTGGGCGCCCCGGGAAACTGGGAGCGTAGTCGCACGACGTGGCCTGGCATGGCGGATTGCTCCCACATCCGCCGAGGCAGCGGCTGGAGGATCGCCAGCGGCCCTTTCCTGGCCCAGGCCTCGACGGTCTTGCCCATCGCCATCTCCCCGGCGGCCCCGGACTTAGGCCACCAAGGCGGCGCCACGCAGTCCGTGACGAGAAGGATGGCCTGCCGCCCGGTCGGGTCGATCAGCTCCCTGCGTCCACGGGCAGTGCTCCACGCGGCCTCGGTCCTAATCAGCGGCTTCCCGCGGTCGAACTCCAAGCGCCAGGTCCGGACCGTCCGGAACGCACCCAGCTGGTCCAGGGCTACCCGCAGCTCTTTGACCAGGTTGCCCCACAGCGCCATAGATGGGCTGGTGTCGAATACCAGCGCCAGGTCGAGCCATCGCTTCGCCGGCCTGCACCAGCGCCTGGCATGAGGGTCCCGGCCCGCGCGCTCAACCTCGGCCGTTGCCTCCTCGTCGAGTACCGTCGCTGGCCCGCTGCGGACGGTTCGCATCAGCGGCCGCAGCCCGCGCTGCAGGTTGAGCGGTCGGCGCAGCTCACGCGGCGCCGACACCGCCAGCGACACGGTGGCATGACCCATCGTCATCGGGCCACCCGTTCGTTCCAGGTCGGGGTGGAAGACCGGGACGAGCTCGCCCGGCGCGGCGGGTCCGGCGGGACCGTCCTCATCGGCAGGCGCCGCCCTCGCGCGGCCTTCCGCGGTTTCCGGCGCCGGTGCGCTATCCGGCCCGGTCCCGCATTCCGGTGATGTCCGCTGGCCGGCCCGCGCTGACACCAGCGAGCCGTCCACTGCTGCTGCTGTTACCGGCTGGAAACGCTCCATGTGATCGGCGTGCCAGAAGGCGTCGGCGATCTCCTACACCGTAAGGCTGGCGTCGGCCGCCAGTACCGAGCCGAGGAACCTAGCGAGCCCAGCCATCGTCCGCCCCCCGATCAGGCCAGCTCGGCGTCTAGGCTCTGGAACAGCAACTCGATGAGCTCGCCCTGGTCGTTAGGATCCAGATCTACCCGGCACGTCAGGTGAATGGCGTTCAGCAACTGGTCCACGGCGAGCACGCCGTTCTCATCCTTAGTGCGTTCGTGGTAGCGCCTCAGGACGCGCTCCGCCAGCTTGAACATCTCCGGCCCCATCTGGGCATCGATCATCCGCTTCAGCTGGGTCTCGCCAGGTGGGGCCATCTCAAGGCGCACGCAGCGCCGCAGGAAGGCCTGCGGAATCTCCCGCTCGCCATTGCTCGTCATGATGACGACCGGAAACTGCGTGCAGCGCACCTCCCCCGCGGTGATCGGGACATCCGCCCCGTCCGCGCCCCTGATCAGATGCTGCGGCTCGGCTTCCGCGATGCGGACCAGCTCATCGATCTCATACCGGCCCTCCTCGAAGATGCTGAGCAGGTCGTTAGGCAGGTCGAGGCTGGCCTTGTCGATCTCGTCAATCAGCAGCACACGCGGGCTGTCACCCGACCGGAACGCGGTGCCGAGCGGCCCGAGGCGCAGGTACCGGCTGATCGGCCCCCGCTCCTGGGCGTTGAGGTTCACATCCTGCAGTCTGCCGATCGCGTCGTACCGGTACAGCCCGTCCCGCAGTGTGGAAGTACTCGTGATCGACCACTTGAGCACCGGTCCGAGACCGAGTTCCCACGCTATCCAGTAGGCGAGCGTCGATTTCCCCACCCCCGGGTTGCCGGTCACCAGCAGCGGGCGCCGCAGGTACATCGCCGCGTTCACGGGGTTGAGCGACTCCTTGGTCCGCACGGTAGGGCTTTCCGCGATCCTCATCGCCCGAACTCCACCCGAGCTGGTGGTTCGCGCGGGGCGGCCGGTACCCGGAGAAGTCGAACGCCCGCCACTCCGGCGGCGGAGGCAGCTGGCGGATGCCCTGATGCTACGTTACCTTGTCCCCGGTAAATCTGCCAGTTGCTCAACGTCTTCCCATCCTGCTGGCTGATTCGGATACTGATTCGGCGTGCCTGCAGCCCACGGGAGCAGATCAGGGTCATCCCAGACGAGCGCGATGCCGGGCGACTGATACCCGAGGGTGCCGTTCGACGGCTGGCTGGAGCGGGCCGTGAAGATCTCGTCCGGCAATGCGGCCAGTTGCTGGCCCGCCACATGACCGGCGGTTTGCTGCTTGAATCGCGTCCCCGGGCATGTCCTGCCCGCGACGCCGACGGCGCAGGCATCCCCGGCGCACTTCGTGTGCCGCCACACGATCACCGCGATCCCCGCCTCCTTGAAGGCCTTGATGGCCTTGATGGCCCGCCCGCGCCCGTGCCACGCGGTCATCGCGACCATGGGGAGCTTGCTCTGCCCGAGTACCCGGTTCAGCTCCCGGGGGGTGTACTGACTCTGGCAGGTGAACCACAAGTCGTCCCACTCCTGGGTTCCCTGCGGCGGCACGCTCCCGTTCCTGAACTGCGCGGCGCGAGACCGCAGCGCTTCGACATACGAGGTACCGTCGATTTCTCGCTCCGCGAGCCGGACCACGATCGGGAACTTCTCGCCTAGCGGTATCGCGTTCCCGATATCCCATTCCTCCACAGCGTGGTCAAGCAGGACGTCGGGCAGTGCGAACTCGATGACCGGCCGCCCCCTGACGAGCTTGACCTGTTCCTTCAGGGTGGCGATGATGGCCTTCCGCGCCTCAGGCAGCCGGTGTGGTCCCCCGTCGGTCACGACCGGGACCGCACGAGGCTTCGTTCCCCGGTCCGCATACCGCCAGATATCGAGGACGAACCTCCCCGTCGCCGAAGGGGGGTCTGGGCGCAGGCGAACCAGGATGACGGGGTTCCGCGGAGCGGACTGCCGCTCGAGGAGGCTCTTCTCGATACTGGACGATGCGAAGGCGCTGGTCTGATGCCCGCAGGCGAGCGCGAGTCAGCAACTCGTTCGCACGACCGGCGGCGATCCCATCGCGGCAGGCCAGCCAGACGAAGAGCTTCGTGATGGGATCGAGCCCGGTCCACGTCCGATCGGCTAGATCAGCAATGAGGTCGTTCAGGGTGAGGAACGAGCGCTGCGGCGAAGCTCGACGATCTCCCCCCACGCCCAGGTGAAGTTCTCGGCCGTCAGCGTGAGCTCCGTCGCGACGCTAGCCAGCAGGTTGCGCTCCTGCTGGTTCAGCCGGAAGGCGGCCGACTCCACCTCGTCGAGCACGGCGTCCCGCTGCTCGCGCCACCGGCTGTTGACCGCGCTCGCCCTCTGATTCGGAAGCCAGGCCTCGCCTCTGAATTCCCGCTGAATAAACTCAGCAGGAATAAAGAGGCCACCGAGATTGTCGTTCGGCTTGCGCTGCGCTTTCGTCACCCCGCAGACGAAGCCGCGCCGCATATCGAGCACAGGTCCCCCTGACATCCCAGGCGCGATCTCAACATCGACAATCTCACGCACCATCTCCGCCGCAAGTCCCTGTGATCCGCCGAGGACCCCGATTTTACTCTGGAACTGCACGTCGTTTGGGTCGTAAATCCGATTGTACCCGGCAATGTAAAGTTCATGACGATTCGCGTCACGCAGCTCGCCGAGGACGACGGACGGCTGGTCGGGTGGGGTCTGGTCGAGTGTTATGACGCAGAGGTCAGGCGGATCCCATACCCTAGCGTTACCCTTCGTCCCCGGCCGGGCTTCGGCCGTGCCCACGTAGGTCACCTCTTTCCACCGGACCTTCACCCGGTTTACGGCGCGACCGCTGCTGGACACACATGGGCGCAGGTGATTATCACGCCGGGTGCCACGAAGAAACCGCTGCCGCCCATAATGGCAGGCCATCGGCAGTTGGCAGTACATGCACGGTGCACTCGTTGGTGAAAGCCTGAAGCCTGGTTCTCGGGCTCATGATCAAGAACTCGCCGAGGCCTCGTCCTCCGGCTGCTGATCATCATTAGTGCCGACGAGTTACCGCCCCATTCGAGCCGGACCTTGAGCGACGCGTGAACGCCGCCCGATACCACGAGCGCTATCAGCTGGTTCCCCTTGACGGCCAGGTCGAAGCCGACCTCGACGGACACCCGGTCCGGGCTTACCGCTTTCAGGGCCTTGTGCAGCTCACCGGTTACGCCGCGGATGGTCTTCGTGACCAACTCAAAGCTAAAGTCCTCTAGGCCTACGTCCGACGGGCCGCCAAATCCCGTGTCGGACGGGCCGACATCACCGGAGTCCGCTGGTCCTTCGTAGTCGGCACCATCGGCCGGGCGCCGCGCGGATTCTTTCACTCGCTCGGCCCGGACCAGCACCGGAGTGCCATCCGGTAGCGTGAGCTCAACAACTTCCGTACTCATCCGCCCCCCAATAACTACAACCCACGACGAAGCGTGGCGTATTTTCATCTTATAGCCGCGAGTGGCTTACGGTGAGAAAGTATGCGAAAAAATGCCACCAGCCCAGGCGCGCCGCGCTAGAACATAATGGCGGTGTTCCGTCTGAGGTAAGCCAAGGTGAGCAGTTACTTCAGGGCGAGTCCGATAGCCGGTCCACGACTTCGGCGCGGCCTTCCCGATGTCTGAGGCGTTACGAAACAACACCTATCTAAACCGATACACTCGGCTAACCTGCCCCGCCGAACCGGGACATGCCTCACCCGGGCCCCCTTCACGAAGGGGGCCCGGGGTTATCGAAACGCACGGAACGGCATCCTGCACATGGTATACCTCATTGTAAATCAGCAATTTACAAGTGAAAATGATTGAGTGGCAGGCGGCAGTAGCCCGGGCATTCATTACGAACTGGAACCTCATACGGCCACAGGGACCCGGCAAAGTCGTTCATGCGGTCTGAAGCAGCATGAGCGTGCGCTGCGGGTCGCGGGCGTGGTGACGGTTGGCGGCGGCGATGTTAGCGTGGCCGCCCGCGGAGTCCGGGTCAACTGCGTCTGCCCCTACTCGATCGACGGCCCGATGATGGACCGCTACTTCGCCAGCCAGCCGGATCCGGCCGCGGAACGGGCCGCCGCCGAGCGAGCCACCCCGATGGCCCGGCTGGGCTGGCCCGACGAGGTGGCGCACGCGGTGGCCTTCCTCGCCTCCGCCGATGCCGGCGACATCACGGGCGTCGCGCTGCCCGTCGACGGCGGCTACCTCGCCACCTAGCGATCATCGACGCCGGAAGTGACGGCCCGGGCGGGGCCGATGTCGGAAGTGACGGCACGCAGCGGGCGGTCCCTGTCCAGGTCCCGCACCAGGCCGCCCGGCGCCGCGTGCGGGTCCGTATGACAGCTGAGGCCACCGGGACGCCCCGTCATGCTCCTGGACCGGCGCGGACGCGCTCTGTGGCCCCCTGAGTACGCAAGACGGTACCCGGGGGGCCACGGAGCGCATGGCAGGTCCGCGGAGACCTGTCCGACCCCCGCCTCGCCTCGGCACAGCTCAAGACCCGGCGTCAGGTGCCGTGCATCGTGCAGCTGGAACGTTCATCGAGGAATCGTTCGCGGCGATCGAGCCGACAATCGAGGAGGCCCATCGGATGACTGGTTCCGGCGAGCGTCGGGTACGGGTCGCGGACGAACTGCTCGGAGACGAGAAGCTGGTCGAGGTCGCGGACTGCGGTCACGAGGTGGCGACCTCCCGGCGCTGGCCGCCGACACGATGCCTGACGCGGCGTCGCTCTTTAGAACACTGTCAACAAGAAACGATCTGTAATGACCAGATCGCACGTGGCACTCCGGGTTGCCCCGGTGGTTCCCGAGTTCCCTTAAGGCCGCGTTCGGGGCAAGATGATGAAACGCAAACCAGGGGGTGGGGCAGTGCGAGCATTCGTGATCCGCGGTTTCGACCAGAAAAATGGCGTCGACTTCGAGCGCGTGCATCAGGAGCTGATCGCGCCGGCCCTGGCCGCGGCCGGAATCGACGGCGGCGACACCACCAAGGTCATCGTGCAGGCCGGCAGCATCCACCGAGATATGTTCCGCGAGCTCGTGATGGCCGACATCGTGGTGGCGGACGTATCCCTGCACAACGCCAACGTGTTCTACGAGCTGGGCATCCGCCATGCCGTGCGGCCCCGGTCGACCGTGCTGATCTACACGAAGGTCGACGAGATTCCCTTCGACCTCATGACCTACCGGTATATGCCGTATGACGCGGCCTCCCCCGCCGCGGCCCGGCCCCGGCTGGTCCAGGTGCTGCGCGAGACGCTGGCGTCCGAGGACGTCGACAGCCCCGTATTCGAGCTGCTGCCAGAATTCGCGCCCGGCGCCCGGGCCGCTCTGCTCAGCCTTCCGCGGAGCCTGGCCGAGGATATCGAGGACGCCCGTGAGGGTCAGCGGGCGGGAGAACTGCGGCTGATCGCGGATGAGGTGATGGGACTCCGGTTCGAGGAGGCGGCGCTGCGCGAGGTCGCCAAGGCCTCAGGGCAGGCCGGCGACGACATCGGAGCTCAGCGTGCCTGGGAACGGATCCGCGACGTTCATCCCGACGACCTGGCGGCCAACCACGCGCTGGCCGACATCTACCGCCGGCTCGACAAACTGGTCCTGTCCGATCAGGCGCTGCGGCGCGCGCTCGGGAGCAGGACGCTGGCCAAGGCCGACCGGGCCGAACTGTTTGCCGGGCTCGGCAGCAACAGCAAGCGCCGGTGGGTCCAGGAGTGGCGGAGCGCGAGCGAAGAGACCAAGACCCGGGTCGCGCTCCAGTCCCGGGAGCGAGAGCAGGCCCTCGACTTCTACCAGCAAGGTTTTGACGAGGACCGGAACCACTGGTACTCAGGACTGAACGCCCTCGCCCTGGCCAAGCTCACTCTCGAACTCGCCGGCCGCAGCCCGGATGACTGGCAGAACCGGTTCGAGACCCGCGCCCGGGCGGACACCGAACTCGAGCGGCTGACATCCGAGGTCGCCGCGCTCACCTGCACCGTGCGGGCCTGCATCGAAGCGGCCCGCACGCACTCGCGCCGGGCAGGCAGCACCGACGTCTGGATCGAGGTGAGCGCGGCTGACCTCCGGTTCCTGACCAGCGACGAACCGCAGCGGGTGACCAGCGCGTACCAGGCGGCGATGAGCCCCCTGCTGAGCCCAGGCAACCGCCGCTCGATCCGGGAGCAGATCGAGATCTACCGCGACCTGGGCATCTTCACCGAGAACGTCGCCGCCACCCTCGGCTTGCTCGGCGAGCCCGGAACCAGGACTCCGGCTAAGATCCGTCCGCTCGTCTTCTCCGGTCACATGATCGATGCTCGCGAGCGGGCAGTCCCGCGCTTCCCCGCGAGCTGTGAAGCGACGGCCAGGGACCAGATCACCGCGGCCATCGTGGACATCAAGATCGCCGCGGACCGACAGGGAGAGCAGCTGATCGGCATGGCCGGTGCCTCCGACGGCGGGGATGTGCTGTTCCACGAGGCGTGCGCCGAGCTCGGCATTGACACCGAGGTGTTCCTGCCGGTTCCGGAGCTGACCTACCGGGCCACGGCCATGGCGGACTGGCCTGGCTGGGTGGAGCGCTACCACGCCGTCCTGCGGCGGGTAAGGGAAAGGGCGAGGGAGAACGGCCAGCGGGAAGACGGCGTGCAGGTCCTGGCCCGCGCCGATCGGCTGCCCGCCTGGCTGCAGGGCCGGGCCGGCTATTCCACCTGGCAGCGGAGCAACCGGTGGATCTTGCACCACGCCTGGGCGACCACGACCGTCGACCGGGTGACCGTGCTGGCGCTGTGGAACGGCGAGCCCGGGGCTGGCCAGGGCGGAACCGCGAACATGGTCGACACCGCGGCGGCTGGCGGTGCGGATGTCATCGTGCTCGAGACCACCAAGCTCTTCGACCTGCCGGGGCCGCAGCCTCCGCCCCAGCAACCGGAGCAGCCGATCGCGACGGCAACTCCCGCACCCGCGCCCGGGCCGGCGGCCGGCCGTCAGGCTCACGCCGCCGCGGCCGGGGACTCGGTGCTCAGGGAGGTCTGGCACAAGCACCAGCGGTGGTCGGACGCGGCCGACGCCGCCCAGCGGAGCCTGAACCGGTGGCGGCTGTCGAACCTGGCGCTCCTGGTCCTCGGTGCCGTCGCCGCGGCCTTCGCCGCCCAGGCCTGGCTGGCCCCGGCCGCGGCGACCACGCTGGCGGTGATCAGCGCGGCCGTGCTGGCGGTCGCGGCCATCATCCAGGGCAACATGCTCACCTCGGACACTTCGTCCCGCTGGACCGGCGCCCGGGCCGCGTCCGAGGCACTGAAGGCCGAGACCTGCCGCTACCTGGCCGGAGTCCAGCCCTATGCGGGCCCCGACCGCGACGAGCGTCTGCAGGCTCAGCTGGACACGGTCCAGACCCGGGCCAAGGACCTGCTCATCGAGGAGCAGCTCGCCACCCCCGGTGACGGCAAGCTGCCGCCCGTGGACACGTTCGAGCGCTACCTGGAGAACCGCGCCCAGGAGCAGGCGGCCTGGCATCGGTCCAAGATCGCCGTGCACCGGGCCAAGGCGCGAGCCCTGCGCTTCTGCCAGCTGGCCGCCACCGCCGCCGGCGCCGTGCTGGCCGCCATCGCGGGGGTGCTGCCGGGCGCGCACCTCGCCGTCTGGACGGCCGCGGCCACCACGGTAGCCGCGGCCTTCGCCACCCACGTCGCCGCCGCTCAGCACCAGCGGATAGCGGCGTCCTTCGCGGCCACCGCGGACCAGCTCGAGCGCCTCATCGTCGGCGTCGACCCGAACACGGCCGGCACCGACCGGCAAGCACAGTTCGTGGCCGACGTCGAGCGCGTCCTTGCCACCCAGAACAACGGCTGGATAGACCTGCTCAGCACCTCGGCCAAGGCCTCGTAGGGTGGGCAGGTCCTGATGGCAGCGGGTTCAGCGGTGGACCGGGCGGCCGTCGCCGCCAGCCTGGCTGACTTCCGGCGTATCGGCATCACCCGGCCGGGCCTGCGCGCCGCTTCGGTGGCGGTGTGCGTCCTTGAGCAGCAGGACGTTCCTTGCCTGCTGCTCACCAGGCGGGCAGTCGGCCTGCGGAACCACTCCGGGCAGTGGGCGCTGCCCGGCGGAAGCCGCGAGCCCGGCGAGTCCGCCGCCGAGGCGGCGCTGAGGGAACTGCACGAGGAAACCGGCGTGGCGGCCGGGGCCGGCGATGTCCTGGGCATTCTCGATGACTACGCCACGCGGTCCGGCTTCCTCATCACTCCGGTGGTGGTGTGGGGCGGCCCGGTCGGCACGCTGGTCAGGCAGTCCTCGGAGGTCGCCCGGATCCACGTGATCCCGCTGGCCGACTTCGACCGCCCGCCCGAGCTCCTGCGCATCCCGGAATCGCCCGCGCCGGTCCTGCGGCTGGCGCTGCTGGACGACCATGTGTACGCGCCGACCGGCGCCATCATCCACCAGTTCTGCCAGGTGGCACTGCACGGCCTGACCACCCGGGTGGCCCATTTCGAGCAGCCCGTATTCGCCTGGCGATGACGCTTGGCCGCCGGTAAATGCTTTGCCGCAGGCCAGCGCGCGGTCTTACGATGGCCGCGCCGCGGCAAAGTTACATCCTCGGTATCAGGAAGGAGGTACTCGCGATGTTCACTAATCGTCAGACGCCTCCGGAGATTGCTCGCTAGCAATCCTGGAGACGCACTGCGGGGCACCCTCAGGAATCCGGCATCAGCCGATCCTGAGGGTGCCTTCTCCTAGCCCCAGAAGTAGTTACCCCGTTCCGTCGGGTGCCCCGGGTCGTGTTACGCTCCGAAACGGAGGCGTCAGCTCCGGATCAGGATGGGCAGGGGTCCTATGTCAGACGGCGGACAGGTTAGGCAGGCACCGGGCGGGCCGGACGGCACCGCGGCGCCAGATCCCAGGCGGTGGCTGGTCCTGGGGGTCATCGCGCTTGCCCAGCTGATGATCGTCCTGGATGCGACGATCATGAACATCGCGCTGCCGTCGGCGCAGCGGTCCCTGCACTTCACCATCGTGGACCGGCAGTGGGTGGTCACCGCGTACGCGCTGGCGTTCGGCAGCCTGCTGCTGCTCGGCGGCAAGCTGTCCGACCTGCTGGGCCGCAAGGTGACGTTCCTGGCCGGCCTGATCGGCTTCGCCGCCGCGTCCGCGGTGGGCGGCGCCGCGCTGAACTTCGGCATGCTGGTAGCGGCGCGGGCCGCCCAGGGCGCGTTCGGCGCGCTGCTCGCGCCGGCGGCGCTGTCGCTGCTGGCCGTGACGTTCAGCGACCCGGCCGAGCGCGGCCGGGCGTTCGGCGTGTACGGCGCGGTGGCCGGGGCGGGCGGCGCGGTGGGACTGCTGCTGGGCGGGGTGCTGACCGAGTACCTGTCCTGGCGCTGGTGCCTGTACGTGAACCTGTTCTTCGCCGGCCTGGCCGCCACCGGCGCGGCGATCCTGCTGCCCCGGCACCCCGCGCTGGGCCGGCCGAAGATGGACCTGCCCGGCGCGGCGCTGGTCTCGGCGGGCATGTTCTGTATCGTCTACGGTTTCTCCAACGCCGCCCTGCACAGCTGGCACGCGTCTTCGACCTGGGGCTTCCTGGTGGCCGGGGTGGTGCTGCTGATCTTGTTCGGCTTCCGGCAGGCGCGCGCGGCGCAGCCGCTGCTGCCGCCCCGGGTGGTGACCGACCGGAACCGGGGCGGCGCCTACCTGACCATGCTGATCGCATCGGCGGGCATGTTCGGCATCTTCTTGTTCCTCACCTATTACCTGCAGCAGACCCTGGGATTCTCGCCCGTGATCACCGGGGTGGCGTTCCTGCCGATGGTGGCCGGCATCATGACCGCCTCGATCAGCAGCAACATCGTGCTGATGCCCCGCTTCGGGCCGCGGCCGCTGGCGCCGACCGGGATGATCCTGGCGGCGGGCGGCCTGGCCCTGCTGACCCGGATCGGCGTGCACTCCAGCTACGCGGCCCACGTGCTGCCGTCGCTGATCATGATGGGCCTGGGGCTGGGCCTGGTGTTCGCGCCCGTCTTCAACACCGGGACCTTCGGCGTGCCGCCGCAGGACGCGGGCGTCGCCGCCGCCACCGTCAACACCGGGCAGCAGCTCGGCGGGTCGATCGGCACCTCGCTGCTCAACACGATCTTCGCGAGTTCGATCGCCAGCTTTATCGCCGGAAACGCCCGCGGCCGTCCCAGCCCGCAGGTAACCGGGCAGGCGCTGATCCACGGCTACAGCACCGTCTTCTGGTGGTCGGCCGCCATCTTGACCGGCGGCGCGATCGTCGCCGTCACGCTGTTCCGCAGCGGGCCGCTCACCCGGCCCGGCCAGGCGCAGCAGTTCCAGCCCGGCCCCGCCGCCACCCCCGTCCCGGACGCTGGCCGCCCGCAGGCTTGATCGCCCGGCCGGCTCCTGCTCGCCGGCCGGCGATCAGCGGGCAGGCGCTGGGGTGCATCCTGGCCAGCACGTCGGCGGACGCCGGGTCGAGGTCCCGGTCGCAGCACTCGCAATTCGGCCGTAGCTCCAGCATGTGACCAGTATCGGCAGGCAGCGGCACCGGCGGCAATGGTCAGCGCTGGCCTCCCGGCCGGTGGATCGTCCCGGCGGCGTCCGTCACGGCGCCCACCCTGACGTCGTCGAGCGCCGCCCGGAGCCGGGTGTCGCCGGCGGCCTCGGCGCGTTCGGCCAGCGCGGCGCCGAGCCGGTCCGCGAGTGTGCTGGCCGCGCCCTGGAGCAGCAGCGGCCGGCCGCGCCGGAACAAGCCGGGCAGGTCACCGGCGCCGCTGACGGCCGGGGGCACGACACGATCGGCGATCAGCCCGGCCAGCGTGCGCGCCAGCGCGCTGAGGTCGCCGGTGAGCACCTCGATCACGTCGAGCACCTCGGCCAGCGGGACGCCAGCCCGGACCCAGTCGGCCGCCAGGCCGAGGAGGGCGGGGCTGCGTACGATGACGTGGTCTTCGCCGTGCGGGCGCACGAGCCCGGCCCGGGTCGCGCGGTCCATGGCGGCCGGCTCGAGCCCGGGAAGCCGCTGGAGTAGTTCCGCCCGGGTCAGCCGCAGCGGCATCTCGTCCAGCGCGGCCTGGCCCTGGCCGACGCCGAGCAGGGTGGTGAGGTCGGTGCCGCTTTCCCAGGCCCCGAGCAGGTCGCGGATTCCGGCCAGGGAGTAGCCCCGGTGCTGCAGGCGGGCGATGAGCTGCAGGCGCTGGACGTGCTGGGAGCCGTACAGGCCCAGGCGGCCGCGCCGTTCTGGTGGCGGCAGCAGGCGCATGGTGTGGTACTCGCGGATCGTCCGCACCGGCAGCCTGACCTGACGGGCGAGCTCGTCGATGGTGAGCGGCTCACCCGTCCCGGCCGTGCTGTCCGATGCCGCAGCAGTCATGGCTAGACAGTATCAGTTTCTATTGTTACGGTGAATACCGTGACGGTTAAAACTGACATTGACGACCGGCTGATCGGGGTGCTGCGGGAAGCCGCCAGCATGCCGGGCCTGGAGTACGTCCGCCGGCCCGAGCCGATGCGGGGCGGATTCTGGGCCGAGCTGCTGTCGTTCTCACTCGAGCGCCCGCCCGCTGACTGGCCGTCCGAGCTGGTCGCCCGGCTCATGCCCGACCCCGGTTCGGCGCGCAAGGAGACGATCGTGCAGCGCGCCGTGGCCGCCGCGGGATTCCCCACTCCGCTCGTACGCGTGGCCGGCGGCCCGGACGACGGCCTGGGCCGGGCGTTCATCGTGATGGACCGGGCGGCCGGCGCCCCGGCGCTGGCCGGGCTCTCCGGCGGGCTGAGGGCGGCCGCCGTGCCGCGGCTGCTGCGCCAGGTCCCGGATCATCTGGCCGGGGCGATGGCACGGCTGCACGCGCTCGACCCTGACCTGGTGCGCGGCGAGCTCGAGCAGGTCCGCGAGGTGCCGATTACGGTACCCGGGCTGCTCGCGGCACTGGAGCGATACGCCGTCGAGTTCGGCCGTGACGACCTGGCCGGGGTGGCCCGCTGGCTAGCGGATCATCCGTCCGGGCCGGCCCCCGACGTCATCTGCCATGGTGACCTGCATCCGTTCAACCTGCTGGCCGATGGTGACCGGGTGACGGTGCTCGACTGGAGCGCGGCACTGCTCGCGCCGCGGGCACACGACGCCGGGTTCACCTCGCTGCTGCTCAGTGAACCGCCACTGCTCGTGCCCGGCTGGCAGCGGCCGCTCATCCGGCTGTTCGGCCGGGTGCTGGCCCGGCGGTTTCTCCGTGGCTACCAGCGCCAGGCGGCGACTGCGATCGAGCCCGGCGTGCTGCGATGGCACCAGGCCATCGTCTGCTTGCGCGCACTCGTCGAGGTGGCCAGCTGGGTCGGCGAGGACACGATCGGTGCTCGCGCCGGGCATCCGTGGCTGGTGTCCGGGCCGGCCTTCGCCAGGCGGCTCACCGCCCTGACCGGGATTGCGGTCCGGGCGCGCTGAGATCAGTCCAGGTAGTCGCGCAGGAGGTCGGACCGGGACGTGTGCCGGAGCTTGGACATGGTCTTGGACTCGATCTGGCGGATCCGCTCGCGGGTCACGCCGTACACCTTGCCGATCTCGTCCAGGGTCTTGGGCTGCCCGTCGGTCAGCCCGAACCGCATCGAGACCACGCCGGCCTCGCGTTCGGACAGCGTGTCCAGCACCGAATGCAGCTGCTCCTGAAGCAGGGTGAAGCTGACCGCCTCACCCGGCTGGATCGCCTCCGTGTCCTCGATCAGGTCACCGAACTCACTGTCACCTTCCTCGCCCAGCGGGGTGTGCAGGGAGATCGGCTCGCGGCCGTACTTCTGCACCTCGACGACCCTCTCCGGGGTCATGTCCAGCTCGACCGCCAGCTCATCCGGGGTCGGCTCCCGCCCCAGGTCCTGCAGCATCTGCCGCTGCACCCGGGCCAGCTTGTTGATCACCTCGACCATGTGCACCGGGATCCGGATGGTGCGCGCCTGATCCGCCATCGCCCGGGTGATCGCCTGCCGGATCCACCAGGTGGCATAGGTGGAGAACTTGTAGCCCTTGGCGTAGTCGAACTTCTCCACCGCCCGGATCAGGCCCAGGTTGCCTTCCTGGATCAGGTCCAGGAACAGCATCCCGCGCCCGGTGTACCGCTTGGCCAGGGATACCACCAGCCGCAGGTTCGCTTCCATCAGGTGATCCTTGGCGCGCCGCCCGTCCCCGGCTATCCATGCCAGGTCGTCCCGGTCGCCGCCGGGCATGCTGGCTCCGTGCCGGGCCAGCTTCTCCTCGGCGAACAGGCCGGCCTCGATCCGCTTGGCCAGCTCGACTTCCTGCTCGGCGTTGAGCAGCGGCACCTTGCCGATCTGCTTCAGGTAGTCCTTGACCGGATCCGTGGTGGCCCCGGCCACCAGGATCTGCGCGGCCGGAAGATCGTCGTCGTCGTCACTGAAGACGAAGATCTCCTCGTCCTCGCTGGCGGCGGCGGCTTCCGGGGCGATCTTGACGACCTGGGCGTCCGCCTCGCCGGGGCCTGCTGCCTGGGCGTCGCCGGTATCGCCGGTATCGCCGAGGCCGGCCTCGCCCGGGTCCTCCTCGGCCAAGTCCTCCTCGCCTAGGCCCTCTTCGGCTAGATCCTCTTCAGTAGGCCTCTTCGGCTAGATCCTCTTCGGCTAGATCCTCTTCGGCAAGGTCCGCCTCGCCTGGGTCCTCCTCGGCCAGCATGGCTTGCAGGTCGGCGTCGGCGGGGTCAACGTCGCCGAAGTCGCCGGGATCGGCGTTCTCCAGATCCGGGTCGGCACCGGGACCCGCCTCGCCGGGATCCACCGCCATCAGGTCGCCGACAACGGCGTCCGGGCGCACGTCAGAACCGGGTTCCCCCGAGTCCCGCGGACCAGGGCCAGCTGGCGGCGAAGCCGCCTGAACCGCCTGATCTCCGGCCGTCCGCGATTCCTGATCCGGGCTCTCCGGGCGCTGCGGCTCGCGCCCGGTCACCGGCCGGCGGTCACGCTCCGCGCGGCGCCGGGCTTTGGCTCGCCTGCTATTACGCCTGCTCATCCTCTCGCCTCTGGCGCCCGGGCCGGGTTATCAGCTTCCACCCTCGGAGTATTACCCGTGCAGAGGCCGCCCCGCCAGCAGGTATCAGGCGAGCGGCTTGTCCAGTTCGACAGACGCCTCGCTCTCCACTTGCTCCACGGCCGCGCTGACGCGCTGGTGGGGCCGGGTGCTGTGGATAGCCCAGTAGTAGATCACCAGGCTGAACGCGGCGATGGTCCGGCTGGGCGGCCCTGGCCGGCCCGGCGTGATCGGGCGCGGGTTAACGTCGGGAGCGGAGCGGATACTTCGATGGCAGGGGTGACGTCGTATGGCGCTGGCCGGTCTTCCCGGGGATGCTGACCGCCCGGTCCCGATCGTCCAGCGGCTAGCCGAGCTCGGGCGCGAGCGTGGCGACGCGGCCGCCGTCGTCTGCGGCGAGCGCAGTATCAGCTGGGCTGAGCTCGACCGGCAGGGCACCCGGGTGGCGCGGGCGCTGGCGGCCCGGGGCGTCCGCCTCGGGGACCTGGTGACGATCGCGCTGCCGAACGGGGTCGACTTCGTGGTCGCGTCCGCCGCGTGCTGGAAGCTGGGGGCGGTGCCGCAGCCGGTCTCGGCGCGGCTTCCCGCCGCCGAGCTGCAGGCCATCATCGCCCTGGCCGATCCGCCCCTCGTGCTCGCGGACCAGGTGCTGGCCGTGGGCCGGCCGGTATGCGACGTGCCGACGCTGCTCGGCGAGTCCGGTGACGACCGCCCGCTGCCGGTGCGGATCTCGCCGTCGTGGAAGGCGCCGACCTCGGGCGGCAGCACCGGCCGTCCCAAGCTGATCCTGGCCGGGCAGCCCGGGGTGGTCACCCGGCCGTCGGTCGAGCGGTGGCGGCACGAGCCGGACGGCACGATGGTGATGCCCGGCCCGTTCTACCACAACGGGCCGTTCATCTCCGCGATGAACGGCCTGTTCGCGGGGTCCCGGCTCGTCGTCATGGAGCGCTTCGACGCCGAGGGCACGCTGCGGCTGGTGGCGCAGCACCGGGCGACGTGGCTCTACGTGGTGCCGACGATGATGAGCCGGATCTGGAGGCTCCCGGCCGATATCCGTTCGGCTTATGATCTGTCCTCGCTGCGGACGGTGTGGCACCTGGCCGCGCCGTGCCCGGCCTGGCTCAAGGAGGCGTGGATCGGCTGGCTCGGCCCCGATGTCATCTGGGAGCTGTACGCCGGCACCGAGGCGCAGGCGCGCACGGACATCAGCGGGCGCGAGTGGCTGGCGCACCGCGGCTCGGTGGGCCGGGTGACCTACGGCGCGATGCGCATCCTCGGTCCGGACGGCGAGGAAGTCCCGCCCGGCCAGGTCGGCGAGGTGTGGATGCGCGGCCCCGACGGCGCCCCGCCGTCGTACCGGTACCTCGGCGCCGAGCCGCGCCAGCGCGACGGGTGGGAGTCCCTCGGCGACATGGGCTGGATGGACGAGAACGGGTACCTGTTCCTGGCCGACCGGTCCACCGACATGATCCTGGTCGGGGGCGAGAACGTCTACCCGGCCGAGGTCGAGGCGGCGCTCGAAGCGCATCCCGGCATCGCCTCCAGCGCCGTCATCGGGCTGCCCGACGACGACCTCGGCCAGCGCGTCCACGCCATCGTCCAGGCCCCGGCGGATCTGGACCTGGAGGAGGTGCGACGGCACCTGGCGGATCAGCTGGCGCGCTACAAGCACCCCCGGTCCTTCGAGATCGTCGCGGACCCGCTGCGCGACGAGGCCGGCAAGGTGCGCCGGTCCCAGCTGCGAGCCGACCGGGTCGCCGCCGTCCCTGAGTTAATCGCCGGCCAGTACGTTCCCGAGAGGCACTGAGCCCAGGCCGGTCGCTTCCGCGACGGCGGCGTTGACCAGCTGCCCGGCGTGGGTGTTGATGCCCAGGGCGAGGCTGGGGTCCTCGGTGCAGGCCTGGTGCCAGCCCTTGTTCGCGAGCGCGACCGCGTAGGGCAGGGTCACGTTGGTGAGGGCGTGGGTCGAGGTGTTCGGCACGGCGCCGGGCATGTTCGCGACGCAGTAGAAGACCGAGTTGTGGACCGGGTAGGTCGGGTCGGCGTGGGTGGTCGGGTGGGAGTCCTCGAAGCAGCCGCCCTGGTCGATCGAGATGTCGACCAGCACGGATCCGGGCTTCATCCGGGAGACGAGCTCGTTGGTGATCAGCGTCGGCGCCTTGGCCCCCGGGATCAGCACGGCGCCGATCACCAGGTCGGCGTCGAGGACCGCGCGCTCGATCTCGTAGGCGTTGCTGGCCACGGTCTGCACCTGGCCGCGGTAGATCTGGTCGACGGCGCGGAGGCGGTCGATGTTGCGGTCGAGCAGGAGCACCTCGGCCTGCAGGCCGGCCGCGATGGTGGCGGCGTTCAGGCCGGAGACGCCCGCGCCGATCACGACGACCTTGGCGGCGTAGACCCCGGGGACTCCGCCCAGCAGGACCCCGCGGCCGCCGTTGGCCTTCATCAGGGTGGCCGCGCCGACCTGGGGCGCCAGCCGGCCGGCGACCTCCGACATCGGCGCCAGCAGGGGGAGCGCGCCGCCGGGGGTCTGGACGGTCTCGTACGCGATGCCGGTGACGCCGCGGGCGAGAAGTTCCTCGGTGAGCCGCTTGTCGGCGGCGAGGTGAAGGTAGGTGAACAGCACCTGGCCGGGGCGCATCCGGTGGTACTCCTCGGCGACGGGCTCCTTGACCTTCAGGATCAGGTCACCGGTGGCCCACACGTCGTCCGCGGTGGGGAGGGTCCGCGCGCCGGCGGCGTGGTACTCGGCGTCCGTGATCGACGAGCCGAGGCCGGCTCCGGCCTCGATGAAGACCTCGTGCCCGTTGAGCACGAGCTCCCTGACTCCGGCCGGGGTGATGGCCACCCGGTACTCGTGGTTCTTGACCTCAGCGGGAATGCCGACCTTCATGGTTCCTCCAATGGCGTTATCAAAAAGTGTGAGCCATTGATTCGACCTGTCCGCATGGAGGCCGAAGGATATTCGGCAAGGCGTCAGTATTTTGTGACATTATTAGACAGTGGCCAAGACCGGGACGCCTGCGGCGAAGAAGGTTCGCCCGCGAGTCCGCGCGGACATCGTGCTGGACGAGGTGGATCACACGATCCTGCGGCTGCTCGCGGCCGACGCCCGCATCCCCAACAGCACGCTGGCCGCGCAGGCGGGGGTGGCGCCGTCCACCTGCCTGATGCGGGTCCGCCGCCTCCAGGACGCCGGCGTCATCAGGGGCTTTCACGCCGATCTGGCCCCCGAGGCACTGGGCAGGCCGCTGCAGGCGATCGTGTCGGTGCGCCTGCAGGCCCACGCCCGCCCGCGCATCGGCTCCTTCGCCCAGCGGCTGGCCGCGCTGCCCGGCGTGCTGAACGTGTTCTTCCTCGGCGGCGTCAACGACTTCCAGGTGCACCTGGCCGCGAGATCCCCCGACGACCTGCGGGACTTCGTCGTCACCAACCTGAGCGCGTCCCGCGATGTGGCGATCACCGAGACCAACCTGATCTTCGAGCACCTCACCGGAACGGCGCTGGTTTTACCGGGGCGAGTGCCCACCCGTTCGGCGGTAAAGATCTTTTATTCCGAACGGGACCGGCGGGGCCGACCGTAACGATGCCGGAACGGTCGGCTCGTAGGCTGGCGCTCATGGTGGGGAAGGAGAGCCGCGTGCGTATGGCCCGGCAGCTGCTCTCGACGCGAACGGCGATCGCGGTCGGGGTGCTCGCCTTCGTGCTCAACATCGCCGCCCTCGTGCTGGTCGCGCTGGCGGGCGAGATCGCGCCCGAGCTCGTCCGGACCATGGGGCTGCTGCCGACGGTGGCGGTCGGGACGCTGGTCGCCGTGCGGCGGCCGGGCAACCCGCTCGGCTGGCTGCTGCTCGGCTGCGGCGTCCTGTTCTCGACCCAGGCGGCCGCCGTGGCCTACTCGGTCCTCGACTACCGGCTCCATCACGGCACCCTGCCCCTCGGCCGGCTCGCGATCGCTCTCCAGCCCGCCTGGGCGGCCGGCCTGGTCCTGACCGCGGCCGCTCTGTGGCTGTACCCGGACGGGCAGCTGCCCGGGGGGCGCTGGCGGCCGGTCGGCGGGGCCCTGTTCGGCCTCGGCCTGCTGTTCGGCGCGGTGACATTCGTCCCCTTGGCCATCGCCGCCTCCGCGCCGGTGATCAGGGTGGACGCCAGCGGCGCCCCGCTCACCATCTCCCATCCGGCGGGCCCCGGCCAGTTGTGGGGCGTGGTCGAGAACATCGGATTCTTCGCCCTGCTCGTGTCCTGGGTGGTGTGGCTGGCCGTCCAGGCGCCCAAGTACCGCAGGTCCCGCGGCGAGCGGCGGCTGCAGCTCAAGTGGCTGTACAGCGGGGCGGGCGTGTTCATCGTCTGCCTCGGGATCGGCCTGTTCCAGTCCGGCAACGCCACCGGCGCGGCGGGGGTGGCTGACGCCGTCATCGCCGCGGGCGTCGCGGCCCTGCCGGTCGCCCTCGGCATCGGGATCCTGAAGTTCCGGCTGTACGACATCGACCGGATCATCTCCCGGACGCTGGCCTACGCCGTGCTGACCGGCCTGCTGGTCGGGGTGTACGCCGGGCTGGTCCTGCTGGCCACCGAGGTGCTGCGGCTGCACAGCACGGTCGCCGTGGCAGCCGCCACGCTGGCCGCCGCCGGGTTGTTCAACCCGCTGCGCAAGCGGGTCCAGCGGGTCGTCGACCGCCGCTTCAACCGCGCCCGCTACGACTCCGAGGCGACCGTGGCCGCCTTCGCCGGACGGCTCCGGGAGTCCGTCGACCTGGTAGCTATCCAGAACGAGATGACCGCGACCGTCGAGCAGGCCTTTGAGCCGGTCCACGTCTCGGTCTGGCTCGCCGACCGCCCGTCGTGGAACGCGTTCTGGGTTCGGTGCACGCTGGCGGATCCTCAGCCTGCGCCGGGCGGGTCGGCCGCCGAACCCGGGCGGCTGTCAGTCAGGCGTCGCGGAGGTGCAGCAGCAGGCTCCCGGCCAGCAGGGCCGCGGCGGCCCAGGCGGCGAGGATTCCGAGGCCCGCCCAGGGACTGACGGGCAGGCTGCGCAGGCCGGTGGTGGCCTGGATGGCCAGCCCGGCCGTCATGGGCGCGATCTGCTGAAGCTGCCGCGACGCGCCTGAGCGGCCGAGCACCGCCGCGATGACCGGGGCGACGTAGAGCAGGCCGAGCACGCTGCCGATAGCGGCGGCGGTGTCCCGCACGGCGGCCGCGACACCCAGGCTGAGCAGGGCGATCAGGGCCAGATAGAGCACCGATCCGATGCTGGCACGGAGCGCTGGGCCGGCGGCTGGCGACAGCAGCAGGTAGCCACGTTCGGCGGTGAATCCGTGGCCAGGCAGGATGAGCCTTCCGGCGAGCACGGAACCGAGTACCGCGGCGGCGCCGGCGGTCAGGACGAGCCCGGCGATGATGACCGCCTTGGCCGCCAGGACGACGGTCCGGCCGGGCATGGCGGTGAAGGTAACACGGATCATGCCGGTGCCGTACTCGCTGCTGATAGCCGTCACGGCCAGGACCGCGACTACCGCCTGCCCGAGGTAGATCCCGGTGAGGCTGGTCTTGACCGGGTCGATCTGGCATCCTCCGGCCGGGCACCTGGCCGCGGCATCCGCCATCGCGCTCAGGGCCGCGGTGACGGCGATGAGGGCAGCCAGCAGCCAGCCGGTCCCCGGCGTGGTCCGCAGCTTGAGCCATTCCGCGTGCACAGCCCGGGTCATGCGTCCCGCTTCCGGAGCAGGATGACGGCCAGGACCGCGGCGAGCGCGGTGTAACCGCAGAGCACGCCGAAACCGGCCAAGGGCGCCAGCGGAAAGTAGCCGTTTCCCGGCGTGTAGGAGGCGCTCACCTGCGGGTAGGCCGGGCTGGTCTGCTGGATGGCGAAGGCGGCCGCCGGAGTGAGACGCAGCAGCCAGTCCGCGAGCCCGGCCGAGGCGGTAAGCGTGAGCAGGTAGGGCAGGAACAGCGTCACGATGACGGTGGTGACCGCGGCGGCGCCACTGCGCAGTATCGCGCCCAGGGCCAGCGTGAGGACCGCGGCGACGGCGAGCAGCAGGGCCGTCCCGCCGACGGCGCGGATCTCGGTGAACGCGCTGGCCGGCAGGATGAAGTTGCCGCGGGCGCGCAGCAGCGGCTCCTCGGCCGTGACCGCGGCGATGGCGCCGGCCAGGCCGGTGACGAAGGCGGCCGCGGCGATCACGATGGCCTTGGCCGCCAGGACCTGGCCCCGCCGCGGGCTGGCGGCCAGGGTGACCCGGATCAGGCCGCGCCGGTATTCGGCGGTCATGAACATCGCCGCCACGACGATCACCGCGATCAGCCCGGCGGCCGCGCCCAGCAGGGTCTTCTCGACGGGGAAGGCGGCTCCGTCACCGGCGACGTACGGCGCGATGTCGCCGGTCCCGGTCACCGTGATGACGTCGCCGGCCTGGTGAAACCCGGTGCCCGGCGACGGGCCGCCGACCGGCGAGCCTGCCCACGTCCCGCCGGGTCGCGAGCCGCGGAGGGCGAGGTGGTCGAAGCGGGCGGTGGTGAGGGTCGTCGCGCCGCTGCCGCTTCCCCCGCTCAGCGACTGCGAGGTTACCTGCGTCGACCCGGGGGAGGCGGCGAACATTCCGGCCTGCGCCGTCATCGGGAACCCGGCCAGGCGAGCGGTTCCGACCAGGGTCCAGCGGGTACCGTCAGCGGACTGATATCCGGTGACGGTGTCGCCGGAGCGGTCCAGCCGCAGCCATCGCGGTGACGCCGCCGAGATCCGGCCCGGGCCAGCCGGCGATATCGCCGGTGTAGTCGTACTGCATCCGGACGCCATGGCCGGCCGTGACCATGAGGGCGGCGTAGGCCGCACCGGGCCGGGTGCCCGCGGTGATGATGATCCCGGCCTTGGACCACGGGGGCAGGCCCGCCGGGCCTTGGCCTGGCTGGCCTTGGCCTGGCTGGCCTGGCCCGCGGTCAGCGAGGTGATCCGGGCGGTGATGCTGCCGCTGACCGGAAGCGGCTGATGCACCAGGTAGTAGCGGTCGGTCACGGCCTCGCCGCCCGGCCCGGACGGCGGAGCGGCACAGCCCGCCCCGACGACCTGAGGACCGCCCGGGGTGACGCTACCTCCGCAGGTGCTGTGATTGAGCAGCGCGATCCCCACCGTCACCAGCCCCGCCACGAGCATCCCGGCGACCCAGCCGCGGACGGTACGGAACTTGACCCACTCAGCCCGCAGCACCTGCCAGAACCCGGGTGCACCGGGGGCACGCCCGGCCGGTACGGCGTGGTTATGGGGGCGGTCATCGCGCAGCCTCCGCAGCGTTGCGCGGCGCGGTACTCGACCGCGTCCCTGGTGAGCTCCAGATAGGCATCCTCCAGGCTGGCCCGGTGCGCGGTCACTTCCGCGAAAACCACCCCCTGCCCGCGAGAGCCGGGACGATCTTCTCCGCGGTCAGCCCGGCTACCGACAGGACGCCGGCCTCCGCGGCGGTCACGGAGGCCCCGGCCCGCTCGAGCGCCGCGGTCGCCGCGGCCGTCGCGGTCGTGCGCACTATGACCCGGTCCCCGGACGCGGCCGCGAGCAGCGCCGCCGTGCTGGTGTCCGCGATCACCCGGCCGCGGCCCGCGATCACCAGATGGCCCGCCAGGTCCTGGAGCTCGTTCATCAGGTGGCTGGACACCAGCACGGCCCGGCCCTGCGCGGCCAGGGCCGCAGGAACCCGCGCATCCACACGATCCCTTCGGGGTCCATGCCGTTGAACGGCTCGTCCAGCATCAGCACCGGCGGGTCCCCGAGCAGCGCGGCGGCGATCCCCAGCCGCTGCCGCATGCCGAGGGAGAATCCGCCTGCCTTCCGCCGGGCGGCTTGCCCGAGACCGGCCTGGCCGATTACCTCGTCAACCCGGCGGACATGCAGATCCTGCGAGCAGGCCAGCCACCGCAAGTGGTTATGGGCGGTCCGGCTCGGCTGGAGCGCGGCGGCGTCCAGCAGCGACCCGATCACGGTCAGCGGGCGGCGCAGGCTCCGGTAAGGCCGACCGCCGATCAGCGCCGTGCCCTCCTCGGCCGCGTCCAGCCCGAGGATGACCCGCATGGTGGTCGACTTCCCGGCTCCGTTCGGCCCGATGAACCCGGTGATCTGGCCCGGCCGGACGGTGAACGACATACCGTCCAGCGCCAGTACCGAGCCGAACCGCTTACGCAGCCCGGTCACTTCTATCGTTGCCTCGCTCATCTGGCCGCCTTCCCGGTAGTGGATGTCGCTGGAGGAAGTTGTACGCGAGCGCCGGTATCAGGCCGGTGCCAGCGGCTGACACCCGGCTGATACCCAGGGCCTGGCATCGTCGGCCTTAGGATCATCGAGAGAGGGACACGCAGAGGGCAGTATGAGAGTGCTGGTCGCAGAGGACGTCGAAGACCTGGCCACCGCCATCGCGGCCGGGCTTCGCCGGGAGGGCATGGCGGTTGACGTCGTCCTGGACGGGACCGCGGCGCTTGACCACTGTCCGTCACCGCTACGACGTCGTAGTCCTGGACCGGGACCTGCCCGGAACCCATGGCGACGAGGTCTGCCGCAGGCTGGCGGCCCGGGATCGGGCAGCCGGGTGCTGATGCTGACCGCGGCCAGCACCGTCGCCGACCGGGTCGACGGCCTTGGGCTCGGCGCCGACGATTACCTGCCCAAGCCCTTCGATTTCGCCGAGCTTGTCGCGCGGATCCGGGCCATCGGCCGCCGCCCCGACGTGTCGCTCCCGCCGGTGCTCAAACGCGGCGACGTGACCCTGGATCCGGCCGCCGGATCGCGTTCCGCGCCGGGCGGCGCCTGGACCTCAGCCCGAAAGAGTTCGGGCTGCTCGAGTATCTGCTCACGGCCGGGGAGCGGGTCGTCTCGGCCGAGGAGCTGCTGACGGGTCTGGGACGAGGCCGCCGACCCGTTCACCACCGCCGTCAAGCAGACCATGAGCCGCCTGCGCGTCAAGCTCGGCGAGCCGCCCGTCATCCGGACCGTCCGCGAGGGCGGCTACCAGCTCGGAGGACAGTGATGCGGGGCCCTTCCCGGCCCTCGGGTGGCGGGGCTCCGGCGCCCGCGACGCACCCTGCGGGCGCAGCTCGCCCTGCTGTACGCGGCGTTGTTTGGCCTGTCGTTTGCCGCGCTGGCCGCGGTGGCGGTCGTCTTCAAGCCGAACTTCCTGGTGCATACCGGCTGCACGGCGGCCCCGGGGACCTCGCCCAGGTCGAGCCGTGCCAGTTCCGCGGCATGTCGTTCTCCGGCACCATCGGCCACGACGTGCAGCAGCATGTCGCCGGGGTGGCCATGATCGCCGGCCTGGGACTGCTCGCGCTCGGGATCGGCTGGCTGATCGCCGGCCGGGTCCTGCGGCCGCTGCGCACCATCACCTCCACCGCCCGCGACATCTCCGCCGGAAACCTGCACCAGCGGCTGGCGGTCGACGGCCCCGACGACGAGTTCCGGCAGCTCGGGGACACCCTCGACGGCCTGTTCGGCCGGCTGGAGACCTCGTTCCAAGCCCAGCGGCACTTCGTCGCCAACGCCTCGCACGAGCTGCGGACGCCGCTCACCGCGGAGAAGACCCTACTGCAGGTCGCGCTGGCCGACCCGGACGCCACCACCGCCACCCTGCGATCGGCGTGCGAGAAGGCGCTGCACTGGAACGGCCAGGCCGGACGTCTCATCGACGCCCTGCTCACGCTGGCCAGCAGCGAACGCGGAATCGAGCGCCCGGAATCCTTTGACCTCGCTGACCTCGTCGGCCAGGCTGTCCGGGATCACCGCCCGGACGCCGAAGCCCGCGGCATCGTCATCCACACCGACCTCACCCCGGCGCGGGCCACCGGCGATCCGGCCCTGGCCGGGAGCCTGCTGTCGAACCTGGTGGACAACGCCGTCCGGCACAACCACGACGGCGGGCGGGTCGACATCGTCACCGCCAGCACCGGCGGACGGACCGTCGTGACCATCGCCAACACCGGACCGGTGGTCCCGCCGGGGGACGTGGACCGGCTTTTCAGCCGTTCCAGCGGCTGAGCACCCAGCGGCTCCAGGCCAGCGGGCACGGCCTCGGCCTGGCCATCGTCAGCGCGATCGCCGGCGTCCACGACGCTACCCTGACGGCCAGGCCCCGCCCCGGGCGGCCTCGACATCGCGGTGAGCTTCCCCGGACCACCGCCGAGCTGACAGAATCCGTAACCAAATATATCACAGACAGGTCACCATTTAGAGACCGGCCGCCGTCACCGGCCCGGATGTCGTCGGCATAGCACCGGCATCGGGGCCGCGCACTCCAGCGCCCCGCACCGGCGGTGGATGAGACGACGGGTGATCATGCGTAGTCTTGCCCGGTCGAGCGTGCCGTGTCCGGGCTTGGGCTGTCGTATGGCGTCCCAGGTCAGGATCGCCCAGGTTCCGGTGGAGGCGATGACTAGCACGAGCTGGACGGTGCGCGAGGTGCCGGGAGGGCCCCGGTAGCTCCGTAGGCTGACCATTCCGTCGCGGTGACCCAGTAGCCGAGCAGAGGGTAGACGATGTACTGATGCCATAGCTTGGTGGGGCTGAGGCTCTGACCGAGGGAGTAACGACCGGTGAGAATTCGTGACGCGACTGCCAGAGCCCGAACGCCCAGCCTCCTGCGAGCCAGGCGCAGCCCGCAGTCCAGGATGAGGGGAAGCCGTGGGGGCCACTGGCCGGGAGAGGTTGCGGCGAGGCCGGCAGCGAGGGCGAGCAAGGGGTCGCCGACCAGCACGGCGGCGTAGTCGTCGCGCCAGGTGACCTTGCGGCCTTCCAGCAGCGGTGACAGCAGAAGGTGGGCCCGGGGCGAGATGAGCACTGTGAGGGCGAGCAGGGCGGGGGACCACGCAGGGGAATGCCGAGAAGGGAAGGACGTTCATGGGCGGGACTCTTCCCGCGCTGCCGGTGAAGCGGTCGAGCAACGAATGGATAAACGGGTCGGCCAGCACGGGGCCGTACTTGGTGGCGAACGCGACGATGTGCGCGCTGGTCTGCTGCTGAATTCCTTGTACCTCGGTCTTGCTGGGCGGCGATGAGGCTCAGCCGCCCGTCCAGTTCATGCAGGCGTCGCCGGCCAGCGCCCAGGCGACGGCGAGCGGCCCGAACTGGTTGGTGACAGCCGGGCGTGGTTCTGTTTGCTGGCCTCGTCCTGGTCGGTGAGGCTGCCGTGGCGTTTGCGGGCTTCGAACGCGGCGTCGGCGTGACTCCGGTGCCTGGCCATTTCCTTCCAGTAGGTGCGCTTCCAGGGCAGATCGAGCAGGTAGTCGAGCAGGCTTACCGGCAGCTTTTGTCGCCGTGCCACATGACTTCCTGGACGTTCAGCAAGCCCGGGGACCGGCTTTGTCAGCGGCCAGGGCAGGTCCGCCTCGCTTGGCGTGCCCGATACGGCGGGCTGATCGCGCACAGCAGGGCCGTCGGAACCCCTCTTCTGGGACACCGGGATGGCGCCGCCGTTGATCTGGGCCGCGATTACAGCCAGCATGTCGCGGTGGTCTTCGAGGCCGTTCGTGTTCAAGATCGCTGGCAGGTCGCGGGTGGCGGGATGCTGCCGCAAAGTGTGCAATGCCTGAAGGCCATCGGGCTGGCCTGCGCCCAGGCTCAGGTCGAGGATGGCCAGTTCGGGTTTGTACGGCGGGTCCGGCAGGTTGGGCAGCCGGTGGCCGACGAGGAAGCGTTCGATCTCGGTGACGCTCTCCAGGGACAGCCGGCGGTGGCCAGGCAGGTACCGGGCGAACCAGCCTGAATCATGATCGGGCTGGTCGTCGACCACGAGGATGTCGATGCCGCGTTCGCCCGAGGGCAGTTCCGCGCGGCCCGCGTGTTCATCGGCGGCCGCTGCGCGGTGAGGTCGATGCTTGATCGGTTCAGGCATCGATGCCATCTCCCGGGGTCGGTGGCCGCGCCGGGCGCGGGGCCGTCCGCTGCTCGGCCAGGTCAGCTCGAAGACGTGACTGCCGTCGCCGGGGTCATCGATCGTCATCGTGCCGTTCTCCCCGTGGACGAGCCTGGTGAGTCCCATCAGGCTCGAGGTCGGCGTGATTCCAGGTCGATCCTGGCGCCGCAGCGGCACAGTACCGTCAGCTTGAGGGGCTGCCGTACCGCCGGCGTGCTGGTCAGTGCGACCTCCAGGTGCGTCGGCGGACCGTTGGGCCGCGTTGG
>CAWIUF010000068.1:0-330562 GCA_963839095.1 uncultured Actinomycetota bacterium | reverse complement strand
ACGGAACCGCCTCGCATCTCCGTAGGCGAGGACAATCAGCCGGGAATATTCCTGGCCGAATTGCCTCGATCTCATCATCTGATGTGATCCGCGCGTCCCATCTGGATCATGATGTCGCCAGGTTTCATAATGCGAGCCGTGCCGGGAGGCCTGCAAGACCCGGTTTCTGGGTTGCATACCAGCGGGCGGAAGGGGTGCGCGGTGCCGACACCACGAGGCGGCCTGGCCAGGATCCGGAAGTCGCTCGTGCCGGTTAGGGGCCACGGAGACGACACGGATGCCGTCTACGCCAGGGCAATGCTCGAACGGGCTGAGATTATTGAGCGTTACTACGTCGAACAGGGAGATCTCGAAGAACCGCTCGATCGGGCTTTCCGGGAACCCGCGCTCAGGCCACGATGACGAACCGCCGGGCCGGATCGAGATGTCGATCCCGTTCGACGGCCACGACTATTTCACGCAGCAGGCCTACAAGGACGTGACTAGGAGACTTGCCCGTCTGGAGCAGCGGAAGCGGAAGGCCAAGATCGGCCACCTGCTCCTGCGGGACGACGACAAGACCAGCCTGCGCACAAACCTGAACTTGAACGACAGGTACGGGGCGGTTCCTATCGAGATCCCGGTCACCCAGGCCGATGGCAGCGTTGCCCCGCTGACTGCCGATCAGAAGGCCTGCCGGATCAGGTACGACTACGAGCCGGAACCTCCCGGCATCATCCCGATCGAGCTCGAGATCACGTTGTACGACCCGGATAGCCTCGACTTGCCGACGGTGGACCTGATGAACGGCCGGGGCCAGCGGTACGTCGATGACGTCATCAAGCGGATCAGGCAGCAGGTCAGCTTCAAGAGCGAACTGCTGCTCCGTGTCGTCGTCCGGCTCCTGCTGCCGGTCAAGAAGGGCTATCCGAAGCTGCAGCCGTTCGTGGCCCGGGTATCCGTCGGCTGGCCCACGGTTACCTCGCTGCAGACTCTGAGCCTGCATTTCGGCGAGGGCCCGACGACCGGGACGGCCGCTGGCCTGAAGGATGCTCCGGTCCGCTACAACCCGGTCAAGCGCCGTCTGGAGTGGGAGCAGGTCCCCATGGGCTGGGTCAAGACCAAACCGGCGGACGGGGACGAGAGCATCCGCAGCTATCGCAGTGCCGACATGCTGCTCTCGATCCGGCATCCGGGGGAACTGTACGAGCAGCCTTCCCTGGAGGTGCAGGCCGAGGCCGAGGTTCCCGGGTACCTGCTGTCCGGGCTGGAGGCGCGGCTCTACGACGCGACCGGACGCCCGCAGAAGCTGCACCCCACGCTGACCACCCGGGTCAGCTCCGAGGTGCGGCTGGTGCTTAACGACGCCTTCGCCCGGCGTGACTTCTCGCCATTCCAGCACCTCGTCTTTGACGAGATCATTCCCGACGACATGCGGATTGCCAACATCGTCACCGCGCTGAACGATGCCGGATTCGAGGTCAGCCGGGTCCGACCTGAGCATCAGGGGCATGAGGTTGACGCCGAGACCGGCGCACTGAACTGGTTCCTGGCCGCGCGACGTCGGGAGGGGCCGGATGACATGGACCTGTGGATCTTCGTCGAGGGCAGGCGCTACCGGACGAAGCGCGAGACCGTGGTGCACGGCGGCGGAGTCACGCACCGGACCACGCTGGACAGCGGCGAGCTCAAGGTGTTCATACGAGGCACGCTAGCGGGCGATCACAAGGAACTCGCCCGCGAGATGAACGCGCTGCAGCAGGCGCTGCGGGAGCGCTACAACCGGGTCCGGTCGCGGCGCTAGGGGGCGGCCATGGAAAACGAACTGCGAGATCAGGCGCCGCGGGTCCGCTGTTACCGATGCGGCTCCCCTGACATCGCCAGCCTGTGCCACCACTGCGTCAGGCCCATGTGTGACGAGCACAGCGCCCGCGCCGTCGACGACGCGCGGCGAGCCGGTGAGCCGGGAACTCGCCGGCCTGGAACTGGAGGACGATCAGGAAGCCGTTTACCACTGCGAGGATCACGTCCACGTCGTCAGGCGGGCGCGGATCATCTACCTCCGGGCCGGGGCGGCGGTCGCCCCGGTCGCGCTGATCCTGCTGATCGTGCTGCCGGTGGCCGTCTGGCTGCCGCTGGCCGGGGTGGCCATCGGGGCGGGGGCGGTCGCCGCCGAACGCGTGCGCCGGAAGTGGGCGCACGCGGCGCGTGCGTCCCGTCCGCCGCTTCCGCTGATCCCGCAACTGGATGCGGTCAGCGTCGTGGAGACGCTGCATGGCGAGGTCCATCTCGGCGACGACGGGTACACCAGCACGGCGGGCCAGGTAACCGGCCGGATGGACCTCGGCATGACCCTGGCCAAGAACGGGCGGGACCGGCTGCGGCGCTACCGGGTCAAGTACCGTGCCGACGGCCAGCCAGTGCGCTTCAGCGCCGGGTACGCGTTGATCGAGGGCGAAGTAGGCCTGGCCTTCTCCGCCAAGAACCGGGAGCTGATCCGGCCGGGCGGCACGAGCCTCGCGTTCGCGGGGAACCCGGACGGTCATCCGCTGTTCGGGGCCGTCGACGGCCGCCCAGAGGGAGAGTGGCGGTTCGGGTTCAGCTACGACCTGCTGGAGGCCCGGGCGCCGGAAAGCATACCGCTGTGGATCGTCCCGTCCCTCGTCCCGGCGTCTGACCAGCGCACGCTCGAGATCGACCTGCACTGGGAATTGCTGGGCGAGGAGGGCAGGGAATCCCGGCTGGAGCGGTTCGACCTCATCGAGCTCAGGGTCCCCCCGGAGTGGGGCAACGTGGAAAGCGTGTTGCCGGGGGACGCGCTGACCTCACGGCCCCGGCGCGGAGAGCCCGGACCATCGAGTGGAAGCAGCTCCCGCCGACCGAGGGCAAGCACGACAGCGGCCGCATGAGCCGGACCCTGGCCATCCGCTTCGAGCACCGGATCGTGGGGCGGCCCAGCCTGGAGGGGAGCCTGCGGGCCACCTTCAGCGGAACGTTGTCCGGCCTCACCGGCCTCGGCTTCTACCTGCCCGGCGGCGGACGGCTCACGCGCCGCGCCGGAACTCAAGATCAAGACCGAGGTTTCCGTCGCCTTCAGCGTCAGCCTGGCTGCCGTCCGCTACCAGGACGACCGGGTGGTGCCTGACCAGGGCAACGTCGACGACGTCAGCCGGAGCGAGATCGACGAATTCAGCGGCGTGATACCCGATTACCGCACGGTCATCGAGCTGACCAACGCCATCAGCAAGGAAGGCTATTACGTCAAGCGGGTGATCGAGAACCCGCCCCGCGGACGACGGCCGCGCCGGAGTGGTCAACCGGGTCTGGGATATAGCGGGCCGTTGGTACGAAGGCGTCTTCCCCGTCGACTTCCACATGACGCTGACCGGCGAGGAGGAATACCAGGGGGCCATCCGGGCGCACGCGGGAAACACGATTGCCCGGATAAGCGTGCAGGGATCCTATGCGAACCCGAAGATGCAGGCGCAGATCGAGGCGAAGTGGGACGAACTGCACCGCATCGTGCGGAAGATCCTCCAGAACCTGGCCCCCTGCATAGCTGAGGTGACGGTCGAGCACCCGGCCGACGAGTCATGTCCGGAACAGGAGCCTGCCGCGCCCCGGCCGGCGGGTGGCAAAGGAGATACCGGGGAAACGGACGGCCGGGCCGCGGCCTTGCGGCGGCGGCGGGTTGCCGTCGTCGAGGCGCAGCGGATTTCCGCCGATATGTACCGTGACCTGATCGCGCGAATAGACGTGGAACTCGACAGCCTCAAGGGGGGCCTGGCGTGAAGTTGAAATGCGCGCAGCGCGGCGACATGGAGAGCGAATCCAATCCTATCTTCCTGTGTCATCACTGCGGGAAACCAGTGTGCGAGGAGCACGGCAGGCTAGAAGAAGATGACGATGCCTTCGCTGACTCGGACTTTCCCCTTTCCATTTCCGCGATGCACTGCCCCGAATGTGCCGGGCAGCACCACGGCCGAGGGGACGGGTGGCGTGAATGGGCGGGGGCGACGTCATGATCCACGTTTCGCTTGAGCCGGACCGCCTCGTGGCCGGCCAGGAGGCGAGGCTGGTCCTGATCTTCGCCAACATCGGTGACAGCGCCTGCACGAACGTCGTCTTCAAGGTCGATCTTCCGCCCGGGTTCCTGCTCCTGGGCGGCCGGAACCAGGTGGAGATCGCCAGGATCCTGCCCGGCCGGCAGCACGCTCACGAGCTCATCGTGGAGCCCCGGCAGCCGGGGGAGTTCGCGGTAACCAGCAGCAACTTCTCCTACCGGGACGAGTCCGAAGTAACCTGCCGGGTCGCGGACTTCCGCGTCCCGGTTACCGTGCGGGCCGCCGGGCCGGTCACGGCCCCGCCGGAGATCCTCGGTATCGCGTGCTCAGGCCGCGGGCTGGTGCTCGGCGAGTGGGGAGTACTCACGGTCTCGGTCCGGAACCTGACGCCTGCGCCGGTCAGCGACATCACCGTGACGGTGATGGACGGCGAGGTCAGGGCCGACGCCCCGGGGACCGCTATAGCCGTGCTGGACGGCGGAGGCATGACCCGTTTGTCATTTCCCGTGCTGGCTGCCGTCGGCGGCCGGCATGTGCCGGTCACCATCCGCACCTCCTACCAGGTCCCTGACCAGCTTGGCCGGGCCCGCCGCCAGGCCCGGGCGGACCGCTTCCAGGTCGTGGTGGGCCCCGCGCAGAAGCCGGCGGCCGCCCCGGCCCGCGGCGGCAGGCCGCCTCAGACCATCCTCTACCTGACCGCCGGCCCGGTCGACCTGGAGATGCTGCGGTCCAACGAGGAACTGCGCAACGTCAAGGAGCGCCTGCAACTCGGCCGCTACCGCGGCCGCTTCCGGCTGGAGCCCTACCTGGCGGTGCGCCTGGCCGACATCGGGCAGGCGCTGGCCGATCACGAGCCACAGATCGTGCACTTTTCCGGGCACGGCGACCGTTCTGGTGCCATCTACGTCGAGGACATGACCGGCTACAGCGAGCCGGCCACCCCGGACGGCCTCGCCGCGCTGTTCGGGGAGTACGCGCACTGTCTCGGATGCGTGATCGTGAACGCCTGTCACTCGATGCGGCTAGCCGAGGCCATGGCCGGACACATCGACCACGTGGTCGCTATGCGCTGCGAGATCGGCGACGAGGCCGCCATCGTCTTCAGCGTCGGGTTCTACCAGGGCCTGTTCGCGGGCCGTCCAGTGCCCGAGGCGTTCCGCCTGGGCTGCGCCCTGCTCAGGGCCAAGCCTACGGCCGGGGCCGAATACCGGACACCGGTGCTGCTCAGCCGTCCCGGCCTCTGATCCGGCGGCTGCCCGCCGCCCGCCATCAGGTGGCGGGTCCGAGTGCCAGCCGGAACGGCTCGGCCGGCTGCGCGGGCGCGGCGCGGGCCACCCGGATGACGCCGAGGCGCGGCGCGGCGACGACGGCCTCCCCGCTGAGCAGGCCGGTCAGCTCCGAGACTGCGCCCGGCAACTCGATGACGGCCAAGGCGAACTCGACCCGCGGCAGGAGCGGCATCCCCTCCTGCGCTTGGTAATGCCAGCCGAATCCGCTCCTGCCGCGGTTCTCGGCGGCGATCACCGGCGGATGTCTCGCACCGGATGGCCGGGTCCGGGTTCCGCGCCGGATGAGGCCGTCGAGCGCCGCCGCGAACTCAGCGGTGCCGGCGTCGGTCGGCTCGCTACGGGCCGTCACCCAGTCCGGGCGCTGCGTTCGCGCGACCGCGTCCGGGTGGTCAAGCGTGATCATCAGTGAGGCCGACTGGTAGACGTGCCGAGGCGGCAGGCGGTCGAGCATGAAACTGAACCGGACGAGAACGTGGCGCAGGTCGGCGAATCCGGGACGGCGGCGTGACAAGGGTGGGAAGTCCGTAGGAAACAGGATCGCGGCGGTCGGCTGGTGCAGGAAGACGCCTCCGGCCCGGGCGCGGCCGGTGCCGCCGTCCCGGTCGGCCGCCGGGACGAAGAAGGGAACGCGGGCAAGCACGTCCGCCCGCTCCTGCTCGCCGAGGAGCGCCTGCACAGCCGGGGTGATCACCAGGAATCCGGCTCGGTATCGAGGAACTGGCCGAGCAGGGGTCGATCGTCAGCATGAGGCTGCTCCCGGTACGCAGTCTCGCTATCGGCGGCAGGCCGATATATCCATGCCCGCCCGCTGAACGTCTTGACGCGAACCTCGACGGGGACGAAGGCCGACCCGGGAAGGCCATGGTAACCATGGGCTAGGACGTCTCGGTAGAGGCTGTCGGCCACCGCTACCACCATCGGGCCGCTGGACGCGCCCAGCGCCTGGCGTACCGGCTCGGCATCCCGCAGCCTGCATACCTCTACCACCGCCGGGCCGGCGTACCCGTGAGCCGCCCGATGGACCACACCCTCCTGAAGCGCTACTCGCAGCCGGACTCTGGCCGCCTCCACGAGATCCTCGTTTAGTTCGGCCAGACCAGTCCGCAGGCCGCGGAGCAGGCCAACGATCAGCCGGGGCTCGTCAACGGCACCTCCGGTCGGCAGCAGGGCGATGCCTCCGTCGCCCTGCTCCTGCACCTCGCGGTCCGTCGATGGCACGCCGGCCTCCTCGAAGGCGAATTCCAGAACATCCGCAAGACGCTGCTGCGTCTCGTATTCCCGGTGCGTGCCCCGGCCACTGTAGTGCTCCACGTCGTAAGCGACGCATAGTTTCCTTATGCCCTCCCGCATGCCCGGCACCGTGCACTCCAGCTAATCGTGGCCATGAACACTCAGCCCGAGAGTAACTCCTCGTTCCATACGGGCATGTCTAGAGTAGGAAAGATGAGGCCACGGTAACAGGTGACCTATGCGGAGATCGGGCGGCGGGATATGGACAGCGCACCACCGGCCGCGGGCACTGAGGGGCCCCGGGGAAACCAGTGGGCCAGGCGGGACTGGCCGGAACGCAGCCTGCTCGGATTGCTTCCCGGCGCTGCCCGGGGGCGGTTGCTCCACCGGGGCGTTCAGGTACGTTATCCGGCCCCCGGCCGGCTTCTGTTCCGCCAAGGCGACGAGTCGAGGCATGTGGCGGTAATTCTCTCCGGAATCGTTAAGGTGACTGGAAGCGTCCCCGGCAGTCCGGATGCCCTGCTCGCCATCCGGATGGGGGGTAACATGGTCGGGGAATTCGCGGCAGTGGATCAGTTGCCACGCTCGGCTACCGTTGTCACATGTGGCACGGTGGCAGCACAGGTAATCCAGTCCGAGGATTTTCTCGACTGCCTGCGGCGTGACCCGGAAATCTCCCATGCGGTGAACAAGTCGATCGTGGCCAAAATGCGGATCGCCAGCGCGCACCGCATTGATTTCGCCGGATGCAACATGCATGCCAGGGTCACCCGTGTGCTCTATCAGCTCGCTGTAACCTACGGCACCAGGGACGGGAATAGGTCCGTTATCCGGTGGCCGCTCTCGCAGTTCGAACTCGCCTCACTGGTTGGCGGTTCACAGCCGGCCGTGCACCGCGTCCTGCGTCAGCTCAGGGCCGACGGCATCGTGTCCACCGGTTACCGGACGATCACAGTGTTGCACGTGACCAGGCTCCGCAGCGCTGCCTACGACTGGCCGGAGCCATCGGCGGATCGGGAGCACGACGCGCTGAGGGAGCCTGCCGCCGCGCAAGAGCACTGGATACGATAAGAAGCGTCCAGGCGCAAGCCGTGGCAAGAACCGCAGCTCAGCATCGCCGCCGCAGCTCATTGCCGGAGGTCCAGAGATGCCCTGTGGGATGACACCGTGGATAGGTATGGCTAAGTTCGAGTACGCCCCGGCGCCGGAGTCGCGGTCCGTCGTCTCGCTGCGCGAGTCCTACGGGCTCTTCATCGACGGCGAGTTCGGCCCCGCCAAGGACGGCCACGTGTTCAAGACCATCTCCCCGGCCACCGAGGAGGTGCTAGCCGAGGTGGCCGAGGCGGGGCCCGCCGACGTCGACCGCGCGGTGACCGCCGCCCGCCAGGCCTACGAGACCACCTGGTCGGTCATGCCCGGCCGCGAACGGGCCAAGTACCTGTTCCGGATCGCCCGGATCGTCCAGGAGCGCGCCCGCGAACTGGCCGTCCTGGAGTCACTCGACAACGGCAAGCCCATCCGGGAGTCCCGCGACGTCGACATCCCGCTGGTCGCGGCGCACTTCTTCTACCACGCCGGGTGGGCCGACAAGCTCCAGTACGCGGGGTACGGCCCGGCGCCGCGGCCGCTCGGGGTGGCCGGCCAGGTCATCCCGTGGAACTTCCCGCTGCTGATGCTGGCCTGGAAGATCGCTCCCGCGCTGGCCTGCGGCAACACGGTGGTGCTGAAGCCCGCCGAGACCACCCCGCTGACCGCGCTGGCGTTCGCCGAGATCTGCCAGCAGGCCGACCTGCCGCCGGGCGTGGTCAACATCGTCACCGGGGCCGGGGAGACCGGCCGGGCGCTGGTCACCCACCCGGGCATCGACAAGGTGGCGTTCACCGGCTCCACCGAGGTCGGCAAGGAGATCGCCCGGGCCTGCGCCCCCACCCGCAAGAAGGTGACCCTCGAGCTGGGCGGCAAGGCCGCCAACATCGTGTTCGAGGACGCCGCGGTCGACCAGGCCGTCGAGGGCATCGTGAACGGCATCTTCTTCAACCAGGGCCACGTCTGCTGCGCCGGCTCGCGGCTGCTGGTGCAGGAATCGGTGTACGACGAGGTGCTCGCGTCGCTGCGGCGGCGGCTGGCGACCCTGCGGCTCGGCGACCCGCTGGACAAGAACACCGACGTGGGCGCCATCAACTCGGCCGCCCAGCTGGCCAAGATCCGCGAGCTGTCCGAGGTCGGCGCGGCGGAAGGGGCGGAGCGCTGGTCGGCGCCGTGCGAGCTGCCGGTGAAGGGCTTCTGGTTCCCGCCCACGGTGTTCACCGGCGTCTCCCAGGCGCACCGCATCGCCCGCGAGGAGATCTTCGGCCCGGTGCTGTCCGTCCTGACGTTCCGGACGCCCGCCGAGGCGCTGGAGAAGGCCAACAACACGCCGTACGGCCTGTCGGCCGGGGTCTGGACCGAGAAGGGGTCGCTGATCCTGCACATGGCCGCCAAGCTGCGGGCCGGCGTGGTGTGGGCCAACACGTTCAACAAGTTCGACCCGGCGGCGCCGTTCGGCGGCTACAAGGAATCCGGCTATGGCCGGGAAGGCGGCCGGCAGGGACTGGAGGCTTACCTCGATGTCTGACACCGCTGCGGCTCCCCGTATCGCCGTGCGCAAGACGTACAAGCTGTACATCGGCGGAGCGTTCCCCCGGTCCGAGAGCGGAAGGTCCTATCCGGTGACCGACCACAAGGGCAGGTTCGGCGCCAACGCGGCCCTGGCCTCGCGCAAGGACGCCCGGGACGCGGTCGGCGCGGCCCGCAAGGCGTTCCCGGGCTGGTCGGCGGCTACCGCCTATAACCGCGGCCAGGTCCTGTACCGGGTCGCCGAACTGCTCGAGGGCCGCCGCGCGCAGTTCGTCGCCGAGGTCAGGGCCGCCGAGGGGCTGAGCGCCCGGCTGGCCGAGGCGTCGGTGGACGCGGCCATCGACCGCTGGGTCTGGTACGCCGGCTGGTCCGACAAGATCGCCCAGGTCCGCGGCTCGTCCAACCCGGTCGCCGGGCCCTACTTCAACTTCTCGCTGCCCGAGCCGACCGGCGTGGTCGCGGTGATCGCGCCGCAGGCGTCGAGCCTGCTCGGGTTTGTCTCGGTCGTCGCGCCCGCCGTGGTCAGCGGCAACACCGTGGTGGCCCTGGCCAGCGAGCAGTTCCCGCTGCCCGCGGTCTCGCTCACCGAGGTGCTGGCGACCTCCGACGTGCCCGGCGGCGTGATCAACGTGCTGACCGGCCGCACCGCCGAGATCGCGCCCTGGCTGGCCTCGCACATGGATGTCAACGCCATCGACCTGACCGGCGCCCCCGGCGACCTCGCCGATGACCTGGCCGTGGCCGCGGCCGACAACCTCAAGCGGGTCGTCCGGCCCCGGCGCGCGGACGACGCCGAGGAGGACTGGACGGCCGCGCCCGGCCTCGAGCGCATGCTCGCCTACCTGGAGACCAAGACCGTCTGGCACCCCGCCAGCACCTAGGCCCGCCGTAACGTTCCCGTGACGGCCGCACGAGACACTGGGATCTGTCCCGGCAAAGTCCTACGCCGGCCGTACCGGAGGTGCCGGATGCGTGCGCTGAGATCGGGGTGGCTGGCCTGGGGTCTATGGGGCCTGGCCATGCTCGCCCTGGTCGCCGCGGCCTGGCTGGACCATCTGCTCCGCCAGTCCGGCCGGCCCGACCTCACGGTCTTCGACGCCGCCGGCCTCTCGGTTCAGGTGGCGCACCTCGGCCTGGCCACGATCGGCGCGGTGGTGGCCAGCCGCCGACCCGCCATTCCCGTGGGCTGGCTGGTCCTCGCCTTCGGGATCCTCGGCCAGGGCAGCTTCGTGATCTCGGCCTACGCCGACTACGGGCTCCTGGTCCGCCCCGGAGCGCTGCCGGCGGCCAGGCTGGTGGCCTCCTACTTCCCGGCGGACGCCATCACCGGCTTCGCCTGCCTGGCGCTCATCCTGCTGCTCACGCCGACCGGTTCGCTGCCTTCGCGGCGCTGGCGCCCGTGGGCCATGCTCATCGCGGCCACCTCAATCGGACTGCTGCTGACCGTGGCGCTGGCGCCCGCGCAAGCCGGCTACCGGCATCCCCGGGACCCGTTCGACCTGAGCAACGTCGGCGGCGCCCAGTTGCTCGCCTACCAGATCTCCTTCCCGGTGATCCTGCTGGCCGTGGTGACGGGTGCCCTCTCGCTGCTCTTCCGCTTCCACCGGGCCGCCGGCACCGAACGCCTGCAACTGCGCTGGGTATCCCTGGCGGCCGGCCTGGTCGCGCTGGTGCTCGTCGTGTTCCTGGCCTCGCTGGCGGCCGGCGTCCCGTCGCTGCCCGACCCAGGGCTGGTGGGCACCGTATGCCTGGCGATCCTGACCTCGGGGATCAGTGCCGCCACGCTGGGATACCGGCTGTACGACCTGGACCGCATCATCAGCCGCACGCTGGCCTACGGCCTGCTCACGGTCCTGCTCGGCGGCGGTTACGCCGCGGTGGCGGTGGGGCTGAGCCAGCTGGCCAGCGGCCAGTCCAGCCTGACGGTAGCGCTGGCCACCCTGGCGCTGGCGGTGGCGTTCCGGCCCGCCCGGCGCCGGATCCAGAACCTGGTCGACCGGCATTTCAACCGGCGCCGCTACGACGCCGCCCAGACCATCGGCGCGTTCGCCACCCGGCTGCAGCAGCAGCCCGACCTGGATCGCCTGACTGATGAGCTGCTGACCGTCGTCGACCAGACCATGGAGCCGACCAATGCCGCGCTCTGGCTGGCACCTAGACCGGAATGACGCCAGCGGTTGGATGCAGCTATTGGTACATGACGGGCGATAGCGGGGGTAAGTGTCTGGCCATACGCCAGGAGGATGCATGCCTGCCACCGTTCAGCCGGTCATCGTGACCCCGACCCTGCCCCTGCTGCTGGCCTTCTACAAGGCGCTGCTCGGCGCGGTCGAGATCTCCCGCGTCCCCGAAGACGGGCCGGCGTTCTACGTCGGCCTGCAGATCGGCAACGCCGAGCTCGGCATCGTCACCGACGGCGAGGCTGATATCGCCGCCCCGCAGCGGATCCTGCTCAACGTGAACGTCGGTGACCTGGGCGTCGGCGGCGTGGAAGGCCTGCTCGAGCACGTCGAGGTCCTGGGCGGCCGCGTCCTCGGCCCGCCGAACGACATGCCGTGGGGCCAGCGCGTGGCCCACATCCTGGACCCCGACGGCAACACCGTCAACCTCACCGAGCCCATCTGACGATTTCTAAGATCAAAAGCTGCGCTCTACGAGCCAGGCGTGTATCTCTGCGATGTGACGTTCCCGGATGGAATGCCCTTCGTCCTCGAAGAACCGGGCTTCGACGCCGGGGATGTGCGCGGCCAGCCATTGACCGTGACTGACCGGAACGGCCCGGTCCTGGCCGCCGTGCAGCAACAGCACCGGGACCGATATCTGGCCCACGTCGAAGCCCCAGGGGGTGAGCTGCGAGACGCAGTCGTCCCAGGATCCCTCGATCCCGGGCGCTAGCGACTGCTGCAGGGTAATCGCCTCATCGGTGAGCAGCGCCAGGTCAGCGTCCGGGGCGTACACCTGTATGTCCACGGCCACCTGCTCGGGCGGTGCTCCCAGGAGTTTCTCCTGCTCGTCCTGGAACGACGCGCGTGCCGCGGCCTCGTCGGACTGCATCAGCCGGACCTCCTCCAGGGCCGACTCGCTGAAGCCGGCGAGCCAGTCCAGTCCCTCGGCGTCGTAGGGGGCCAGCGAGGCCAAGGATGCTACCGCCGGGACCAGGTCCGGCAGGAGGGCCGCGCACGCGAGGACGTGAGGGCCGCCACCCGAGTGGCCCCACATCGGCACCCGATCGATCCCGAGGGCCTCACAGATCACCCGGACATCGCCGGCGCAGTCGGCTGTGGAGCGTCCTGGCTGGGGTGTCGAGCCTCCATAGCCGGGCCGGTCGTAGCTGATCAGCCGCAACTGGCGGCGTTCGGCATCAGCCAGCGTGCGGGGGCCGTACAGCCGGCGGCCGCCCGGCGTACCCACGTGGACCAGAACCGGACGGCCGTCACGATCCCCGGCGTCCTCGATCGCCAGCGTCCGGCCGTCTGGTGTCTCTACAAACCACTCCATAGCCTCGCCTCCAGTTTCCATCCGTGGGCTACATCAAGATGATGCACAGGGGACAGGTGAGGTTGATGGTGGCATCCATGCCGTTTCAGTGGCGGGCCGTCCGAGGATGACCAGCTCAGCATATGGCTGGCTACCGGCTACATCCCGGTCATGTGCAGGCGGGACGGATCGGGCGGCTTCGCCGAGCAGCCGGGCCGAGCAGCCGAGCAGGCGGCTTTGGAATGGCGCACGGCCCGTGGCGGTGGGAGCATCAGGGTATGCGCGTGGCGAGATGGCTCGGCGGTGTGATCTGGATCGGTTCCTGGTACCTCATGTACCTGGAGATCACGCGCTGGCGGCACGTGAAGCCGTCCCTGAAGTTCAACTCGGATCCCGATCCGGTGACCGGTATGCGGCCGCGTCCCGGAGAGCCGCTGAAGCTGCTCTACGTCGCGTGCGTCACCGCCCCGCTGGTCGTCGTAGCCAGCCTGGCCCGCAGCCGCCGCACCACCCGGCCACCCGCCTGACCTGCCCAGCTCCCTGACGTCACGTACCCGCAGATGACATCAGTCACGCCCATGTCAGGATCCAGCGCACTGGGCCGGGTGCCACCAAGTTCGTAGCGTTGGGGACATGACGAAGAGCACCAATCGCAACCGCTTCCAGTCCCTGGCGATGATCGCGATCTTCGACGTCGCCGGCCCCCTCGTGGCCTACTCGCTGCTGCGTGACGCCGGGCAGAGCGCGGTATCCGCCCTCGTCCTGAGCGGCGCCCTCCCGGCCCTCGGCGTGGCCGCCGGCGTGATCCGCCACCGGCGCGTGGACACCATCGGGGTCGTCGTGCTGGCCGGCATCGCCGTCGGCACCGTTCTCGGCCTGCTCAGCGGCGACCCCCGGCTGGTCCTGGTCGAGGGTTCGGTCCCCACCGCGGTGTTCGGGCTGCTGTGCCTCGGCTCGCTGCGGGCGCGGCGCCCGCTGATCTACCGGTTCGCCATCGAGTTCATCGGCCGGGACACCGAGAAGGGGCAGGAGTTCGAGTCCCTGTGGCGCTACGAGGGTTTCCGTCACACGTTCTGGCTCTACACCGTGGTCTGGGGCGTGGTGTACCTGGCGGAGGCGGCGGCCAGGGTCGTCATCGTCGAGACCGTCTCCACGTCGACCGCGCTGACCATCTCCAAGATCATGCCCTACGTTGTCTTCGCCCTTCTCATGGCCTGGATGATCGCCTACGGCCGCCACGCCCAGCGCGAGGGCGAGCGCATGGCTGCCGAGCAGGCAGCCGCCGACGCCGCCGCGACCACGCCGGCCGCGAGCGAAATCCCCGCCGCCTCCTGCGTCTAGCCGTCGAAGCCGCGCCCGATAGGCGCGCCACTAAGCCCCGGCCAGGTCCGTCACCCGGGCCTGGCCGCAGGCACGCGCTACGCGTGGTGCTCGAGGTAGTGCGCGGCCAGCACGTCGTCACCGAAATCATCGGCCGGGTTCCGCCACGCCGAGTGGATGTGGTTGCCGTTTCCCTGCGTGTTGTCGTGCTCGATGAGCAGCGTCGGCCCCTGGACGCGGTAGTAGTGCCGCGTCCCCGGCGAAGTCCCGCCCGCCCAGGCGAACGTCAGGTTGTCCATGCCCATGCGTTCCAGGTCGTGCAGCTGCGCCCCGGCCACCTCGTCGGGCAGCCGCCGGACGAACGCCCCGACCAGCTCGGTCAGCGAGTCGAACTGCACCCGGCTCAGCGACGACCCGGGGATGCCCTTGGGGCTGGACCGGACGTAGCTGAGGATGTCCCGCTCGTCGTCGCTGAGCACGTAGTCCGGCTCGGGCGCGAACACCGGGTCGGGACGCTCGGTGTCGCCGAGCCGGGGGACCATCCGGGCGGCCAGGTCGGGTGGCGGCCGGTGGTGGATGATCGCGGCCCGCCGCTGCGCCGCGTCCAGCGAGTTCACCAGCCGGAAGCCGAGTTCCTCGTCGTCGGCGAGCGGCGCCAGCAGCCCGAACGAAGCAGGCTCGGCACCCAGCATGCACGGGGTGGGGGAGATGAGCCGGCCGTCGGCCACGGTGAAGTTGAGCGAGACGTGATGCCCGGCGAACTGCCAGCCCCACGCCCGCTCGCCCGGCGTGCCGAAGACTTTGAAGCAATACCGTTCGGGATTGAAAAGGTCTTGCGCCGCGGCCGGGGACAGGGCCCGGAGCACGTGCTCCATGGCCATCACCGACACCACCTTGGTGTAGGCGGGCATGCTCGTGCCGGTCACGATCAGCTCGTGCCCCAGCCGGCGCTGGCCCTCGTCGAGCGCGCCGATCGGCAGCCCGTCCCGGTCCCGGGCGGGCAGGAAGGACCAGCTGCGCCGCTCGTCACCGAACGCGTAGCAGGCCTGTTTCCGCTGTTCCGCCGTCAGCGCGCGCACGAACGCCGAGGCCGCCGCCGTCATCCGTCCGGCCGTCTTCGGTACTTCCAGCCTTTCCCCGTTGTTGTCCATGATCCGATTATCCGCCTGGGGCCGCAGCTGCGAGCGGTTCGCAGCCGCGTACGGCTGGCTGCTGTCGAGATGCTGCAACGGGTTTTCCGGGTCATGCTGGAACCTATGACCAGCGAGCAGCACCCGGGCACCGCCAGCCACGAGCACGGCGGCGCCCACGACCACAACCAGCACGAGCACGAGCACGAGCACGAGCACGGCCATGGTCACGATCACGGTCATCAAGGGCTATGGGCGCGCGTCCGCCACACGGTCGGCCCGCACTCGCACGACCACGACCGCGCCGTCGACCCGGTCCTGGAATCCTCCGCCGAAGGCCTGCGGACGCTGTGGATCTCGCTCGCCGGCCTGGCCGCCACCGCGCTCGCCCAGGCGGTGGTGGTGGCGCTGTCCGGTTCGGTCGCGCTGCTCGGCGACGCGCTGCACAACGGGGCCGACGCGCTGACCGCGGTCCCGCTCGGCATCGCGTTCCTGCTCAGCCGGCGGCGCCCCACCCGGCGCTACACCTACGGCTACGGCCGGGCCGAGGACCTGGCCGGCATCGTCATCGTGGCCGTGATCCTGCTCTCCTCGGCCGCGGCCGCCTACGCCGCCGTCACCCGGCTGCTGCACCCGCACCCCGTCACCCACCTGGTCGCGGTCGCGATCGCGGCCGCGATCGGCTTCGCCGGCAACGAGCTGGTCGCCCGCTACCGGATCAGCACCGGCCGCCGGATCGGGTCGGCCGCCCTGGTCGCCGACGGCCTGCACGCGCGGACCGACGGTTTCACGAGCCTGGCCGTGCTCGTCGGCGCGGGCGGGGTGGCGATCGGCTGGCACTGGGCCGACCCGGTGGTGGGCCTGCTCATCACGGCCGCCATCTTGATGGTCGGCTGGCAGGCCGCCCGCGAGGTCGGCCGGCGCCTGCTGGACAGCGTCGACCCCGCGCTCACCGAACAGGCCGAGGCCACCCTGCTCGCCACCCCCGGCGTGCTGGCCGCCGGGCGGGTCCGGCTCCGCTGGGTCGGCCGCACCCTGCGCGCCGAATGCGAGATCTCGGTCGACCCGGCGTGCACCGTCGTCCAGGCCCACGACATCGCGGTCAGCGCCGAGCACGCGCTCATCCACGCCATCCCGCGGCTCGCCGCCGCCATCGTCCACGCCGACCCGCTCGACCACGCCGGCACCGACCACCACGCGGCCCTGGCCCACCACCCTCCAGGCTTAGACGCGGGGGAGGATCCCGGCCAGCAAGGCGCCCATCCGGCTGGCGGAGACCCGGCCCGCCTCGACCACCTCGGCGTGGCTGAGGCTCTGCCCGGCCAGTCCCGCCGCCAGGTTGGTGACCAGGGAGATGCCCAGCACCTCGGCGCCCAGGTGACGGGCCGCGATCGCCTCCAGGACGGTCGACATCCCGACCAGGTCGGCGCCGAGCCGGCCCAGCATGGTGATCTCCGCCGGGGTCTCGTAGTGCGGTCCCGGCATCATCGCGTAGACCCCCTCGGCCAGGCTCGGGTCGGCCTCGCGGGCCAGCGCCCGCAGCCGCGGGGAGTACAGGTCGGTCAGGTCCGTGAAGCGCTGCCCGGGCGGGGGCGGCCCGGCCAGCGGGGACCGGCCGGTCAGGTTGAGGTGGTCGCTGATCAGCACCGGCTCGCCCACGCTGAGCCCCGGCCTGATCCCGCCCGCCGCGTTGGTCAGCACCACCGCCCGGCAGCCCGCCGCCACCGCCGTCCGCACCCCGTGCACCACGGTGGCCGGCGACAGCCCCTCGTAGAGATGCACCCGGCCGAGGAGCACCAGCACCCGGACTGAACCCATAGGCACCGAACGGGCTGTCAGCGTGTGGCCGGGTACCGTCGAGCCCGGGAAACCTCCCAGCTCGGCCAGGGGTATCTCGGTTTCTGCCGGGCCGATCGCATCGGCGGCCGGCGCCCAGCCCGAGCCGAGCACGACGGCGACGTCATGCGGCCCGGCCAGGGCCGTCAGGCGCTCGGCGCTGGCTTTGGCGGCGGCGAACGGGTCGGCGGTAGCGCGTGGATCTTCGGTCACGCTGGCCATCATGGCGCAGGCCGGGGCGGAAAAGCCCGTGATTGGTTGTAGCGTGTTTTGGTGGACGAAGCGTCAGGGCTGGAGGCGGCGAAGGTAGCCGCCGACGAGGCACGGCAGCGCCCGGCCTTCGACGACCCGCGGACACCGTGGGCCGGCAAGCCCCGGCGCGCCGACATCTTGTGCTGGGCCGGCATCATGCTCAGCGGCATCTTCTACTGGGTGACGCTGCCCCTGCGCACCCACCTGGTCGGCACCCACCCGCTGTGGTCCACGCTGATCGGCGGGGGTACCGAGTCCATCATCTCGGCCGCCGCCTTCGCCCGGGTCGGGCACGGGTCGCTGATCCTGGTGCTGCTCGCGGCCGTTCCCGGGCTGATGAAGTTCGACCCGCTGTACTGGTGGGCGGGCCGGCTCTGGGGCGAGCGCATCATCGTGCTGCTGGGCGGCAAGCGCAACCGCGGGGAACGGTACATGGCCCGCGTGCAGCGCTGGGGCCGCAAGTTCACCTGGCCCGCCGTGATCATCTCCCCGTTCCTGCCCATCCCCAACGCGATCATCTACGTGATCGCCGGCTGGGCCGGCATGCGGCTGCTCACGTTCGTCATCCTGGACATCATCGGGTCGCTGCTGTGGGCGGGCCTGCTGTCCGGCCTCGGCTACGCGCTCGGCCATCACGCGGTCGTGGTGGCGCAGGCCATCTCGCATTACGGGCTCTGGGTCTCGATCGGCCTGGTCGTGGTGATCGTGTTCTTCCAGGTCCGCTCGCAGCGCCAGATGATGCGCGACTACAACGCGGCCCGCGCGGTCCAGGCCGCCGAGGGCGAGCAGGCCCCCGAAAGCGACAGGCCCCCGAAAGCGACAAGGCACCCGAAGGCGACCAGGCTGCCACTTCCTGACCCGGGCGCGTTCAGCCCGTAGGACCAGGCCGGCTCGACTGGCGGGTCACCAGGCGGCAGGGGACCCGGCGGGTACCGCGCGCGGGCTCGCCCGCGATGGCGGCCAGCAGCAGTCCCGCGGCCACCCGGCCGACCTCCTCCAGGCACATGTCCACGCTGGTCAGCGGGGGCTGGGCGCCGAGCGCCATCGGCTCCCAGTTGTCAAAGCCGACCAGCGCGACGTCGCCCGGGATGGCCCGGCCGGCCGCGCGCAGCGTGTCGGCCACGCCGCGGGCGATCTGGTCGCTGCCGCAGAAGATCGCGTCGGTGCCCGGCTCCTCGGCCAGCAGCCGGGCGGCCGCCTCCCGCCCCCAGTGCTCGCTCCACTCGCCGAACCGCACGCCGCCGTGCGCCCGCAGCCCGGCCTGCGCCAGCGTGGCGCCGAACCCGGCCGCGCGCATCCGCGCGCCCAGGAACCGCTCCGGCCCGGTGATGTGGCCGATCCGCCGCCGGCCGCCGTGCAGCAGGTGCTCGGCGGCGGCGCGGCCGCCGCCCTCGTCGTCGGGCAGCACCGCGGGACCGCTCTCGCCCACCGGCTGGGTCATCGCGTACACCACCGGGATGCCGGGCCCGGCCACCACCGGCGGACGCGGCTCGATCCGGCGCCCGGTCACGATCAGCCCGTCCACCCGGCGGGCCGCCAGCGTCTCGACGTAGCGCCGCTCGCGCTCCGGGTCGTCCCTGGTGTCGCACATGAACACCGAGACCTGGCCGGTGCCGAGCGCGTCCTCGGCGCCCAGCATGACCGGGATGCTGAACCGGCCGAAGCTGTCCGTGGTGATCAGGCCCACCGTGAACGAGCGGCCCGCGAGCAGCGCCTGGGCCAGCGTGTTGGGCGCGAAGCCGAGCCGCTCCGCCACCTCGGCCACGCGCTCCCTGGTTTCGGCGCGCAGCTTGCCCTGGCCGTTCAGGGCCTTGGAAGCGGTGCCGATGGACACGCCGGCCTCGGCCGCCACGTCACGGATGGTCACCCGCCTCATCTGCGCTCCTCAGCACCGGGCCAGCACGGTTGACGCTTCGCTGGCCAGCCTCTAGCCTACGATTCCGTGGGGATAAGGAAAACCTATTCCTTGGATCATGGAGCCGCGTACGTGAACAGTGCCGACCAGCCGCCTGCCGTAATGCCCGCTGCTGACCACGCCGACCAGGCCAACGGCCGCGTCCGGATCGCACCACCTCTGGGCCAGGCCCCTTACGAGGGTTCTCCTGGTAGCGTAACCGGCCCCGTCGCCCCCACCGCCGCCGCCTCCGGGACGCACCAGCCGGTCACCCGGGCCCGGCTGGCGGCCGGGCTGCTGCACCAGTGGCAGGAGCGCAACCTGACCGCGAGCCTGCCGCTCGCGGTCCGCCAGCTCGAGGACGCGGGGAACCTCGACAACGTGCGGCTGGCGATCCGGGCGGCCCGCGCGGCCGGATCCGCCGACGCCGAGGGCGAGGCGGCCAGCGAGGCCGATGGCTACGGAGCCGCGGGCGGCCACCGCCCGGTCGGCGTCGGGCCGGTCGATCCGCTGCCCGGGACCGGCTACCGCGGCCCGGTGTTCATGGACTCCGACATCTACAAGACGCTGGAGGCCATCGGCTGGGAACTGGCCCACGGCGGGCGGCCCGAGCTCGCCTCCTTCGCCGCCGAGGTCACCGCCCTGCTCGGCCAGGCGCAGCGTCCCGACGGCTACCTGAACTCCTACTTCCAGGTCAGCGGCGAGCCGCGGTACACCCGGCTGGCCTGGAGCCACGAGATGTACTGCGCCGGTCACCTGATCCAGGCGGCCGTGGCGATGCACCGGGGCACCGGCGACGACGGGCTGCTCGCCATCGCCGTGCGCCTGGCCGACCACCTGGTCCGCGAGTTCGGCGGCCAGGAGCGGGGCCTGGACGGGCACCCGGTCATCGAGACGGCGCTGGCCGAGCTCTACCGCGAGACCGGCACCGCCGCCTATCTCGAGCTGGCCCGGCAGTTCGTCGACCAGCGGGGGCGGGGCCTGGCCGGGAACTCCGGCATGGGCCACCGCTACCTGCAGGACCACGTGCCGGTGCTCGCCTCCGACACCGAGGTGGGGCACGTGGTGCGGGCCCTGTACCTGGAGGCCGGGGTGATGGACGTCGCCGCCGAGACCGGCGACCGCGCGCTGCTGGAGTCCTCGGTCCGCCGCTGGGACGACATGGTGGCGGCCAAGACCTACCTCACCGGCGGCAACGGCTCCCGGCACGCCGACGAGGGCTTCGGCGACCGGTTCGAGCTGCCGCCCGACCGCGCCTACAACGAGACCTGCGCCGCGATCGCCAGCATCCAGTGGAGCTGGCGGCTGCTGCTCGCCACCGGCGACGCGAAGTACGCGGACCACATCGAGCGCGTGCTCTACAACGGCTTCGCCGCCGCGATCGCCACCGAGGGGCAGCGGTTCTTCTACGTGAACCCGCTGCAGCGCCGCGAGGATCACTTCGAGAAGGACGACCCCGGCCGCCGCCGCGTCTGGTTCAGCTGCGCCTGCTGCCCGCCGAACATCATGCGGCTCCTCGGGTCCCTCGAGCACTACCTCGCCTCGGTGACCGGGGATGGGATACGCTCTCCGTCCACCAGTACACCGGCTCCCGGCTGGCCGGGGCCGGCCTGGACCTCGAGGTCACCACCGACTACCCCTGGTCCGGCGCGATCTACCTGCGCGTCCTCGCCGCCCCGGCGCGAAGCCCGCGGCCTGGCCCTGCGGGTGCCCAGCTGGAGCGCAGGCGCCCGCGTCGCGGTAAACGATGATCCCGAACGGGTCGGGGTCTCACCCGGCTACCACGTCATCCACCGCACCTGGGCACCAGGCGACGTGGTGACCCTGCACCTGGACCTGACGCCGCGCTGGACCTACCCGGACCGGCGGGTGGACGCGATCCGCGGCTGCGTGGCCATCGAGCGCGGCCCGCTCGTCTACTGCTTCGAGCAGGCCGACCAGCTCGACGGCGCGCGCCTGGAGGACCTGGTCATCCAGCCGGGCGGCGTGCTCGGCGAGCGTCCCGTCGCGCTGGCCGGCATCGGCCAGACGATCGAGGTCACCGCGCCGGGCCAGACCGCGGACGGCGCCCCCGTCACGGCCATCGCCATCCCCTACTTCCAGTGGGACAACCGCGACGGCGACGCCATGCGCGTCTGGCTGCCCGAACTCTTAGGAGCGCACTCCGTAGAGGTGTTCCAGGGCGAGCTGGTCGAGGTGCTCGTAGGCCAGGCCGCGCTTGGCGAGCGCGTCCACGTCGGCGGTGGCCTCGCGCACGTCGCGCCAGGTCTCGCCGTCGGCCAGGGTGGGGGTGCGCAGCTCGGCCACGCCGGAGGCCCGGAGCGCCTCGATGACGTCGGGGTCGGCCCGGAACGCCTTGACCTTCTCCCGCAGGATCAGGTAGTTCCGCATGCACGCGGCGGCGGTCACCCACACGCCCTCGTCGTCCTCGGTGCGCGGCGGCTTGTAGTCGAAGTGCAGCGGCCCGTCGTACCCCCCGGCCTCCACCGTGTCCACCACCCAGAACGCGCCCCGCACGTTCCCGGCCCCGAACCGCAGGTCCTGGTCGAACCGCGGGCCGTGCTGGCCGTTCAGGTCGATGTGGAAGAGCTTGCCGTGCCACAGGGCCTGCGCGATGCCGTGCGCGTAGTTCAGCCCGGCCATCTCCTCGTGCCCGATCTCCGGGTTGACCCCGACCATGTCCGGGTCGGCCAGGCCGTTGATGAAGGCCAGGGCGTGCCCGACGGTGGGCAGCAAGATGTCGCCCCGCGGCTCGTTCGGCTTGGGCTCGATCGCGAACCTGATGTCGTAGCCCTGCTCGCGGACGTACGCGCAGAGCAGGTTCAGGCCCTCGGCGTACCGGTCCAGCGCGGCCCTGATGTCCTTGGCCCCGCCGGACTCGGCGCCCTCCCGGCCGCCCCAGAACACGTAGGTCTTCGCGCCCAGCTCGGCGGCCAGGTCCAGGTTCCGCATCACCTTGGCCAGCGCGAACCGGCGGATCTCGCGCTCGTTGGCGGTGAACGCGCCGTCCTTGAACATCGGGTGGCCGAACAAGTTGGTGGTGGCCGTGGTCACCACCATGCCGGTCTCGGACAGCGCCTTGCGCAGCGCGCCGATCCGCTCGTCCCGCTCGGCCGCGGTGGCCTCGAACGCGAACACGTCGTTGTCGTGGAAGTTGATCCCGTAGGCGCCGAGCTCGGCCAGCTTGTACACGGCCCGCTCGGCCGGCATCGGCGGCCGCACCGCCGATCCGAAGACGTCCACGCCCTGCCAGCCCACGGTCCAGATACCGAACGAGAACCGGTCCTCGCGCGAGGGTACGAAATCCGTGCTCACCTGGCGGTCCCTTCTCCAGTCATCATCGACGTCTCCATCCTTTCACCGTGCCCGGTCCCCGCCTCAGCCCAGGAGCCTCAGCCCCAGGAGAGCGGTGGCGTCGCGGAGGGCTCCGTACTGCTCGCGGACCTCCGGGGGCGGGCTCGGCGGTGTACTCGGCGCTGGTGCCCGCCAGCGGCCACGGCGGGCGGCCCCGGCCGCGCCCGGACAGCGCCCAGGCGGCCTGCCGGGCGGCGCCCAGCGCGACGTACTCGGCCGGCGCGGGCACCGTCACCGGCACGCCGAAGATCATCGGCGCGATCCGGCGCACCGCCTCGGACCGGGCGGCGCCGCCGATGAGGATCACCCGCCGCGCGGCGATGCCGCAGTCGGCCAGGTTGCCGATGGCGTCGGCGAGCGAGCAGAGCACCGCCTCGACCGCGGCCCGGGCCAGGTTCTCCGGCGTGCTGTTGGTACTGGTGAGGCCGCGCAGCACGCCGCTGGCGCCGGGCCGGTTGGGGCTGCGCTCGCCGTCCAGGTAGGGGAGCAGGGTCAGGCCCTGCGCGCCCGGCGGCGCGGCCAGCGCGAGCCGGGACAGCCCGTCGGCGTCGGTACCGAGCATCCGGGCCGTGACCGTCAGCACCCGGGCCGCGTTGATCGTCGCCACCAGCGGCAGGAAGCGCCCGGTGGCGTCGGCGAAGCCGGCCACCGCCCCGGACTCGTCCGCGGCGGCCCCGGCCGCGACCGCGTAGGCGGTGCCCGAGGTGCCGATGGAGACGGCCACCTCGCCCAGCCCGAGGCCCAGCCCGAGCGCGGCGCCCATGTTGTCCCCGGTCCCGGCGGACAGCGGCACGCCGCTCGCCGTCCGCGCGACGATCTCGGCCGGGTCGGCCAGCCGCGGCAGCCCGGCCGGCTTCCCCAGGGCGGCCTCGGCGAGTTCCGGTAGCCAGCGTCCGGCTGCGGGGGAGAAGTACCCGGTGCCCGAGGCGTCGCCGCGGTCGGTGGCGGGCTCGTGCGCCGCGGTCGCCCAGCCGCCAGGTCAGCCAGTCGTGCGGGAGCATCACGCGCGCCGTCCGGGCGGCGGCATCCGGTTCGTGCTCGGCCATCCAGCGCAGCTTGGTGACGGTGAAGGAGGCCGTCGGGACGCTTCCGGTCTGCTCCGCCCAGTAGCCGGGGCCGCCCAGTTCGGCGATCAGCGCCTTCGCCTGCGGCGCCGACCGCACATCGTTCCAGAGCAGGGCCGGCCTGACGACTTGCCCGGCGTCGTCTACGACCACCATGCCGTGCTGCTGCGCCGCCACCCCGATCGCGTCGGCCCGGCCGAGCAGCCCGTCTCCCGCCTGGTTCAGGGCCTGCCACCACAGTTCCGGGTCGCATTCGGTACCGTCCGGGTGCGGGGCGGACGCCTCCCCGACGACGCTGCCGTCATCGGCCCGGCAGAGCATCACCTTGGTGGACTGCGTGGATGAATCGACGCCGGCAACAAGCATCAGCGGCTCCCCTGGTCGAGTTGAGGACACGATAACGTGCCCGCTCACGGCGCCGAGGGCCGGGCAGCGATACCGAGGTAAAACCTTTACTTGAACTTTCTATGAAACTCTGTGACAAGAGAACACGGCAGGTGCACGTTACAAATGAACGTGCATCTGGTCTTGCATGAAACGCGTGCAGTCGGGCAGGATGTGATTTGCGTCAATCATCAGGGATTGGCGCTATAGGCTTCGCGGGGTCGCGATGGGTTTGAGCCAAGTAGGTTTGCCGACACGGACAAAGGTTGATCCTGCCGTCCGTCGGCCGCTTGACTTGACCGCCAGGCTGCAGTGCGCACCCGGCCGCCCGCGGGTGGTCCGGATGCCTTCTGACTGGTGGGATTCACCAGCGGTGGCTGCCTGCACCCTCGGTTCCGGGGCCCAGTCCGGCCGCACGGCCCGCAAGTTCACCCGGAACACGCTGCGGGAGTGGGGCCTGGCCGCGCTGGCCGATGACGCCGAGGCCATCGTTGGCGAGTTCGTGGCTAATGCGGTATCGCATGCCCAGCGGGCCGTCGCGGCTGCGGAAGCGGGCCAGCCGGTCGGCTTGCGCCTGCTCCGCCGGACCGGCGAGGTCATGTGCGCGGTGCTCGACCCGTCCGACACCGCCCCGGTGCTCCGGGCGCCGGATCGCAGCGAAGAGGCCGGCCGCGGCCTGCAGATGGTGGACGCGCTGAGCGACGTCTGGGGCTGGAGCCCGGTCACCGGCCGCGGCAAGGCGGTCTGGGCCATCCTGTTCTGCGCCTTATCTATGGTTTGTTAACGCTCACTTGCCACTCCGGTCGCGTCTTATCACGGCGCTGAGCTACGCTCAGTCAGCACCCACGACGGAGGAGGCCACCCGGCAATGCCCTGGACCTGGCGGTACGAGAAGGCGGACGGCAGCGTCATCACCACCGACGAGCTGCAAGAGGCGATCTTCGCCAGTCAGGGCGACGCGGAAAGCTGGCTCGGGGAGAACTGGCGGGCGCTGCTCGCCGCCGGGGTGGACCAGGTATCGCTGCTCAACGAGGCTAAGACCGAGTACGGCCCGATGACCCTGCACCCGGAGGACTGAACCGGGGCAGGGTCACCGCACTGCGCTCAGGCGCTACGGGCGCGACTTCGGGCTGGCGGTCCGGGACGGGTCACGGCCGACCGCGTCGCCGAGCGCCTCGTCGATCCGCCGCATCAGCCCGGCGTCCAGCTGGACCCCGGCCGCCTTGACGTTCTCCCGCACCTGCTCGGGCCGGGTGGCGCCGATGATGGCGGCGGACACGTTCGGGTTCTGCAGCACCCACGCCACCGCCAGCTGGGCCAGCGAGAGCCCGGCCTCGTCGGCCAGCGGGCGGAGCCGCTGCACCGCGTTGAGCGTGTCGTCCTCGAGCCACCGCTTGATGAAGCCGGAGCCGGCCGGGGCCGTCGCGCGGGAGTCGGCCGGAGGGGGTGACCCGGGCTGGTACTTGCCGGTCAGCACGCCCTGCGCGATCGGCGAGAACACGATCTGGCCGACGCCTTCCTTCTCGGACAGCGGCACGATCTCGGGCTCGATGACCCGCCACAGCATGTTGTACTGCGGCTGATTGGACACGATCCGGTCCAGCCCGAGCTCGGCGGCCACCCGGAGCCCGGCCGCGATCTCCTCCGCCCGCCACTCCGATACCCCGATGTACAGCACCTTGCCGGCCCGCACGAGGTCGTCGAAGGCGCGCATGGTCTCTTCGATCGGCGTCTCGTAGTCGTACCGGTGCGCCTGGTAGAGGTCGACGTAGTCGGTCCCCAGCCGGCGCAGCGACGCGTGCGCTGACTCGATGATGTGCTTACGGGACAGGCCGCGGTCGTTCCGGCCCTTGCCCATCGGCCAGTACACCTTGGTAAAGATCTCCAGCGATTCGCGCCGTACTCCCTGCAGCGCCCGGCCGAGGACTTCCTCCGCCCGCCCGCCCGCGTAGACATCAGCGGTGTCGAAGGTGGTAATGCCCTCGTCCAGCGCGGCCCGGACGCAGTCCGCGGCGGCCTGCTCCTCCACCTGGTCGCCGTGGGTGATCCAGTTCCCGTACGCGATCTCGCTGATCACGAGACCGCTTTTGCCAAGATGTCGGTATTCCATGATCCCTAACTTTAGGGCGATCAGATCTTGTCGCCCGGCCCGACCCGGGGCTTCGGCACGCGGAACCGCCGGATCTGCAGCGCGCGCATCACCGAGTACCCGGTCAGCCCGCGGACGGTGTCGCCCGGCAGCCGCTCGGCGACCAGCTTGGTCAGGCTGCGCCGGATCATCACCGCGTCCGCCACGATGACCAGGACCAGCACCAGGACCAGCGGCGAGATGATCTCCTGGGCGGCCTTGTTCCGGACGAACACGGCGACGAGCAGGACCACCAGCACGTACATGTAGTACTCGCTGACCCGGCGCTTGGAATCGATGAAGTCGCGGGCCAGGGCGCGGGGCGCCCCGCGGTCACGCGGGTTCAGCGCCCAGGCCTCGCCCCGCCGCATCGCCTCGTACCGGTTGACCCGGTTGGCGCGCGCCTTTTCCTTGTCTTCCTTGGTCCGCGGCCCGGCGGGCGCCCGCGACGTCCCGGTGATCGGCGTGCGGCGGCCGGCCTCGGCCACGCTGCGCTTGGGTGTGGGCCGGCCCTTGGCGGCTTCGGCCGGAGGACGGGTCTTGGTGTTGGCCGGGTCGTCCGGGCTCTGCGCGCCCGGGGAATCCTGGGCCGTGCCATCGGTCGCCCCGGCGCTACGGCGTCGGAACACGGCCTCAGCATAACGGGGGGAACGGGGGGATCGACCCCGCCGGCAGCGGAGGATGATCAAAGGTGGGGCTAGCGCCACCTTTGGCACGGAGGCCGACATGGTAGCTCGCAATGCGGCAGACCGCGTAGGGTGGAATCCGACTAGTCGCACGGGCTCGTCCGCCGTCTAGCCGGTCGCCCGGCCATGATTTCCCGGTCCCGGGCACGGCCTGGTGGTGGCGAAGAAGTTAATGAAGGGGACGGCCGCGCGTATGGGCGTGATGAAGCGAGTACAACTGGTCTTCAAGGCCAAGGCCAATAAGGCCCTGGACAAGATGGAAGACCCTCGTGAGACCCTGGACTACTCCTACCAGCGGCAGCTCGAATTGCTGACGAAGGTCCGCCGTGGGGTCGCGGATGTCGCCACGTCGCGCAAGCGCGTCGAGCTGCAGATGAACCAGCTCCAGCAGTCCTCGAGCAAGCTCGAGGACCAGGCGCGCAAGGCGCTCGGGATGGGCCGCGAGGACCTCGCCCGGAACGCGCTCGAGCGCAAGTCGTCGGCGCAGGGCCAGCTGAACGAACTGCAGGCGCAGTACGCCCAGCTGCAGGCCGAGGAGGAGAAGCTGACGGTCGCCTCCCAGCGGCTGCAGTCCAAGGTGGACGCCTTCCGTACCAGGAAGGAGACCATCAAGGCCACCTACACCGCGGCCGAGGCCCAGACCAGGATCAACGAGGCGTTCTCCGGCATCTCCGAGGAGATGGGCGACGTCGGCATGGCGATCCAGCGGGCCGAGGACAAGACGGCCCAGATGCAGGCTCGCGCGGGCGCGATCGACGAGCTGATGGCCTCCGGCGCGCTCGATGATGCCGTCGGCGGCCGCCGCGACGACATCCAGAGCCGAGCTCGACATGATGTCCGCCAGCAGCGACGTCGAGAGCGAGCTGAGCAGGCTCAAGGGCGAGATCGCCACGAGCGCCCCCAAGCAGCTCGAGGGTTCCAACGGCAACGCCGCAGGCGCAGGCCCAGCCGGCCAGCGTCCCGGCGACCGAGCTGCCCGCCGCCGAGCCGCAGGACGATCGCCCATGATCGTCAGGATCCTGGGCGAGGGCCAGTTCAACGTCGATGAGGCCGCCACCGTCGAGCTGAACAAGCTGGACACCCAGCTCGAGGCGGCGGTCGAGCGCAACGACGAGACCGCGTTCACCGCTGCCCTGCACGGCCTGCTCGACCAGGTCCGCGCGCTCGGCTCACCGGTGCCCGCGGACACCCTCGAGCCGTCGGACCTGATCCTCCCGTCCGCGGATTCGAGCATGGACGAGGTACGCAAGCTGCTTACCGACGACGGTCTCATCCCCGGCTGATCTCAGGAGTCAACCCGCAGCGTACCCACGGGTAACGTTCGGCTGGCGTACAGCGTTGTACGGGTAGATTCGCATTAGGGGAAAAGGCTTCTGGCCTCCGGTCGGCACAACCGGCCGGGGCCGAACGGAGGTGGCGCCATGGCGGCGCGGACCAGGTATGCGCCCGACCGGGGACTCACGGTGCGGATGACCGCGACCATGTTCCTGCTCGGGCTGGTATTCGTCGCTTTCATCGCCGCGATCATCGGGATCGGGACCGCGTACGGCGCGTCCAGTACCGCGATCGTGTTCTTCGCGGTGGTCCTGGGCGGGGGCTTCGCGATCGGGTCGCTGTTCTACTCGGACAAGATCGCGCTCCGCACGGCGGGCGCGCACGAGGTCAGCCCGACCGACGGCGAAGACGAGCGGCGGCTGCACGCGATCGTGGACCGGCTGTGCGCGCTGGCCGACATGCCCAAGCCGCGGGTCGCGATCGCCGAGACCGACATGCCGAACGCGTTCGCCACCGGCCGTAACGCCGACCACGCCGTGGTCTGCGCGACCCGGGGGATCATGCGCCGGCTGGACAACGACGAGCTCGAGGGCGTCCTCGCCCACGAGATGTCGCACGTGGCCCACAAGGACGTCCAGGTCATGACGATCGCGTCGTTCCTGGCCATCATCGCCGCGCTGCTGGTCAGGATCGCCTTCTACGGCGAGCTGTTCGGCGGCGGCGGCCGCCGCGACAACAACAACCAGAACGCCCTGCCGATCCTGCTGATCCTCATGGTGGTCAGCGCGGTCGTCTACGCCGTCAGCTTCGTGCTGATCAGGCTGCTGTCCCGGTACCGCGAGCTGTCGGCCGACCGCAGCGGCGCGATGCTCACCGGCCAGCCCAGCAAGCTGGCGTCCGCGCTGGTCAAGGTCACCGGCGACATCGGCCGGATCCCGACCAGGGACCTGCGCACCGCGCAGCCGCTGAACGCGTTCTTCTTCGCGCCGGCGATGAGCCTGCACGGCGTCGGCGCCGGCGGGGGCAAGCTGGCCAACCTGTTCTCCACCCACCCGACCCTCGAGCGCCGGCTGGCCGAGCTCGACAAGATCCAGCAGCAGCTCGGCGGGATCTCCGGCACCAGCCTCGACAAGTAGCAAGGGACGTTCGTGGGCTTCCTCGACGCGCTGCTCGGCCGGACCAAGCCGGTCCAGCCCAAGCTGGACGACCTGTTCGCGCTGCCGTCGGCGGCGGTCACGCTGGACGCGGGAGCCGGATTCAAGCCCACTGGATCCGGCTCGGTCTGCTTCCGCCCGGTCGAGGGCCGGTCCTTCTCCGACGTCCAGAAGGACGTGCAGGACCTGCTCAACTCCAGCGCGCACGCCGAGGGCGGCCTGCCGGTCGAGGCGACCAAGGATGACTACGGCTTCACCTGGCTGGTCAGCTCGCGGATGTCGAACGAGCTCGAGGCGCTGGTCACCGACCTGCACGCGGTCAACTCCTCGCTGGTGGACAACGGCTTCGGGCCGCAGCTGCTCTGCACCCTGGTCGCCTTCCGGGACGAGCAGGAGCGCCGCCTCGCCCTCATCTACCTGTACAAGCGGGGCTCGTTCTACCCGTTCGCCCCGCTGGCCGGCGAGCGCCGCGACAACGCGCTCGAACTGCAGGCCAAGAGCGTCATCGGCAGCGACCTGAAGTGGGAGCCGGACCTGGCCCGGTGGTTTCCGGTCTGGGGCGCTCCCGGTTTGTAAAGGGTTTGTGAGCCATACCTCAGCAGTGGCTGGAATGCGTCCGCAGCGCATATCGTTGGACTGCAGGTTGGAGCAACGCCATGGCCGCCCGGCGCGGTCCGTCAACCAGCGGCACATGAACTAGGCGGGAGCTAAAGTGACTGTTCAGCAAGAGGCCACCACGCAGGGGATCGTCCTGACCGAGGGCGCGGCGGGCAAGGTGAGCGCGCTGCTCGCGCAAGAGGGCCGCGACGACCTCAAGCTGCGTATCGCGGTGCAGCCGGGCGGCTGCTCGGGGCTTAAGTACCAGCTCTACTTCGACGAGCGCGCCATCGACGGCGACATCGTCACCGACTTCGGCGGCGTCCAGGTCGTGACCGACAAGATGAGCGCCCCGTACCTGATGGGCGCGACCATCGACTTCGTCGACACGATCGAGAAGCAGGGCTTCACCATCGACAACCCGAACGCGACGGGTTCTTGCGCCTGCGGCGACTCGTTCCACTGACGGCGGCCGGGGGGATAAGGTTACGCCGTGCGTATCGCCGTAACGGGGTCGATTGCGACCGACCACCTGATGACGTTTCCCGGCAAGTTCACCGACCAGCTGATCGCGGACAAGCTCGACCGTGTCTCGCTGTCGTTCCTGGTCGATGAGCTGGACATCCGCCGGGGCGGGGTGGCGGGCAACATCGCCTTCGGGCTGGGCGTACTCGGCCTGCGGCCGTTGCTCGTCGGCTCGGTCGGGAGCTGACTTCGAGGACTACCGGCAGTGGCTGGAGGCTCACGGCGTCCGCACGGCGGGCGTACGGGAGTCGGTGCTCAAGCACACCGCGCGCTTCGTCTGCACCACCGATGAGGACGGCAACCAGATCGGATCGTTCTACGCCGGCGCGATGAGCGAAGATGCCGAGATCAAGCTCGGGCCGCTGGCGGCCGAGCACGGCGGTATCGACCTGGTCCTGATCGGGGCCGGCGATCCCGGTGCCATGGTGGCGTATACCGCCGACTGCCGCGAGGCCGGCCTGCCGTTCGCCGCCGACCCGTCGCAGCAGCTAGCCCGGCTCTTCGACGACGAGCAGATCCGTTCGCTGGTCGACGGCGCGGACTACCTGTTCGGCAACGAGTACGAGGAAGCCCTGATCGAGCGCAAGTCCGGCTGGGGCAGCGCGGAGATCCTGGCCCGGGTCGGCGTCAGGATCACCACCCTCGGCCCGGGCGGCGCCCGGATCGAGCAGCAGGGTGAGCCGCCGATCACGGTGCCCTCGGTACCGGACGCCCAGCCCGCCGACCCGACGGGCTCCGGCGACGCATTCCGTTCCGGCTTCCTGGCCGCGGTGGCCTGGGGGCTGTCGCTGGAGCGCGCGGCGCAGCTGGGCAACCTGATGGCCGTGCACGCCCTCGAGGTGGCCGGCGGGCAGGAGTACGCCCTCAAATCCGGCCCGCTGGCCGACCGGTTCGCGGCGGCGTACGGCGACACGGCGGCGGCTGAGGTCACATCCCACCTGCCCGCCTGAGCCCATTTTTCAGCCGAACGAGCTGGGTCTCCCGCCCCGGGTGACCCAGCTCGTCATTTTCGGCCCAACCCGAAGCCCCCGTGCGGCGTCTCCACCGTATGTAAAGAATTTTCGTTGTTGAGGAGACGTCGTGAAACGTACTTGGCTCATCGCTGTACTCACTTTGGCCGCGGCTGCGCTGACTATCACCGGATTGACCCTGAGCGGTTCGGCGCAAGCCGCCACCGCGCATCCTGCTGCCGCCCCGGCGGTCCGGACGGTGGTCTTCGACTGCCCCGGCCAGCACGCCATGGTCCGGCCGAAGAGCTTCGTTCTCGCCTGTGCCGACGACAACTCCGCTCTGGCCAAGCTGACCTGGAGCGCCTGGGGCCCCGGCCTGGCCAGCGCGAAGGGCACGCTGGTGCAGAACGACTGCACGCCCTATTGCGCCGCCGGGCACTTCCACCGCTATCCCGCCCTGGTTGTCCTGTGGGGCAGCAAGGCGGTCGGATCCGGCGAGCACGCCTACACGAAGCTGACGCTGATCCTCCCCGGCCAGCGTCCGGGCTACTACGATGCCGTGCACCACAAGTGGGTATACGCCCCAGTGACGCAGACTTTCCCGCTGGTCACATCCTCCAAGGGAGCCTGAGCCATGCATCTCTTCGGCCGCCCCGTCTCCGGCCGGGCCGCCGCCCTCGCGGCCGGCCCGCTGATCTGCGCCGTGGCGCTGGCCGGCTGCGCGTCCTCGGGGACCAGCAGCCAGCCGCCCGCGGCCGGCTCCGCCACCACCGTCACCGCCAGCCCGAGCGCCCCGGCCGCCAGCAGCAGCAATACCCCGGCCGTGGTGGCGCCGTCCTCGTCTTCGGCGGCCGGTTCGACGGCCTGCGCGACCAGCGCGCTGCAGGTCAAGCTGGGGGCCTCCGACGGCTACGCCGGCGGCGTCTACCAGACCATCGATTTCACCAACACCTCGGGCAGCTCCTGCACGCTGACCGGCTATCCGGGCGTCTCCCTGGTCTCCGGGCCGTCGCACCAGCAGCTCGGCCTGGCCGCCAAGCGCAGCACCACCGGCGCCCCGGCGGCGACCGTCACGCTGGCCCCCGGCGCGACCGCCAACGCCCAGCTGCAGATCGTGGACGCGCTGAACTTCCCGAGCCCGACCTGCTCGCCCGCCAAGGCGTCGGACCTGAAGGTCTTCCCGCCCAACCAGTTCACCGCCGTCTACCTGCCCGACACCTCCTACGGCTGCGGCAAGTCCGTGCAGACCCTGTTCATCGCCCCCGTCCGCTCCGGCGCCAGCAGCCAGTAACCCGCCCCGCCCCCGCCCCGCATTTGCTCGGTGTGCCCCCGGGTACCGTCTGCGTACCGGGGGCACCGCCACCGCGGCGGCTGGCGGGCGGTAGCGTGGCTGGCATGGAACACGGCGGCGGGCGTGGGCTATTCACTGGCGTCCGGATACCACGGGCCGCCGGCCTTGACCGTGGCCCGGGCGTTCACCGAGTGGACGCTGGACCCGCCGATGCTGGCGCTGGTGCTGATCCTCGGCGGCGGCTACATCGCCGGGGCGCGCAGGCTGGGGGACTGGCCGGTGGCGCGGCGGATCTGGTTCCTCGGCCTGGGGCTGGGCTTCTGGGTCATCGCCACGATGTCCTTCATCGGCGCCTACCAGCAGGTGCTGTTCTCCGCCCGGGCCATCCAGACGGTCCTGCTCGTCCTGGTGGCCCCGCTGTTCCTCGCCCTCGGCCGGCCGATCAGCCTGTTCATCGCGGTCTTCCCCCGGGCGGGCGCGCGCCTGACGGCGATCATCGCCTCGCGCCCGGCCCGGATCCTCACGTTCCCCGCGATCACCACGTTCGCGCTGGTGGCCGTGCCCTTCGTCATGTACTTCACGTCGTGGTACACGGCGACCTTCCACAGCGGCGCGATCCGGGAGCTGACCTACCTGGCGCTGCTGGCGCCGGGCTTCGCGTTCTTCTGGACGCTGCTCCGCGTCGACCCGGTGCCGAAGGAGTACTCCTACGCGGTCTCGATGTGGATCACCGGCGCCGAGGTGATCGGCGACGCGTTCATCGGGCTCGCCATCATCGCCGACCAGAACCTCATCGGCGCGGCCTGGTACCACGCGCTGGCCCGGCCCTGGGGGCCGAGCCTGCAGTCGGACCAGATCATCGGCGGGGGAGCGCTGTGGATCCTCGGCGATCTCGTCGGCCTGCCGTTCCTGGCCGCGCAGCTGATCCAGCTGATGCGCGAGGACGAGTCCGACGCGGCCCGGATCGACGCCGATCTGGACGCCAGGGACGCGGCGCTCAGGACGGCAGCGCTCGAGACCACCGCGGCGGCCACCGGCGAGGAGCCAGCCGGGGAAGAAAAGCCCTGGTGGGAAGACGACCCGCGCTTCACCAGCCGGTTCAAGCCGAGCTGAGGGCCGGCCCGGGCGATAACAGCCTGCGGCGGATGAACAGGGCCCAGCCGCCCTGCGGAAGCTCCTGATGGGCGACGAACTCGTGCGCCTTCATCGTGCACCAGGACGGAATGTCGGTGTAGGCGGCCGGGTCGTCGGCGAGCACCGCGACCACCGCGCCCAGGGGAATGTCCCTGATCTGCTCCGCGAGCATGATGATGGGGATCGGGCACTTGCGGCCCAGGGCGTCGATGACCAGGGCAGCGGCCGGCGGCGGAACGGAGAACTCAGCCCGTTCGGCCGCTGCTGACCGGACGGGTGCGGTCTCGTCGGCCGGCCGGTCCGGCTGGCCGCCCGCTGCTGGCCGCCCGCTGTCGGCCGCCCCGCCGGGGCGCGCCCGAACAGGCGAGTCCGGCGCCCGGTCACGCCGTCCCTCCCGCCCGCGAGCACACCCTCACGCTCTCCATCATGCCCGTCCCGGCTGGCGGTACGCTCGCGCCACGCAAAGATGACGCAAACATGTGGGGTCCTAGCTGCCTCGCCCGCGACGCGCGATACTGTTTGCACGACACGTTGTAGCAGAACCGAGGAAGGCCCTCGCCTTGACTACCGATAACGCCGAACAGGGCGCTAGTAAGCCCCGTCCGGGCCGGTCCCGCGCCGCTCGCGCGGCCGGCATGACGGTCGCGCTTACCTTTGTGGTCCTCGGTCTGACCGGGTGCACGAACAACACATTCACCCGGCTCGGGTTCCCCGACCCGATAACCCAGCAGGGCAAGACGGTCCTGACCCTGTGGCAGGGGTCGTGGATCGCGGCCTTCGCCGTCTGCGCGCTGATCTGGGGACTGGTCTTGTGGGCGGTGGTCTTCCACCGCAAGCGCGGCGACAAGCTGCCGCCGCAGGCGCGCTACAACATGCCGATCGAGATCATGTACACGGCGGTGCCGTTCGTGCTGATCGCGGTGCTCTTCTACTTCACCGCGAAGGACGAGAACTACATCGACAAGTTGCCGAAGAAGCCCGCGGTCACGGTGGACGTGCTCGGGTTCCAGTGGAGCTGGCAGTTCAGCTACCCGCAGTACAAGGTGACCTCGACCGGGGAGCCGGTGACCGACACCGGCAACATGTACGGCGAGGGTCCGCTGCCGGTGCTGGAGATCCCCGACGGGGGAGACGGTCCAGTTCAACCTGACCTCGCAGGACGTCATCCACGCGTTCTGGGTGCCCGAGTTCCTGTTCAAGCGCGACGTCATCCCCGGCCACCCGAACCACTTCACGATCACCGCCACGAAGACGGGGACCTTCCTCGGGCACTGCAGCGAGCTGTGCGGCCTGTACCACAGCAAGATGCTGTTTACCCTGAAGGTCGTGACCCCGCAGCAGTTCCAGGCGTACATCATCCGCGCAACAGGCGGCGCAGAGTTCATCCGGGAGCACTCAGTGAGCACGATCGAACATCCGGCCCAGCCCGCGAGCCCGGTCAGTGCCTACGTCACGCCGAAGACCGAGCGCAAGGGCAACATCCTCGCGGGCTGGCTGTCCTCCACCGACCACAAGATCATCGGGCACCTGTACCTGATCACGTCGTTCTTCTTCTTCCTGGTCGCCGGCGTCATGGCGCTCCTCATCCGGATCCAGCTGCTCGGCCCGAACCAGCACGTGGTGTCCGATCAGCAGTACAACGAGCTGTTCACCATGCACGGCACGCTCATGCTGCTGCTGTTCGCCACCCCGCTGTTCGTCGGGTTCGCGAACGAGCTGGTGCCGCTGCAGATCGGCGCGCCCGACGTGGCGTTCCCGCGGCTCAACCTGCTGAGCTACTACATGTTCACGTTCGGCGGGCTGATCCTGCTGGGCAGCTTCCTCACCCCGGGCGGCTCGGCGGCGTTCGGCTGGTACGCCTACTCGCCGCTGACCAGCGCGATCTACTCGCCCGGGATCGGCGCCGACATGTGGATCATGGGCCTGGTGCTGTCCGGCCTGGGCACCATCCTGGGCGGGGTCAACTTCGTCACCACGATCTTCTGCATGCGCGCGCCGGGCATGACGATGTTCCGGATGCCGATGTTCACCTGGAACGCGCTGCTCACCTCGATGCTGGTGCTGATGGCCTTCCCGGTGCTGGCCGCCGCGCTGCTCGTGCTCGAGGTCGACCGGCGCCTCGGCGCGCACGTCTTCGACGCCCAGAGCGGCGGGGCGATCATGTGGCAGAACCTGTTCTGGTTCTTCGGCCATCCCGAGGTCTATATCCTGGCGCTGCCCTTCTTCGGCATCGCCACCGAGATCATCCCGGTGTTCAGCCGCAAGCCGCTGTTCGGCTACAAGACGCTGATCGCCGCCACCATCGCGATCGCCGGCCTGTCGATGACCGTGTGGGCGCACCACATGTTCACCACCGGCGCGGTGCTGCTGCCGTTCTTCTCGTTCATGACGTTCCTGATCGCGGTGCCCACCGGGGTGAAGTACTTCAACTGGATCGGCACCATGTGGAAGGGGCAGCTCACCTTCGAGCCGCCGATGCTGTACACGGTCGGCTTCCTGATCACGTTCGTCTTCGGCGGCGTCACCGGCATCATCCTGGCCTCGCCGCCGCTCGACTTCGCGGTGTCCGACTCCTACTTCGTGGTCGCGCACTTCCACTACGTGCTGGCCGGCACGGTGCTCTTCGAGATGTTCGCCGGGTTCTACTTCTGGTGGCCGAAGATGACCGGCAAGATGCTGAACAGCCGGCTGGGCAAGGTCCAGTTCTGGGTCATGTTCATCGGGTTCAACATGACGTTCCTGGTCCAGCACTGGACCGGCGTCGAGGGTCAGGTACGGCGCACCGCCAACTACCCTGGCCTGCCCGGGAACGTGACCACGCTCAACGTCATCTCCACCGTCGGGTCCTGGCTGCTCGCCCTGTCCGTGCTGATGTTCTTCTGGAACGTGTACATCACCTGGCGGCACGGGGTGAAGGTGACCGAGGAAGACCCGTGGGGCTACGCCAGCTCGCTCGAGTGGGCGACGTCCTGCCCGCCGCCGCGGCACAACTTCTACCGGATCCCGCGGATCCGGTCCGAGCGGCCCGCCTTCGAGGCGCACTACCCGCACATCAAGTGGGGCCGTGAGTCACACGGCGTCGAGCAGAAGATCCCGGCCGCAGCTATCGAGACGCGAGAGTAGGTTTCCCAGATGAAGGTCGAAGGCTGGCTGTTCCTCGGCTGCGGCATCTTCTTCGGTGGCGCGGACATCGTGTACTGGTACACCTCGAAGGAGGTGACGGGCACCGCCGCGCTCGCGTTCGCGGTCGGGCTGGCCCTGCTCACCGGCTTCTATGTACTGTTCACCGGCCGCCGCCTGCCCAAGCGCCCGGAGGACGACAACGTAGGCGAGGTCGAGCAGGGCACCGGCGAGATCGGGTTCTTCAGCCCGCACAGCTGGTGGCCGCTCTGGATGGGCCTGGCCGCGGCGACCGCCTCGGTCGGCTTCGCCGTCGGCTGGTGGCTCTTCCTGATCGGCTGCCTGTTCACCATGGTCGCCGCCATCGGCTTCGTCTTCGAGTACTACCGCGGCAACTTCTCCCACTAACCACACGGCGCTCACCACAGCGGGGCGCGAAGCGCACCGGGGGGCTCCGGAGGGTCGTCCCCCCGGGCTGACACTTCCCCCCGGGCCAGCTCCGACTGGTAGGCGATGATGACCAGCTGGATGCGGTCCCTGGCGTCCAGTTTGGTCAGCAGGTGGGCCACGTGGGTCTTGGCGGTAGCCGGGCTGATCGTCAGCTCCTCGGCGATCTCCGCGTTGGACAGCCCGCGGGCCACCATCGCGAGCACCTCGAACTCGCGCTCGGTCAGCACCCGCCGCAGCCGCTCCCTGGCCTCGTGCCGGGGCCCGGCACTGGCCGGCTCGGGCTCACCGGGCGGCGAACCCGGCGGGGGAGCGGCGCCCGGTGAGGTCCGGGCGAACTCGCCGATCAGGCGCCGGGTGACGCTGGGCGCGAGCAGCGCGTCGCCGCCGGCGACCACCCGGATAGCGGTGAGCAGGTCGGCCGGCAGGGTGTCCTTGAGCAGGAAGCCGCTCGCCCCGGCGCGCAGCGCGGCGAAGACGTACTCGTCCAGGTCGAAGGTGGTCAGGATGAGCGCCCGCACGTCCGTGCTCTCGGTGATCCGCCGGGTCGCCTCGATGCCGTCCATGACCGGCATCCGCACGTCCATCAAGATGACGTCGGGCTTGGCCTGCCGGGCCGCCTCGACCGCCTCGGCGCCGTTACCCGCCTCGCCGACCACCGCGAAGCCCGGCGTGGCCGCGATGATGCCGCAGAAGCCCACCCGGACCAGGGCCTGATCGTCGGCCACCACCACCCGTAGCGTCATGCCGGTCACTTTCCCTGCGGCAGCGGAATGTGCGCACTGACCTGGAAGCCGTAACCAGGCAGCGGCCCGGCGCTGAACTCCCCGCTGAGCAGGCTCACCCGCTCGCGCATCCCGATGATCCCGTGCCCGCTCCCGCCGATGGCGTCCTGAAGGCCGTGATGCGGGGCGACGTCCCCCGCCAGGGCCATCGCGGGCAGCCCGGCGCCGTTGTCGGTCACCTCGAGCACCAGTTCCTCCCGGCCGTAGCCGATCAGCACCTGGCACGCGCTCGTCCGCGCGTGCTTGACCACGTTGGTCAGCGCCTCCTGGACGATCCGGTAGGCCGACCGGTCGATGCTGGCGGGCAGCTCCCGGACCTGCCCGCAGCGGGTCACGTCGACCCGGACGCCGGCCTCGCGGTGCGGGAGATCAGCCGGTCCAGGTCGGCCAGCCCGGGCGCCGGGAACAGCGGAGCCGCCCCGTCGCCGCCCCCGCCGTCAGCGGCCTCGGCTGTCCCGGTGACCGGGCCGGCGTCGTCCCGGTTGCCCCGCAGCCCGGCATCGCTCTCGTCGGCCTGGCGCAGCGCGCCGAGCATCCGGCGCATCTCGTCCAGGGCCTCCCGGCTGGTGGCCTGGATGGCGCCGAGGGCGGTGCGCGCGTCGGCGGGCTGGGTGTCGATGACGTACTGGCCGTAGCCCGCCTGGACCGCGATGACGCTCATGCTGTGCGCCACCACGTCGTGCAGTTCCCTGGCGATGCGCAGCGCTCCTCGGCGACCGCCTTGCTGGCCGCCTCGTCCTGCAGCCGGACCGCGTACCGGCGCCGCTGCCGCACGATGTAGCCGGTGAACCAGGCGATGATCACGCACAGCGCGGCCGGGACGATCGGCCCGCTGAAGTCGAAGCCGGGTCCGGTCAGGTGGAGGAGCACCCCGTCGGTCAGCAGCGTGGCGAACACGGCGATGAGCACGCGCACCGCGACCTGCCGGTGCTCGTAGGTCGCCGCGACCAGGTAGAGCACGTAGGCGACGGGCAGGAAGTAGGCCAGCGCGCCGACCTCGGGGCCGGTCAGCGCGGTCACCACGACCGAGCCGGCCAGCAGAGGCCGAGCATGAACGCCGGGCGGCGGCGGCGCATGCCGACCGCCACTACCATCATGACGACCAGGAAGAGGGCCAGCGGCCAGGTCAGCGCGAGCGGATGGTAGGGCACGAGCCCGTAGGGGTTCTCGATGGCCTGGACCAGGCTACGCCTGATGGTGGTCAGCAGGATCAGGCCGAACACCGCGCCGGCGACGTAGTCCAGCGCCGCCCAGTGCCGGGAACCGAGCCGCTTGGTCAGCGGCGGCCGCGGCCGCGCGGGCGGAACCCCCGAAATGGTGCGCACGGATCCACCGTAACCGTCATCGCCGGAGCGGGCGTCATCCTGCAGGCGTACGCCGCACGGCAACGCGCACCCGGGCGCGGTCCCGCGCGACGAGGAGAGTTCACCCTGGCGGCCGATGCCCTGGCCTGCTCCGCCCTGGCACGGTAACACACATGCCATCCACCGAGGCCGTCCCGCCCGCCGGGGCTGCCGTCATCGAGGCCCCGGTCATCGAGATCAGGGGACTGACCAAGACCTACCCCGGCGAGGTGACGGCGCTCGACGGCCTGACCGTCTCCTTCGCCCCCGGCGTCACCGGCCTGGTCGGCGCCAACGGCGCGGGCAAGTCCACCCTGATCAAGATCCTGCTCGGCCTCATCGCGCCGACCCGGGGCCAGGCCCGGGTGCTCGGCCGCGACTGCACGGCCAGCGGCGAGGAGATCAGGATGCTGCTCGGCTACATGCCCGAGCACGACTGCCTCCCGCCCGACGTGACCGCGACCGAGTTCGTCACTCACCTGGGCCGGATCTCCGGGCTGCCGCCCACGGTGGCCAAGGAACGCGCCGCCGAGTCGCTGCGGCACGTCGGCCTGCACGAGGAGCGCTACCGGCTGATCGGCACCTACTCCACCGGCATGAAGCAGCGGGTGAAGCTGGCCCAGGCCCTGGTCGGCGCGCCCCGGCTCCTGCTGCTCGACGAGCCGACCAACGGGCTCGACCCGGCCGGGCGCACCGCCATGCTCGAGCTGATCGGGCGGATCGGCACGGAGTTCGGCATCTCCATCGTCGTCGCCTCCCACCTGCTCGGCGAGATCGAGCGGATCTGCGACCACCTGGTCGCGATCGAGGGCGGCCGGCTGCTGCGGGCCGCCTCGATCACCAGCTTCACCCAGGCGAGCCAGGTCCTCGCGGTGGAGGTGGAGGAGGGCCTGGCCCGGCTGCAGGCTGAGCTGGCCGCTCGCGGCCTCGTGGCCACCGTCCAGCGCGGCGGCACGAGCCAGTCCGGCACCGGCCAGGGCCGGACCCTGCTGGTGCCGCTGGGCGGAGACGACACCTACGACGTGGTGCGGGACTGCGTGGCCGATCTCGCGCTGCCGCTGTGCCGCCTGGAGCAGCGGCGGCACCAGGTCGAGGAGCTGTTCCGCGACGAGGAGGAGGCGCAGCATGCCTGACACGCAGGCCGCCGGGGTCATCCACGACCTCGGCTACCGCGGCTACGACGGCCCCCGGCTGGGCCGGGCCCAGATCGTCAAGGCCCTGACCTGGCACAGCTTCCGGTCCGCGTTCGGCATCGGCCGCGGCCTGAAGGGCAAGATCATCCCGGTGCTCGCGTTCATCGCGATGTGCCTGCCCGCGCTGGTGAACGCGTTCGCGGTGGCCCGCGGCAACCAGCGGCTCTTCGGCTACGACGTCTACGTCCCGAGCCTGCGGGCGGCCGTGGTCATCATCTTCATCGCCGCCCAGGCGCCCGAGCTCGTCTCCCGGGACCTGCGCAGCCGCGTCCTGCCGCTGTACTTCTGCCGGCCGCTGCGACGCGGCGACTACCCGCTGGCCAAGTACCTCGCGCTGACCGCCGCGCTCCTCATCCTGATCGAGGTGCCGCTGCTCATCCTGTACGTGGGCACGATCGCGTCGGCCAAGGGCGGCTCGGCCATCTGGGCGCAGACCAGGGCGCTGATCCCCGGGCTGGGCGTGGGCCTGATGTGGGCCGTGCTGTTCGCGGCGATCGGGCTGGTGCTGGCCTGCCTCACCGGCCGCCGCGCGTACTCGACCGGGATCGTCGCCATCTCCTGCATCCTGACGTTCTTCCTCGCCCTGCTGCTGATCGACGCCGAGGGAGGCACGAAGGTCCCCTCCACCGGGGCGCGGATCGCCGGGCTCTTCAGCCCGTTCACCATCCTCGACGGGGTGCGCGTCTGGCTCGGCGGCGACCCGGCAGCCGGCCTCGTCGCCGATCCAGGCCGCTACGGGCCGCTCTACGGGGTCCTGGCGGTGGTCCTGCTCGCGGCCTGCCTCGCCGGGCCTGGCCGCGCGATACCGGAAGGTGAGCCAGGCATGACCATCGAACTGCGCAACGTCTCGCGCTGGTACGGCAACGTGGTCGCCGTCAACGACGTCACCATGTCCATCGGGCCCGGTGTCACCGGGCTGCTCGGGCCGAACGGCGCGGGCAAGTCGACGATCATGCACATGATCGCCGGCTTCCTGCCGCCGTCCCGCGGTGAGCTCACCGTGGCGGGCCAGCCCAGCTGGCACCGCCCGGCCATGTACCGGCAGGTCGGCCTGGTCCCCGAACGCGACTCGGTGTACGCCTTCCTGACCGGCGGAGCAGTTCGTCACCGCGACCGCGCGGCTGCACGAGCTCGGCGACCCGGCCGCCGCCGCGGCCCGGGCGATCAGCCTGCTCGACATGGGCGCCGCGGCGGACCGCAAGATCGCCACCTACTCCAAGGGCATGCGCCAGCGGATCAAGGTGGCCGCGGCGCTCGTCCACGACCCGGAGATCCTGGTGCTCGACGAGCCGTTCAACGGGATGGACCCGCGGCAGCGGCTGCACATGATGGACCTGCTCGACAAGCTCGGCAGCGAGGGCCGGACGATCCTGTTCAGCTCGCACATCCTGGAGGAGGTCGAGCGGCTGTCCGGCATCATCCAGGTGGTGGTGGCCGGGCGGCTGGCCGCCTCGGGCGACTTCCGCGCGATCCGGCGGCTGATGACGAGCAGGCCGCACGTGTTCACGGTGCGCTCCTCCGACGACCGCCTGCTCGGCGGCGCGCTGATCGGCCGGCCCGCCGTGACCGCCGTGGAGCTGAGCCGGGCCGGGCTGCAGGTACGGACCTCGGACTACGGCGCGTTCTGCCGGGACATCGCGGTGCTGGCCCGCCACCACGGGATCCGGCTGCGCGAGGTGCTGCCGGCCGATGAGTCCCTGGAAAGCGTCTTCGCCTACCTCGTCGCCAGCTGAACCGACTCCAAGGAGCACCCATGTCCGGCCTGGTCAACCCCACGGTCGCCCGGATCACCCTGCGCGCCACCCTGAGCCGCAAGCGGGCGCTGCTGTTCGCCATCCCCGCCGCGGTCCTGATCTTGCTCACCGTGGCGCTGAAGGCCACCCACGCGCCGTGCGGCCGTGGCCGTCGCACGTCCTGGGCACGTTCGGCTTCTCGGTCCTGCTGCCGCTCACCGCGCTGATCATCGGCACCAGCGTGCTCGGCGCCGAGGTCGACGACGGCAGCATCGTCCACCTGCTGGCCACGCCGGTCCGCCGGTCCTCGGTGGTGGCCACCAAGTTCCTCGTCGCGACCGGGCTCACCATCGTCTTCGCCGCGGTCCCCGAGCTCATCGCCGCCCTGATCGCGGGCGGCGGCAGCGCGCCGCCTCCGGACGGCCAGCCCGGCGGCCTGGTCAGCATCGGCACCGGCCAGTTCGCCACCGGCCTGTTCGTCGGGGCGCTGGCCTGCTCGGTGATCTACAACGCGATCTTCGTCATGGTCTCGGTGGCGACCACCCGCGCGATCGCCGTCGGCCTGCTCTACGTGCTGGTCTGGGAGGTGCTGCTGGCCAACTTCGTGAGCGGGGCCCGGCTGCTGTCGGTGAGCCACTACGGCCTGGGCATCGCCGGCGGTTTCGTCACCGACCCGGCCCTGCAAGCGGGCCTGGGCGTACTAACATCCGTGGTGATGGGCATCATCGTCACGGCCGCGGCCCTGCTCCTGGCGGTCAGCCTGCTGTCGTCCTTCACCCTTAAGGGAGAGCCCGCCTGAGCAGGGCAAGGAATCAGGGTTCCGGGCCGGTACACCCGCCGGCCCGGCTGGGCGTCATGCATACATGCCGGTAGCCGACCAGGATCTGCCGCCGGGACACGCCGCGGGCATCGCCCGCGGCGCGGCCGTGATCGCCGGCCTGACGGTCCTGTCCCGGGTCCTCGGCCTCGCCCGCACGCTGGTGTTCTCGCAGCGGGTCGGCGCGAGCTGCCTGGGCACCGCCTACGTCACCGCGAACCAGGTCCCCAACCTGGTCTACGAGCTGGTCCTGGGCGGCGCCCTGACCAGCGCCATGGTCCCGGTGCTGGCCCGGTCGGCCGAACGATCCGCCCATGACCCCCGGGAGAAGGCCAGGGTCAGCGAGGTCTCCTCGGCGTTGCTGACCTGGTCCGTCATCATCTTGCTGCCGCTGACCATCGGTGTCGCGGCCGCCGCCGGCCCGATCGCGGGACTGCTCAACCCCGCCAACGCGCAGGCGCACTGCGTCCGGTCCGACGTGGTCGCGGTGACCAGCGACATGCTCGTGGTCTTCGCCCCGCAGATCATCTTGTCCGGGATCTCGGTCGTCCTGTACGGGCTGCTGCAGGCCCACCGCCGCTTCTCCGGCCCGGCCCTGGGGCCGGCCATCTCCAGCCTGGTGGTCATCTCCGCCTACCTGGCCTTCGCGCCCCTGGACAAGGACCTCCCGCTGTCCCGGCTGCCGCTGAGCGCCGAGCTCATCTTGTCGGTCGGCACCACGCTGGGCGTCGCCGCGCTGGTCGCGGTGGCCGCCCTGCCGACCTGGCGGCTGCACCTGACGTTCCGGCCCCGGCTGCGGTTCCCGCCGGGGGTGGCGCGCCAGGCCGGGGGACTGGCGCTGATCGGGGTCATCGAGATCATCGCCTACGACCTGTCCATCGTGGTGGCCCTGGTGCTGGCCAACGGCCGCGGCGAGACCGGCGCGGTGGTCCTGCTGAACTACGGCTGGCAGGTGTTCAACTCGGTGAACGGCGTGCTGGCCCTGTCCGTCGCGGTCAGCGCGTTCCCGGTGCTCGCCGCGCGCGAGGGGCACGTCTTCGACCGGACCTGCGCCGGCTCCACCCGGGCGGTGCTGCTGGTCAGCTGGCTCGGGGCGGCCGTCACGGCGGCCATCGCCGGTCCCGCCGCCCACGTCCTGGCCCACGAGCCGGACCAGGTACCTGAGCTGATCGCCGGGCTGGCCCTGTTCGCTCCCGGGCTGGTCGGGTTTGGCGTCATCGCGAACATGTCGCGGGTGATGATGGTCCTCGGCCGGCTCAAGATCGCGGCCGCGGCGGTGGCCGGCAGCTGGCTCGTGGTGATCGTGGCGGACGTGGTGCTGGCCGAGCTCGTGCCGCCCCGCCTGGTGGTGGCCGCGCTGGCCCTGGGCAACACCATCGGCCAGACGGTGGTGGCCGTCCCGCTGGTGCTCGCGGCCCGCCGGATCCGCGGGGCCGAGGCCGTCCGCGGCACTGGCCGCGCGACACTGGCGGGGGCGGCCGCCGGTATCGCCGGGGCGGCGGCCGGCGCGGGCCTCACGCTGGCCCTGCCGGCGAGCCACAAGCTGCTGGCCGCCGCGGTGGCCGCCCTCGCGGCGGTCGCCGCCACCGTCGTGTTCGGCCTGGTCACCTACCTCCTAAACGACGGTGACCTGCGCGCAGCCATGTCGTGGCTGCGGCAGGTCACCAGGAAGCGTTCCGTGCCCCGGAGCTAACGGGCTCAGCCGCCTTCGGGGCGCTCTTCCTCCGCCGCGTCGCCGGCCGGAAGCTGCCCGTGGCCGCCCGACGAGACGGACCCGGCTGATGCGCCGGACCCGACGGCCGCGTGCTCCTCACCGGATTCCAGCTCGTGCCCGTTGCCGTGCCCGTTCCCGTGCCCGTTGGTCTCGAGCGGGATGGTCTCGGCGAAGGCCCGGTTGGCGACGCCGCGGGCCCAGCCGAGAGCCCCGCGCGAGCCCGGCGCGGGCACGCCGTTGGCGTCCTCGGAGCCGGGCGCGGGCAGCAGCGCGGGCACCGGCTTGGCCTCGAGCACCGCCCGCTTCTCCTCGTCCACCGGCTGGTGCACCTCGATGAACTCGCCGTTCGGCAGCTGCCGGATGATGCCGGACTCGTAGCCGTGCAGCAGTTCCTCGGCGTCCTTGCGCTGCAGGCCGAGGCAGATCCGTTTGGTGAGGAGGTAGGCGAACAGCGGGCCCGAGGAAGACCGCGAAGCGCGCGATCCAGGTGATCGTGTACAGCGGGATCTGCAGCTTGTTGGCGATGACGTCGTTCGCGCCCTCGGCCCACAGCACGCCGTAGAACGTCATCACGGCCACCCCGGTCGCGGTCCGCGCCGGCGGCGTTCCGCGGCCGGTCGTTGATGTTGTGGATCGACTTGTCCCCGGTGGCCCACTGCTCGAAGAACGGCCACGCCGCGGCCCCGCCCAGCACGATGCCGAGCGGCAGCGCGAACGGGATGAGCACGCTCAGCGACAGCGTATGCCCGAGGAAGTTGATCTCCCAGGCGGGCATGACGCGCAGCGAGCCCTCCAGGATGCCCATGTAGAAGTCGGGCTGGGACGCCGACGAGATGGCCACCGGCGAGTACGGCCCGTAGGTCCAGATCGGGTTGATCTGGGCGAACGTCGCCAGCAGGACCAGCGCGCCGAAGATGAAGAAGAACCAGGCGCCGCCCTTGGCCATGAAGTACGGGAAGAACGGCTGGCCGTTCACGTTCTTCTCGGTGTTCCCCTTGGCCGGCATCTGCGTGTGCTTCTGGTGGAACATGATGAACAGGTGGGCGCTGATGAGCGCCAGCAGGATGCCCGGGATCAGCAGCACGTGGATGATGTACATCCGCGGCACGATGTCGTGCCCGGGGAACGGCCCGCCGAACAGGAAGAACGCCAGGTAGGTGCCGACGATCGGGATGCCCTGCAGGGCGCCCTCGAAGATCCGCAGGCCCGCGCCGGACAGCTGGTCGTCCGGGAGCGAGTAGCCGAACAGGCCCTCGAGCAGGCCCGAGCGTGAACAGCCCGATGCCGATCAGCCAGTTGATCTCGCGCGGCTTGCGGTAGGCGCCGGTGAAGAACACCCGCAGCATGTGGATGATCAGCGCGGCCATGAACAGGTCGGCCGCCCAGTGGTGGATCTGCCTGATCAGCAGCCCGCCGCGGACGTCGAAGGTGATGTTCAGGGCCGACTGGTAGGCCTCGCTCACCCGGATGCCGTCGAGCTTGATGTACGAGCCGTGGTAGGTCACCTGGTTCATCGACGGCACGAAGAACAGCGACAGGAAGGTCCCGGTCAGCAGCAGGATGACGAACGACCACAGCGCGATCTCGCCGAGCATGAACGACCAGTGGTCGGGGAAGACCTTGCGCATCAGCACCCGCAGGCCGCGCGCCCCGTGGAACCGGTCGTCCAGGAAGCTGCCCGTGCCGCTCAGCGCCTTCGGGACGTCGAAATCGGTGTCGGTACTCATCCGCGCTCCCAGAAACTCGGGCCGACGGGCTCGTTGAAGTCGCTCTTGGCCACCAGGTACCCCGACGAGTCCGTGGTCAGCGGCAGCTGGGGCAGCGGCCGGGCGGCCGGGCCGAAGACGACCTCGGCGCCCTTGGCCGCGTCGAAGGTGGACTGGTGGCACGGGCACAGGAGGTGGTGCGTCGTCTGCTCGTACAGCCCCACCGGGCAACCCACGTGCGTGCAGATCTTGGAGTAGGCGACGATGTTGTCGACTGTCCAGTTCATCGTGCCTACCAGCGTACTCCCCTGCGTCCGGGTGGGAATATCCAGTTCGCCCGGGCGGAACTTGATCAGGACGACGGCGGCCTTGGTCAGCGTCGTCGTCGTTGTCCTGGAACCCGTCGGGCACGATCGTGATCATGCTGCCCGGCGCGCTGAAGTCGGCCGGGGTGATCGGCTGGTTGGTGCCGTAGACCAGCAGCCGGCGGCCCGGGCTCCACACGGTGTGCCGCAGGCTGGTGCCGGGCTTCGGCCCGGTGTCGCGCAGCAGCACGATGGGCGCGGCGAGCAGCGGCAGCGTGCCCAGCATCAGCGTCCGCCTGATCAGCGGCCGCTTGACGAACTGGCTGTACGCTACGCCGTCCTTGAAGACTTCCTGGAACTGCTGCCGGTCCGCCTCGTCGGAGCGCAGGTCGTGCCGCTCCTCGGTCAGCTCGACGTCCGGCATCAGGTGCCGGACCCAGATCAGCGCGCCCGTGCCGAGCAGCAGCAGCGTGACCGCCAGCGTGGTGCCCAGGCCCAGGTTGGACCGCAGGGTCTTGTCGACCGTGCCCACGCCGATGCCGACGTAGGCGGCCACGAAGGCGCAGCCGGTGAAGAACGCGAGCGTGAAGCAGGCCGCGACGACCCGCTCGGCCCGCTTGCCGTGCACGACCACCTTCGGGTCGTCCGGCGGCAGGCCGACGTAGTGCGGCTCGCCGACGATCTCCTCTTCGTCGGCCATGGACGGCATGCGCTCGCGATCGTCGGCAACCGCGGTCGATCCGGTCGACCGCGGTCGAGCCGAGCAGGCGCGGCGAGGGCGGGGGAGTGCCGATCACCCGGTGCGGCGCGACCGGGCCCTCGGTGCCCTCGGTCTCTTCCATGTCGCTCATGACGCCTCTACTCCATCCCCGTCGGTCTTGGATCACGCCGCTTCGCGGTAATCCACAGCGCGATGAGAATCAGGAAGCCCAGGCCGCCGAAGAAGATCACCAGGCCCTCGGTGATCGGGCCGGTCCGGCCGAGCGAGAAGCCGCCCGGATTGGGCTCCACCCGGGTCTGCGTGATGTAGGCGATGATGTCCTTCTTGGCCTGCGGGGTGACCGCGCCGTCGGCGAACACCGGCATGGCCTCGGGCCCGGTCAGCATGGCCTCGTAGATCTGGGTCGGCGTGGCCGCGGTGAGCGGCGGCGCGTCCTTGCCGTAGGTCAGCGCGCCGCCGGACAGGCCGGCGTTGTGGCACTGCGAGCAGTTGGCGCTGAACAGCTGGTACCCGAGCGCGGTGTCCGCCCCGGTCGTCGACACCTGCTGGGAGTCCGGGATCGGATCTGCCTGCGTGGGTGAACGATCGACCGGCTTGCGCTCGTTCTCCGCGCCGACTTCCTTGGCCGGCATCCGGCCGGTGGACACCTGGAAGTCGACCGCGGCCGCACCGGCGCCGATCAGGCTGGGCGCCTGCGAGGTGCCCTGGGCCTCGAGGCCGTGGCAGCTCGAGCAGTTCGCCTGAAACAGCTTCTGCCCGGCCATGACGTCCTGCTGAGCCCCGACCGCGGCCGAGGCCTCGGTGACGCCACCCCGGGAGGTGAGCGACCCGTAGACCAGCGCGACAACGACGAGCCCAAGTAGCAGTGCCGCGTAGCCGGCGGCCGGGCGCCTGCGCCTGGCGTTTATCCAGCTCACTCGCTGTCCCCTGACTAATGGATGAGGTAGATGACGGTGAACAGGCCGATCCACACGACGTCGACGAAGTGCCAGTAGTACGACACGACGATCGCGCTGACCTGCTGTTCATGGGTGAAGGTCCGGGCCGCGTAGGTGCGCCCGAGCAAGAAGATGAAGGCCACCAGGCCGCCGGCCACGTGCAGCCCGTGGAACCCGGTGGGCAGGTAGAACACCGAGCCGTAGGCGCTGGACGCGATGGTGAGGTGATCGTCGTGGACCAGGCCGAAGTACTCGTAGCCCTGGCCCAGGTCGAAGTACAGGCCCATCAGGAAGGTCAGCACGTACCACTCGCGCAGGCCCCAGCTCATCGGGTGCAGCAGTGACCTGGTGCGCCTGATCTGGCCGCGTTCGACGGCGAACACGCCCATCTGGCAGGTAACGCTGGACAGCAGCAGGACCGTGGTGTTGGTCGAGCCGAGCGCGATGTCGAGATGCGCGCCAGGCCAGGCAATTCCGGCCCCCTTGTCCACCGACCTGACGGTGAAGTACATCGCGAACAGGGCCGCGAAGAACATCAGTTCGGAGGAGAGCCAGATGATGGTACCGACGCTGACCAGATTGGGTCTGCTGGCCGGTGTCCTCGGGGCCGTCTCCACGGTTGCTGTCGTCACGAAGCAATTATTACGACAACCTGTAGGCGATCGCCACGCGACCCCCCGGATCCGTGACGGTATCTGTACCATGCACTTTCATGAAGGTCGTTGTGTACAGCCACGACGCCGATGTCCGAGCCCAGGTCAGGCTCGCCATCGGGCGTCGCCCCGCGATGGATGTCCCGGACGCAGAAATTATCGAGGTAGCCACCCAGCCTGCGCTGTTCCGGCTGCTCGACGCCGGCGGCGCGGACGTGATGGTGCTCGACGGGGAGGCCCAGCCGTACGGCGGGATGGGCGTGTGCCGCCAGGCCAAGGACGAGATCTACAACTGCCCGCCGGCGCTGCTGATCACCGGCCGGGCGGACGACGGCTGGCTCGCCACCTGGTCCCGGGCCGACGCCGTGATCAGCCACCCGATCGACCCGATCGCGCTGGCGCACGAACTGGCCGGGCTGATGCGAGAGCGTCCCGTCATCAGCGGCTGAGGTCCTTTTCTCCCGAACGGGGCTGGTTTTCCCGCCCCGTTTCCTCCTCCCGCTCTCCTTCCGTCCCCGGACCGCCGGGGTTCACCTTCCTCCCGTTGGAGGCCTGCCATGGATGCCCGAACCACCTGGCCCGCGCTGTTGGCCGCGCTCATCCGCGGTGACTCGCTCACCGCCGACGAGAGCGAGTGGGCCATGAACGAGATCATGGAGGGCGCCGCGACGCCGTCCCAGATCGCGGGCTTCGGGGTCGCGCTGCGGATCAAGGGCACGTCGGTGGCGGAGATGACCGGGCTGGCCCGGTCGATGCTCGCGCACGCCACCCCGATCATCGTGCCCGGCCAGCTGACCGACCTGGTGGGCACCGGCGGGGATCAGGCGCACACGGTCAACATCTCCACGATGGGCACGATCGTGGCGGCCGCCGCCGGCGCCCGGATGATCAAGCACGGCAACCGGGCGGCCTCGTCCGCGTGCGGGGCGGCCGACGTGCTCGAGGCCCTCGGCGTGGCGATCAACCTGCCGCCGGCCGCGAGCGCCGAGTTGGCGGCCGAGATCGGCGTGGCCTTCCTGTTCGCGCCGCTGTACCACCCGGCGCTGCGGTACGCCGGCCCGACCCGCAGCGAGCTCGGCGTGCCCACCGTGTTCAACTTCCTCGGCCCGGTGGCCAACCCGGCCCGCCCCACGGCCCAGGCGGTCGGCGTGTTCGACCCCAGGATGGGCGAGATCATCGCCGGCGTGCTGGCCGGGCGCGGCTGCTCGGCCCTGGTGTTCCGGGGCGAGGACGGCCTCGACGAGCTGACCACCACCGGACCGTCCACGCTGTGGGTCGTCCACGACGGCGAGGTGGCCCGGACCGAATTCCACCCGTCCTCGCTCGGCCTGCCGCCGGCCACCGTGGCCGACCTGCGGGGCGGTGACGCCGCCCGGAACGCCGAGGTAGTCCGCGCGGTACTCGCCGGGCAGCCGGGCCCGGTCCGCGACATCGTGCTGCTGAACGCGGCCGCCGCGCTGGCCGCGACGGCCGGCGTGGCCGGCCCCGCCGCGGTCGTCCCCGCGCTGGCCGACGGGTACGCCCGCGCCGCCGAGGCGGTCGACTCCGGCGCCGCCAGCGCGCTGCTCGACCGCTGGGTCGAGGTCAGCCGCCGGCTGGCGCCCGCGCTGCCGAACCGGTTAATCCGCTAGGGCCTGACCTGCGGGGGGGCTCAGACTTCGGCGCCTTCGGCCAGCCCCAGGGAGAAGGCGGCGTCCAGGTCGTGCCGGCTGTAGGTGCGGAACGCGATGTGGGTCTCGGTGTGCGTGACGCCCGGGACCTTGTTCAGCCCGCCCGGGATGACGTCGGCGAGCTCCTCGTGTGAGCGGACCCGGACCATCGCCACCATGTCGAACTCCCCGGTGACCGAGTAGACCTCGCTCACCTCGGGAATCTGGGCGATCAGCTCGGCGACCTCAGGAATGCGCTGGATCTCTGCCCTCACCAGAACGATCGCGGTGACCACCGGATGCCTCCCAGCCTGTCTCGGTTACGGCCCGCCGGGCTGACGGCCCGGGCTGGCGCTTACGCTACTACGTCCGGCCACGCGCTGAGCTGCTGCATGGTGCGGATGCCGCGGTGTTCCAGCCGCCGGATGAGCCAGCTGAGCACGTCCGCGGTGGCCCGCGCGTCGGCCAGCGCGCGGTGGCTCGGCGCCGTCCGCGCGCCGAAGAAGCCGGCCAGCGTGCCCAGCTTGCAGTCCGCCACCTCGTCCGGGTCCATCACCCGCCGGGCCAGCATGACGGTGTCCAGGACGGTGAACCCGGGCCACGCCAGCCCGCAGTCGCCGCACCCGGCCACCAGGAACCGCAGGTCGAACGGCGCGTTGTGCGCGACCAGCACGCACCCCCGGCTGAACTCGAGCAGCCGGGGCAGCACCGCCCCCAGCCCCGGGGCCGCGGCCAGCATCGGGTCGGTGATCCCGGTCAGCTCCGCGATCCCCGGCGGAACCGCCACCCCCGTATTAACCAGCGAGGCAAATTCCCCCAGCCGCACAAACTCCCTCCGCCGCCCCCCACTCCGCCGCGCCCTGTCCTGCGGTGCCCCGTCCCGCTGCGCTCCGTCCCGTCCTGCCCCGCCCTGCCGCACCGGGTCATCACCCCGCGCCGAGCCTTCCCTGCGCCGCGAGCGCCAGCCCACCGCGCCGGCCCCCGTGACCCGCACCGCCGCGATCTCGGTAATCGCCGCCACCTCCGGCGACCACCCCGTGGTCTCCAGGTCCACCACGGCAAACTCCACCTGGCTCAGCTCGGTCGCGCCCAGGCTCCCCGGGACCGCGTCCCCGCGCAGATCCGGCCCGCCCCAGCCCTGAAGCTTCCGCTCCCGCCTCCGGCCTCCCCACGGCCCGTCCAGCTCACCCCCGCCGGCGCCCCGACTCATCCGGCCCGACCAGCTTCAGCCGGGTCAGCCCCTCCCCGGCCCGTGCCGTCCGGCTCACGTTCCTCCCAGGCGGACGCCGCGTCCTCGCACCCGCATGGTGCCCGCGTCGCCGCGCCCGGATCGATCACGCTCCCTAAAGTAAAGCCGCCCACTGACATTCCTCCACCGCCACGCCGCCCTCGCCCCTCTGCCCCCTTGAGCCGCTTCCGCCCCGTCTCCCCGCTCCCGCCCCGTGTGCCCGCTCCGCGCCGGTGCCTGGCACTGCCCGAGCGTCCGCTGCGCTGCCCTCGCAGCCTCGGAACTTCTTCCGACGCCGGTTCTATTCGTCGCGTTGCTGGTGAGCGTCGTGTACCCGCCATCCAGTGTGCCGACGAATACCCGTCGTCCGCACACCCGGATCCGAACCGTGGTTAACTCGCCGCCGCGTATCCGGTCGGGCCAGCGGTCCCGCGTCCCGGGCGTCGCAGTCGCCATGCCGCCGCCCGCGGCAGTTGCGCCTCGCCCGTTCCGCGACACTCGCCCTCGCCCGGCCCGCGACACGCGCGGCCGCCGAAATGTCAGAGGGGCTCAGTACGTTGTGTCCGTCCATTCACGCAATGCATAGGAGGTGTCATGGAAATCGACTGCGAACGTTGCGAGATGCGCGGCGCCGGCTGTCAGGATTGCGTTATTACCATGCTTCAGCCGCGAAACGCGGCGGGCTTCTCCGCGGTGGCCCCCGGTCACCTCACCGAGGCGGAGGCGAAGGCGCTCACGGTCCTCGCGGCGGCCGGCCTGGTGTCCCCGCTCCGGCTCTCGCTGCCTGGGCCTTCGCAATCGGGCCCGGCCGTCCTACCCGGAGCGCGAGCCTGGGCTCAGCGTGTCTTCCCGGAAACCAAAGCATCGTGATGCTACCGTTACGGACTCGTTCGCGAGAGTGAGTTAAGGCAGCGTAACGACGTAGCCGGAATTAGGGGAATCGGTTGAATCGCCCCTATTCCCTTCACTACGCTGACCCAGGAGTCGCCGGGCGGTGACCGCCGCCGAAAACCAGGGCAAACGCCCGGGCGAGCGGGATGATTTGGGAGCGTGATAGGTAGCGTGAGTACGCGGCTGACGGGCAGCCTGTCTCGGGTTCGCCGTAGCGTCGCGCTCGCGGCCGGGCTGCTCTCTATCGGCGGGCTCGTGGTCGTCGCCTCGGGTACCGGCGCCGATGCCGCCCCGCAGCCGACCGTCCAGCAGGTCGAGGCCAAGATCAACCAGCTCACGACGCAGTTCAATAAGGTCACCGAGCAGTATGACCAGGCCAGCCAGCAGCTTTCCGCCGCGAAGTCGAAGCTGTCCCAGGTTCGCACGCACCTGAAGCACGCCCAGGCGCAGTTCCAGTCGGCTCAGGCCAACGTGGCGCAGACCGCCGCCGCGGCGTTTGAAGATACCGGGGCCACCTCGATGGCGGGCGTTCTCACCTCGGGCGACCCGTCCACCCTGCTGCAGCAGGCGTCGCTGCTGATGGAGCTCTCCGGGAACCGGACCGCGATGACGCAGCAGCTGCTCGGCGACGCCAGCCAGCTGTCCGGGGTCGAGCAGCAGGTGCAGCGCACCGAATCGGGGATCGCCGGCCTCAAGACCCAGCTCGCCAGCCACAAGACCTCCCTCGCCAAGCTCATCGACGACCAGAAGGCCACGCTGGCCCGCCTGACGGTCCCGCAGCAGCAGCAGGTCACCAACCACACGATCGGCGCCAACGGCAGCTCCGCCCCCCAGCAGTACGACGGGCCGACCGACTCCCAGGCCGGGAAGGCGGTCGCGTTCGCCTACGCCCAGCTCGGCTGCCCGTACGTCTACGGCGGCACCGGGCCGTGCCAGCTGGGCTTCGACTGCTCCGGCCTGGCCATGTCCGCCTGGGCGGCGGCCGGCGTGCAGATACCGCGGGACAGCTACTCGCAGTGGGCCGCGCTGCCGCACGTGCCCCTGGCTTCCCTCGAGCCGGGTGACCTGCTGATCTACAACGGCGAGGGGCACGTGGCCATTTACGTCGGCGGCGGCTACATCATCGACGCGCCGCAAACCGGGATGAACGTGCAGAAGATCCCGATGAGCACGCCGTGGTACGCCGACAACCTCGACGGGGCCCTTCGCCCGTAAGACCCGCGCCCGTAAACACCCGCGCCAGGTCATCGCCCTGTCCGGCTGGACGCTGCTCTACGGCGAGCACGAGAAGAAGAAGGCCGAACGCGCCGCCTTATACACTCGTCCGGTGCCCCGCACGTTGATCGTCACCAACGACTTCCCGCCCCGCCGTGGCGGCATCCAGTCGTTCGTGCACGCACTGGCCACCCGGCTGCCCGCCGGTACGGTGACCGTCTACGCGCCCGCCTGGGAAGGCGCGGCCGAGTTCGACGCGAAGCAGCCGTTTCCGGTGGTGAGGCACCCGGGTTCGCTGATGCTGCCGGTGCCCTCGGTATCTCGCCGGGCCGTGGCCATCGCCCGCGAGCACGACTGCGACACCGTGCTGTTCGGCGCGGCGGCGCCGCTCGGCCTCATCACCCCGGCGCTGCGCAAGGCGGGCGTGACCAGGGCCGTCGCGCTGACCCACGGCCACGAGGCGGGCTGGGCCGCGCTCCCGGGCGCCCGCGGCCTGCTGCACCGCATCGGTGACGAGGTCGACGTGGTCACCTACCTCGGCGAGTACTTCCGGGTCCGGCTGGCCCGCGCGCTGTCCCCGTCGGCACAGCGCCGGATGGCCCGGCTGGCGCCGGGCGTGGACACGACGTTCTTCCGTCCCGGGGCGGGCGGCGCCGCGGTCAGGGAACGGCTCGGGCTCGGCCGGCGGCCGGTGGTGGCCTGCGTCTCCCGGATGGTCCCGCGCAAGGGCCAGGACACCCTGATCATGGCCTGGCCGCAGGTCAAGGCACAGGTCAGCGACGCGATTCTGCTGCTCGTGGGTGATGGCCCCTATGCGCCCACGCTGAGGCGCCTGGCCGAGCGAAGCAAGGTCGGCGACGACATCATCTTCACCGGCCCGGTGCCCTGGGCCGACTTGCCCAGCTACTACGACGCGGCCGACGTGTTCGCCATGCCCTGCCGCACCCGCCGGGCCGGCCTGGACGTCGAGGGCCTCGGCATCGTCTACCTCGAGGCGTCGGCCACCGGACTGCCGGTGATCGGCGGCGACTCGGGCGGGGCGCCGGATGCCATCCTCGACGGCGAGACCGGCTACGTGGTCCGTGACGCACCGGGTGTCGCGGCCCGCGTCACCGAACTGCTCACCGACCCCGCGAAGGCCAGGGTCATGGGGGAGAAGGGGCAGGCGTGGGTGGACCGGGAGTGGCGTGAGGAACACTCCGCCGCCCGCCTGTCCGCGATCTTGGCCGGCTAAGGCCTCGCCGCCGGCCGCCTTAGCCCGTCCTAGGCATGCCTAAGGCCCATCTGAGCAGGCGAGATAGGGCTTTCCTCCGATGCGGCCCGGGGGGCCTTAGCGGAAGACTCGATGGTGAACGGGGAAACGCATCGAGGAGGAACGATGAACCTGAACATGGCCCAGAGCCTGGTCTCGGATCACATCAGGGAATCACGGCAGCAGGCGACGGCGGCCCGGCGGGCCGGCGCGGTGCGGCACGCAGTCCGCAAGGCGGGTGCCCGCGCGGCCCGGCGCAGCCACCGGCTGACGCAGGGGGCATGACGATGACGCAGCGGGCCACCGTCCCGGCGCGGACCGCGCTCGGCCGTTTCGGCCAGCGGGTCGCCGCCATCATCGCCGAATGCAACTACGCCCAGCGCAGGTCGACCGTCCTGCGGATGGCTCCCGACACTTACCTGGCCGGCCGGGACAATGCTCCCGCTGACTACACCGAGTTCCTGTTCAGGACCTCGGGCGCGCTGCTGCACGAGCCGGCCGCGGGCCGCCGGGCGAACGGCCAGTTCGTCGGCTGAGGCCAGGCCCGAGCGCAGCGCCCGCCAGCGCAGCACCCACAAGGACAGCGCTCACGAGTACGAGGCTCACGAACACCGGGCTCGCGACACAGGGGCTCGCGAGCACGGGGTTCATGAGCCAGGCACCAGCACGGGGATTCATGAGTAAAGAGCGTCGATGTCGGTCGCGAAGTCCTTGAGCAGCACGCTCCGGCGGATCCCGAGCTTGACGCTGAGCTGGCCGGCCTCCTGGGTGAAGTCACTGTCGAGGATCCTGAACTTCCTGATGGACTCCGCCCGCGAGACCGCCTTGTTGGCGTCGTCGATCGCGGCCTGCACGGCCGCGACGAGGTCGGAATCGTCGCGCAGCGACGCGACCGTCGCGTCGGCCGGCTTGCCGTTCCTCTCCTTCCACGGTCCGAACGTCTCGTCGTCCAGCGTGATCAGCGCCGCGACGAACGGCCGTCCGTCGCCCACCACCATGGCCTGGCTGACCAGCGCGTGGCTGCGGATCCGGTCCTCCAGGACGGCCGGCGCGACATTCTTGCCGCCGGCCGTGACGATCATCTCCTTCTTCCGCCCGGTGATCTTCAGGAAGCCCTCGTCGTCGAGCTCACCGATGTCACCGGTACGGAACCAGCCGTCCTCGGTAAAGACCTCGCTCGTCGCGGCCTCGTTGCGCCAGTAGCCGGGGAAGACGTTGACCCCCTTGATCAGGATCTCGCCGTCCTCGTCGATCCTGATCGAGACCCCGGGCAGCGGCAGCCCGACGGTGCCTATCTTGACCCGGTCCGGCCGGTTGACGGTTGTCGCGGCGGTCGTCTCGGTCAGCCCGTACCCCTCCAGGACGGTGACGCCGATGCCGCGGAAGAAGTGGCACAGGCGCTCGCTCAGCGCGGCGCCGCCGGAGACCGCGTACTGCGTCTGCCCGCCGAGCGCGGCCCGCAGCTTGCCGTAAACCAGCCGGTCGAACAGCGCGTGCTGGGCCCGCAGGCTGAACGAGGGCCGGCCCGGCGCGTCCAGCGCCCGGCTCCAGTCGATGGCCACCCCGGCCGCCCGGCCGAAGATAGCTCCCTTGCCGTCACTGGCGGCCTTCTGCTCGGCGCCGTTGAACACCTTCTCGAACACCCGCGGCACCGCCAGGATGAACGTGGGCCGGAACGAGGCCAGCGCGGGCAGCAGCGCGTTCAGGTCCCCGCAGTGCCCGAGGACGACCCCGCCCTCCAGACAGCCGACCTGGATGATCCGGGCGAAGACGTGCGCGAGCGGCAGGAAGAGCAGCGTGCTGGTGTCCGGGATCTCGGTGATCTGCGCGAGCGGCCCGTGGAACGCGTTGCGCACGTCGGCGAGCATGTTCGCGTGGGTCAGCTCGCAGCCCTTGGGGCGCCCGGTGGTGCCGGAGGTGTAGATGACCGTGGCGAGGTCGGACGCCTTGGCCGCGGCCGATCGCTCCGCGATGACCTCGTCGCCGATGTCCGCGCCCGCCGCGCGCAGCGCATCCAGGCCGGCATCGATCCGCCATACCTGGGACAGCCCGGGCAGCCGGTCCCGCAGGCCGGTGATCATGTCCTCGAAGGCGGCCGTCTCGGCGAAGCAGGCCGTCGCGCCCGAGTCGGACAGGATCCATTCGATCTGCTCGGCGGAGGAGGTCTCGTAGACCGGTACGGTCGCCGCGCCCGCGGTCCAGATGGCGTAGTCGATCAGCGTCCACTCGTACCGGGTGCCGCGACATCAGCGCCACCCGGTCCCCGACCTCGATACCGGCCGCGACCAGGCCCTTGGCCAGCGCCACGACCTCGTCCCGGAACTGGCTGGCGGTCACGCCCGTCCAGTCGGCCGAGAAACCCGCGGCGCCCGGGCGGCGCAGCACCACCGCCTGCGGCTGCTCGGCGGCGCGGCGGAACACGGTGCCGGCGAGGTTCGCGGTCGCCGGGATCTCCGCCAGGGCGGGCAGGCTGAATTCGCGCACGGCATTCCTCCAGTGAGGCAGTGCTATCAGGCAGTAAGGCAGTAAGCAGTACAAGCTTAGAGCCCACGCCGGCCAGTTCCCGGTGACGATCATCCGGCCCGGCCGGCTTACCGTGGTGCTATGCGAGTCCACGTGGTGAGCGACGTACACGGCCGCGCGGATGCGCTGGCCCGCGCGGCCGACGGTGCCGACGCGCTGATCTGCCTGGGCGACCTGCTCCTGTTCCTCGACTACGCCGATCACGGCCAGGGCATCTTCGCGGACCTGTTCGGCGTGGAGGCGGCGGGGGAGTACGTCCGGCTGCGCACCGAGAAGAAGTTCGACGAGGCCCGGGAGTTCTCGATGGGCCTGTTCGCGTCGCGCCCGGAGAGCCGGGCCGCCCTGTTCGAGGCCGCGATGACCCGCCAGTACTCCGAGCTGTTCGGGGCCCTGCCCGAGCCGGCCTACCTGACCTACGGCAACGTCGACGTGCCCGCCATGTGGCAGCGGTTCACCAAGCCCGGTCACCACGTCCTGGACGGCGGCACGGCCGAGCTGGGCGGATGGACGTTCGGGTTCGTCGGCAGCGGCCTGAAATCCGTCTACCGCACGCCGAACGAGATCAGCGAGGAGGAGTTCCGGGCCAAGCTCGAAGCGGTCGGCCAGGTCGACGTGCTGTGCACGCACATCCCGCCCGCGATCCCCGAGCTCCTCTACGACACCGTGGCCCGGCGGATGGAGAAGGGCAGCGTGGCGCTGCTCGAGGTGATTAAGGCGACGCAGCCGAGGTACTCCATCTTCGGGCACGTGCACCAGCCGCTGGCCCGTCGCACGCGGGTCGGAGCCACGGAATGCCTGAACGTAGGACACTTCCGGGCGACCGGAGCGCCATTTGTCCTGCAGTGGTAGCGGTACGATCGTGGTAGGAGGCGTCAGGTGTCGGAATCCCGAGACGATAGCCAGCCAGGTGACGGCGAGCCGCAAGGCAGCACGCCGCAGCCCGGCGGCAGCCCGTCACACAGCAGTAGCCCGCAGGACAGCAGCCCGCGGGATAACGAGGACAACGGTCCGCGAAGCCGCGACCCGTGGGGCAGCGCGACCGACTCGTGGGATAGTCCCACGCCGGGCGGCGGCCCGCGAGCCAACGACCGGCCGCCGGGTAACGGCCAGGCCAGGACCAACGGCTACAACGGCGGCCGCGGCCAGGCCGGCAGCCGCGGCTCGTCCCGGGGCAGCGACCCCGTCGCGGACTTCCAGCGCTGGATGATGAAGGCTGGCGCCCGCAGCATGGCGAACCAGGTCGCCGACCAGGTCAAGCGGACCATCGGGGCCGAGCGCAAGGACAACCGCGACGTGTGGAACACGGCCACCAACGAGCCGCCTCCCACCGAATCGCCGGAGTGCCAGTGGTGCCCGATCTGCCAGGCGGCCCGTGCTGCCCGGACGGGTGGCAGCGCTGGCCTCAGCGCGCGGCTGGCGGACGCGGGCGGGGCCCTGGCCGGGGTGGTCGAGGGCGCGTTCTCGGCCTTCGAGCAGGCCCTGAAAACCCAAGAGCAAAACAAGAGCAGATCAGCCGAACGGCCTGGTCCTCCGCGCCCCGGGCCCAGCGCTCCTGACCGCGGGGAAACCGGCCAGTGACGCTCGCCATCGGCGTTGATGTCGGTGGCACGAAAGTCGCGGCGGGGGTTGTCGACGAAGACGGCCGGATCATCGCCAAGCTGAAGAGATCGACCCCGGCGGCCAGCCCGGCGCGTACCGAGCAGGCGATCGCCGACGCGGTGACCGAGCTCGCGGCCAGCCACCGGGTCGCGGCTATCGGGCTGGGCGCGGCCGGGTTCGTCGACAGCGCCCGGGCCACCATGCTGTTCGCACCCAACCTCGCCTGGCGCGACGAGCCGCTCAAGCAGCGGGTGGAGGAGCGTCTCGGCCGCGAGGTCGTGGTCGAGAACGACGCCAACGCCTCCGCCTGGGCCGAAGCCCGGTTCGGGGCCGCCCGCGGGTACCGCGACGCGATGCTGGTGGCCCTGGGTACCGGTATCGGCGCGGCCATCCTCATCGGCGGCGAGCTCTACCGCGGCCGGTGGGGGATCGCCGGCGAGCCCGGGCACATCCGGGTGGTCCCCGACGGGCGGCTGTGCGGGTGCGGCAACCGGGGCTGCTGGGAGCAGTACTGCAGCGGCAACGCCCTGGTCGCCGAGGCCCGCGAGCTCGCCTGGCGCACGCCGAGCGCCGCCATCCGGCTGCTGCAGCTGGGCGACGGGACGCCCGAGGGCATCTCGGGCCCGGTGATCACCCGGGCCGCGACCGAGGGGGACCCGGCCGCCCTGCGCTGTTTCCAGACCATCGGCAGCTGGCTCGGCCAGGGCCTAGCCGACCTGGCCGCGATCCTCGACCCGGCCTGCTTCGTGATCGGCGGCGGGGTCTCCGAGGCGGGCGAGCTGCTGCTCGACCCGGCCCGGGCCGCCTACGAGCGCGCGCTGACCGGCCGCGGGCACCGGCCGCTGGCCGAGATCAAGGTCGCGGAGCTAGGCGAGGACGCCGGGATCGTCGGCGCCGCCGACCTCGCCCGGGCGAGCAGTACGGCGATCTTCAGACAACGGCGCCGTCGTCGCCGTCGTCCGGACCACCCGGCCCTGGCTCGTTCATACGCAGCACGAGTATGGCGAACCCGGTGACGAACGCGGCCACCGCGAAGAACGCCGCGATGCCCGGCACCGACCAGCCCGCCGCGGTGGCCACGACCAGGTAGGCCGGCCCGCCGAACAGCGCCGCCCACGCCCCCTTGGCCATCGAGTCCAGCTTGGGCAGCGGCGGCGGCGCGGGCGGGACGAAATGTCCCTCGTCGTCTTCCGGTACGGGCCTGCGGCGGGACCTTGCGCGCCCGGATACGCCGCGCTCGCGTCCCGTGCGCGGCACCCCGGCGCTCCCGCCGGGCGGCCGCGATCACGTCCGGTTCGTGCGCCGCCGGCCGCCGGTCCGCGCCGAACGCCTGCCGGGCACCTTCGTCGTCGAACCCGCGCAGCCCTTCGACGCCTCGCGTTTCCCCCGGCGGCTCGCCCGCGGCTCCGGGGATCCCGCGCCCTTCGCGGGTCCCGGGCGCTCCCGGGGGGCCGCCCGGGCTGCCCGGCCCGGCCGTCCGGGGCGCGCTCCCGGCGTCCTTCGGCCCGTCGGGAGCACGGAACCCGTCGACACCGCGACGGCCGCCGGTCCCGCGTCCGTCGGTACCTCGCCCGTCAGCAGCGCGGCGCCCGTCGGTACGGCGATGGCCGCCGGGGGCGCGGGGTCCCTCGGGACCGTGCAGTCCTTCGGTATCGCGCGGACCCTCACCACGCGGCCCGTTAGTACCACGTGCCCCGTCAGGCCCTTGCGGCCTTCCTGCCTCGTGCCTTCCCCTGCCCCCGGGAGCCGCTCCAGTACCACGGGGAGGCGGCGGGGCAGAGACGTTCTCGCGCTCCGGCCAGGGGGCCGGGCCGGTCGTAGTCAGGGGTTCCTCGAACCGAGCGACCAGATCGCGCCATGCCGCGTCCTCGTCGCTCTCCCTGCTCTCCGTGTTATCCCAGTCCGGCACGTCCCCACCGATGTCCGAATCGAAGCCTGCTCCCACGATAGCCGCCGATGGTGCAATGCCGGGAGGGTAAATCTCAGGAGTACGGGTGCTTATTCGCCGATGCCAGCAGGATTAAGCCGAAGGCGTATCAAGATCGCCGTACGGCAGGGCCCGCCGGGTCCCGAGCCAGCGATGCCGTTTCTCCGCGGCCGCGCCATCCGGCAGGTCGAGCACCGCGGCGATCGCCTCCGGCCCCATGCCCATGGCCTGCGCGGCGTCGAACAGCTCGCACTCGAGCCGGTCCAGGCCCAGCCGGGCCGCCTGCACCAGGACGAGGGCGGCTCCCATGTCCAGCCCCTCGGCTCGCCCCGAGGCGGCGGCCGCGGTCACCGCCTTGATCGCGTCCAGCTTGGGTACCAGGCGCTTTTCGGTCTCCCAGAGCAGCAGGTCGACACCCGAGGCATAGCGCTCGGTCAGGTGCCTGCGTGAGGCGTTAACCATCTCGGGTGATGGCGCCGGAGGTTCCACGTCATCCACGTTAGTAGCTCCGAAACATCCCGTCGACCATACGAGACTGCCGCTACGTAAGTGTGATGTCGCCTGCCGTCACGACCCGGTCGCGATGACGGGAAGTATCGCTGAGACTATCCGGAGTGATCCTGGATGAACTTCAGGCTGCCCTCGAAGATGGCCGGGGCGTCGTTGTCGAGCGTCGCCACGTGGTAGCTATCGGGACAGTCGCGGACGGTCACCTGGCCGCTGGGTACCCCGGCGAGCAGGACGCGCATGCTCGCGGGACCGACGACGTGGTCGGTGGTGCTGTGATAGACGAGGACCGGCTGGGTGACCTCGCCGAGGTGCCGGGTCGTCTCGCTCCACAGTTTCGGCAGCGTGGCCGCGGCCCGCACCGGCACCCGGTCGTAGCCGACCTCGCTCGCGCCGGGCTTGGCGATATCGCTGGCGATGCCCGGCAGCGTCCGCACCACGTGCTTGAGCACCGGGGCGAGCACGAACAGCCTGGTGTCCGGGGCTAGCGACGGGTTGACCAGGACCAGGCCGCGGACCGCGCTGCCGCGCGTCTCCGCCAGCCGCAGCGCCAGGCAGCCGCCCATGGACAGGCCGAAGACGAAGACCTGCTCGCACTGGCCCGCCAGCTTCCCGAACGCGGCGTCCACCTCCGCCAGCCAGTCGCCGCTTCCCGTCCGGGCCATGTCCCGCCAGCTGGTGCCGTGCCCGGGCAGCCGGGGGAGGCTGACCGTCAGGTTCTGGCCGGCCAGGTAGTCCGCCCAGGGCCGCAGCGTCTGCGGGCTGCCGGTGAAGCCGTGGCACAGCAGCACGCCGACCGGGCCGCCTGCGTGCTCGTAGGGTTCCGCGCCGGGAAGCACTGATGACATGACCGAATCGTCGCATGCCCGTGCCTCGCCACGCATCCCGCCGGGCCCCCGGACATGCGACGATGTGACCGTGGGCTACTGGCTGACGAAATACACGCTCGGGATAACGCTGCGGATCCTGTTCCGGACCCGCGCGTGGGGGGTCAAGAACGTGCCCCGGCATGGGCCCGTCATCCTCGCGAGCAACCACCTGTCGTTCTCCGACCACTTCTTCGGGCCGTGGCCGCTGTCGCGCAAGGTGATCTTCCTGGGCAAGTCCGAGTACTTCACCGGGCGCGGGCTGAAAGGGCTGGTCAGCCGGGCGTTCTTCACCGGCGTCGGCGTGATCCCCCTGGACCGGGCCGGCGGCCCGGCCAGTGAGCAGGCCATCAGGACCAGCCTGCAGGTCCTGGCGGCCGGGAAGGTGCTCGGCATCTACCCGGAAGGCACCCGGAGCCCGGACGGCCGCCTGTACCGGGGCAAGACGGGGGTGGCCCGGCTGGCCGTCGAGTCCGGCGCCCCGGTCGTCCCGTGCGCCATGATGGAGACCTTCCGCCTCCAGCCGCCGGGCAAGCTCTGGCCGGACCTGCGGGTCCGGCCCGGCGTGCGGTTCGGCGAGCCGCTGGACTTCTCCCGCTACCACGGCCAGGAGGCGGACGCCAAGCTGCTGCGGGCGATCACGGACGAGATCATGCAGGCGATCGCGAAGCTCTCCGGCCAGGAGTACGTCGACGTCGACGCCCAGCGCGCCAAGGCCGAGCTGGCCGCGGCCAGCAAGCGAGACGGCCAGGAAAAGAGCGATTTGGGTGATGTTGCCGGGCCTGCGACACCGCCTGGCGCCTGAGTTTTTCCTGAGCTCGGGCCGCATGCATCCACGCTGCCCTCTCGCCCACTAAGGTAAGGGCCATGCGAGTGGGAGTCCTTACCGGTGGCGGCGACTGCCCCGGACTGAACGCAGTTATCCGCGCCGTCGTCCGCAAGGGCGTGCAGGAGTACGGCCTTGAATTCGTCGGGTTCCGCGACGGGTGGCGCGGGCCGCTCGAAGGCGACACGATGCCCCTGGATATCCAGGCGGTGCGCGGGATCCTGCCGCGCGGCGGCACGATCCTGGGCTCGTCCCGCACCAACCCGCTGAAGAACGCGGGCGGCGGCGGAGGCCGCAACGGCGTCGAGCGGATCAAGGACAACCTGGCCGGCCTTGGGGTCGACGCGCTGATCGCGATCGGCGGCGAGGACACCCTGGGCGTGGCCACCAAGCTCGGCGAGCAGGGCGTCCCGGTGGTCGGCGTGCCGAAGACGATCGACAACGACCTCGGCGCCACCGACTACACCTTCGGCTTCGACACCGCGGTGAACATCGCCATGGAGGCGATCGACCGGCTGCACACCACGGCCGAGAGCCACCACCGGGCGCTGATCGTCGAGGTCATGGGCCGGCACGCGGGCTGGATCGCGCTGCACGCGGGCCTGGCCGGCGGCGCGAACGTGATCCTGATCCCGGAGCGGCCGTTCGACATCGAGCGGGTCTGCGCCTACGTGCAGCACCGGTTCCAGACCCGGTTCGCGCCCATCGTGGTCGTCGCCGAGGGCGCGCACCCGGTGAGCGAGGACCTCGCCACCACGGGCGAGCAGCTCGACTCGTTCGGCCATGTCCGGCTGGGCGGCGTCGGGCAGCTGCTGGCCGACGAGATCGAGAAGCGGACCGGCAAGGAGGCCCGCTGCACAGTGCTCGGCCACATCCAGCGCGGCGGCACCCCGACGGCCTTCGACCGGGTGCTAGCCACCCGCTTCGGCGTCCACGCGGTCCAGGCCGTGCACGACGAGGCGTTCGGCGTCATGGTGGCCCTGCGCGGCACCGACATCGTCCGCGTCCCCCTGGCCGAGGCCACCAGCCAGCTCAAGCTGGTCCCGCCCCAGCGCTACGCCGAAGCCGAAGTCTTCTTCGGCTAACCCCGCCCCAACCCGCGCCCCTACCGTCACGGGTCCACCTACCGTCACCGGAGCCCTCTCACGCTCACCGGCCCAGCGGACTCGGTGTGCCCCAGAGTACGTTCTTGCGTACCTTGGGGCACACCGAGCGCATCTGAGCTGGCCCTCGCCGCACGGTGCCAACGATCAGCCCTCTCAGTCACAGCGGGCCCGCGAGGACTCGATGGCCGGCTGCCGCCGCCTCGTTCGGTCGATAGATCGTGATCTAACCGATTGCGGGCAGCGTCATCTTATGCCTATACTCGTCTACGAGTACTTCACTACGAGTCCTCGCGCACGAGGACTGGCACACGAGACTGACACGAAGGCTGGCACGCAAGGCGGTGGATGCGATGGGCAAGCGGCGCAAGATCAGCAACCTGCTCGCGCTGTCGCTGCTCACGCTCCTGACCGAGCGGCCCATGTACCCGTACGAGATGGCCGCGACCCTGCGGCACCGGGGCAAGGACCAGTCGATGAAGATCAACTGGGGCTCGCTCTACACCGTCGTGCAGAACCTGGAGAAGCACGGCTTCATCGAGACGGTGGAAGTCGCCCGCGAGGGCAGGCAGCCGGAGCGGACCACCTACCGGATCACCGACGCGGGACGCGCCGAGCTGACGGACTGGCTGCGCGAGCTGATCGCCGAGCCCGAGCGGGAGTACACCAAGTTCGAGGCGGCCCTGGCCGATTGCGCCGTGCTGTCCCCGCGCGAGCTGACCGGCCTGCTCAAGCAGCGGCTGGAGGCACTCGAGCAAGCCACCGCCCAGCACGAGACCATGCTGGAAGCGCTGGAGGGCAGCCTGCCCCGGCTCTTCCTGATCGAATCCGAGTACCAGCTGGCGCTGCGCCGGGCCGAGACCGAATGGGTGCGGGAGGTGCTGACGGAGTTCACCGACGGCACCTTCCCCGGGCTCGAGGACTGGCAGCGCTTCCACGACACCGGGGAGCTCCCGGACGACATCCAGGCGCTCGCCCAGGCGGAACGGGAGGAGGCGGCCGGCAGCTAACGCAAAACGACCCCGGCCTGGTGCGGCAACACCAGCGGCCGGGGCCGTCAACCTCATTCGATCCCGCGTACGCGAAACCCTGAGGTCCCACCGTCTACAGTAGCCGGGTTTCTCCTCGCGGGGCTGGACTGGATCGCAAGGAGAACCCAGTGAGCACGACCGACTGCGCCATCGAGGCGCGCCAGCTCGTCAAGACCTACGCCGTACGCGGCAAGAAGCAGGGCATCCGGGCGCTGGACGGGCTGGATATCAGCGTCCCCCGCGGCATGATCTACGGCCTGCTCGGACCGAACGGGGCAGGCAAGAGCACCACCGTCAAGATCCTCACCTCGCTCGCCCGGCCCGACTCGGGCACGGCGCGCGTCGATGGCGTCGACGTGCTCGCCCGCCCGGGCCAGGTCCGGCACGTGATCGGGGTCGTCGCCCAGCGGTCAGGGGCCGACCCCACCGCCACCGGCCGGGAGAACCTGATCCTGCAGGGCCGGCTGTACGGGCTGCGCGGCGGGGCCGTGCGGGCCCGCGCCGAGGAGCTGCTCGCGCACTTCGGGCTGACCGAAGCGGCCGGGCGCCTGGTCAAGACGTACTCCGGCGGCATGCAGCGTCGCCTGGACGTGGCGCTCGGCCTGATGCACCGGCCCTCGGTGCTGTTCCTCGACGAGCCCACCACCGGCCTGGACCCGGAGTCCCGGGCGGCCCTGTGGGCCGAGATCGCGCGGCTGGCGGACGGGGAGGGGATGACCGTCCTGCTGACCACGCACTACCTGGAGGAAGCGGACCGGCTGGCCGACCGGCTGGCCATCGTGGACCGCGGCCGGGTGGTCACCTCGGGCACGCCCGACGGGCTCAAGGGCGAGCTGCGCGGCGACGCCGTGCACGTCGAGCTGCCCGCCGGGGACGGCCCGGTGCTGACGCGGCCCTGGTCCGGAGCGCGCTGGCGGCCCTGCCCGCGGTGCGGGACGTGCTCATCGCCGGCCGTGACGTCTCCGCGCGCAGCGACGACGGCGCGGCCGCCGTCCCGGTCGTGCTGGCCGCGCTGCAGCGGGCGGGCGTCAACGCCGCCTCGGTGGCGGTGGCCCGGCCCTCGCTGGACGACGTGTACCTGCGGCACACCGGGCGCCGCTACAGCGAGTCGCCGACGCCCGGCCACGACAACCACGACGACCAGCCCGAGATGGCAGGGGTGAGCAAGTGATGACGACCATGCAGATCGATTCCGTTCCGTCCGCCCCGGGCCGGTCCCCGGCGGCGCCGAACACGGTGCCGCTGCGCACCGCCCTGGCCCACACCTGGTACCTGACCGGCCGGAAGCTGCACGCCCTGGTCCGGCAGCCGTGGGTGCTGGCGTTCAGCGTCGTGCAGCCGGTGATCTGGCTGTTCCTGTTCGGGCAGCTGTTCCGCCGGGTCATCGACATCCCCGGCTTCGCCTATCACGGCACCTACCTGGACTACCTGGTGCCCGGGCTGATCGCGATGAACGCCATGTCCAACAACATGTGGGCCGGCATGGCGATGATCGAGGAGATCGAGCGCGGCACGTTGAACCGCTTCCTGACCGCCCCGGCCAGCCGGATCGCGATCATGAACGCGTCCGTGGTGGAGCAGGCGGTCAGCACGGCCGTGCAGTCGCTGATCATCGTGGGACTCGGCCTGGCGGGCGGGGCCCGCTACCACGGCGGCGTCGCCGGGGTGGCGGTCATGGTCGCGGCGTCGATCGGAGTCGGGGTGGTGTTCGGGGCCCTGTCCAACGCGGTCGGCATGACGCTGCGCTCCCGCGAGGCGATCATCGGCGTGTACACGTTCTTCATGCTGCCGCTGATGTTCTTGTCCTCGGCGTTCATCCAGACCAGCCTCATGCCGGGCTGGATGCAGGCCATCGCGTCGCGCAACCCGCTCAACTGGGTGGTGCAGATCGGCCGCAGCGCGGTCTCCGCCCAGCCTGACTGGGCCGCGATCGGGGTGCGCTGCGGCGGCCTGCTCGTGCTCGCGGTGGCCTGCGTGGCCGTGTCCGTGGCGACGTTCCGCTCCTACCAGAAGAACGTCTGAGATTCCGGGCCGGGACGGCGGGTACCACGGGGGCACCCGCCGTCCCGGCCCTCAGGAGGCCCGCAGGGGCACCGCCTCGAGCGCCTCCGTCACTTCCTCCGGCGTGGGCGGCGCCTGGGCCTCGCGGTACCGCATGGTGCGGATGTCGCGGGGGATCAGCGCCAGCGCGGACGCGATGACGATCAGCGCGGCCGCCCCGTACTGCGCGCGGCTGGTCCCGATCGCGGTGCCGAGCGGGCCCGCGATCAGCGCCCCGATCGGCATCACGATGACCGAGCCGAGGACGTCGTACGACGAGACCCGGGCCAGCATGTCCGGCGGGATGTTCCGCGTCATCGCGACCGTCCACTGCACCATCATCAGCTCGACGAAGACGCCCAGGCCGAACGACGCGGCGCACACCGCGGGCAGCGGCAGCACCATCGCCAGCGACAGCGGCGAGATGGCGATCGCGCCCCCGGTGACCACGACGAACAGCATCGGCCGCCGGGGCGTGAAGCGCAGCGCGGCCATCCCGCCCGCGATCAGGCCGAACGCGTCCGCCGCGGTGATCGCGCCCCAGGCGGCCGGGCCGCCCAGGTGCTCCCGCGCCACCACCGGGCCGAGCACGGAGAACGCCCCGTACCAGGCCATCATCACCACGCCGAACTGGGCGACGATCACCCACAGCCAGGTGTGGGACCGGAATTCCGACCAGCCCGCGCGCAGCTCGGCGATCATGCTCCGGGCCGGCGCAGGGCCGCCCGCCGGGCCGGGCACGGCGCCCGCCACCAGCACCGGACCCGTGGCCCGGATGGCCATCAGCATCGGGACGGTGGCCACCATGCCGGCCCCGCACAGCACCAGGGCCCAGCCCGGGCCGGCCGCCGCCACCAGCAGGCCGGCCGCGGCCGCGCCCGCCATCTGGCCGGTGTTCATCACCAGCCGGCTGAGCGCGCTCGCCTCCTGCAGTCCGCTGTCGGGGACGATGCGGGGGAGCAGCGCCTGCGAGGCCGGGTAGAACAGCGCGACCCCGGTCCCGGTGACCGCCTCGAGTCCGAGCATCGCCCACAACGGCGGGTTGCCGGCCAGCGCCAGGATGCCGAAGGTGCCCTCGCCCAGGGCCATCAGCAGGTTGGCCGCCACGATGACCCGCTGTGCCCGGAACCGGTCCGCGGCGACGCCGCCGATGAGCACGAACACCAGCGAGGGCGCGATCTGGGCGGCGAGCACGTAGGACAGGTCGGTGGCGGAGTTGGTCGCCTTGAGCACGGCGAAGGAGACGCCGACGAGCGAGAAGCCCACCGACGCGGGTGCGATGAGCCGGTCCGCGAGCAGAAAGCGGAAATCCCGGATCCCGAGCACGGGAAACCGGCGGGTGAGCCTGCCCCGTGACATCGGACCTGTCCTTTCCGGTTGACGCGGCTATCTTCCCTGGCGGCCGTCAAGGCCGCCCCTGCCGGTCATCTGGCCCGACGCTAGCCAGCCGTGCCGCGCGCTGGCAAACAGTTTTAACCTGGTGGGAAGCCCCTTTCTTCCCGGCGGTGCCGGTCAGCAGAGCTGGTCGATCCGGGTCCAGACGCTGGGCGGGTTGTCGTCCCGCGGCAGCCACAGCAGCGGCTGCCTGCCGTCGTACTTGAACTGGAACCCGGCGTCACCGGGATAGTGGTCCCGCCGGTCCGGCCACACCACCTGCAGGTAGGGCGGCCTGACGTACCCGTGGTACCGGTCCGAGACCGCGAACATGCTGGTCCGGCGCCAGCTTTCGTGCACCGGCCGGATGGTGAGCGAGCACGGGCAGATGCCGTCGACCTGGTCCCCGGCCTCGATCGCCGCGCCGCTGGCGATGCGCTCGCCGATCGAGTTGAGGATGACCGTCATGTGCTCGACCGGCAGGCCGAACATGGTCAGCTCGGGGCCCTGGTAGCTGAGCCACAGACCCACGGTGTACGCCCAGGGCGGCGCGATCTCGTCGCCCAGGACGGCGGAGACCGACCAGCCGACGGTACGGATGTCGTCGGCGACGGCCTGCATGCATGCATCCGGGTCCAGACCGGCGCCCCCGGAAAGCGCCTCGCATTCCGCGCACCCGCACCGCTCATCGGGCGGGTCAGCGCGGCGTCTGCGTGGTGGGTTCATGGACGACACATTACGAGGGGGGTACGACATTTTCGGGTCTGCTGTCCCTGGTCGTACTGGTCCGCGAAATTTAGGTCAGGCGCGCGCGGAACGCGGCGGTCTTGACCCGGTTCTGGCACGAGGTCGAGCAGTACCGGCGGGTGCCGTTGCGCGAGGTGTCGACGTAGACCCGGTCGCACCGGGGCGCGGTGCAGACGCCGAGCCGGTCATGCAGCTCGCCGCCGAGCACCACCGCGAGGCCGGTGCCGCAGCCCGCGGCCCAGCCGTTCGGCAGCGTGCCGTCGGCGGAGTGGAAGTGCAGGTGCCAGGGCTCCCCGTCGTGCCGCTCGAGTTCCGGCCGGGCTCCGGTGCGGATGAGCAGCGCGTTGACCTGGCGGGCGGCGTCGTCCACGGCGCCGGCGCTGACGGCCTCGAACACGCCGCGCAGTTCGGCCGCCACGAAGCACAGCTCGGCGGCCTCCTCCCAGGTCGCCTCGCGCGCGCCGGCCCCGCGCAGGACGGCGCCGACGGCCGCGGTGCGCTCGTCGTCCTCGGGCGGGACGTACCGGCGCCCCCGGTCCTCCCCGGGCGTGAGCAGGTTCACCAGCTCCGCGGCGACCCGGATCACGATGTCCATGTGACTGTTGAAATTCACTTGACCAGTTACACCTCCCCGCTTAGCGTAGTGACTGTCAAAGTCATCTTAGCCAGTAACTAGCCGCCAGGGAGTCAGCGTGCCGGAACTCGACCGTGATACCGCGCGAGACTGGATCGAGCGCTGGGACCGCCAGCAGGAGGAGAGCCTGCCGGACCGCGAGGACCGGTTCACCGCGCTCATCGACGCGGTCGAGGAAGGAGCCGGGCGCCCCGACCCGCTCGTCCTCGACGTCGGCTGCGGTCCCGGCTCGCTGGCCGTCCGGCTGCTCGCCCGGCTGCCGCGCGCCACGGTCATCGGCATCGACGCCGACCCGGTGTCGATGACGCTGGGCCGGGCCGCCTACGCCGACGTGCCCGGGCTGCGCTTCGCCGACCTGGACCTGCGTGCCCCCGGCTGGTCCGCGCGGCTGGACCTGGACCGGGCGCCCGACGCCGCGGTCAGCACCACCGCCCTGCACTGGCTGCCCGAGCCGGACCTGCGCGCCCTGTACGCCGAGCTGGCCGCCGTGCTCCGGCCCGGCGGCCTGCTGCTCGACGGCGACCACTTCACCCTGAACGCCAGCCAGACCCCGGTGCTGGCCGCCCTGGACCTGGCGCTGCGCCAGCGCGAGGACCGGCGCCGCTTCCCCGGCGGGCACCCGGAGAACTGGCACGACTGGTGGAAGGCGGTGGCCGCCGACCCGGTGCTGGCCCCGCACGTCGCCGAACGCGACCGCCGCCGGGTGGACGCCGGGCATCACGGCGGCACCCAGTCGACCCAGCTCGCCACCCACGTCGAGGCCCTCCGGGCGGCCGGCTTCACCGAGGTCGGCACCCTGTGGCAGCGCGGCGACAACCGCCTCCTGTGCGGTGTCCTGCCTCCCGCCTAGGGGCGGCGCGCGTGGGCGATGTTGACGACCGCGATGGCGGCCCAGATGAGCAAGATGATGAACGCCTGCCCGCCGAGGTCGGCCGCGTGCGCCACGATCGCGGTGGCGATGACGCCCAGGGTCATGGACCCGAGCGCGATGATCGTGGTCGCCACGTTGCGCGCCCCGACCTCGGACGGCCGGGCCGGCGGCGGCCCCAGCTGGTACCCGGGCGGCAGCACGGGCCCCAGGTAACCCGGGTACCCCTGATATCCCGGGTACCCCGCCGGCGGGGGATGGACTCCGGGCAGGCCCGGCCCGGTCCCGGCGGGCATAGCACCGGCCGGCCCCGTGGACAGCCGGCTGGGCGCCGGCCGGCAAGGGGACCCCTGGTTGGGCGCCGGCCGGCGCCGCGGGCCCCTGAAGCCCAGGAGCCGGCCCGGCGGGCCCGGGAGATCCCGGCGCCGGCCGGGAGCCCCGGTGGCGCCGAACTGCCCGAGCCGCGCGTCTATCCGCTTGTCGATCTCCGCCCCGATGCGCTCGACCAGGCCCTCGGCCACGCCGTCGTCATAGTCCGGGCCGAGGTCGGCGTGCGCGCCCACCGAAGCGCGGATCTCCGCCTCGTGGTCGCTGCTCATGAGCGCACGCTATAACGCGCCGGGCAATCACCACAAATGAGCTGCCGGTTACCACCGGTGCCGGGCGTAGGCGATGTTGATGGCGCCGATCACCAGCCAGATCAGCGCGACCAGCCACTGCGTGCCCGCCTGGCCGGTTCCCGGATGCAGGACCGTCGCCGAGGCCCCGACCGCCAGGCCCATCGAGCCCAGGGCCAGCACCACGGTGCCGAACCCCAGCCGCCCGGGCAGTGGCTCCCGGCGCAGCCGGGGCCGCGGCCGCGGCTCCGGATCGGCATAGGGCACCTGGCCGCCGTACAGTCGGGCGTCCACGCGCCGGTCGATTTCCTCGCCGATGCGCTCGACGAGTCCCTCGGCCACGGCGGTGTCGTAGCCGGGGCCGAGATCACGGTGTGCCGCGGCCGAGGCGCGGACTTCATCGCTGATGCTCACGCGATCACGCTATCGGCGGCCAGGTCGCGGGGCACTGGGGCTAGCCCCCGTTTCCCGGTTCTTGCTTACCCCCGCAATCTGTTCTCCGCTACGGATTTCCTGCCTGGCAGACTAGGGGAGTGCCGATCGTTGATTCCCCGCGCCCGCACGGCCCCGATGAGCCGTGCGTGCTGCTCAAGCTGGGCGAGATCGTGCTCAAGGGGCGGAACCGGCAGCAGTTCGAGCGCATCCTGCAGGCCAATATCCGCGCCGCCCTGCGCGACGTCGGCGTGCCGGCCGACCTGCGCCAGCGCGAGGGGGTCATCCTGCTGCGCGTCGCCGACGGCAGGCAGCGCGGCCCGGCGGGCTGGGCCCAGGCCGCGGACGCGATCGCGGAGCGGATGCGGGACGTGCCCGGCATCGTCCGGGTCTGCGTGCCGATCCGGGTGCCGAAGACGCCCGAGGCGGTCTCGGCCGCCGCGATGGCGCTGACCAAGGACGCCACCGGCACCTTCGCGGTGCGCGCGCGCCGCCGCGACAAGCGCTTCCCGCTCACCTCCGGGGACATCGGCGTGCAGGTCGGCCGGGAGATCCAGGAGGCGCACGGGCTGAGCGTCAACCTGTCCCGCCCGGATACCACGGTGTTCATCGAGGTGGACCAGGACGAGGTGTTCGTGTTCACCGAGGGCCTGGCGGGCCAGGGCGGCCTGCCGGTCGGGATGAGCGGCCGCGGCGTCGTGCTGATGTCCGGCGGCATCGACTCGCCGGTCGCCGCCTACCGGATGATGCGCCGCGGCCTGCGCTGCTTCTTCCTGCACTTCTCCGGCATGCCGCTGACCGGGCCGGAGTCGATCTACAAGGCCTACGCGCTGGTCCGCGGCCTGGACCGGTTCCAGGGCGGGTCGCGCCTGTTCGTGGTGCCGTTCGGCAAGGCGCAGCAGGCCCTGAAATCCTCCGGCGCGGACCGGCTGCTGATCGTCGCGCAGCGGCGGCTGATGCTCAAGACCGGTGCGGCCCTGGCCCGCCGGCTGAGCGCCAGCGCGCTGATCACCGGCGACTCGCTCGGCCAGGTCGCCAGCCAGACCCTCACCAACATCACCGCGCTCGACGACGCGGTCCGGCTGCCGGTCCTGCGCCCGCTGATCGGCTGGGACAAGTCCGAGATCATGGACGAGGCCCGCCGGATCCGCACCCTGGCCATCTCCGAGCTGCCCGACCAGGACTGCTGCACGCTGCTGGCCCCGCGCCAGGTCGAGACCCGGGCCCGGCTCGACGACCTGCACCGCATCGAGGGCCGGCTGGACGCCGACGACCTGGCCGAGGAACTGGCCCGGAGCGCCCAGGAATACCGCCAGGAAAATCCTTAGCACCGAACGGGTTACCGGTCCGCCCCGGCCCGTTCCTCCGCTCCCGGCTGGTCGCGCAGCCACAGTGACACGTTCTCCGGAGCGAGCACGTGCTGCACCACGCCGATCAGGTCGGCCCCGAGCACGTCCAGGTCGACCTGCTCGCGCAGCCGCTCGGAGAACCCCGCGACCACGCGCTCGGCATCGTACCTGGCCCGGTCGAACCGCCGGTCGACCATGCCCTGGACCCGCCGCCGCAGCGGGTTGAACAGCGCCGCCGCCACCAGCACCGAGGCCGCGACCCCGACGCTGCCCCGGATCGGCCGCACCTGGCTGAGCAGGACGATGCAGCCGAGGTAGACCCCCACCACCAGCCCGGTCACCAGCAGGTAGGAGACGGTCCGGGAGATGATCCGGTCGATCGCGTAGAGCCGGTACTTCAGCACCGCGACCCCGATCGCCACCGGCAGCGCCAGCCCGATGCCGGCCACGATGGCCAGGTCGTAGATGACCTGCCCGGCCCGGCCCATGGAGGCCACCGGCAGCAGCGCGAAGATCAGGCCCAGGCTCACGGCGGTGGCGTAGGCGAACCACTTGAGCTGCAGCCGCTCCTCACCCGCCGACCGCCGGTAGCGCAGGACGACGCTCACCACCGCCAGCAGCAGGAAGACGAAGCTGAAAACCCACGCGCTGTCACCGACCACGCCGTACAGCGGGCGGGGCAGCCCGTGCAGGCCGGTCGGGTTGGGCACGTCCGCGCAGCCCGCCGACCGAGACCGCGACCGGGGCCAGCCAGGTGAGGACCAGGAAGAGCACGGACACCCCGGCCGCGCCCCAGAAGACCGCCCACCACCGCCGCGTCAGCGGCCGGCCATCGGGAAACAGCAGCAGCAGGAACGTAAGACGCCGTCCGGGAACAGCAGGGTAAGCGACCAGCCCACGTACCAGGCCGCCCACCCGCCGCCGGGATGGCCCGGCTGATGCGGCCCGGCCTGCGCGTGCCGCGCGTACTCCCCGGCCAGCCCGCGCAGCGCCGTCACCAGCCCGATGGCCAGCAGGAACCAGCCGACGGGATTGGACCGCCGCCGCGACGCCAGCACCGTCCCGGCGAGCGCATACGCGACCATGAACCGGTCCGGGCCCCACTGGGCCGAGATGTCGAACACGTCCCCGTTACGGGCGGCCAGCACCCACGCGGCGGCGAAGGCGGCCATGCTGACCGCTCCCGTCGACCAGGCCACGGCGGTCAGGAAGCGCTTGGAGCTCACCCGACGACGGTAACCCAGCGCCGTTCCGGGATCGTTACGGAGCAGCCCGGGCGCGGGCTCGTCAGGCCAGGGCGGCCGCGCGGGGGATCGCGGGCGCCGGGGTGAGGGTGCGGCCGACCAGCGGCGACAGGTGGGCCGCGACCGCGGCCAGCTCGCGCAGGTCGGACTCGACCAGGGCCTGCGGGCCGTCGCACAGCGCCGACTCCGGGTGCGGGTGGACGTCCACGATGACGCCGTCCGCGCCGACCGCGATCGCGGCCCGGGACAGCGGCAGCACCAGGTCGCGGCGGCCGCCGGAGTGCGACGGGTCCACGATCACCGGCAGGTGCGACAGCCGCTGCGCGACCGGCACCGCGCTGATGTCCAGCGTGTTCCTGGTGGCCTTCTCGAACGTCCGGATGCCGCGCTCGCACAGCACGATGTCCAGGTTGCCGCGCTGGGCGATGTACTCGGCGGCCATCAGCCACTCCTCGATGGTGGCGTTCATGCCCCGCTTGAGCATCACCGGCTTGCCCACCCCGCCGACCGCCTGCAGGAGCGGGAAGTTCTGCATGTTGCGCGTGCCGACCTGCAGCATGTCCGCGTAGCTGGCCACCAGGTCCACGTCGCCCGGGTCGACCACCTCGGTCACCACCGGCAGGCCGGTCTCCGCCCGCACCTCGGCCAGGATCTTCAGCCCGGCCTCGCCCAGCCCCTGGAACGCGTACGGCGAGCTGCGCGGCTTGTAGGCCCCGCCGCGCAGCAGCGACGCGCCGGCCGCCCGGGCCATCACCGCGGACGCCAGCGTCTGCTCGGCCGTCTCGACGGCGCACGGGCCGGCGATGACGGTCAGCGTGTCCGGCCCGATCGGGACGCCGCCCACCCGGATCACCGAGCGCTCCCGGTGATGCTCCCGGCTCACCAGCTTGTACGGCGAGGTGATCCGCACCACGTCGCTGACCCCCGGCATGCCCCGCAGGTTCAGCGTCTCCAGGTGGTCCACGTCACCGACCAGGCCGACGATCGTCCGCGACATGCCGCGGCTGACGAAGGCGTCGCCGCCCGCCGATCGCACCCGGTCGACGACGCCGTTGACTTCCGTTTCGCCGGCCTCCGCCGTCATCACCACGACCATCTCATCCGCCTCCAGTCATAAAAAAACCCCGAGCCGATGGCCCGGGGTTCCGTTAGGTCGCTTCCGTCAGCGCAAGCTCTGGCGGGCGACCGTCCGGAACCCGGACCGGTAGCCAAACCAAAACCAGAACTGCTCGCGCATGTCGGCCATGGTAGCGCATGCCGTCAGCGCCAGCGGGTCAGAAGCCGACGTCGAGGGTGATGGTGCTGCCGCGCGGGGCCTCGCCCACCGGGGAGAAGTCGAACACCTTGTTGAAGAAGCCGAACCTGTTCACCTTGACCTGGAACCCGGCGTTCTCGAGCAGCTGGGTGGCGTCCTGCACGGACATGCCGATCGGGTCTGGGCACGGCGACCAGCTGGGGTCCGGTGGACACCTGGACGACCACGGTCTGGCCCGGCTGGAACACCCCGCCCGGGGTCGGCTGCTGGCCGGTGATGATGCCCTTGGCCTGCTGGCTGTTGTTGTCCTGCTGCTGCTGCAGGGTCACCTTGTCCTGGCCGGCGAGCTGCTGGGCGGCGCCGATGTCCATGCCGGTGAAGTCCGGCAGCGGCGGCCCGGCCGCGACCATGATCGTGACCGGCTTGGTCTGCGGCCAGGTCGTGCCGGCCGCGGGCTTGGTGCCGGTCACCGTGCCCACCGGGGCGGTCGAGGCGACCTTGACGACGGTGAAGATCAGATGGACGCGTTGCAGCGCGGCCTGCGCGTCTTCCTGCTTCTCGCCCTTCACCCGGGGCACCGCGGAGGTGAACGGCCCGCTCGAGACGAGGATCGTGACCGCCGTGCCCTTCGCCACCCGCCCGGACGGGCTGGTGCCGACGACCGAGCCCTTGGCCACCGTGTTGCTGTGCACCTGGCGCTGGCCCGACCGGACGGCGAAGCCGTCGGCGGTCAGCACGGCGGTGGCCTGGTTGACGCTGACATCGGAGATCGTGGGCACCTCGGTGAACCGCCCGGAGGTGAGCCACCAGCCGCCGAGCCCGAGCCCGACGCCGAGCACGACGACCAGCGCGACGATGGCCAGCCGGGGGCCGAACAGCCAGCGCCCCAGGAACGGCTCGCGCCCGCCGCCGTGGTAGCCGCCACCCTGATGACGGCCGCCGTCGGTGTGCCGCAGGCTCGTCGCGGTCCACCACGAGCGTGTGCGAATCCGCGCGGTCGCCGCCGTTGAACTGGCCGCTGTCGCCTGAACTGGGCGCCGCGGAGCTGGCCGCCATTGAACTGGCCGGTCGCCACGGGCGTGTCCAGGTCCAGCCAGGGCGCCTCGGCCAGCCCCTGCACGCCGGCCCCCATCGCGCCGGTGAGCCCGCTGGGTTCGCCCAGCCCTTCCCTGACCCGGCGGACCGCGCGGCCGAACTCGATCGCGTCCGGCAGCCGCTGGGACGCTTCCCGGGTGGTCGCCGCCAGCACGAGCTGGTCGACCGCCGCGGGAATGCCGTCCACCAGCGTGGACGGCGCCGGGACACCGGAGTTGACGTGCTGGTACGCGATGGACAGCGGGGTGTCGCCGGTGAACGGGAGCCGCCCGGTGAGCAGCTCGAAGAGCATGACCCCGGCCGAGTAGACGTCCCCGGCGGGCCCGGTGGGGTCCGCCGGTGACCTGCTCGGGCGGGACGTAGCCGACCGTGCCGATGAGCAGCCCGGTCCGGGTGTGCCCGGCCGTGGACAGCGCCCGGGCCAGGCCGAAGTCGGCTACCTTGACCCGGCCGTCGGCGGTGACCAGGACGTTCTCCGGCTTGACGTCACGGTGCACGATCCCGGAGGCGTGCGCGGCCGCGAGCCCGTCGAGCACGCCGGCCATGATCTCCAGCGCGGTCGCGGGGGCGAACCGCCCGCTGTCCCTGAGCAGCCCCTTGAGCGTGCGCCCGGGCACGAACTCCATCGCCAGGTACAGGAACGGGCCGTCGGCGCCCTGGTCGAAGACCGCGACCACGTTCTGGTGCGACAGCCGCGCCACCGATTTGGCCTCGCCGATGAACCGGTGCCTGAACTCCTCGTCCCGGGCCAGCTCGGCGTGCATGACCTTGAGCGCCACCTCGCGGTCCAGCCGCGTATCGGTGGCCTTGTAGACGGTGGCCATCCCGCCGTGCGCGATGCGCGCGGTCACCGCGTAACGCCCGTCGAGCAGGCGCCCGGTGAGCGGGTCGGCCAGGGTATCGTCCATCGCGACGATTTTACGGTTGTTTTGCCTATCCGGAGTGTTAATCATGGTGTCCCCGGTAGCCATGGGTCGGCTTAGGGTGGCCGCGCGAGCGGGCACCCAGCCCCGTTCGGCTCATGATAGGCGACGAGCCGCAGTGGACGACCGGACCCCAGCCCGCGCCGGCCCAGGCGTAACCTTCCGGTCATGACGCAGAGCGGGCGTGTCGTGATCGCCGGCGCCGGCCTGTCGGGGCTGCGGACGGCGGAGGAACTGCGGGCGCGCGGCTTCGCCGGCCCGGTCACCTTGATCGGCGCCGAGACGCGGCCGCCGTACGACCGGCCGCCGCTGTCCAAGAAAGTGCTCACCGAGCCGGACCTTGACCCGTCGCTAAAGGCCGACTTCGCCGCGCTCGACGTCGATTTCCGCCCCGGCGAGGCCGTCACCGGGCTGGGGGACGAGCTGGTCACCGACCGCGGCACGTACCCGTTCGACCACCTGGTGCTGGCCACCGGGTCGCTGCCCATCACGCTGCCCGGCGAGGGGCGGCAGCGCTTCCTGCGCACCTACGACGACGCGCTGGCACTGCGGGACCTGATCCGGCCCGCGCAATCCCCCCGGAAGGCCTTGCGGCTGGCGATCGTGGGGGCGGGCTGGATCGGAGCCGAGCTGGCCACCGCCGCGGCCGCCTACGGCTGCCAGGTCACGGTGGTGGAGGCCGGGCCGGCGCCGCTGGCCGGGGCGATCGGCGCTCCCGGTGGGCGCCCAGACCGCCCGCTGGTACGCCGCCGCCGGGGTGGACCTGAAGGTCGCGACCGCGGTCGAGGCCGTCCAGCCCGGCGGGCTGGCCCTAGCCGGGGGCGAGTGGCTGGCGGCCGACGAGATCGTCACCGCGGTCGGGGTCCGGCCGGCCACCGGCTGGCTGGAGGGTTCCGGCCTGCGGCTGGAGAACGGCGTGGCCGTCGACGCCGGCCTGCGGGCGTCCCGGGCAGGCGTCTACGCGGTGGGGGACTGCGCCGCGTTCGAGTCGCGCCGGTTCGGCCGGCGGCTGCGGGTCGAGCACTGGGACGTGGCCCTGCACATGCCCGAGGTGGCCGCGGCCAACGTGGCCGGCGGCGACGAGGCGTACGACCCGGTGCCGTACTTCTGGTCGGAGCAGTTCGGCCGGATGATGCAGTACGTCGGGCACCACGGCGGGGCGGACCACCTGGTGTGGCGCGGTGACCCGGCCGAGCCGACCTGGGCGGCGGGCTGGCTGGCGGACGGCCGGCTGGTGGCCATGCTGACCGTCGGCCGCCCCCGCGACATGCTCCAGGCCCGCCGTCTCATAGACTCCGGCGCACCGGTAGATGTCTCCCGTCTCACCGACCCCGCTGTCCCCGTGAAGGCCGCCGCTGCCTGACCGGAATCGGCGAAATGCAATCGATAGCCATTAATCCCTCATTAATGAGGGGTGTTTGGAGGAACCCCCGACGTGGGACATTGGACTCGTGGCACAGATTGATCCCACGACCGACACTCTTGTCGGCGAATGGCTGTCACTCCCCGATGTAGCCGGCCAGCTCGGCGTTCCGGCCGGGCGAGTGAAGCAGCTCCTGCGTGATCGCAAGCTCCTGGCCGTGAACCGCCCCGAGGGGCCGCTCGCGGTACCGGCCGCCTTCCTTGACGGCAACCAGATCGTCAAGGGCCTGTGCGGGACCCTGACCCTGCTCCGCGACTGCGGCTTCGACGAGGTGGAGGCGCTCCGCTGGCTGTTCACGGCCGACGAGTCGCTGCCCGGCACGCCGATCGACGCGATCGCCAGGCACCGGGCCACCGAGGTGAACCGGCGGGCGCAGGCCCTCGCGTTCTAGCGGGCCGGGTTCGCCGGGGATTCGTCTCCCCGTGGCTAGCGCCGGCGAGCGGCTAGGCTGGCCCCATGCCGCCGCGTCCGCGCCGGCGGGGGAGTGCGACGTCCAGGCACGCCTCCGGCGCCGCCGCACTCACCGCTGATCCGTGACCTGCTCGCGTCCGGCGGGCAGGCGTTCTCGTTCGAGTTCATGCCGCCCAAGACCGAGGCGGAGGAACGCCAGCTGTGGCGGGCGATCAGGCAGCTCGAGCCGCTGCGCCCGACGTTCGTCTCGGTGACCTACGGGGCCGGCGGGTCGACCAGGGACCGGACCGTCCGGGTCACCGGCCGGATCGCCGAGGAGACCACGCTGACCCCGGTCGGCCACTTCACCGCCGTGAACCACTCGGTGGCCGAGCTCAGGCAGGTGATCGGGTCCTACGCGGCGGTCGGGGTGCGCAACGTGCTCGCCCTGCGCGGCGACCCGCCGGGCGACCCGAACGCCGAGTGGGTCGCGCACCCAGACGGGCCTGGCCTACGCCGAGGACCTGGTCCGGCTGATCAAGTCGGCCGGCGACTTCTGCGTCGGGGTGGCCGCCTTCCCCGAGAAGCACCCGCGGTCACCCGATCCCGAGACCGACGTGCGCTATTTCGTGGCCAAATGCCGGGCCGGGGCCGATTTCGCGATCACCAACATGTTCTTCTACCCGGAGGACTACCTGCGGCTGCGGGACCGGGTCACGGCCCAGGGCTGCGACGTGCCGATCATCCCGGGCATCATGCCCGTCACCAGCCTGCGGGTCATCGAGAACGCGATCAAGCTCGGCGGCTGCCGGATTCCGGCCGAGCTGTGGGAGCGCCTGCAGGCGGTGGCGGACGACCGGGCCGCGGTCCGCGAGATCGGGGTGGACTACGCGACCGGGATGTGCGAGCGGCTGCTCGCCGAGGGCGTGCCCGGCCTGCACTTCTACACGCTCAACTGGTCCCGCGCGACCAAGGAGATCTACCAGCGGCTCGGTCTCTACGACCGGGCCGGGGGAATCGCCCCGCCGGGCCGGCCGCGGACCGTGCCCGCAGCGGGAGCTCGGCGCCCATCACCGCGTAGGGCGGCTCGCCGCCGGGAAAGAAGTGGAACGCGGTCAGCAGGTCGGTGAAGCCCGTCCCGCGGTAGAGCCGCCGCGCCGGGGTGTCGGCGTCCCGGGTGGACAGCAGCGCGGTCCGCTCGGGCCGGCCCGCGGTCAGCCGCAGCAGCACGTCGGCGCCCACCCCGCGGCCCTGGTAGTCCGGCGCCACGTGCAGCTCGGCGACCTCGAACGAGTCGCTGAGCCAGGCCGCCGCGGCGGCGTCGCCGCGGCTGGCGAGCACCGCCCGGTTCACCGTGTCGTGCCACCACTGGCCCGGTCCGCCGTGGAAGCCGTAGCCGAAGCCGGCCGCCTGGCCGGTCGCGTCGTCGGTGACCGCCAGCGCGCGGAACCCCGGGTTGGCGGCGTGCCCGGCCATGATCGCCCGGCGGCCCGCCAGCAGCTCCGGCGGCGGCCGCATCGCCGCCGCGTACACCGCGACCAGCTGGTCGAGCCGCGCGGTGAACTCGGCCGGGCTCAGCTCGGAGACGGAAACCAGGGGGGTGCGGCGCATCCTCGCTAGCTTAGAAGATGAACCCGGTACCGAACGGGCGGGGTTTCGCGCCCGGAACACGTGCCACGCTCGCCGCCTCATGCGCCCTCCCGGGTCAGGCCAGCTCGTTGGCGTGCTTCGCCTGCTCGGACCGGACCTGAACCTCGGCCTGCCCGAGCTGCGGGTGGCTCGCCGTCAGCGTGATGGCGCCCGGCTGGCCTGCCTGCGAGCGGATCCACACCGCGCCGAGCCCGCCGTACTGACCGAACGCGAACGGGTTGTCGCCCACCAGTGTGGCCGGCCCGGACAGGGACAGCGTCACCTGGCCGCTGCCGTACCGGCGCTGGTTGCCGTAGGAGTCGACGGCGCGGAAGACCACCCGGGTCGCATCCGAGCCGTCGGCCGTGATGACCGTGTCGTCCACGGTCATGGCCAGCGTGTCGCCGCCCGGCTGAGCCGACATCCGCAGCTCGGCGACCTGGCGGCCGCCGGCGAAGCCCCGGACGAGCAGCTCGGGAGCGGGTTTGCCGAGCTTGGCGGGCAGATGGACCAGGAAGGGCGGATGAGCCAGGCTGCCGTACAGCGGCGAGTCGAAGGCGGGCAGGGCGCTGGTCACGAGCGTGCCGCCGATGAAGACCTCGAGCCGCTCGCAGTTGCTGGCGATCATCGCGGCCGGGGACGGGGCCGGCGCCGCGCCGCCGGCCTCCCAGAAGAACACCGGGATGATGACCGGGCGCACGGCCGGGTCGCCCTGGGACTGGTAGATGGCGGCGCCGGGCTTGGGCACCCGGAAGCCGTCCGCCACCCCCGCCCACTTGATGTCGTACGGGCCCGGGCCGAGCAGCGAGCCGTAGTCGAATCCGGCCCAGGCCAGCAGGCCGGAGTACGCGGGGTCGGAGCGGGCCTGGCTGTGGGCCTGGCCGTGCAGGGCGGCCTGCCGGGCCAGCCAGGCCGGAGGATCGGCCCAGGCGAAGTGCTGCGGCTTGACCGACTCCACCCCGACCGCCTCGGTGACCAGGTAGGGCAGCTCGGGGAACGGCGGCTGGAGCGTGACGTTGCCGGTCTTGTCGTCGGTCGCGTAGTCGTTGTAGGCGAAGACGTCCTCGTTCCAGTCGGTGTCGTCGTGGAACGCCATCGCCGCCGAGCTCGGCCGGGTCTGGTCGAGTTCCCGCGCGGCCTGCCGGGTCTGCGCCCACAATCCGGGGTAGTCCCGGGTCTCGTTGAGCCTGGTGCCCCAGATCGACCACCGAGGGGCGGCTGCGGTCCCTGGTCACCATGCCGCGGACGTCCTGCAGCACGAGGTCCTGCCAGGCGGTGGTGACGCTCACGTTGTGCCAGCCCGGCGCCTCCTCCCAGACCAGCAGGCCGAGCTCGTCGCAGGCATCGAGGAAGGACGGGGACTGCGGGTAGTGCGAGCAGCGCACCATGTTGCAGTTGAACTCGTTCTTGAGGATCTCGGCGTCCTTGCGCTGCACCCGGTCGGGCATGGCCATGCCGGCGTAGGGGTAGAGCTGGTGCCGGTTGAGCCCGAACAGCTGCAGCCGCTTCCCGTTCAGGTAGAAGCCCTCGGGCTTGAACGAGGCCTCGCGGAACCCGATCCGCCGGGACAGCACGTGGCTGCCGATGCCGGGGAAGTTCAGCGTGGCCCGCACCGTGTACAGCGTGGGGCTGTCCGGTGACCACAGCCTGACCGGCCCGAACCCGGTCAGGCTCAGCTTGGCCGGGCTGACCCCGGGCGAGCCGGTTTTCACGTCGATGGCCTGCGCCGCCAGCTGGGTCTGCCCGTCGAACAGCTGGACCAGCAAGGTGCCGGAGGCGCCGGCGGTGGCGGCCGAGTCCACGGCGCATTCGATATCCACCCGGGGGTGCGAGGTGAGCACGTCGCCCGGCTGGGCCCACAGGTCGGACAGGAACACCGGCGGGAGCACCCGCAGCCGGACGTCACGGTAAATGCCGCCCGGCTGGTAGAAGTCGACGCTCTTCGGGCCCCGCCCCACGCCGACCGGCGGTACCGGCAGGCAGCGGGAGTCCACCACGACCGCGAGCAGGTTGTCGCCGGCGGTGACCTTCCCGGTGAGCTCGGCCGAGAAGGGCAGGTAACCGCCCTGGTGGGTGGCGACCACCTGATCGTTGATCGCCACCGAGGCGTTCACCATGACCCCGTCGAAGTCGACGATGATCCGGTTCCCCGGGCGGTGCGGATCGAGCAGGTGCCCCCCGGCGAAATGCCGCCGGTAGATCCACACCTGCTGCCAGGCCGCGTAGTCCCAGTTCTGCCAGGACAGCCGGGTGACCGTGTGCGGCACCGTGACCGGCGCGAAGTTGCTGTCGTCGTAGAAGCTGCTCTCCGAGCCCGACGTGTACTGCCCGCCGAACAGCCAGTTGGTGTTCATCGAGAAAGACAGGCCGGTCGGCCCGGCGTCCGTCCGGTTCATGCCGCCGACCAGGGCGAGCAGCGGCAGCGCGGCCACCCCGGCGCCGCCGATCAGGCCGGCCTGCAGCATCGCCCGGCGGGAGACCCGGCGTTTGGTCGCCGCCTCCCGCTCCTCGGCCGTACCCGGCGGGCTATCCTCCCCAGACCGTTCGTCCTGTTCAGGCCGCCCGCCCGGCCGCAGCAGCCCTGTCCCGGCCCGCCCCGTCCCCGTCCGGTCCGGTCCCGGCGGCACTGGCGGTCCCGGCGGCGCCTGCTGCGCCAGCAGTCCCGGCCGCGTCGGCTGGACCTCCGCTCCCGGCCGGTCTGACCGGGCCAGCGGTTCCCGTGGCACTGGCTGTGTCACCGCTCCCGGCCGTGTTACCGCTCCCGGCCGTGTTGCCGCTCCCGGCCGTGTGACCGGGCTCGGCTGGGTTGCCGCTCCCGGCCGTGTCGGCCGCCCTCCCGGACCCGGCGGGGCTGCTTTTACCGGCGGCACTGCTTTCCCCGGCGGCGTTGCTTTTACCGGAGATACCTGGACCGACGGAACTGTCGGCGCGGATCCAGCGCCCCGCGGCTGCGCCGGCGGCCGCTGTTCCGGTGGCTGCCATGGTCCGCGAGGTTGGGTCGGCCCCGCTGGTCCTGAAGGCTGGGCCGGCTTCGCCGCTCCGGGCGCCCGCAGCGGCGCATCGCCCGCCCCGGCCAGCTCGTTCTCCGGAACGCCCGGGAAAGCGGTCTTGTCCTTGGACGGCCGGAACCACCGCCCCGACTCACCTGGCCGCGGCGCCGCGGCCGCCGCTCCGGCTGATGTCTCCGCTCCGGCCGACGTGCCCCCTCCGGCCGAAGTGACCCCTGCGGCCGCGCTGTCCTTCTTATCGGGGGCATCCACAGCGTCCGGGGAGGACAGGAAGGCCACGTCGGCCTCGGTGAACTCAGGTTCGCCCGCCTCGGCGTCGCCCGCCTCAGGTTCGCCCGCCTCGGCGTCGCCCTCCTCGGCGTCGCCCGTCTCGCCCGCGAAGCGGTCCCCGGCCGTGCCTGGCACCGGGTCAGTACGTTCCCCGTCATCCGCCGCGCTGTCCCGGTCCTCGTCGAGGGGCCTCCCGGCCCCGTCGTCGGTGGTGGGGAGGCGGGATGGCACGCGATAAAAATACCGGCCCCGGACCGCCCTTCGCACAAACACTCGCGTTACGCGCAAATGGTCAGCCATCCTCATCGCTCCCATACAACGCGCCGCGGCGTCCGCTGGTGCCCGGCTCACGGAGCATCACGACCCGAGGCCGTTCGAAAACCCGGGTAACCCTGGTCACCGCGGAGGAACCCCGTCCCCGCGGAACGCCGAACCTCCCCGGGAGATCCGCCACCACTACCCCCGCTCATCTCATCCACCCCGCCAGCCCCCAGCCGGATTCAGTGGTTGTGGCAACGTACCTTCCCTATTGGGTAGGACGCCACAACCACGGAATGTTCTGGCGCCCGGGTCGCGTCACGGAGACGATCGCCGGGGCCTGCGCCCTGGCGGCCGGGGCTCAGGGAGATCAGGTCCGGTGCTCGGGGGAGGCCGGGTCCGGAGGCCCGAAAATGTCAGACCCGCGCGCTATCTTCGAACAGACATCGAAGACGACTGGACATTCGAACGAATTTAGGTTCGAATAGATGAAGCAGCACCGGCCGGATGCGGCGAGAGGAAGCGTCTCGCCTAACCGGGTAGAAGAGGAGACGAAGAGCGATGGTGAACGCAGCGGAGATGCGGATGAGCCTGGGCGGCATGAGCCCGCGGCATCCGGGAGTGGCGCCGACCGTGCTCAGCATGCTCCAGTCCGCGAGGCGGGGGCTCGCCGAGGCCGCCGACGAGTCGGCGCCCGGCGCGCGGTATGTCACGGCGCACCTGGCGGCCCTGCGGGCGGCGGCGGCAGTAGTGGCGGCGCGAGGGGAACCGCGGTCGCGACGCCGGAAGCCGCACAGCGTCTGGGAGCTACTGCCCCAGGTCGAGCCCGCCCTGACCGAGTGGGCCGCCTATTTCGCGGCCGGCGCGCGGAAGCGCGCGGCCGCCGAGGCCGGGCTGCCACGCGCTGCTTCGGCCCGTGAGGCCGATGACCTGCTGCGGGACGCGGAGACCTTCCTGTCACTGGCGGAGACCGCGCTCGGGGTCGAGGTGCAGTCTCCGCTCCCGCTGAGGCCGGCAGGCTAGAGGCTCAGAACCCTTCCATCGCGCCGCGCGCGTCGGCGTCGAGGACGCCCCAGCTGATGAGTTCCTCGGTGAGGTCGGCGGGGGACTTGTCGTAGATGACCGCAAGCGAGCGCAGGTCCTCGTGCCGCACGGAAAGGACGCGGCCGTTGTAGTCGCCGCGCTGGCTCTGGATGGTCGCGACGTACCGGGCCAGCGGCCCGACCTTGTCCTTCGGCAGCTGCCCCATCCGCTCGAGGTCGATGACGAGCTTGGGCGTGGGCACCAGCGGCGTCGGGGTGGCGTCGCCCGGCAGCAGCTCGGACACCGGGACACCGTAGAACTCGGCCAGCTCGGCCAGCTTCTGGACGGTCACCGACCGGTCGCCGCGCTCGTACGAGCCCACCACCACGGCCTTCCACCGGCCGCGGGACTTCTCTTCGACCCCGTGCAGCGAGAGACCCTGCTGCGTGCGGATGGCGCGCAGCCGCGCGCCAAGGGTCTTGGCGTACTCAGATGGCATTCTGTTCCTCGGTTCCCCGGCCAGTCGTCGCTTACGGTAACGGTTACGCTCAGTGACGGTAGGCGGCGAGCGCTATAAGGTCAAGCCGAATGGCAAAAACTGGCTTAACTCGGCCGGTAACCGGCTAGCTCTCCCGGATCGCTATGTACCCTCCGCCGGCCGGCAAGAACCTAGCTGACATCAGGTTTCCCGTCGCTGTGGGCTTGGCGAGGCCACATAGCTAACTCTCGTCATGTTCTGTTGCGATACGTCCTATGTGACGTAAATCACATGACTTGCGGGTAGGTTCAAAGGTGCCGGGTCCGCTGGTAACTCCCCGTATGATCATCAACGTAGACATCCTTTAAGGGCCGTCCGGAGAGGCGGGAAAGGAGGTCCCTTCTATGTGCGCAGCCAGCAGTCCGGTCGCGGGGCGTGATGGGCTCTCGGTCCTCGACGCCGAGGAGATCAGGCGGGCGCTGACCAGGATCGCGCACGAGATCCTGGAACGGACGCACGGCGGTGACGGAGTCATCTTGCTCGGCATCCCCACCCGCGGGGTGCCGCTGGCGCGCCGCCTCGCCGCCCGCATCGGGGAGTTCGAGCGCCTCGAGGTGCCCTGCGGCTCGCTCGACGTGACGATGCACCGCGATGACCTGCGGCTGCATCCGGCCCGCGCGCTGGGCCGCACCGATCTCCCGCCCGGCGGCATCGACGGCAAGATCGTCGTCCTGGTCGACGACGTGCTCTTCTCGGGCCGCACCGTCCGCGCCGCGCTCGACGCGCTGAACGACCTCGGCCGCCCGCGGGCGGTCCAGCTCGCGGTCCTGGTCGACCGCGGCCATCGTGAGCTCCCGATCCGGGCCGACTACGTGGGCAAGAACCTGCCCACCTCGCAGCGCGAGGTGGTGCACGTCCTGCTGAGCGAGGTCGACGAGCAGGACAGCGTGATGATCAGCGACGACGGGAGCCGGTCATGAAGCGCCACCTGATCTCGGCCGGCGACCTGAGCCGGGCCGACGCGCTGCTCATCCTCGACACCGCGGAAGAGCTGGCCGCCCTGGCCGACCGCCCGATCAAGAAGCTGCCCACGCTGCGCGGGCGGACCGTGGTCAACCTCTTCTACGAGGACTCCACCCGGACCCGGATCTCGTTCGAGGCCGCGGCCAAGCGGCTGTCCGCCGACGTGATCAACTTCTCGGCGAAGGGGTCGAGCGTCGCCAAGGGGGAGAGCCTCAAGGACACCGCGCTGACGCTGGAGGCGATGGGCGCCGACGCGGTGGTCATCAGGCACCCGGCGTCCGGCGCGGCGCACCGGCTGGCCGGCTGGGTACGGGGCAGCGTGCTGAACGCCGGCGACGGCACCCACGAGCACCCCACCCAGGCCCTGCTGGACGCGTTCACCATCCGGCGCCGGCTCCGGGCCGGTACCGCCGACGCGCGCGGGGCCGGCCTGGACGGCCTGCGGGTGACGATCGTCGGGGACGTGCTGCACAGCCGGGTCGCCCGCTCCAACGTGCTGCTGCTCAGCACCCTCGGCGCCGAGGTGACCCTGGCCGCCCCGCCGACGCTGCTGCCGCTCGCCGTCGGCAGCTGGCCCTGCGCGGTCAGCTATGACCTGGACAGCGCGCTGCCCAAGAGCGACGTGGTGATGATGCTCCGGGTCCAGCAGGAGCGGATGAACGCCGCCTATTTCCCGAGCGTGCGCGAGTACAGCCGCCGCTACGGGCTGGACGCCGAGCGGATGGCCCGGATGCCCGGGCATGCCATCGTCATGCATCCCGGGCCGATGAACAGGGGAGTCGAGATCGCGGCAGAAGTAGCGGATTCGGTCCGCTCGACGATCGTGGAACAGGTCGCCAACGGGGTCACCACCCGGATGGCGGTCCTGTACCTGATGCTCGGCGGCACCGAGTTCCCGGCCACCGGGGAGGCCTGATGACGGACCACGACAGCTGGCTGATCAAGGGCGTCACGATCCCCGGCGGTGACGGACCGACCAGCATCGTGCTCAGCGGCGGATCCATCACGGCCATCGGCCCGGACACCGGTCATCCCGGCGCCAGGACCCTCGACGCGGACGGCCTCATCGCCCTGCCCGGCCTGGTCGACCTGCACACGCACCTGCGCGAGCCGGGCCGCGAAGACGCCGAGACGGTGCAGACCGGGACGGCGGCGGCCGCCCTCGGCGGCTTCACCGCCGTGCACGCCATGGCCAACACCGATCCGGTGGCCGACACCGCGGGGGTGGTCGAGCAGGTCTGGCGGCTCGGCCGGGCCGCCGGTCACTGCGAGGTCCGGCCGGTCGGCGCGGTCACCATCGGGCTGGCCGGCGCCCGGCTGGCCGAGCTCGGCACGATGGCGGATTCGGCCGCGCGGGTCCGCGTGTTCTCCGACGACGGCCGGTGCGTCGCCGACCCGCTGCTGATGCGCCGGGCCCTGGAGTACGTCAAGGCCTTCGACGGGGTGATCGCGCAGCACGCGCAGGACCCCCGGCTCACCGAGGGCGCGCAGCTTAACGAGGGCGAGATGTCCGCCCGGCTGGGCCTGGCGGGCTGGCCCGCCGTGGCCGAGGAGGGCATCATCGCGCGCGACTGCCTGCTCGCCGCGCACGTCGGCTCGGCGCTGCACGTCTGCCACGTCTCCACCGCCGGGTCCGCGGACATCATCCGCTGGGCCAAGTCCAAGGGATGGCCGGTCACTGCCGAGGTCACCCCGCATCACCTGCTGCTGACCGACGAGCTCGCGGCGGGCTACGACCCGGTGTTCAAGGTCAACCCGCCGCTGCGGGCCACCGAAGACGTGGCCGAGCTCAGGCGCGCCCTCGCCGACGGCACCATCGACTGCGTGGCCACCGACCACGCCCCGCACCCGGTCGAGGCCAAGGAAACGGAGTGGTCCGAGGCGGCGTTCGGCATGACCGGCCTGGAGACCGCGCTGCGGGTGGTGCAGCAGGCGATGGTCGACACCGGGCTGCTCGACTGGGCCGGGGTCGCCGACCGGATGTCGGTCCGGCCGGCCCGGATCGGGCGGGTAACCGGGCAGGGTGTCCCGCTGGCGCCGGGGGCGCCCGCCAACCTCACCCTGTACGACCCGGCGGCGCCCGCCGAGACGGTGACATCGGGTGGCGCGTCCAAGAGCCGCAACAGCCCGTTCGCCGGGATGGAACTGCCCGGCCGGGTGATAGCCACCTTCCTGCGCGGCGTCCCGACCGTGCTCGACGGAAAACTGGCCTGATGGGGGAACACTGACATGACGCGCCCGGCCCTGCTCGTCCTGGAGGACGGCACCACCTTGCGCGGCACCGGCTTCGGCGCGCGACGGCGAGACGTTCGGCGAGATGGTCTTCAACACCGGGATGACCGGGTACCAGGAAACGCTGACCGACCCGTCCTACTGCCGCCAGATCGTCGCGATGACCGCGCCCCACGTCGGCAATACCGGTGTCAACGACGAGGATCCCGAGTCCGGCCGGGTGTGGGTCAGCGGCTACGTCGTGCGCGAGCCGGCCCGGCTGGCGTCCAGCTGGCGCGCCACCCGGGACCTGGACGCCTACCTGCGGGCCGAGGGCGTGACCGGCATCGCCGTGCGCGGCACCCGGCTGCTGACCCGGCGGGTCCGCGAGCAGGGGGCCATGCGGGCCGCGATCAGCACCGTGGAGACCAGCCCGGAGAAGCTGCTCGAGCGGGTGCTCGCCAGCCCGCCGATGACCGGGGCCGACCTGGCCCGGGTGGTGAGCACGCCCGAGCCCTACACGGTCCCGGCCGACGGGCGCCGCCCGGTACCGCGTGGCCGCCGTGGACCTGGGCATCAAGGCGTCCACGCCGCGGAACCTCGCCGCCCGGGGCTGCGAGGTGCTGGTCGTGCCGGCCACCGCGACCGCGGAGCAGATCCTGGCCGCCTCGCCGGATGGCGTGTTCTTCAGCAACGGCCCCGGCGACCCGGCCGCGGCCACCTACGCGGTCGACGCGATGCGCGGGATCCTGGACGCGGGCGTCCCGGTGTTCGGCATCTGCCTGGGCAGCCAGATCCTCGCCCAGGCCCTCGGCCTGGGCACCTACAAGCTCAGGTACGGTCACCGCGGCGTGAACCAGCCGGTGATGGACCTCGCCACCGGCCGCGTCTACATCACCAGCCACAACCACGGCTTCGCCGCCGCCCTCCCGGGCACCCCCGGAGAGGACGAGGGCGTTTCCGCGGAAACGCCAGCGGAAACACGAGAAGCCCCGGCGACCTGGTCGCACGTGCCGGCGCGGGCCCGGCACCCGTTCGGCACTCCTTTTGGCCCGGCGGTGGTCAGCCACGTCAACCTCAACGACGGCGTGGTGGAGGGCCTGCGCCTGCTCGAGCGACCGGTATTCAGCGTCCAGTACCACCCCGAAGCCGCGCCGGGCCCGCACGACGCCGCGGACCACTTCGATCAGTTCTGCACGCTACTTGAGCGGGGGGCCAGCCATGCCGAGGCGTGAGGACCTGAAGTCGGTGCTGGTGATCGGGTCCGGCCCGATCGTCATCGGGCAGGGCTGCGAGTTCGACTACTCGGGCACCCAGGCCTGCCGGGTGCTGAAGGCCGAGGGCATCCGGGTCAGCCTGGTCAACTCCAACCCGGCGACGATCATGACCGACCCCGAGTTCGCCGACGCCACCTACGTCGAGCCGATCACCACCGAGACGCTGGAGAAGGTCATCGCCATCCAGCGCCCGGACGCCGTGCTCCCCACCCTGGGCGGCCAGACCGCGCTGAACGCCGCCGTCGCCCTGCACGACCAGGGCATCCTGCACAAGTACAACGTCGAGCTGATCGGCGCGAACATCGACGCGATCCGGGCCGGCGAGGACCGCGAGCGGTTCAAGGAGATCGTCACCGGCCTCGGCGCCGAGGTGCCGAGAAGCACCATCTGCCGCAACCTGGACGCCTGCCTCGCGGCCACCGAGGGCACGCCGGACGCACCGGGCCTGGGCTACCCGGTCGTGATCCGCCCGAGCTTCACCCTCGGCGGCCTCGGCTCCGGCATCGCGAAAACGCAGGACGACCTCGAGCGCATCGCCGGGACCGGCCTGGACGCCAGCCCGACCCACGAGGTCCTGCTCGAGGAGTCCATCATCGGCTGGAAGGAGTTCGAGCTCGAGCTGATGCGCGACCAGGCCGACAACGTGGTCGTGGTCTGCTCCATCGAGAACATCGACCCGATGGGCGTGCACACCGGCGACTCGGTCACGGTCGCGCCGGCCATGACGCTCACCGACCGCGAGTACCAGCGGATGCGGGACACCGCGATCGCCATCATGCGGGCGGTCGGGGTGGACACCGGCGGCTGCAACATCCAGTTCGCGGTGGAGCCGGGCACCGGCCGGATGGTCGTGATCGAGATGAACCCGCGCGTCTCGCGCAGCAGCGCGCTGGCCTCCAAGGCCACCGGGTTCCCGATCGCCAAGATCGCGGCCCGCCTCGCCATCGGTTACACGCTCGACGAGATCCCGAACGACATCACCGGGCAGACCCCGGCCTGCTTCGAGCCCGCGCTGGACTACGTGGTGGTCAAGGTGCCGCGGTTCGCGTTCGAGAAGTTCCCCGGCGCCGACGCCACCCTCACCACCCACATGAAGAGCGTCGGCGAGGCGATGGCCATCGGCCGGAGCTTCCCCGAGGCGCTGCAGAAGGCCCTGCGCTCCCTGGAGAGCAAGCACGGCCCGTTCGGCTACACCGAGCCCCCGGGGGACGCGGCGGCCCTGCTGCGTGACTGCGGGGTCCCGCACGACGGGCGGCTGGCCACCATCCACCGGGCCCTGCGGGCCGGCGCCAGCCCGGCCGACATCACCAGGGTCAGCGGCATCGACCCCTGGTTCATCGAGCAGATCCAGAACATCAACCAGATAGCCGAACGGGTGGCGCGTTCCGCCGTCCTGGACGCTGACACGCTCACCGCGGCGAAGCAGCAACGGCTTCTCCGACGCCCAGATCGCCGACCTGCGCGGCAGCACGGAAACCGTGGTCCGCGAGGTGCGCTGGGCGCTGGGCGTGCGGCCGGTCTACCACGCGGTGGACACCTGCGCGGCGGAGTTCGCGGCCCGCACCCCGTACCTGTACTCGACCTACGACGACGAGACCGAGGTGCCGGCGGGCAGCCAGCCCAAGGTGATCATCCTGGGCAGCGGGCCGAACCGGATCGGCCAGGGCATCGAGTTCGACTACGCGTGCGTGCACGCCTCGTTCGCGCTGACCGACGCGGGCTACGAGACGGTGATGGTCAACTGCAACCCGGAGACCGTCTCCACCGACTACGACACCTCCGGCCGGCTGTACTTCGAGCCGCTCACCCTGGAGGACGTGCTCGAGGTGGTGCACGCGGAACAGCAGAGCGGCCCGGTCGCGGGGGTGATCGTGCAGCTCGGCGGGCAGACGCCGCTCGGCCTGTCGCGCGCGCTGGCCGCGGCCGGCGTCCCCGTGGTGGGCACCAGCCCGGAGGCGATCCACCTGGCCGAGGACCGGGGGGCGTTCGCCCGGGTGCTGGAAGAGGCGGGGCTCAGCGCGCCGCGCAACGGGACCGCCATCTCGCAGGACGAGGCGGCCCTGATCGCCCGCGAGATCGGGTACCCGGTCCTGGTGCGGCCCTCCTACGTGCTCGGCGGCCGCGGCATGGAGATCGTCTACGACGACGCCACGCTGCGCTCCTACATGTCCCGGGCCACCGAGGTGAGCCCGGGGCACCCGGTGCTGATCGACAAGTTCCTCGACGACGCGATCGAGATCGACGTCGACGCGCTCTACGACGGGGCCGAGCTCTACCTCGGCGGGGTGATGGAGCACATCGAGGAGGCGGGCATCCACTCCGGCGACTCCGCCTGCGCGCTGCCGCCGATCACCCTCGGGCGCAGCGACATCGCGGCGATCCGGGCGGCCACCGAGGCGATCGCGGCCGGGGTGGGCGTGCGCGGCCTGCTCAACGTGCAGTACGCGCTGGCCGGGGGAGTGCTGTACGTGCTCGAGGCCAACCCGCGGGCGTCGCGCACGGTCCCGTTCGTGTCCAAGGCCACGGCGGTGCCGCTGGCCAAGGCGGCCGCCCGGATCATGCTCGGCGCCACCGTCGCCGAACTGCGCGCGGAGGGGATGCTGCGGGCCGCCGGGGACGGCGGCCAGCTGCCGCTCGACGCGCCGGTGGCGGTGAAGGAAGCCGTGCTGCCGTTCGGGCGGTTCCGCGACCTGGCCGGGCAGGGCGTGGACACCGTGCTCGGCCCCGAGATGCGCTCCACCGGCGAGGTGATGGGCATCGACGTGGCGTTCGGCACCGCGTACGCGAAAGCCCAGGCCGCGGTGTACGGGTCGCTGCCGGTCAAGGGACGGGCGTTCGTGTCGGTGGCCAACCGGGACAAGCGGTCGATGATCTTCCCGGTCAAGCGCCTCGCCGACCTGGGTTTCGAGATCTGGGCGACCGAGGGAACCGCGGAGGTGCTGCGCCGCAACGGGGTTCGTGCCAAGATCGTGCGAAAGCACGGTGACGGACCCGGACCTGACGGCGAGCCGACCGTGGTGACACGCATACTCGCCGGTGAGGTGGACCTGATCGTGAATACGCCGTTCGGCAGCCCCGGGCAGTCCGGGCCGCGCCTCGACGGCTACGAGATCCGCACCGCCGCGGTCCGCCGCGGCATTCCCTGCGTCACCACGGCCGCGGGACTCGCCGCCGCCGTGCACGGCATCGAGGCCATCATCCGCGGCGAGGTCGGCGTGCGGTCCCTGCAGGAACACGCCGCGCAGATCAGGGGGGTTGCGCCCCCTGGTGAGAACTAATGCCGGTTCAGATCAAGGGGACGGTCCTGACCCTGCGGCGGGTCGACGCGTACCACGCGCTGACCCTCGTCGCGCCCGCCATCGCGACCAAGTTCCGGCCGGGCCAGTTCGTCACGATCGCGGTCGGCGGCCCGGAGACGTCCATGCTCGGACGGCGGGCCTTCGCCGTCCATGACGTGCGCCCGGATCACGGCGGCACGGTGGAGATCGTCTTCGAGGCCCGCGGGCCCGGCACCCGCTGGCTGGCCTCGCTGCGCGCCCGGGACACGCTCGACACGGTCGGGCCGCTCGGCCGGCCCTTCCCCATCCCCCGGGACCCGTCGAGCTGCCTGCTGATCGGCGTCGGCTACGGCAGCGCGCCGCTGTTCGGCCTGGCGGCCCGGCTGCGCGAACGCGGCTCCAGCATCGACTACCTGCTGGGCGGCGACAGCGCGGACCGGGTGTTCGGCGCGCTGACCGCGCGGCGGAACGGGCGCAGCGCCACGGTCGCGACCAGCGACGGCTCGTTCGGCGCGCGCGGGGCGGTGACCGGGCTGATGGAGCAGATCATCCGCGAGGCGCGGACCGACGTGATCTACGCGTGCGCGCCGGTCCCGGTCCTGCGGGAGGTCGCGGCGATCGCCGGCCGGTACGACATCCCGGTGCAGGCGTCGGTGGACGTGCCGATGGCGTGCGGGACCGGGGTCTGCATGGGATGCGTGCTGCCGGTCACCGGGACCGACGGGATCACCCGGATCGTGCGCTCCTGCGTGGACGGCCCGGTATTCCGCGCCAACCTGGTCCGCTGGGACGACGTGGGCACCATCCCCTTCGACGCGCTGGGCGCGCCCGGGTGGCAGCCGGCCCGGACCCCGGAATCACGCTATGCGGGTTAGGAGGCGCCCATGCCGGCCGACATGAGGGCCCGGCTGGGCCAGGCCGACCTGCCGAACCTGGTGCTGTCCGCGTCCGGCTGCGCGGGCGCCGGGCGGGAGCTCGCCCAGTTCATCGACGTGGCCCGGGTGGGCGCGGTGATCAGCAAGTCGATCATGGCCGAACCGCATACCGGCAACCCCGCCCCGCGGCTGGCCGAGACGCCGAGCGGCCTGCTGAACTCGGTGGGCCTGCAGGGCCCGGGCATGGACGCGTTCCTGCAGCGGGACCTGCCGTGGCTGCTGTCCCGGGGCGCCCGGGTCGTGGTCTCGATCGCCGGCCAGACCATCCGCGAGTTCGCCGGGCTGGCCACCCGGCTGTCCGATACCGCCGGGGTGTCGGCCATCGAGGTCAACCTGTCCTGCCCCAACGCCGAGGACGCCGGGCAGCCGTTCGCGCTCGACCCGCAGCGGGCCGGCAGCGTGATCGCGGCCGTGCGGGGCAGCGCCCGGTACGACATCCCGGTGTTCGCCAAGCTGTCGCCCGACGTGACCGACATCGTGGCCGTGGCCAGTGCCTGCGTCGCGGCCGGCGCGGACGGCCTGTCGCTGATCAACACGCTGCTCGGCATGGCCATCGACCCGGCCACCATGCGGCCGGCCCTGGCCGGCAAGTACGGCGGCCTGTCCGGCCCGGCCATCAGGCCGGTCGCGGTGCGCTGCGTGTGGCAGGTCCGGGCCGCCTTCCCCGACGTGCCGATCATCGGCTCGGGCGGCGTCCGCACCGGCCGGGACGCGCTGGAACTGCTGCTCGCGGGCGCGTCCATGATCGCGGTGGGCACGGAGATCATCCATGACCCCTCGGCCTGCTCGCGCGTGCTGAGGGAGCTGGAGGAGGAACTGGCGGCGATCGGCACCGACCGCGCCGCCGACGTGATCGGCCAGGCGCACGGCCGGACGCCTAGAGGACTGGCCTGGCGTGCCTAGATGGCACAATGTAAGCCGAAAACGGCGATCCGTAGCGTGATAACGCAACCGAGAGGAGTGTCACCGTGAGCATGCCTGCACCGGTGGCCGTCGCGCTGGACGCCCCCGACCTGGAGACCGCGGCGCGGTGGGCCGCGCTGGTCACGCCGCACGTGAGCACCGTCAAGGTCGGGCTCGAGCTGTACCTGCGCTATGGGCCGGAGGTCGTCGCCTCGGTGCGGGGCGGCAACCGCGTGTCGGTGTTCCTCGACCTGAAGCTGCACGACATCCCGGCTACGGTGGCCGGAGCCGCCCGGGCGGTCGCGCGGCTGCGCCCGGACGTGCTGACCGTGCACGCGGCGGGCGGCGCCGACGTGATCCGGGCCGCCGTCGAGGCGGTCCCGGGCACCATGGTGGCCGCGGTCACCGTGCTCACCTCGCTCAGCGACGAGGACCTCGGCCGGATCGGGCTCAGCGGCCCGGTGTCGGACGCGGTCCGGCGGCTGGCCGTGCTCTCGGTCGAGGCCGGAGCGCAGGGCCTGGTCTGCTCGCCGCGCGAGGTGGCCGCGGTCCGGGCCGAGGTCGGCCACGATGTGACACTCATCACGCCGGGTGTCCGGCCGGCCGGCAGCGGCGCCGATGACCAGGCGCGGGTGGCGACCCCGGAGGAGGCGCTGCTGGCCGGCGCCGACCTGCTGGTGATCGGGCGCCCCATCACCCGGGCGCCCGATCCTGGCGCCGCCGCGGCCGCTATCGCCGCGTCACTGCGCCGGGTGGCCATCGCGCGGTAAGGACGTGCCCCGGCTATCCCGTGCCGCTCGCGGATGCCTCGCGTTATCCCGGCACACGGCTAGTGACCAGGGGTGACGCAGGCCTTACCCAGCGAGTATGATGCCGTCGGAAGGCATCGCCAGGCAAGGATAAATATCATCGTCACTCTTGAGGCTCACGTTACCGAATATGCTTCGTGTTGCCCAGGTGACGTAGCGAGATGAGTGTTGTATGTCTGGCGAATCGATGACGCGCCGCGCCGGTGCCGGACCCGCAGTGCGGGTATGGCCTACGCTGGTGTCCGGTGGCGCTGACAACGGGATATCACCACGTGAGACCCCTAACCGGGGTGGGGGGCGTGGGTTGATGACTCTTAGTAATAAGTCGGTTACAGAAAGTAATATATTTCAATTTGTAATGACGTAACCGGCAGTTTGCGTTGCCTAATGGGTACGTGATTGGCTAGTTTCCCCTCCCGACAAACCTTTTTCCAACGAAACCCGAGGTGACCCCGAGTGGCTCTTCCTCCCCTCACTCCCGAAGAACGTGCGGCTGCCCTGGAGAAGGCAGCTAGAGCACGGAAAGAACGCGCCGAGGTGAAGAACCGCCTCAAGCGCGGGGCCACGTCCTTGTCCGACGTCATCAAGGAAGGCGGAACTGATGACGTGATTGGCAAGATGAAGGTCTCGGCTCTGCTCGAATCCCTGCCGGGCGTAGGCAAGGTGCGGGCAAAGCAGATCATGGAAAGGCTTGGTATCGCGGAATCGCGCCGTGTGCGCGGACTCGGTACCAACCAGCGCGCTGCGCTTGAGCAAGAGTTCGGTGCCGATATCTGATCCACGCGGCAGGGGGGAGCCGAACCCATCAGGTCTTGGCAGTGCCGCGGTCGCGACCCCGGTGCATTCGCGGCTGACCGTGCTCTCCGGGCCCTCCGGGGTCGGGAAGAGCACGGTCGTCGCCGAACTGAACAGGACATGCCCCGGGATCTGGATTTCCGTGTCGGTCACGACACGGCATCCGCGTCCCGGGGAAGTGGACGGCCGTGAATATCACTTTGTCGATGACCGCGAGTTTGACCGTCTGGTAGCGGACGGCGCGTTGCTCGAGTGGGCCCAGTTCGCCGGCAACCGGTACGGCACTCCCCGGGATCCGCTCAACGCCAAGCTCGAGACTGGGCGTCGCCTGCCTGCTCGAGATCGACCTGGCCGGGGCGCGGCAAGTCAAGGACGCGGTGCCGGACGCCCGGCTGGTATTCCTCGCCCCGCCGTCGTGGGACGAGCTGGTGCGCAGGCTCAGCGGCCGCGGCACCGAGTCGGCCGAGGTCATGGAGCGCAGGCTGGCGGCCGCCCGGGACGAGCTCGCGGCGGCCGGCGAATTCGAGGTCACGCTGGTGAACACATCCGTCCAGGACGTGTGCGGCCAGCTGGTAGCCTTGATGAAGCATTGACATACGGAAGGCAAAACGTGGCAGGCACTCAGGCCCACCAGGCCGCCGACGGCATCATCAGCCCGCCGATCGACGAGCTTCTCGAGGTCACGGACAGCAAGTACCGGCTGGTGATCATGGCCGCGAAGCGCGCCCGCCAGATCAACGCCTACTACTCCCAGCTCGGCGAAGGGCTGCTCGAGTACGTCGGGCCGCTGGTGGAGACGCGCAGCCAGGAGAAGCCGCTGTCCATCTCGCTCCGCGAGATCAAGGAGCGGATGCTCAGCGTCGAGGTCATCGAAGGCACCTAGGGGCCTCGGTACCATGACTGCCCGCGTCGTCCTCGGAGTCGGCGCGGGCATTGCCGCGTACAAGGCCTGCGAACTGCTCCGGCTGCTGACCGAATCCGGGCACCAGGTCCGGGTCGTGCCCACTCCCGACGCCCTTCGTTTCGTCGGCGAGGTCACCTGGGCCGCGCTTTCCGGCCAGCCGGTCACCACCGATGCCTGGACCGGCGTGGCCGAGGTGCCGCACGTCCGCCTCGGGCAGTCGGCCGACCTCGTGGTGGTCGCGCCCGCCACCGCCGACCTGATGGCCCGGGCCGCCGCCGGGATGGCCGGTGACCTGCTGACCGCCACGCTGCTCACCGCCCGCTGCCCGGTCCTGTACGCGCCCGCCATGCACACCGAGATGTGGGAGCATCCCGCCACCCAGGCCAACGTGGCGCTGCTGCGCCGTCGCGGCGCTATCGTCCTGGATCCCGCGACGGGCCGCCTGACCGGGCGGGACAGCGGGGCCGGGCGGCTCCCCGAGCCGGCCGCGATCTTCGCCGCCGCGATCGCCCTGCTGGGCCGGGGCCCGGCCGCCCCGGACCTGGCCGGCCGCCGGGTGGTGGTGTCGGCGGGCGGTACCCGGGAGGAAATCGACCCGGTGCGCTTTATCGGCAACTGGTCCACCGGGACCCAGGGATACGCGCTCGCCCGCACCGCGGTGGCCCGCGGGGCCGAGGTGACCGTGGTGGCGGCCAACGTGGCGCTGCCCGACCCGGCCGGGGTCAAGGTCACCCGGGTGGTCTCGGCCCGCGAGCTGCGGGACGCCGTCCTGGCCGCCGCCGAGGGCGCGGACGTGGTGGTGATGGCCGCCGCCGTCGCCGATTACCGCCCCGCGTCGCGCAGCCCGGGGAAGATCAAGAAGGACGGCCAGCCGCCGGAACCGATTGCGCTGACCGAGAACCCGGACATCCTGGCCGGGCTGCGCGTCGATCCTCGCCCCCGCGCCAGGTCCTGGTCGGGTTCGCCGCGGAGACCGATGCCTCGCCGGCCGGGGCCCGGGCTAAGCTGGCGAGGAAGGGCTGTGACCTGCTCGTGGTAAACCCGGTGGGGGCGGGGCTCGGGTTCGGCACGCCGGATAACGAGGCTGTCGTCTACGGTGCCGACGGGTCGGTCACGCCGATCCCGCGGGGCCCCAAGGAAGCCCTCGCCGACGTGGTGTGGGATCTGGTGGCCGCCCGGCTGCCCGAAACGGGCAGTCGCGGATAAACTCACCGCAGCCTAGCAAACTAACGCAGTCACCCAGCGAGGGGAGAGCCGCCGTGGCGCGCCGTCTTTTTACATCTGAGTCAGTTACTGAGGGCCATCCGGACAAGATGGCTGATCAGATCAGCGATGCCATCCTTGACACCATGATCAAGGATGACCCGGGCAGCCGCGTCGCCGTGGAAACCTTGATCACCACCGGTCAGGTGCACGTGGCGGGGGAGGTCACGACCCAGACCTATGTCGATATTCCCGGCATTATCCGGGACAAGATCCTCGAGATCGGCTACGACTCCTCGGCCAAGGGCTACGACGGCGCGTCCTGCGGCGTGTCGGTGTCGATCGGTTCCCAGTCGCCGGACATCGCCCAGGGCGTCAACGACGCGTTCGAGTACCGCGAGGGCGAGGGCACCGACGAGCTCGACCGGCAGGGGGCCGGCGACCAGGGCCTGATGTTCGGCTACGCGTGCCGCGAGACCCCGGAACTGATGCCGCTGCCGATCATGCTGGCGCACAAGCTGGCCCGCCAGCTGTCCGCCGTGCGCCGCTCCGGCACCGTTCCCTACCTGCGGCCGGACGGCAAGACCCAGGTGACCATCGAGTACGCCGGGGACCAGCCGGTGCGGCTGGACACGGTCGTGGTCTCGACCCAGCACGCGCCCGACATCAACCTCAAGGAACTGCTCACCCCCGACATCCGGGACTACGTGGTCCAGCCGGTGCTGGCCGACGCCGGGATCGACACCGAGGGCTTCCGGCTGCTGGTCAACCCGACCGGCCGGTTCGAGATCGGCGGCCCGATGGGAGACGCCGGGCTGACCGGCCGCAAGATCATCATCGACACCTACGGCGGCATGGCCCGGCACGGCGGCGGGGCCTTCTCCGGCAAGGACCCGTCCAAGGTGGACCGCAGCGCCGCCTACGCCATGCGCTGGGTGGCCAAGAACGTGGTGGCGGCCGGGCTGGCCGACCGTTGCGAGGTCCAGGTGGCCTACGCGATCGGCAAGGCGATGCCGGTCGGCCTGTTCATCGAGTGCTTCGGCACCGAGAAGGTGCCGGTGGAGAAGATCCAGGACGCCGTGCTGCAGGTCTTCGACCTCCGGCCGCGGGCCATCATCTACGCGCTGGACCTGCTCCGGCCCATCTACGCGCAGACCGCGGCGTACGGGCACTTCGGCCGCACCGAGCCCGACTTCTCCTGGGAGCGCACCGACCGCGCAGACCAGCTCCGCGACGCCGCCGGGGTCTGACCGTACCGCGGCGCACGTCCTCGCCGGCGCCGCGGTTCTGGTAGGACGTAACCGTGGTCAAGGGGCGGAAAGACCAGGCGGTGAGCGAGCGGCTGCCCGTCGCGCGCGTCGCGGTGGACATTTCCCTGGCCCACCTGGACCGCCCCTTCGATTACCTGGTACCCGCCAGCCTGGACGAGGCGGCCGGCCCCGGCGTTCGCGTCCGGGTCCGGTTCGCCGGCCAGCTGGTCGACGGCTACCTGCTGGAACGGGTCCAGGCCAGTGAGCACCCGGGCAGGCTGGCCCGGCTCGAGCGGGTGATCTCGCCGGAGCCCGTGCTCACCCCGGAGATCTTCGGCCTGGCCCGGGCGGTGGCAGACCGGTACGCCGGGACGCTGGCCGACATGCTCAGGCTGGCCATCCCGCCCCGGCACGCCACCGCGGAACGCGAGACCGCGCGCGATCGCGGGAAGCGCCCGCCGGGAGCCATCCCGGACGCGGGTCCCTGGGCCCGCTATCCGGCCGGGCCGGCGTTCCTGGCCGGCCTGGCCCAGGGCCGCCCGGTCCGGGCGGCCTGGTCGGCGCTGCCTGGTTCCGGCCCGGCCTGCCCGGAATGGCCGGCCGAGATCGCCATCGCCGCCGCCACCACGGCCGCCGCCGGCCGCGGGGTGGTGATCGTGCTGCCGGACGCCCGCGACCTGGAGCTCGTCGGGTCGGCCCTGGCCGCGACCCTGCCCGCGGCGGGCCAGGAGCACGTCTGCCTCACCGCCGACCTCGGCCCGGCCGAGCGCTACCGCCGCTGGCTGGCCGTGCGCCGGGGCCTAGTCCGGGTGGTGGCGGGGACCCGGGCCGCGATGTTCGCGCCGGTCGCCGAGCTCGGCCTGGTGGTGCTCTGGGACGACGGCGACGACCTGCACGCCGAGCCCCGGGCGCCGTACCCGCACGCCCGCGAGGTGCTCGCGCTGCGCGCGCACCGGGCCGGCGCTGCCGCCCTGATCGGCGGCTACGCCCGCACCGCGGAGCTGACCCAGCTGGTCGCCGGCGGCTGGGCCCGGCCGCTGGCCGGCCGCCCGGAGGTGCTGCGGCAGCAGGCCCCCCGGACGCGGGCCGCCCCCGACGAGGCCGAGCTGGCCCGGGACGCCGCCGCGATGACCGCGCGGCTGCCCAGCCTGGCCCTGCGCACCGCCCGGACCGGGATCGCCGACGGGCCGGTGCTGGTCCAGGTACCGCGGCGCGGCTACCTGACCGCGATCGCCTGCGGCCGCTGCCGCGCGCCGGCCAGGTGCGGCACCTGCGGCGGCCCGCTGGAGATCGGCGGCTCGCACCAGACGCCGGGCTGCCGGTGGTGCGGGGCCCTGGCAGCCGACTGGGCCTGCGCCCGCTGCGGCGCGGACCAGGTACGCGCGGTCGTCACCGGCGCCACCCGCACCGCGGAGGAACTGGGCCGCGCCTTCCCCGGCGTGCCGGTGCGCACCTCCGGCGGCCAGCACGTACTCGCCACCGTGCCCGCCGACCCGGCACTGGTTATCGCCACCCCCGGGGCCGAGCCGGTGGCAGCAGGCGGCTACGCCGCCGCGCTGCTGCTGGACGGCTGGGCGCTGCTCGGCCGCCCCAGCCTGCGCGCCGCCGAGGAAACGCTGCGCCGCTGGCTGAACGCGGCCGCCCTGGTCCGCCCGTCCGGCCCTGTCGTGGTGCTGGCCGAGGCGTCCCAGCCCGCCGTCCAGGCCCTCATCCGCTGGGACCCGGTCTCGTTCGCCGAACACGAACTAGCCGAACGCACCGAGCTCGGCTTTCCCCCCGCCGTCCGCATGGCTGCCATCACCGGCCCCCCGGAGGCCATCGCCGATTTCGTCACCGCGGCTCACCTACCCACCCAGGCCGAAGTCCTCGGGCCGGTGCCGGTCGATTCCGCCCCCGCTCCCGCCCCCGGCGTTTCCGCGGAAACGCAGGAGCGCGCACTGATACGCATCAGCCGGGGGGACGGACTGGCGCTGGCCCGGGCGCTGCACGCGGCCCAGGCCACCCGCAGCGCGCGCAAGGACGGCGGCGTCATCCGGGTCCAGCTCGACCCGGCCGAGGTGGCCTGACGGATAGACTGGACGCTGGCGGCGCCACGTGAACAGGCGGCCGCCATCCGGTGTCCAGGAGGGTTTTCGTGAGCGTCAAGCCGATTCGTCTTTTCGGTGATCCCGTGCTGCGCACGCCGGCCGAGCCGGTCCGCGATTTCGACGCCGAGCTGCGCAGGCTGGTCAAGGACCTCACCGAAACGATGCTGGATGCCCCCGGGGCCGGCCTGGCCGCGCCGCAGATCGGGGTCGGCCTGCGGGTCTTCACCTACCACGTCGACGATAACGAGCCCGGTCACCTGATCAACCCCTCGCTGGACCTGTCCGAGGACGAGGACGAGGACGACGAGGGCTGCCTGTCGTTCCCCGGCCTGGTCTACCCGGTCAAGCGGGCCTGGGGCGTGGTGGCCAAGGGATTCAACATGCACGGCGACCCGGTGACCATCGAGGGCACCGAGCTGCTGGCCCGCTGCATCCAGCACGAGACCGACCACCTGGACGGCGTGCTGTTCATCGACCGGATGGACCCCGGCCAGCGCAAGGCGGCGATGAAGGCCATCCGCGAGGCCGAGTGGTGGGGCGACCCGGTCCCGCGGGTGCGCGTCTCGCCGCACGAGACCGGGGGCCAGGCCCGCTGAGATGCGCCTAGTCTTCGCGGGTACCCCTGAGACGGCGGTGGCGGCACTGGACGCGCTGCTGGCCTCCCGGCACGAGGTCGCCGCGGTGGTGACCCGCCCCGACGCCCCCACCGGCCGCGGCCGCAAGGTCGAGGCCAGCCCGGTCGCCCAGCGCGCCGCGGCGGCCGGTCTCGAGGTGCTCACCCCGGCCCGGGCCCGCGATCCGGAGTTCCTCGACCGGCTGCGCTCGATCGGGCCGGACTGCTGCCCGGTGACCGCGTACGGGGCCCTGCTGCCGCAATCCGCGCTCGATATCCCGCCGCGCGGCTGGGTCAACCTGCATTTCTCCATCCTGCCGGCCTGGCGCGGGGCCGCCCCGGTCCAGCACGCCATCCTGCACGGTGACGACGTGACCGGCGCCAGCACGTTCGACATCGTCAAGGAACTGGACGCCGGCCCGGTGTACGGGGTGCTGACCGAGCCGGTGCGGGCGGATGACACGACCGGCACGCTCCTGGCCCGGCTCGCCCGCTCCGGAGCGGAGCTGCTGGTCGCGACGCTGGACGGAATCGAGGACGGCACGCTCCAGGCCGTCCCGCAGCCCGCCGAGGGGGTGAGCTTCGCGCCCAAGCTCAACCCCGGCGACGGGCGGGTGGACTGGAAGCTGCCCGCGCACGTGGTGGACCGGCAGATCCGCGCGTGCACCCCCGACCCCGGCGCCTGGACCGAGCTCGACGGCCTGCGCCTCAAGCTCGGGCCGGTGTCCCTGGACATCCGCGATCAGCCCGGCCCGGATCCCGTGACCGTACCGGACCTCGCGCCCGGCGAGCTCCTGGTCGGCCGTCATGCCGTCCTGGCCGGCACCGGTTCCCGCCCGGTGCGCCTCGGCGACGTCCAGGCCCCGGGCAAGCGCCGGATGACCGCCCCCGACTGGGCGCGCGGCCTGCGCGCGGGCGGCACCGTGCGGCCTCCGGCGGACCCGTGCCCTCCGGCGGACCCGTGCGACTCGGCTGACATGCCACCCAACCCCCAGCGCTCGCGGCCGCGCAAGCCAGCCGCCAGCCAGCCCCGTTCAGGCCAGCCCCGTTCAGGCCGGCCGCGCACCGACCCGGCCCGGCGCGCCGCCTACGACGTCCTGCGCGCGGTCGACGAGCGCGACGCCTACGCCAACCTGCTCCTGCCCGCCCTGCTCTCCGAGCGCGGCCTGACCGGCCGCGACGCCGCCTTCGCGACCGAGCTGACGTACGGCACGCTGCGCGGCCGCGGCACGTATGACGCCATCCTGGCCGCGTGCAGCGACCGGGACGACCTCGACCCGCCGGTGCGCGACGTGCTCCGGCTCGGCGCGCACCAGCTGCTGGCCACCCGGGTCGGCCAGCACGCCGCCGTGTCCACGTCGGTCGACCTGGCCAAGGACGTCTGCGGCCCGCGGCCAGCGGGCTTCGTCAACGCGGTCCTGCGCCGCGTCGCCACCCGCGACCTGGACGAGTGGATCCAGCTCGCGGCCCCGGACGCCTCCCGTGACCCGTCCGGTTACCTGGCCGTCCGGTACAGCCATCCGCGCTGGACCGTCGACGCGTTCCGCGACGCCCTCGGCCCGGCCGCCCCCGCCGAGCTCGAGGATGCCCTGGCCGCCGGCAACGTCCGGCCCGCCGTCGTGCTCGCCCTCAGCCCCGCCGGCGCGCAGCCTGCCGGACGGCGCTCCGCCGGACGGTGAGCGGACGCGCTGGTCGCCGTACGGCTTCCGGCTGGCCGGCGGCGATCCCGCCGCCCTGGTCGCCGCGGGCGCGGCCGTCCAGGACGAGGCGAGCCAGCTGGCCGCGCTCGCCCTGAGCCGGGTCGACCTGGCCCCGGCGGCCACCGAAGACCCGGGTCCCGACTCCGGCACTCCGGCAGCGGCCAGGCCGCCGGGCAGGACCGGCTCTGGGCCGACCTGTGCGCGGGCCCCGGCGGCAAGGCCCGGCTGCTGGCCGGCCTGGCCGCTACCCGCGGCGCCCGCCTGATCGCCTCGGACGTCCACCCGCACCGGGCCCGGCGTGTCCGTGACGCCCTGGACCGCGCCGGCGGCCCCGGTCCTGGCGGCCCCGGCTACGGCGTCATCGCGGCGGACGGCCGCCGCGTCCCGTGGGCGCCGGGCACGTTCGACCGCGTCCTGGCCGACGTCCCGTGCTCCGGCCTGGGCTCGCTGCGCCGTCGCCCCGAGGCTCGCTGGCGCAAGACCCCGGCCGATGTGACGGAGCTCGGCGTCCTGCAGCGCCAGCTGCTCAACGCCGCCATCGACTCGGCCCGCCCCGGTGGCGTGGTGGCCTACGTGACCTGCTCGCCGCACCTGGCCGAGACCCGCGACGTGGTCACCGACGTCGTGCAAGCCCGGGACGACGTCGTCATCCTCGACGCGCCCGCCGTCCTTCCCGAAGTTCCCGGCCTGCGCGCCCTGGACTCCCGGTTCGCCCAGTTCTGGCCGCACCGCCACGGCACGGACGCGATTTTCCTTAGTTTGCTCAGGCGCTGTTAAGGGCCCGGGCCGACTTCAGCCGGGCGTTGCCGATGTCGGCCTGCTGCCCCTGGGCGTAGCCGGCGCTGTAGCCGCGGCCGCTGTAGGTGATCCGCGTCCGGCGGGTCACCGGGTACGCCTGCTCCAGCTGCTGCCGGATCACCACGGCCCGGTCGGCCAGGACCAGCGCGGTGCTCGGCCCGGTCTGCGTCTCGCCCTCGGCGGCCGTGGCGGCGCGGTCCTCGGCCGACTTGACCCGGGTGATGACGGCGGTGACAAAGCCGAGCAGCCAGCTTCGCCGCCAGGCCCGGACGCTGCGGATCCCGGCCGGGACCGCGGCGGCGGACAGCCCCCGGGCCATCTGGAGCAAGAGCGAGGTGTACAGGATGTCGGCTCGCTCCAGGTCCGAGGCGAAGCCGAACACGTGGATCCGGGCGCCGGGCTTATCGGTGCTGAGCAGGACGCACTGGCAGCGCATCGCGCCGGCCAGCCCCGCCAGCAGGTGGGCCCGGACCTGCGCCCACGGGTTGGCGATGTCGATGATGCGGCTGCCCGGCCGGTCAGTCCCCGGCTGCGACGCGGCCAGCCGGGCCCGGTCGATCCCGTACCTGGCCATCAGCTCCGCCGCCTTGGCGGTGAGCGCCTCCGCCTCGGGCGGGGTCACCCCCTCCGCCTCGGCCTTCGCCAGCAGCTTGCGTACCCGGTCGAGCAGGGCACTGGGCGGGTCCGGATTCATACGTAACCTCCAGGTCGATCCAGTCGAACTCAGCATCGAACCGTAGCCGTACCATACGACATTCTTCCCGCTCGAACGCTGCCCTCCGGCTCGCCGCGCGGAGCGCCTGCAGAGCCCGTCTTCCCTCGTCGCTCGTCGCAGGCTCCTCGCTCCTCAGTCCAGACGGATCGCGCCCTTCGGCTCGCTTGAGGCGACCCGCGCCACGTCCGGGCGCTCTACACTCGGCATCATTATGGCCGTTCAGATCTCGCCCAGCATCTTGTCCGCCGACTTCGCCCGGCTCGCCGACGAGGCGGCCTCGGTCGCCGCCACCGCGGACTGGCTGCACGTGGATGTCATGGACAACCACTTCGTGCCGAACCTCACCCTCGGCCTGCCTGTCGTCCAGTCGCTGCTCAAGCACGTCGCGCTGCCCGTCGACTGCCACCTGATGATCGAGGACCCGGACCGCTGGGCGCCCGGGTACGCCGAGGCCGGGGCGAGGAACGTGACGATCCACGCCGAGGCGGTGCACGCCCCGGTCCGGACCCTGCGCGCGATCCGGGCGGCCGGCGCCCGGGCCGGGCTCGCGGTCAACCCGGGCACCGCGGTCGAGCCGTACGCGGACCTGCTGCCCGAGGTCGACATGCTGCTGCTGATGACGGTCGAGCCGGGCTTCGGCGGCCAGCCTTTCCTCGACATGGTGCTGCCCAAGCTGCGCCGGGCCCGGGCGCTGGCCGGCGGCCGGGACGCCGCGGTGTGGCTCCAGGTCGACGGCGGGGTCAGCGCGGAGACCATCGAGCGCTGCGCGGAGGCGGGCGCCGACGTGTTCGTGGCCGGCTCGGCCGTCTACGGGGCCGACGACCCCGCCCGCGCCGTGCAGGCCCTGCGGGCCCAGGCCGAGCGCGCCACCGCGCACGCCGCCTGGGCCCGGACCGGCCGCTGAGGACCTTTTAGGCCGAACGAGCCGGCCGGACGCCATCCGCGTCCGCCGTACTGCCCGGGACGGCGGGCGCCGCCTGGGGTTCCCCGCCGCTGCGCACGAAGTCCTTGCCGCGGATGAGCAGCAGGGCGCTCGCCGCTCCGACGAACGCGAGCACCGCGGTGACGATCAGCAGGTCGTTGAGCCCGGCGGCGAAGCCGGACCTGACGGCTTCGGCGACCACCCCGCGGCGCGCCGGGGGCAGGCTGGCGAGCAGCTGGCCGACCTGGCCCTGCCGGACCATGGTGGCGATGCGCGGTGCGGCGGACCCGACCCCCGGGGCGCTGGCCAGGTTGTGCTGCAGCGCCGAGTTGAAGATCGAGCCGAGCGCGGCGATGCCCGCGGCGATGCCGATCTGCCGGAACGTCGAGTTGACGCCCGAGGCCATGCCCGCCTTCTGCGGCGGGACCACGCCGATGGCGGTCGAGGCCAGCGGCGGGTTGACCATCCCGCCGCCGAGCCCGGACACGATGAACCCGGGAATCAGGTGGGTCCAGCTGCTGTGCCCGGTGAGACCGCCCATGACGATCAGCCCGACGCCGACGAGGATCAGGCCGGGACCGATGAGCCAGCGGGCGGGGACGCGCTCGCTGATCCGGCCCGCCACGACCGCGGTGGCCAGCTGGGCGCCGCTGATGATGGCCAGCCGCAGCCCGGCGTCCTGCGCCGAGTAACCCAGCACGTCCTGCAGGTAGATGACCAGCCAGAGCAGCACGGCGTAGAGCGAGCCGTTCATCGCGAAGGCCGCGATCGAGCCGCCCGCGAACGTCGGCACGCGCAGCAGCGACAGGTCGAACATGGGGTGCGCGACGCGGCGCTCGGCCGCGATGAACCCGGCCAGCGCCACCACCGCGATGGCCAGGCAGATGTAGACCCCGGTGTCCGACCAGCTGTTCTCGCCCGCCCGGATGAGCCCGTAGATCAAGCTGATCAGCCCGGTGGTCAGCAGCGCGAACCCGGCCCAGTCGGGCGGCGTCGGGTGCGGCGACTTGGACTCCCCGACCCGCCAGGCGGTCAGCACCACCGCGAGCACGCCGATCGGCACGTTGACCAGGAAGATCCCGCGCCAGCTCCAGTCGGTGGTGATCACGCCGCCGAGCACCGGGCCGAGCGCGGTGGAAACGCCGGTGATCGCGCCCCACACGCCGAACGCCACCCCGCGATCGCGGCCGTGGAACGTCTGCCCGATCAGCGCCAGCGACGTGGCGAACATGATCGCCCCGCCGACCCCCTGTCCGCTCCGCGACAGGATCAGCATCAGCGGGTTCTGGGCCACGCCGCACAGCAGCGACCCCAGGGTGAAGATGACCAGGCCGATCTGGAACAGGCGCTTGCGCCCGTACCGGTCGGCAAGCACGCCCGAGGTCAGCAGCAGCGAGGCCAGCGTCAAGGCGTAGGCGTCGAGCACCCACTGCACGTCGCTGAAACTCGCGTGCAGCCCGCTCTGGATCGCGGGCTGGGCGACGACCACGATCGTGACGTCGAGCAGCAGCATGAAGACTCCGACGCACACCGCGACCAGGGTCCACCACTTCTTATCCATCGGTTTCCCTCCATCAGCGCGCCTTCCCCCGGCGCTGCTCATCATGCTCGGCCAGCCGGGGACTCAAAATCCATGGCGAAGCGCGATTGTGCCGGATCTCGACTGGTGAATACGCTGATTTGCGTGGAAGGATCAATGCTCGACGACATGGATCGCCAGATTATCCACATCCTGTCGATCGAGCCGAGAGCGTCCTTCCGCACCATCGCGGACGTGACGGGGATCTCCGACCAGACCGCCGCCCGGCGTTACCGCAGGCTATGCGAGAGCGCCGGGCTCCGCGTGCTCGGGGTCCCCGAGGGATCCCGGCTCGGCTGGACCGACTGGTTCGTCCGGCTGCAGACCACGCCCGGCGGCGCCGACTCGATCGCGGAGGCCCTGGCGCGCCGGCCCGACACCCGGTGGGTTCATCTCGCCTCCGGCGGCACGGAGATCATCTGCACGCTGCAGGCCCGCACCGAGGAGCAGCGCGACGCCCTGTTCCTGCACGGCCTGCCCGGCAGCCGCCGCGTGGTGCAGATCTCCGCGCACTCGATCCTGCACAGCTTCACCCCCGGCCCGTGGCGGCAGGCCACCCGCGCGCTGTCCCCCGCGCAGCTCAGTAAGCTCCCGCCGCCCGTCCGCCAGGATGCGCCCGCCCGTGGTCACCTGCTCACCGAAGACGAGCCGCTGCTGGCCGAGCTGGCCCGCGACGGCCGGGCCAGCAACGCCGCGATCGCCACCGCGATCCACTGGCACGAGTCCACCGTGCGGCGCCGGATCGACGAGCTCAGGCGCTGCGGCCTGCTGTACTTCGAAGTCGATGTCGACAACCAGGTGCAGGGCCTGAACGCGCACGCCGTGCTGTGGCTGTCGGTGGAGCCGGGCCGGCTCGATGAGGCGGGACGGGCCCTGGCCGATCATCCCGAGATCCCGTTCGCCGCCGCCACTACCGGGCCGGCCAACCTGGTGGCCAGTGCGGTCCTGCGCGACACCCAGCACCTGTACGAGTACCTGACCGGCGAACTGGCCCGCCTGCCCGGGGTGACCTCGGTGGAGACCGCGCCGATCATCCGGACCCTGAAGCGGACCGGCTCAGTTCACTAGACGGGCACTACGGCACCCGGCGACCGCCTGGGTTCCCGGGCCGTACGAGCTCGGCGGCGGTGAGCTCGGCGGCGGCGGGCGAGCTCGGCGGCGGGCAGCTCGGCGGTGGCGAACCGGGCGGCGGGGAGCTCGGAGGGACGTTGACCTCGATGATGACCGTGACCGTGATGCCGCCCGGATTGACGGTGAGCGTGCAGCTCACGCACACCCCGGCGGCGCTATCCAGGACCGCCCCGGCCGGAGCGGCCCGGGCGGCCAGGGTGCCCGCCCCGGCGCTGACCCGCAGGCTGACCGTCGCGCTCTGGCCCGCTTGCAGGTGCCCCGAGGTCGGCCCGACGGTCAGCTCGCCGGCCAGGCCCCCCGATTCGGTGATGGACCAGTCCACCGGGCCGCCCGCAGCGGCTATCGTCAGGGCGCCGCTGCCGAGCGGGCCGAGCGTGATCGTCCGGGGGGCCACGCTGAGCGTCCCGGCCGGGGGAGGGGGAGCCGGGCGGCTCGTGGACGGCGCCGGCGAGCTCGGCGACGGGCTGTGGCGCGGCGACGGGGAGTGCGAGGGGCTGCGGCTGGGCGCCGGCCCCGGGGACGAGGCCGCGGGCGACGGCGCGGGCGGCGGTGCGTTGCTGACGGCCGACGGCGACGGCGCCACGCGGGCCACCGGACTGACCGTGGGGCCCGTGCCGCCGGGATGACCGGAGCCGCCTGTGCCGCCCGGCCCCGCGCTCCCGGAGGCCGCGCCGGACTCCGTGCCACCCGACGCGGTGCCGCCGCCTGGCCCGGTACCGCCGGAGGACGCGGCGCCGGGACCGGACGAGCCCTGGTTCAGCGCGCTCAGCTGGCTGTGGTGGCCCCCGAGCACGCCGGTCACCGCCAGGATGATCAGTACCGCGGCCGCGGCCACCACGGCCGCCGCCGCGGCGCCCTGAGACTGCCGGGCTCGCCACCACGCCGGTTTCGGCTGGTCGAACGGCACCGGGAAACCGCCGGCGCCGGACATCGCGGCCCCCTGGGCCAGCGCGGCCCGGTGCGCCGTCGCGTCGGGCGCGTTGCTGCTGGCCAGCCTGAGCACCCGGGCCCGCAGGCCGGGCGGCATGACGGCGGGCAGCGCGGCCGCGCCGAGCAGCAGTGCCGGGGCGAGTTCCCGGCGCTTGCGCTCGGTGCAGGCCGGGCACCGCTCGATGTGCCGGTTGATCCGCTTGCGCGTCAGGACGCTCAGCTGGCCGTCCCAGTCCTCGAGCAGCGCGCCCAGCGCGGCGCAGTCGCCGCGGCCGGACCGGGCCACGAGCAGCGCGCCCAGCGAGATCTCCAGCTGGCTCCGGGCGCGGGACAGCAGCGCGTGCGCGTGGTTGCGGGTGACGCCGAGGATGGCCGCGATCTCCACGACGTCGAGCTCCTGCCGCAGCTGCAGCTCGATCAGGTCCTGCTCGCTGGCGTTGAGGCCGCGGACCGCGGAGCGCAGCAGCGTGCGCAGCTCCGCGCGCTCGGCGCCCCCCGTGACGTCCACCGACTCGTCGCTCATCTCCGGCACCAGGTCCAGCGCCGGGACGGCCCCGCTCGCGGTCTCGCGCAGCCGCCGGTGGCATTCGTTGCGGGCCACGGCGTACAGCCACGGCCGGAGCCGGCTCTGATCACGCAGTCCCGCCAGTTTGGACGCCGCGATGACAAAGGTGTCCTGCACGGCGTCAGCCGCGTCGGCCGGCTCACGCAGCAGGGAGCGACAGTAGGTGTACAACGGGGCCGCGTACCTGTCGTAGGCCTCGGCCAGCCCATCTGCGTCGCCTGCCACTATGGCCGCGACGACCTCGCTGTCGCGCATAGGGCTATCGAACCGCGCGACGCCGCTTCCGGACAATAGCAGGCGATATCCGGGTTTACCGCCACGCCGTGGCGGCGGAACGCCGAGAGCATCCCCCCCAGATCCGGTAAGCTCCCGGCGTTCCGCCCGTCCCGTACTTTCTCTCGAAGGTAAGAGGCGCGGCGATGCCGTTCGCCAACGCTTTCCGCGGATATTTTTTCTCTGATTTTCCGCAGCCGCTCCGGGATCAGGTCCAGCGGTCGATGCAGGGCAGCAGGTCGGCCAGGCGCGTGATGATCGCGTCCGGCTCGGCCGCCTCGAACGCGGGGACGTCGGAGTTCGCGACGAGCACCGCGCGCATGCCCGCGCTCTTGGCCCCGTGGATGTCGTCGTAGGGCCGGTCGCCGACGAACACGCAGGCCGCGGGGTCGGTCTCGCCGACGGCCGCCATGGCCGCGCGGAAGGTCCCCGGGTGCGGCTTGACCCACTCGATCTCGCTGGTGTAGACCGCGCCGTCGATCAGGTCCAGCACCTCGTCCCTGACGAAGATCTTCTCGTGCGCGCTGCGCGGCCACATCGTGTTGGACAGCACGCCCACCTTGGTGCCGCGCCGCTTCAGTTCGCGCAGCAGCGGCAGCACGTCCGGGTCGGTAAAGGTGTGCGGGTCCCACGCTTCGAAGTAGCTGGCCAGGAAGTCGTCCGACGCGGTGACCCCGGCCCGCTCGAAGACGTGCTCCAGGGTGGCGCTCTGGTGCGACGACGTGCCGTGCCGCCACAGTTCCGCCTCGGCGGCGTGAACGGCCGCCGCCATCGCCGCCGCCTCGTCCGCCGGGTAGTGCCGCGCGCACACCGCCAGCCAGAGCTCGCCGATGTCGATGCTGTGCCACGGGGTAAGCGTCCCGCCCCAGTCGAAGATGACCGTCCTGACCGCCATGCCCCGCATCCTATGCATCCTCTCTGTCAGGGCCCCCTCCGCCGCGTACTCGTGTCCGTCCGGATATCGATCTTGACAAAAACGACCATTTAAATGGACTATGGGACCCGTGTCCCCTGGAGAGGCAGCGGCAGGAACGCCGGTGCACGACTGGCCGCCGGAACAGGATGACACCCGCCCCTGGGACGATCAGGTCCCGCCGGGGCGGGATGCCACCTTGCTCGCGGTGGTGCCGATTCCCGGTACCGGGACGTCGCTGGCCATCGTCGGCTACGTGATCGCCGCGTCCGCCGCCAGCCCGCCCGCGGCCACGCCGTCCGCTGCCGTCCCGGCGGTGTCCATCGCCATCCCGGCCGCCCAGGTGCCGAGCGGCCAGCGAGCGGACCAGCGAATCCGCGCTGCGCCTGGACCACCTGCAGCGCCGCGTCTGGGTCGACGGACACGAGATCCAGCTCACCTTCCAGGAATTCGAGCTGCTGGCCTTCCTCACCGCGCACCCGGCCACGGTGTTCTCCCGGGCCGACCTGGTGGGGCACGTCTGGCATCGCAACCTCGGCCCGGACGGACGCCCGGTGCCGCGGGACAGCCGCACGGTGGACGTCCACGTGAGCCGGGTCCGGCGCAAGCTCGGCCCGCACTACGGGCAGTGCCTGGTCACCGAGTACCGCGTCGGCTACCAGTTCCGCCCGCCGCCGTCCTGAAGGCCGGCCGGCCGGACCAGGAATATGTCGTGTGGCACACTGGCTTATAGGAGTAAAAGGCGTGCTCCGGGGTCGGTGAAACTCCGAGCCGGCGGTGAAAGTCCGCGACCCGTCCGCAGCCAGCGGGCGGTTGACCTGGTGAAATTCCAGGACCGACGGTGAAAGTCCGGATGGGAGGCAGCACGCGAACGGCCGGGTTACGCCTGGCCGTGCGAAGCGCGTACCCGCGCTGCCCCGGAGCCGGACCAGCAGTAAGGCTTCGAGGAGGCAAGCGCGGATGTTCACCGGAATCGTGGCAGAACTCGGCGAGGTGACCCGGGTCGAGCACCATAGCGGTGCGGCCAGGCTCACCATCCGGGGTTCCACCGAGGGCGTCGTCCCCGGCGAGTCGATCGCGGTCAACGGCGTGTGCCTGACCGTCACCGGCATCGGCGACGGCACCTTCACCGCCGACGTGATGGGGGAGACCCTGAGCCGGTCCGGCCTGGGCGCGCTCGGGCCCGGGGCCCCGGTCAACCTGGAACGCTCGGTCCGCCTGGCCGACCGCCTCGGCGGTCACCTGGTGCAGGGTCACGTGGACGCCGCCGCGGCGGTCATCTCCCGCACCCCCGCCGGCCACTGGGATCAGGTCCGCATCGGCCTGCCCGGCTCCATCTCCCGCTACGTGGTCGAAAAGGGCTCGATCACGGTGGACGGGGTCAGCCTGACGGTCTCCGCGCTGACTCCGCCCGGCATTCCCGATGACGAGCAGTGGTTCGAGGTCTGCCTGATCCCCGAGACGCTCAAGCGCACCACGCTGGGGACCAGGGTGCCCGGCGACACCGTGAACCTGGAGGTCGACGTGATCGCCAAGCACGTGGAGAGGCTCATGCACCAGGAGGGCGACAAGTGACCCAGATACTCGACGACGTCGACCGCGCGATCAAGGACATCGCGGCGGGACGCCCGGTGCTGGTCGTGGACGACGAGAACCGGGAGAACGAGGGCGACATCATCTTCGCCGCCAGCAAGGCCACGCCCGAGCTGCTCGCCTTCATGATCCGCTACACCAGCGGCGTGATCTGCGTGCCCATGCGGGAGGCCGAGCTCGAGCGGCTGCAGCTGCCCCAGATGACCGCCCACAACACCGAGCACCACCGAACCGCCTTCACGGTCAGCGTGGACGCCCGGGACCGGATCAGCACCGGCATTTCGGCCGCTGACCGGGCCGCCACCATCACCAAGCTCGTCGACCCCGCCACCACGGCGGCTGACCTGGTGCGCCCCGGCCACATCTTCCCGCTCCGCTACGCCGAGGGCGGCGTGCTGCGCCGCGCCGGGCACACCGAGGCGGCGGTGGACCTGGCCCGGCTGGCCGGGCTGCCCGAGGCGGGCGTGCTGTGCGAGGTGGTGAACGACGACGGCACGATGGCCCGGCTGCCCGAGCTGCGCGCGTTCGCCGACACCCATGACCTGGCGCTGATCTCGATCGAGCAGCTGATCGAGTACCGCCGCCGCAATGAGCGCCAGCTGAGCCGCCAGGCCCAGACCCGGATCCCGAACGCCTACGGCAACTGGCAGGCGTTCGGCTACCGGCACGAGTTCGACGGAACCGAGTTCATGGCGCTGGTGCTCGGCGACGTCCACGGCGACGACGTGCTGACCAGGCTGCACTCCGAATGCCTGACCGGTGACGTGTTCGGCTCGCTGCGCTGCGACTGCGGCGCGCAGCTGGACGCGGCCATGGCGGCGATCGCGGCCGAGGGCCGCGGGGTGGTGCTCTACCTGCGCGGGCACGAGGGCCGCGGCGTGGGCCTGCTGAGCAAGCTGCAGGCCTACGAGCTGCAGGACGCCGGGGCCGACACGGTGGACGCCAACACCGAGCTCGGCCTGCCGGTGGACGCGCGCGAGTACTCGGCCGGGGCCCAGATGCTGGCCGACCTGGGCGTGCGCTCGGTGCGCCTGATCACCAACAACCCGGCCAAGGTCACCGGCCTGGCCGCGGGCGGCGTGGACATCGCCGGCCGGGTCCCCCTCGCGCCGGCCGTCACGCCGTACAACCTGCGGTACCTGCTCACCAAGCGGGACCGGCTCGGGCACCAGATCCAAGACCTCGATACCGAACGGGTGACGTCCCCGCCCTCATCCCCCCTCAACGGTCACTCGGCGGCCCCTCACCCGGCCGTCCCGCACCCGGTCGCGGTGCCTGCCTCCACGGCAGAGTCGGCGTGAGCGGCGCGGGCAGCCCCGGCGCCGGCGTGGTGGACGCGACCGGGCTCAGCCTGGCCATCGTGGCCACCCGCTGGCACCGCGAGATCACCGACGCGCTGGTGGAGCGCGGGACTGCCGCCGCTATCGCCTGCGGCGTGCCCGCCCCCGTCGTGGTCCGGGTGGCGGGCGCGATCGAGCTGTCCGTCGTGGCCGCCGAGCTGGCCGGCCGCCACGACGCGGTGGCCTGCCTGGGCGTGGTCATCCGCGGCGGTACGCCCCATTTCGAGTATGTCTGCGACGCGGTGACGGCCGGCCTGACCCGGGTCGCGCTCGATGCCCGCACTCCGGTCGGGAACGGCGTGCTGACCTGTGACACGGTAGAGTCGGCTCTGGACCGGTGCGGATTGCCCGGCAGCCATGAAGACAAGGGATGGGAGGCAGTCGTGGCGGCACTCGACACCGCGCTCGTGCTGCGCTCCATCCGCCATTCCCACGCGGGAGCCCCCCGTGAAGCGGCCCATCCCGGCCCTCTTACCCGCCCCTCCGCGCAGCGACATTGACCGCGTTCCCGCGATCCTGCTGCCCGTAGCGGGTGCGGGACGCCGGTGAACGCCGTCCAGCCGCTGTCATCAACCGGAGAATAGGGATCACTCATGCTGTCACTGGTACTGCCCAAGGGCTCGCTCGAAAAGGCCACCCTCGAGCTTTTCGACGCGGCCGACCTGACCGTGCGCCGGTCCTCGGACCGGGACTACCACGCCTCGATCGACGACCCGCGGATCGACCGGGTCCGCTTCCTGCGTCCCCAGGAGATCCCGTCCTACATCGAGCGCGGGCTGTTCGACCTCGGCATCACCGGCCGCGACTGGATCGCGGAGACCGAGGCCGACGTCGTCTCGCTCGGCGAGCTGCAGTACTCCAAGGCCACGTCGCAGCCGGTGCGGGTAGTGCTGGCGGTGCCGAACTCCGCGCCCTGGGAATCGGCCTCCGACATGCCCGAGGGCGTCCGGATCTCGACCGAGTTCCCGTCGCTGACCAGGCGGTTCCTCGACGCCCGCGGGGTCAAGGCGATGGTGATCCCGTCGTACGGCGCCACTGAGGCCAAGGTCCCCGACATCGTGGACGCCATCGTCGACCTGACCGAGACCGGCTCGTCGCTGCGCAAGAACGGCCTGCGGATCCTCGAGACCCTGCTCACCAGCTACACCGAGCTGATCGCGGCCGGCCAGGCGAACGCCGACCCGGACAAGCGGGCCGCCATGGAGGACATCGCGTTGCTGCTGCGCGGGGCCATCCAGGCCCGCGGCACCGTCCTGCTCAAGCTGAACGTCGCGGCGGACAACCTGGCCGCGGTCACCGACATGCTGCCCGCCCTGTCCTCGCCGACGATCACCACGCTGGCCCGCGGCAACATGAACGCGGTCGAGACCGTGGTCCCCAAGCGCGGCGTCAACACGCTGATCCCGGCCCTGAAGGCGGCCGGGGCCAAGGACATCCTGGAGATCCCCATCTCCAAGATCGTGGAGTAGTGAGCAACGGTGACCGTACCAGCGCCGGAGCATGCACCCGGGCCGCCGATTAAGCGGCGCACCGCCCGGGTCCTGCCGGTCGACGCAGAGGGGCGCGTGCTGCTCCTGCACGGCTGGGATCCGCATCATCCCGAACGGCCCTTCTGGTTCACCATCGGCGGCGCCGCCGAGGACGGGGAGTCCCTGCGCGACGCGGCCGTCCGGGAACTGTACGAGGAGACCCGCATCGCGGTTAACTCCGCCCAGCTCGGCGAGCCCATCGCGGAGCACACCATCGAGTTCTCCTGGGGCGGTCACCACATCGTCCAGGACCAGGTGTTCTACGCGGTCCTGGTCACCTCGGCCGAGGTCAGCCTCGAGGGCCTCGACCAGTGGGAGCAGGCCACCACCGACAAGTACGGCTGGCTCGCCGCCGCCGAGCTCGAGGACACCGAACGGCCCGCCCATCCCGACATCCCCGACCTGATCCGCGCCGCGGCAGCCAGTGTCCTCGGGGAATAGTCTTGCCGCAGTGCCCCAGGTACCGTGTTGGTAAGCGGAGGTGACGCTGGTGCGTGACATCCTGGGCAAGATCGCCAAGTGGTGGGAGGCGGGCGAGGCCTTCGGCCTGGCCACCGTGGTGCGTACGTACCGCAGCGCCCCCCGGGACCCGGGTGCGGCGCTGGCGGTGTCGGCCGCCGGTGACCACGAGGTCTTCGGCAGCGTGTCGGGCGGCTGCGTCGAGGGCGCCGTCTACGAGCTCGCGCTGGATGTCTGCCGGACCGGGGAGCCCGTGTTCGAGACCTACGGGGTGAGCGATGACGACGCGTTCGCGGTCGGGCTGACCTGCGGCGGGATCATCGAGGTGTTCGTCGAGCGGGTCGGTAAGGCCAGCTTCCCCGAGCTCGGCGAGATCGCCGCCGCCGTCGGACGCGGCGAGCCGGTCGCGGTCGCCACCGTGATCGCGGGACCGGGGCGGGCCGGCGCGCGCCGCGTCATCTGGAGCCGGGAGGCCGCCGGTGCCGCCGCCGGTGACGGCTGGCACTGCGGCGCGTCGGGCACGCTGGGCGCAGCCCGGCTGGACGCCGCGGTCGATGATGACGTGCGCGGGATGCTGGCCCAGGGGCTGACCGGCATCCGCCGGTACGGCGAGCACGGCGAACGGCGCGGCGATGACCTAGCCGTGTTCGTGCACTCGTTCGCGCCCCCGCCGCGGATGCTGGTGTTCGGCGCGATCGACTTCGCCGCCGCGGTGGCCCGGGCCGGGAAGTTCCTCGGCTACCACGTCACCGTGTGCGACGCCCGGAAGGTCTTCGCCACCCCGTCCCGGTTCCCCGACGCCGACGAGGTGATCGTGGACTGGCCGCACCGGTTCCTGGCCGGCGCCGGGGTGGACGCCCGGACGGTGATCTGCGTGCTCACCCACGACCCGAAGTTCGACGTGCCGCTGCTGGAGGTCGCGCTGCGGACCCCGGCCGGGTACATCGGCGCGATGGGCAGCCGCCGCACCCACGACGACCGCCTCGCCCGCCTCCGCGAGATCGGCCTGACCGAGGACGAGCTGGCCCGGCTGCGGTCGCCGATCGGCCTGGACCTGGGCGCCCGGACCCCGGAGGAGACCGCGGTCTCGATCGCCGCCGAGCTGATCCAGCTCCGCTGGGGCGGCACCGGCCAGGCCCTCACCGACACCGAAGGCCGCATCCACCACCAGCTCGTCGGCTAGGGTTTGCGGCCGACCCCGCCGAGCAGGGACCGGGGCTGGCCGGCGGCCGGGACGCCCGGATCGGGGCGCCACTCGTTGATCCAGACCAGGCCGGGCTCGATCATCTCGAAGCCGTCGAAGAAACGCTGGACGCCCGCCCACGAGCGGACGTGCAGCTGCGCCGACGCCTGCCGGTAGACGCTGGTCACGCCGCCGACCACCTGCTGGTGATCGTCGGTTTCGCCGGTGGTGCCGTGGCTGATGGCCAGGTAGCTGCCCGCCGCCAGCTGGTCGCGGTACGCGGCCATGACCCGGTGCGGCTCGTCCGTGTCCGGAACGAAGTGCAGGACGGCGGCGCACATGAGCGCCACCGGCCGGTCCAGGTCGATCAGGGCGCGAAGCTCCGGGTGCCCCAGCACGGCGGCCGGCTCGCGCAGGTCGCCGTGGATCATCGCGACCTGCGCGCCGTGGGCGAGCAGGGCCTGGCCGTGCGACCAGACCACCGGGTCGTTGTCGACGTAGACCACGCGGGCGTCCGGCGCGACCGCCTGGGCCATCTCGTGCACGTTGGTCTGGGTCGGCAGGCCGCCGCCGAGGTCGATGAACTGCCTGATGCCCGCCTCGTCCGCCAGGTAACGGACGACGCGGCCGATGAACGACCGGTTGTCGCGGACGATGCCGGCCATGTCCGGCGACGCCTCGAGCAGCCGCTGGGCGGCTTCCCGGTCGGCGGTGAAATTATCCTTGCCGCCGAGCAGGTAGTCGTAGATCCTGGCGACATTCGGCCGGGTCGTGTCGATATCGTCCGGAACCGGATTTCGCGTTGTCATGAGCCTGCATCACTCCCGATCTGTGGATGCTACCAGCGCGAGCTGCATACGCTTGGTAGCCATGATCGAGACAGTGGCCGGAGTGCTGCTCGCAGCGGGCGCAGGCTCCCGCCTCGGCCAGCCCAAGGCGCTGGTCAGGCTGGACGGCCAGACCCTGGCGGAACGCGGCGCCGGCCTGCTGCGGGCCGGCGGCGCCGACCCGGTCCTGGTCGTGACGGGGGCGGTGCCGGTCGAGCTCGACGATGTACGCACCGTCTTCAACCCGGACTGGCGCACCGGCATGGGATCCTCCGTCCGGGCGGCCTTGCGCGCCCTGGCCGATACCGCCGTCGGGGCCGCGGTCATCGCGCTGGCCGACCAGCCGCTAGTCGGCTCCGAGGCGGTGGCGCGCCTGGTCGCCGCGTACCGGGCGGGCGCCACGGTGGCGGTCGCCGCCTACGAGGGCCAGCCCCGCAATCCCGTCCTGGTCGCCCGCGAGCACTGGGCCGAGGTCATCGAGACGGCCACCGGGGATCAGGGCGCCCGGGCCTTCCTGCGCGCCCGGCCGGACCTCGTCACGCGGGTCGAATGCGGCGACACCGGCCGCCCGGACGACATCGACACACCCGCCGACCTGGACCGCATCGGGCGCGACGTCAGAAGGCCTGGATCCCCCAGGAGTGGGTGACCCGCTCGCCCGGTTCCAGGACCAGCAGGTCGTCGGCGGTCACGAAGGCGTTCGGCGGGCAGGTCATCGGCTCGATGGCCACCGCCTTACGGCGGCGGTCGGGGCCCAGCGGGTCACCGGTGAAGACCTGCAGCCAGTTGTAGCCTTCGCCGGCCCACAGGCCCGCGCGGGGGCCATTCCCGCCTCCGGCGGCGAGATAGGACCAGGCCCGGCCGTCGCCGTCGCGGCTCAGGCCGGTCAGCGCGTGGTCCAGCCGGGTGGTGCCGATGACCCGCGGCTGGCGGAAGTCGTACTCGGTGCCGTCCACGGGCTCCGGCGGACCTGACGGGATGCCGCGGTCGTCCATCGGCAGCCAGGACCCGGCCGGCAGTGTCAGCTCGCAGCCGTCGACCGAGGCCGTCCGGACCGTCAGGTACGGGTGCGAGCCGGTGCCGTAGGGCGCGGCGTGACTGCCGCGGTTGCGTGCGGTCACGGTGACCTGCAGCCCGGTGCCGGGGTCGAGGCGGTACTCGGCGTCGATCTCCACGCAGAACGGGTATCCCTGCTGCCCGTGCGGGACGCTGCGCAGCCGCACCGAGCCGGCGTCGGCCTGGACGGCCGTCCAGGCCGCCCACCGGGTCAGCCCGTGGATGGCGTTCTCCCGGGCCGGCTCGGTGAGGGCCAGGTGGTATTCGGCGCCGCCGAAGACGTACCGGCCGCCGTCGATCCGGTTGGGCCAGGGCGCCAGCAGCTGGCCCGCGCCGGCCGGCGGCAGCTCGTCGGCCTGGTAGCCGGCCAGCACGGGCTGGCCGCGGAAGGTCAGCTCGCGCAGCCCGGCCCCGAGCTCGGTCACCGTGGCGCGGTAGTGGCCGCCTTCGATTTCGTACTGCACACCGGTCAGCGGAATGATCACAGGGCTCAGGATACGGACAAAAGAAGAGCCGCGCGGCAGCCTGCTACCAGACCCCAGGCCAGATCGACACCCTGGACCGAGGCGAGCAGCCGGGTCGCGGCCGGCTCGAGCGGCTCCTGGCCCGCCATGCCGAAGAGCACGGCGGATACCTCGGCCGCGGCCTGCCCCTTGGCCGCGCAGTGCAGCAGCGATGCCGCCAGCGTGGTCGTCCGCTGGGCGGCGTCGCTGGTCACCGCCGCGCTGAGCCAGTTCGCGAGCCAGACCGCCCGGGTGCCGCCGGAGATGGCGCCGCCCAGCAGCCGCAGCGCGAGCAGCACCCCGCTGACCACGCTGTCGCCGCTCGGCACCAGCCCGGGCCCCAGGCCCACCAGGTGCTCGGCCGCCTCGACGGCACCGGCCAGGTCACCGCTGGCGCAGCACGCCGCCAGCCGCCCGGGGCCGTCCTGGCCCGCCAGGCCGGGGGCGTGCTCCGCCGCGGCGTAGAGCCGGGCGAGCACGCCCGAGCCGTGGTCGAGCCGGGCCCGGGAGAGCGGCCCGAACACCGGGGAGGGATCCCACCAGCGGACGATCCGGATATCGAGCCCCGCGGCCAGCACCCGGCTCCCGCCGGCCCAGCATTCCGCGGATCCGGCGGCCGGGATCCCCGGCCGGGCCTCCCACGGGCCGACGATGATCGCGTTGGGCAGCCTGATGGCGTCCGGCGGCGAGATCGTGATCACCCGCGGCTCCGGCACGGGGTCGGCGAATTCCAGGTAGATGGCCTGCGGCAAGGCTGCGAGCACCCGCCCGTTACGGCGGATCCCGCGCAGCAGGTCCCGGACGGCCAGGCTGGCTACCCCTGCGGTCACCTCAGGCGCACTCGCCTCAGCCACGTACGCAACAGTACCGGGGACGCACCGCCCGGCACCCGGGAAAACTAACGGGCCGTGAGTAACCACCGCGCGTGTAGTGAGGCAATTAGCGTGAGTCACATAGTGAAAATGGGATTTTAATCGTGTCCAATCCCATTAAGAACTCCGGTAGGAGAACTCCCGGTCGGAAGGCCGACGGGGCTGCTTGGGGAGCGGGGGACCGTCAGCCCCGTCGGCTAATTAACGATAACTGGAGGAGATGCCCATTTGGGTAACTTCTTGTGCCGTAAGTACTTCGAAACGTTTTCCGCCGGGGCCGAGGGCGCCATGGCACCACGAGCTCCGTTGACGTGGCCGTTGGCCCGACCCGGCTGCAGCCGCCCGCTGCGCACCGCCTCGGCCGCCAGGACGCCGAACAGGTAGAAGTACGCCGCCTCCTCGTCCTCGAAGAAGCGGACATCGAGTCGCGCGTCGTCGGTCCGGCTGAACACCTCGAAACCGCCATCGGCCTTGACCAGGCACATAGCGCCCGGTACTTCCTCATCGACCGCGTAGGCCGAGTGGGGGATGGCGGCCAGGCTGAGCAGTTCGCCGAAGACCGACTGCGGCACCCGGTCCCGCCGTCCCGAACGTCGCCCCGCCGGCGGCCGGGTAGGCGGCACTGTCGGCGCCCCCAGCCGCGGGTCAGACCGGGGATCGGGCCGGGGCGACGCCGGTCCGGACCAGGGCTCGGTCTCGGGCGAGCCATGCCACGCCGCCATCCGGTCCGGGGTCCGCGGCGCGCGGTCCGCCTCCGCATACCCGCCCGGCTCCCGCTGCGCCCGGCCCGTGCCGGCTCCCGCTTCCCTCCAGGCTCAGGATGCCTCGCAGGCTCCCAGTACCCCGCGGGCTCACGCTGGCTGGCCGGCTCGCGGTGGCCGCCCGGCGGGCGGCCCGCGGGCTCGGGCGCGGGCTGCGGACCCGGCCGCGGCACCGCGCGCAGCGGGCTGGTCCGCTCGGCGGCGGGCGGCATGGCCGCCGAGCCGCCCGCGGGGCCGGGCGGGAACACGGTGGCACCGGGTGCCTGCGCGCCGTGGCCAGGTACCTCCGCCCGGGCCGGGCCGCCCGGGTCCCGGTTCGACGACGGGAACATGGCCGAAGCCAGCGGGTAATCCACTCGCTCCTCGGTCAGCCCCGTGACGTCCGGCCGGCCCACCACGACCTCGAAGACCTCCCGGTCGATCTCCCAGTAGCCGAGTTGCCGGGCCCGCGCCGGGTCGCGGCCCAGGTAGGCGATATGCAGCCGGTCACCGAGGTCGTCCAGGACCAGGCAGGGCTCGCCGCGGTACTCGCCGACCACGCGTGCCTGCCACAGTGCGTCGAGGTCAGCCAGGCCGACCTGCTTGCGCCAGTAGCCGCCCGCGGGCGCGAAGCCCAGCTCGTCCGGCGGCGGGCCGGGCGACAGCAGCGTCGCCTCGTTGCCGTCGGGGCCGAGCCCTACGTGGTAGGGGATGCCCCGGTAGGCGGCCATGAGCCGGTATCGCATGGCTTACGGCTCCATTCGCTGCCAGGCCAGCCCGTCGTAACGGGCCACGAGCTGATCCCCGTCCGGGCCGAGGCGGCACATGCCCGCCCCGACCGGTATCGCGATCGGCTCGATGTAAAACTCGGGCACCCCGTGGCTGCTGGCCGGCACGTAGCCGTCCATCGCCCGGGCCAGCCAGGCCACCAGGTAGATCTCGCTCATGTGCGGCGTGAACTCCGAGTCCTCCCAGCCCAGGCTGAGCGCGAGATAGGCCTCGGCGGGGTTGTGGAAGCGGACGTCCTGGGCGCGGTAGACGTAACCGGCCAGCACGGAGCGCTGCCCGGTCAGATACGGGCCGACCAGGCGCGGCGGCACGGCCTTCCACATCGGCGTGCCCGGTGCGATTGCGGCCAGTCGCTCGGGCTGGGTCACCCAGTCTCCTTTCGTGCGCGTGCGCATCCGCGCGTGACTACCCCGGCTCCCTCTGATTGTGCCGAGTTCATGACGGTCATTGGCCGGAAAGCGTCTCATTCAGAGAATTCATTACTCTGAGCTATGGGAAGATGACCGTGTGACGTATTGACAGCCGGATGCTGACCGGCCGGGGCCGCTGGTGGCATAGGGTCGGTGGGGTGTCCGGGCATCTGAACCCAGGCGGACAGCAGTTCCGCCACGACCACGGCGGCGCCGACCAGCAGGTGACCGCGGCGCTGGCCGCTTATCAGGCGGGGCGGGGCAGCGAGCAGGCGGCGCTGGCCGCCCTGGCCGGGGCGCGGCTGCTGGTGCCCGTGGTCGCGGTCCTGGCCGACGGCCCTGCTGGCCAGGGTAACGGGGCCGCCGAAGGGGACAAGAACAGCGAGATGGTCCTGCCCACGCTGATCGGGAACGACGGGAGGCCCGCCGTGCTGGCGTTCACCGGCGTCGACGCTCTCACCCGGTGGCGCCGCAACGCTCGTCCGGTCCCGGCCGAGGCCGCCCGGGTGTGGCAGGCTGCCGTCGTCGACGGCTGCGCGGTGGTGATCGACGTGGCCGGCCCGGTACCGCTCGCGGTGGAAGGGCGCGCGGCTGGCGGCCCTGGCCGCCGGGCAGCCGGTTCCGCCCGCTCACGAGGATCCGGACGTACGGGCCGCCGTCGAGGCCGCCGTGGCCGCCGAGCCGCTGATCACCGGCTTCGGCCTCGCCGCGGGAACGGAAGCAGAAGAGGCCAGCGACCTCACCGTCCAGCTGTACCTGGCGGCGGGCGACTGGCAGCCCGCGGTGAACCGCGCGGCCAGCCGCATTGCGGGACGGCTGGCGGGCCGGCTGCGCCGCGGCGTCGAATTCAGCGTGGCACCCGCTCCTGCATAGGATCATGACCATGTTCCGCTGGCTGACCGCAGGTGAATCACACGGCCGCGCGCTCGTCGCGATCTGCGAGGGCGTGCCCGCCGGAGTGCAGATCAGCACCGGCGACGTGGCCGCCGCCCTGGCCCGCCGGCGGGCTGGCTACGGCCGCGGCGCGCGGATGAGCTTCGAGCAGGACGAGGTCGAGCTCACCGGGGGCATCCGGCACGGCCAGACCCTCGGCGGCCCGGTCGCGATCAGGGTCGCGAACACCGAATGGCCCAAGTGGGAAACGGTCATGTCGCCCGACCCGGTGGACGCCGCGACGCTGGCCGCGCAGGCCCGGAACGCGCCGCTGACCAGGCCGCGCCCCGGTCACGCGGACCTGGCCGGGATGCAGAAGTACGGCCACGCCGACGCCCGCCCGGTGCTCGAGCGGGCCAGCGCGCGCGAGACGGCCGCGCGGGTGGCGCTCGGCGAGGTGGCCCGGCGGCTGCTCAGCCAGGTCCTCGGCGCCGAGATCCTCAGCCACGTGGTCGCGCTCGGCGAGGTGCGGGCACCGGGCGACGTCATGCCCGGGCCGGGCGACGCCGCCGCGATCGACGCCGACCCGGTCCGCTGCTTCGACCAGGCCACTAGCCAGGCCATGGTGGCCGAGATCGACGCGGCCAAGAAGGCGGGCGACACGCTCGGCGGCGTCGTCGAGGTGCTGGCCTTCGGGCTGCCGCCGGGCCTGGGCAGCTTCACCCACTGGGACCGGCGGCTCGACGCCCGGCTGGCCGGCGCGCTGATGTCCATCCAGGCCATCAAGGGCGTCGAGGTCGGCGACGGCTTCACCACCGCGGGCCGCCGCGGTTCGGTGGCCCACGACGAGATCGAGGCCACCGGGCAGGGCGTGACCCGGCGCACCAACCGGGCGGGCGGCATCGAGGGCGGGATGAGCAGCGGCGAGGTGATCCGGCTGCGAGTCGCCATGAAGCCGATCTCGACCGTGCCGCGCGCGCTGGACACCATCGACGTCAGCACCGGCGAGCCGGCCAAGGCGATCAACCAGCGCAGCGACGTGACCGCGGTGCCCGCGGCGGGCGTGGTCGCCGAGGCGATGGCGGCCCTGGTGCTGGCCGAGGCCGCGGTCGAGAAGTTCGGCGGCGATTCGGCCGACGAGATGCGCCGCAACGCGGAGAGCTACCTCAAGGCCCTGGTGATCTCGTGACACCCCCCGTCGTCGTGCTGATCGGCCCGCCCGGCGCGGGCAAGTCGGCCGTCGGCCCGCTGCTCGCGGACCGGCTCGGGGTGGAGTTCGCCGATACCGACGCCGACGTCGGCGCGGCCGCGGGCAAGCCGCCCGGCGACATCTTCATCGAGAACGGCGAGGACGCCTTCCGCGCGCTGGAGCAGGCCGCGGTCGCGCGGGCCCTCGGCGACCAGGGCGCCCTGCGTGCCCGCGGCGGGGTGCTGGCCCTCGGCAGCGGCGCGGTCACCGATCCCGGCATCCAGGCCCTTCTTGACGGCCTGCCCGTGGTGTACCTGTCCGCCGAGTTCGGCACGGTCGCCCGGCGGATCGGCCTCGACAAGCCCCGCGTCGTGGTCCCCGGCAACCCCCGCGGCCGGCTGCGCGCCATGCTGGCCGAGCGCGACCCCCTCTACGCCCGGCTCGCCCAGGTCACCGTGCCCACCGACGACCTGGACCCGGACGAGCTCGCGGACCAGATCGCCGCCGAGATCAGGCCGCGATGACCGCCACCCGGATCGACGTCACGCCGTCCGACGGCAGCCCGCCCTACCAGGTAGTCGTCGGCGTCGGCGTGCTCAGCGAACTGCCCGGCCTGGTGCCGCCGGGCGCCCGCACCGTGGTGGTCATCCACGCCGAGGGCCTCGGCGAGATCGCCCGCCCGGCCTGCGGCGCCCTCGCCGCGGCCGGCTACCAGGTGCACGCCGAGCCCGTGCCCGACGGCGAGGCGGCCAAGACCGCCGAGGTCGCCGCGGGCCTGTGGTCCCGGCTCGGGCGGCACAACGTGACCAGGTCCGACTGCATCGTCGGCATCGGCGGGGGAGCGACCACCGACCTGGCCGGCTTCGTCGCCGCGACCTATCTCCGCGGCGTCCAGTTCGTCCTGGTCCCGACCACGCTGCTCGGCATGGCCGACGCCGCGGTGGGCGGCAAGACCGCGATCGACATCCCCGAGGGCAAGAACCTGGTCGGCGCGTTCCACTCCCCGGCCGGCGTGCTCGCCGACCTGGTGACGCTCGAGACCCTGCCGCGCGAGGACTACGTCAGCGGCCTGGCCGAGGTCATCAAGGCCGGGTTCATCGCCGACCCGGTCATCCTCGACCTGGTCACAGCCGACCCGCAGGGCGCCACCGTCCCGCACGGCCCCCACGCGCGCGAGATGCTCGAGCGCGCTATCGCGGTCAAGGCCGAGGTGGTGTCCAAGGACCTGAACGAGAAGGGCCTGCGGGAGATCCTGAACTACGGTCACACGCTCGGCCACGCCATCGAGCGGGTGGAGGGCTACCGGTTCAAGCACGGTCACGCGGTGGCTATCGGGATGGTCTACGTCGCCGAGCTGGCCCGGCTCGACGGCCGCCTCGACCCGCGGGTCGTCGCGCTGCACCGGGAGATCCTGGCCTCCGTGGGCCTGCCGACCGCGTACCCGGCCGGGACATGGCCGTCCCTGCGCGAGGCCATGTCGGTGGACAAGAAGGCCCGCGGCGCCCGGCTGCGGCTGGTGGTGCTCGACGGCCTCGCCCGCCCCGCGATCCTCGACGGCCCGCCCGAGGACCTGCTGCGCCAGGCATACCGCGCCGTAGCCCCCGATTAAGCCGAACGGGGTCTTACTCCGCGCCCCGGTACCAGCCGGGTAGCACCCCGGCGGTTACGCTCCCTACATGCGGATAGGGATGTTTCTCAGCTACGCCGGCGGCTTTGCCGAGACGGTGGAAGAACTCGCCGACTTCGAGAAGGCCGGGCTCGACATCGTGTTCGTGCCCGAGGCCTACAGCTACGACGCGGTCAGCCAGCTCGGTTTTATCGCGGCGAAGACGCAGCGGATGCAGATCGCCTCCGGGATCTTCCAGCTCTACTCGCGCACCCCCGCGCTGACCGCGATGACCGCGGCCGGGCTCGATTACGTGTCCGGCGGCCGGTTCATGCTCGGCCTGGGCGCGTCCGGACCGCAGGTGATCGAGGGCTGGCACGGCGTGCCGTACGACGCGCCGATCGGCCGGGCCCGCGAGGTCATCGAGATCTGCCGGATGGTCTGGCGCCGCGAGCGGCTGTCCTACCAGGGCAAGTACTACACGCTCCCGCTCGAGGGCGGGACCGGCCTGGGCAAGCCGCTCAAGCTGATCAACCACCCGGTCCGCGAGCGGATCCCGATCGCGCTGGCCGCCATCGGCCCCAAGAACGTGGCCCTCGCCGCCGAGCTGGCCGAATCCTGGATGCCCATCTTCTACCTGCCGGAGAAGGCCGGGGACGTGTGGGGCGGCGCCGTGGCCGAGGGCACCGCCAAGCGTGACCCCGCGCTCGGCCCGCTCGACGTGATCGCCACCGCCGCGCTGGCCATCGGCGACGACGTGGCCCCGCTGCGCGACCACGGCCGGCCCCAGCTCGCCCTCTACATCGGCGGGATGGGGGCGCGCGGCCGCAACTTCTACAACGACCTGGCCCGCCGGTTCGGCTACGAGGCCGAGGCCACCGCGATCCAGGACGCCTACCTGGACGGCCGCAAAGACGAGGCCGCCGCCCTGGTCCCGGCCGAGCTGGTCGAGCACACGTCGCTGATCGGCCCGCAGTCCTACGTGGCCGAGCGCATCGCCGCCTACCGCGAGGCCGGGGTCAGCACCCTCCTGGTCAACCCGATGGCCCCCGACCACGAAGGCCGCGTCCGGCTGATCGAGCAGGTCCGTGCGCTGGCGGACTGAATCCGATGACTGATCTCACGGGCAAGGTGGCCCTGGTGACCGGCGCCTCGCGGGGCATCGGGGCCGCGACCGCGGTCCGGCTGGCCGAGGCCGGCGCCGACGTGGCCGTCGGCTGCGGGCGCAACCGCGAAGCGGCCGAGGAGGTCGCCGGGAAGATCTCCGGGCTGGGCCGGCGCGCCGTGGTGGTGTCCGGCGACATGGCCGACCCCGACGTCCCGCGGCGGATCGTGGCCGAGACCGCCGAGCGCCTCGGGCCGGCCGACGTGCTGGTCGCCAACGCGGGCACCGGGATCAAGATGGACCTGGACGACGTGGACGTGGCGGCCTGGGACTACGACCTGGCCGTCAACCTGCGCGCCCCGTTCCTGCTGGCCCAGGCGGTCGCGCCGCACATGCGCGAGCAGCGCTTCGGGCGCATCGTGCTCCTGTCCTCGGTGGCGGCCTTCCTCGGCGGGATCCTCTCGCCGCAGTACACCGCGTCCAAGGCGGGCCTGATCGGCCTGACCCACAACCTGGCCGCCACGCTGGCCCCGCACGGGATCACGGTCAACGCGATCTCGCCGGGCCTGATCGCGACCGACATGCTGGCCGGCGACCCGAGGCTGGAGGCGCTCGAGCGCAGCGTCCCGGTCGGCCGCCTGGGCCAGCCGGCCGAGGTCGCGGACCTGATCGTGTCCGTCGTCCAGAACGCGTACATGACCGCGCAGACCATCTCGGTGGACGGCGGCCGGTACCCGCGCTGAGCGGGCCGTCCCGCGCGTAGAGTTCTGGCCATGCCCGAGATTCACGCTGCCCGGCGCCGCCGTGCCCAGGAGAAGATCGCCGAGACCGGCGCCGACGCGGCGCTGATCACCGCCGGCCCCAACGTCCGCTACCTCACCGGCCTGGCCAGCTCCAACGCCGCGCTGCTGCTGGCCGCCGACGGCGCCGCGGTGCTGGCCACCGACTCGCGGTACACGCTGGCGGCCCAGCGCGACTGTCCCGACGTCGAGCTGATCAGCGAGCGCTTCATCGAGACGCGGCTGGCCGCCGAGCTGGCCGGCCGGGGCCTGCGCACCGTGGCCTTCGAGGCGCACGAGATGACCGTCGAACGTCACGCCGAGCTGACCGCCAGGGCCGGGGGCGTGACAGTCATCCCGTTCGGCCGGAAAATCGAGGAGCTGCGGACGGTCAAGGATCCGTCCGAGATCGAGCTGCTCGGGACCGCCTGCCGGATCAGCTGCCAGGCCATCGCCGACATCTTCGCGCTCATCCGGCCCGGCCTGACCGAGCGCCAGCTGGCGGCGGCGCTGGACGCGCGGATGACCGCCCTCGGCGCCGAGCGGCCGGCCTTCGACACCATCGTGGCCAGCGGGCCGAACGGGGCGATCCCGCACCACGCGCCGACTGACCGGCCGGTGCGCCGCGGCGACCTGATCACGATGGACTTCGGCGCGCTGTACGGCGGCTACCACGCCGACATGACCCGCACCGTGGCGCTCGGCGAGCCGCTGGCTGGCAGCGCGAGATCTACGAACTGGTCGCCGCCGCGCAGCGGGCCGGCCTGGACGCGGCCCGCCCGGACGCCGACGTGGCCGACGTGGACGCGGCCGCCCGCGACCTGATCCGCGACGCCGGGCACGGCGACCATTTCCAGCATGGCCTCGGCCACGGCGTGGGGCTCGAGATCCACGAGGCACCGGCGATCGGGTACGGCCGAACGGGTAAACTCGCTAGCCGGGTTCCGGTCACCGTCGAGCCAGGTGTCTACCTACCCGGCCGGGGCGGGGTCCGGATCGAGGACGTCCTGGTCGTGGGGGCAGGCGGGACGGGCCTCCTCACGACGACAACCCGCGAACTTCTTGTTCTTTGACTTTTGGAGACTGAACGTGGCCACCACGAACGACCTGAAGAACGGCATCACGCTGAACCTCGACGGGCAGCTCTGGACCGTTGTCGAGTTCCAGCACGTCAAGCCGGGCAAGGGCGGCGCCTTCGTGCGCACCAAGCTGAAGAACATCGGCTCGGGCAAGGTCGTCGACCGGACCTTCAACGCCGGCGTCAAGGTTGACGTGGCCACCGTGGACCGGCGCGAGATGCAGTACCTGTACCGCGAGGGCGCCGACTTCGTGTTCATGGACACGGAGGACTACGACCAGCCGCGGGTCCCCGCGTCCGTCGTCGGCGACGCGGCGAACTACCTGCTCGAGGAGCAGACCGTCACGGTCGCCTTCAACGAGGGGAACGCGCTGTACGTCGACATGCCGGCCGCGGTCGAGCTCACCATCAGCCAGACCGACCCCGGCGTGCAGGGCGACCGGTCCACCGGCGGCACCAAGCCGGCCACCCTCGAGACCGGCGCCACCGTCCAGGTCCCGCTGTTCATCTCCACCGGCGAGAAGATCAAGGTCGACACCAGGACCGGCCAGTACCTCGGCCGGGCCTAGGTGCCACCCGCCCGGAGCAAGGCGCGCAAGCGGGCCCTGGACGTCCTGTTCGAGGCCGAGCTGCGCGGCTTGCCCGTCCTTGACCTGCTCGCCGAGCGCATCACCATGGGCAGCCCGCCCGTTGCCCCGTACGCCGCGGACCTGGTCCGCGGCGTCACCGTGCACCGGGCCCGGATCGACGAGCTGATGGGGGAGTACGCCGAGGGCTGGACCCTGGACCGGATGCCCGCGGTGGACCGCAACGTGCTCCGGATCGGCCTCTACGAGCTGCTGTGGGCGGACGACGTCCCGGACGGCGTGGCCATCAGCGAGGCCGTGCTGCTGGCCCGCGACCTGTCCACCGACGCCTCGCCCGCCTTCATCAACGGCCTGCTAGCCCGCATCGCCGACCTCAAGCCCTCCCTCAAGCTCGACTCCGAGCCTTCACCCGACCCCGAGCCTCCGCTCGACTCTGAGCCCTCGCTCAAGCCCGATCCCTCACTCGAGTTCGAGCCCGCCGGCGACCGTGAGCCCGCCGCGGAACCCGCCCCGGTCCCCAGCACCACCCCGGAGTCCTGAACCCTCATCGCCGTCGGCGACGAACCCCTCTTTGCACTGCAATCCCACTCACCCCGCATCCGCGGGGACTGCCCATGATCACGAAGGGTTTTCGTGATCACGAAAACCGTGTCACGGCGAAAGGCGGGCGGTTCAGGGCTGGGCGAAGCGGACGCGGAGGCCGGAGCGGCGCAGCACGCGGATGAACCAGACCGAGGACAAGAATGTGCCGGCTACCACGCCGCCGATGCTGACGGCGGTGGTCAGCAGCAGGAAGACCTTGACCGGCTCGGTGTACATCATCACGGCCAGGCCCACCGTGGTGACGAAGAAGATGCCCGCCCATAGCCAGGTCGCGCCCTGGAAGAACCGGTGCAGCCCGGGATGGTGAGCCGACGGCTGGCGCAGCGCCACGACCTCGGCGGCCAGCTGGGCGACCAGCGGCTTGCGGGTCGGCGCGGTCCGCGCGAACAGCACGCACAGGCCCAGGTTGGCCAGCGGGAACTGGAGCAGGAAGAAGAGCATGCTGCCGGTGGCGATCACCACGCCCGTCTGCACGGTGAGCACCAGGGCCGAGATCGTGAGCAGGCCCGGGACAGCGCGGGTGACGACCTTGCGGCCGAGCGCGGTCAGCCAGACCACGCCGGTGGCGGCCACCATGCCCGCGTCCCGGCCACCCAGCTTGGCGCCGACGTAGTAGCCGGCCAGCGGGAGGGCCAGGCTTTCTGCCAGGTTCCAGCCTGCCGTCAGCATCAGCCGCCAGGGGCGCGGGAGCTCGAGGTGCTCAGCCATGGCGAAGAGCATACGGCGGCCGGCTGCAGGCGCGCTGGAATTGCCGGCAGGTGGCGCAAAGAAGAATCTGAGAGTTCCGCACGCCCGTATAACGTAGGCCTGGTCACGGAAGTTCATAAATCCAAAACGTAAAGTAATCGGCGCTGCGGTCAGCGTCACGGGGGGAGTGCCGGGGCCTCATGAAGGCCGCCGGCGTAAACGCGGGCCAGCGTTGTCAGTGGCCGGCACTAGATTGGACTCCTGGAAGGAGGCTGGCGTGGCGGCAGACTTCAGGCGCGACGGCGTCCGCTTCTCCCTGGTCTGGGACGTGCTGTGCGACGTCGTCTCCGCCCGGGCAGCGGAAGCCGGCCGGCCGGCCCTCGACATCGTCGACGTCGGCGGGGGGACCGGCGGCCTCGCGGTGCCGTTCGCCGCCCTCGGGCACAATGTCACCGTGGTCGACCCGAGCCCGGACGCGCTCGCGGCCGCGCAGCGGCGGGCCGCCGAGGCGGGCGCGCGGCTGACCGCCGTCCAGGGCGAGGCAGCCAGCCTGGATAACGTGGTCGGCCCGAAGTCGGCGGACCTGGTCATCTGCCACAACGTGCTCGAGTACGTGGACTCGCCGGCCGACGCGATGACCGCGATCGCCGCGGTGCTCCGGCCGGCCGCGACGGTGAGCGTGCTCGCGGCCAACACCGTGGCGGCGGTGCTGCACCGGGCCCTGGCTGGCCGGTTCACCGAGGCCCGCCAGCTGCTCGAGGGCACGCCGGCGGCCGCCGGGATCACCGGACCGCGGCGGTTCACCTTGCCGGAGCTGACCGCGCTGGTCGAGGCGGCCGGGCTGCGCGCGGGCGAGGCACACGGGCTGCGTATCTTCAGCGGCCTGGTGCCCGGCGCCCTGCTCGACGCGGACGCCGGCGGCGCCGAGGCGCTGCGGGCGCTCGAGGCGGCCGCCGCGGCCGCCCCGCCGCTGCGGGACATCGCCGCGCAGCTGCACCTGCTCGGCCATCGCTGACGCCATGGACGCGGCGCCATGACCACAGCGTCCACGAACCCGGGGGGCAGCACGGATCCGGACGACACCGGCTGCCACATCCTGCACGTGGATATGGACGCGTTCTACGCGAGCGTGGAGATCAGGGAACGTCCCGAGCTCGCGGGCCTGCCCGTCATCGTAGGCGGGACCGGCGGCCGCGGCGTGGTCCTCTCGGCCACGTACGAGGCCCGGGCGTTCGGGGTGCGGTCAGCGATGCCGGTGGGCCGGGCGCAGCGGCTGTGCCCGCGGGCGATTTTCGTTCCGCCCAGCCGCGGGCTGTACGCCGCCGTATCGAAAGAGGTCATGGCGATCTTCGGCACCGTCACGCCCGAGGTGGAGCCGCTCGCCCTCGACGAGGCCTTTCTCGACGTCTCCGGTGCGCTGCGGCGCCTCGGGCCGCCCGCCGCGATCGCCCGGCATATCCGGGCCGAGGTCGCCGGGCAGCAGGGCATCACCTGCTCGGTCGGGGTCGCGCCGACCAAGTTCGTGGCCAAGATCGCCTCCGCGCGCTGCAAGCCGGACGGGCTGCTGGTGGTGCCTCAGGCCGGCGTGCTCGGCTTCCTGCACGCGCTGCCCGTCTCGGCGCTGTGGGGCGTGGGCGAGCGGACCGGGGAGGCGCTGGCCCGGCTGGGCCTGCGCACGGTGGCGGACATCGCGCACACCCCGCTGGCGGCGCTGCAGCACGAGCTCGGCGTCGCGCAGGGGTCGCACCTGGCCGCCCTGGCCGCCGGCCGCGACGAACGCCGGGTGACCCCGCACACCCGCGAAAAGAGCATCGGGGCCGAGGAGACCTTCGCTGTCGACATCGACGACCCGGAACGGATCAAGCGGGAGCTGCTCAGGCTGTCCGGGCGGACCGCGAAAAGCCTGCGCGCGGGCGGGTACGCGGCCCGTACGGTGTCGGTCAAGCTCCGGCTGGCCAGCTTCAAGACGATGACGCGCTCACGGACGCTCGCGTATCCGACCGATGTGGCCCATGAGATTTACGCCACAGCCTGCGCCCTGTATGAGTCGGCCGGTCTCGACCGTGGTGCCGCGCTGCGCCTGGTCGGCGTCCGGGTATCCGGGCTGGTCCCGGCGGCAGGCGCGAATGCCCAGCTGACGTTTGATGACCGGCCTGTCGGCTGGCGGGAAGCCGAGCGGGCAGTCGACCAGATCACGAGCCGGTTCGGGTCCAGCGCGGTCCGGCCGGCGGCTCTGGTGGAGGAGCCGGACCGTCCAGCTGACGGTGCTTTCTGACCTGCTACGGGGTCCACCCTACCCAGCGGCGTGTCAACGCTCGTATTCTGGAAATTGAACCGGGTATGTGAGGTGAAGACCACCGCACACGTGCCGGGCGCAAGGTTTTTTATGGGAGGCGTCGTGCCGCTCTCTGAACACGAGCAGCGCCAGCTGGAACAGATCGAGCAAGCGCTTTACCGGGAAGACCCGAAGTTCGGGCGTCTCGTGCGCGCCAGTGACCCGCGCGTGCACTATAAGCGCAAGCTGGCACAGGGCTTCGTCGGCATCATCGCCGGAGCAGGCCTGCTCGCGGCCGGAGTGGTAACCCACCGGCTGTACTTCGAGGCCGCCGGGGCGGCGCTGGCGGCACTGTCCCTGCTGTGGACAGTGGTGTGCTGGCGGCGGCACGTGGCCCGGGTCAGGCCCGTCCGCCCCAAGGCGGTCCCGGGTCAGGGGGGCCAGGGAGCCCGGTCGGGTCCCGGGCGCCAGCGGCAGACCAGACGGGCCCGGATGATGGAGCGGATGGAAGAGCGCTGGCGCCGCCGGCAGGAGGGCGACCGCAGGATGTAGCGGCCCGCACCGCCACCTGCGGTCAGGCCGCGGGGCGGCCGGCCTCCTGCACGATGCGCCCCGTGGTTCCTTTGCGCCTCGTGGCTGCCCGTGCGCCCGCGGCACTAGCCCCCGCGCGGCCCAGCCCGCGACTGGCCCGCTCCGCGACTGCCCCTGCTTATCTCCGGCGGCGGCGGGACCTGAGCGCGGTGGCGCGATCGGGGAGGCGGGCGGCCGCCTCGGCGAGGGCGGTCATCATCGAGGCGGGGAAGACGGCGGCCCGCCAGCGGGTCGGCCGCCGGGCAGCCGCGGCCAGCCCCCGGCGGGCGGTGTTTCCGTCGCGGCGAAGCTGTTCCGACTCGCCCGGGTGCGGCGCGTAGCTGGCCCGCTCTTCCGCCAGGGCCAGGCGGGTGACCGCCTCGGCGGCCGGGGCGGGCAGCGTGACGGTCACCCGGGCGGCGAGACTGCGAGGCGGCTCGCTGGCGCGGCTGCTGAGGCCGAAGTCGGCGAGGTCATCGTGGAACTCGCGCCAGGCAGCGTGCGCGCGGCCGATATCGTCGGCGGCCCGCATCCACCGCCAGCGGCGCAGGACCAGGCGGAACACGGCCGGGACGATCAGTGCGACGGCCGCGGTGGCGCCGAACGCGATGCCGACGGCAGCCCAGCCGACGCCGAGGTTCAGGCCCGCGGTGCGGGCCAGCAGCCGGTACAGGGCCAGCGCCACCAGAGCGGCCGCGATGCCGATCCCGATCAGGGCCGTGGCCGCGTGCGGGCGGCGCCAGCGGATGCCCTCCAGCTGGCCGGCGACCCGCTGGGTCGGCGGCGCCACCATCGCGACCAGGGCGAAGGCCAGCACCAGGGCCGCGATCACGGCCAGCGCGATCGCCGCCCACGGCGTGTCGGCCGGCCCGTGCCCGCCGGCGGCCGTCTCGCCGGTGGCGCCCGGCTTGACGAAGTGGCCGTTCGGGCCGCCCGGCGCCGAGGACTTGAGGCCGCCCGCCGGCGCGGTCGCCGAGATGATCGGGTTGGCCCCGAGCTGGCCGTGACCTGCCCCGCCGGTCATGTAGTTGGGGGCGTTCGCGGTGCCCTGCCCGGCCGGCGTCGGCTCGAACCGGATCCAGCCCAGGCTCGGGAAGTAGACCTCGGTCCACGCGTGCGCGTCGATGTTCCTGACCTGGTAACTGCCGTCGGTCAGGCGGGTACCGCCGGTGTAGCCGACCACGAACCGGGCCGGGATATCGAGCAGGCGGGTCAGCACGGTCATCGCGTACGCGTACTGCACGCAGAAGCCGCTCTTGATCTTGGTCAGGAAATTGACCAGGCTCGCCTCGCTGGTGATGTTCTTCGCCGCCAGGCTGTAGGTGAACTGGGCGCTGGAGAGCCAGGTGGCCAGCGCGTTCACCTTGCCGAACTCGCTGGCCTGGCCCGACGTGTTGCTGTCGGCCAGCTTCTTCAGCGCCGCCGTCCGGTAGGACGGGGGAAGCTTCAGGTCCGGGTCCAGGGCCGTGGTCTTCGCCAGCCGCGGCACCGCGGCCAGCTGGGCCTGGGTCGGATCCACCAGGGCGCTGGCGACCGAGTAGGACTGCCCCGCGATGGAGTCACTGCCGGAGTACACCATGAGGTCCGGGTCGGCCTTCCACTTTCCCCGGGCGCTGACCGAGATGGCCGGATAGGGCAGCGGCAGGAACACCGGCTGGGGACCGGGCCCGGGGAAATTCCGGCTGGCGGTGACCGTCGTGGTCAGCGTCTGGAACGCCGCGGTGTCGGTCAGCCCGGCGGGGGCCGGGATCGACGCTGAGCGGTACCGAGCGGGCCGTGTAGTCGTCCACCTGCCAGCCCGAATCGCCCAGGGTGTCGAACACGTACTGCCTGAAGTACTCGGCCTCGTTGGCCTGCTGGGACGCGGTGGCGCTGGTCCGGTACGTGAAGATGGTGCTCGGCTGAGACTCGTGCAGCTGGGCGACGGCCTGGGACAGGGCAGCGGGCAGCCCCAGCGTGTCACCGCCGCTGCCGCCGCTGCCGCCGATGCCGGGGCCCGAGGAGAACAGCTTGCTCGGGTGCAGGCCGGGCACGATCAGCGGCACGGCCAGGGCCAGCACGATCGAGGCGAGCCCGATCCGGCGGCCCGCCGCGGCCAGCGCCCGGGTGTCCGGTCCCGGAACCCTGAACCCGCGGCCGCCCTCGCGGCGGTGCCGGGCGCCCGGCTCCGGCGGCTCGCCGAGGGCGCCGTCGAACGCGGCCCCGGCGCCCGCTGGCGGCTGGAACCCCCCGTAGCGGGGCGCCGGGCGCCACAGCGAGATCAGCCGTCCCCAGACCCGGATCCGCTCCCGCCCGTCCGCGCTGAGCATGGCCAGGTAGCCCGCCCCGCCCAGGCAGAACCCGAGGCCGGTGGTGAGCTGGTCGTGCGGCGCGTTCATCATGACCGGCACGGTGAACAGGATGAGCAGCGGCAGGCCAGCCAGCGCGGTGGACCGCAGCCGGACCGCGATCAGGTCGGCGGCCACCGCGGTGATGCCGACCCCGCCGGCCGCCAGCAGCAGCAGCCCGGGCCGGTCCGGGGCGGGCGGGGCGTACCGGCTCGCGTCGTGCATCCCGGCCGCGATCAGGTCCCAGAGCCGGCTGAGCGAGCCCGGCGTGGGGATCACGAGCACCCACGAGTGCCGGACCTCGAAGATCAGGTTCAGGTAGAGCAGCAGCGCCGCCACGGCGGCCAGCAGGCAGGCCGGGGCGGGCAGCGGCCGCAGCCGGGTCGCCATCCCGGTCCCCGCGACCACGATCACCGCCCCGATGGCGATGATGAACCACAGGGAGTCGCTGAACAGCGGCAGCAGGTCGATCGACGCCAGCACGCAGGCCACCGCCGTGGTGACGGTCATCCGGATGTTCACGGTCACGACCGCTCCCCTCCATAAGGCGTCAGGGTTTCCACCGGACGGTGCATCTGCTGCCACGCGGTCGCGAGCGGCGTGCTGGCGCTGGCCACCGCGACCCGCCAGCCCGCGGCCGACAAGATCTCCGACGTCCGCGCCGTGTCCTCGGCGATCTCGGCGGAGACCCAGCTGGAGACGGCGAGGAGCAGCGCCATCGCGGGCGCGTTCCCGCGCCTGCTCGCGGCCAGCTGGCGGGCGTCCTCCGCGGTCAGCCGCCCGACCACGGCGATCAGCTGGCCGCCCGCGTTGGCCAGGGCCGCCGTGCCCGACCGCAGGGCCGGGGCCTGGGACGGGCTGATGACCGCGAGCATGTCGAGCAGGGTGTCGTGGAAGGTGCCGCGCGGGGCGATCTCGCCCGCCTCGGTGATGAGCCGGGCCCGGAACCCCTCACCGGACAGGTGGGCGCCGATCGAGGCGGCCGCGCTGACCGCGAACTCGAAGGTCGAGGCGGGCCCGCTGCCCGTGTGCGCCGTCCGCCGGGTGTCCAGGAAGACCGACGCGCTGTTGCGCCACTGGTGCTCCTCGCGGCGCACCATCAGCTCGCCGTACCGCGCCGTGGACCGCCAGTGCACCCGGTGCAGGCTGTCCCCGTCCTGGTACACCCGCGGCGCCGCGTCGTCCTCGCCGATGGCCGAGATCGTCCGCATCCCGCCGTCACCCTCACCGAGCCAGCTGCTCTGCGCGTTGACCCGTGGCAGCGAGAAGATCCGGGGCGTGACCACCAGCGTGCTGCTGGTACTGAACGACCGGCTGATCTCCACCAGGCCGAACGCGTCGGCGACCCGCACCCGCAGCGGGCCGATGGTGAACTTGCCCCGGCTGTCCGAGCGGATCTGGTAGTTGAGCTCCCGGTGCCCGCCCGGCTCGATCTCGTCGAGCACGAACCGCGGCCTGCTGCCCAGCGTGTAAGGGGTGACGTCCTCGGCCAGCAGCACGCCGGTGCGCAGCCGCGAGACGTTCTCCACCCGCGCGGTCACCGTGGTGGACTGCCCGGCCGGGACGCGCGGCGGATCGAGCCTGCGGGCACAGGACAGCCGGTACCGGGACCGGCGGGCGATCAGCGCCGACACGGCGGGCAAGATGACCAGCAGGGCGCCGACCCGGACCAGGTCCGGTTCCGGTATGGCCAGGCCGCAGACCATGGCCGCACCGCCGGCCGCCATGAACGACCGGCCCCGCGTGGTCAGCGAGCTGAAGAGACCTCGCATGACCCTCCTCCTACCTGATCACCGCCGGGGAAGGGGCAGCTGGGCCACGATCCGGTCCACCACCTGCTCCGGCTGGTGCCGTTCCACGATGGCCTCGGCCGTGGGCAGCAGCCGGTGCGCGAGCACCGGCCGGGCCAGCCGCTGAACGTCGTCGGGGATTACGTAGTCCCGCCCGTCCAGCGCGGCCCAGGCGCGGCTGGCCCGGAGCAGGTGCAGCGAAGCCCGCGGCGACGCGCCCAGGCGCAGCTCGGGCGACGTCCTGGTCGCGTTGGCGAGGCTGATGATGTAGTCCTTGACCTGGTCCGACACGTGCACCCCGCGCACCGCGACCACCAGTTCCTGCACGTCGCTGGCCCGCGCGACCGGCGTGAGCTGGTCCAGCGGCGAGGCGGATCCGTGCGAGTCGAGCATGTCCCGCTCGGCCGCGGGCGGCGGGTAGCCCAGGGCGATCCGCGCGGTGAAGCGGTCCCGCTGCGCCTCCGGCAGCGGGTACGTGCCTTCCATCTCCACCGGGTTCTGGGTGGCGATGACCATGAACGGCTCCTGCAGCGCGTAGGTGGTGCCGTCCACCGTCACCTGGCGCTCTTCCATGGACTCCAGCAGCGCCGACTGGGTCTTGGGCGAAGCCCGGTTGATCTCGTCGCCGAGCACGATGTTGGCGAACACCGGTCCGGGCTTGAACTCGAACTCGCGCCGCTCCTGGTTATAGGCGCTCACGCCGGTGATATCGCTGGGCAGCAGGTCGGGCGTGAACTGAACCCGCCGCACGGTGCCGTCGATCGCCCGGGCGAGCGCCTTGGCCAGCATCGTCTTGCCGACGCCGGGCACGTCCTCGATGAGCAGGTGCCCCTCGGCCAGCAGCACCGTCAAGGTGAGCTGGATGGCGTCCCGCTTGCCCTCGATGACGGCTTCGATCGCCTTGCCTATCCGGCGTGCCGCCGGGACTAGATCATCGATCGGGCTACCCGTCTGCCGTCCGGTGTCCAGTACCACATGGCCTCCTCGAAGGCGCTGAAGCGCACCACCAAGCCGGCCGGGTGCCCCGGGCCCCTGAGCGTCCCCGCCTGACTGCCGTAGGGATACAGTACGTCCTTCTTCGCCAAACGCGCGACGTGGGCGAATCTTCGCCGCCTCCAGCCTGCGGCCCCCCACTTTCCTCCCCACCTCCCTCCACCGTTCCCCCCACTCCGCTCCACCGCGCCTACCTGGGCCTTCAGTGGGGGAGTGGGGCCAGCTACGGCGTTTGAAGCGTTGACGGTGGGGAAATGTGGGGTACAGTGGAGCGCGGTGGAGGGTTAGGCGTTGGAGGTGAGCGCCCACATGTTTCTAGGCACTCACGCTCCTCGGCTGGACGAAAAAGGCCGGCTGATCCTCCCCGCGAAGTACCGGGAAGAGCTCGCTGGGGGCGTAGTGATCACCAAAGGGCAAGAGCGCTGCCTATACGTCTTCCCGCAGGAAGAGTTCGCCCGCATCACCGAGGCCCTGCGCACCGCGCCGGTCACGGCCAAGTCGGTGCGTGATTACAGCCGCGTCTTCTTCGCCAGCGCCTCGGATGAGCTGCCCGACAGACAGGGCCGGATCACCGTCCCGGCCGCCCTGCGCAGTTACGCCGGGCTGGAACGGGACTGCGTGGTGATCGGCGCGAATACCCGGCTCGAGATCTGGGACGCGCAAGCCTGGGAGACCTACCTCGCCGCCCAAGAGGACTCGTTCGCCGAAGCCGCCGAGGAGGTGCTCCCGGGAATCCTGTAGTCCCGAACGCCGGCCCCCATCCGCCGCTTCCTGCTGGCATCACTTCCCCGGTGCCAGCCGGCAGCGCAAGCGGATGGGGCCGGCCGGGGGCCACGGAACTCGAGGTCAGCCAGCAACCGCAAGACCAGCAGGGAGGATCGCGTGGACAGCGACAAGCACGTACCAGTGCTAGCCGGCCGCGTCACGGCCCTGCTCGCGCCCGCCCTGGCCGCCGAGGGAGCCGTGCTCGTGGACGCCACGCTGGGCCGGGCGGGTCACGCCGTCGCCCTGCTCGAGGCGTGTCCCGGCCTGCTCCTGATCGGCGTCGACGCCGACGTGGCCGCGATCGAGGAGGCCGGCCAGCGGCTCGCTCCCTACGCCGCCCGGGTCACCCTGGTGCACGCGCGGTACGACGAGATCCCGGACATCGTGGCCACCGCGACGCGGAACGGCACGATCGGGCCGGACCGGGTGATGGGCCTGCTGTTCGACCTGGGCGTGTCCTCGCCGCAGCTCGACGAGCCCGGCCGCGGCTTCGCCTACGCCCAGGACGCGCCGCTGGACATGCGGATGGACCAGACCTCCGGCCGCACCGCCGCCGACATCGTCAACGGCTACCCGGCCGCCGACCTCGCCCGCGTCCTGCGCGACTACGGCGAGGAACGGTTCGCCCGGCGGATCGCCGACGCGGTGATCAGGGAGCGCGCCCGTACCCCGATCACCTCGACCCAGCGGCTGAGCGCGATCGTCAAGGACGCGATCCCGGCCGCTACCAGGCGCACCGGGGGCAACCCGGCCAAGCGCACCTTCCAGGCACTGCGGATCGAGGTCAACGACGAGCTCGGCACGCTCCGCCGGGCGCTGCCCGCGGCGCTGGACGAGCTGGCCGTGGGCGGCCGCGTCGTGGTGCTCGCCTACCACTCACTCGAAGACCGCATCGTCAAGACCGAGCTCGTGCGGCGGGCCGCCGACCACACACCGCCCGGCCTGCCCATCACCGCGGACGCGGCGACGCCGCCGTTCCGCCTGCTCACCCGGGGCGCCGAACGTCCCGACAGCACCGAAGCCGCCAGCAATCCGCGCGCCACCTCGGCCCGGCTCCGGGCCGCGGAACGCGTCAGGCAAGAAGCAGCATGATCGTAGGGGGAACAGACCATGGCCACTGACACGATGCCGCGAACCCCCAGGACCGCCCCCGGGCGGGGCCCCGCGCCCCGGACCGGCAAGGTCACCGCCCCCCGGCACACCCGGCCCGCCGCCAGACCGGGCGCCGGGCCCGGGACCGGCCCCAGAACCCCCGGCTCCAGAAGCACGGTGCCGGCCAGGCCCGCCGGGGCCAGGCCGGGGGCCCGCTCGCCGCGGACGCCGTTCATCTTGCTGCTCGTCGGGCTGCTCGGCGGCGCCCTGGTCTCGCTGCTCGTGATCAGCACCACCCTGGCCCAGGGCGCGTTCCGGGTCACCAGCCTGCAGGAGCAGAACGCCAACCTGGCCCGCGAGCAGCAGACGCTCACCAACGAGGTGGCCCAGGCGGGCAACCCGGCCGTGATCGCGAGCAAGGCCGAGCAGCTCGGCATGCGGGCGAACCCCCACCTGGGCTTTATCGACCCGAAAACCGGCAAGATCATCGTGGGCAAGCCGTCGCGCGCCGAGGCCGCGATCAATGTCCCCGGGTACACCCCGTGACGGCACCGGACCCGACCCGGCGGTCGCCGGGCGGCCGCCGGCCAGGCCCGCAACCGCGCCGCGGCAGCGCCAGCCCGGGGGGACGACCCCCCGGAACCCCCCGCTCACGGGGGAGCTCCCCGCCCCCCCGTACCCCCCGGGGGCAGGCACCGCGGGCGACCACGCAGGGCACGCCCCGTTCGGCGGTAGTAACGCGCGACCGGCCCCCGGCCCGGCCCACGGACCCCCGGTGGACCCGGCCCTCCCGGCCCCGTCCGGCCCGCCGCCAGCCGAACCGCGGCGACCCCAGGCGGCGGCTGGGCATCATCTTGCTCGCGATCGTCTTCGTGCTGTCCCTGTTCGCCGGGCGCCTGGTCCAGCTGCAGGGAATGGAGTCGGGTACCTACCGCAAGCTGGCGCTGCAGGAACGGGACAAGACGACGGTGCTGCCCGCGATGCGCGGCAGCATCACCGGCGCCAACGGGCAGGTGCTGGCCATGACCGTGGCCACCTACGAGGTGACCGCCGACCCGCCGCTGATCCCCGCGGGCCAGCTCCAGCACGTCGCCGACTCGCTGGCCGGCCCGCTCGGCCTGACCTCGGCCGCGGTCCTGGACAAGCTCCAGCACCCGTCGTCCACCGACTACGTGCTGCTGGCGACCAACGTGCCGGCCCAGGCCAGCGGCCAGATCACCGCGCTGGACCTGCCCGGCATCTACCAGAGCGCCAGCTACGCCCGGTCCTACCCCCAGGGCAGCGTCGCGGCCAACATCGTCGGCTTCACCGGCATCCGCAAGGGCGCCATCACCGGCGGGGGCGGGCTCGAGCTCCAGTACAACTCGCTGCTGGCCGGCAAGGCGGGCAGCGAGCAGACGCAGGTCGGTGACGGCCAGCAGATCCCGCTGTCCGGCGGCAAGAACACCCCGGCCGTCAACGGCAGCGGCCTGCGCCTCACCATCGTCCCGGCACTGCAGTACGCGGCCGAGCAGGCCTGCGCCGCCCAGGTCAAGAAGACCAAGGCGGACAACTGCACGGTGGTGATCATCAATCCGCACACCGGGGCCGTGATGGCCATGGCGCAGTACCCGACGTTCGACCCGACCAAGTCCTTCACCGTCAGCCAGACCGCCAACCTGGCCGTGCAGGCCCAGTTCCAGCCGGGCTCCACCGCCAAGGTGATCACCGCCTCGGCCGCGCTCGAGCACGGCGGCCAGACGCCGCTGAGCGCGTACAACATCCCGTACCAGATCCGCCGCGGCGGCCAGTACATCCACGACGCCGAGTGGGCGCCGGGGGAGCGGTACACGATCGCGGGCATCATCGCCCACTCCTCCAACATCGGCATGTCCCAGGTCGCGTCGCACATCAGCGAGCAGACGCAGTACAACTACCTGCGGGCCTTCGGCCTCGGCCAGCCGACCGGCATCGGCCTGCCCGGCGAGAGCGACGGCGACCTGCCGCCGGTGTCGCAGTGGTACGGCGACACCCGGTACACCCTGTCGTTCGGGCAGGGCGTGGCCGCCACCGCGCTGCAGATGGCCGAGGTGTACGCCACGATCGCCAACGGCGGGGTCAGGGTCAAGCCCACCTTGATCGAGGGCACCACCAACTCGGCCGGGAAGTACACCGCGGCCGCGCCGCAGCCGTCGGACCGGGTCATCCAGCCCAAGACGGCCCGCGAGCTGCTGGACATCCTGGAGCAGGTGCCGGGCGTCGACGCGGCGGGCGACCAGCCGTGGGGCGTCATCCCCGGCTACGCGATCGCGGCCAAGACCGGGACCTCCCAGGAATCGAACGGGAAATGCGCGCTGTGCGTCTACGGATCGAGCTGGATCGGCATCGCCCCGGGCGACAAGCCGCAGCTCGTGGTGGCGGTGAACGTGCAGAACCCGCGCAAGGGCGGTCACTTCGGCGCCGTCGTCGCCGGCCCGGTCTTCTACCAGGTCATGAAGAACGCGCTCGCCACGCTGAAGATCCCGCCGGACGGGGCCAGCCCAGCCAAGGTGCGCCTGAACGCGCCCTGATGGAGGTACCCTCACCCCGTGGCGATCCGACCCGCGACCCGGCCGCACCGGCCGCTGTCCGCGCTCAGCACGCTGCTCGGCGTCCGGCTGGCCTCCGACCAAACCCCGGGGCCGAACGAGCTGGGTTTCCTGTCCGGGATCACCCTTGACTCCCGGTCGGCCGAACCCGGCGACCTGTACGTCGCGCTCTCCGGAGCGCGCGTGCACGGCGCGGCGTTCTGCGCGGACGCGGTGGCCTCCGGCGCGGTCGCGGTCCTGACCGACCCGGAGGGCCGGGCCCGGGCGCAGGCCAGCGGCGTGCCCGTCTTCGTGCTGGCCGACCCGCGCGCCCGGCTGGGTGAGATCGCCTGCTGGCTGTACGGCGACCCGTCGTCGCGGCTGCGCCTCATCGGCGTCACCGGGACCAGCGGCAAGACCACGAGCACCTACCTGATCGAGGCCGGGCTGCGCGCCGCCGGGCACCTGACCGGCCTGGTCGGCGGGGTCGAGCTGCGGGTCGGGCCGGAGCGGCTGGCCAGCGCGCTGACCACGCCGGAAGCGCCGGACCTGCAGGGGCTGTTCGCGGTGATGGCCGAGCGCGGGGTGACCGCGGCCGCGATGGAGGTCTCGAGCCACTCGCTGGCCCTCGGCCGGGTCGCGGGCACCGCCTTCGACGTGGCCGTCTTCACCAACCTGTCGCAGGATCACCTGGACTTCCACACCGACATGGAGGACTACTTCCGGGCCAAGGCCTCTCTCTTTATGCCGCCCGTGATCGGCGTCGTGAACATCGACGACAAGTACGGGCGCCGGCTCGCCAAGTCCGCCCTGGTGCCGGTGACCACGTTCTCGGCGGCCGGCGCGGACGACGCGGACTGGCGCGCGGTCGACGTGCGGTCCGGCGCCGATGGCAGCACGTTCCGGCTGGTCGGCCCGGGCGGCATCGAGGCCGACGTCTCGGTCGGGCTGGCCGGGGTGTTCAACGTGGCCAACGCGGTCGGCGCGCTGGTCGCGCTGGTCGAGGCGGGCATCAGGCTGGAGGACGCGGTGGCCGGGGTGGCCGCCTGCCCGGGCGTGCCGGGCCGGCTCGAGCGGGTACCCGCGGCCGGGCTCGGGGTGACGGCGTTCGTCGACTACTCCCACAAGCCGGGGGCGGTCGAGGCGGTGCTCCGCTCGCTGCGCCCGGTCACCCAGGGGAACCTGATCATCGTGCTCGGATGCGGCGGCGACCGGGACAAGGCCAAGCGCCCGATGATGGGCGCGGCCGCCGCGTCGCTCGCCGACGTGGCCATCCTCACCAGCGACAACCCGCGCTCGGAGGATCCCCTGGCCATCCTCGCGGCGATGCTCGGCGGCGTGCTCAGCGTGCCGCGGGCGCAGCGCGGCCGGGTGATCATCGAGCCGGACCGGGCCGCGGCCATCGGGCAGGCGGCCGCGCTGGCCGCGCCCGGCGACGTGCTGGTGGTGGCGGGCAAGGGCCACGAGACCGGCCAGTACGTGGGCGGTGCGGTGCTGCCGTTCGACGACCGCCGGGTGACCGCCGAAGCGCTGGAGCGGCAGGCCAAGAGCCAGGACTCGTGGACGGTGACCCGGTGATACCGCTCTCGCTCGCGCGGATCGCGCAGATCACCGGCGGGCGGCTGGAGCACGGCGACCCGGAGGCCGTCGTCAGCGGCGAGGTCGTCATCGACTCCCGCCGGGTCGCGCCCGGCGGCTTGTTCGCCGCGGTCGCCGGGGAGCACTCCGACGGGCACGACTTCGCCGCCGCCGCGATGGCCGCGGGCGCCGTCGCGGTGCTCGCCACCCGGCCCGTCCCGGTGCCCTCGGTGCTCGTCGCCCACGTGCCCGCCGCGCTCTCTTCTCTAGCCCACCGTGTCGACGCGCTAACTACCACCCAGCGCCCGTATCATCACCGACCGCCGCCCATCCACGCCGCCCTGGCCGCGCCCGGCGACGTGCTGGTGGTGGCGGGTAAGGGCCACGAGACCGGCCAGTACGTGGGCGGTGCGGTGCTGCCGTTCGACGACCGCCGGGTGACCGCCGAAGCGCTGGAGCGGCAGGCCAAGAGCCAGGACTCATGGACGGTGACCCGGTGATACCGCTCTCGCTCGCGCGGATCGCGCAGATCGCCGGCGGGCGGCTGGAGCACGGCGACCCGGCGGCCGTCGTCAGCGGCGAGGTCGTCATCGACTCCCGCCGGGTCGCGCCCGGCGGCTTGTTCGCCGCGGTCGCCGGGGAGCACTCCGACGGGCACGACTTCGCCGCCGCCGCGATGGCCGCGGGCGCCGTCGCGGTGCTCGCCACCCGGCCCGTCCCGGTGCCCGCGGTGCTGGTCGCCGACGTGCCCGCCGCGCTGGCGGCGCTGGCCCGGGCCGTGGTCGACGCGCTGCCGGCCGCCCGGATCGCCGGGATCACCGGTTCGTCGGGCAAGACCTCGACCAAGGACCTGGCCGCCCAGCTGGTGGAGCGGCTGGGCCCGACCATCGCCCCGGCCGGCTCGTTCAACAACGAGTTCGGCCACCCGCTGACCGTGCTCCGCGCGGACACCGCGACCAGGTACCTGGTGCTCGAGCTGTCCGCCCGGGGCCTCGGGCACATCGCCTACCTGTGCCGCGTCGCGCCGCCCCGCTACGGCGTGGTGCTGAACGTGGGGCACGCGCACGCCGGCGAGTTCGGCGGCCTGGACCAGGTAGCGCGGGCCAAGGGCGAGCTGCCCGAGGCGCTGCCCGCCGACGGCGTCGCCATCCTGAACGCCGACGACCCCCGCGTCCTGGCCATGGCGGCCCGGACCCGGGCCCGGGTCGTCACGTTCTCCTGCGCACCCGGCTCCAGTGCCCCGGTCCGGGCGGAGGGCATCCGCCTCGACGACCGCGGGCGCCCCAGCTTCACGCTGCTGACGCCCGCCGGTTCCGCGCCGGTAACCCTGCGTTTGCACGGGGCCCATAACGTGCCGAACGCGCTGGCCGCCGCGGCCCTGGCCGGAGAACTCGGACTGGACCTGGACGGCATCGCGGACGGGCTCCGCTCCGCGACCGCCCGCAGCCGGTGGCGGATGGAAGTCCATCAGCGGGGGGATGGGGTAACGGTCATCAACGACGCCTACAACGCGAACCCCGAATCCGTCCGGGCCGCGCTCGACGCCCTGGCGCACCTGTCCCAGGGCGGGCGCGGCTTCGCCGTCCTCGGCCACATGGCCGAGCTCGGCGATACCTCGCGGGCCAGCCACGAGGACATCGGGGAGTACGCGGCCCGGGCCGGCGATTCCGGGCTGGCCGGGCTGATCGCGGTGGGCGAGGAGGCCGCGCCGCTGCTGGACGGCGCGCGGCGGGTGCGATCCTGGACCGGCGAGGCGCACGCGGTGCCGGATGGCGCGGCTGCCCTGGAATTGCTTGCGAACCGGCTCAAGCCCTCAGACGTCGTACTGGTAAAGGCATCCCGTGCGGCGCATCTGGAAGGCGTCGCCGCTGCTCTGCTGGGGGAGGCCGGCCAGTGAAGACCGTCCTGCTTTCTGCCGCCGTGTCGATGTTCATCGCGCTGTTCGGCACTCCGCTCGCGATCAAGACGTTCAGCCGTCGCGGCTACGGCCAGGAGATCAGGTCGGACGGCCCGGCCGGGCACCTGTCCAAGCGGGGCACGCCCACCATGGGCGGCACGGTGATCATCATCGCGTCGCTGACCGGCTACCTGATCGGCCACCTGGTCACCGGCAACGCCATGTCGGCGTCCGGGCTGCTGGTGCTGTTCCTGATGACCGGGCTCGGCCTGGTCGGGTTCGCGGACGACTTCATCAAGCTGTACATGCAGCGCAGCCTGGGCCTGCGCAGCGGGGCCAAGCTGGCCGGGCAGGCCGTCGTGGGCGGGGTGTTCGCCCTGCTGGCGATCAGGTTCCCGGACGGCTACGACCTCACCCCGGCCTCCACCCACCTGTCCTTCTACGCCGACTTCGGCATCTCCATCGGGCCGGTGCTCTTCGTGGTCTGGGTCATCCTCATGGTGGCCGGGACCTCCAACGGCGTGAACCTCACCGACGGGCTCGACGGCCTGGCCACCGGCGCGGCCATCCTGTGCCTCGCCGCTTACATGATCATCGGGATCTGGCAGCTGCGGAACGACTGCACGGTCTACCTCGCCCAGGCGTGCTATCAGGTCCGCGATCCGCAGGACCTGGCCATCGTGGCCGCCACCGTGATGGGAGCCTGCGCCGGCTTCCTGTGGTGGAACGCGCCGCCCGCCAAGATCTTCATGGGCGACACCGGGTCGCTGTCCCTCGGCGGCGCCATCGCCGGGCTGGCCATCACGACCAAGACCGAGCTGCTGCTGTTCCTCCTCGGCGGCCTGTTCGTCCTCATCACGGCGTCGGTGGTCATCCAGGTGGGCTCGTTCAAGCTGACCGGCAAGCGGGTGTTCCGGATGGCCCCGCTGCAGCATCACTTCGAGCTGGCCGGCTGGGCCGAGACCACCATCGTCGTCCGCTTCTGGATCATCGCCGGCATCTGCGTAGCCCTGGGCCTCGGCATCTTCTACGTCGGCTGACCCCTGCCTACCGGGCCGGCTGGGTGGGGTGCGGCGGGACCGGCGGGAAGTCCGTCATCTCGCGGGTGATCGCCCACCGCTCGTGATCGCGCCAGGCGCCGTCGATGAACAGCATGGCGGGGGCCAGGCCCTCCCGGCGGAACCCCAGCCGCTGGACCAGCCGCAGCGAGGCCTGGTTGCCCGGCTGGATGTTGGCCTCCAGCCGGTGCAGCCGCAGTTCGGTGAACGCGTGCTCGAGCACCAGGGCCAGCCCCTCGGACATGTAGCCCCGCCCGGCGGCCGGCGCGAACGCCGCGTAGCTCAGGCTGGCCGACTGGAACCGCCCCCGGATGATCGAGTCGACGGTGACCATGCCCGCCATCGTGCCGTCGTCGCGCAGGCAGACCAGGAATCCCTCGGTGGCGGGCTGGGCGTACCGGATCAGGTACGCCCGGAACTCCTCCGGCGTGGCCGGCATCGTGTACCAGGGGTGGTGCAGCCCGGCGCTGGCCCGGGCCAGCGCGAGGAACTCGTCCTGGTCGTCCGCCGTGAGCGCCCGCACGACCACCCGGCCGGCCCCGTCATTTACGGTCATGCTGAACGATATCGCCGGGGTGCCAGGCGTGGCCGGCCAGCTGCTCGTCCACCGGGGCGCCGGTGAGCCGGTTGGCCAGGGTGGACATCGTGTAGGTGCCGATACCCAGGACTACCTCGAGCGCGTTCTGGGTGGTGTAGCCGCGGGCCAGGAAGTCCCGCAGCGCTGCCTCGCCCACGTCGCCCGCGGTGTCCAGGACCCGCAGGGCGAAGACCCGGATCGCGTCCAGGCGCTCGTCCGCGAGCGGCTCGGAGCCGCGCAGCGCCGCGATGAGCTCCGGGCTGGCGTCGAGGGCGGTCAGCGCCGCCGTGTGCATCGCCACGCAGATGTGACAGGCGTTCCGGGTGGCGATGGTCATGACCAGCACCTCGCGGGCCAGCGGGTCGAGCGTGGTGCTGTCGAAGAGCGCGGTGAGCTTCAGGAAACCCTCGGCCAGCTGCGGCGACGCGACCATCCGGGCCATGGCGGCCGGCACGTAGCCGAGGTGGTCCCTGGTCGCGGCCAGGAACCGGCGCGCTCCGGGCGGCGCCGACTCGACGGTGTACTCGGTGAAAGAAGAGCCTGACAGGACGTCAGCAGGCATGATGATTTCTCCTTGGATAAGCTAGACAACTAGGTTGTCTATAACGGTAAACAAGGTTGTCTATCTATGTCAAATGACGCCTATGGCTTCGAGCTGCCGCTGCTGCTGTTCGGCGGATTCCGGTCGATCATCGACGAGCTGCACGCCGAGCTGGCCCGGCGCGGCCATCCCGAGGTGCGCCCGGCGCACGGCTTCGCGTTGCAGGCGATCGGCCTGGGCGGGGCCACGGCCGCCGAGGCCGGCCGCCGGCTCGGTATCTCCAAGCAGGCCGCGGGCAAGACGATCGACCGCCTCGAGGAGCTCGGCTACGTGCAGCGCTCCGGTGACGACGCCGACCGGCGGCGCAAGCTGGCCCGGCTCACCCCGCGCGGCGTCGAGGTGCTGGCCTTGTCCGCGATGATCTTCGACGACATCCGGTCCCGGTGGGCGGGCACGCTCGGCGCCGCCCGGCTGGCCGACCTGGAGGCCGGGCTGCGGACGATGGCGCCGGCCGAGACGTTCCGTCTCGACGTGCCCGGCTGGCTCGGCTAGCGCCCGCCAGAGCTAGCGCCCGCCCGGCACCGCGCTCGGGTGCAGCACCGGCCGGTACCCGGCCGCCAGCACGGCCACGGTGACCTGCGGCGTGATCACCGTCACGGAGTCGCGGGGGGCCGCGCCCGGCCGCTCGGCGTAGCCGCCGGGTGTCCAGGCCAGCAGGCGGCCGTCATGCACCAGGCAGGCATCGCCGCCGATGTCCACCATGGTCCCGGACGGGAGCCCGGCCAGCGGAGCCTGGTAGGTACGCCGCACGCCCGGCCGGAGCAGGCGGCTGGCGTGCAGGCGCGCGTCGATCTCCGGGGCCCCGCCGGGGCGCGACGGCGCGTGCCCAGGCCTGCTTGAACGCCTGGTACTCGTGGTAGCGGCATTCCCCGCACGGGCGGTGCCCGGCGGCCAGCCCGGTCGCCTCGTCGAGGAAGTACAGCTCGGTCAGGTGCCCCGGCCGCCACTGCTGCCGGTGCCGCCCCTTGAACGAGAGCACGCAGATGACCCAGCCCCGGCCGCGGGAATAGCGGGCCAGCCGGCCCTCGCGGTCGAGCAGCGGCCCGCGGTTGCCCCAGAACAAGCCGCGGTCGGGCACGGCGATCAGCTCGCCGTACGGGGTCACGCGGTTCTGCCGCGGCATGGCTCCTAGTCTCGCACCTCCCGCGATACCGTGGCCCGGTGACCGACGCTGCCTTCGACCCGGAAGCGGCGGCCGCCGAGGTCATGGCGGCGATGCTGCCGCTCGCCGACCCGGAGCGGGCCGGCCAGGCCCGGCGCTACCTCAAGAGCGACCTGGACTTCCTCGGCGTCAGCGTGCCGGGCATCCGCTCGGCCGTGACCGGGACCGCCCGCTCCCGCCCGGATCCCGGCCGGGACGGCGCGCTAGCGTGGGCCCGCGCCCTGTGGCGCGAGCCCGTGCACGAGCGCCGGACCGCGGCCATCGAGGTCCTGCGCCTGTTCACTGCCAAGCTGGAGACCGCCGACCTCGCGCTGGTGGAGGAGTGGATCCGCGTGGCGCACGGCTGGGCCTACGTCGACCCGCTGGCGGGGGATATCGCGGGCCCGGTCGCGCTGCGCCACCCGGCGGCCTGGCCGCTGATCGACGCCTGGGCCGCCGACGAGGACTTCTGGATCCGCCGGTCCGCTCTGCTCACCCTGCTGCCCGGGATCAGGCGGGGTCAGCCGGATCGCGAGCGGTTCGAGCGGTACGCCCTGCCGATGCTGGCCGAGAAGGAGTTCTTCATCCGCAAGGCCATCGGCTGGGTACTGCGCGAGCTGTCGAAGAAGGACCCGGCCTACGTCGCCGCCTGGACACGCCGGCACCTGGACCTGATGTCCGGCGTCACGTTCACCGAAGCCATCCGCCGCCTGCCGCCTGAGCAGGCCGCCGGGCTGCGCGCAATGCGCGGATAGACGCGATTCAGCGAAGTTTGCGTCTAATTTCAGCCAACTTGAAGCGTCACATACCGTCCGGCCGCGCCTGCCGGTAAGTTACCTTCCGACCGTAAGAGGGGGCTTGGGGAGCGAAGGGCTTAATGGTGCGTCTGAAAAAAATGTCCGGTATGGTGCTCGCCGCGGGCCTCGCCGTCGGCGGAGTCACCGCGAGCACGGCGGCCACTGCCTCCGCGGCGTCGACCTGCGGCGGCTCCGGCAGCGTGAGCACGGTCAACGGGACGCTGGCGGACGGGGCGACGTACCTGCTCCAGTGCCCGGCGGGCGCCTGGAACGGCACCCTGTACCTGTACAGCCACGGTTACGTCACGCCCGGCGCGGCCAACCCGGCGCAGGATGCGGGCGACCCGGTAACCGCCGCCTGGATGCTGTCCCACGGCTACGCGCTGGCGGGCTCGTCCTACGCCTCCACCGGCTGGGCCATCGCGCAGGCGCTGCCGGACCAGATCAACACGCTGAACGCCTTCGGCAGCCGGTACGGCCAGCCCCAGACCACGGTCGCCTGGGGGCACTCGCTGGGCGGCATCATCACCGCCGGGCTGATCCAGGACTTCCCGAAGCGGTTCGACGCCGCGCTGCCCATGTGCGGCGTGCTGTCCGGCGGCGTGGCCACCTGGAACACCGCCCTGGACGGGGCGTTCGCGTTCCAGCAGCTGGTCGACCCCGCGGCCCAGGTCGTCAACATCGCCAACCCCACGGCTAACCTGCAGGCCACCGAGGCCGCGGTGGCCCAGGCGCAGCAGACCCCCCAGGGCCGGGCCCGGCTCGCCCTGACCGCGGCGCTGGCCGACACCCCCGGCTGGTTCACCCCGCTGTCACCCGAGCCCGCGGCCACGGATTACGCGGCTCAGGAGGCCAACCAGTTCCTCTGGGACACCCAGGTGACCTTCCCCTTCATCTTCGCCTTCCGGGCCGAGCTCGAGGCCCGGGCGGGCGGCAACCCGTCCTGGAACACGGGCGTCAACTACGTCGCCGACCTGGCCAAGTCCGCCGACCTCAAGGAGGTCATCGCGCTCTACAAGGCGGCCGGACTCAGCCTGGGCAAGGACCTGCAGACGCTGAACAGCGCGAAGCGGGTCAAGGCCAACCCGAACGCCGAGGCCTACCTGATCAAGAACATCTCCTTCAACGGCGGGATCACGGTCCCGGTGCTCACCATGCACACGACCGGCGACGGCCTGGTGGTCCCGGAGAACGAGCAGGCCTACGCCAGCGCCGTCAAGCGTGCCCACAAGAGCGCCCTGCTCCGCCAGGTTTACGTGAGCCGGGCCGGCCACTGCGCGTTCACCCCGGCCGAGACGGTCACCGCCGTCCAGACCCTGGAGAACCGCATGTCCACCGGGCAGTGGAACGTGCCCAGTCCGGCGGGTATGAACGCCGCGGCCGCGGCGCTCGGCCCCGGCCTCAACATCTTCTCCAGCGGCGGCAAGGTCGTCCCGACCGCGCCCGCCTTCACCAGCTACACCCCGACGAGGTACCTGCGCCCCTTCAACCTGTTCCCGCAGTTCAGCAAGCCGCCGCTGCCGTTCGCCAAGCAGTAGCCCGGCTCAACGGCCCGGGTGGCCCGCCCCGCTCCTGGCGGCGCGCCACCCGGCCTCGGCCTCCCCCATCGGGGTGGTCGGGGGACCCTGGACGAACGGCCAGATCTCCTCGGCGATGCCCCGCCAGTCCGCGGTCGCGGACAGCTCGCCGAGGAGCGCGAACAGGCCCAGGTTGATGCGCTGCAGGATGACGTAGGACCGGGGAATCTGCACGTAGGCGGCCAGCGGGCTCTTGAAATCGAAGAAACGCCTGGTCACGGCGGTGGCATACGCTCCCGTCATGGTCCGCGGCCCGCGCTCCCGCACCGTGTCGTAGAACACCGCCATGTGCTCGACGATCATGTCGGTGGGCAGCGGGGCGCCGGGCATCAGGAACCCCGCGTCCTCCATCGCCCGGCGGAAGGTCTCCGGGTCGTCGTCGACACACAGGTGCTTGACCATCGCCACCAGCGGCTGGAGTTCCTCCTCGGTGAAGTACTTGACCAGTCCGAAGTCCAGGAACGTGACCCGGCCGCCGCCGTGGAACAAGTAGTTGCCCGGGTGCGGGTCGCCGTTGAAGGCGTGCGCCTCGTACAGGCTGCGGAACACGAAGCGGTAGATGGTCTCGGCGGCCAGGTCCCGCTCGGCCTGCGACCAGCCGGCCAGCTCGGCGAACCGCGCGCCGTCGGCCAGGTCGCTGGTCACCACCCGCCGGGTGGACAGCTCGGGCACGATGTCGGGCACGTGGATGGTCGGGTGGCCCGCGTAGAAACGGGCGAACATCTGCTGGTTCCTGGCCTCCCGCCGGTAGTCGAGCTCCTCGGTCACGCGTTCCCGCAGCTCGGCCAGGAGGGCATCGACGTCCTGCATGGGCGCGGTGATCTTCAGCATCCGGCGCAGCAGGGCCACGTTGCCCAGGTCGGCCTCGATGGTCTCGGCGATGCCCGGGTACTGCACCTTGACCGCGACGGCGCGGCCGTCGCGGGTGATCGCGCGGTGTACCTGGCCGATCGAGGCGGCCGCGATGGGATCGGGGTCCCAGGTGGCGAAGACCTGCTCCGGCGGGCCGCCCAGCTCCTCGGCGATGACCTGCGCGGCCAGCTCCGGGCTCATCGGCGGCACGCTGTCCTGGAGCCGGCGCAGCGTCCGCCGGGCGGCGGGGGACAGGCCGTCGTCGATGTAGCTGGCCATCTGGCCCAGCTTCATCAGCACGCCCTTCATCGTCCCCAGCGTGACCGCGACGTCCTCGGCGGTCTGCAGGGCCAGGTCGTTCCGCAGCGCCTGGCGGTGCTCGCCCGCGCTGGCGAACAGCCGGGGCGCGCTGGTCGCGTAGCGTGCCCCGCCGCGCGCGGCCAGCCGCACCGCCGCCATCCCGCGCTCGAGCCGCAGGCTCCGTGCCCGTGCCCGGACCGCCCGTGCCCGGACCGCCTGCCCCCGCCAGCCCCGGCCGCGGACCACGACCAGCGCCGCGACCGACAGGCCGCCGATGCCCGCGGCGACGGCCAGGCGCCTGGCCTTCATGCCCGTCCTCCTCATGACCGCGCCGCCGCGCGCATCCGCACCGCGATCCGCTGCCGGGCCTCGAGCACGCCCGGCTCGCCCAGGAAGACCGCGTCGAGCACGCCGAGGGCCTGGCGGATCTCGGTCCGCCGCGGCTCGGTCAGCGGGCCGGGCGCATCGAAGCCGTACAGCTCGACGGCCCAGCCCGGCAGCGACGACAGCGCGGCGTCCCTGATGTCCTGCCATAGCTCGGCGATGTCCTCGTCCAGGCCGGGCGGGTCGAGCAGGTATCCCATCGATTCCGCCGCGGCGGGCGTGCGGCGCAGGTCCGGGCGGACCCCCTCGATATACCGGGCGAGGGCGGCCACGCTGTCCGGGATGATCTCCCGTGGCACCCCGAGCAGCTCGGCCGCGACCGCCATCTCCGCCACGTAGGCGTCGGCGTCGGCATCGGTCAGCGGCGTGCCGAACAAGGCGCCCGCCGCCAGGCCCGAATCCACCAGGGCGGCGTGCACCCACAGCAGCAGCGCCGGATCACCCGCCTCGTACGGCAGACCGGTGACCGTATCCACCCCGCGGACACGCTCGTGAATGGCGCGGACCCGCTGGGCGACCCGCCGGGCGCTGGCGCGGTCCCCGAACGTGACCGTGACCTCGTAGGCGGAGGTCGCCGCCAGCCGGCCGACCGGGTCGGTCCGCCAGTCGCTGTGCTGGTCCACGCCGGCCATGGCCAGCGGGTGCAGCGCCTGCATCAGCAGCGAGCGCAGCCCGGCGACCGGCGCGGACAGGTCGGCGCTGACCCGCCAGGTCACGCTGCCGGGGCCGAAGTACCCGTCGTCCTGCGGCCCGACCGGGACCGCGGCGGCGTACGCCGCCGCGGATCGCTCGACCAGCCCGGCCGCGGCGGCGTAGGCATCGGCGGTCATGACCGCAGCCCTGCGAACAGGTCGTCCTCGGGCAGCGGCGCCCCGGTGGTGTCGCTGGCCCGGATGAAGCTCTCCCGGCCGAAGGTGGCCTCGGAGACCTCAGGCGGGATCTTGCTGAACCACGACTCGCCGCCGATCTGGCTGCCGTGCGCGAACAGGGCCTCGCGCTTGCGGGGGAGCACCGCCCGGATGTCCACGGTGGTGGTGATGCGCTGCTCGGACTCGAGCCCGCGCCGCATCCGCTCCGGGTCCGGCTCCTCCCAGTCGGGCACCTCGGCGCCCAGCTCGCGCAGCGCGTCCCAGATCTTGCGCCAGTCGCTGCCGCGCATCGCGCTGAGGTAGAGCTTGGCCAGGCTGCTGCCGGCCACCCCGGCGCTGGCCGCGAACGCCGCCTGGGCGCAGCGGCTCGCGTGCACGTGGTCGGGATGCTGGTACGGCCCCTGATCGTCGTAGGTCACCAGCACCTGCGGGCGGTACCGGTCGATCAGGCCGGAGATCCGCGCCGCCACGTCCGCCTCGGGGATGTTGCAGAAGGCGTCGGCCCGGTCCTTGTAGTCCCATTCCACCATGCCGGAATCGTGGTACCCGAGGAGCTCGAGATCGGTCACCCCCAAGATCGTGCAGGCTTCGCGGAGCTCGGCCAGGCGCTGCTGGGCCACCGCCTTCTCGTCATGTCCGTCCTGCCCGGGCTTGACCCCGCCGGGCGCGTCCCCGAACTCGCCATTGGTACACGTCACGACCACAGTCCGGATGCCCTGGGCGGCGTAGGCCGCCAGCACGCCTCCGGTGCTCGACGCCTCGTCATCGGGATGTGCGTGTACCGCCATCATCGTCAGCTTTTCTGCCATGATTCCAGACTGCCCGACGCGCTGGCCTGCTTCGAACGGGGAACCAGTGAGAAAAGCTGCGAGAGGTGCTAGCGGGAGCTGTCCGGCCGGCCGGTGAGGGCTTCCGGATGCATCCGGTGGTAGTGCTGGGTCAGCACCGCGCTGGCCTGGCCTGGGCGGTAGGCCATGGTGCGACCGCACACATCGCAGCGCGTCACGGGGAGCCGGGTAACCGTCACCGGGAAGCGGGTTGATTCTGACTTGCTCATTGGTATACATCATGCCAGATATCAAGTGCCGCTTCATCTCTCCCCGGAATCTGGGCGACACGCGCCGGATGTCCCGGTCCTGCCGCGATCCGGTCAGCAGACTTGAACCATGCACCCAGAGCTCGCGGACCTCGACCTGCCCGAGCCCGACGCGCTGCACCTGCCCGGCCTGACCGGCGTGCGCGACATCAAGGGCCGGATCGGCATGTGGCGCGCGCTGCTCGACCGGCCGCTCACGTCCTACTACCTCGTGCTCGGCATCACCATCTTGCTGCTCGGGCTCGGACTGGTCATGGTGCAGTCCACCGGCTCGGTGGCTGACCTGGCCGCCGGGCTCAGCCCGTACTCGGACTTCAAGAAGCAGCTGCTGGGAGCGGCGGTCGGCCTGCCGCTGATGTGGGTGGCGGCGCGCTCGTCCCCCCGCCTGTTCCGGGCCCTGGCCTACCCGCTGCTCGCGGTCGCGGTGGTGGGGCTCGGCCTGACGCTCATCCACGGCGTCGGCGTTTCGCAGAACGGCGCGTCGCGGTGGATCAACCTCGGCGGGCAGCAGGTCCAGCCGTCCGAGATCGCCAAGATCGCCCTGGTGATCTGGGGCGCGGACCTGCTGGCCCGCAAGGAGAAGCTCGGCCAGCTGGCCGACTGGCGGCACATCCTCGTGCCGCTCATGCCCGGCGCGGGCCTGCTATGCCTGCTCGTGATGACCGGTGACGACCTCGGCACCACGTTCATCCTGCTGGTCATCTTCCTCGCGCTGCTGTGGGTCATCGGCACCCCCGGGCGGGTCTTCAGCGGCCTGCTGATCCTGATGGCCCTGGCCATGGTCCTCATGATCGTCTCGGCCAAGTACCGGTTCGAGCGCCTGACCGGCTTCATCAACCCCACCGGCGGCGTCACCGGCGCGAACTGGCAGGGCATCCACGGCAAGTACGCCCTGTCCTCGGGCGGTGTCTTCGGAGTGGGCCTCGGCGCCAGCGGGGAGAAGTGGGGCTACGTGCCGGAGTCCACCACCGACTTCATCTTCGCCATCATCGGCGAGGAACTCGGGCTGGTCGGGACGTTGTGCGTGACCTTCCTGTACGGCGGGCTGGCCTTCGCCGGGCTGCGGATCGCCCGCCGCGCGCCGGACGTCTTCTCCCGCCTGGGCGCGGCCGCCATCACGGCGTGGATCGTCATGCAGGCCACGGTCAACATCGGCGCGGTGATCGGCGTCCTGCCGATCACCGGGGTGCCGCTCCCGCTCGTCTCCGCCGGGTTGTCATCCTTGCTGGTGACGCTGATCGGGCTGGGCATGCTCATGTCGTTCGCCCGGCTGGAGCCCGGCGCGCGTGAAGCTTTGGCCGCACGTGGCCCCGGCTGGCCGCTGCGCGTTCTAAGCTGGCTCGGTCTATCAAAGCGCCGAAGATAGACGAGCGGCGCTACTGGAGCGGGACGAGTCATGAGGGTACTGCTTGCCGGCGGCGGGTCCGCCGGTCACATCGAACCAGCGCTGGCGCTGGCCGACGCGCTGCGCCGGGTCGATCCCGGCGCCGAAGTGACCTGCCTGGGCACCGAACGCGGCCTGGAGACCCGGCTGATCCCGCTCCGCGGGTATCCGCTGGAGCTCATCCCGGCCGTGCCGATGCCCCGGTCGGTCACGCCCCGGCTGCTCACGGTGCCCGGCCGGCTGGCCGGCGCGGTCAACGCCGCCGCCGCCGCGCTCGACCGGACCAGGGCGCAGGTGCTCGTGGGCTTTGGCGGGTACGTCGCCACGCCCGCCTACCTCGCGGCCCGGCGGCGCAAGGTACCGATCGTGGTGCACGAGGCCAACCCGAAACCGGGCCTGGCCAACCGGCTCGGCGCCCGGTTCACCACGCACGTGTTCACCGGCCACCCGGATACCGTCCTGCGGAACGGCAAGTACCTCGGCATCCCGATCAGGCGCGAGATCGCCGAGCTGGACCGGCTGGGGCTCGGCGACAAGGCCCGCGCGCACTTCGGCCTCCGTCCCGACATGCCCGTGCTGCTGGTGACCGGCGGGTCGCAGGGAGCGCGGTCACTGAACGCCGCCGTCTTCGGGGCCGCTGACTCGCTCCGCGAGGCGGGTGTCCAGGTCCTGCACATCATCGGCCCGCGCAACGGCCATGACGCGCCGGCGACGTCGGCGGGGGTGCCCTACGTGGCGGCCCCCTATATCGACCGGATGGATCTCGCCTACGCGGCGGCGGATTTCGCGCTGTGCCGGGCGGGCGCCATGACCTGCGCCGAGCTCACCGCGGTGGGCTTGCCGGCCGCCTACGTGCCGCTCCCCATCGGCAACGGCGAGCAGCGCCTGAACGCGCTGCCGATCGTCCAGCGCGGCGGCGGCATGCTGGTAACGGACGCCGACCTGAGTCCTGAGTGGATCCGCGACACCCTGCTGCCGGTGCTGGTCAACATCGACCAGGTGGCTGACATGTCGGAGGCAGCCGCGTCGCTCGGGCGCGGTGACGCGGACCGCTGGCTCGCGGAGGCGGTCATCAACGTCCTGAACGAAACCCCCGACGATGGCGACTGAGGCTCAGCCGCCGGTGCCCGCCGCCCAGCTCGGCCGGGTGCACTTCGCCGGCATCGGCGGGGCGGGCATGTCGGGCATCGCGCGGATCATGCTGGCCCGGGGCATCAGCGTCTCCGGCAGCGACGCGAAGGATTCGGCGCTGCTCGGTGAGCTGCGGGCGCTCGGCGCCAGCGTGCACATCGGGCACGCGGCGGGCAACCTGGGTTCCCTCGGCCCGGGCGACACCCTGGTGGTGTCGAGCGCCATCCGGGCGGACAACCCCGAACTGGCCGAGGCGACCCGGCGCGGGCTCCGGGTCCTGCACCGCGCGGCGGCGCTGGCCTCGGTCATGGCGGGCCGCCGGGTGATCGCGGTCGCGGGAACGCACGGCAAGACCACCACCACGTCCATGCTCACCACGGTGCTCAGGGAATGCGGCGCCGACCCGGGTTACGTCATCGGCGGGATCCTCACCGAGACGGGGCTCGGCGCCGAGGACGGGGCCGGCCTGGACTTCGTCGCCGAGGCGGACGAAAGCGACTCCTCCTTCCTGCTGCTCTCGCCCGACGTGGCCCTCATCACCAACGTCGAGGCCGACCACCTGGACAACTACGAGAGCCTGGCGGACATCCAGGCGGCGTTCACCACCTTCGCCGCGCAGGTCTCCAGCATGGTGCTGACCTGCGCCGACGACCCAGGCGCGGAGACGGTCGCGGCGCGCCTCGATCCCGCCCGCGTCCGCCGGTACGGCGAGTCCCCGCACGCCGACTACCGCCTCCTGGACGTGACGCCGCGCGGGATGGCGATCAGCTTTAACGTGGCGGCTGACCGCAGCCCGTTCGGTGAAGTCTTCGCCCAGCTGACGGTGGACGTGCCCGGTCATCACAACGCCCTGAACGCCACCGCGGCCTTCGCCGCCGCCGTCGAGCTCGGCTTCGCCCCGCCCCGGGTGGCCGCGGCCATCGCCGGCTACCGGGGGGCGAAGCGCCGGCTGGAGCTCAAGGGCGAAGCGCGCGGCGTGCGGGTGCTCGACAGCTACGCGCATCACCCCACCGAGCTCGCCGCGGACCTGCGCGCGGCCAGGGACATCACGGCCGACGCCGGCAAGGGCCGGGTCATCGCGATCTTCCAGCCGCACCTGTTCAGCCGGACCAGGATCTTCGCGGCCGAGTTCGGCGCCGCGCTCGGGCTGGCCGACGAGGCCATCGTGCTCGACGTGTACGCCGCCCGGGAGGATCCGGAGCCCGGTGTCAGCGGCCAGCTCATCGTGGACGCCGTCCCCGGCGGGCGCGCCCGGTTCGTGCCGGACCCGGCCCGGGCCGCCGCGGTGATCGACGCGATCGCCGAGCCCGGCGACCTGGTGCTGACCATGGGCGCCGGGGACATCACCGCGCTCGGGCCGCGGCTGGTCGAGATCCTGCGCGGCCCGGCTGAGCCCCCCGAGCCTCCCGGGGGCCCGAGAGCGTGACCGTACCCAGCGGCATCACCAGAGAGGACGCCTCCTCTCCCGGTGAGGCCGCTGGTGACAGTCCGACTTCTGCGGCTAAGGCGGGACACCGGTCCCGCTGGTCCCGCAGCCCCCTCCAGTGGCGGGTGGCGTTCTTCGCGCTGCTGGCGGCCGGCGTCGTCATCGTCGCGGGGTGGGTCGTGTTCGAATCGCCGCTGCTCGCCGTCCGCTCGGTGACGGTCAGCGGAACGCACCTGGTGTCCAGGTCCGAGGTCCTCGCGGTCGCAGGGGTCGAGCCGGGTACGCCGCTGATCCGGGTCAACACCGCCCAGGCCGCCGCGCGGATCGCCGCGATCAGGCAGGTCCGCAGCGCACGGGTCACCAGGTCCTGGCCGGACCGGGTGGCGATCGTGGTGCGGGAGCGGGTCCCGGCACTGGATCTCACGGCCCCCGGCGGGGGATATGACCTGGTCGACGGAGACGGCGTTGTGGTCCGATGGTCGGCCCGCCCCGCTCCCGGCCTGCCGCTCTACCTCACCGGGGTCCCCGTCGCCGCCCTGCGCGGCAATCCGGATGTGGGCGCGGCCGTCGCCGTCCTCGGCGAACTGCCGGCCTCGCTGCGCCATTCGGTGGTCTCGGTCACCGCGCCGGCCCCGGATCAGGTCACCCTGGGGCTGACCATGGCCAGGCACCGGGTGACGGTGGTGTGGGGCGGCACCGACCGGGCCGCGGCCAAGGCGGGGGAGCTCGCCGTTCTCATGCGGTCCCGGATGAGCTACTACGATGTGAGCGCGCCGGGATCTGTCCTGGCCAGGTAACCAGGTCCGGCCGATCCGCGACATGCTGACCGCTTCCGCGTGGTTAGTTGACCCGGGTGCCGTCCGACCCTACTGTCCGTATCAATCGTGCGGAAGGTAAAAACTCTAAATCTTAACCTGAAGGTGAAGCCTGATGGTGACTGATCATTGCCCTGGCGGCAAATTCAGGGAGGTATCGAAAAACGCCTCCCGCCTGCCGGGACGGCAGAAGTAATAACGAGCGGAAAGGTACCCTCCTCGTGGCAGCACCGCAGAACTATCTGGCGGTTATCAAGGTCGTCGGAATCGGCGGTGGCGGCGTCAACGCCGTCAATCGCATGATCGAAGAGGGGCTCAAGGGCGTCGAGTTCATCGCGATCAACACTGACGCGCAGGCGCTGCTCATGAGCGACGCCGACGTCAAGCTCGATGTCGGCCGCGAGCTCACCCGGGGACTGGGTGCCGGGGCCAACCCCGATGTCGGCTGCAAGGCGGCCGAGGATCACCGCGAGGAGATCGAAGAGGTGCTCAAGGGTGCCGACATGGTCTTCGTCACGGCGGGCGAAGGCGGCGGTACCGGCACCGGCGGCGCCCCCGTGGTCGCGAACGTGGCGCGGACGCTCGGCGCCCTCACCATCGGCGTGGTGACCCGGCCGTTCGGTTTCGAGGGCAAGCGCCGCGTGGTGCAGGCCGAGGTCGGGATCGAGAAGCTGCGCAGCGAGGTCGACACGCTGATCGTCATCCCCAACGACCGGCTGCTGTCCATCTCGGACCGGCACGTCAGCGTCCTGGACGCGTTCAAGGCGGCCGACCAGGTGCTGCTCTCCGGTGTGCAGGGCATCACCGACCTGATCACCACGCCCGGGCTGATCAACCTCGACTTCGCCGACGTGAAGTCGGTCATGTCGGGGGCGGGCTCGGCGCTGATGGGCACCGGCTCCTCGCGCGGCGACGACCGCGCGGTCGCGGCGGCCGAGATGGCCATCTCCAGCCCGCTGCTCGAGGCGAGCATCGACGGCGCGCACGGCGTCCTGCTGTCCATCCAGGGCGGCTCCGACCTCGGCCTGTTCGAGATCAACGAGGCCGCCCAGCTGGTTTCCAACTCGGCCGCGGTCGACGCGAACATCATCTTCGGCGCGGTCATCGACGACGCCCTCGGCGACGAGGTCCGGGTGACGGTCATCGCGGCCGGCCTGGACGAGGGCCGGACCAGCCGGGGCGCGGCCGCCGCCAGCGCCGCGGCGCCGACTCCGGCGGTTCCTTCGGCGGCAGCGCCGCGGCAACCTCCGGCAGCTTCGCGTCGCCCCCGCCGCCCGTCGGAGCCTGCGCCCGCCGCCGCGCCCCGCCCGGTTATCCCCGAGCCCGCCCCGGCTGACGCCCGAGCGCCGTCCGCGAGACCTTCCCGGCGGCCGTCCCCGACACCGGCGCCGCGGTGTCCGCTGGCTCTATTCTCGGTGCCCCGGTCGCGGAGGACGTGGCCGCGCCGGAGCCGGCCGAGGACGTTCCGGCCGCTCACGAGGCGCCGGTCCCGGAACCGCCCCGCCCGGAGCGGGCCGCCGTGCCCGCGGAAGCGGTTGACTCCTACCGTCCCGTCCATACCGAGCCCAAGACCTTCGACGTCGCCTCCACGCGCCGCCGTCCCGTCGTCTTCGAGGAAGACGACGACCTGGATGTCCCCGACTTCCTCAAGTGAGCGACCCCGGCCGGCGGGAGGAACTCGCCCAGCGGCTGGCTGACGTCCGGCGCCGCATGGCCGAGGCGTGCGCGGCGGCCGGGAGGGACGTCAGCGAGCTGACGCTGATCGCGGTGACCAAGACCAGGCCCGCGTCCGATGTGCGGCTGCTGCACGAGCTCGGCCTCGCCGACATGGGCGAGAACCGCGACTCCGAGGCGGCGCCCAAGGCCGCCCAGTGTGCCGATCTGGATCTCACCTGGCACTTCGTCGGCCAGCTGCAGACGAACAAGGCCGCCAGCGTGGTGCGTTACGCCAGCGTCGTGCACTCGGTGGACCGGCCGCGGCTGATAAGCGCCCTCGGCCGGGCCGCGCGCGGGGCCGGGCGGGTGGTCGAGTGCCTGGTCGAGGTGAGCCTGGACGGCGACCCGGCCCGTGGCGGGGCGGTGGCGGGCGACGTCCCGGCCCTGGCCGAGGCGCTGGCCGCCGAGGAGGGACTCACCCTGGGCGGGGTGATGGCGGTCGCCCCGTTGTCCATGGCTCCCGCTGACGCGTTCACGCGACTGCTGGCCAGCGCGGCCGCGGTGCGCGCGATCAGACCGGGCGCTACGGTGATATCGGCCGGGATGAGCGGTGATCTCGAGGCGGCCGTCGGAGCCGGCGCGACACACCTGCGAATCGGTACGGCGTTGCTCGGCGATCGCGGGCCGCGTGTCAGGTAATGTCCCACGCGTGGGGCCCTGATCGGCCGGCGATGATGGGGACAGGCTGGGAGGACTGAAGGATGGCCAGTGCCATGCGGAAGATGGCGGTCTACCTCGGCCTCGTAGAGGACGACCACCGGTACCAGGACAACTCCTACGGTGAGTACGAGGACTACGACGACCAGGCGGTGGACCGGGTCGACCAGGTGGACGAGCCCGATTCGCGCGTCGTGAGCCGGGATGCGGAAGCCGGCCCGGGATACGCCGGCTACCAGCCCGCCGAGTGGCGCACCGAGCACGTCTCCCAGACGACCGATCTCGCGCGCATCACGACACTGCACCCTCGCACCTACAATGAAGCACGTACGATTGGTGAACACTTCCGCGAAGGCACCCCGGTGATCATGAACCTGACCGAGATGGTCGACAGCGACGCCAAGCGCGTCGTCGACTTCGCGGCTGGCCTGGTCTTCGGCCTGCGCGGGAGCTTCGAACGTGTGACGAACAAGGTCTTCCTGCTGTCTCCCGCGAACGTCGAGGTGACCGCGGAAGACAAAGCTCGGATCGCCGAGCGCGGCTTCTTCAACCAGAGCTAGCCAGCAGGCAGTGATGACGTGACGCCGATCAGTGACGTAGTCACTGGCGGGGGCAGGGTGGATTCGTGCAGTACCTGAAGGAAGTCCTCGTCTATGTACTGACGATCTACCTCGTGATCTTGATCGGCAGGATGATCTTCGGCTGGGTCCAGGTCTTCGCCCGCGACTGGCGTCCATCCGGCATACTGCTGGTAGTCGCAGAGGGTATCTTCACGATTACAGATCCGCCGCTAAAACTGCTAAGGCGCTTCATCCCGACCCTCCGGCTCGGTATGGTGGCCATGGACCTCAGCTTTATGGTTCTGTTCATCGTGGTTCTGATCCTGCTTGAAGTGGTCGTGCCGCGCCTTTGATTCGGGTACCGTCGTGAGGAACACGGTCCAAGTGCGCCGAGGAGACGAGATGCCGCTGACGCCCGCGGATGTGCGGAACAAGCAGTTCAGTACGACCAGGCTCAGGCCCGGCTACGACGAGGAAGAGGTTGACGCCTTCCTCGACGAGGTCGAGGGCGAGCTCGACCGGCTGATCCAGGAGAACGAAGAGCTCCGGGCCAAGCTGGCGGAATGCCTGCGCGGCGGCAAGTCGGCCGTACCCGCGCTGAGCTCCCCGCTGCAGGACTCGAAGCCAGAAATGATGGCGCCCGAGCGGCTGGAGCCGGAGCGCAGGCAGCCCGAGCCGGTCATGATGGGCGGGATGCCGCACATCGAGGACAACATGGACACGGCCGCGCGCGTGCTCTCTCTCGCGCAGCAGACCGCTGACCAGGCCATTGCCGACGCCCGCCGCGAGGCGGACGAGACTCTGGGCCGCGCCCGCCGCGAGGCGGACGAGGTGCTGACCAAGGCTCGTCGTCAGGCGGAGCAGATCACCGGCGACGCGCGGGCCCGGGCCGAGAGCCTGGAGCGCGACGCCCAGGAGCGGCACCGTCAGGCCATGGGCTCGCTGGTGCAGACCCGTGAGGAGCTCGAGCGCCGGGTCGACGACCTGCGTGCCTTCGAGCGCGAGTACCGCAGCAGGCTGAAGGCTTACCTGGAAGGCCAGCTCCGCGACCTCGAAGCAGGTGTCACCGACAGCGGTACCTTCCCCTCCATGGGATCGGGTACGCAGCCGTCAATGGCGCCGCCCGCGCTCGCGCCGAGCGGCGCGCGCAGCGGCGGCCAGGGCTCGGGTCAGTACGGTGTCCCGGAGATCGCGCAGCACTCTGGCGGTTTCCGTACCTCCGAGGGAGCGCCCTCGCGCGAGCGCCGGTAGGCACGGGCAGCAGGCACTAGGACCTTGTGAGCGGGGACAACGCCTGTGATTCGCTTTAGTGCGTTTCTCGTTGTCGTCGCGGTCGGAACGCTGGTTGGCGGTGTAGTTACGAGCAAGCTGTTGCTCGTCTACATCGCCATCGGCGTGAGCGGGCTGGCCCTGCTGGCGCTGGGCATAGGCGCGGCCGTCAACTGGCGCGAGCTCACCGGCAAGCCTGAAGCTGCCGGAGCTCAGGCCAGCACGGCCCGCGTGGATGCCACCCCGGCCAGTGCGATCCAGACCGCCCAGCCACCGTGCCGCCCAGGCCAGCACGCAAGGACCTACCCGCCCAGCCGCCCGCTTCAGCCCCGCAGACTGTCCCCTCGCGGGTCGTGACCCCCAGCCGGCCCAGGCACCGGCCGTCTCCGCGGCTACCGCCGCTAGCCAGGCTCCCTGGTCCCCGCCCGTCCCGGCGGCCTCGTCCCGGGCCGGTTACCTGCCCACCGAGCCGCCGACCAACCCCCGGCCCGTGACTCCCAGCCCCTGGCAGCGGCGCGACACCTCCGCCGCCCAGCCAGCCCCCCGCGGCGGCCGTCGCGCCCCCCGATGATGACGTGTCGGTCCAGGATCAGACCCTGATCTTCCGGGCCCAGGATCTCGCCCCCTCCGGGCGCAAGGACGACTCCGCCCGCACGAGCGAGCCCGAGCCAGCCGCCAGCCCGAGCCGAGCCGGCCGAGCCCGAACCCGCCGTCGAGCCCGAACCCGCCGCCGAGCCCAAAGCCGCTGCCGAACCCGAACCCGTCACTGAACCCAAGCCCGAAGCCGACGTCACGCTGATCACCGCGGCCGCGCCCGCTACCGCTTCTGCGGCCGACGCAGCACCCGCCACCGAGACGGCCCCTGCCGCCGAACCCGCGCCAGCCGGTGACAGCAAGCCCGCCGATAACCCCCCCGTGGCCGACGGCACCACGGACACCGACGGCACCACGGACACCGGCGACGCCACGACACTCACCGAACCCGCCGCACCCGACCCCGACCTCGAAGTAACCGTGGTCCCCGGCGTCCCCCGGTACCACAAGCCCCAGTGCATCCTCATCCGCTTCATGGGTGACAGCGACCTGGACAAGATGACCGTGGCCGCGGCCAGGGAAGCGGGCTGCACCCCCTGCCGCGCCTGTCTCCCCGACCAGCCCGATGGCCCTGAGTCCGGCAGCCCTGAGTCCGGCAGTCCCGAGTCCGGCAGCTCCGCCGGGTAACCCCGCTCAGGCGATCCTGAGCCAGAACCGCAGGCCGAGATCCGCGTCGGCATGCTCGGGGGCACCCTCGACGGCCACGTCGGGCCCGTACTCGACGGCCAGCACCTCGCTGGCGATCAGCGCGGCGTGCTCGCCGAGCGCCGCGCTCACCTCAGCGTCGCTGGCCGACCAGCGCAGCACGATCCGGTCGGTGATGTCGAGCCCGTCGTTCTTGCGCGCGTCCTGGACCAGCCGGATGACCTCGCGGGCGATCCCCTCCCGGCGCAGTTCCGGTGTGATGGCGGTATCGATGGCCACGGTCTCGCCCGCATCGGCCGCCACCGCCCAGCCCGCCCGTGGCGTCTGCGTCACGACCACGTCGTCCGCACCGACCGTAACCGCGGGCAGGCCAGGCACCGCGACCTGCATCGAGCCGCCCGCCAGCACCGCCGTCGCGAGGCCGGCCACCGGGGCGGCCGCGATGGCCGCGGCCACCGCGGGCGTGTCCGCCCCGAACCGCCGGCCCAGCGACCTGAAGTTCGGCTTGACCGCGTAGTCGACCAGTTCGCCGGTCTCGCCGCCCAGCACCTCGAGCGAGCCCACGTTCAGTTCCGCGGCGATCAGCGACCGCAGTTCGGCGGGGAGCCGCTCGAATCCGGCCGCCCCGATCAGGGCCTGCCGGAGCGGCTGCCTGGTGCGGACCGAAGCCCCCGACCGCGCCGACCGGCCCAGCTCGACCAGCCGCCGGGCCAGCGCCATCTGTTCCGACAGCTCCGGATCGATCAGCGCGGCGTCGAAGGACGGCCACGATGCCAGGTGCACGGACTCCGGCGCCCCGGGACGCCGCAGCACACCCCACAGGTAATCCGTCACGAACGGGACGAACGGCGCCAGCAGCAACGTCAGCGTGCTCACGCACTCATACAGCGTGGCGAACGCCGAGGCCCCGTCGGCCGACCCGGGCCCGTCCCAGAACCGCCGCCGCGACCGGCGCACGTACCAGTTCGACAGGTCGTCGATCAGCGTCGCCAGCCGCCGTCCGGCCGCCGCCGTGTCGAAGTCCTCCAGCGCGGCGGTGACGTCCCGCACCACGGCGTGCAGCTCGCTCAGCATCCACCGGTCGGTCAGCGGGCGCTCCGCGAACGCGGGTGCGGAAGTGTCCCCGGAGGGGGGCGTCCAGCCGCCCGCGTTGGCGTACAGGACCAGGAACGACGCCGTATTCCAGTAGGTGAGCAGGACCTTCCTGACGATCTCGCTGAGCACGTCGTGCCCCACCCGCCGGGCCCCCCAGGGCGAGCCGGAGGCCGCGAAGAACCAGCGCAGCGCGTCGGCGCCGTGCCGGTCCATCAGCGGGATCGGCTGGAGCACGTTGCCCAGGTGCTTGCTCATCTTGCGGCCGGTCTCGTCGACGAGCAGCCCCACGCACACCACGTTCTCGTACGCCGAACGCCCGAACACCATCGTCCCCACGGCCATCAGCGAGTAGAACCAGCCCCTGGTCTGGTCCAGTGCCTCGCAGATGAACTGAGCCGGGTAGGAGGCCTCGAACTCAGCGGTGCCCTGCCACGGCGCGCCGAACTGGGCGAACGGCATCGAGCCGGAGTCGTACCAGACGTCGATCACCTCGGGCACGCGCCGGGCCAGCCCGTCGCACTCCGGGCACGTGAACGTGATCTCGTCCACGAACGGCCGGTGCGGGTCGAGCCCGGCCAGGTCCCTCACCGCCAGCCCGGACAGCTCGGCCAGCGAGCCGACGCAGGTCACGTGCGACTCCGCGCACACCCACAGCGGCAGCGGCGTGCCCCAGTACCGGGTCCTGGACAGCGCCCAGTCCACGTTGTTCCGCAGCCATTCGCCGTACCGGCCGGTCTTGACCGTCGCCGGGTACCAGTTCGTCCGCTCGTTCTCCGCCAGCAGCTTGTCCTTGACCGCGGTGGTCCTGATGTACCACGACGGCACCGCGTAGTAGAGCAGCAAGGTGCCGCACCGCCAGCAGTGCGGATAGCTGTGCTCGTGCCGCTCGGACCGGAACAGCAGCCCGCGGTCGTCGAGGTCGGAGATCAGCCGCCGGTCGGCGTCCTTGAAGAACAGCCCCCCGACCAGCGGTATGCCGTCCTCGAAGTGGCCGTCCGGCTTGACCGGGTTGACCACCGGCAGCCCGTGCGCGCGCGACGCCTCCATGTCGTCGGCGCCAAAGGCCGGCGCCAGGTGAACAAGACCGGTGCCATCCTCCGTAGTCACGAATGACCCTGGAATCACCACATGAGCGTCCGGGATTTCTATGATGCCGAACGGGCGTATGTATCCCGCCCCGATCAGCGCACTGCCCTTGAACCGGGTCGCCACGTGCCAGCCGTCGCCCAGCACCCGGGCGAACAGGTCCTCGGCGACGACGACCCGGTCGCCATCCCGGGACCGGCGGGCCAGCACGTAGGTGGCGTCCGGGTGCACCGCCACCGCCGTGTTGGCGACCAGCGTCCACGGCGTGGTCGTCCAGACCAGCAGGTCGGCGCCCTCGAGCCCGCCCGGCGCCCCCGCGGGCAGCGTGCGCAGCCTGAACCGGACCGTGACGGCGGGATCGGTGACCGTCTGGTAGACGTCCGGCTGGCCGAGCTCGGCGTCGGACAGCGGGGTGCCGCAGCGCGGGCAGTACGGGCTGATCCGGTGGTCGCGGACCAGCAGCCCCTGCTCGTAGATCTGCTTCAGCGACCACCAGACCGACTCGACGTAGCTCGGGTCCATGGTCTTGTAGGCGTTGTCGGTGTCGGCCCAGTAGCCCATCCGCCGGGACATCTCCAGCCACGCGTCGACGTGCCGCAGCACCGACTCGCGGCAGCGCGCGTTGAACGCGGCCACCCCGTACGCCTCGATGTCCCGCTTGCCGCTGAAGCCGAGCTCCTTCTCCACCGCGACCTCGACCGGCAGCCCGTGGCAGTCCCAGCCGCCCTTGCGCGGGACGTGGTAGCCCTGCATGGTCTTGAACCGGGGGAACAGGTCCTTGAAGGTGCGCGCCTCCACGTGGTGCGCGCCGGGCATCCCGTTGGCGGTCGGCGGTCCCTCGTAGAAGACCCAGGCGGGACCGTCGGCGGTCTGCTTCAGCGACCGCTCGAATATCCCCGCGTCCTGCCAGCGGGCGAGTATCTGGAGCTCGAGCGCGGGCAGGTCGACCTGCGCGGGGAGCGGCTGGAATCCCGGCACCGGCCCAGCGTAGCTGAAAGCGCAGATAGGCTTTCTCCCCATGAACGCCGAGGCAGTAAACGCCGAGGCAGGGGCCAGGACACGGGCGCGGCCGCGCCGGGTCGGCCTGCTGCTCGCGGTAGCCGCGTTCGTCATCGCCGCCGACGTCATCTCCAAGGCCATCGTGGTGGCCACGATGCCGGGCCACCCGAATATCCGGCTGCTCGGCGGGGCGCTGACGATCACGCTGACCCGTAACGGCGGGGCCGCGTTCAGCATCGGCACGTCGATGACGATCGTGTTCACCGTCATCGCCCTCGGCGTGGTCGTCTACATCCTGCGGACCGCCAGGAACCTGCGCAGCATCGGCTGGGCCGTGACCCTCGGCCTGCTGCTCGGCGGGGCCACCGGGAACCTGCTGGACCGGATCTTCCGCGCCCCCGGGCTGTTCCAGGGGCACGTGGTCGACTGGATCGAGCTGCCGGACTGGCCGGTTTTCAACCTCGCCGACTCTGCCATTGTCTGTGCCGGCGTGCTGGTGGTGCTGCTCGCGCTGCGCGGGATCCGGATGGACGGCACCCGGGCCGCGGGGGAGTCCGCATGACCGCCTCCGACGAGCGCGAGGTCGAGGTGCCCGAGGGCCTGGACGGCGAGCGGCTCGACGCGGCCCTGGCCCGGATGTTCGGCCTGTCCAGGACCCGGGCCGCCGAGCTGATCACCGAGGGCCTGGTGCTCGTCGGCGGGCGCGCCGCGTCGAAGTCGGACCGGGTCCTGGCCGGGGATCCGCTGCAGGTCACGCTGCCGGCGCCGATCCCGGCCGAACCTCCTCGCGTGGTCGAGGGCCTGGTCGTCCTGTACGAGGACGGCGACGTCATCGTGATCGACAAGCCCCGCGGGGTGGCCGCGCACGCGACGCCGGGCTGGACCGGGCCCACCGTCACCGGCGGCCTGGCCGCGGCCGGGCACACCATCGCCACCAGCGGTGCCGCCGAGCGGCAGGGCATCGTGCACCGGCTGGACGCCAACACCACCGGCGTGATGGTGGTGGCCAAGAGCGAGCGGGCCTACAGCGCGCTCAAGCAGGCCTTCCGCGAGCGCACCGTGGACAAGCGCTACCACGCGCTCGTGCAGGGGCACCCGGATCCGCTGCGCGGCACGGTGGACGCGCCGATCGGCCGCCACCCGTCCGGCGACGGCCGGTTCGCCGTGGTCAGCGACGGCCGCCCGAGCGTGACCCACTACGACACGCTGGAGGCCTTCCGGGCCGCCAGCCTGGTCTCGGTGCACCTGGAAACCGGCCGCACCCACCAGATCCGGGTGCACATGTCCGCGCTGCGGCACCCGTGCGTGGGTGACCTGCTCTACGGCGCCGACCCGGTGCTGGCCGCTCATCTGGGCCTGACCCGCCAGTGGCTGCACGCGGTCAGCCTGACGTTCGCGCACCCCGGCGACGACCGCGAGGTCACCTTCACCAGCGAGTACCCGCCGGACCTGGCCCGCGCCCTGGACATCCTGGCCGCCGAGAGCTAGAGCAGCCCCCGGCAGGCGGTCGGCCAGTTCACCGTCGAGGTCGGCCCCCCGGGCCAGCGCCGCCGTCCGCGAGCGCCGGACCCACCGGGTGCGCGCACTGCGATTCGCCCGGGACCGCCGAACCGCGGCCCCTCCGCGCAGCGCACGGCGTTCACGTCGAAGCCGTCGCCAGCGGCAAGCATCATCCCGGCCCGCACGTCCTCACGCTAGCCGGAACCGGACACCGAAATTCAAGCCCCGTCCGGCTCCGGCTGAGCAGAATGGATGCGTGAAGATCGCCGAGTACCTAGACGAACTGCGCCGCCAGGGCGAGTTGCTAGCCGTCAGGGCCGATCAGGCGGGGCTGGCCGCAGCCGTCCCGTCCTGCCCGTCCTGGCAGGTCAAGGACCTGCTGCGACACACCGGGTACGTCCACCGGTGGGCGGCCAGGCACATCACCGAGTGTCCCCGCGAGGTCATCGACGGCCCGTCCGAGACCGAGATCCTGCGCGGCGGCGCAACCGACCCGGACCTGCTCGACTGGTTCCGCGCCGGCCACGCCGCCCTGGTCGAGACCCTGACCGCGGCCGATCCGGCCGTGGACTGCGCCACGTTCATGGCCGCCCCGTCCCCGCTGGCCTTCTGGGCCCGCCGCCAGGCCCACGAGACCGCCATCCACCGTGCCGACGCCGAACGCGCCGCCGCCACCACACCGGACTACCCACCGGAATTCGCCGTCGACGGCATCGACGAGCTGATCACCGGCTTCGGCGCCCGGCGCAAATACCAACCCCAGCTCCCGCCCCAGCCTCAGGCCGCCCCGGCCTCCGGCGAAGGCCTGCTCCGCGTGGTCACGACGGATACCGGCAACGCCTGGTCCATCGAGCTCCGCCAGGGCCGCCTCCAGCCACGACGCGAAACGGCAGCCAAAACAGGAGCTGAGGCGGAAGTCGACGCGGCCAGCGGCGCCAGCTACCAAGACGGCGCCGGATGCACGGTGATCGGCCCCGCCTCCGGCCTCTACCTGTACCTATGGAACCGCGTCAGCGCCACCGAGGCAGCTATCACCACCACCGGAGACCCGGCCTTGCTGGCATCCTGGCTAACCGCCGTCAAGGTCCGCTGGGACTGACCGTCCCGCCCAGAATGTCATAGCCCGATGTTAGTGTCAAATGTGTGTTCGATAATAAGGAACCCGGCCTAGCTCCGGGCAATACAGTCCCCGGCAGCACAGTCCCCGGCAGCACAGGCCTGGCTGGTCCTGTCCCGGGTCTGGTGCCGCTGGAGCGGCTGGAGTCGCAGCTGTGCGAGGTGGCGGGTCACCTGGCCGCGGCCACCTGCCGGTTCCTGGTGCTGCTGGCCGAGTTCGACGAGCGCCGCGGCTGGGCCAGCTGGGAGCTGAACAGCTGCGCGGCGTGGCTGTCGTGGAAGTGCCAGATGTCCTCCGGGACGGCCCGGGAGCATGTCCGGGTCGCCCGGGCGCTGCGGGTCCTGCCGGTGATCCGGGAGGAGTTCGCGGCGGGCCGCCTGTCGTATGTGAAGGTGCGGGCGCTGACCCGGATCGCGACGCCGGCGAACGAGGCGGGCCTGGCGGAGCTGGCGGTCCCGATGACGGGCAACCAGCTGGAGCGGTTCGCCCGGGCGCACCGGCAGTGTTCCCCGGCTGATGACGCGGCCGCCCGGGTCCGGCGGCGGCTGACGTGGCGGTTCGAGGACGACGGGTCGCTGGCCGGGTCGTTCCGGCTGCCGCCGCTGGCCGGCGCGGTGCTGCTGAAGGCGCTGCGCGCCGCCGCCGGTGACCAGGATCAGCCGGCCGGGGACGGGCGGCGGGCAGGCGGGCGTTTCCGCGGAAACGCCCCCGCCGCCGGGGGACCGGGTGGTCGCCACGTCGTCGGACCTGGCCGACGCGCTGCTGGCGGTAGCGGAATCGTTCCTGGCCGGGAAGATAGCCGGGGCCGATGACGCGGAGGTCTACCAGGTCATCCTGCACGTCGGCGCGGACGCCGTCACCCCGCCCGCCGCACCCTCCCCGCCCGCCCCGGCGCCGGCATCCCGCCCCGGGCACCCGGCCGACCCGGCCCGGTGCCACGTCGAGGACGGCCCCGCGGTCCCTGTCACCACCGCGCAGATGATCGGCTGCACCGCCGCCCTGTCCTGGATGACCCACGCGGCCGGCGGCGCGGTGCTGGACCTGGGCCGCCGCCGGCGCCGGGCCAGCAAGGCGATCCGCGCGGCCGCCCGCGAACGCGACCACGGCCGCTGCCGCTACCCGGGCTGCGAGTCCCGCCGGGTCGACCTGCACCACATCCGGCACTGGGGCAACGGCGGCCCGACCAGCCTGGACAACCTCATCAGCTTGTGCAGGTCCCACCACACCGCCGTCCACGACCGCGGCGTCCTGATCGCCGCCCGCCCCGGCGGCACCTTCACCTTCTACGCCCCCGGCGGCACCCCGATCCCGCCCAGTCCCGCCCTGCCATCCCCGGACGGCGGCATCGGCGATGTCCACGACGCCGAGATCACCCCGGACACGATCATCCCGCCCTGGTACGGCGAACGGCTCGACCTGGACTACGCCATCTACACCTGCCTAGCCAACGAGCAAGCTCCGCCGCGACCGCGCCGCCGGCCGCAGCCCTCGCGACGACCTCCAAGAATCCGGTGCCGTCGGCGACCGGTACCAGTTCACCCGCTACAGCGACATCAGCCCGCTCACCTACTTCCCCGTGCAAATCCCGATCCAGGTATGACCGGCCGGCGTGCCAGACCGGCAGCGAGGACCGGTCTCCGTTAAGGTGGTGAACACCGGTTGATAACCAAACGCGCAGGCCCCTGGGGTCAGGCGCGCTGTGCGGCATGCCCACACTGAGGAGGCGGATCATGGCGGGATCCGGTGCGCCGTTCGCTCACCTGCACGTGCACACCGAGTACTCCATGCTCGATGGAGCCGCCCGGCTGAAGGACCTGTTCGCCGAGGTCAAGAACCAGGGCATGACGCACGTGGCGATGACGGACCACGGCAACATGTACGGGGCCGCGGAGTTCCACCGGCAGGCCAAGGACGCGGGCATCACGCCGGTGATCGGCATCGAGGCCTACGTCGCGCCCGAGGCCAGGGGCAACACCACCCGGATCCTGTGGGGCCAGCCGCACCAGAAGAAGGACGACGTCTCCGCGAGCGGCGCCTACCTGCACAAGACCATCTGGGCGCGGAACAACGAGGGCCTGCACAACCTGTTCCAGCTCTCGTCCCGCTCCTACGCCGAGGGCATGCTGGCCAAGTGGCCGCGGATGGACAAGGAGATCCTCGCGCAGCACTCGGCCGGGCTGATGGCCACCACCGGGTGCCCGTCGGGTGAGCTGCAGACCAGGCTGCGCCTCGGCCAGGTCGACGAGGCGCTCAAAGCCGCCGCCGAGTGGCAGGACATCTTCGGCAAGGAGAACTACTTCCTCGAGCTGATGGACCACGGCATCGACATCGAGCGCCGGGTCCGCGACGGCCTGACCGAGATCGGCAAGAAGCTCGGCATCCCGCCGGTGGTCACCAACGACTCGCATTACACGCGTGAGCAGGACTCCGTGTCCCACGACATGCTCCTGTGCATCCAGACCGGGAAGAGCCTGGCCGACACGGACCGGTTCCGGTTCGACGGCACCGGCTATTTCATCAAGCCCGCCGACCAGATGTACGCCATCAACGACAGCGACCTTTGGCAGGAAGGCTGCCGTAACAGCCAGCTGCTGGTCGCGGACCGCGTCGACACCAGCGGCATGTTCGACTTCGTCAACCTGATGCCCAGGTTCCCCATCCCCGAGGGCTTCGACTCCGAGGACCAGCTGTTCCAGGCCGAGGTGTGGAAGGGCATGGAGCGCCGCTACCCGGACGGGTACGACGACCAGCGCCGTAAGCAGGCCGACTACGAGATCCAGATCATCTGCCAGATGGGGTTCCCGGCCTACTTCCTGGTGGTCGCGGACTTCATCATGTGGGCGAAGAACAACGGCGTCGCGGTCGGCCCGGGCCGCGGCTCGGCCGCCGGCTCGATCGTCGCCTACGCGATGGGCATCACCGACCTCGACCCGCTGACCCACGGGCTCATCTTCGAGCGCTTCCTCAATCCCGAGCGCGTGTCCATGCCCGACATCGACATCGACTTCGACGAACGTGGCCGGGCCGATGTGATCAGGTACGTCACCCAGAAGTGGGGCTCGGACCGGGTCGCGCAGATCGTCACCTACGGCACGATCAAGGCCAAGGCCGCGATCAAGGACTCCTGCCGGGTGCTCGGCTTCCCCTACGCGCTCGGCGACCGGATCACCAAGGCGTTCCCGCCGGCCGTGATGGGCAAGGACATCCCGCTGTCCGGGATCTTCGACGAGAGCCACCCGCGGTACAAGGAGGCGGGCGAGCTCCGTTCCCTCTACGAGTCCGAAGCCGAGATCAAGCAGATCATCGACACCGGCCGCGGGATCGAGGGGCTGATCCGCCAGCCCGGCGTGCACGCCGCCGGGGTGATCATGTCAGCGGAGCCGCTGACCGACCACATCCCGGTCTGGACCAGGCCCGCCGACGGGGCGGTCATCACGCAGTTCGACTACCCGACCTGCGAGGGCCTCGGCCTGCTGAAGATGGACTTCCTCGGCCTGCGCAACCTGACGATCATGGCCGACGCGGTCAAGGCCATCGAGGACAACCGCCAGATCGACGATCAACCTGCTCGAGCTCCCGCTGGACGACAAGCCGACCTACGAGCTGCTCTCCCGCGGCGACAGCCAGGGCGTGTTCCAGTTCGACTCCTCCGGCTACCGGACCCTGCTGCGGGTGATGAAGCCGGACAACTTCGAGGACATCTCCGCGCTCGGCGCGCTGTACCGCCCCGGCCCGATGGGCGTCAACAGCCACACCAACTACGCGCTGCGCAAGAACGGCCAGCAGGAGATCACCCCGATCCACCCGGAGCTGGAAGAGCCGCTCAGGGAGATCCTGGAGCCCACCTACGGCCTGATCGTCTACCAGGAGCAGGTGCAGCGCGCGGCGCAGATCCTGGCGGGCTACACGCTGGGACAAGCGGACCTGCTCCGCCGGGCCATGGGCAAGAAGAAGAAGGAGATCCTGGACAAGGAGTTCATCCCGTTCCGGCAGGGCTGCCGGGAGCGCGGCTACTCCGACAAGGCCATCCAGGCAGTATGGGACGTGCTGGTCCCGTTCGCGGGCTACGCCTTCAACAAGGCGCACTCGGCCGCCTACGGCCTGGTCTCGTACTGGACCGCGTACCTGAAGGCGAACTATCCGGCCGAGTACATGGCCGCGGTGCTCACCTCCGTCGGCGACGACAAGGACAAGTCGGCGCTGTACCTGAACGAGTGCCGCCGGATGGGCATCAAGGTGCTGCCGCCCGACGTCAACGAGTCGGTGGCGACGTTCGCGCCGGTCGGGAAGGACGTCAGGTTCGGCCTGGCGGCGATCCGCAACGTGGGCGCGAACGTGGTCGAGGCGATTGTCGCCGCCCGCAAGTCCAAGGGCGGGTTCACCAGCTTCGCCGACTTCCTGCGCAAGGTCCCGCTGGTGGTGTGCAACAAGCGGGTGATCGAGTCGCTGATCAAGGCGGGTGCCTTCGACTCCTTCGCCGAAGACCGCAAGGGCCTGGTGCTGGTGCACGAGCAGGCCGTCGACGCGGTGATCGACATCAAGCGCAACGAGGCGATCGGGCAGGACTCCCTGTTCGGCGGCGACGCCGAGGCCGAGGCGGTCTTCGACGTGCCGGTCCCGGAGGGGGAGTGGGACAAGTCCACCCGGCTGAACTTCGAACGCGAGATGCTCGGGCTCTACGTCTCCGACCACCCGCTGTTCGGCATCGAGCACATCATCGCCCGGGAAAGCGACTGCTCGCTCGCCGACCTGATGGCGGAGGATGCCGAACCGTCCCGGTCACGGTCCGGTGACCGGTCGGACGCGCAGATCGTCAAGATCGGCGGCATCTTGTCCGGGGTGCAGCGCAAGGTGACCAAGCAGGGCAACCAGTGGGCCGCGGCCACGCTCGAGGACCTGGCCGGTGCCATCGAGGTGCTGTTCTTCCCGCAGACCTACCAGCTGTACGCGACCTCGATCGCCGAGGACGCGGTGGTGGTGGTCAAGGGAAAGGTCGACCGCCGGGACGACGCGCCCAAGCTGATCGCCATGGACCTCACGATCCCGGATCTGTCCGTCGACGAGTCGGGCCCTTTCGTCGTGTCGATGCCGGTGGCCCGCTGCGTGCCCCCGGTGGTGGAGCGGCTCCGCGAGGTCCTGGTGACCCACCCCGGCCCGACCGAGGTGCACCTGCGGCTGCGCGGAAACGAGCGCACCACGGTGGTCCGGCTTGACGACAAGCTCCGAGTAGCCACTTCACCCGCCCTGATCGGCGATCTGAAGCAGCTACTCGGTCCGGCTTGCGTCAGTTAGCTAGCTGGTGGCCCGCGGGCCGATCAGCTGGTCGAGGAAGGTCTTGTACATCCGCAGCGTCTCGCGCAGGTTCTCGGTGTCGGCGTTGTTGTCCTTGCCCCACCGGTCGCTCAGCTGGCGCTGCTGCTCCTGAATCGCCTGCTGGCGCTCCTGGATGGCCCGCTGCCGCTCCTGGATGGCCGCCTCCATCTTGGCGGTGACCTGGGCGACGACATCGGCGGCCTCGGTCACCGACGCGTGCGGGTCGTCCACGAACTTGAACTGGATCTGCTGCCACTGCTCGGTGTAGACGGCCGTGTCCGGAATCAGGTTCCCGTAGGTCAGGTCGCTGAAGTCACCGAGCGATACCGTCGACTCGCCGGGCCGCAGTTCGCGGTCCGCCGGGGCGGCGTCGGCGGCGGCCACACCGGTATCGGCGGCGGCCACATCGGCAGCCGCATCGGCGGGAGCGGCGGCGTGCCGACCCGTGATCCCCGTGGTCTCCGCCTCCGGGACAACGGCGGCATCGGTCGGGGTAGCGGTACCCGGGGCAGCGGCTTCGGGGGTACCGGCCTCACGGAAATCGGCCTCCGGGACATCGGCTTCCTGGGCACCCGTGGCCGTCGTGACCGAGGCCCCCGCCGGGACATCCGCGATGGTGGCGGCGCCAGGCTGCCCCTCCGCGGCGGCAACCGGGGGAACCGTGCCGGTCTCGCTGGCCGGGCGGGTGGTGTTGCCGAACAGGTCCGGCTCGGTCGCCGGGTGATCCATGTCGCCTGCCCTGGTCTCGTCCAGCGGTACGTCGGGGTTGGTCTGATCCACCGGGACATCGGGATCCATCGCCGCGACGGTCCCGTCCCGGCCGGCCGTCGAGGTGGCCGTCTGGCCGGCGGTCCGGCCCGCGGCGGGGTCGTCCCAGTAGTCGCGCCGGGCCTGCTCCGCCTGAAGGTCGCGGTCGCCCTGGACGTCGCGGTCGCCCGGGACAGCCGCGGTCCGCCTGGACGTCGCGGTCACGCACCGAAGATCGGGGTCGGACTGAAGATCGCGGTCCGGGCCGGCCTCGTCGTACTCATCCCGCTCGTCCCGCTCGGTGCCGGCGCCGCGCAGGGCGGAGGCCACCTTCTGGAAGCGGGTCATCGGCTTGGTCTGGTCGCCTGTGTACTCTTCGTCTTCGGGTACGGCGTCGCCGCGGACGACGTAGCCGGGTCCCTCTGGTCCTGGTCCTGGGTCATTCGAATCATCTCCCGTAAAACGACGGTGGCTATCGGGGCGTGTCGGCGGTCCGGCTGTTCTGCGCGGCGCGCTCTTCCGCTACGCGATCTTCGGCTACGGCGCGCTCTGGTCACCCGGTCCTCGGCCACCCGGTCCTCGGCCACCCGGTCCTCGGCCACCCGGTCATCCGCGGTCACGACGTTGTTTTCCGCCGAACGAGCCTGGATCTCCGCCACGCGGTCGGGACCCGGCGTGGTCGTTGCGCAGGCCAGTCAGGTCCTCGAACATCGCGCGGTAGCGGATCATGGCTTCCCTGAGCTGCTCGGTGCTCGCGGAATCGATCTGCATGTCGTGCACCTCGCGGTAGCCCTCCATCGCGCGACCGTGGTGCACGGCCAGCGCATCCATGCTGGTGGTCCTGTCCTCGGCGGGATATCCGCGGTCCCGCATGACGTTCCAGATAAGGGTGTGCGCGGCGCCCACGGCCTCGGCCGGCGCGTCCACGAACCGCTCCTGGATGACGGTCCAGTCGCCGCTGTAGCTGGCCTGCTGCTCGGGCGACAGGTCGCGGATGTTGAGAGCCTTGACTCGCCGCTCTCGCTCGGTTAGCTCGGCGTCTGCCTTCTTCTTGCTGCCGTGCTTCTCTACCAGCCGGTCGTACTCCGGGCCGAACTGGCGGCGAAGCCTGGCTCGCCGCATCTCAGCCGAGGCCACAACGGCCACTGCCACCACGACGATGACGGCAATGATGATGCCTATGATTGCTCCGGTCGACATTATGACCTCCGTGAGGTGTCGGAACGCTTCTCCGACTCCCCCCGATAAACCGGGCTAAACGGCGAGGTTGCGCCGGATGGCCGTCAGGGCGCGGATCAGCGCCTCCCGCTCGGCCGGGCCGAACGTGGCCAGTGCCCGTTCGGTGAGCTTGTCCGTCTCGGCCCCAATCACGTCCTCCAGCGAGCGTCCCCGCTCGGTGAGCACCAGCCGGACTAGGCGGCGATCGTCGGGATGCGGCTCGCGGCGGAGCAGGCCGGCCGCCTCCATCCGGGTAGCGGCCCTGGTCACGGTGGGGGTGGCCAGTCCGAGACGGCGGGCGATCTCACCCGGCGCCTGCCCGTCCTCGGCCCACAGCAGGCGCAGGATGAACTGCTGCCCCTCGTGCACGCCGTGCCGGGAGAAGGCCGCCGCGGTCGCCGCCGACAGGGCGTGCTTGGTCCCCCAGAACGCGGTCTGGAATTCGGGCAGCAACTGGTCATCGGACATCGCATTCCTACAGTAAAGGTTGTTAGCCGGCTCATGGTAAACTCATTACCCGGCTAACGATTTATCGGGAGGCAGTCATGAAGCTCGGAATCGGCATCAGCATGTTCCCGTGGCCGGCCGCGGAGATCGGCCCGGTCGTATCCAGGATCGCCACCGCGGCGGACGAGGCGGGCGTGGACAGCCTGTGGGTGATGGACCATTTCTTCCAGATCCGGCTGACCGGGCTGCCGCCGGAGTCGCCCATGCCCGAGGCCTACGCGACGCTCGCGTTCCTCGGCGGCCTCACCAAGCGGATCAAGCTCGGCACGCTCGTGACCTCGGTGTCCTACCGTCATCCGGGGGTGCTGATCAAGGCGGTGACGACCCTCGACGTGATGACCGGCGGCCGGGTGATCTTCGGCGCCGGGGCCGGCGCGCCGTGGAACGTCCCGCCCGCCGGGCCCGGTACGGCCTTCGAGGCGGAGGGCCTCGGCATCCCGTTCCCGTCGCTGGCCGAGCGCTTCGAGCGGCTCGAGGAGCTGCTGCAGATCGCGCACCAGATGTGGCGCGGTGACGAGCGCCCCTACCAGGGCCGGCACTACCAGCTGGTCCGCCCGCTCAACTCGCCGAACTCGGTGCAGCGGCCACACCCGCCGATCCTGATCGGCGGCAGCGGCGAGCGCAAGACCCTGCGCCTGGTGGCGCAGTACGCCGACGCCTGCAACCTGTTCGACGTGCAGGGCTCGGAGTTCAGCGACAACATCAGGCACAAGCTCGGCGTGCTCCGCCAGCACTGCGCGCAGGTCGGCCGCGACTATGCCGCCATCGAGAAGACCGTGGCCACGGACTTCGGCCTCGGCGCGGACCCGAAGGCGGGCGCCGCCGCGCTCCTGTCCCATCTGCGCGAGCTGGCCGCGGCCGGCATCGGGCACGCGCTGGTCACCCCCGGCCGGGCCTGGGACGAGGCGTCCTTCGACGCGATCGCGGCCATCCTGCCCGAGGTGCACGGCATCGAACCGCAGGTGTCAAGATAAAGGAGTGCCGACGAAGGGGCGACTGGCCGCGTTCGCCGCGGCCCTGGCGGGCAGCGCGGTGCTCGGCGTGCTGGCCGGGCTCATCTGGGCCGTGGTGGCGCCGCGGGCACTGCTGCAGGAGGTCGGCCATGGCGAGGCCCAGGTCGTCAACTCCGAGAGCAGCGCGTTCATCGCCGCCGACGGGTGGTTCTGCCTGATCGTGGTGCTCGGCGGGCTGATCACCGGCCTGGCCGGCTACCGGCTGCTGGTCCGCCGGGCGGGCTGGACCGCGACGGCCGGGCTGATCCTCGGCGCGGTGGCAGCCGTGCTGCTCGCGCTGTGGACCGGCGAGAACATCGGCCTCGGGACCTACAACCACCTGCTCGCCACCAGCTCCGCGGGTACCTTCTTCCACGCGTCGCTGGGCCTGGGGGCCAAGAGCGCGCTGGTCTTCTGGCCGGGGATCACCTCGCTGGTCATCCTGCTGGGCGATTACGGCGGGCGCCGCCCGGACCCCGAACCAGGGTGGGTAACCGAGCAGGTCCCGTAACCGGGCAGGCCCCGGCGATGAGCGGGCTCCGTAGACTAGGCGGGTGAATCCCCGCACCAGCTTGCGCCGTATCGACCTGCGCGGGCACGGCCCCGCCCGCCTCAGCCGGACCGCCCTGGCCGGCGTGCTGCCGCGCGCCGCGACGGACGTCGAGGCGGCCGTCGCGCAGGTCCGTCCCATCTGCGAGGACGTGAAGAGCCGCGGCGCCGAAGCCGTCCGCGAGTACACCGCCCGGTTCGACGGCGTCGACCGGCCGGCCACCGTGGTGCCCGCGCAGGCCCTGGCGGCCGCCCTCGCCGGGCTGGACCCCGCGGTGAGAAAGGCCCTGGAAGAGGCGGTCAGGCGCACCCGCAAGGTCCATGCCGCGCAGCTCCCGGCCGAGCGGCCGGTCCAGGTCACCGACGGCCTCACCGTCACCGGCCGCTACGTCCCGGCCGGGCGGGCCGGCGTCTACGTCCCCGGCGGGCTGGTCGCGTACCCGAGTTCCGTCGTCATGAACATCGTCCCGGCCCAGGTCGCGGGCGTCGCCTCGATCGCGGTGGCCTCCCCGCCGCAACGGGACAACGGCGGGCTGCCGCACCCGTCCGTGCTGGCCGCGTGCGCGCTGCTCGGCGTGCGCGAGGTGCACGCGGCCGGCGGCGCGCAGGCGCTGGCGATGTTCGCCTACGGCACGCAGGACTGCGCGCCCGCCGACGTCATCACCGGGCCCGGCAACGTCTACGTGGCCGCGGCCAAACGGGTGCTGCGGGGCGTGGTCGGCACCGACGGCGAGAACGGCCCGACCGAGGTCGCGGTCATCGCCGACGACACTGCGGATCCCCGGCACGTCGCCGCCGACCTGGTCGCCCAGGCCGAGCACGACGAGCTCGCCGCCTGCCTGCTCATCACCCCCGACGTCGCCCTGGCCGACCGGGTGGACGCCGAGCTCAGGACGCAGGTCGCCACGGCCCGGCACCGCGAGCGCGTCGAGAAAGCCCTCGAGGGCCAGTCCGCCTGCGTGCTCGTCGACGACGAGGACGCGGCGCTGGCGGTGAGCGACGCGTGGGCCCCCGAGCACCTGGAGATCCAGACCAGGGACGCGGCCAAGCTGGCGGCGCGGGTCACCAACGCGGGCGCGGTCTTCGCCGGCCCCTACTCGCCCGTCTCGCTGGGTGACTACCTGGCCGGCTCCAACCACGTGCTGCCGACCGGCGGGACCGCCCGGCACACCAGCGGCCTGTCCGTGTTCCCGTTCCTGCGCGTGGTCAACGTGGTGGAGTGCGACCGCGACGCGCTGGCCGCGACCGCGCCGCTCATCGACGCGCTCGGCGGCGCCGAGGACCTCGACGCCCACGTCCAGGCCGTCCGGGTGCGGGTTCAGTCATGATCAATGTCAGGGATGATCTCGCTGACCTCACCCCGTACGGCGCGCCGCAGATCGACGTGCCGGTCCGGCTGAACACCAACGAGAACCCGTACCAGCCGAGTCCGCGGATGGTCCAGGCCATCGCGGACGCGGTGGCCGGCGCGGCGGCCACGCTGAACCGTTACCCCGACCGGGACGCGACCGAGCTGCGCAAGGACCTGGCCGACTACCTCGGGCACGGGCTGACCGGCGGCCACGTCTGGGCGGCCAACGGGTCCAACGAGATCATCCAGCAGCTGTTCCAGGCGTTCGGCGGCCCGGGACGGCTGGCCCTCGGCTTCGACCCCGGCTACTCCATGCACCCGCTGCTGGCCCGGGTGACCTGCACCGGCTGGGTCTCGGCCGCCCGCGACGAGGATTTCGGGCTCGACCCGGAGCGGGCCGTCGCCGTGATCGCCGAGCACCGCCCGCACCTGGTCTTCCTGACCTCCCCGAACAACCCGACCGGGACCGCTGCCTCACCGCGGCTGATCGAGGCCATCTGCGCCGCCGCGCCGGGCCTGGTCGTGGTGGACGAGGCGTACGCCGAGTTCGCCCGGGCGGGCACCCCGAGCGCGCTCACGCTGCTGCCGCGCTACCCGCAGCTGGTCGTCACCCGCACCATGTCCAAGGCGTTCGCGCTGGCCGGAGGCAGGGTCGGGTACCTGGCGGCCGCCCCCGAGCTGGTCGAGAAGCTGTTGCTCGTCCGGCTGCCCTACCACCTGTCCGCGGTCACCCAGGCGATGGCGCGCGCCGTACTCGCGCACGCCGCCGAACCGCTGGCCACCGTTACGTCTCTTCGGACCGAACGAGATGGGCTCGTCGCCTGGCTCAGGCAGCGCGGGCTGCGGGTGGCGGACTCAGACGCCAACTTCGTGCTGTTCGGCGAGTTCGGCTCGCGGCGGGCCGTCTGGGAGGCGCTGCTCGACCGCGGCGTGCTGGTACGTGAAGTGGGCCCGCCGCGCTGGCTGCGGGTCACGGTAGGGACGCCGGAGGAGATGGCGGCGTTCCGCAACGCCCTGGAAGAGGTGCTCAGTTCGTGAACCGCGTGGCCCGGGTAGTCGTCCTCGACTACGGATCGGGGAACCTGCGCTCGGCGCAGCGCGCGCTGGAGCGGGTGGGCGCGCAGGTCGAGGTGACCGCGGACCCGGACGCCGCGCTGGAGGCCGACGGCCTCGCCGTGCCCGGCGTGGGCGCGTTCGCGGCCTGCATGACCGGGCTGCGCACGGCCGGCGGCGACAAGCTGATTGCCCGAAGGCTGGAGCGCGGCCGCCCCGTGCTCGGCATCTGCGTGGGCATGCAGGTGCTGTTCTCCGCGGGCGTGGAGCACGGCGTCTGGACCGACGGCTGCGGGGCCTGGCCCGGTACGGTGGAGCGCCTGGACGCGGGGGTCCTGCCGCACATGGGCTGGAACACGGTGACCCCGCCGCCCGGCTCGGCCCTGTTCACCGGGATCGACCCCGGCACGCGGTTCTACTTCGTGCACTCCTACGCGCTGCGCGCCCCCGCCGCCAGCAGCCTCGCCGCCGCCGGCGCGCTCGTCACCTGGGCCGAGCACGGCGAGCCGTTCGCCGCCGCCGTCGAGCAGGGAGCGCTGGCCGCGACCCAGTTCCACCCCGAGAAGTCCGGCGACGCCGGAGCCGCCTTGCTCGCCAACTGGCTGGAGACCCTGTGACTGGAGACACTGTGAGCGCCCTTACCCTGCTGCCCGCCGTCGACGTCACCGACGGGCACGCGGTCCAGCTCGTCCAGGGCGTGGCCGGCAGCGGCGGCCAGTACGGCGACCCGATGGAGGCCGCCCTGGCCTGGCAGCGCGCCGGCGCCTCCTGGATCCACCTGGTGGACCTGGACGCCGCGTTCGGCCGCGGGTCGAACGCGGACCTGCTCGCCGACGTGGTGCGCAAGGTCGACGTCCAGGTCGAGATGTCCGGCGGCATCCGCGACGACGCCTCGCTGGAGCGCGCGCTCGGCACCGGCTGCGCCCGGGTCAACATCGGCACCGCGGCGCTGGAGAACCCGGACTGGGTGCGCTCGGTCATCGCCCGGCACGGCGAGCGGGTCGCGGTCGGCCTCGACGTGCGCGGCACCCGGCTGGCCGCCCGCGGCTGGACCGCGGAGGGCGGCGAGCTGTACGAGACGCTGGACCGGCTGAACGCCGAGGGCTGCGCCCGGTACGTGGTCACCGACGTGCTCAAGGACGGCATGCTGCGCGGCCCCAACCTGGCCCTGCTCCGCGACGTCTGCGCCCGCACGTCCGCGCCGGTGGTGGCCAGCGGCGGCGTGTCCGCCCTGGACGACCTGCGCGCCATCGCGGAGCTCGTCCCGTTCGGCGTGGAGGGCGCGATCGTCGGCACCGCCCTCTACGAAGGCGCGTTCACCCTGGAGCAGGCCCTGGCCGAGGTGTCATCCTCGTGACCGTGGCTGTCAGGGTCATCCCCTGCCTGGACGTGGACGGCGGGCGGGTGGTCAAGGGGGTCAACTTCCGCGCGCTGCGGGACGCCGGGGACCCGGTCGAGCTGGCCGCCTTCTACGACGCCGAAGGCGCCGACGAGCTGACCTTCCTGGACATCACCGCGTCGAGCGGCGGCCGCGACACCATGTACGACGTGGTGCGCCGCACCGCCGAGCAGGTGTTCATCCCGCTGACCGTGGGCGGCGGCGTGCGCAGCGTGGCGGACGTGGACCGGCTGCTGCGGGCCGGGGCGGACAAGGTCTCGCTCAACACCGCCGCCATCGCCCGTCCCGAACTGCTGGCCGAGACGGCCAGCCAGTTCGGGTCCCAGTGCATGGTGCTGTCCGTGGACGCCCGGCGGGCGGAAGGTACGCCCAGCGGCTTCGAGGTGACCACGCACGGCGGCCGGGCCGGAACCGGGATCGACGCGGTGGACTGGGCCCGGCGGGCCACCGAGCTCGGCGCGGGCGAGATCCTGCTGAACTCGATGGACGCGGACGGCACCACCGTCGGCTTCGACCTCGAGCTCATCCGCGCGGTGCGCGCCGTGGTGACCGTCCCGGTGATCGCCAGCGGCGGCGCGGGCGCCCTGGCCCACTTCGCCCCGGCCGTGGACGCGGGCGCCGACGCCGTGCTGGCGGCCAGCGTCTTCCACTTCGGCACGCTGCGCATCGGGCAGGTCAAGGGCGCCCTGCGCGGGGCCGGCCACCCCGTGCGGTAACCGGCCCCGTCAGGTGCCCGGTAACAGCCCGTTCGGGAAGGTGACCTGCTCCGGGGCGACCAGCGGGGTGCCGACCTCCAGCTGGATCTGGCCGTGCGCGGTGAGCGGGATGTCCCGCGGGTCGCCCTTGAAGACCTGGCCGTTGTACAGCGCCACCACGTGCCCGCTGGCCGGGCCGACCCGGCTCGCGCTCAGCGGCTGGCCCCACTCGTCGAAGAAGTTGCCCAGGGTGTAGTTCCGCTGGACCGGCGACTCGATGTGGATGATGCCGTCGGCGGCGTGCGTGTGCAGCCAGTAGAAGCATTTCCCCTGCTCGATGAACGGGCCCACCGCGGTCGTCTGGGCCTGCGCGCCGGGGATGCCGATGGCGGCCGGCACCTGGCGCGCCGCGCCGTTCACGAAGATGGTCAGGTGGGCGTGGATGTGGAACAGGGTCTGCTCGCTGGTCTGGCAGCTGATGCCGTCCACGTCCTGGCCGGTGACCGAGGCGGCCGGGCTGGCCAGCGTGGTGCCGGACGGCACCGGCACCTTCTCGGGCCCGAGGGCGCCCGCGGCCGGCGCCTTGGCCAGGGTGCCCAGCGAGCTGAGCGGCGCCAGGTTCACCTGTGGGGGTCTTGTCGCCGGCCTTGGCTCCGCCCCCGCCGAGGGACAAGCGTGATGCCGATGACCGCGGCGATGACCACGACGGCCGCGGTCCCGGCGGCCAGCCACAGCCGGCGCCGGCGACGGCGGGCCTCCTCCGCGCGGGCCCGCGCGATCCGCTCTCGTGCCCGTTCCTGACGGTCCCTGTTACTTTTCGACATGATAATTGAAACGTAAAGAATCAGCCGGCGGTTCCGGAGGCCCCTGAGGTATCGAGGGCGATGCCGCCCGTGGTGGCCATCGCGGCGCCGACGATGCCGGCGTTGTTGAGCAGGGCGGCGGGCACGATGCGGGCGCGGATGCCGGTCAGCCGCGGCACCCACTTGTCCGCATCCTTGCTGATCCCGCCGCCGACGATGATGAGGCTCGGGGAGAGCAGCGCCTCGATGTGCTGCAGGTACTCGTCGACCCGGCCGGCCCACTTGCCCCAGCTCAGGTCGCCCAGTTCCTTGGCCCGCTCGGACGCGCGCGTCTCGGCGTCGTGACCGCGGATCTCGATGTGCCCGAACTCGGTGTTCGGCACCAGCAGGCCGCCGGTGAACAGCGCGCTGCCGATCCCGGTGCCGAAGGTCAGCATCAGGACGGTGCCCTTCTGGCCGACCCCGGCGCCGAACGTCATCTCGGCCACCCCGGCCGCGTCGGCGTCGTTCAGCACCCGGACCTTGTCGCCGGTCGCCTTGGCGAACAGGGCGCCCGCGTCGGTGCCGATCCAGGACGGGTCCAGGTTGGCGGCGGTCCTGGTCACGCCGTCGGTGACCACGCCGGGAAAGGTGATTCCGACCGGGCCGGTCCAGTCGAAGGCGGTGGTGAGCTGCTTGACTACGTCGGCCACGGGCTCGGGCTTGGCCGGGCGCGGGGTGGCGATCTTCTGCCGGGGGGCGAGCAGCTCGCCCGTGTCCACATCCACGGGCGCGCCCTTGATACCCGTGCCGCCGATGTCAATGCCGAGTGCGTGCATGGGGCAAGCGTATCGGCCAGCGGAAAGCAACGGGGGAGTCGGGTAATATCGCGAGAGGGGCAGAACTCTTTCGAGAGAGGATGCGGCGGATGCGCTGGTTCAAGATCGCCGCCATCGGGGTCGGCATACTGATCGCGTTCCTGGTCGTCGGTGCGGTCATCGGTACCATCCTGCACCTCGTGATCGACGTGGTCATCGCCGCCGCCGTCGTCGGGGCCATCGTGGTCGCCGTCAAGGTGGCACGGTCGCGCAAGCAGGTCTCGGGAAAGAAAGCCGACCGCGAGGTCCGCGAGCCCGGCTACGAGGAGTACAGCAGGCCGCTGCCGCGGGCCGACGTCGCGCACACCCGGCAAGCGCCGGTCCGGGATGTTCCCGTCCGGGACGTGCCCGTCCAGAGCGCGCCCCGCCACGACGTCGAGGACGAGCTGGCCCGCCTGAAGCGGGAAATGGGCAGCTTATCCTTACCGCGCCGCTGCTAGGCGGCGAGCTTGCTCACCGCCGCCTCGGTGCCGTCCAGCCGGACCCGGGCCGCGGCCCGGCGTCCCATCACCCACAGGGTGAGCTCGGCCGGGCTGCCGACCACGGTCACCGCCGGGGTGGCGTTCCTGGCCGTGAAACGGTAGTCCGGGCCGGTCCCGCCGCCCGCGCCGGCTTCGATGTCGTCCCGGGCCAGCTCGACGCCGACCGGCGCCTTGCGGAGCATGAACCGCGCGAGCCGCAGCCGGCGCCAGAGCATGTCCGACTCGCCGCGGCTCAGGTCCCGCGGCTCCCAGCCGGGCGCCCCGCGCCGGGCGTCCTCGTGGTGCACGAAGTACTCCACCGAGTTGGCCCGCTCGTCCATGCCGGGCAGCCCCAGGACCGACAGCCGCGGCGGCCCGGACCGGATCATCCGCACCAGGTCGGGGAACGGGGTCCGGTCCTTGAGCCGCTGCTGCGCGCGGGCGGTGTACCCGGCCAGCGGGCCGCCGGCCACCCCGGCCGCGGCGTCGGGCCGCCGCTCGCGCAGCACCAGGTGCGCGGCCAGGTCACCGGTCGTCCAGCCCTCGCACAGCGTCGGCGCGTCCGGGCCGGTCTCGTCGAGCAGCGCGCACAGCGCGAGGCGTTCGTCGCGGGAGTAGCTCACCTCCCGATCCTAGGCGTCGTTGCTAACCTGTCTCCAAGCCCGCTTGAAGGAGACGAGAAGATGCTTGACCCTGCCATCGCGGCACGGCTGAAGCGAGATGCGTCCGGCCTGGTCGCGGCCATCGCCCAGCAGTACGACACCGGCGAGGTGCTGATGCTCGGCTGGATGGACGAAGAGGCGCTGCACCGCACCCTCACCACCGGCCGGTGCACCTACTGGTCGCGCAGCCGCCAGGAGTACTGGGTCAAGGGCGACACGTCCGGGCACCACCAGCGGGTCAAGTCGGTGGCACTCGACTGCGACGGCGACGCCCTGGTGGTCAAGGTCGACCAGGTCGGCGCGGCCTGCCACACCGGCGACCGGACCTGCTTCGACGCGGACGTGCTGCTGAAAGAGCAGTGATGGCAGCCGTGCGCCGGGAATTCGCCGCCGTCCTGCTGGCCGGCGCGGCCGGGGCGGGCCTGGTCGTGCTCGCCGTCCGGCAGGCCTGGGCGCACGCCCTCTTCGCCCCGCCCAAGCCGCTGCCCGCGCAGGACATCGCCGTCACCGGGCAGCAGCTCGTCCCGCTGGCCGGCGCGCTCGCGCTGGCCGCGCTGGCCTGCCTGGCCGCGGTGATCGCGACCCGGTCGGTGATCAGGCGCGCCTTCGGCGTGCTGCTGGCCGTGCTCGGCGCGGGCGCGGCGGCGGCCGCCGTGACCGCCGTGCGGGCCCCGGCCGTGCTGGCGGCGGCCCGGGCCAGCGCCCTGGACGGCCCGCTGGGCGGCTCGACCACCAGCGGAGCGTCCGCCGGGGGCGCGGTGCACGAGATCATCATCGCCGGGCCCGGCCGGGTGATCCTGGCGGGCGCGCCCTGGCGCGCGGCGGTCCTGGCCGGCGCGGCCGCGATCGTGCTGGCCGGGCTGGCCACCGCCTGGCACGGCCAGCGCTGGCCGGCCATGGGCGCCCGGTTCGAGCGGCGGCCGGCTCCCGCGCCACGGGCGGATGCCGACTCCGCGACCATGTGGGAGTCGCTGAACCGTGACGTCGACCCCACGGTCGATGACGCCGCCCGCGGCTAGGACCGGGCCACGGTCGGTCCTGCTGGCCGAGCACGAGCCCGACGTCGCCGAGATGTCGGCTCGCTACCTGCGCCGGGACGGGATGGCGGTGCGCCTGGTGACCGAGCCCGAGCAGGCGCTGGCCGAGCTGATCGCGGCCCCGGACGGCGGGTCCGGGCCCGACCTCACCGTGCTCGACCTGACCATGCCCGGCCTGGATCCCCGCCGTATCCGCCGCGCGCTGCGGACCCCGGTCATCTTCCTGGTCGCCGGCCCGCAGGGTCCTCGCCCGCGCGGCCTGGCCCGCGGGCCCGCCGGCCCGCGCCGGTGGCTGGCCCGGCCCTTCGGCCCGCGCCAGCTGGTCGCCGTGGCCCGCGAGGTGCTGGCCGAGGCGCCCCGGGCCGCGACCGACGAAGATCAACCGGCCGAACGGGTGGCCGGCCCGCTCCGGCTCACCGGTCCGCGGAGTTGCGTGGCGAACGGGCACCCGGTCAAGCTGACCGCGACCGAGTTCGCCGTCCTGGCCGCGCTGCTCACCCCGCCCGGGCGCGTGCTGTCCCGTCGCCAGCTGCTGGCGGCCGCGGGGCGCCCGGCGGCCGGCGACCGGGCCGCGGACGTGTACGTCGCCCAGCTCAGGGCCAAGCTGAGGGCGGCCGGAGCGGCCGGCGCGGTCCGGACGGTCCGCGCGGCCGGCTACGTCGCCGACCCGTGACAAATTAGGACAGCGGCGCGGTTTCAGGGGGGTAGTCACGGCGGGCCCCGGGTGGCCGGGCTACCATCAGTGGCGCAACAGTACCGATTTGAGGGGACGAGCAAACCGCGTGAGTGTGCTCGACGAGATCCTAGACGGCGTGCGTGCCGATCTCGCCGAACGGCAGCGGCACGTCTCTCTTGACGAGCTGAAGGAGCTGGCGCGGCGAGCGCCGTCCCCGCGGGACGCCATGGCCGGGCTGAAGGCGGAGGGCGTCAGCGTCATCGCCGAGGTCAAACGGGCCAGCCCGTCACGGGGCCAGATGGCGGAGATCGCCGACCCGGCCGCGCTGGCCGCGGAGTACGAGGCCGGCGGCGCCAAGATCATCAGCGTGCTGACCGAGGCGCGCCGCTTCGGCGGCAGCCTGGACGACCTGGACGCGGTCCGCCGCGCCGTCCAGGTACCGGTGCTGCGCAAGGACTTCGTGGTCAGCTCGTACCAGCTGTGGGAGGCGCGTGCGCACGGTGCGGACGTGGTGCTGCTGATCGTGGCCGCACTCGAGCAGAGCGCGCTGGTATCGCTGGTCGAGCGGGCGTCCTCGATCGGCCTGCTGCCGCTGGTGGAGGTGCACGCCGAGCCCGAGCTGGACCGGGCCGTCGAGGCCGGCGCCACCGTCATCGGCGTCAACGCCCGCAACCTGGCCACCCTCAAGGTCGACCGCCAGATCTTCGGCCGGCTGGCCGGCCGGATCCCGGAAGGCATTGTCAAGATCGCCGAGTCCGGTGTCCGCGGGCCGCGGGACCTGCTCGCCTACGCCGCGTCCGGCGCGGACGCCGTCCTGGTCGGCGAGAGCCTGGTCACCGGGAAGGACCCGCGGTACGCCGTCGCCGACCTGGTGACCGCGGGGTCGCACCCCGCGCTGCGAGGAGAACGCGGATGACCGAGACAGCCACGGCGCCTGGGCATCGCGCCCAGCCCGCCGAGCCCGATATCTCCCCGGTTCCCGACGTCTCCGGGCACTTCGTGGTCGGCGCGGTCGGGGTGGCGGAGGAGGGCGGGGCCTGCGAGGCGCCCGGTGTCGCCTACGGCGGCCGGTTCGCGCCCGAGGCGCTGGTACCGGCGCTGGACGAGCTGGCCGCGGCCTACGAGCAGGCGCGCCGGGACCCGGTCTTCCGGGCCGACCTCGACGGGCTGCTCCGCGGCTACGCCGCCCGCCCGACGCTGCTGTACCACGCGGAGCGGTTCGGCCAGCAGGCCGGCGGCTGCACGGTGCTGCTCAAGCGGGAGGATCTCACCCACACCGGGTCACACAAGATCAACAACGTGCTCGGCCAGGCGCTGCTGGCCCGGCGGATGGGCAAGACCCGGCTGATCGCGGAGACCGGGGCCGGCCAGCACGGCGTGGCCACCGCGACCGCGGCCGCCCTGCTCGGCCTGGACTGCGCCGTCTACATGGGCGAGGAGGACACCCGCAGGCAGGCGCTGAACGTCTCCCGGATGCGGATGCTCGGCGCCGAGGTCGTCCCGGTCACCGCGGGCACCCGGACGCTGAAGGACGCCATGAACGAGGCCTTCCGCGACTGGGTGACGTCGGTCGGGCACACCCACTACTGCATCGGCTCGGTCGGCGGGCCGCACCCGTTCCCGATGATGGTCAGGGACTTCCAGCGGGTGATCGGCCTGGAGGCCCGCGAGCAGGTGCTCGAGACCACCGGCCGGCTGCCGGACGCGGTGATCGCCTGCGTGGGCGGCGGCTCCAACGCCATCGGCATCTTCCACGCGTTCGTCCCGGACGCGCAGGTGCGGCTGATCGGCTGCGAGGCCGGCGGCGACGGCCCGCAGGACGGCCACCACGCGGCCACGCTCACCGGCGGATCGCAGGGCGTGCTGCACGGCATGCGGACGTTCGTGCTGCAGGACGCCGACGGCCAGACGCTCGGCACCCACTCCATCTCGGCGGGCCTGGACTACCCGGGCGTGGGCCCGGAGCACGTCTGGCTGCGGGAGACCGGCCGGGCCGAGTACCGCGCGGTGACCGACGCCGAGGCGATGAACGCGTTCTCCGTGCTGTGCCGGACCGAGGGCATCATCCCGGCCATCGAATCCGCGCACGCGCTGGCCGGCGCGCTCGAGACCGGCCGCGAGCTCGGCCCCGGCGGGCTCGTGGTGGTCAACCTGTCGGGCCGCGGCGACAAGGACGTGGACACCGCGTCGACGTGGTTCGGGGTCTGACATGACGAGCGCGGTGACCACCGCCTTCGGCAAGGCGGCCGCCGACGGCCGGGCCGCCCTGGTCGGCTACCTGCCCGCCGGGTTCCCCACGGTCGACGGCGCCATCGAGGCGGCCAAGGTCATGGCCGCGGCCGGGGCCGACGTCATCGAGGTGGGCCTGCCCTACTCCGATCCGCTGATGGACGGCCCGGTGATCGCGGCGGCGGTGCAGCGCGCGCTGGCCGCCGGGACCCGGGTCGCCGACGTGCTCCGCACCGTCGAGGCGGTCGCCGCGGCGGGCGTGGCCGTCCTGGTCATGACGTACTGGAACCCGGTCGACCGGTACGGCGTGCGCGCCTTCGCCCGGGACCTGGCCGCCGCGGGCGGCTCGGGGCTGATCACCCCGGACCTCACCATCGAAGAGGCGGGCTCCTGGCTCGACGCCGCCAGCGAGCACGACCTGGACCGGGTGTTCCTGGTCGCGCCCAGTTCCACCGGCGAGCGGATCGCCACGGTCACCGGTGCCTGCCGCGGCTTCGTCTACGCCGCCTCGCTGATGGGCACCACCGGCGCCCGGGACGCGGTCAGCGCCGACGCGGCCGGCCTGGTCGCCCGCACCCGCGAGCACACGGACCTGCCGGTGGCGGTGGGGCTCGGCGTGAGCACCGGCGCCCAGGCCGCCGAGGTCGCGGTGTTCGCGGACGGCGTGATCGTCGGCTCCGCCTTCGTCCGCCGCCTGCTCGCAGCCGGCGACGCCGCGGCCGGGCTGGCCAGCGTCAGCGAGCTGACCGCCGAGCTCTTCGAGGGAGTTTCGCGTAAGACGCGGTAGTGTCGCGAAGATGCCGCTCGCGTCGATCCCGAGCCCCGGCCACGCGGTCTGGCATCTAGGGCCGCTGCCGGTCCGGGCCTACGCGCTGTGCGTGATCGCGGGCCTGGCCGTCGCGCTCGTGGTGGCCAGCCGCCGGTACCGGCGTGCGGGCGGGGAACCAGGGGTGGTGCTCGACGTGGCCGCCTGGGCCATCCCGTTCGGCCTGGCGGGCGCGTTCGCGCACGCTGTCCTGCTGGACCACCGGCACGCCTTCGGCGACGAGTACCGGCTCTGGCATGCCGTCACGGCCGCCATCGGCGCCATCGGCGTGCCCGGCGCGGTCGCGCTCGGCGCGCTCGGTGCCTGGATCGGCTGCCGGCGGGCCCGGACCGGGCTGGGGCCGGTCGCGGGCGCGGTCGCGCCCGCGGCCGCCTTCGGGCTGGCCGTCGCGGGGCTGGGGAACTGGTGGGCGCAGCAGTTCTACGGGCCCCCGTCCACCTGGTGGTGGGCGGTGCGGATCTCGCCTGTTCACCGGGTGCCCGGCTACGAGAACTACGCCACCTTCCAGCCCGTCTACCTGTACCTGTCGCTGTGGGAGGTCGCGCTGGGCTTCGCGGTAGCCTGGGCGGCCCGGCGGTTCGCGCTCAGCGGCGAGCGGACGCTTCTGCTGTGCGCGGCCGGCTACGCGGCCGGGGACTTCTGGGCGCAGCTGCTGCGGATCGGCCCGTTGCCGCACGCCCTGGGCATGCGCTACGGTGCGCTCGGTGACATCACCGTTTTTGTCCTCGCCATCCTGGGCATGTACCTGACCAGATCCGGGCGCCGACCGCCGGCTGCGCGCCGGCGAAGCGAGCGGTGGCAGCGGATTCTTCCGGTGATGTAATGTCTGTGTAACAGAGTCTTTAACAGGGCCAGTGTCGTCCCGAGCGTACTGAAGTGGCGTTTTTCGAGAGACGACAGGAGAGCCCATGGCGGGTGCGGGCCTTTACGACCCCCGGTTCGAGCACGACGCGTGCGGCGTCGGTTTCGTCGCGGACCTGTCAGGCCGCGGCGGTCACGATGTCGTGGCCAGGGCCCTGCGGGTGCTGTGCAACCTCGAGCACCGCGGTGCCCAGGGCGGCGACCCGGGGACCGGGGACGGCGCGGGGATCCTGACCCAGATCCCGGACGAGTTCTTCCGTGCCTCGTGCGCCTTCGAGCTGCCCGAGGCCGGCGCCTACGCGGCGGGCATGGCCTTCTTCGCCGCCGAGCGGCACCTGGTCACCCCGGCCCTGGCCCGGCTGGCCGCCGCGGAGGGACTGGTCATCCTCGGCTGGCGCGAAGTCCCGTTCGACATCACCGCCTGCGGCGACGGCGCCCGGGCGGTGCTGCCCGACGTGCTCCAGCTGTTCGTCGCGGGCGCCGAGGGCCAGCGCGGCATGGAGCTCGAGCGGATGGCGTTCTGCCTGCGCAAGCGGGCCGAGCACGAGGCCGGGGTGTATTTCGCCAGCCTGTCCGGCCGGACCATCGTGTACAAGGGCATGCTGTCCGCCGTTCAGCTGGGCCCGTTCTACCCGGACCTGTCCGACCCCGCGTACACCTCGACGCTGGCGCTGGTGCACTCCCGGTTCTCCACCAACACGTTCCCGTCCTGGCCGCTGGCCCACCCCTACCGGTACGTGGCCCACAACGGCGAGATCAACACCGTCCGGGGCAACCGCAACTGGATGCGGGCCCGGGAGGCCATGCTGGCCAGCGACCTCATCCCGCCCTCGCGGGACGGGCAAGGGGATCGAGCGCCTGTTCCCCATCCTCGACGGAGAGGCCAGCGACTCGGCCAGCTTCGACGAGTGCCTGGAACTGCTGCACATGGGCGGCCGCTCGCTGCCGCACGCGGTGCTGATGATGATCCCGGAGCCATGGGAGAACCACGAGGAGATGACGCCCCAGCGGCGCGCCTTCTACCAGTACCACGGTGCGCTGATGGAGCCGTGGGACGGCCCGGCGCTGATCGCGTTCACCGACGGCTCGGTGATCGGCGCCGTCCTCGACCGCAACGGCCTGCGCCCCGGCCGCTACTGGGTGACCAGCGACGGCCTGGTCGTCCTGGCCAGCGAGGTCGGCGTGCTCGACATCGACCCGGCCACCGTGATCAGGAAGGGGCGGCTGCAGCCCGGCCGCGTCTTCCTGGCCGACACCGCCGCCGGCCGCCTCGTCGAGGACGAGGAGGTCAAGGCGGCCCTCGCCGCCGAGCACCCCTACGAGGACTGGCTGCACGCCGGCCTGCTGCACCTGGACGACCTGCCCGACCGCCCGGATCCCGGCTGCCCGGAGACCGCGGACCTGCTGACGCGGCAGCGGATGCACGGGTACACCGAGGAGGAGCTGCGGGTCATCCTGGCGCCGATGGCGCGGGCCGGGACCGAGCCGATCGGGTCGATGGGCACGGACACGCCGGTGGCGGTGCTCTCGGACCGGCCGCGGCTGGTGTTCGACTACTTCACCCAGCTGTTCGCCCAGGTGACCAACCCGCCGCTGGACGCGATCAGGGAAGAGCTCGTCACCTCGCTCGGCACCATGACCGGGCCCGAGCAGAACCTGCTCGACCCGGTCCCGGCCTCCTGCCGCCAGATCGTGCTGCCCTACCCGGTGATCAGCGATAACGACCTGGCCAAGATCGTGCACATCAACGACGAGGGCAACCTGCCCGGGTTCGCCTCGCACGTGGTGGACGGCCGGTACGACCCGGCCGGCGACGGCGACGGCCTGCGCGCCCGGCTCGCGGTGATCTGCGCCGAGGTCTCGGCCGCGATCGAGGCCGGCGCCCGGCTGATCATCTTGTCGGACCGCCTGCGCGACGACGACTCCTCGCTCGTCCCGATCCCGTCCCTGCTGCTGACCGGGGCGGTGCACCACCACCTGATCAAGTGCAAGTCGCGGACCCGGGCCGGGCTGATCGTGGAGGCCGGGGACGTGCGCGAGTGCCACCACGTGGCGCTGCTCGTCGGCTTCGGCGCCGCCGCCGTCAACCCGTACCTGGCCATCGAGTCGGTCCGGGACCTGGTCCGGCGCGGCGTCATCAGCGGCGTCACCGAGTCCAGGGCCGAGGCCAACCTGCTCAAGGCCCTCGGCAAGGGCCTGCTCAAGATCATGTCCAAGATGGGCGTGTCCACCGTCGCCTCCTACACCGGCGCGCAGATCTTCGAGGCCATCGGCCTGGGCCCGGAGGTGATCGAGACCTGCTTCGCCGGGACCACCTCGCGGCTGTCCGGCGTGGGCTTCGCCGAGCTCGCCGACGGAAACCCGGCTGCGGACCGGCCACGCGCTGCGGCCGGGCGCCGGGATGGAGTTCCGGCGGCTGGACACCGGCGGGGAATACCAGTGGCGGCGCGACGGCGAGCCGCACCTGTTCAGCCCGGAGGTGGTCTTCAAGCTGCAGCACGCCACCCGCAGCCGCCGGTACGAGATCTTCAAGGAGTACACCACGCTGGTCGATGACCAGTCGCGGCGGCTGATGACCCTGCGCGGGCTGCTCCGCATCCGCGGCGTCGACGAAGGGACCGACACGCCGGAACGAGACGAGGATGACCCCGCCCGTTCGGATCGATGATGTCGAATCCGGCGGCCAGCATCGTCCGGCGGTTCGCCACCGGCGCCATGTCCTACGGCTCGATCTCGGCCGAGGCCCACCAGACCCTCGCGATCGCGATGAACCGGCTGGGCGGCCGGTCGAACACCGGCGAGGGCGGCGAGGACGCGGACCGGTTCAGCCCCGACGCCAACGGCGACCTGCGCCGCTCCGCGGTCAAGCAGGTCGCCAGCGGGCGGTTCGGCGTCACCAGCGAGTACCTGGTCAACGCCGACGACCTGCAGATCAAGATGGCGCAGGGCGCCAAGCCGGGGGAGGGCGGCCAGCTTCCCGGGCACAAGGTGTACCCGTGGATCGCCAAGACGCGGTACTCCACCCCCGGCGTGGGCCTGATCTCGCCGCCGCCGCATCACGACATCTACTCGATCGAGGACCTGGCCCAGCTGATCCACGACCTGAAGAACGCCAACCCGGCGGCCCGGGTGCACGTCAAGCTGGTGTCCGAGGTCGGGGTGGGCACGGTGGCGGCCGGGGTGTCCAAGGCGCACGCCGACGTGGTGCTGATCAGCGGGCACGACGGCGGCACCGGCGCGGCCCCGCTGACCTCGCTCAAGCACGCGGGCGCGCCCTGGGAGCTCGGCCTGGCCGAGACCCAGCAGACGCTGCTCCGCAACAAGCTGCGGGACCGGATCGTGGTGCAGGCCGACGGGCAGCTCAAGACCGGCCGGGACGTGATCATCGCCGCGCTGCTCGGCGCGGAGGAGTTCGGCTTCGCCAGCGCCCCGCTGGTCGTGTCGGGCTGCATCATGATGCGCGTCTGCCACCTGGACACCTGCCCGGTCGGCGTGGCCACCCAGAACCCCGAGCTGCGGGCCCGGTTCAGCGGCAAGCCTGAGTTCGTGGTGAACTTCTTCGAGTTCATCGCCGAGGAGGTCCGGGAGTACCTGGCCCGGCTCGGGTTCCGCTCCCTGGAAGAGATCATCGGCCGGGTCGACCTGCTCGACAGCGTGCTGGCGGTGGAGCACTGGAAGGCCTCCGGGCTGGACCTCGCGCCCATCCTGTACCGGCCGCAGCTGCCGGAGGGCGCCGCGCTGAGCTGCGTCACCCGCCAGGATCACGGGCTGGACAAGGCCCTGGACAACACGCTCATCCAGCTCGCCGAGGGCGCGCTGGAGGAGGGCCGCCCGGTCCGCCTCGACCTGCCGATCAGGAACGTCAACCGGACCGTGGGCACCATGCTCGGCTACGAGGTCACCCGGCGCTGGGGCGGCGAGGGGCTGCCCGAGAACACGATCGACGTCTCGTTCCGCGGCTCGGCGGGCCAGTCGTTCGGTGCCTTCCTGCCGCGCGGCATCACGCTGCGCCTCGACGGTGACGCCAACGACTACCTGGGCAAGGGCCTGTCCGGCGGACGGCTCGTCGTCCGGCCGCCCGCCGCGGCCACGTTCACCGCCGAGGAGCAGGTCATCGCGGGCAACGTGATCGGCTACGGGGCCACCAGCGGGGAGATCTTCCTGCGCGGCCTGGTGGGCGAGCGGTTCTGCGTGCGGAACTCCGGCGCGCTCGCGGTCGCCGAGGGCACCGGCGACCACGGCTGCGAGTACATGACCGGCGGCCGGGTGGTGATCCTCGGCCCGGTCGGCCGGAACTTCGCGGCGGGCATGTCCGGCGGCACCGCCTACGTGCTCGACCTGCCGCAGATCCGGGTGAACATGGAGATGGTCGACCTGGACCCGGTGGCCGAGGACGACGCGAAGTTCCTGCGCGAGGTGGTCGAGCGCCACCACGCGGAAACCGGCTCCGCGGTGGCGGCCCGGCTGCTCGCGGACTGGGATCCCGGCCGGTTCACCAAGGTCATGCCGAAGGACTACAAGCGCGTGCTGTCCGCCGCCTCGCAGGCCGAGCGCGAGGGCCGCGATATCGACGAGGCCGTCATGTCCGCGGCGCACGGGTAGCGGGGAGGAAATAACCGATGGCTGACCCGAAGGGCTTCCTGTCCACGCCCCGCGAGACCCCGGTCCGCAGGCCGGTGGACCTGCGGCTGCTCGACTGGCGCGAGGTGTACGAGCCGTTCCCGTCCAGCCGCCTGGAGCGGCAGGCGGGCCGGTGCATGGACTGCGGCATCCCGTTCTGCCACAACGGCTGCCCGCTGGGGAACCTGATTCCCGAGTGGAACGACCTGGTTCTGGCGGCACGACTGGCGCGACGCCGCCGACCGGCTGCACGCGACCAACAACTTCCCCGAGTTCACCGGGCGGCTTTGCCCAGCGCCGTGCGAAGCCGCCTGCGTGCTCGGGATCAACTCCGACCCCGTCACGATCAAGCAGGTCGAGGTCGAGATCATCGACCGGGCCTTCGCGTCCGGCTGGGTGGTGCCGATGCCGCCGGCGGCGCGGACCGGCCGGACCGTCGCGGTGATCGGCTCGGGGCCGGCCGGGCTCGCCGCCGCCCAGCAGCTGACCAGGGCCGGGCACGCGGTGACGGTCTTCGAGCGCGACGAGGCGCCGGGCGGCCTGCTGCGGTACGGCATCCCCGAGTTCAAGCTGGAGAAGCGGCATCTGGACCGGCGCCTGGACCAGATGCGGGCCGAGGGCACCGAGTTCCGCTGCGGCGTCGAGGCCGGCACCGACGTTTCCGCGGAAACGCTGCGCGCCTCCTTCGACGCCATCGTCCTGGCAGGCGGCGCCCGGGTACCGCGCGACCTGCCGATGCCCGGGCGTGAGCTGGACGGCATCCACCAGGCCATGGAGTACCTCCCGCCGTCCAACCGGGCGGTAGCCGCCGACCCGGAGGCTCCGGCCGACCCGGCCATCTGCGCGCGCGGGCGGCACGTGGTCATCATCGGCGGCGGTGACACCGGCGCCGACTGCCTGGGCACCGCGCACCGGCAGGGCGCGGCCTCGGTGACCCAGCTCGAGATCCTGCCCCAGCCGCCCGCGGTCCGGCCCGGCCACCAGCCGTGGCCCACCTACCCGATGATCTACCGGGTATCGAGCGCGCACGAGGAGGGCGGCGAGCGGACCTACGCGGTGACCACGCTGGAGTTCCTCGGCGACGACGCGGGCCGGGTGCGGGCGCTGCGGCTGGCCGACGCCAAGGGGTTCGACCCGGTGCCCGGCACCGAGCGCGAGCTGCGCTGCTGACCTGGTCCTGCTGGCCATGGGCTTCACCGGCGCCGAACGGCCCGGGCTGCTCGACGGCCTCGGCGTCGATTTCGACCAGCGGGGTAACGTCGCCCGGGACGGCTCGTACGCCACCTCGGTCCCGGGCGTCTTCGCCGCCGGGGACATGGGCCGCGGCCAGTCGCTGATCGTCTGGGCCATCGCCGAGGGCCGCAGCGCCGCCGCCGCCGTCGACCGCTACCTGGGCGGCGAGGCCGGGCTCCCGGCGCCGATTCCGCCCACGGCGCGTCCGCTGACCTGAGTCTCACCCCCGGGTGTCCTGAGTCTCACGTCCGGTGGGGGAAAAGACCAGCTGTATCGTCCGAACGGCGCATATGCTGCCGCTAATGGGACCTAAAGGGAGCGTTAGGTCAAAATAGGGCGGCGGTATCACATGGCTAGGTGCCTGGCAGGCCACGAAACGGCGAACACCGACTTCTGCGACATCTGCGGCGCGAGGATCAGCGGGTCTGCGCCCTTCGGCGCGGATCACGCGGCAGGCAAGCACCGCGGCTCCGGTCAGGCCACGGCGAGCAGCGACCGGGCCTGCCCGAATTGCGGGGCGATGGTGTCGGGTCAGTTCTGCGACTCATGCGGTCTCCGCATCCGGGTCCGCAACCCGTTCGCTCCCTTCAGCCCGCCCGCGGAGGCACCCGCGCCGGCCAGGCCATCCTCCGGGCCCCCGGAATCGCTGTTCCCGCCGATCGACCGGCCCGGGACGGCGCGCTCGCCGTGGGGCCCGGCGGAGCCGCCTAACTCGTGGAGCACGACGTCGCAGGCTCCGGCCGAACCATCGCCTTCTCCGTGGAACACCCCGCGGCAGGCTCTGGCCGAACCGCCGCCTCCGTGGGACACCGCCCGGCAGGCTCCGGCCGAACCGCCGCCATCCCCGTGGGGCACCGCGCCGCAGCAGGCCGCGCCGCCCCCGCCTTCCCCCTGGAGCTCCGGCGCCCCAGCAGGCACCCCCGGCCGAGTTCCGGTCCCCGGCGCCATCCACCTCGTCCGGTGACACCGGGGCCTTCCACCTGCTGGAATCACTGTTCTCGCCGGAGCCGGCCGCCGCTCCGGCCGAGCCCTTCGCCCCGGTCAGGCCGACCGCCCGCTCCGGTCACGGCCGCTCCCGTCGCCCCGGCCGCGCCGCGCCGCCTCCTGCCCCGGCCGCGGCGGCTGCGCCCACGCTGGAGCCTGCCCGCAGCCCGGCTCCGCCTGCGCCCGTGTTCTCGGCCCCTCCGACCAGGCCCATGCCGGCACTCGCGGTCTCCTGGACCGTGCTGGTCGCCACGGACCGTACCTACTACGACAGGATGAAATCGGTACGCGACCAGCGCGGCCCGGACGTGCCCTTCCCGGCGCATCCCTCGGAGCGGCGGATCCGGCTCGCCGGCCGCCAGATGCGCATCGGCCGCCGGAGCGCTACCCGCGAGCTCAAGCCCGAGATCGACCTGGCCGAGCAGCCCGTCGACCCGGGCGTCAGCCGCCTGCACGCGGTCCTGATCGCCACGGCCGAGGGAACCTGGTCGATCCTCGACCCGGGATCGGCCAACGGCACCCAGCTGAACGGCCGCGAGATACCGCCGGGGGAGGAGATTCCCCTGCACGAAGGGGACCGGATCAACCTGGGAGCATGGACCGTCATCAGCCTGCACCGCGCCTAGGCGGTCCCGTCGGCGGGCGGCTCCGATCCCGTCCACCGCGCATCCTCTGGTATTAACTAACCAGACGCACTGATTGTCAGTGCGACGGGAGTGGTTTTGGCGGTCGGCCTATGACAGCGAGCGTCGGCGTAAAACCCGGCCAGCATGCTCTCGCACCGCGGGGGCGCGGTGCCGGGTGGCGCTCTCGCCTGGACGGGGCGGCCACGCCGACCCGGCTCGGCCTGCTGCTCGCCGTGCTGGTCCTGTTCAGCCTGGCCTGGGGGGTGCTGGCCGGGCTGACCGCCGCCCAGCACGCGTCGGCGGCCGGCGACGTGGTCGCGGTGAGCGAGCCGCTGAGCCTGGACGCGGAGCAGATCTACACCAGCCTGTCCGACGCGGGCGCCACCGAGGCCAGTGCCTTCCTGGCCGGCGGCCTGGAGCCCGCCGCCGCCCGGCAGCGCTACCAGGCGGACATCACCCAGGCGGCGATCAAGATCGAGGCGGCCAGCGCGCTGGTCGGCTCGTCCGCCGCCCGGACGCAGCTGCCCGGGCAGCTGGCCAAGCGGGAGGCCGCGGCCGGGGTGGCCATCGGGGACGACCTGGCCATCTTGTCCGGGCAGTTGCCGGCCTACGCCGACGAGGTGGGCACGGCCCGGACCGACAACCGGCTCGGCCTGCCGCTCGGGGCGGCCTACCTGCGGGAAGCCTCGACCCTGCTACGCAACACGCTGCTGCCAGCGGCCGGCGACATCTACACCCGGGAGAGCGCGCTGCTGACCTCGTCCAGCGCGCAGGCGACCGGGCTGCCGCTCGTGGTGGTCACCGTGCTGGCGGGCCTGGGCATCGGGTACGTGCTGTTCCGCTCGTCGCGGTGGCTGGCCCGGCACACGCACCGGATGGTCAACTACGGGCTGCTGCTAGCCGCCCTGGCCGGGCTGGTCTCACTGGTCTGGCTGGCCGGCGCCTTCACCCTCGGCCGGGCCGACCTGCTGCACGCCCAGCAGCAGGGCTCCGTCCCCGCCCAGGCCTTCGCCCGGGCGGAGGTGGCGGCGCTGCAGGCTCACGCGGACGAGAGCCTCACCCTGATCGACAACAGCGGCGAGGACTCCTACCAGCAGGATTTCCTGACCCAGGAGAAGCTCCTCGGGCCCGGGCCGGGCACGCTGCTGGCCGCGACCGGGAGCAGCCAGGCCGCGGCGCAGGCCCAGGCCTGGTACCAGGCCCACCAGGCGCTCCGGGCGCAGGACGACGGCGGGAACCACGCGGGCGCCGTGACGTCGGCCCAGACCGGTGCGGCGGCCCAGGCCTTCAGCAAGCTGTCCGCGACCCTCAGCGAGGGGATCACCACCCACCAGGCCACCTTCGACTCCAGCGCCCGCAGCGGCCGCGACGCGTTCACCGGGCTGGCCATCGGCATGGTCGTGGCGGCGCTGGTGATGGTGGTCGGCTGTGCCTGGGGCCTGACCCGCCGGCTCGCGGAGTACCGGTGAACGCGCGCCGGCGCCCCTGGCGGGCGCTCGCCGTGCTGCTCACCGCGTCCGGGCTGGCGCTCGGGGCCGCCGCCGCGGCCGCCGCACCCGGCCAGCCGGTCACCAGCCAGCTGGGCACGAGCCAGCCGGCTGCCGTCCGCGCGCCCGCCGTGGCCGCGTGCAACGCGAACGCCAGCAGCCTGCGGCCGTCCGGACCGCCGCAGGTGACGTCCGGCTCGTTCATGGCGAAGATCCGCGCCCGCGGCTACCTCATCGCCGGCGTGGACCAGAGCACCTATCACTTCGGCTTCCTCAACCCGCTCACCAACCAGATCGAGGGCTTCGACATCGACGTGATCCGGGCGGTGGCCAAGGCCATCTTCGGCAGCTCGGACCCGTCCAGGATCCACTACAAGGCGATCTCCGACGCCCAGCGGATCCCGGACATCCTCTCGGGCGCGGTGGACATCGTGGCGCACACGATGACGATCACCTGCGACCGGCTGCAGCAGGTCGACTTCTCCGCCGTCTACTTCGAAGCGCACCAGAAGGTCCTGGTGCTGAAGAATTCCGCCGCGACCAGCCTGGCCAGCCTGCACGGCCAGAAGGTCTGCGCGACCTCGGGTTCGGACTCGGTGACCGCGATCCAGAAGGTCAATGCCACCGCGGTCCAGGTGCCGTACTGGACCGACTGCCTGGTGAAGCTGCAGCAGGGCGACGTGGCCGCGGTATCCACCGACGACTCGATCCTGGACGGCCTGGCCGCGCAGGACCCGTACACCAAGCTGATCGGAGGGTCGCTCACCAACGAGCCCTACGGCCTGGCGATCTCCAAGCAGCACCCGGAGTTCGTCCGCTTCGTGAACGCGGTCCTCCAGCAGTACGAATCGGGCGGCCAGTGGAAGGCCAGCTACCAGCGCTGGCTCGGCTCCCCGCAACCGCCGCCAGCGCTCCAGTACGCGAGCTGACGCGATGACGGGCCAGACGGGGGCGCGGACGAGGGGAGCGCGGCGGCGATGAGCACCTGCACGAACTGCGGCGGGACGATCGAGGACGGGTACTGCAACGTCTGCGGCCTGGCCGCCGCCCCGGCGGCTACCCTCCGCGTCCGGCCCAGCCCCTTCCGGGTCGGCCGGTTCCGGGTCGGCCGGTCCGGGTCGGCTGGGTCGCCGGGTCCGGGTCGAGTTCCGCCGGATCGGGCACCGCAGGCAGCCGTCGCACCTCGGGCACCAGGGGATCCCGGCGCACCAGCGGCCGGTCGGCCCGCGGCCGGCTCGGCGCGGGCCTGGTCGAGATCCCGCCGGTGCCGTACCGCGACCCGGCCAGCGCGGTGCTCGCCAACCCGCAGGTGCCGGAGAACCGGCGGTTCTGCGCCAACTGCGAGCAGCCCGTCGGGCGCGGCCGGGACGGCCGCCCCGGGATGACCGAGGGCTTCTGCCGTAACTGCGGCACCAGGTACTCGTTCAGCCCGAAGCTGGAAAGCGGCGACGTGGTGGCCGGGCAGTACGAGGTGCTCGGCTGCCTTGCCTTCGGCGGGCTCGGCTGGATCTACCTGGCCCGCGACCACAACGTCAGCGACCGCTGGGTGGTGCTCAAGGGCCTGCTGAACACCGGGGACGCCGACGCGATGGCGGCCGCGGTCGCCGAGCGGCAGTTCCTGGCCCAGGTGGAGCACCCGAACATCGTCCGGATCTACAACTTCGTCCAGCACGCGGACCGGCAGACGGGGGAGTCGGCCGGGTACATCGTGATGGAATACGTCGGCGGCAAGTCCCTGAAGCAGATCCTTCAGGACGCCCGGCTCAGCGGTGGCTCGGTGCCGGTGGCGCACGCGATCGCGTACGCGATCGAGGTGCTGCCGGCGCTGGGGTACCTGCATGACCGGGGCCTGGTGTACTGCGATTTCAAGCCGGACAACGTCATCCAGACCGAGGAGCAGCTCAAGCTCATCGACATGGGCGGGGTCCGCGGGGTCGATAGCGAGGGCCCGATCTACGGGACCGTCGGCTACCAGGCCCCCGAGATCGCCACCGACGGCCCCTCGGTCAGCTCCGACCTGTACACCGTGGGCCGGGCGCTGGCCGTGCTCACCTTCGAGTTCAAGGGCTACCAGAGCACCTACAAGTTCACCCTGCCGGACGGGGTGCCGGTGCTCGAGCAGCAGGAGTCCTTCGCCCGGCTGCTGCGGCGGGCCACCGACCCCGACCCGGACCGCCGGTTCGCCTCCGCCGGGGAGATGGCCGAGCAGCTCACCGGGGTGCTGCGCGAGGTGCTCGCGGTCGCCGACGGCACCCCCCGGCCCGCCTTCTCCACCGTCTTCAGCCCCGAGCTCCAGGCCATCGGTACCGGCGACGATCCCGCCGCGGGGGGCGACGACCGGGCCGGATCGGCGCTGGCCGTGCCGCGGGCCGAGGCGATCATCACGGGGATCCCGATGCCGCAGGTGGACCGGGCCGACCCGGCGGCGGGCTACCTGGCCACGCTCGCCGGGCTCGACTCCGGCCCGCGCGCGGCCGCGCTGGCCGCCGCGATCTCGGGCGACGTGAGCGTGCCGGCCGAGGTGGCGGCGTCCGCCGAGACGCGGCTGGCCCTGGCCCGCGCCGAGCTCGACGCCGGCGATTACGCCGGGGCCGGCCGCACGCTGGCCGACCTGGCCGCCGGGGATCCGTCCGACTGGCGGATCGCCTGGACCGACGGCCTGCGACGGCTGGCGACGGGCGACGCGGGAGCCGCGGGCGGCGCGTTCAGCGCCGTCTACGACGAGCTGCCCGGCGAGCTCGCGCCCAAGCTCGCGCTGGCGTTCGCGGCCGAGGCCGCCGGGGACAGCGCGTTGGCCGGCCGGTATTTCAAGCTCGTCTGGACCGTGGACCGGTCCTGCATCAGCGCGGCGTTCGGGCTGGCTCGGGCGTGCCTGGCGGCCGGCGACCGGCCGGGCGCGATCGCGGCGCTCGCCGCGGTGCCCGAGACTTCCAGCTATCACGCGGCGGCGCAGATCGCCGCCGTCCGGATCCTGGTCTCTCCCGGGGTGACGGGCGATGACCTGTACCAGGCGGACGGTCGGCTGAGCCGGCTGAGCGTGGACGAGGCGCGCCGCCAGCAGCTCACGGTGGAGATCCTGCGGGCCGCGCTGGGCTGGGCCAGCTCGGACCGCCCGGCCCTGGCCGGGCAGGCCCCGGGCGCCGGGCGGCGCGGAGCCGGCCAGCGGCCCGGCGGCGGGCCGATCCTCGGCTGCGAGCCGAACGAGCGCTCGCTGCGTTTCGGCCTGGAAGCCGGCTACCGGGCGCTGGCCCGGCTGACGTCGGATCGCGCCCGCCGGATCACGCTGGTCGACATGGCCAACGCGATCCGGCCGAAGACCTGGTCATGACCCGTCCGGCCCGGGCGGCGCAGCGACGGCACCGCGTGAACCCCCGTTCGCTGGTTCGCGTTACCCCCAGGGAGTCTCCGAGTACGGGCAAAATAGGGAACGTCATGGTTCGTCGGTTCCGATGACGGGGGAGCGACATGGCGGATCGGCAATGACGGCCACAGTCATCGCGTGGCGGCTGTCCCGGCGGCTGGCGGAGTACGGATGAACGTGCCGGCGATGGGCAAGGAGCAGGCCGGGGCCGCGGTCAAGGCCGCGGTCGCCGAGCGCGACGCGATCCAGGCCAACCTGCTCGAGCTGGATTCGAGCTTCGGCAAGCAGCTGCTGACCGGGGCCGAGCTCACCGGTGAGACCAGGCGGCGCTGGGACGCCACGGTGGCCACGCTGGCCATCTTGTGGCAGGTCTACGAGGCCTACTCGGCCGTGGTCGACCAGGCCGCCGACGCGGTGACCAGGCACCTCGGACCGCGCGAGCTCACCGCGCTCACCGCGCTGCTCACCGGGCGCTCGGTGCGGCTGGCCGCGGGGCCCGCCCCGCTGGCCGGCCGTGACCTGGCCGACCCCGGTCGTGAGGACCTGACCCTGGCCACGGCGGTAGCCCGGATGCGGGGCGCGTTCAGCTCCGTCACCGAGGTGGTCTCCGCCGCCGAGCACGTGTGGACCGAGGTCGCGGGCCGGCTGGACAGCGCCGGGGCCGAGCTGGCCCGGGTGACGCCGCTGGCCGCCGCGCTCGGCGACGAGGCGCTGGCCGGCAACCTGGCCGCCGCCCAGGGCGAGCTGGCCGCGATGCGCGACACGCTGAACTCCGACCCGCTGGCGCTGTGGCAGGGCGGCGCGGTCGACACCTCGGGGGCGGACCGGCTGCGGGAGCGCATCGCGGTCGCCGTGGCCCGGGCCGACGAGCTGATCCGGCTGCGGGACGAGGCCCGTCAGCGCGTCGACGGGGCGCGGGCGGCCGCGACCGCGGCCCGCTCCGCCCGCGACGACGCCGTTGCCGCCTGGCAGCAGGCCGCGGCAAAGATCGCCGCCGGGGCCCTGCCGCCCCCGCCCGCCGAGCTGGCCGACCTGTCGGCCCGGCTGGCCGGCCTGGGCCCGCTGCTGGACGCCGGACGGTGGCCGCGCCTCGCGTCCGAGCTGGACCTGCTCGACCGCGAGCTGACCGCCGCGACGGCGCGCTTCCATGAGGCCGAACGGGCTTCGGTAGCCGCCCTGGCCAAGCGCGACGAGTTGCGTGGCCTCCTCGGGGCCTACAAGGCCAAGGCCGCCCGACTCGGGGCGGTCGAGGACGCGGCCCTGGCCGAACGCTATGACCGGGCCCGTGACCTGCTGTGGACCGCGCCCTGTGACCTGACCGCGGCCGAGGCCGCGGTGGCCGGGTACCAGCAGGCGGTCCTGGGGGTGCAGCCGAGGTGACCTGTACCCGGCCGACGCTGGCCCGGTTGACCCCCGATGAGGACCGCAGGATAGAACTTACCGACATGGCGAACGCAATACGGCCCCGGACGCTGACATGACGGCCTATCCCCTGGATGATGGCCTGATGCACGAAGGCAACACGGGAGTTACCTGTCCCCGCTGCGGCGGCACGGCCGGCGCCGCGGACAGCTTCTGCGAATCCTGCGGGACCGAGCTCGCTCCGCCCGTCAGCAGCGCCGGCCCGCCGGGGTATTCCGCGCAGTGCCCGGTATGCTCGCTCGACGAGTCAGCCCCGGCCGGCGCGATCAGCGCCGAGGGCTACTGCGAGTCGTGCGGGCGCAAGGTGCCGTCCGGCCGTGACCACGTGGAGCTCAACCTGGAGCTGCTGGCCGGGGTCACCGACCGGGGCCTGCGGCACCCGCGCAACGAGGACGCGATGGCCCTGGCCACCACCGAGACCCCGGACGGGCCGGTCGCGGTCGCGGTCGTCTGCGACGGGGTCTCCTCCTCGCCGAACCCCGAAGACGCGTCGCTGACCGGCGCGCAGGCGGCGGTGCGGATGCTGCTCAGCTCGATCCGGCGCGGGGACCCCCCGGACGAGGCCTCCCGGGCCGCGGTGCGCCAGGCGCACGAGGCCATGGCCATCCTGGGCACGCCGTCCCGGGCCCCGTCGGCGACCTATGTGTCCGTGATCGTCGGCGCGGACGCGGTCACGATCTGCTGGCTCGGTGACAGCCGCGCCTACTGGCTGGCCACCGAGTCGGATTCCGCCAAGCTGACCAGGGACGACTCGCTCGCCGAGGAACTGATCGCGGACGGCGAGATGACCGAGGCGCAGGCCATGGCCTCCCCCCAGGCCCACGTGATCACCCGCTGGCTTGGTGCCGACGTGGTCACGCCGCAGCCGCACGTCGAGCGGTTCACCCCGCCCGGGCGCGGGGTCGTGCTGGTCTGCTCGGACGGCCTGTGGAACTACCAGTCCGACGCCGCGGCCCTGGCAGAGCTCGCGCTCCCGGAAGCGTTCAACGACCCGTCCAGCGCCGCTGACGCGCTGCTGAAATTCGCCCTGGACGCCGGCGGCATGGACAACATCACCATCGTGCTGGTCCCGGTCCCGTTCGTGCGCCCGGCGCCGTTACCAAGGAGAACCCGCCATGACCGATTCCGGCTTCACCGTCGACGTCGACCAGAACCAGTACCTGCCCGAGGGCGGCCGCGACGTGAGCGCCGTGGTCACCGTGATGTCCGGGGCGGATGTCGCAGTCGCGGCCCCGGGCGGCGGCGCGGGCAGTGCCGAGATCATCATCATCGACTGCTCCGGGTCGATGGACTACCCGCCGACCAAGATGTCGCAGGCGCGGGCGGCCACCGCCGCCGCGATCGACGTGGTCCGCGACGGCGTGGGGTTCGCGGTCGTGGCGGGCACCAGCACCGCCTGGCCGGTCTTCCCGCCGGACGGGAGCATGGCGGTCGCCAGCGCCGCCTCCCGGGCCGCGGCCAAGCAGGCGGTGGGAGCGCTGCGCGCCAACGGCGGCACCGCGATCGGCAAGTGGCTGGGCCTGGCCCGGCAGATCTTCGCGGGTTACCCGGCGCAGCTGCGGCACGCCATCTTGCTCACCGACGGCAAGAACCAGCACGAGACACCCGAGCAGCTCGTAGCCGAGCTGGGCCAGTGCGAGGGCGTGTTCAGCTGCGACTGCCGCGGCGTGGGAACCGACTGGGAGGTGAGCGAGCTGCGCACGGTCTCGAGCGCGCTGCTCGGCACGGTCGACATCGTGCCCGACCCGGCCGGGCTGGCCGCCGATTTCGCGGCCATGATGGAGAACGCCATGGGCAAGCAGGTCGCCGACGTGTCGCTGCGGGTGTGGACGCCGCAGACCGCCACGCTCAAGTTCGTCAAGCAGGTGGCGCCCGCAGTCGAGGACCTGACCAGCCGGCGAACCCAGGTCAGTCCGCAGGCGGCCGACTTCCCGACCGGGGCATGGGGACCGGGGGAGAACCGGGACTACCACGTCGGCGTCGAGGTTGCCGCGGCCGGACTCGGCCAGGAAATGCTGGCCGCGCGGATCAGCTTGATGGCCGGGACCGAGATCCTCGGACAGGGGCTGGTCCGCGCGATCTGGACCGATGACGAGGCACTCTCCACCAAGATCAACGGGCGGGTAGCGCACTACACTGGCCAGGCCGAGCTCGCCAACGCCATCCAGGAGGGCCTGGAGGCGCGCAAGCAGGGCGACGAGGAGACCGCGACGGCCAAGCTCGGCCGGGCCGTGGCGCTGGCCCACCAGTCGGGCAACGAGGACACGGCCAAGCTGCTGGCCAAGGTGGTAGACGTGGTCGATGTGGAGTCCGGGACGGTCCGGCTGAAGAAGAAGGTCGAAGACGCCGACGAGATGGCCCTGGACACCCGGTCGACGAAGACAGTCCGGGTAAAGAAGTAGCGAGCGGGGGAGGAGGCGGCGATGGCGGTATGTCCGAACGGGCACGACTCGGTTAGCGACGATTTCTGCGATCTGTGCGGCATGCGCATCGCCAGCCCGGCCGCTGGCCCGCCGCCCGCAGCCAGCGATCCCGGCGCCCCGGCGGGCGGCGCGGCCCGCCCCCGGTCCCGCCTCGGCCGGCGAACCCTGCCCTAACTGCGGTACCTCGCGGACCGGCCAGTTCTGCGAGGCCTGCGGGTACAACTTCGCCGCCCCCCGGCTCCCCTCCGGACCGCCGCCTCCCGCCCCGGGCAGCTACGGCCAGCCGGCCCCGGCTCCCGGCCCCGGTACCGGGGGTTACAGCTGGAGCCAGCCTGCCCCCTCGCGCCCGTCGGCCCCCTCGCGCCCGTCCGCCCCGGCTCCTCCCGCCGCCACCCTCCCGCCGCCCGTCAGGGAACCGGCCGCGGGCGCCCCGCCGATGTCCTCGTTCCCGTACCCGCAGGCCACCTGGACCGCGATCGTCGGCGCGGACCACGTCTACTACGAGCGGGTGCAGGCCGTGACCGGGCCGGAAGGCGCGGCCGTCACGTTCCCCGCCTACTACGCCGAACGCCGTTTCCAGCTCGTCGGGAACCAGATGCGGATCGGGCGGCGCAGCGTGTCCCGCGGCCTGGCGCCGGAGATCGACCTGACCGGCCCGCCCGCCGATCCGGGCATCAGCCGCCTGCACGCGGTGCTGATCGGGATGCCGGACGGGAACTGGGCCGTGCTCGATCCCGGCTCGGCCAACGGCACGCTGGTGAACGGCTCGGAGATCGGGGTGGGGGACCAGGTGCCCCTCCAGGACGGCGACCGGATCAACCTCGGCGCGTGGACGGCGATCACCGTGCACCGCGGGTTAGAAAATTCTCCACCCGCAGGAGGGCGCGGGCATGTCACGACGGACGATCCCAGGCACTAACGTATGCACATGATCACCAACCCGCCGTCGCGAGATCATGCCGAGGTCGACCTCGGTCCCGCGGCTGGCGTCAGCGACCGGGGCCTCCGGCATCACCGCAACGAGGACGCGATGGCCCTGGCCGCCGAGCAGGCGCCGGACGGTCCGGCGGTGGTGGCCGTGGTCTGCGACGGCGTCTCCTCCTCCGCCCGCCCCGATCAGGCGTCCCTGGTCTCCGCCGAGGCCGCGCTGCCGGTCCTGGTAGCCGCCGTGCGGGCGGGCGACGATCTCGGCGAGGCCTCGCTGGCCTCGGTCGCGGCCGCCCGGCGGGCGGTGGCCGACCTGCAGGGACCCGGGGGCGACACGTCGGCGACGACGTTCGTGTCCGCGGTGGCCCGCGGCTACGAGGTGACCTTGTGCTGGCTGGGCGACAGCCGCGCCTACTGGCTGGCCGAATCGGCGGCCGAGTCGCGGCTGCTCACCCGCGACGATTCGGTGGCCGGGGGGATGATCGCGGCCGGCCTGGCCGACGAGGCCGCCGCGATGGCCTCGCCGCACGCCCACGTGCTGACCCGCTGGCTGGGCGGCGAGGAAGCGGACCTGGCCGACGACCCGGAGCGCGCGGCGCACGTCGAGCGGTACACCCCGCCCGGGGCCGGCGCCCTGCTCATGTGCTCGGACGGCCTGTGGAACTACCAGACCGACGCCGCCGAGCTCGCCGGGCTCGCGCTGCCCAAGGCCCTGACCGACCCGCTGGGCGCCGCCGCCGACATGGTCAAGTTCGCGATCGACGCCGGCGGTGCCGACAACATCACCGTCGTCCTGATCCCCTACCTCGGCCCCGAACCCGACTAACCGGTCACACGTCATCATTTCGCGGCAAAACCTGCACCGCGCCCTGGCCGTCACGCAAACCAGTGTTAACGCTAACAAAACGGGCGGCGGCACGACGTGCAGCTGCCCGTCAAGTGACATCTAGGTGAACGTTGACGGAAGCGCAGATGACTATCGCCTGACTCTTCTTTCTGGAGTCTCGACAGCAACTTCCCTGGTAGAGACGCTATTGCCGTGGGAAACGACGCAATCCTCGTGCTGGTGGTCATCACGGCTCTCGCCTTTGACTTCACCAATGGCTTCCATGACACCGGCAATGCCATGGCAACCTCAATCGCGACCGGGGCACTACCTCCCAGGGTCGCCGTCGCGCTTTCGGGCGTACTCAACCTCGTCGGGGCGTTCCTCTCGCTGGCCGTAGCGGCCACGATCGCGAGCGGCCTCGTCGATACCAAGGTAGTGACCCTGACCGTGGTGGCCGCCGGCCTGACCGGCGGGATCATCTGGAACCTGGTCACCTGGCTGTTCGGCATCCCGTCGAGTTCGTCGCACGCGCTCATCGGCGGCGTGATCGGCTCGACGCTGGCGGCGGCGGGCGGCAGTTCGGTGCTCTGGCACGGACTGGTCTCCAAGGTCGTCCTGCCTGCCGTCCTGTCGCCGGTCATCGCCTGCCTGGTCGCGGCGGTTGGCACCTGGCTGCTCTACCGGATCAGCCGGAACCTGACCCGCGGAGCCCGCAACCACGGCTTCCGGATCGGCCAGATCGGGTCGGCCTGCATGGTGTCGCTGGCGCACGGTACCAACGACGCGCAGAAGACGATGGGGGTCATCACGCTGGCCCTGATCGCCAACGGCACGCTGGCGGCCAAGTCCACCGCCCCGTTCTGGGTCGTCCTGGCCTGCGCGCTGGCCATCAGCATTGGCACCTACCTGGGCGGCTGGCGGGTCATCCGCACCCTGGGCAAGGGCCTGGTCGAGATCGAGGCGCCGCAGGGCATGGCAGCCGAGTCCTCCTCGGCCGCGATCATCTTGCTGTCGGCCAGCTTCGGCTACTCGCTGTCGACCACGCACGTCGCCACCGGGTCGATCATCGGCACCGGGCTCGGCAAGAAGGGGGCCGACGTCCGCTGGAACGTGGCCAGCCGGATGGCCACCGCGTGGATCTTCACGCTGCCCTCCGCCGGGCTCGTCGGCGCCGGGGCATTCGAGCTCGCCCACGGCATCGGCGGCAGTACTGGCGTGATCGTCGACCTGATCCTCCTGATCGCCCTCTCCGGGGTCATCTACTGGCGCTCCCGGGCCAACAAGGTAGACCCCAGCAACGTCAACGACGAATGGACCGGCGGGGTTGCTCCCAAGGTTCCCGAGACCGCCGCAGCGGCCTGAGCGACAGGGAAGCAGAACACAATGTCCTGGATCAACCTTTCCGCCCTCTGGAAGATCGTGGTGTTCGGCCTGCTCGCCGGAGCCGGCCTGCCCGCGCTGTTCGCCTTCGGGCTGCGCTCCCTGGCCATGCCGGGCGCCCGCGTGCAGACCGCGGGCGCCGACTCCGATCACGTCTACGGCGGCAACGTCCTGGGCGCGGTCATCGCCGCGATCTGTTTCCTGATCATCCTGGCCGCCATCGGCTGGGGTATCTACGAGGTCTACCAGATCGGCCACCCGGCCCCCGCCAAGCACTAACCGGCGGGCGGGCCCGGCCCCGACTCCGCGGTTACCTCATCGAGAGGTTCAGAACATGCCGTTGCCACCTTTCCTCGCCTCGGTCATCAACTGGGTGCGGGCGGGCTATCCCGAAGGCGTGCCCGACGTCGACTACATCCCGCTCTTCGCCCTGCTCGGCAGCCAGCTGAGCGAGGCCGACGTCAAGGCGATCGCGCAGGAACTCGAGAACGAGACCAACCCGCATTCGGCCGACGCGATCATGAAGGCCATCTCCACCGTCACCGACCACCACGCGAGCGACGCCGACGTGGCCCGGGTCCGCGCCCGCCTGGCCGCGGGCGGCTGGCCGCTGGCCAAGCCCGAGCACTTCGACGGGGCCAACTGGCCCTAACCCGACCACCCACCAGCCGAAGAACGACCGAGCCGGCCGCGCCCAGCCACCCGCTGGGCCGCGGCCGGCTTGCCGTTTCCCGCCCGTCCGGACAGCCGCCTCAGTACTTGAGCCCGACGAACTCGTCGAGCCGCGCCACCGCCTCCCGCCGCGCCACCGAGATGACGTCCGGCCGATAGCTCATACCAGTGATCGCCGTCGGCAAGCGTTCGCCGGACCCGGTTAGTGCCCCGCCAGCCGTCGGAATGGATCAGCCCTTTCGCAAATTCGCCGGCGTATTTCCCGACAATGACTTCCTGCCACTCGCGCAACTCGATTTTCCGAAGGTGCTTGCGTCCCGGTCCGTGCTGCGGAAACAGGCAGGGCCAGTGCTTCGAGTAGCTGCCTACCTCGTGCAGCCTGCATGCAGGCCCGGCCAGTCGTGCGGGAGACAGGCGATCAGCGAGCGCGTGCACACTCCTGGATGAGGCCCGGGCCAGTCGTCGGAGCAGGCGATCGCGAGCTGCCATACCATCTTGTCCCGTGGCCCCGGCGAGGGTGATGCACCCGTCCCCCAGGTAGAGGCGCCAATGGGCACATCGCAGATCTGCGCGGTCTCGCGGTCGAGAACTCCGATAGTAGATAGCCGAAGAGCGATATCCATTGTGGCTTGCGGATGCATGAGCCCTATCATCCCGCGCGCTACCGACATTTATCGGGGAGACGGAATTCTGAGAAGAAATGTAGTCTTTGTGCCGGGAGCGGGACTCGAACCCGCACGCCCTTTCAGGCAGACGCTTTTGAGACGTCGATGTCTACCGATTCCATCATCCCGGCACAGTTTCCAACAACAAAACCGAACACTACCGGACTCGGTCTGCCGCGGAGCTGGTTGAGACCAATCTACCGCGTCACGGTACGCTCGTGGGCATGAGCCAGAACCCGCTCCGTGTGGTGATCGCCGAGGACGAGGCGCTGATCCGCCTCGACCTCAAGGAGATGCTCGAGGAGGAGGGCTACTCCGTCGTCGCCGAGGCGGGCGACGGCGAGTCCGCCGTCGGGCATGTCACCACGCTGCGCCCGGACCTGGCCATCCTCGACATCAAGATGCCGATCCTGGACGGGATCTCCGCCGCCGAGCGGATCGCCGCCGAGCGGATCGCCCCGGTGGTCATCCTGACCGCCTTCTCCCAGCGCGAGCTGGTCGAGCGGGCCCGCGACGCGGGCGCGATGGCGTACCTGGTCAAGCCGTTCACCAAGGCCGACCTGGTGCCCGCCATCGAGATGGCGGTGAGCCGGTTCGCCGAGATCCGCGCGCTCGACGGCGAGATCGGCACGCTGCGCGAGCGGCTCGAGGTCCGCAAGCTGCTCGACCGGGCCAAGGGCCTGCTGCAGACCGATCACGGGCTGACCGAGCCCGAGGCCTTCCGCTGGATCCAGAAGACCTCCATGGACCGCCGCCTGACCATGCGCAAGGTCGCCGAGGCGGTCATCGAGGGCAGCATGCGCGTCCCCGCCGAGACCCCCCAGCCCTGAGCCGGGCAACACCGCCCTGAGCCAGCCAGGCCCAGCCCGGGAAGCGCGAAACCCGGGGAGCCGTTGGTGCCGTGCCCGCCTTCCCCGGCCGGCACGTTATCTACTAGAACCCCCCGGGCCCGCCGTCACCACGTTAGCGACCCGTCGCCTCATGGTGCAAAGGCGGCCACCCGATCCCGGTGCCGCGTTCAGCTCCCGGTCACTCCAGACAGCGGGTCGGCGCCGTTGCCCGGCCCCTGCTCCCGGATCAGGCAGGTCAGCCGCGACGTGCACACCCGGCGCCCCGCGGAGTCGGAGATGACGATGTCGTAGGTGGCCAGCGTCCGGCCGCCGTGCGCCAGCGTGGCGACCGCGGTGACGTCGCCGTCCCGGGCGCTGCGGTGGTGCGTCGCGCTGATCTCGATGCCGACCACCGCCCCGCGCAGGCCCGCGTGCAGGGCCGCGCCCAGCGAGCCGATGGTCTCCGCCAGCACGCAGGAGGCGCCGCCGTGCAGCAGGCCGTACGGCTGGGTGTTGCCCGCCACCGGCATCGTCGCCACGACCTCGGCCGCGGACGCCGACACGATCGTGATGCCCATCCGGTGCGCCAGCGTGCCCTCGGCGGTCGTGACCGCCTTGACCCGGTCCAGCAGCTCCTGCTCCATCGCTAACCTCCGCTTGCCCAGAGCCGTTTCCCGGCCACGTCAAGGGTGCCATGCGCGTCGCGGTCGTCCCGGAAGTGGCACTGCAATCGACGAATCTGCACGCCATACCCACCTGACGGCCCAAAATTGCGTCACATTTTGGTCATGTAGGGGTGACTTCGCTCTTGTTAGCGCTCACAATTCACCTTGGAACCTGTTCCAGTGAAGGGAGCGCAAAGTATGCGCGAAATCGGACGACAGCGACGTCTCCGTGGCCGGGCCGCCATCGGGCTGGCCGCCATGGTGGCGCTAGGCGTAGGCGGATCTCTAGCGGCCACCCAGGCCTCGGCCACGCCTCGGGCCCACGCCGCCGCCGGCGGCGGCGGCCTCTCGGTCAGCAAGGAATCCTTTGGCAGCACGGTGGAGTCGTACACCGGCAAGAACACCGAGGTGTTCCGTTACACCCTGACGAACGCCCGCGGCATGAAGGTCCAGATCCTGACCTACGGCGGGATCGTCCAGGACATCTGGGTGCCGAGCCGGAACGGCCGGGAGGCCGACGTCACGCTCGGCTTCAAGACCCTGGCCAACTACGTCAAGTTCGACAGCCCCCCGGTCGCCCCCACCACGGGCGTGTACTTCGGGGAGACCGTCGGCCGGTACGCCAACCGGATCGCCAAGGGCCAGTTCTCGCCTGGACCAGCCGGGCGCAGGGGAAGGTCAGCTACACCCTGCCCGTCAACAACGGGCCGAACGCCCTGCACGGCGGGATCGTCGGCTTCGGCAACCACATCTGGGCCTCCCAGGCGGTCAGCGGTAACGGCTCCGTCGGCGTGCAGCTCACGCTGAACAGCCCGAACGGTGACGAGGGCGCCCCGGCCGGATCCCCGGGCTGCCCGAACGGCTGCACCGGCTACCCGGCCGCGATCAAGGTGGTGCTGACCTACACGCTGAACAACCAGAACCAGCTGGGCCTGCACTACGTGACGACCAACAAGTCGAGCAACCTCAACACGGTCGTCAACCTGACCAACCACAGCTACTTCAACCTGGCCGGCGAGAGCTCGTTCCCGGGCTCGGCCTACCACCAGCTCATCAAGATCAACGCGAACAAGTACACGCCGACCGACACCACCTCGATCCCGCTCGGCTACAACGCGTCGGTGTTCGGCACGCCGTTCGACTTCACCCACTTCTTCCCGATGGGCGCCCGGATCGCGGACGTCAGCGCGCCGGACAACTCCCCGGGCTTCAACCAGCTCCTGGAAGCGCAGGGCTACGACCACAACTGGGTGCTGAACCCCGGCCACAGCGGCCCGGGCGGGCTCAACCTCGCCGCCAAGGCCCTCGACCCGTCCAGCGGCCGTGAGCTCACCGTGTGGACCGACCAGCCCGGCGTCCAGTTCTACACCAGCAACTTCCTGACCGGAACGCTGGTGGGCATCAGCGGCCACGCTTACCGCCAGGGCCAGGCGTACACCTTCGAGACCCAGCACTTCCCGGACTCGCCCAACCACCCCAACTTCCCCTCCACCGAGCTGAAGGCGGGCCAGACCCAGACCACGACCACCATCTTCGCGTTCAACTCGTAACCCGCGTAACCGCCTGAACCCACGGGGTCCTCGTCCGCCACCTGCCACCCGCAGGTGCCGGATGGGGACCCCGCCGCTCGTTCGGCCCTTAGGATCGGACCGTGGCGACAGACGTAACAGGCCAGAGCCGGCTGCTCCTGCTCGATGGTCACTCGCTGGCCTACCGGGCCTTCTTCGCGCTCCCGATCGAGAACTTCTCCACCGTGACGGGACAGCCGACCAACGCGGTCTACGGGTTCACCGCGATGCTGATCAACGTGCTCAGGGACGAGAAGCCGACCCACCTCGCGGTGGCGTTCGACCGCGGCGAGCCGACGTTCCGGCACGAGCAGTACGTCGAGTACAAGGCGAACCGCAAAGAGACCCCCGATGACTTCCGCAGCCAGCTCAGCCTGATCTTCGAGGTGCTCGACGCGCTCGGCATCAGGCGGCTGTCCGCGCCGGGCTACGAGGCCGACGACCTCATCGCCACGCTGGCCACCCAGGCCGCCGCGCAGGACATGGACGTGCTGATCGTGACCGGCGACCGGGACGTGCTGCAGCTGGTCTCGGACCGGGTGACGGCGCTGATGACCAGGCGCGGCATCACCGACATGACCCGGTTCACCCCCGAGACCGTGGCCGAGAAGTACGGGCTGACGCCCGCCCAGTACCCCGACTTCGCCGCCCTGCGCGGCGACCCGAGCGACAACCTGCCCGGCATCCCGGGGGTGGGGGAGAAGACCGCCACCAAGTGGATCACGGAGTTCGGCTCGCTGCAGTCCCTGGTCGACCGCGTGGACGAGGTCAAGGGCAAGGCCGGCGACGCGCTGCGCGAGCACCTGGCCAGCGTGCTCCGTAACCGCCAGCTCACCGCGCTGGTCACCGACCTGCCCGCCGAGACGGTCGGCGCGGTCCCGGGCGACCTGCTGCCGGTGGCGTGGGACCGGGAGAAGATCCACCAGCTCTTCGACTCGCTCGAGTTCAAGGTGCTCCGCGAGCGCCTTTACCAGACGCACCCGCACGGCCTCATCGGCGCGACCGGCACCGACCCGGACAGTCCGCTCGCCGACGCCGCCCCCGGCGGCGAAAAGCCGAGCTTCGAGGTGGTGACCGACCTGCCCGGACCCGATGAGGTCGCGTCCTGGCTCGCCGCCCACATTTCAGCCGAACGAGCCGGGCTCACCCTCACCGGCACCTGGGGGCGCGGTACTGGCAACGTGACCGGGATGGCGATCGCCGCCCCTGACGGTCACGGCGCCTACCTGGACCCGACGCAGCTCACCGGCGATGACGAGCAGGCCCTCGCCGCCTGGCTGGCCGACCCGGCGCGGCCCAAGGTGCTGCACGACGCCAAGGGGCAAATGCACGCCCTCGCGGCCCGCGGCCTGCCGCTGGCCGGGCTGGCCTGCGACACCGCGATCGCCGCTTACCTGGCGCTGCCCGGCCAGCGCACCTTCGACCTGGCCGACCTGGCGCTGCGTTACCTGGGCAAGGAGCTGCGCGAGGACACCGGCGACGGCCAGCTGACCCTGGACGGCTCGGGCGAGCGCGACGCGGCCGCCGCCCTGGTGCTGCGCGCCCAGGCCACGCTCGAGCTGGCGGTAGCGCTGGAGGAGGACCTGGACCGGCGCGAGGCGAAGGCGCTGCTGCACGAGCTCGAGCTGCCCCTGGTCGCGGTGCTGGCCACGATGGAGCGGACCGGGATCGCCGCCGACGGCGAGCACTTCGCGGCCATGTCCGCCACCCTGCACGGCGAGGTGAAGGCGGCCGAGCAGGCCGCCTACGCGGTCGCCGGGCGCGAGTTCAACCTGGGCTCGCCCAAGCAGCTGCAGGCGCTGCTGTTCGACGAGCTCGGCCTGCCCAAGACCAAGCGGATCAAGACCGGGTACACCACCGACTCCGAGGCGCTGACGAGCCTGCTGGCCCAGACTCAGCATCCGGTCCTCGAGCACCTGCTGCGGCACCGCGACGTGAGCAAGCTGATGACGATCGTGGACTCGCTGATCCCGATGGCGGGCGAGGACGGCCGGATCCACACCACGTTCCACCAGACGGTCGCGGCCACCGGCCGGCTCTCCTCCACCGACCCGAACCTGCAGAACATCCCCATCCGCAGCGAGCTCGGCCGGCAGATCCGGCTGGGCTTCGTGGTCGGGGAGGGCTACGAGTGCCTGCTGTCGGCGGACTACAGCCAGATCGAGCTGCGGATCATGGCGCACCTGTCCGAGGACGCGGCGCTGATCGCCGCGTTCGAGTCCGGGCACGACTTCCACGCCGCCACCGCCTCCCGGGTGTTCGGGATCGCGCCGGAGGACGTCAACGCGGAGATGCGCGCCAAGATCAAGGCGATGAACTACGGCCTGGCCTACGGCCTGTCCGCCTTCGGGCTGGCCAACCAGCTGCGCATCACCCCGGACGAGGCCCGCGCGCTGATGGAGGACTACTTCAAGGAGTTCGGCGGGGTCCGGGACTACCTGTACGAGGTGGTCTCCCGGGCCCGTACCGACGGCTACACGGCCACCATGATGGGCCGCCGCCGGTACCTGCCCGACCTGGTCTCGGACAACCGGCAGCGCCGGGAGATGGCCGAGCGGATGGCGCTCAACGCCCCGATCCAGGGCTCGGCCGCGGACGTGATCAAGGTGGCGATGCTCGCCGTGGACGGCGCGCTGACGGCGGCCGGGCTCCGGTCCCGGATGCTGCTGCAGGTCCACGACGAGCTCATCATCGAGGTGGCGCCCGGCGAGTTCGACGCCGCCCGCGACCTGGTGTGCGCCGCGATGGGCGGCGCCGCCTCGCTGCGGGTGCCGCTTGACGTGTCGGTCGGTACCGGGCGAAGCTGGGCCGAAGCAGCTCATTGAGGGGGCGTCCCCCGGGTCAGCAGAGACTGAGGCCGTATCGTAGCCAGGCTCAATTGACCCCTCGGGTTTACTCTCATAAGCTGAACGCTGCGCCGTGTCCTCGTGCGTTCCGCCGCGGTCATGTGAGATGTGACCGGGCTGTCCTGTAAATCTGGTCACTATGCACGGTCTCCGGCGTGTCCACAACTTTCCCTGTCCGCATCCGGAGCCAGCCCACACATGACGAGCACTACGCAAGCCCACTCGACCCCCCAGGTGGCGGTCAACGACATCGGGTCCGAGGAGGCATTCCTCGCCGCGATCGACGAAACCATCAAGTACTTCAATGATGGTGACATCGTCGAAGGAACCGTCGTCAAGGTCGACCGAGAACGAGGTCCTCCTCGATATCGGCTACAAGACAGAAGGCGTGATCCCGTCACGCGAACTGTCCATCAAGCACGACGTCGACCCCCACGACGTGGTCAAGACCGGCGAGCACATCGAGGCCCTTGTCCTGCAGAAGGAGGACAAGGAGGGCCGCCTGATCCTGTCCAAGAAGCGCGCCCAGTACGAGCGCGCCTGGGGCACGATCGAGAAGATCAAGGAAGAGGACGGCGTGGTCACCGGCACGGTGATCGAGGTCGTCAAGGGCGGCCTGATCCTCGACATCGGGCTGCGCGGCTTCCTGCCGGCCTCGCTGGTGGAGATGCGCCGGGTCCGCGATCTGCAGCCGTACGTGGGCAAGGAGATCGAAGCCAAGATCATCGAGCTGGACAAGAACCGCAACAACGTGGTCCTGTCCCGGCGCGCCTGGCTCGAGCAGACCCAGTCCGAGGTCCGGCACACCTTCCTCAACACGCTGTCCAAGGGCCAGATCCGCAAGGGCGTCGTGTCCTCGATCGTCAACTTCGGCGCGTTCGTCGACCTCGGCGGCGTGGACGGCCTGGTGCACGTGTCCGAGCTGTCCTGGAAGCACATCGACCACCCGGGCGAGGTTGTCGAGGTCGGCCAGGAGGTCACCGTCGAGGTCCTCGACGTGGACATGGACCGCGAGCGCGTCTCGCTGTCGCTGAAGTCCACCCAGGAAGACCCGTGGCAGCAGTTCGCCCGGACGCACCAGATCGGCCAGGTCGTTCCCGGCCGGGTCACCAAGCTGGTGCCGTTCGGCGCGTTCGTCCGGGTCGAGGAGGGCATCGAGGGCCTGGTCCACATCTCCGAGCTGGCCGACCGCCACGTGGAGATCCCGGAGCAGGTCGTGCAGGTGGGCGACGAGATCTTCGTCAAGATCATCGACATCGACCTGGACCGGCGCCGGATCAGCCTGTCGCTCAAGCAGGCCAACGAGGGCACCATCGGCGAGGCCGTCGGCGACGACTTCGACCCGACCCTGTACGGCATGCCTGCCTCCTACGACGAGCAGGGCAACTACGAGTACCCCGATGGCTTCGACCCGGAGACGGGCGAGTGGCTGCGAGGGATTCGAGAAGCAGCGCGAGGAGTGGGAGCACCAGTACGCCGAGGCGCGGGCGCGGTTCGAGGCTCACCGCAAGCAGGTGGAGGAGTCCCGGGCCAAGGCCGACGAGGAAGAGGCGGCCGGAGTCGAGGCTGGCGGTGGCGGCGAAGCTGCCGCTCCGCGTGGCGACCGTCGCGGCAGCGGCGCGGGCCGGCCGCGCGGGGCCGGCACCCCCGGTGCGGTCACCTCGAGCTCGTCGCCGGGGGCCGCGGCCACCGGCACCCTGGCTTCCGACGAGGCCCTGGCGGCCCTGCGCGAGAAGCTGTCGGGCGGCCAGAGTTAGGCCGGAGTAAGTCATACCGCCGAAAGCGGCGCCCGCGACGCGGGCGCCGCTTTCGCGTTTCCGGGGCATCGGCTCGCGCGACCGTGCCGGGACCCGGACAATGACCTCTATGACGAACACCACCGTGGTTGAGCGAGATCTCGCCATCCGCATGTTCGAGGTCATGGCGCTCACGCGTGCGGTCGAGGACCGGATGGTGACCATGTACCGGCAGGGCGAGCTGCTCGGCTCGCTCTATACCGGGCACTGGCATGAGGCGATCTCGGTCGGAACGGCCTCGGCATTGCGGCCCACCGACGTGCTCGCCCCGCTGCACCGTGACCTCGGGGCGCACCTGTGGCGGGGCCTGGAGCCCTGGCAGGTCATGGCGAGCTTCATGGGCAAGGCGACCTCGCCGACCGGCGGCCGGGACGGCACGCTGCACTACGGCCGGCTCGACCTCAACATCATCAACCCGGTCAGCCACATCCCGAACAATTACCCGATCGCCACCGGGGCGGCCTTCGCGCTGCGGTACCGCGGCACCGACGGGGTGGCGATGGCCTACTGCGGGGACGGCGCGAGCAGCCGCGGGGACTTCCACGAAGCCCTCAACCTGGCCGCGGTGCAGGCCCTGCCGGTCATCTTCGTCGTGGAGAACAACCAGTACGCCTACTCGACCCCGCTCACCCTCACCACCGCGGCCACCGACTTCGCCAGCAAGGCCGTCGGCTACGGGATGCCCGGCACGCAGGTGGACGGCATCGACGTGTTCGCCGTGCGCGAGGCGGCCGCCGCCGCGGTCGCCCGGGCCCGGGCCGGGGACGGCCCCTCGCTCATCGAGGCGGTCACCATGCGCATGCACGGCCACGCCGAGCACGACCCGGCCGACTACGTGCCCGCCGAACTCCACGAGACGTGGGCGAAACGCGACCCCGTGGAGGAGTGCGGCGCCCGCCTGGTCGAGCTGGACTACCTGGACGCCGACGGCGTGACGGCGGTCCGGGAGCAGGCCCGGGCCACCGCCCTGCAGCACCGGGGGATGGCCCTCGGCATGCCGATGCCCGAACCAGACGACGAGGAGGGCCGCGTCTATGCCTCTTGAGACCATTGAAACCACGGGAGCACCGTCAGCTATCTCGAGGCGATCGCCGCGGGGCTGGCCAGCGAGATGGACGCCGACCCGGACGTGTTCCTGATCGGCGAGGACGTCGGCCAGTTCGGCGGGGCGTTCAAGGTGACCAAGGGCTTCCTGGACCGGTTCGGCCCGCGGCGCGTCATCGACAGCCCGATCGCGGAGTCAGGCTTCACCGGTCTGGCCTGCGGCGCGGCCCTCATGGGGCTGCGGCCGGTGGTGGAATTCCAGTTCGCCGACTTCATCTCGTGCGCCTTCGACCAGATCATCAACAACTGCTCCAAGCAGTACTACCGGACGGGTAACCCGATCCCGCTGACGATGCGCGCGCCGTTCGGCGCCCGGCTGCGCGCCGGGCCCACCCACTCGCAGAGCGTCGAGGCCTACTTCGCGCACATCCCCGGCCTGAAGATCGTCGCGCCGGCCACGCCGGCCGACGCCGCCGGGCTGATCATCAGCGCGATCCGCGACAACAACCCGGTGCTGTACCTGGAGAGCAAGTACCTGTACCGGCGGATCGAGGTGCCCGGGCCGCTGTCCCTCGACCCGGTGCCGATCGGGTCGGCCAAGGTCGTCCGCGAAGGCACCCGGGTCAGCCTGCTGACCTACTCGGTCGGCGTGCACCAGGGCCTGGAGGCCGCCGCGGAGCTCGCTAAGGAGGGCATCTCGGTCGAGGTGGTCGACCTGCGCACGCTCGTGCCGCTCGACGTCGCGACGATCGCCGCGTCGGTCAACAAGACCTCCCGCGCCGTGATCCTGCACGAGGACGCCCGCCGCCTGGGCTATGGCGCCGAGATCGCCGCCACCGTCGCCGAGGAGTGCTTCTGGCAACTGGACGGCCCGGTCGTCCGCATCGCCGGGAAGAACACGCCGATCCCGACCAGCCCGGCGCTCGAGGACGCGGCCGTGCCGCAGCTGCCCGAGATCATCAGCACGCTGCGCCGCGTGGCGACGGCCTGAGGGGAGATCGCCATGGCTGATGTCTTCAAGATGCCCAAGCTCGGCGAGACCGTCACCACCGGCACGGTGACCAGGTGGCTGCTGGCCGTGGGGGACCCAGTTGCCTTCGACGATCCCCTGCTCGAGGTGGCGACCGACAAGGTCGACTCGGAGATCCCGAGCCCGTACAGCGGCGTCCTGCTCGAGATCATGGTGCCCGAGGGCGAGACCGTCGCCGTCGGCGCGGAACTCGCCCGCATCGGCCTGCCCGCGGAATCCAGCGCCACCCCGCCCGCGGAATCCGGCCGCCGCAGCCGCTTCAGTCCCATCGAGCACAGCTGTCCCCTCGATCTCATCGGACCCGGCGGGCAACGGCCGGGCCAAGCTGTCGCCGATCGTCAGGAAGCTGGCCGCCCGCCACGGCATCGACCTCGGCGCCATCCAGGGCTCAGGCGCCACCGGGCGGATCACTCGCGAGGACATCGAAGCCGCCATCGCCCAGGCCAGCACCAACCCGCAGACCCCGCCGACCCTGGAAGCCCCGCAAGCCTCATCAGCCCCGGCGGCCTTGCCCGTCACCGGTACCGAGGCCGGGTCCAGGGACGAGGTCCAGCCGCTCTCCCGGATGCGGCTGACCATCGCCGAGCGGATGACCGAATCGCTGCGGACCGCCCCGCACGTCTGGACGGCCGTCGAGGTCGACCTGCAGGCCGTGGAGGAGGTCCGCCGCCAGCACAAGGAGCGGTTCCGGCGCGAGGAGGGCACCTCGCTCACCTACCTCGCCTTCGTCTCCCGCGCCGTCTGCGACGCCCTGCGCGCGTTCCCGGTGATCAACTCCTCGCTCGACATGGAGGCCAAGACCCGCGTCCTGCATCACTACGTCAACCTCGGGATCGCGGTCGATCTCAGCGAGCAGGGCCTGGTGGTCCCGGTGATCAGGGACGCCGACGGCCTCAACCTGCGCGGCCTCGCCCGGGCGATCCGGGCCGCGGCGGACAAGGCCCACGCCGGCCGGGCCACGCCCGACGACCTGTCCGGGTCGACCTTCACGATCACGAACCCGGGGCCGTTCGGCGGCTACGCCTCGGCCCCCGTCATCAACCAGCCGAACTCCGCGATCTTGTCGGTCAACGAGGTGACCCGCCGCCCCACGGCCGTCGGCGACGCGGTCGCGGTCCACTACATGACGATCCTCGGGTTCAGCTACGACCACCGGGCGTTCGACGGCGTCACCGCGTCCCGTTTCCTCGTCCGCGTCCGCGACGCGCTCCAGGACCGGGACTGGGCCGCCGAGCTCGGGTAGTCCGCAGTAAGCTGCGTGACCTGTGCCCCTTACGGAAGGCGGGTGGCGGTGCTGAGGGTCGGGCTCACCGGAGGCATCGGGTCAGGCAAGAGCGAGGTGTCCCGGCGGCTGGCCGAGCGCGGCGCCGTGCTCATCGACGCCGACGTGGCCGCCCGGGAGGTGGTCGTCCCCGGCTCACCCGGGCTGGCGCGCATCGCCGGGACCTTCGGCCCGGGCGTGCTCCGCCCCGACGGCTCGCTGAACCGCGAGCGGCTGGGGGAGATCGTGTTCAGCGATCCGGGACTGCGCACGAAGCTCAACGAGATCGTCCACCCGCTGGTCCGCGCGTGGATGCAGGCGGCCGAGGAAGCCGCCGTGCGCGCCGCCGCCGGTGCTCCGGCCGGGCCGGTTGTCGTGCACGACGTCCCGCTGCTGGCGGAAAGCCGCGGGCGGGCGGGCTTCGACGTGGTGATCGTGGTCGACGTGCCGCCCGAGGCGCAGGCCGAACGGCTGGTCCGGCTCCGCGGCATGCCGGCCGAGCAGGCCCGGGCCCGGATGGCCGCCCAGGCCAGCCGGGAGCAGCGGCTGGCCCTGGCCGACATCGTGATCGACAACTCCGGGTCGCTGGACGACCTGGACCGCCGCGTCGGGGAGGTCTGGGCCGACCTCGAACGCCGGGCCGCCGCCTGACCGGTCACGCCTGACGCCGGCGGAATGTCAGACCCCCGTCCTAGAGTTGAACCCACGGGGATCTAGGAGGTCATGTTCGTGCGTCCAGTTACTGATTTGCAGCGCAAGGTGGCGCCGTTCGAGGTCATCTCCGACATGACCCCGGCCGGCGACCAGCCGGCGGCGATCGCCGAGATCTCGCGGCGCATCCGGGCGGGGGACGAGCACACGGTGCTGCTCGGCGCGACCGGCACCGGCAAGACCGCCACCGTGGCCTGGATCGCGGAGCAGCTGCAGCGCCCGCTGCTGGTCATGCTGCCCAACAAGACGCTCGCCGCGCAGTTCGCCAACGAGCTGCGCGAGATGCTGCCCAACAACGCGGTCGAGTACTTCGTCTCCTACTACGACTACTACCAGCCGGAGGCGTACGTCCCGCAGACCGACACCTACATCGAGAAGGACTCCTCGATCAACTCCGAGGTGGAGCGGCTCAGGCACTCCGCCACCAACTCGCTGCTCACCCGCCGGGACACCGTTGTCGTCTCCTCCGTGTCGTGCATCTACGGCCTGGGCACCCCGCAGGAGTACGTGGACCGGATGCTGCAGGGTCAAGCTGGGCGACACCATCGAGCGCGAGTCCCTGCTGCGCAAGCTGGTCGGCATGCAGTACGCGCGGAACGACGTGGCCTTCACCCGCGGCACCTTCCGGGTCCGCGGCGACACCATCGAGATCATCCCGATGTACGAGGAGCTCGCGGTCCGGATCGAGATGTTCGGCGACGAGATCGAGCGGCTCTCGACGCTGCACCCGCTCACCGGCGAGGTGGTCAGCGAGGACCAGGAGCTGTACGTCTTCCCGGCCACGCACTACGTGGCCGGCCCGGAGCGGATGGAGCGCGCCATCCGCGGCATCGAGGCCGAGCTGGCCGAGCGGCTGGGCGAGCTCGATCGCGGCGGCAAGCTGCTCGAGGCGCAGCGGCTGCGCATGCGCACCACCTACGACGTCGAGATGATGCGGCAGGTCGGCAGCTGCTCGGGAATCGAGAACTACTCGCGGCACATCGACGGCCGCGAGCAGGGCACCCCGCCGAACACCCTGCTCGACTACTTCCCCGAGGACTTCCTGCTGGTCGTCGACGAGTCGCACGTGACCGTCCCGCAGATCGGCGCCATGTACGAGGGGGACGTGTCCCGCAAGCGGGTCCTGGTGGACCACGGCTTCCGGCTGCCCAGTGCGATCGACAACAGGCCGCTGACCTGGGATGAGTTCGTGGAGAGGATCGGCCAGACGATCTACCTGTCGGCCACCCCGGGACCGTACGAGCTGCAGCGCGCGGGCGGCGACGTCGTTGAGCAGGTGATCCGGCCGACCGGGCTCATCGATCCCGAGGTGATCATCAAGCCGACCAAGGGGCAGATCGACGACCTGCTGCACGAGATCAGGCAGCGGGCCGAGCGGGACGAGCGGGTGCTGGTCACCACGCTGACCAAGCGGATGTCCGAGGACCTGACCGACTACCTGCTCGAGAACGGCGTCCGGGCCCGGTACCTGCACAGCGAGGTCGACACGCTGCGCCGGGTCGAGCTGCTGCGCGAGCTGCGCGTCGGCGAGTACGACGTGCTGGTCGGCATCAACCTGCTCCGCGAGGGCCTCGACCTGCCCGAGGTGTCGCTGGTGGCCATCCTCGACGCGGACAAGGAAGGCTTCCTGCGCTCGGGCACCTCGCTGATCCAGACCATCGGCCGCGCCGCCAGGAACGTGTCCGGCCAGGTGCACATGTACGCCGACCGGATCACGCCGTCCATGGAGCGGGCGATCGAGGAGACCAACCGGCGGCGGGAGAAGCAGGTCGCCTACAACGAGGCGCACGGCATCAACCCCCAGCCGCTGCGCAAGCGGATCGCCGACATCCTGGACCAGATCGTCCGCGAGGACGCCGACACCGAGCAGCTGCTGATCGGCGGCGGCGGGCGGCAGCAGTCCCGCGGCAAGGCGCCGGTCCCCGGCCTGTCCTCGCGCGCCCGCGCGGTGGCCGCGCAGGCGGGCGAGCGGACCTCCGCGGGCGAGCCGACCAAGGAGGCCAGCGCCGCCCGCGGCGAGCTCGTCGGGCTGATCACCGAGCTGACCGAGCAGATGCACACCGCCGCCGCGGAGCTGCACTTCGAGCTGGCGGCGCGGCTCCGCGACGAGATCCGCGAGCTCAAGTCCGAGCTCCGCGGCATGCACGCCGCCGGCGTCTGACCCAGGCGCTCGGCCCGTCCCAGCGGCCTGGCCACCGAGCGTCCCGGCTAGCGCCTGGCACCTAGCGGGAAGCCGCATGACCCGATGCGCCTGCACTTGCCGGGCCGGGCGCTGTGGCTGAAGAGCCGTCACGACGTGATGCTAATGTCACTGCGCTGTTACCGATGGTGATTATATTGCTAGAATTCGTTCCGCTGACAATCCCGGTCGTGTATGGCTGACGGCGATATGGCCATGCCCGGATCCGGGCGTTACCGCAGCTAGGGTTAATCGCTTTTTCGGTCATTCCCGGCGGGGTATAGTCCGTGGCGGAACGGGGAGCGCGGTCGGTCCGCGCGGCGGGGGCCGCGAAAGACGGAGGCACAGTAATGCCCTGGGTCGTCCGGGACGCGGTCGACGAGATCAACCGCGCCGTCGGCCGCCGCTGGCAGGGGCTGGACCGGTTCCTGCCGTCCCGGGCCGAGCTTCCCGACGGCTGCGCGGCGCCGTTCGTGGCCGCTGGCGGCAACGGGCGCCCGGCCGGCCTGGCCGTCTGCCGTCACGAGTACGTCCCGGCCGCAACGCTCAACCAGACCTGGGGCATGGCGGCCCGGTTCTCGCTGATCGTGCGGCTGCGCGAGGCGGACACGGACGCCGCCCTCGATGACCTGCTCCGCCAGTGGCGCGGACACCTGGCCGGCCTGCCTGAGGCGGGCGCTGACGACACCGCGGCGATGATCAGCTGGCCGTCCCGCGACGTCACCGGGGTCAACGCGCTGCTGCGGCACGGCCTGCAGGCGCTCACCGTCATCGCGGTCCGGTCCGGCTCTGCCGCTGCCGGTCAAGCCGCCGGCGGCCGTGGGCCGTCCCACGGCCGGTACCGGCCCGGCGCCGCGCCCCGCCAGTCCCGCCGGTCTCGTCATCCGCGAAGCCGGTCCCGCCGACCGTGACGTGATGACCGAATTCGAGATGGGCGTGATCCGCTACGACGCGCACTTCGGCTCGGCCGTCGTCCGCCCGGCCACCGAGGAGCTGGTCCGCGCCGAGACGCAGGCGGCGCTGGCCGTCCGCCCGGCCTGGGCCTGGCTGGCCGAGCGGGACGGCCGGCCCGTCGGCCTCGTCCACGTCCAGCCGCCCGGACCGTCCGGCTGGATCGCCGGCATGGCGCGCGGCGGTGCGACCGCCTACCTGCAGACCATGTTCGTCCGGCCCGCTGAGCGGGGCACCGGGATCGGCGCGGCCCTGGTCAGGCACGCCCACGCGGTCCTCGACGCGCGTGGCGTGCAGACTACGCTGCTGCACTACGCGCAGATGAACCCGCTGTCGGCGCCGTTCTGGAACCGGATGGGCTACCGGCCGCTGTGGACCGGATGGGAGGTGCGCCCGGCGACCGCGCTTCGCTGACGCGGAATGACGCGGAATGCTGAGGGTCTGCTCATAGTTGTCTGAAGAAAACTGCGGACTAGCCAAAATACCGGGGGAGGTGTGTGGTGCTAGTCAGCCTGGTCGCGGCCATTGTCGCGGCATTGCTGTACGGGATCGCTTCGGTCATCCAGGCCATCGCGGTCCGCGCGGCCAGCAACAAGACAGTCGAAGATGCCTCCGGGGGCGTCGATCCGGGCTTGGTCGTGCGGTTGCTCGGCCAGTGGCGGTTCGTGGCCAGCATGTGCCTGGACGGCCTGGGCTTCGTGGCCCAGCTCGTCGCCCTGCACCGGCTGCCGCTGTTCGCGGTCCAGGCCTTCGTCGCGTCGAACCTCGCGGTGACCGCGGTGGTGGCCTCCTGGGTGATCGGCGTGACCCTGTCCTGGCGGGAGTGGGCGGCGGTCTTCGGGGTGGTGGCCGGCGTCGGCCTGCTGGGTTCCTCGGCCGGGGCCGAAGGCGCCGCGCAGGTGGGCGCGGTGTTCAAGCTCGCGCTGATCGTGGCGGTCGCCGGGCTGGCCGTGCTCGGCCTGGCCGCGGCCAAGCTCAACGAGCCCTACCGCACCACCGCGCTCGGGCTCACGGCCGGCTTCGGCTTCGGGATCGCTCAGCATCGCGGCCCGGGTGCTGACCGGGTTCTCGCCGCTCGAGCTGGCCCGTGACCCGGCCGCCTACGCGGTCGCCGCGGCCGGCATCATCTCGTTCCTGTTCTACGCCACCGCGCTGGAAAGCGGCAGCGTGACGGTCGCCACCGCGGCCGTGGTGCTGGCCGAGACGATCCCGCCGGCCGTCATCGGCGTGATCTTCCTCGGCGACCAGACGCGTCCCGGCCTCGCCGTCGTCGCCTGGGGCGGGTTCTTCATCGCCGTCGCCTCGGCCGTCATGCTGGCCAGATTCGGCGAGGCGCACCACGAGGAAGACGTGGCGATGGCCGACGCCGCGGCCCGCAAGCAGGCAAATGCCGGGCCTGCCGCCGCCGGCCTGTTATCCTGGTGGCCCGTGGACCTGCAGTTTTTTCATGCCCTATCGGGCACCTCCGTCACGGACACCACGGGAGCCTCATAGTGGCCGCATCATCAATTCACCCACGGCCTGTGGAAACCAGGCACCTCTTCGTCACCGGCGGCGTCGCCTCCAGCCTCGGCAAGGGCCTGACCGCCTCCAGCCTCGGCCGCCTGCTCAAGCTGCGGGGCCTCCGGGTCACGATGCAGAAGCTCGACCCGTACCTCAACGTCGACCCGGGCACCATGAACCCGTTCCAGCACGGCGAGGTGTTCGTGACCGACGACGGCACGGAGACCGATCTCGACGTCGGGCACTACGAGCGCTTCCTGGACACCAACCTTCAGGGCGAGGCGAACGTCACCACCGGCCAGATCTACTCGACGGTGATCGCGAACGAGCGCCGCGGCGCCTATCTCGGCGACACCGTGCAGGTCATCCCGCACATCACCAACGAGATCAAGGCCCGCATCCTGGCGATGGGCGGCGACGACGTCGACGTGGTCATCACCGAGGTGGGCGGGACCGTCGGGGACATCGAGTCCCAGCCGTTCCTGGAGGCGATCCGCCAGATCCGGCACGAGATCGGCCGGGACCGCTGCTTCTTCCTGCATGTATCGCTCCTGCCCTACATCGGGCCGAGCGGTGAGCTGAAGACCAAGCCCACCCAGCACTCGGTGGCCGCGCTGCGCAGCATCGGCATCCAGCCGGACGCGATCGTGGCCCGCAGCGACCGGCCCATCAACACCAACCTCAAGCGCAAGATCAGCCTGATGTGCGACGTGGATAACGAAGCGGTGGTCTCCGCGCCGGACGCGCCGTCGATCTACGACATCCCCAAGGTGCTGCACGCCGAGGGCCTGGACGCCTACGTGGTGCGCCGGCTCGGCCTGCCGTTCCGCGACGTCGACTGGAACGAGTGGGACGACCTGCTGCGCCGGGTGCACCGGCCGGCCCACAGCATCACGATCGCCCTCGTCGGCAAGTACGTGGACCTGCCCGACGCGTACCTGTCGCCGGCCGAGGCGCTGAAGGCGGGCGGCTTCGCCAACGACGCCCAGGTGAACATCCGCTGGGTGATCAGCGATGCCTGCGAGGAGCCGGAGGGCGCGGCCAGCGAACTCGAGGGCGTGGACGGGGTGCTGATCCCGGGCGGGTTCGGCGTCCGCGGCATCGAGGGGAAGATCGGCGCGATCAGGTACGCGCGCGAGCACGGCATCCCGATCCTGGGCCTGTGCCTGGGCCTGCAGTGCATGGTCATCGAGGTGGCCCGCGACCTGGCCGGGCTGCCCGCGGCGGACAGCGCCGAGTTCAACCCCGATACGCCGGACCCGGTGATCGCCACCATGGCCGACCAGGAGGACGTGGTCGCGGGTGAGCGGGATATGGGCGGCACCATGCGGCTGGGCCTGTACCCGGCCGCGCTGCAGCCCGGCACGCTGGTCGAGGAGCTGTACGGCAGCACGCTGGTCGAGGAGCGGCACCGGCACCGGTACGAGGTCAACAACGCCTACCGGCCCGTGCTCGAGGAGGCGGGGATGGTCTTCTCGGGGCTCTCGCCGGACCGCCACCTGGTGGAGTTCGCCGAGCTCAGCGACCACCCGTTCTTCGTGGGCACGCAGGCGCACCCCGAGTTCCTGTCCCGCCCGACCCGGCCGCACCCGCTGTTCAGCGGCCTGATCGCGGCCGCCCTGGCCAGGTCCAAGGGGGCCGCGGGATCCAAGGCGGCCCGCGCCGCCGCGGCCAGCGCGTGAACATCAAGGACACCCCGGAGGCGTGGCCCGTCGTCTCCTCCTCCGAGCAGTTCCATGGCCGGCTGGTCACCGTGCGGGCCGACAAGGTCCGCATGCCCGGCAGCAACGTGGCCGAACGGGAAGTGGTTCTCCACCCGGGCGCGGTCGCCATCCTCGCCCTCGACGACGCCGGCCAGGTGCTCCTGATCCGGCAGTACCGGCATCCGGTCAGCCGGCTGCTCTGGGAGATCCCGGCCGGCCTGCGTGACGTCGCCGGGGAATCGCTGTGGAACGCGGCCCGCCGGGAGCTGCTCGAGGAGGCCGGCTACCGGGCGCGGGACTGGCGCGTGCTGGCCGACTACTACTCCTCGCCCGGCTTCACCACCGAGCGGCTGCGCATCTTCCTGGCCCGCGAGCTGGAGTTCGTCCCGCCTGGCGAGCGTGACTTCGTGCCCCAGGACGAGGAAGCCCAGCTCGTCCCGGCCTGGCTTCCGCTGGACGAGGCGGTGCGTAAGGTCCTGGCCGGCGACCTGCACAACGGCGCCACCGCACTGGGCATCCTGGCGAGTTATGCTGCCAGGTCAGAGGGGTTTGACCGGCTTCGCCCGGCCGACGCTCCCGAAGAGCAATGACGCTCTCGTCTGAAAGGACCACCATGAAGGTTGGCATTCCCCGGGAAATCAAGAACCACGAGTACCGGGTCGCGATCACGCCCGCCGGCGTGCACGAACTGGCCCGTGGTGGTCACCAGGTCGTCATCGAGGCGGGGGCGGGGGAAGGGTCGTCCATTCCTGACGAGGACTTCGTCACGGCCGGCGCGAAGATCCTGCCGACCGCGGACGACGTGTGGGGCGAAGGGGAGATGATCCTCAAGGTCAAGGAGCCCATCGAGCAGGAGTACCACCGGATGCGCTCCGGCCAGGTCCTGTTCACCTACCTGCACCTGGCCGCGTCCAAGGCCTGCACCGACGCGCTGCTGGCCGCGGGCGTCACCTCGATCGCGTATGAGACCGTCCAGCTGCCCGACGGGTCGCTGCCGCTGCTCGCCCCGATGTCCGAGGTGGCGGGCCGGATGGCGCCGCAGGTCGGCGCGCATCACCTGCAGCGCGACGGCGGCGGCCGCGGGGTGCTGATGGGCGGGGTGTCCGGCGTGTACGCGGCCAAGGTGGTCGTGCTCGGCGCCGGGGTGTCCGGGATGAACGCGGCCGCGATCGCGCTCGGCATGCAGGCCGAAGTGCTGCTGGTCGACCGGAACATCGCCCGGCTCCGCCAGGCCGACGCCATCTACCAGGGGCATCTCCAGACGGTCGCGTCCAATGCCTACGAGATCGAGCGCGCGGTCATCGACGCCGACCTGGTCATCGGCGCGGTGCTGGTGCCCGGGGCCAAGGCGCCCAAGCTGATCAGCGACGAGCTGGTGTCCCGGATGAAGCCGGGCGCGGTGCTCGTGGACATCGCCATCGACCAGGGCGGCTGCTTCGAGGGCTCCCGGCCCACCACGCACGCGGACCCCACCTACCGGGTTCACGACGCGCTGTTCTACTGCGTGGCCAACATGCCCGGCGCCGTGCCGCACACCTCCACCTACGCGCTGACCAACGTCACGCTGCCCTACGCGGTCGAGATGGCCAACCGGGGCTGGCGCGACGCCCTCCGCGCCGACGCCCCCCTGGCCCTGGGCCTGAACACGTACGGCGGCCAGCTGACCTGCGAGCCGGTGGCCGAGGCGCACGCGCTGCCCTACACCCCCGTCAGCGAGGTCCTCAACTGAGCCAGCCGCTAGCTGACGCGCTCCGCGGCTACCTGCAGTACCTGACCGTGGAGCGCGGGCTGGCGGCCAGCACGATCGAGTCCTACCGCCGGGACCTGCACCGGTACGCCTCGGTGCTGGCCGCCCGCGGCAAGACCACGCTGGGCGAGATCACCCCGGCCGACGTGGCCGGTTTCCTGGCCTCCCTGCGCGAAGGCGACGCCGAGCACGCCGCGCTGGCGGTCAGCTCGGCCGCGCGGGCCGTGATCGCGGTCCGCGGGCTGCACGCGTTCGCCGCCGCCCAGGGCCTGGCCGGCTCCGACCCGGCCCGCGACGTCCCGCCGCCTTCGCCGCCCCGGCGGCTGCCCAAGGCGATCAGCCTGGCCGAGGTGGAGCGCCTGCTCGACGCGGCCGGCCCGGGACCCGGTGACCCGTCCGCGGATCCCCGGCAGCTGCGGGACCGGGCCCTGCTCGAGTTCCTCTACGGCACCGGGGCGCGCATCTCCGAGGCGACCGGCCTCGACATCGACGAGCTGCAGCTCGACGCCCCCGAGGACCCCCTGGTGCGGCTGATCGGCAAGGGCGGCAAGCACCGGATCGTGCCGGTCGGCCGCTACGCCGCCCGGGCCCTGGAGGCGTACCTGGTCCGGGCCCGGCCCGGCCTGGCGGCGGCGTCCCGCCGGGCCTCGGCCAGCCCCGCGGTGTTCCTCAACGCCCGCGGCGGCCGCCTCACCCGGCAGGGCGCCTGGGGCGTGCTGCACGCCGCGGCCGGGCGGGCCGGCCTGCCGGCTGACGCCGAGGTGTCCCCCCACACGCTGCGGCACTCGTTCGCCACCCACCTGCTCGACGGCGGCGCCGACATCCGGGTCGTCCAGGAACTGCTCGGCCACGCCTCGGTCACCACCACCCAGGTCTACACCCTGATCACCGTCGACCGGCTGCGCGAGGTCTACGCCTCCGCCCACCCTCGCGCCCTCGGCTAGCAGGGCAGAAAACAGGGCAACGGTAAAGCGGGCAATCCGGGCCGAAGGCTTGATTCCGGGCCCGGGCGGGCATCAGAATCGTCGGGCTGACCTCCACAGAAAGGTGCTGCCCACCATGCCCACCAAGCGCGCTTTCCGGCCCTTGCTGCTCACAGCGACGCTGGCCGCGGCGGTGGCCGCCGCGGCCACCGGGATCACGGCGTCCGGAGCTACCGCGAGCACGCCCGCGCCGCCCCGGCTCAACGCGCCCGGGCTGCATGCGCGGGCAGCGGCCCAGTCCGCGGCCGCGCCGGCGGCCGACGCGTGCGGGTACCACGCGCAGATTCCCGCCGATAACTTCAAGGGCATCCCCGTCTTCAACGCCGCCCAGGCCGCGCGGCCGTTCCTGGTGCGGTTCATCACCACCCAGGGCGTGATCACCGTGCGGATGCTGACCGCCAAGGCGCCCTGCACCACGTTCTCGTTCCGGTTCCTGGCCAGCCGGGGCTACTTCAACCAGACCCACTGCCACCGGCTGACCACCGAGCGCATCTACGTGCTGCAGTGCGGTGACCCGACCGGCACCGGTTCCGGCGGCCCGGGCTACGCGTTCAACGACGAGAACCTCACCGGCGCCACCTACCCGGCCGGCACGGTGGCCATGGCCAACGCCGGCCCCGACACCAACGGCAGCCAGTTCTTCTTCACCTGGAAGGACACCACCCTCGCACCGGCCTACACGCCCTTCGGCACGGTCGTCGGCGGGCTGAACGTCCTGCAGAAGATCGCCGCGGCCGGCGATGACCAGCAGAACGGCCCCGGTGACGGCTACCCCAACCGGTTCACCCAGTTCCTCTACGTCCAGGTCATCCCGGCTGGAAATGGCGGGTGAGCTCGTTGGCGTAGGAGCGGCCGAGGCTGTCCTTGTGGTCGGCCATCCACTGGGTCAGGCCGGTCTCGCCGGTCGCCGCCCCCTCGGTGTCGGCCAGGCCGTCCGCCATGCTGCGGTACTCGTCCTCGGTGAGCAGCGTGTCGCGCAGCGCCGCGCCCAGCACCCGGGCCGCGGCCGGGATGAGCGGCCCCGGCACGTGGACGATCAGGCTCCGGCTCCCGGTCAGGTTCCTGATGGTGTGCACCAGCTCCCCGAACGTGGGCCGTTCGGGACCGACCGCGTCGATGACCTCGGTCGCCTCCGACGCCCCGGCCCGCACCGCCAGGCGGGCGAGGTCGTCGATGTGGACCGGGCGCAGCCGGTACTCACCGGTCCCGCCGACGGCGAAGACCGGCAGGTGCCGCAGCAGCCAGGCGATGTTGTTGATCAGGACGCCGTTCCCGCCGAACAGGACGGCCGGCCGCAGCACGGCGTGTGACACGCCGAGGTCGCGCAGCGCCTGCTCGACCGCCGCCTTGCCGCGGAAGTAGGGGTACGGCGAGTCGGCGTCCGGGTTGGTGATCGAGACGTGCACGATCCGCTGCACGCCCGCCTCGGCGGCGGCCAGGAACAGCGCGCGGGAGTTGGTCACCGCCGCCGGGTGGTCCACCTCGCCGCGGGCGAACCGCACCCAGTAGGTGTTGTACAGCGTGCGGGCGCCGCGCATCGACGCGGCCAGCCCGGCCGGATCGGTGAAATCCAGCGGCCGGACCTCGATCGCGGTGCCCGCCGGGGCCCGGCCGGGATGACCGGTCAGCGTGCGCACCCGGCGGCCCGCCGCGAGCAGGCCGCCCGCGATGGCCGCCCCCGAGTAGCTGAACGCGCCGGTAACGACGTCGAAGTCGGTCATCGCGCACGCACCTTCATCGTAGGGCCGCCACCAGCGCCACCAGGACCGGGCCGAGGGGGGCGTCCAGGGTCGCGGCGGCGTAGTCGTCGCCGCGGGTGGTGCCCTGGTTGACGATCACGACCGGGCGCTCCAGCCGGCTCGCGTGCCGGACGTACCGGAACCCGGACATCACGGTGAGCGACGAGCCCAGGACGACCAGCGCCGAGGCCGCCTCGACCAGGTCGTAGCAGGCCTGTACCCGCGGCGGGGGCACGTTCTCGCCGAAGAACACCACATCCGGCTTGAGCACGCCACCGCACGCCGTGCAGTCGACCACCGCGAACGAAGCGGCGGCCTCGTCGTCCAGGACGGCGTCGCCGTCCGGGTTGACCGCAGCCGCCAGGCCGGTGCCGAACGGGTCCCAGCCCGGGTTGGCGGCCGTCAGCCGCCGGTCAAGCTCGGCCCGGGCCGTCCGCTGCCCGCACGCCAGGCAGATGACCCGGTGCAGGCTGCCGTGCAGCTCGGTGACGTCCGCCGCGCCCGCGGCCTGGTGCAGGCCGTCCACGTTCTGGGTGATGATCCCGGCCAGCAGCCCGCCGCGGCTCAGCTCGGCGACGGCGCGGTGGCCGTCGTTGGGTGCCGCCCGGGCGATGTGCCGCCAGCCGAGGAAGCTGCGGGCCCAGTACCGGCGCCGTGCGGTCGCGCTGCCGGTGAACGCCTGGTAGGTCATCGGAGTGGCCCGGCGGGCCAGGCCGGTCGGGCCGCGGTAGTCCGGGATACCCGACTCGGTAGACAGCCCGGCGCCGCTCAGCACGAGCGCGCCGCCAGGCGCCACCACGTCAACAAGCATGCCGAACGAGCCGGTTCGGGTCCCGGTCAGCTGGCTCACGTCGACGGTCAGAGCGCGGCCGACCTGATCGCCTGGGACACGGCCGCCGCGCCCTCCTTCTCGAACATGATCGTGTAGTGATTCGTCTCCGGTATCACCTGCGGCCGCAGCGCCGGCACCCGCTCGGTCCACGCCGCGGCGGCTTCCGGCGAGATCAGCGGCGGCGGCGCGCCGAGCAGCCCGGCCGGCGCGGTCAGTACCGGCGTCGGCTTGGTCAGCCGCTCCAGCGCCTCCGTGAACGGCTTGTCCGTCAGCACGTCACGGCCGTCGGCCCGGACCGCGTCCTCGACCGCCCGCGACCTCAGCTGGCCGGGCTCGCCGGTCAGGTCGTAGCGGACGTACGCCTCGACGTCGGGGGTCCAGTGCTCCGCCAGCGCCGGGTGCGCCCGCCAGAAGTCCAGGTACGCCTCGGTGCTGGGGAAGTCCTGTCCCAGCCGGGCGATCGCGGGGCCCAGCGTGGTGTCGAGGAGGGCGTCGAGGTCGGCGCCCTCCGGCACCGGCAGCGGCAGTCCTCCGTCGACCAGGACGAGCCGGCGCACGAGCTCGGGATGGGCGTCGCGGGTCAGCAACGCCACAAACGCCCCCATGGAATGCCCGGCGAGCACCGGTTTCCCGCCGAAATGGCGCAGCACCGCCGTCACGTCCCGGATGTGCCTATCCAGGCCGTACGGGCCGGGCAGGTCCCTGCTATGCCCGCGTCCCCGCAGGTCCGGGGCGGCCAGCGACCAGTCGGGCGGCATATGGCGCGCGACCGCCTGCCACGACATGCCCGAGGCCGTAATTCCGTGCACGGCGACCGCCACGCGTTTGCCCGTACCCCACTGGAGCACACGCAGGTCCCCGCCGTCCACTGCCACATTTAGCAGCCGGAGTTGCATGTTCCACCCTCCACGGCCCGGCATTTTGGCCAGGCCGCCCATGTATAGAGCTTATTATCCGCCGTCAAGTGACATCGCGCGGTGTCAAGTCCCGATAAAGGTTTACCGGGAATACCATGCCATGCTGTACTGCGGAAGGAATGCCAGGTAAAACCAGGCTTGGAGGTGGGCGGGCCGTGTCTGCCGCGCTTAGTTACTCGTCAGGAGAATCTGTCACGCCGCTGCTGGGTGACACCATCGGCGGCAACTTCGACGCCACCGTGCGGGCGTTCGGGGACCGGGAGGCCCTCGTTGATTGCCCGACTGGCCGGCGGTGGACCTACGCCGAGCTCGCCGCCGACGTGGACGCGCTCGCGCTCGGCCTGCTCGAGCTGGGCATCGCCAAGGGCGACCGGGTCGGCATCTGGGCGCCGAACTGCGCCGAGTGGACGCTGACCCAGTACGCGACCGCGAAGATCGGCGCGATCCTGGTGAACATCAACCCGGCCTACCGGACCCGGGAGCTGGAGTTCGTGCTCAACCAGTCGGGCATCACGCTGCTCGTGGCGGCCGAGCGGCTCAAGTCCTCCGACTACGCTCAGATGATCGCCGAGGTCCGGCCGCGCTGCGCCGGGCTGAAGACCGTGGTGCTCATCGGCCACCCGGAGTGGCAGGACCTGCTGGACGCCGGGCGCCGCCTGGACCGCGGGGCCCTCGGCGCCATCGAGCTGGACACCGATGACCCGATCAACATCCAGTACACCTCGGGCACCACGGGCTTCCCGAAGGGCGCGACGCTGTCGCACCACAACATCTTGAACAACGGCTTCTTCGTCGGTGAGCTGTGCAACTACACCGAGGCGGACCGGATCTGCATCCCGGTGCCGTTCTACCACTGCTTCGGCATGGTCATGGGCAACCTCGGCGCGACCAGCCACGGCGCCTGCATGGTCATCCCCGCGCCGGCCTTCGACCCGGCCGCGACGCTGGCGGCCGTGCAGGCCGAACGCTGCACCTCGCTGTACGGGGTGCCCACGATGTTCATCGCCGAGCTGTCCGTCCCCGGCTTCGCCGACTACGACCTGTCCAGCCTGCGCACCGGCATCATGGCCGGCTCGCCGTGCCCGGTCGAGGTGATGAAGCAGGTCATCGAGCGGATGGGCATGACCGAGGTCGGCATCTGCTACGGCATGACGGAAACCTCGCCGGTCTCCACCCAGACCCGCGCCGACGACTCGCTCGACCGCCGGGTGTCCACCGTGGGCCGGGTCGGGCCGCACCTGGAGGTGAAGGTCGTCGACCCCGAGACGGGCCGCACCGTGCCGCGCGGGACCCCGGGCGAGCTGTGCACCCGCGGCTACTCGGTGATGCTCGGCTACTGGGACCAGCCCGACAAGACCGCCGAGGCCGTCGACGTGGCGCACTGGATGCACACCGGCGACCTCGCCGTGATGGACGCCGACGGGTACCTGGCCATCACCGGCCGGATCAAGGACATGGTGATCCGCGGCGGCGAGAACATCTACCCGCGGGAGATCGAGGAGTTCCTCTACACCCACCCCGACATCCTGGACGCCCAGGTCATCGGCGTGCCCGACGTCAAGTACGGCGAGGAGCTCATGGTCTGGGTCCGGCTGCGCGACGGCGCGGAGACCCTGACCGCTGAGTCGCTGCGCACGTTCTGCACCGGGCAGCTGGCCCATTACAAGATCCCGCGGTACGTGCACATCGTCGACGAGTTCCCGATGACGGTCACCGGCAAGGTGCGCAAGGTCGAGATGCGGGAGCGCTCGGCCGAGTTCCTCGGCTCCGGCGGCGCCTGACTGGCGTTGCAGCCCTGTACGGCGCCGGATAGGCTCCGCCGATGTGAAGGTTCTGATCGCCGGGGGCGCCGGCTACATCGGCAGCACGGTCGCCTCCGCCTGCTCCGACGCCGGGATCAGCCCGGTCATCCTGGACCGGCTGGTGACGGGGCGGCGCGAGTTCGCCGCCGGGCACGCGTTCTACGAAGGCGACATCGCCGACGGCGCCCTGATCGACCGCATCTTCGCCGAGCATCCCGACATCGGCGCCGTCATCCACGGCGCGGCCCTGATCGTGGTCCCCGATTCGGTCGCCGACCCGGTCGGGTACTACCGGGCCAACGTCGCCAGCAGCCTGGAATTCGTCGCGCACCTGCTGCGCAACGGCTGCGAGCGCCTCGTCTTCAGCTCGTCCGCCTCCATCTACCGGGCCAGCGAGGACCTGAGCGTCGACGAGGACTCCGCGATCGACCCGCTGAGCCCGTACGCGCGGACCAAGGCGGTATGCGAGGCGATGTTCGCCGACATCGCCGCCTCCCAGCCCATCCGCGTGCTGTCCCTGCGCTACTTCAACCCGATCGGCGCCGACCCGAAGATGCGGACCGGGCTGCAGCTGCCGCGCCCGACGCACGCCCTGGGCAGGATCATCCAGGCCTACTCCGACGGCGTCCCGTTCCCGATCACCGGGACCGACTGGCCGACCCGGGACGGCTCGGGCATCAGGGACTACGTCCACGTCTGGGACCTGGCCCTCGCGCACGTCGCCGCAATCACCCGGTTCGACGCCCTGCCCGGGCCGGTGAGCGTCATCAACCTGGGCAGCGGCTCGGGGACCACGGTCCGGGAACTGCTGGCCGCGTTCAACCAGGTAGCCGACCGGCCGGTGGAGGCCCGCGAGGCCGCCCGGCGCCCCGGCGACGTGGCCGGCGCCTACGCCCGGGCCGGCCGCGCGGAGCGCCTGCTGGGCTGGCGCCCTCAGTACGGCATCACCGAGGGGATCAGGCACTCGCTCGAGTGGGCGGCGCTGCGCGGCCAGGTCCTCGGTGACGACGTCCCGCCCGCCGGGGGCCAGTGAGCTCACTAGCGATGCGAATAAGCAGAAATGAGCAACATCGCCGTTCCTTGCGATCATCGCGTAGTTTTGTCCGGTAGAGATTGGCAAATGATTGTATTGGCGGAAATCGCCGGACAGCGTATGATCGAACAGCCTTGGTAGGCAGCCCCGCCCTATCCGCCGCGGGGCTGTGGGGGAGCGGATATGGGCCAGGAGCTTCAGCGGCGGTCACCGGGAACGCCTGCTCGCCAGCCAGACCCGCCGTGGTCGGCGGTGGCGAGCACGACGATGCGCCTGTGGCTGGACCGGCATTACCGGCGCCGGGCGGGCCGGCGCCGGCTGGTACTGCTGCTGAGCGCGCTGGTGGCGATGGCCCTCGGGGCCGGCGTGACGCTGGCCTTCACCCAGCCCGGCCACGGCAGCGCGACACCGGTCAAGGTCACGCCGAGCGCGGACTCGCTGCAACTGGCGGCGGCCGCCCGCCAGCAGGCGGCGGCCTGGATCACCCGCGAGGTCGCCTCCGACATCACCGTGGGCTGTGACCTGGTGATGTGCGACGAACTGCAGAAGAGCGGCTTTCCCGGAACCCGCCTGCTGCCGTTGCAGCCGTCGGCCCCCGATCCGCTCGGCGCGCAGCTCGTGGTCGCGACCCCGGTGATCAGGAACCAGTTCGGCATCCGCCTCGCCACCGTCTACGCGCCGCTGGTCATCGCCAGCTTCGGCTCCGGCGCGGCGCGGGTGGACGTGCGCTATATCGCGCCGGACGGCAGCAAGGCGTTCGACGCCCAGCTCGGCACCTACCGCCAGAACCGGATCGCCGCCGGACGGCAGCTGCTCGGCAACAATCACATCCAGGCCTCCGCCGCCGCCCGCCGGGAACTTATCTCCGGGCAGGTAGATCCGCGTCTTCTTGTAACGCTTTCGACACTTGCGGGCCTAATGCCGCTGCAGCTGATAGCGTTCGATGACCCATCGCCTGGTGCGAGCGCGGACGTGCCGCTGCGCGGCGCTGAGATTGGTGCCGCCGCATCGGCCGGCCTGCCAGCGATGGTCGCGTTCATGCGTGCGCAGCAAGGCGAATACGCCCCCGCTGTGGCCCGGATCACACAGAACGCCAGCGGACGGCCTGTATTTATCGTGCGGTACGACGCTCCGGGCCCCATGGAACTGGACGGCTCATAGCGATTCAACAGCTTGGGGAGGGATCAACGTGAGGTTTGCGAAAATACCGAGAAAACTTGTCATGCTCGTGGCGGCTTCGGCCTTGCTGATCGGCATGCCCGCGGCCGCCGCTTCCGCGGCCTCGGCCGCCACTGCGGGTACGGGCTGGATCAGGCTTGCGCACCTGTCCCCGAACACCCCGCCCGTCGACGTCTACCTTTACTCGTTCGGCGATTCCACCGCGCAGATCGTGCTGCACCACGTGGCCTACGGGACGGTCTCGCCGTACGAGGCGGTCACCGCCGGGGACTACAGCGTGGCCATGCGCAGCGCCGGGGCCTCCCCGTCCAGCCAGCCGGTGCTGTCCAACAGCGTCACGGTCAAGGCCGGCAACGCCTACACGGTGGCGGGCATGGGACCGGAGTCGGGCCTGCGCCTCCAGGTGCTGCACGACCAGCTGACCACGCCGTCGGGTAAGTCCGAGGTCCGGGTGATCCAGGCCTCGCTGAAGCAGCAGACGGTCAAGTTCACCTGCGGCGGGCAGGCCATCGTCCCCAAGGCGACCTTCGCCTCGGTGAGCTCCTACCAGGCCATCCCGGCCAACACGTGGACCATGGAGGCCATCGGCTCCGGCTCGAAGGCCACCGGGCGCTTCGACATGAGCGCCGGCACCGTGCACACGATGGTGGTCCTCGACGGCGCTAACGGCCTCGAGATCGTCAACCTCGAGGACGCCGCGGGCGCCGGCAAGCCGCCGGTCGGCGGGGTCACCACCGGGTTCGGCGGGACCGCCGGGCACGGCCCGGGATCGCCGCTGCCGTGGCTGGCGGTTGTCGGGGTCGGCGGCCTGATCGCCCTGGCCGGCGGTTACCGCCTGCGTCGTGGCTCCCTGCGTCGTCAGCTGAACACCGGGGTCTGATGATGCAGATCCGCAGGCCGGCCGCGATCGCTTTCGCGGCCGGCCTGATCGCCATCGCCGGCGGGACCTCCGGGCTGCTGCTGACACACCACTCGACGCCCGCCCTGCGGCCGGTGGCGGCGGGGGTGGGAGCGCTGCCCGCGCCGACCGGCCCTATCGTCGCCCCGCCGCAGTCGGCCGACCCGGCCCCGGTCGCCGCCCCGGCTTCGCTGACCATCCCGCTGATCGGCGTGAAGACCAACCTGATCACGCTCGGCCTGGCGGCCGGCGGCGCGATGCAGGTGCCGTCCACGGTGTCGGTCGCGGGCTGGTACACCGGCAGCCCGCGACCGGGTTCGATCGGCTCGTCCGTCATCGTCGGCCACGTCGACGGCCGCGTCAACTCGTCCGAGGCCAGCGGGGTGTTCTTCCGGCTGAACACGCTGAAGGCCGGCGACGGCATCTTCGTCAAGCGGGCCGACGGGACCACGGTGGAATTCCGCGTCACCAAGGTCCAGGAGTACCTGAAGGACCAGTTCCCGACCCAGGACGTGTACGGGCCCACCCCCGACGCGGAACTGCGCCTCATCACCTGCGGCGGCGCCTTCGACCCCGTTACCCGTCACTACCTGAGCAACATCGTCGTGTACGCCACCCAGGTGAAGTAAGCCTCCGGCGGCCATCGCCTAAGCCCCTGCTCACCCCGCGGTGAGCAGGGGCTTGAGCTTGATCAGCTCCTCCAGCTGCTCGCGCTGGGCGGCCAGGCTGCCGGCCGCGATGCGGACGGCCAGGTGCCGGGCCCCGGCCGCGACGTAAGCGCCGAGCCGCTCGGCCACGTAGGAGGCCGGCCCGGCCGCCAGCGCCTGGATGGTCTCCAGCTGCTCGACCGGCATCCCGTAGTTCGCCTGGCTGTACTCGGCCAGCATCCGCCGTCCGTCCGCCACGCTGCCGGTCACCGCGACCGACACGAACAGCCCCGGTTCCACCGCCCCGGCCGGGCGGCCCGCCTCCGCGGCCGCCGCCCGCACCGCGGCCAGGCCGTCGCGGTATTCCTGCGCCGACGGCGGATACGGCAGCCACCCGTCGTAGAGCCGCCCGGTACGCCGCCGGGCCGACTCGGAGCCGCCGCCCAGCCACACCGGCGGCCCGCCCGGCCGGAACGGCCGGGTCATGGCCGGGAGCTCGGGGTAGCGCAGCAGCTCGCCGTCGAACGAGGACGGGCCGGGCTCGGTCCACAGCTGGCGCCACAGCGCCACCGTCTCGTCCAGGCGCCGGAACCGGCGCTCCCACGGCACGCCGGACAGCGCGTGCTGCGGCTCCCCGAACCGGCCGGGAAACGCCGCCCCGACCGTCAGCACCAGCCGGCCGCCCGCGAGCAGGTCGATGGAGGCGAGCGTCTGCGCCGCCTGCACCGGCCGCCGCAGCACGGGCAGCAGGGCGGCCGTGCCGAGGGTGATCCTGCGGGTAGCCGGGGCCACCGCGGCCAGCATGGTCAGCGCCTCGATCCGCGGGGTCAGCAGGAAATCGTTCACCCACAAGGAGGAAAAGCCGAGGTCCTCGGCCCGGACCGCGAAGTCGACCAGCTCACGCGGATCGGCGCCGCCCCACTGAGCCTGGCCGATCGGCAGCAGTACGCCAAGCGAGATGTCATCCATGACCGCCATCGTGCGCGGGCCGGCGACGGCCGGCAATTCCCGCCAGGGAATCGCGGTCCCGTCCCTGACGGCGCTACAACTGGACGGGTGGACTTCGCCCAGGCCCTGAAGGAGCGGCGGGCCAGCCGCCGGCTGAGCCAGCTCGAGCTCGCCCTCAAGGCGGGCACGACGCAGCGGTATCTCAGCTTCATCGAGAGCGGCCGCTCGGTGCCGGGCCGGGAGATGGTGATCAGGCTCACCGAATCCCTCGGCCTGCCGCTCCGGGAGCGCAACGAGCTGCTGCTGCGGGCCGGGTACGCGCCCGCCTACCCGGAGCAGGCGCTGGACAGCGCCGCCCTCGCCCCGGTCATGGACGCGCTCGGCCACATCCTGGCCGGGCACCTGCCCTACCCGGCGATCATCGTGGACCGTTCCGGCGACATCGTCGCCGCCAACAGCGCCCATTCGCTGCTGTTCGAGGGCTGCGCCGGATGGCTGCTCGTCCCGCCGGTCAGCGCGTACCGCGCCGCGCTGCACCCCGAGGGGATGGCCCCGCGGATCGTCAACTTCGGCGAATGGGCCCGGCACGTGCTGCACGGCCTGGAGGCCGAGCTGGCCCGCAGGCACGCGGGCGCCTCCGACCCGCTGGCCGTCCTGTACGCCGAGCTGGCCGGGTACGTCCCCCCGGTCCGGCCGGGCCCCGGCCACCTGGGCTTCGCCGTCCCGCTCGAGCTGCGCACCTCCCGCGGCCCGCTGCGGCTCATCACCACGATCACGAGCTTCGCCACCGCGGCCGACGTGACCGTCTCCGAGCTCCGGCTCGAGGCCTTCCTGCCGGCCGACGCGGCGACCGCCGCCGCCCTGGCCGCTCATGCGAAGCTGGCGCCATGACCCCGCAGGAACGGTACGAGGACCTGGTCGACGAGCTCGCCGGGGCGGACGGCGTGATCCCCCCGGCGGGCGGCAGCGGGTTCGGCCGGAGCGCGCTGCGCTACCGCCGGAAGATCTTCGCGATGTTCGTCCGCGGCCAGCTGGTGGTGAAGCTGCCCGCGTCCCGCGTGGACGAGCTCGTCGCCGGCGGCCACGGCGAGCGCTTCGACGCCAACAAGGGCACGCCGATGAAGGAATGGTTCAGCCTGGATCCCGGCTCCGGGCTGCCCTGGCTCCCGCTGGCCCGCGAGGCCCTGAGCTTCGCGACAGCGCAGGGGCCGCCCTAAGGCCCTGCCAGATATAACAGTGCTGTTAGAATTATCCGGTGACGGCGCACCGGGGACTGGGCACGCTGATGCGGCACGTGCTCGAGCTGCTCGACGGCGACGTGGCCCGGGTCTACGCCGACCTCGGCGTGCCCGACTACCGGCCGCGCTACAGCCCGGTGGTGCGCGCCCTGGTCGAGCTCGGCCCGCTGTCCATCCGCGACCTGGCCGCCGCGGTCGGCGTCACCCACTCGGCGGCCAGCCAGACGGCCGCCCAGATGGCCCGCCACGGCCTGCTCACGCTGGAGACCGGGACCGACGCGCGGCAGCGCATCGCCCGGCTGACCGACCGCGCCCGCGCCCTGCTCCCGCTGGTCGAGGCGGAATGGGCGGCCACCTCGGCGGCGGCGGCTGAGCTCGAGGCCGAGCTTCCCGCCGCCCTCACTGACGTCCTTTCCCGCACCGAACGGGCCGTCTTGTCACGCCCCATGCGAACCCGGATCGCGGACGCGGCCCGGGCGCTGGCCACCGAGCCTGCCCCCGCCGCCGGTGATCCGGAGTCGGCCGCCGGGCGCCGGGCGGCCCTGCTCGCCATCGCCGGCGACAGCGCCCGGTGAGGCCCCTGACGCCGGGCTACCTGAAGCCGGCCCGCCTGCTGCCCGACTTCGCCCCGGCCCGGGACCATCCGGCGTTCCGCCGGCTGCTGGCCGGCGGCCTGCTGTCCACCCTGGGCAGCTCGATGACGAGCTTCGCCGTCGTGCTGCAGCTGTGGGACCTGACCCGGTCCTCGCTGGCCGTCGGCCTGCTCGGGCTGACGTTCGTCCCGGTGCTCGTCGTCGGCCTGCTCGGCGGCGCGGCCGCCGACACGGTCGACCGGCGCAAGCTCGCGCTGGCCGTCAGCGCGGGCCTGATGGCGGTCTCGGCCGCGTTCGCCGCCCAGGCCTACGCCCGGCTCGGGCAGGTCTGGGTGCTCTACGCGCTGGCCATGGTGCAGGCGGTGCTGCAGGCCACCGCCGCGCCGGCCCGGCGCACGTTCATGCCGCGGCTGGTACCGCCCGAGCAGCTCACCGCGGCCATCGCCCTGAACACGCTGTCGAGCCGGATCGTGATGCTGGCCGGCCCGGCGCTGGCCGGCCTGATCGCCGCCGCCTGGGGCGTGCGGGCCTGCTACGCCATCGACGCGGTCAGCTTCGTCGCCTCCCTGTACGCCACGGCCCGGCTCCCGGCCATGCGGCCCGCGGGCCGCGATGCCAGCCGGGCCGCGTGCCCGCCGCCCCAGCCTGGGCGCTACCGCGGCGGGACTGCGGTTCATCGGCCGCCAGCCGGTGCTCGTGGCCGCCTTCCTCACCGACCTCGACGCCATGCTGCTCGGCCTGCCGGTGGCGCTGTTCCCGGCGCTGAACGCCGCCCACTTCGGCGGCTCGCCGCGGACCCTCGGCCTGCTCAACGCCGCCGTCGGCGTCGGCGGCCTGGCATCGGCGGTGCTCTCGGGGCCGGCCTCCCGGGTCGCCCGCCAGGGCCGCGGCATGCTGGCCGGCACGATGACCTGGGGCGCCGCCATCGCCTGCTTCGGGCTGACCGCCAGCCTGCCGCTGGCGCTGGCGATGCTGGCCGTGGCCGGGGCGGCCGACACGCTGACGGTGACCTTCCGGGCCGCGATGGTGCAGGCGGTGACCCCGGACGAGCTCCGCGGCCGGGTCTCCAGCGTGGAGTACATCATCGGCACCGGCGGCGCCCCGCTGGGCAACGTCGAGTCCGGCACGGTCGCCTCGCTGACCTCGCCCGCCATCGCCACCGTGGCCGGCGGCCTGGGCTGCCTGGCCATCGCGGCCCTGATCGGGCTCGTGTTCCCGGTTTTCGCCCGCTACCGTAGCCAGCCCGGGACGCGGGATACCCTGGTGCCCGTGGACTTGCAGGTAACCGACAACCCGGACAAGGCCCGGTTCGAGATCGTCGCCGACGGCGAGCTCGCCGGGTTCGCCCAGTACTACCTGCGCGACGGCCAGATCGTGTTCACCCACACCGAGACCGACGACCGGTTCCGCGGCCACGGCCTCGCCGGCCACCTGGTGCAGGTGGCCCTGGACGCGGCGCGCGAGCGGCACCTGACGGTGCTGCCCTACTGCCCGTTCGTCAAGAGCTGGATCGGCAGCCACCCCGAGTACGCGGACCTGATCGGCTCACCGGGCGGCCGATGAGTTCCGCGGGCGGCCCGCGTTACACCTGGCATGGATTACAAACTAGAGCTCGTCCTCATCCCCGTCACCGACGTGGACCGCGCGAAGAAGTTCTACACCGACGCCATGGGCTTCGTCCTGATCGTCGACACCCCGATCGGGGAGGGGCAGCGGGTCGTGCAGGTCGTCCCGCCCGGCTCGGCGTGCGCGATCGGGTTCGGGACCGGGATCACCGCGGCCGCCCCCGGCTCGGCGCAGGGCCTGCACCTGGTCGTCTCCGATATCGTCGCGGCGCACGCCGAGCTCGCCGGGCGCGGCGTGCCCATCGGCGCGGTGCGGCATATGGTGTCAGGGACGTGGGTGGACGGCCCGCATCCGGACCGCGACAACTATCAGTCGTTCGCCGACTTCACCGACCCGGACGGCAACATCTGGCTGCTGCAAGAGGTCGATCGCAGCAAAGGCTGAGCATGGACCACTCCGCGTTCACCGCCCTCGCCGAACGGCACCGGCGCGAGCTGCACGTGCACTGCTACCGGATGCTGGCCTCGTTCGACGAGGCCGAGGACGCCGTGCAGGAGACGTTCCTGAAGGCGTGGCGCGGCCGGGCCGGCTTCGACGGCGCGCAGTTCCGCGCCTGGCTGTACCGGATCGCCACCAACGTCTGCCTGGACATGCTGCGGCGCGGCGCGCGGCGGACCTCCGGCGGCTCGCCGGCCGAGGTGCCGTGGCTCCAGCCCTACCCGGACCCGCTGCTCGACGCGGCCGCGCCGGGGGAGGAGGAGCCCGAGGCGGTGGCCATCTCGCGGGAGACCATCTCGCTCGCGTTCCTGGCCGCCCTGCAGGTCCTGCCGCCGCGCCAGCGCGCCGCGCTGATCGCCCGCGACGTGCTCGGCTGGCCCGCCAGCGAGACCGCCTCGGCCCTGGGCACCAGCGTCGCCGCCGCCAACAGCGCCCTGCAGCGGGCCCGGACGGCGATGCAGTCGCGCCTGCCGGGCAAGCGCGCCGAGTGGTCCGCGGGGGAGCCGAGCGCGGCCGAGCGCGAGCTCCTCGGGCAGTTCATCGCGGCCCACGAGCGGATGGACGCCGAGGCGGCCCTGGCCATCGCGGCCCGCGATATCCGGGTGACGATGCCGCCGCTGCCGTACTGCTTCGACGGGCGCGAGCAGCTCCGGCCGCTGCTCGCCGACGCGGCCGCGATGGGCCAGTGGCGGCTCGTCCCGGTGCGGGCCAACCGGATGCCGGCCGCGGCGAGCTACCTGCGCCGGCCGGGCGACAGCCAGTTCCGCGCGTTCAAGCTCGACGTGCTGCGGGCCGAGGCCGGGGTGATCGCCGAGATCACCACGTTCAACCCGGACCTGTTCGCCGCCTTCGGACTAGCCCCCACGCTGTAACCTGGCCCGCGTGCTCGAACACGTCACGGTGACGCGGTACGTGACCCCGCTGCGCGAGGGCGGGTCGCTGCCCGCCATCGTCGAGGCCGACAACCTCGGCACCTACGTCATGAAGTTCCGCGGCGCCGGGCAGGGGCCGCTCGCGCTGGTCGCCGAGATCATCGCGGGCGAGCTCGCCCGCCGCCTGCGCCTGCGCGTACCCGAGCTGGTGCTGGCCGGGCTCGACCCGCGGATCGCCAGCAGCGAGCCCGATCCCGAGATCCAGGATCTGCTCCGGGCCAGCGAGGGGCTGAACCTCGGGGTCGACTTCCTGCCCGGCTCGTTCGGCTTCGATCCGCTCGGCTGGTCGGCGGACCGTGACTTCGCCAGCCAGGTGCTGTGGTTCGATGCCCTGGTGCAGAACGTCGACCGCACCTGGCGCAATCCGAACCTCCTGGTCTGGCACGGCGACATCTGGCTCATCGATCACGGCGCGGCGCTGTACTTCCACCACAACTGGCCCACCGCCGATCCCAAGCGGGCCTTCGACGCCCGCGAGCACGTGCTCGGCGACCGCGGTGCCGCCGGGCTCGGCGCCGCCCACGCCGCGCTCGCCCCGCTGATCACCGACGACCTCCTGCGTGAGGTCACCGGCCTGGTCCCGCCCGGCTGGTTCGGCGACCGCGGCGCCGACGCCTACGCCGAGTACCTCCTGGCGCGCGCCCCGGTCGTCCCGGAGGTGATCCGGCGATGACCGAGTCGGAGGTCTTCGAGTACGCGCTGATCCGGGTGGTGCCGCGGGTCGAGCGCGGCGAGGCCGTCAACGTCGGCGTGATCGTCTACGCCCAGGCGTACCGGTACCTGTGCGCCCGGATCGAGCTGGACGAGCCGCGGCTGCTCGCGGTCGACCCGGCCGTCGACCTGGACGCGGTGCGCGCGGGCCTGACCGCGTTCGAGAAGGCCTGCACCGAGGGCCCGCTGGCCGGGCGCCCGCTGGGCGAGCGGTTCCGCTGGCTCACCGCGCCCCGGTCCACCATCGTCCAGTCCGGCCCGGTGCACAGCGGCCTGACCGCCGACCCGGCCGCCGAGCTCGCCCACCTCTTCGACACCCTGGTCCGCGTCAGCCGCTAGTCTCGTCGGCCGCCGGCCTTCCGGGCACCGAACATCGCCCCGACCTCGGCCAGCGACGTGACCACGCCCGGGCCGGGCCGGTGCCCGTCGGTCGCCCGGACGATGCGCAGCGCGCTGATGCCCAGTTCCTCGGCGCCCGCGCAGAAGGCCGCGTTGTCGTCCACGAACAGCGCGGCCCCGGCCGGCACGCCGAGGCTGTCCAGGGCCCGCTGGTAGATCGCCGCCTGCGGCTTTTCCGCGCCCACCTCGCACGACAGGATCAGCGCGTCGGCCAGCGCCGCCACCCCGGAGGCGGCCAGCAGCGGGCGGGTGTTCTCGTCGCAGTTGCTGACGATGGCGACCCGGACGCCCTGCGACCTGAGCTCCCGCAGGAACGGCAGGGCATCGTCGTACAGGCGGGCGGCGGCGAGCAGCAGTTCCCGCGTCCTGGCCGTCAGCGCGCGGACCAGCTCGGCCCGCGGTTCGGCGCCGCCGGCCCGCAGGATCGCGGCGAACGCCTCGGCCAGCGTGATCTGGCCGGTGCCCACGGCCGGCCCGAGCCGCCTGAACTCGCCGTACAGTACCTCGGCTGGCAGCCCGGCCAGCGCGGGCAGCTCGTCCCGGTACGGGGCGTAATCGGTGTAGACGATGGTGTTGTACGCGTCCACCAGGCATGCGTCGAAGCGGCCCACCCGATCAGGGTAGCGGCCGTGGCCGCGATGGATCCCGGCCAGCGTAGTCTCACTGGTTGTGACCGAGAACCTTGATCCCGTCGCCTATAACCGTGCCGCCTGGGACCGCGAGGTGGATCGCGGCAACGAGTGGACCCAGCCGGCCGGGCCCGAGGTCATCGCCCGGGCCCGGGCCGGTGACTGGTCGGTGGTCCTCATCGGCTACGAGCCGGTGCCCCGCGACTGGTTTCCGGCCGCCCTGGCCGGCACCGCCGTGCTCTGCCTGGCCTCCGGCGGCGGCCAGCAGGGCCCGGTGCTCGCCGCGGCGGGCGCCGACGTCACCGTGTTCGACAACTCGCCCCGCCAGCTCGCCCGCGACGAGGAGGTCGCCGCCCGGGACGGCCTGGCCGTCCGGACCGTGCTCGGCGACATGCGAGACCTGAGCGCGTTCGCCGCCGCCAGCTTCGATCTCGTCTTCAACCCGGTGTCGAACACGTTCTGCCCCGACCTGGCCCCGGTCTGGCGGGAGTGCTTCCGCGTGCTGCGCCCCGGCGGCCTGCTGCTGGCCGGCTTCACCAACCCGGACCTGTATATCTTCGACACCGAGTCACTGGACGCCAGGGAGGAGCTCGTCGTCCGGCACCGGATCCCCTTCTCCACCCTCGACCTGCCCGCGGCCGACCGCCAGCGCACCTACGGTGACCGCCCGATCGAGTACAGCCACACGCTGACCACGCAGCTCGGCGGCCAGCTCGCGGCCGGCTTCGTCCTCACCCACCTGACCGAGGCGCCGCACCACGCCGACATCACCGGCCGGTACATGCCCGGCTACTTCGCCACCCGCGCCATCAGGCCGTGAATCAGGCCCGCGGAATCAGGCCCCGTGGAATTCCGCCACCGCGGCCTCGAACCGGTCCATGGCCCGCTCGACCGGCCCGCGCGGCGCTGAGGGCAGCCAGTGCACCGCTCGCTGAAACCCGGCCGCGGCGTACTCCTCCAGCACCTTGGCGTCGGCCGGGATGCCCATCACCATGAGCCCGACCGGCCGGTCCGCGCGCGAGCGCAGCTCCTCGACCCGGTCCAGGATGCCGCTGCGGCCGTAGTTCGGGAACCACGCGTCGCCGAACGCCAGCACCCGGTCCACCACGCCCGGCCCGTTCCCGCCCACCAGCACCGGCGGGTGCGGCCGCTGGGCCGGCTTGGGCCAGGACCAGATCCGCTCGAACTTCACGTACTCGCCCGCGTAGCTCGCCTCGTCCTGCGTCCAGATCGCCTTCATCGCCTCGACCCGCTCCCGGAGCAGGTCCATCCGCCGCCGCGGGTCGGTGCCGTGGTTGGCCATCTCCTCCCGGTTCCAGCCCGCCCCCACGCCGAACTCGAACCGGCCGCCGGACAGGTAGTCGACGCTGGCTACCTCCTTGGCCGTGGTGATCGGGTCCCGCTCGATGACCAGGCAGATACCCGAGCCGACCCGCAGCCGCGAGGTGACCGTCACGGCCGCGGTCGCCGCCACGAACAGGTCGAACGTGTGCGCGTACTTGCGCGGCAGCTCGGGCCCGCCGGGCCACGGCGACTGGCGGTCGGCCGGGATGTGCGTGTGCTCGGGAAAGAACAGCGACTCATGCCCGCGCTCCTCCGCCAGCCGCGCCACATCCGCGGGCGAGATCGCGTCATGCGTCGGGAAGATCGCTACACCGGTATCCATGCGCCCAGCCTAGGGGCTGCTCCCCGGCGACCTTACCTGCCCCACCCGTCGATGTTGGACATGTATGTTACCTTCATATAAGACCAACATTGGAGGTGGCCAGTGAGCGTCACGCAGATTGACATCGACGATGAGGCCCTGTCCGAGGCTATGCGCCTCATGGGCACTACCACCAAGAAAGAAACTATCAACACGGCCCTGCGGGAGTACGCGGCGCGAATCAGGCGCCTCGAAGCCGCTGAGAAACTGGCCGCACGCGCTGCCCGCGGTGAGTTCGATGACGCGATCGCGGCGCACGACGCGGCGAAGGCCGCCCGCCGGGCAGCCCTGGGTTGATCGGCTATCTGCTCGATACCTCCGGGCTGTGGTCCTTGCTAAGGACCCCGGCAGTGATGGCCGTCTGGGCGGATCACATCGCTGCCGGGGCGTTGCGCGTATGCGAGCCGACGCGGACGGAATTCCTGTACTCCGCGACTGGCCCGGCCCATCGCGACGAACTGGCCGAGGAACTCGATGTCCTCTGCCAGGTTGCCCCGGTCCCCAAGAACGGCTGGCGCTGGGTGGACAACGCGCAGTACAAGCTCACCCAGAAGGGACAGCATCGCGGCCCGGGTCCCATCGACCTGCTCGTATGCGCCACTGCGGTCCATCACGGCCTCATCATCCTGCACGTCGACAGTGATTTCGCGACCGTCGCGGACGTCGTGCCGGAAGTCCGGCAGCGCGATATCCGGACTTAGGGCTACTCCCCGAACATCGCCTCGACCTCGGACAGCGACCGGACCAGCGTGATTCCCTCCGCCGGGCGCTGCCCGTCGAGCTCGCCGCGGACGATCTGCGCGGCGCGGATACCGACGGCCACGCTGCCCGCGCAGAAGCGCGCCTGGTCGTCCACGAACACGGCGGCCTCCGCGGGCACGTCCAGCACGCGCAGGGCGTGCTGGAATATCCCCGGTGACGGCTTGGCCGAGAGCACCTCGCACGACAGCACCAGCTCATCGACCAGCTTGTCCACCCCGGTCGCGACCAGCATCGCGCGGGTGTTCTCGGTGCAGTTGCTGACGATCGCGATCTTGATACCGCGATCCCTGAGCCTGGTCAGGAACGGGATCGCGTCGTCGAACAGGCGCGCGTTCGCGAGCAGCAGTTCCTGGTCCTGGCGCACCATCTCGGCGACCAGGTCCTCGGGTGCCTCGGCGCCGCAGTTCGCCATGATCTGGCGGAACGCCTGCGCCTTGGACATCCGGCCGTCGTTCAGCGGGAGGCTGACCAGGCCGTATTCCTGCTCCCAGACAGCCACCGGAATCCCGGCCAGGGCGGGCACGCCCTGCCTGAGCGGTGAGAAATCGCAGGTCACGATGGTGTCGTAGGCGTCAACGAGGCATGCTTCGAGCCGGGGCACACCTCCAGCCTACGGGGCCGGTATCCGCCGGCACCACGTGCGGTCTCTTCGTCACAATCTGTTCGCAGCAGTCACCGGAATCGGCCACACTGGTTCTGGCAGCCGACCGATGAGCCCGGGGGAGAGGCGCGATGTGGCGACGTAGGAAAACCGGTGTGGCAGCGGTCGTGACCGGCGTGGTGCTGTTCGTGGCGGGCCTCGCGGACCACGCGTTCGCGGCGCCCAAGGCGGCGCTGTGCCAGTCCGGCATCGGCCAGTTCGTCCAGGACCTCGACGGCTCGGTCGCGCACGACTGCGGCCTGGTGACCGCCCTGGAGGCCGCCACCGGCTGGCTCCTGGTCGCCGGCGTGCTGATCGCGGTCTTCGGCGCGGCCGTGATCGTCACCGCCCGCGCCGCCGTCACCGCCGCGCCGCCGTCACGGCCGCCCGGCCGGCGATTCCTCCGGCCGAGCCCGCCGCCCCGGAGTCCTGGTGGAGCCGGACCTGAACCTGGCGCTGGCGGCGGCCGCCCGGCCCTAGGCTACAAGGATGGCGACGGACCCGATGGACAAGATCTCGGCCGACTTCTCCCGCTGGGTGGCGGCCCCGGACCGCACGCTCAGCGGCGAGCCGGAGGCCGACGTGGCCGAGGTGGACCTGCTGCTCGGGCTGATACGGGACCAGCTGGGTCTCGACAGCCCGGCCCGGCTGAACCCGGGTGACCTCGAAGACCTGCTGCTGGACGTCTACCCGCGCAAGGTGACCGTCTTCGACCTCGAGGACACGCAGGACACGGTCCCCGCGCTGCGCGACCTGCTGGCCTTCCTGGCTGACACGGGCCGGCTGTCCGCCGCGGCGGCCCGGCGGCTCGGCCGCGAGCTCGACCAGGTGGCCCCGCGCTTCGCGGACGCCGTGATGGACCCGTCCCGCTGGGGCCCGGCCCGGTCCATCACGCAGGCGATGGTCACCGAGGGCGTGGACATCTCCGACTCGGCCGCGGTCCAGGACTGGATCACGCGCTACAACGCGAACGCGAGTGAACTCGGCGAGGACCTGGACGCCGATGAGGAGGATTACAACCTCAAGGAGGCGTTCGGCCTGCCCGACCGGCTGCCCCCGATGCGCCTGCCCGCGCCGGACGAACTCGCCGCCCTGGCCCGCAAGTCGCCGATGCTCGCCGAGGTGGTGCGTCTGACCGAGTGGGTAGGCACGGGCAAGGCCACCGACGAGGACGGCGAACTGACCGCCGCGGACACGATCGCGGCCGCCACGCGGCTCGGTATCGGGCCCGCCGATCCCTCGGCCGTCACGAGCATGTACGACGTGCCGGAACTGGTTCACCTGTGGGACCTCGCCCTGGCCGCCGGGTTCCTCGACGAGGACAGCGACGACACCGTGGTCACGGCTGGCCAGTCGGCCCGCCTGTGGCACGGCGGGACCGACGCCGAGACGCTAGCGATCTGGTCAGAAGCGCTGACGTTCCTGATGGCGGAGAGCATGGAGGTCGACGCCGAGATCGACGAGGAACGCGGAGACGATCTCGACTTCTACGATGTCGGGACGGACGTGGTCGTCCTGCTGTTCCTGGCGGGTGGCGAGAGCCTTCCGGCCGCCGCGGCCGATGAGCTGATCTGCGAGAATGCGACAGACGGGCTGCCCGCCGACGAGGCCGCCGCTGCCTGGACCGCCTGGACGCAGGCCCATGGCGCACCCGGTGGCGTGCTACTGCGCCGCCTGGCCGATCTCGGCGCCGTGAGCCTGGACGACGAGGAACAAGAGCCAGCGGCCCGGCTCACCCCGCTCGGCTCGTGGGCGGTCCGCGAGCAGTTCACCGCGTCCGGAGTAGACGTCCCGCTGCTCCCGCCGCCCGCCGAGATGACGGCCGCCGACCTGGTCGCGGCGGCGGAAGGCACGTCCGAGGACGGGTTCGCCGCCGAGGCCGAGGCCTGGCTGGCGCTGCGCGATCCCGGCGCGGCCGCGGGCGAGCTGCTCGACCTCGGTGCGGCCGCCGGTCCCGTGGAGCGGCTGACCGCGACCGCGGTCGTGCGCCGCCTCGGCGCCGCCGCCGAACCAAGCTGGCGCGCGGCGCTGGACGCCCCGGCCCTGCGCCCTTACGCAAAGATGGCGCTCGCCGAGACCGGCGACGGCCCGTCGCCGGAACTCGAGCCACAGCCCGGTGACATCGCCTGGCTGGTCACCGACATGCTGGCCGCCATTGCGGAAGAGCTCGAGCCCGCGGAACTCGCGGAACAGCTCGCCGATGCCCTGCCGGCGGGTGCCGAGGAGGAGATGTTCGACGCGATGTCGAGACTGCCTCACCCCGAAGCCGCGGCCGTACTCACCTTGATCGGCCAGCAGCACCCCGATAAGAGGGTGGCCAAGGCAGCGCGCCGCTACGCCTACAAGGCGGCCAGCCGCCAGAACTCCGCCCGCTGACCCGGCGCCGGGTCAGCGGGGGGCGCCGACGGCGGCGAGGCGGTCGCGCTCGTCCGGCGTCAGCCGCGCCGCCAGGTCCAGCGCCCCGAGGTTCGCGTGGATCTGCTCCGGCCGCGTCGCCCCGAACAGGACCGTGGTCACCGACGGGTTGAGCAGCGCGAACGCCATCGCCAGGCTGGCGGGCTCCGCGCCGATGTCCGCGGCCAGGGCGGCCAGCGCGCGGCCCGCGGCCACCCCGGGCGCGACGCGCGGCTGCTCCAGCGTGCCCGCCGCCCGCCCGGCGCCCGGATCGCGGTCGTACTTCCCGGTCAGGATCCCGCCGGCCAGCGTGTAGGACGCGACGATCGCGACACCGCGGTCACGCCGCCAGCTGCCGCATCGCCGGATCCTCCACGATCTCCCGGGTGACCAGGCTGTACGGCGGCTGCGTCGCCGTCGGCCCGGGCACGCCCGCCCGGTCAGCGATCCGGAACGCCTCTTCCATCTGCTCCGGCGTCCAGTTCAGCGTTCCCCACGCCCGGGCCGTACCCGCCTGGATCAGGTCCGTGATCATGCCGACCGCATCGCCGAGCGTCACGCCCGGCGGCGGCACCTCGGAGTAGATGAGGTCGACGTGGTCCAGCCCCATCCGCCCGAGCGACCCGGCCAGTTCCTCGGCCGGCGACTGGTCCGGCCAGAACTCCCACCAGAGCTTGTTGGACACGACCGCCTCGTCGCGCCGCCAGCCCGCGGCCCGGAACAGCTCGCCGAAGACCATCTCGGAGTACCCGGTCGGGACCGGCGCGTGGCCGGTCTCGTCGTTGTAGCGCGCGTCGTCGAGGAAGTTGATGCCGGCCTCGCGGGCGGCCCGCATGACGCTCAGGCCCTGGTCCCGGCTGATCCGCTCGTAGGTACGCCAGGACCCGAGTGCCAGCCGGCTGACCTCGATGCCGCTATGGCCGAGCGGGACCAGGGGTACGGAAGGTGCGTTCACGCCGCCAGCGTAGTGCCTGGCGTCACGCGGGCCGCGATGCCGGGAACAGGCGGGACAGGTGGTAGTCGATGACGGCCTGGGCCTGTCCGGGGGAGGAGTGGCCGGCGACGACGCTGGTAGCCAGGCCCGCGGACATGGTGAGCAGGCTGACGGCTTCCAGATCCGGGTCCAGGTCAGCGGGTGTGTCGCCGGCGGCCTGAGCCGCCCGCAGCTGGGCGGCGACCACGTCGATCACGGCGCCCGAGTTCTTCACCAGGGGAGCGATCGCCAGCGCCGGGTCGGTCAGCGAAAGCGCCAGGTAAGCCGTGTAGATGACGGTGAAGGTGCGCCGTTCGTCGTCGGCGACTGGCAGATGCGCAGGCCCCTCCCGTGAACCGGGCCACCGCCCGGGCGCTGTACCGGGCCGCCAGGTGCTGCATGGCGGCTAGCAGGAGCTCTTCCTTGGTGCCGAAGTAGTACTACCCAGGACCGTAGGGCCCGGTGCTGAAAGTCTCCGCCCAGGCGTGGCGTGAGTTCGCCGGCCGGGTACAACAGCGCTAACGCAACCTCCGGACCCCTGGCGTTCTGCTCCGTCGAGTGCCAGGGGTCTCAGCGTGCCCGGGTTCGGCATGCGGGGTTAACACGACCGAAACGCCGGAAACCGATCATGGCAGGTATGCCGCACAATCTCGCTGGTAACGCCGGCCCGTGCCACCCGGAGGCTATCTCCCGATCGAAGAGCACGGGATCGTCGGCGACCTGCGGACGGTGGCGCTGGTCGGCACCGACGGAACGGTCGACTGGTACTGCCCGTCGAGGTTCGACGCCCCTTCCCTGTTCGGGGCGCTGCTGGACGCGCGCAAGGGCGGCTACTTCTCGCTGTGGTGCCGCGGCAGCGGGCGGCCGAAGCAGCTGTACCTGCCGGACACCAACATCTTGATGACCCGCTTCCAGGGCGCGGAGGCGGTCGGCGAGGTCATCGACTTCATGGTGCCGGAGACGAGGCCGACCGGCCGGGCTCGTGACCTGCTGGTCCGGCAGGCGCGCGCGGTCCGCGGCCGGGCCACCTTCGAGCTCGCCTGCCACCCCGCCTTCGACTACGGCCGGGTCCCGCACCGGGTGCACCTGGTCAACGGGGTGGGCGCGGTGTTCGAGTCGCCGGCCGGCCGCTGCGTGCTGCGGACCGACGTGGCCCTCAAGGTGGAGGAGTCCGGCGTCGCCGCGACCTTCACCCTGGAGGAGGGCCAGAGCGTCGACATCGAGCTGGAGTGGAACGGCGAGGTGCGCCCGCTGGCCGAGGGCGAGACCGAGGAGCTGTTCACCCGGACCTCGGATTTCTGGCAGGCCTGGGTCAGCCAGTCCCGGTACCGGGGACGCTGGCGGGAGATGGTGCAGCGCTCCGCCCTGGTGCTCAAGCTGCTCGTCTACCACCCGACCGGCGCCCTGGTGGCGGCGCCGACCACCAGCCTGCCCGAGCAGCTCGGCGGCGGCCGCAACTGGGACTACCGGTACAGCTGGCTGCGCGACGCCGCGTTCACCATCTACGCGCTGATGACGCTCGGCTTCCTGGAGGAGGCCGCGTCGTTCATGGAGTGGGTGCAGGGCCGCTGCGAGACCGCGACCGCCGAACGCGACGTCATGATCATGTACACCGTGGACGGGCGCGAGGACCTCACCGAGACGGTCCTCGATCACCTCGACGGCTACCAGGGCTCGCGGCCGGTCCGGATCGGCAACAGCGCCGTCGGGCAGCGGCAGCTCGACGTGTACGGCGAGCTGATGGACTCGGTGTACCTGTACAACCGCGAGGTGCCGATCTCCTACGACCTGTGGACCGGGCTGTGCAAGCGGCTCGACTGGCTGGCCCGGCACTGGCAGGAGCCGGACGAGGGCATCTGGGAGATCCGCGGCCCGCGGCAGCGCTTCACCTACTCGGCCCTGATGACCTGGGTCGCCTACGACCGGGCCGGGCGCCTGGCCCGGGACCGCGGCCTGCCGGGCCCGGTCGAGCGGTGGCGCAAGCTCGCCGCCTCGGCGCACCGGTTCGTCCAGGAGTCCTGCTGGGATCCGGAGCTGCGGACCTACGTCATGCATCCCGGCAGCCGCCTGCTCGACGCCTCCGTGCTGGTCATGCCGCTGGTGAAGTTCGCCGGCCCGACCGATCCGCGGTTCTTGTCCACCCTCGACCGGATCGGCGCCGAACTCAATTCCGACAGCCTCGTCTACCGCTACGCGATCACCGGGCACGACGGGATCGCCGATGGCGAGGGCACCTTCAACCTGTGCTCGTTCTGGTACGTCGAGGCGCTCACCCGGGCCGGCCGGGTGCGGGAGGCCCGGATGATATTTGAGAAGATGCTCACCTATGCCAACCACCTCGGGCTCTACGCCGAGCAGATCGGCACGTCAGGAGAGGCGCTGGGAAACTTCCCGCAGGCGTTCACCCACCTGGCCCTGATCAGCGCGGCCGTCAACCTGGACCGGGCCCTGGACCGCTAATGAGCCGGCCGGCCTAGCCACGGCACCGCGCGCCATGGAAAAGTTAGAACACGTTCTTATGGAAGGCGTCACGCGATGGCTGTAGCCGGGATCGATCTGTCCGCTGTCGAGTTCTGGGGTCTCCCGCTGTCCGAGCGCGCGGCGGCCTTCGCCCGGCTGCGGGCCGAGCCGCAGGCCGTGTTCTTCGAAGAGCCTGAGGTCCCGTTCGCCGAGCGCGGACCGGGCTACTACGCCCTGGTCAAGCACGCGGACGTGGTCGAGGCGAGCAAGCACCCCACCGTGTTCTCCTCCGCCCAGGGCGCGACCAGCATCGTGGACCTGCCGGCCGAGTTCAACGAGTACTTCGGGTCCATGATCAACATGGACGACCCCCGGCACGCCCGGCTGCGGCGGATCGTCTCCCGTGCGTTCAGCCCGCGGCTGATCGCGAAGTTCGAGGACGACGTGAATGCCGTGGCCGCCTCGGTCGTCGACGACCTGCTGGCCACCGGGCCGTGCGACTTCGTGTCCAACGTCGCGGCCAAGCTGCCCCTGAAGATCATCTGCGCCATGATGGGCATCCCTGACGACCAGTACGACATGGTGCTGGCCAATACCAACATCATCTTGTCCGGGGCCGATCCCGAGTTCCTCTCCGACGATATGGACCAGGCGGTGATCCAGTTGCTGGGCGCCGGGCAGGCGCTGGCCGAGCTGGTCACCAGCCTGGCCGCCGAGCGCGCGCAGGCGCCCGCCAACGACCTGATCTCCGCGCTCGTGACCGCCAACATCGACGGCGAGCAGCTCACCAGCGCCGAGCTCGCCTCGTTCTTCATCCTGCTGGTGGTGGCGGGCAACGAGACCACCCGCAACGCGCTGTCCCACGCGCTGACGCTGTTCACCGCCTACCCCGACCAGCGCGCCCTGCTCATGGCCGACCTGGACGGCCGGATGGAGGCCGCGGTGGAGGAGATCGTCCGCTACTCCTCGCCGGTCCTGTTCATGCGGCGCACCCTGACCCGGGATTACACCATGAACGGGCAGGACTACCGCAAGGACGACAAGGTAGTGCTGTTCTACTACTCGGCCGACCGTGACGAGACCGTGTTTCCCGACCCGGAGCGCTTCGACATCACCCGGTGGCCCAACGCGCACGTCGGGTTCGGCGGTCCCGGCCCGCACTACTGCCTCGGCGCCCACCTGGCCCGCCGCGAGATCCGGGTGATGCTGCGCGAGCTGCTCACCCGCGTCCCCGACATCACCGCGGGCGAGCCGGACCGCCTGCTGTCCAGCTTCATCAACGGCATCAAGCGCCTGCCCTGCACCTTCGGCGGCTGACCCGCTCAGCCGCCAGGGAGTCCGTGACGCACAGGGTACGCAAGACGGTACCCGGGGGCACACCGACATCCCGGGCAGGCAGGTCCCGGTCGATAGGGGTGATGACCGGCAACCTGACGTGCGCCTCACCCGGCCAGGAGCCCCCGGATAATGTCCGCGAGCCCGGCTGGCCAGATGTCCTCGTCCGTGGCGTCCAGCTCGTCCAGCGTCCACCAGTGCCAGGTGGCGATCCCGTCCGAGACGTGCATCGCCGCCACCTCGCCGAGCTCACGGCCCGCTACCTCGACCCGGGCCAGGAAGAACCGCTCGTGCTGCCGGACGATCTCGTCGTCGTACTCCATGACCAGCGTGCGCTCGTACACCTCGGGCCCGAGCGGCACGTCCGTCCACCCGGTCTCCTCGGCCAGTTCCCGCCGCGCCCCGGCCGGGTAGTCCTCGCCCTCGTTCAGCCCGCCGCCCGGCGTGCACCAGTGCCTGCCGTTGGGCGGCCCGTCGTCGTACCGGAACAGCAGCACCCGGTCCTGCGGGTCGAGCACGATCACGCGCCCCGCCGGCCGCAGCCGCGGCGGAATCGCGTCCCGTTCGCTGGTTTCCTCCACGTGCCCATTGTCCCAGCCCGCCCGGTCCGGCGTTTCCGCGGAAACGCCGGTGCGATGATGGCCGGAGCGACCAGGAGCCTAGGTCACGAGTGGAGACAGGTCATGAGCGTCTCGCTGGAGGAGCACCGGCTGGGCGGCCTGCGCTGGATCGTCCTGACCGGCCCGGACCGCGAGGCGTTCGCGGCCCTCGGCGAGCACGTGCGGGCCGGACTAGCCGGGCCGGACGAGACCTGGCCGATGCTGCCCCGGCTCCGCCGGTACGTAGCAACCCCTCCCGGACGCGATCACCTGGCCTCCGTCCGCCGGGCCACGACGGAACGGTTCGGCGGGGAATGGGCCGAGCTGGCCGCGTTCGCCGCCGGGGCCGCGCTGCCGTTCGAGGACCTGGCGCTGCTCAACCTGCGCGGTGACCTCGGCTGGACCGACGGCCGGATGGGATGCAGCGACCTGGCCTGGCGCCGGGACCGGTCGGTCATCGCCCACAACGAGGACGGCGCCCTGACCGACGTCGGCCGGTGCGGCCTGCTCACGCTGACCGGGAACGGCCGCCCGCCCGTCACCGCCTTCTGGTACCCCGGCTTCCTGCCGGCCAACGCGTTCGCCGTGACCGGGGACGGCCTGGTGTGGACCGTCGACCACCTTCCCGTCGTCGCGCCCGGCCCCGGGGCGGGGCGGCACTTCGTCGGCCGCGGACTGCAGAAAACCGCCCGGACAGCTCGACCAGGTCGTCGGCTACCTCCGGGAGCATCCCTCGGCGGGCGGCTTCGCCTACACCGCCGGCGACCGGGCCGGCCGCGTGGTGAACGTCGAGGCCGCGGCCGGCCAGCACGCCGTCGCCGAACCCGGGCCCGGCCCGGGACCGCTGCTCTGGCACACCAACCACGGCCGCTACGTCCCCGGCGCCGGGCCGTCGGCCGGGGGGACGAGCGCGGCCCGCGGCGCGACCCTGAGCGCCCTCGCCGTCCCCGCCGAGGACCCCGGCCCGTCCTGGTTCCTGGACATCCTCACCAGCCCGCCGCCGGCCGGCGTCCGGTCCGATCCCGCGCCCGACGGCGGGGGGCTGACCACGCTGTGCACCCTGGTGGCCGACCTCAGCGCAGGTCAGGCCGTCATCGCCGCCCGCGGCCAGAGCCCGGTCACGATCCCGCTGGCCGACCTGGCCGCCGGCGATCCACGCGCGGTAAGCGGATAGTCCCATATTGGGACATCCGGGTGTGACCGGGATCACTAGCGTCGGCCCAATGAAGGCTCTCGTATACCACGGACCGGGCCGCAAGGCCTGGGAAGACGTCCCCGACGCCGCCATCATCGAACCGACCGACGTGATCGTGCGGGTGGACACCACCACGATCTGCGGCACCGACCTCCACATCCTCCACGGTGACGTCGCCGCCGTCACCGACGGCCGCATCCTCGGCCACGAGGCGGTGGGCACCGTCACCGAAGTCGGCGAGGCGGTGAAGGGCTTCAGCGCCGGCGACCGGGTGCTCGTCCCGGCCATCACCAAGTGCGGGCGCTGCGAGTACTGCCAGCGGAGCATGCCGTCGCACTGCCAGACGGTCGGCGGGATCGGCTGGATCTTCGGCCACCTCATCGACGGCACCCAGGCCGAGTCGGTGCGGGTCCCGTACGCCGACACCTCGCTGTACACGGTGCCGGACAGCGTGACGAACGAGCAGGCGATCTTCCTGGCCGACTCGCTGCCGACGGGTTACGAGGTCGGCGTGCTCGCCGGCAAGGTCCGCCCCGGCGACACCGTCGCCGTGGTCGGCGCCGGCGCGGTGGGCCTGTCCGCCATCTTGACCACCGGCCTGTGGGGCGCCTCCCGGGTCATCGCGATCGACACCAACAAGTTCCGGCTGGACACGGCGCGGGACTTCGGCGCCACCGACACGGTCGAGGCCGGCGACAACACCACCGCCGAGGTGCTGGCCCTGACCGGCGGGGCCGGCGTCGACGTCTCCATCGAGGCGGTCGGCTACCCGGAGACCCTGCTGACCGCCGCGTCCCTGGTCCGCCCGGGCGGCACCATCGCCAACATCGGCGTGCACGGCGTCCCGGTCACGCTGCCCATGCAGGACATGTGGATCCAGAACGTCACGCTCACCATGGGCCTGGTCGACACGGTCTCCATCCCGACCCTGCTGAAGATGGTGGCCAGCGGCCGCATCCCGGCCGAGAAGATGGGCACCCACTCGTTCACCTTCGCCCAGATGGACGAGGCCTACGACGTCTTCGGCAACGCCGCCGAGAACTCCGCCCTCAAGGTCGTCATCACCCCTGGCTGATCCCGGCCGGCCCGCCGGGGCGGTTACGTGAACCGCCCCGGCGCTGACCTCCTGGGCCGCCCGGCTCCGTCCGGGTCGCCGCGTCCGCCGCCCGCCGCCGGGGCAGCAGCAGGGTCAGCCCGGCCGCGGCCAGCACGGCCACCGCGTCGATCACCATGGCCAGCTCCATGGCCGAGACCGAGGCCCCGCGGCCCGGGGCTCCGGTACCGAGGCGGGAGTAGAAGACCACCCCGATGATCGCGACCCCGCTGGCTATGCCGAACTGCTGCATGGTCGTGAGGATCCCGGCCGCGGCGCCCGCCCGCTCCGGCGGGACGTGCGACATCACCGCGCCGATCAGCAACGGCATCGCCGTGCCCTGGCCCAGGCCGATGACCGCCGTGGCCGGGGCAAGATCCCACCCCGTTAGGTGGCTGCCGTAACGAAGGCCGGTGATCACCAGGCCGATCGTGCCGAGCACGTCGAGCACCGCCCCGATCGTGATGGCCCATGGGCCGAACCGGGCCGCCATCCGCGGGCCGAGGATCGATGTCGCGGTGAAGGTCAGGGCCAGCGGCCCGGCCTCCAGGCCCGCCCGCAGCGGCGACTGGCCCAGGCCGGCCTGCAGCAGCAGCGTCAGCACGAACATGAAGCTGCCGAAGAAGAAGACCAGGGCGAAGTTCAGCGCGGTGCCGGCCGCGAAGGCCCGGTCGCGGAACAGCGGCAGGTCGAGCAGCGGCTCACCGCCGCGGCGGGATAGCCGCCGCTCCCAGCCCAGCGTGAGCGCGAGCACCGGCAGGCAGGCCGCCAGGCAGACCCAGGTCCAGGCGGGCCAGCCCTCGTCGTGCCCCAGCGTCAGCGGCACCAGCACCAGGGCCACCGACGCCGAGACACCCAGCGCCCCGGCCGGGTCCAGCCGCGGCCTGCGGCGACCGCGGGCCCGCGGCACCACGAGCGCGGCGGCGACCAGCGTGGCCGCCCCGACCGGCACGTTCACCAGGAAGATCGCCCGCCAGCCGAGCCCCAGGATGTTGGCCTGCAGCAGCAGCCCGCCGAGGATCTGCCCGGACACGAAGGCCAGCCCCATGGTGACGCCGAACCAGGCCAGCGCCCGGCTCCGCTCCTTCGCCGGGAAGGTCGCGGTGATCAGGGCCAGCACCTGCGGCACCATCGCGGCGCCGGTGAGCCCCTGCAGCAGCCGGGCCACGACCAGCTCGACCGGGGACTGGGCCAGCCCGCACAGCAGCGACGCCAGGGCGAAGCTGGCCACGCCGATCATGAAGAGCCGCCGGTAGCCGAGCAGGTCGCCCAGCCGGCCGCCGGTGACCATGCCGCTGGCGTACATGAACGCGTACCCGCCCACGATGAGCTGCAGGGACGCGTCGCTCACGTGCAGGTCCCGCTGGAGCGAGGGGGCGGCCACGTTCACCACCCAGATGTCGAAGCCCGCCATGAACATCGCCAGCAGCACGACCGGCAGCATCAGCCAGCGGCGCGATGCGGTTTCCATCGGGAAACTCCTCTGGTGTTCGATGATGATCGAAGTTCGATGTACTTCGAACTGTACGACGGATGTCGAACTCATCGCAACTTTGATTTATGCTGAGAGGCGTGATGGACGACGTCGTCGAGCCCGCCGCGGACGACATGCTGCTCCCGAAGGTGCTGGCCGCGCTGGCCGACCCGCACCGGCTCGCCTCCGTCCGCTTCCTCGCGCGCAACGGCGAGTCCTGGTGCGCCCAGGTCATGGCCGAAGCGGGGCTGGCGATGAGCAAGTCGACCTTCTCCCACCACCTGCGCATCATGCGCGAGGCCGGCCTGGTCACCAAGCGGATCCAGGGCGCCAAGGGCTACGCCCAGCTGCGCAAGGCCGACGTCGACCAGCGCTTCCCCGGCCTGCTCGACTCCGTCCTCAACGCCGACACCGCCGCCCGGGTCGATCGCAGATCCGGCGATTCCGCGGAAACCAGTCGCAGTATCCTCGTTCCGTGAGCCGATCGGCAAACCTGGAACACAGGGTGGCGGCCGCGGCGCAGGAAGCGCTGGCCCGGCAGAAGACCGTCACCCCGGTCGACGTATGCGTCGGCATCGGCTGGCTGACCGGCCGTCACATCGAGGCCTGGCGGCAGGGCCGCGCCGGGTCGCTGCGCGAGCTGCTGCCCGTCGACGACGCCAGGCTCGCGCAGTTCCTCGGCTACCTCACTGACTGGGCGCGAGCCAGCGGCCTGGAGCAGGCCGAGACGGACTACATCTCCGCCACCAGGGACCGCCGCCCCTTGCGCTTCACCGCCGCCGAAGATCCAGGGACCGAACGGGTCTGGCGTGCCCGCTGGATCCCCACCGATCTTCCGCCCGCCGCCCGCGAGCGCGTCGTCCGGCGCGAGGAGAAGCCGCCGGACCTGGTCGTCGTCATGCCGGTGAAGGACTGGACATGCGCCGAGTGCGAAGGTACCGGCGACCTGCTGATCATGGACAACGCCGGGCCGCTGTGCCTGACCTGCGCCGACCTCGATCACCTGGTCTTCCTCGGTGCCGGCGACGCCGCGCTGACCCGGCGGGCCAAGAAGGCCAGCACGCTGTCGGCCGTGGTGGTGCGCTGGAGCCGCACCCGCAAGCGCTACGAGCGGCAGGGCATCCTGACCGAGGAGGCCGCGCTCGAGGCGGCCGAGCAGGCCTGCCTCGCCGACGAGGACGCCCGGCTGCGCCGGCGCGAGCGGGACGGCGAGCGCCGGGCCCGTGAGGACGTCGAGCTGCAGGCCACGATGGCGGGGGAGATCACCCGGCTGTTCCCGCGCTGCCCGCCGGAGCGCGCCGAGGCCATCGCCCGCCACACCGCCCTGCGCGGCAGCGGCCGCGTCGGCCGTTCCGCGGCCGGCCGCGCCCTGGACGAAGAAGCGCTCACCCTGGCCGTGGTCGCGTCGATCCGCCACCAGGACACCGACTACGACGACCTGCTGATGGCCGGCGTCCCCCGCGACGAAGCCCGCGACCGCATCCGCCCCGCCATCGACCGCCTCCTCGCCACCTGGGCCTGCAGGGATCAGGTTGGTCAGCCGCTTCCTGATGGGCGCGGGTCACATTATGGCCGCCGCCATCGTCATGGCGATGAAGGGCTTACCAGCCCGAGGACACACGAAGGAAGCGCTTCAATGAAGCTGACGATCTTCGCGGCGACGGGCGGCATCGGGCGGCAGTTGCTCGAGCAGGCCGTCGCCGCTGGCCACGACGTGACCGCCGTGGCCCGGAACCCGCAGAACCTGCCCGCTACACCAGCCCGCGTCGTGACCGCCGACCTGGCCTCCGCGGACGCCGCCGCGCTCCAGCCCGCGGTCGAGGGAGCGGACGCGGTCCTGTCCGCGCTGGGCGCCAGGACCAAGTCCGACACCGGCGTCGCCGCCAAGGGCACCAAAGCCATCACCGAGGCCATGCGGGCCTCCGGTGTCCGCCGTCTCATCGTGGTGAGCGCGGCGCCCATCGGCACCGTCCCCTCGCCTGGCCGCCCGCACCCGCCCCGGCACGACCCGGGCGACGGCTTCCTCCTCCGCTACCTGGCCGACCCCATCGTCAAGCGGGCCTTCCGCGCGCACTACGCCGACCTGGCCGAGATGGAGGACGTCCTGCGCGACAGCGACCTGGACTGGACCATCGTCCGGCCGCCCCGGCTGACCAGCAAGCCCGTGACCGGCCGGTACCGGACGGCCTACGGGCGAAACATCCGCCGCGGCCTGTTCGCCTCCCGCGCCGACGTCGCCCACTACATGCTCCAGGCCATCAGCCAGCCCGAGACCTACCGCCAGACCGTCGGCATCGCCAACTAACCGCCGCTGTCCGCACAGTTTGCAAAACCATAGTTTTCAAAACCATAGTTTTGTGAATGAGCGAACCCCGAGCCGGGAGATCCGTGCTGCCGAAGCCTGACCGGGTGTTCGAGCGGGACCGGGAGTGGGCCGGCCTGACCGCCTTCGCGTCGAACCCGGTCAGCGGCGCCCTGCTCGGTGCGGTCAGCGGTCGGCCACTCCAGGACTGGGGTGACGCGTTTGCGGTGCTCTTCGGCGCACTGCGGGATCAGCCGCGGACGGTCGTCATCGACGAGTTCCCGTTTCTCGGGCCAGCCTCGAGTTGCTGATCCGCCCATTCGAGTACACCGATGCGGCGCGTTTCTGGGGCGCCGACGACCCTAGGCTCGCGCGCTGCTGCCTGCTGCTGCTGCACGCGGTGACCGGCGGGACTCCGGCCTACCGGCGCGAGTTCGTGGCGGAAATCCGCGATCCGGCGCTTTACCACTCCGTCCTCGGCGCCATCGCCGCCGGGAACCACACCAACGGCGGCATCGCCAGCTTCGTCGGACGGAAGTCAGCGGAAATCACCCACCCGCTCAACGTCCTCGAGGATTGCGCGCTCATCGCCCGGGAACGCGACCTGTTCCGCCCGGCCCGGTCTACCTACCGGATCACCGAGCCGCTGATCACCTTCTACGAGGCGATCATGCGGCCGGAGTGGTTCCGGCTGGAATCGGGGCACGCCGAGGCCGTCTGGCGGGATCAGAGAGCCAGTTTCCTCAGGCCGCCTCGTCGGCCCTCACTTCGAGACCCTCTGCCGGAGCTTCGCCCTCCGCGCAGGCTCTTTCCCTGGGCGAGGTCAAATGGGGCGACGTCATGGGCGGCCACCACGTCGAACGGCTGGCCCGGGCCCGCGACCTGCTATCCGCCGATTACGACACCGGCGGCTGCGTCCTCGCCTGCTACTCCGCCGCCGGATTCCACGACGACCTGCGAGCGACCCGAGATCCCCGGCTCGCCCTGATCACCCTGGACGACATCTACGCATGATCTTGTCCGGCGGCGGCGCTTCTGGTACCTCTGGCAATCGGGGCCGCCGCACGCGGACCAGAACGGGAGTGCCATCGATGAAGGCTGCGCGCTGGGTCGGCCTGGGCCGGGTGGAGTGCGAGGACGTGCCGGTGCCGCCGGTCGCGGACGGCGAGATCCTGGTCCGGACCGTCTACGCCTCCATCTGCGGATCCGACCTGCATGAGGTGTTCTTCGAGACGCCGCCGCCGTCGATGCCGGCCGGGCACCCCGGGCACGAGAGCGTCGGCGAGGTGGTGGAGTCGCGCTGCCCGGGCTTCGCTGCCGGGGGACTGCGTGCTGACCGTCCCGCACGCTGCCGACGGCCGCTGCCTGTCCGAGTTCCAGGCGCTGCCCGGCTCGGCGTGCGTCCGGCTGCCGGCCGCGGCCGATCTCAGCCACCTGCTGATGGCGCAGCAGCTCGGCACGGTCGTCTACGCCCTGCGCCGCTACCCGCTCGATCTCGTCGGCCGCGATGTCGCCGTCATCGGGCAGGGCTCCGCGGGCGCCTTCTTCACCTTCCTGCTCAAGCGGGCCGGGGCGGCGCGCGTGCTGGTCTCGGACAAGTCACCCGCGCGGCTGGCCTACGGCCGGCAGCTCGGGGCGGACCTGGCCGTGGACGCGGGCAGCACCGACTTCCGGGCCGCGGTGCTGGAGGAGACCGGCGGGCGTGGCGCCGACCTGGTCGTGGAGGCGGTCGGCAGCCGGGAGACGTTCCCGCTGAGCCTGGAACTGGCCGCGGCCGAGTCGACCATCTTGTGGTTCGGCCTGCCGGAAGGGACCGCTGACTACCCGATCTCGTTCAATGACTTCTTCCGGCGCAAGCTGACCGCCTACTCGACGTATCGGCGCCCAGGGGGAGCCAGGCCTGGAGTCGTTCCGGTACGCCGTGCGGCTGATCGCCGACGCCGCGATCGACGTATCCCCGCTGCTCAGCCACATGCTGCCGATCGAAGAAGTCGGCGAGGCCTTCCGTATCGCCCGGATGCGGACCGGCAACGCACTGAAGGTCTCCATCAAGTTCTGACCGGACAGCCGCCAGGCCGCCGCTAGATGCCGAAGTCGCTGGGGAGGGACGGTCTATAAAACCGTCGGCTCAGCCTGCGTTGGTTCGAACCCAACACCTGCCACCACAACACCTGCCACCACCTGCGAAAACGGCCCGCTTGCTGCGAATTCTCGCGCTGGCGGGGCGTTTTCTCTCTGTCCCGTGGTGTGTCACCTTGTCGCGCTGCGGATCGTCATGTAGCGGTGTCCACGGACGCATAGCGGACGGGAATCGGGGCCAGGGAGCGGTGCGGGGACCGTCGGCTTTGCACGGATGGCCACGGACGGAGGCCGCAGGCACGGACGGGCCACGGACAGGGTCCGCGGAGGCCGTTGTGCCGGCGTGACGTTCGCGGCTGACCTGAGCATCCATTCCCTGCGTCCGCCTGCCCGGCCGAAGAGTACCGGCCCGTGCCGCTGGCTGGGGCGAAGCCGATCCTGGCCTGCTTTCTGCTGGCGTCGGCACGATTATTGGCCAGAAGGAACGGGCCGCCGGCTCCCTGAGCTGGCGGCCCGTTCTCATAGCGGGAAGTTACCTGAGAGCCAGGTCCTAACCCGCGTTGGCCGGCGTCGGCTGCGCGGGCTCGATGGCGAGGCGGGGGAGCCGGCGGTCGAGCCAGCGGGGGAGCAGCCAGCTGGCGGCGCCGGATATGTGCATGATGGCGGGGACGCACACGGTGCGCAGGACGAACGCGTCGAGGGCGACCGCGATCGTGAGGCTGATGCCGAACTCGGCGACGTTGCGCTGGCTCATGAGGGAGAACGCCAGGAACACGCACATCATGATCGCGGCGGCGGCGGTGATGGTCCGTGCCGTGCCGACCTGCCCGGCGCGGACGGCGCGGTGGCTGTCCCCGCTGCGCGCCCATTCCTCGCTCATCCGGCTAACCAGGAACACCTGGTAGTCGGTGGACAGGCCGAACAGGATCGGCAGGATGAACACCGGCAGGAACGACTCGACCGGGCCGGCCGTGCCCAGGCCGAACGCGCCGATCCCCCAGCCCCATTGGAAGAGCGCGGTCATCACGCCGAACGTCGCAGCGGCGGCGAGCAGGTTCATCACCGCGGCCGTCGCCGGGATCAGCAGGCTGCGGAAGGCGATGACGAGCAGCAGGAAGCTGAGCCCGATGATGGTGAGCAGGAACCACGGAAGCTTGGCCTCGACCGCCGAGGTGAAGTCGGCGATCGTGGCGCTCTGGCCGCCGACGTATACCCGAAGCGTCGTCCCTTGCTCGGCCGCCGGGATCGTGGTGGTGCGCAAGGTGGTGATCAGCGCGGTGGTGGCGGGGGCCTCCGGTGACGTGCGCGGCGTCAGCTGGATGACGGTCGTCCCGGACGCGGACGCGCCCGCGGCGACGCTGGCGACGTCCGCCAGATGCGGCAGGCGCGCTTCCAGCGCGTGGAGCGCGGCGGCGTCGGCCGGCGAACTGGCCTGCGCGACCAGCACCAGCGGCCCGTTGAAGCCCGGCCCGAAGCCCCGGGCCAGCAGGTCGTAGGCCTGCCTGGTGGTGGTTGAGGCAGGGTCGTGGCCCTGGTCGGAGCTGCCGAGCTGGAGCCGCGACAGGGGGATGGCGAGGACCAGCATGACCGCGACGGCAACTGCGGCCAGCACCGCCGGGCGCCGCTGTACGATGTCCGCCCACCTCACCCACGCGCCTGCCGCCGTCGGCTCCGGCCTGCGGGCCCGCCCCGTCTGCGCGCCCAGCGTGCGGCGCTGCCGCCGGCTGAGCACCCGGCGGCCGAAGAGGCTGAGCAGCGCGGGCAGCAGCGTGATCGTCGCGAGCACGGTGAGGACCACGGTGAGCGCGCAGGCGATCGCCAGCCCGTTGAGGAAGCCGAAGTTGAGCACCAGGATGCCGAGCAGCGCGATGCACACCGTGCCGCCCGCGAACAAGACGGCGCGCCCGGAGGTGTTGAGCGCCGTGACCGCCGCCTCTTCGGGTGTCAGTCCCGCTTCCAGGCCGCGCCGGTACCTGGTGACGATGAACAGCGCATAGTCGATGCCGACGCCAAGCCCGATGAGCGCGGCGATGATCGGCGCGAGGGGCAAGATGCTCATGCTGTGCGTCAGCGGGGCGATCGCCATCAGCCCGCCGGCCACGCCGGCGAGCGCGGTGATGAGCGGCAGCAGCGTCGGCGAGCAGCGAGCCAAACGCGATGAACAGCACGATCGCGGCGGCGAGCACGCCGACCACCGTGCCGAGGGACAGCGGCGGCTGCTTGGCGCTCTCGATGGCCTGGCCGCCAAGCTGGACGTCGAGTCCCGGTTCGCGGGCCGCCTGCGCCGCGTCGATCACCCGGACGACGTCCGCCGTGACCAGGTTGCAGGACTGCTTGGTGAAGTTGACGACGGCGTAGGCGGTGCGGTCGTCCCGGCTGATCTGCGCGGTCCCGCCCGGACCATAGGGGCTGATCACCGACGCGACCTCGGGGAACGTCGCGATCCGGGTCAGCGCCGCGCTCATCCGCGTCATGACCGCCGGGTCGCGGACCGTCCCGGTGCCGACATGCCAGACGATCGTGTCGGAGTCGCCCGACTGCGCCGGGACGGTGCTGGCCAGCAGCTGCTGGGCGGTGGTGGAGCCCGTTCCGGGCAGCGAGAAGGAGTTGCTGTACTCGGCCTTGACGGCCTGGGCGAGCGCGGTCAGGGCGATCAGCGCCAGCACCCAGGCCGCGATGACGGCCAACCTGTGCCGGAAGCACCACCGTGCGATGAAAGACATGAAAATCTCCCGAGTTAGACGGATTCGGTGATGTCCATCGTTCGGGAGTGAGGCATTATGCGTCTTCGGCCAGGCGCGGCGACTTGCGCCGCCACGATCGCGGTAGCCGGCGGCCCGGATTACCGCGGCCGAATCGCCGGCGATAGCGGGCCTACCGCGTTCGCAGTAGTTTGCTCGCCGGCCGTTGCCGGCCCGGGCGCTGCTTACAGTCGCCCCGTGGACTCTTACAGCCGCCCCGTGGGCTCCCCCGTCGGCTTCACCGGCAAGTCGTGGGACTGGTGCCGCCGCATGGTGGCCAGGCACCGCGTGCTGGCGGTGCTCACGGGTACCGTCGTGCTGTTCGGCTGCGGGATGCTGACCGCCGCGACGGGCCATCCGCCGGTCCGGCTGACGTCGGCCGACTTCGCCATCGCCGCCGTGACGTACGCCGCCTTCGCCGCGATCGCCGTCGCCCGCTGGCCATCGTGGCTACTGGTCGCGGCCGGGACCGCGGGGGCGGTGGTGTCGATGGCCGCCGGGACCCATCAGAACCTGATCGGCTCGGTGCTGCTCATGGCGATGCTGGTGTTCTCACTGGCCAGCGACCTGCCGCGGGTGACCGTCGGCGGCGTCGCCGCCGCCGCCGCGCTCGGGCTTGGCCACCTGCTGTTCAGCCGGCACGCGGCGACCGGCCTGGCCGATCTGGAGGTGGTGCCGGCGCTCGTGGTCGTGGCCGCCATCGGGCAGGCCGTCCGTGCCCGCCGGATCCAGCGGACCCTGGTGGCGGAACGGGCCAGGCACGCGGAGGAGCTCCACGAGCAAGACGCCCGGCAGCGCATCCGGGAGCGGGTACACGAAGAGCGGCTGCGGATCGCCCGGGAGCTGCACGACGCGGTGGGCCACCAGGTCGCGCTCATCAGCGTGCAGGCCGGCGCGATGAGCTACCTGCTCGGCGCCGACCCGGACAACACCGACCTGGCAAAGGCGCGGGAGTCGCTTGGGCACATCCAGCGGGCCAGCGAGGCCGCGCTGGAGGAGCTGCGGCTGACCGTGGGGCTGTTGCGCCAGCCGGGCGAACGCGAGCCCACCGAGCCGGCCGCCGGGCTCGCCCGGCTGGAGGAGCTGATCGGCTCCTTCGCCGCCACCGGCCTGAAGGTGACCTGCGAGGTCATCGGCCAGGCCCGGCCGCTGCCCGAGGCGGTCGACCTCACCGCGTACCGGCTGATCCAGGAGTCGCTGACCAACACCACGAAGCACGCGGCCGGGGCCTCCGCGTCGGTCCGGCTCACGTACCGGCCGGGCGCGCTGGCCTTGGCCGTCGAAGACGACGGCCCGCATGCCCGAGACGATGACGATGGGCCGCCGATACGCCGCGACGACGGCGCGGGCCACCACGGCGCGGATCCACGGCGACGGCGGCGCGTATCCCGGCGGCGCAGCCGGGCACGCTGGCGCGGGCAACGGCGAGGTGGGCCACGGCCTGATCGGCATGCGGGAACGGGCCGCGGTGGTGGGCGGGTGGGTGTCCGCCGGCCCGCACGACGGCGGCTTCCTGGTCCTGGCCGAGCTGCCGCTTCCGATCGGCACGGCGGCATGACCGGCGGCATCACCGGCGGCGCGGCCTGCGCGCCCCCGACCCGGGTGCTGCTCGCGGACGACCAGGAACTGGTGCGGGCCGGGCTGCGGATGATGGTCGACAGCGCGCCCGACCTGACCGTGGTCGGCGAGGCGGCGACCGGCAGGCAGGCGATCAGGCTGGCCAAGCAGGAGCGCGCTGACGTGGTGCTGATGGACATCCGGATGCCCGAACTCGACGGCCTGGCCGCGACCCGGCAGATCACGGCCGACGAGAGCCTGGCCGGCGTCAAGATCTTGATCCTGACCACGTTCGAGGTCGACGAGTACGTCTTCGAGGCGCTCCGCGCGGGCGCCAGCGGGTTCCTCGGCAAGGGAGCACGGCCCGACGCGCTGATCGAGGCGATCCGGACGGTGGCCCGCGGCGACTCCCTGCTCTCCCCGGCGGCAACCCGTGGCCTCATCGCGCGGTACCTCACCCTGGACGACCGCGCGCCGCAGGCACCCCCCGGACTGGTCGACGCGCTGACCGAACGGGAGCGCGAGATCGTCGCCCTCGTGGCGACGGGCATGTCCAACGCCGAGATAGCCGACCACCTCACGCTCAGCCCGCTGACCGTCAAGACGCACGCCAACCACGCGATGACCAAGCTCGGTGCCCGCGATCGCGCCCAGCTCGTGGTCTTGGCCTACCAGGCCGGGCTGGCGGGCCGGCGGTAGCCGCGGCCAGCCCGGCAACCCGGGGGAGAGTCGGCTTGCCGGCGCTGCAGCGCCGCTTGGGGCAGCCGCTGTAGCCCTCTCTAGGGCAGCGGCCGTCTCGCCGCCGGGCGCAACCTGAGGCTGCGGGGGCCTTGAGTGTTGACGAGCGGCGGGCGTCAGCCGGGCGTCGCGGGCTCCGTGACTGGGGTCGGCGGCAGGGCCAGGCTGGCACGCAGCCCGACGTGGTCGGAGACGTAGCCCGGGCCACCGGGGATCGGCTCCTTGCCCGCGAACACCACCGTGGCGGCTTCGGCTTTGAGCCGGCCAGAGGTCAGGATGAAGTCAATGCAGTGCGGCGTCTTGCCCGGCGGCAGGTACTCGGCGCGGAACGTGGCGGGGCAGTTCCCCCTGAACGCATCAGCCAGCCCGGCTTCCGTTACGAACTCGCCGAACAGGAAACTGGCGCGGTCGACGTTGAGGTCCCCGCACACCACCGTCGGCGCGGCAGCACCGCGCACGACTCGCGCGAGCACACCCAGCTGAGCGCGGTGCAGCGGGCATAACCCCGACCGTACCCGGCGCCTGGCTCCGGTGACCTAGGCGCCGTCGATGCCGTCGATGAAGCCGAGGACGGCCTTTGCCAGCTCCTCGGGGGCCTCCATCGCGGCGTAGTGGCCGACGCCGTTGAGCTGGACGGAACTGATGCCCGCGGGCGCGGCCTGGGACATGGTGCTGGCCGTGAACGGGCCGCCGCCGGCCCCGACCGCGAGCACGGGCACGGTCAGCCCGGGGGACTCGGCGATGGCCTGGAGCTCGGGCCCTTCCCGGAGCAGTGACCGGTAGAGGCCGGCCGCGCCGCGCCAGCCGTCGGGGCGCGCGTAGGCGCGGGCGAAGTCGTCGATGTCGGCATCGGTGACCGCGCCCGGGACGGCGGTCATGGACGGGAACGCGTACTGCCCGAGGAACTCGCGCTCGCGGCCGGCCAGGAGCATCTCGGGGATGCCGGGCGCGGCGAGGACTCCGATGTGCCAGGCGCCGCTGCGGGTGAGGTCGGCCAGCATCTCCCAGCCGAAGCCGGGCAGGCTCGTCTCGATGGCGGTGAGGCTGAGCACGTCTTCCGGGTGGGCGGCGGCCAGCCGGAAGACCGTCGCCCCGCTGATGTCCTGCCCGGTCAGGTGGACGGGGCCGAGGCCGAGGTGCGCGATCAGCTGGTGCAGGTCCTCGGCCGAGGCCTTGCTGTCGTAGTCGGCTGGCGCGGTGTCCGAGTCGCCGAAGCCGCGCAGGTCCACGGCGAAGACCCGGTGGCTGGCGGCGAGCAGGGGGATGAGCTTGCGGAACGCCCTCCAGGTCTCGGGGAACCCGTGGACCAGCAGGACCGGGGACCCGGCGGTGCCGGCGGCGGCGTAATGCAGGGTCGTTCCGTTGACGCGGGCGCGGTGGTGGGTGATCTCGGGGACGGTGAGTCCTGCTGGTGCGGTAGTCATGACCTCTCCTTATTTCGACAGCCAGGGTGACTAATCATAGTCACCCTGGCTGTCTTTTGTCGAGGGCCGTATCCTTCTCGCATGTCTCGCTCTGGCGCTGATCTCGCGCTGCTGCTGCTCGGGGGGTTCCGCACGCTGGTGAATGCCGCGACCGCCGAGCTGGCCGACCGCGGCTACGAGGACGTGCGCCCGGTTCATGACTTCGCCATGCGGGCCATCGCCGCCGGGGCCGACAGCGCCTCAGAGCTAGCCCGCCGCCTGTCGATCACCAAGCAGTCGGCCGCGAAGACCATCGCGGTCCTGCAGGAGCGCGGGTACGTCGCCCGCGACCCGGACCCGCGCGACGCCCGCCGCAAGCGCCTTCGGGTGACCGAGCTCGGCTTCGACGTGCTCCGCCAGGGCGAGGCGATCTTTGACGAGCTCCGCGATCAGTGGGCGCAGCGAATCGGCGCCGCCGAGCTGGAGGGCATCGAGGATCACCTCACAGCGCTAGCGGGCGCGCAGCCGGTGCGCTTCGACACGCCCGGGTGGATGGCCCGCGACATCGGTGAGCCGGCCTGATCTAAGCGGCGAACAGGCGGGACCCGGCTGCCAGCCGTGACGGGCTTGCCTGCCGCGAGTGCATCTTCAGGCGGCGGCCCCGGTGCTGAAGATGGGCCAGCAGATCTCGGTGCGCCACGCGTTCTCGTCGGTGGTGTCCTGGCGGCCGACGAGGTAGTGCTCCCGGATCGGGCCGTCCACCTGCAGCGCGTGGCTTGCCACGTAGGCGGCCAGCGCCCCGTAGGCCCGGTCGACGTCGGCGAGCGAGCCGGGGTGCACGGTGACCGCGAGCTCGGCGGCCGGCACGACGACCGGTTCGACCCGGCCTAGCCGCTGGATCTCGGTTGTCGTCGGGACGAAGACCGTGACCTCCCCCCGCTCGTCGGCGAACAGTTCCCCGGCGAAGATCCCGCCCGCCGGGCCAGCCGCGCGCACGCCCAGCGCGTCGACCGTGGCCTGCAGCTCGCCGAGCGCGCCCAGGTACCAGGGCAGCAGGTCGCTCATCGCGATGACGGCGGTGACGGCCGCCGCCGTCGTGGCGCCGACCCGGCGGTGGCTGACCGGTGCGGCGGCAGGCGGGCCGGCGAGCAGGTCGCGCAGCGACGCCACCGCGGACTGCGTGCGGGCCAGGTTCTGCTCGAGGCTGGCCAGGTGCGCGGAGATGAGCTCGTTGCGCACGCGCAGGTCAGGAGCCTCCAGCACGGCGTGAATCTGGTCCAGCGGCATGTCCAGGTCCCGGAAGCGGCGGATGACCTGGGCCGTCGGGATCTGGCCGGTCGTGTACCGCCGGTACCCGGTGTCCGTGTCGACGTCGGCCGGCGCCAGGAGCCCGACGCGGTGATAGTGGCGCAGCGTCTTGACGCTCAGCTGCGTGGCGCGGGAGAAGTCACCGATGGTCAGGGCGGCTGGCACCTGCCCAGTATGCGCCCTCCCCTTAGGGGAGAGTCCAGGCCGCAGGCCGCTGTTGACCCTCCCGCTGGGGCACCGCCGAAGGTGGAGGAAGTCGGCCGCGAACACCGTGCCCGAGGTCATCCGTGGATGAACCTACTGGAGGGAAACGATCATGAACGCACCTGCCCCTGCCGTCAGCCTGGGTTTCGCAGCTTTGAACATCGACTGCGCTGACCCCGCCGCCCTGGCGGAGTTCTGGGGGAAGGTCCTCGGCCGCCCGGTCAGCCCGGGCGCCGTCGCCGGGGACATGGCGGTTGACGCCACCGACCCGGCGAGCGGTCCCCGGCTGATCTTCCACGAGGTCACCGAGCCCGGGACGGCCAAGAACAGGCTCCGTCCCATCCTGCTCACCGAGCACCACGACGAGGAGACCAGGCGGCTGACCGGCCTGGGCGCCAAGCGGCTTAACGAGGTCACGCTCCCGGCGATCCGCCACTCCACGTTCTCCGACCCGGAGGGCAACGACTTCGACCTGGTCACCTGGCAATCCGCGTAGCTGCCAGCCCGAACATCAACCCAGGCAAGATCGGTGATCCTGGATCGCCGGCCACCCGCGCGGTGGCCGCCGATCCAAGACCAAAACTGGCCGGGGGAAGCAGCAAATGCCATTCGCAATCTCCGCACCAACCGGCACGAGAGGTCACCACGAATGAAGCACGCGAATCAGCAGGGAACTTACGAGGCGGACGATACTCCGCGCCGGGGCGGCGGCCGGGACGGCTGCAGCTCTCGGTACCGCAGGCCTTTTCGCGGCCGGAACGGCACACGCGGCCACCGGGGAGGCCGTCGCGGCGAACAGCGGGACGGGAGCAGGGCTTCCCTATCCGCCCGGCGCCACTGGACACCTCTCACTGCACTCCCGAGGTCGCCGCGATCTTCCGCGGCTTCTTCACCGCCAAGAGCAAGCACGACACCGCTGGGATCATGTCCTACTTCTCCCGGACGAACACCGCCTACCTCGACGCCTGCCTGGGTGTCGCCCTGACCAGCTGGCAGGCGATCAGCACCGAGTTCTTCACCACGTCTTCACCGAACTGCCCGCCGCGCGCGTCTCCTACCCGCTGCGCATCGTCGGCGACGCACGAAGCGCCGCGATCGAGTTCGTGGACACCCCCGCGTTCTTCGGCCAGGAGATCCGGGCCCTGTCCACCGTCACCTTCGACGGCAACCAGCAAGATCATCCGCTGGGTCGACTACTGGGACGGCCGCAGCTCCCTCATCCCGAACAACATCGCCAGCACCTACCCCGCCGACTTCAGGGACTCCGAGCAGAAGCCGACCCCGCCGTTGTCAAGGCCGCCACGAAGCTGCAGGCCGCGTTCGCGGCGGGCGACGCCACCGCGGCCGTCGCGCTGATGTCCGCTCGACGTGGTTCACGAGGACATGGCCGCGCACACCCGCGTCCGCGGCCAGCTCCAGGCCCAGCGCTACTACACCCGGGCGCTCGGACGGCTCCCGTACGGGCCGGGCGCCGCGCTGATCCACGCCGAGGGCAGCTCCCAGGGCGGCGGCTACGAGTGGTAGGCGGCCCCCGTCGCCGCCCCGATGCGCCGCGGCCACACCTGCATCGAGCTCGACCAGGCCGGCAAGATCAGCCGCGTGACGCGCCGTCTACGACTCCAGCCTCCTGAGCTACCCCGCCTATCAGTCCCTGGTTGGCCTCGCTGCGGAGGCGCCGCTGTCCTGATGACGGCGGCAGGGAACTGGAGGACACCGGGGTGACCGTCGGGGCGGTGCTGCCCTCCACCACCGCGACCGAGTTCGCCGGAGGCCGCTTCCAGCCCGGGCAGCAGACTGAGCCCGGGCTGGTACGGCAAAGCGCCGGCTGACGTTGCCGCCGTGATCCTGCGCGCCCTGCGTACCGGGGAGGACCGTATCGACATCCCTCATGGTGCCGAGCAGCCCGAGATCGCGTCTCGCTAACCGCGCTCGCGCCCGGCCCCGTTCGAGATCAGCCTCGTGAAGCAGAGCAGGTGGTAAGAGCAGCGCGCTTCTGGCACTATGGCGGCCCCGAGGTCCTGCAGGCCGAAGACGTCGAGCTACGCGAGCCGGCCGCTGACGAGATAGTGGTCCAGGCGCGGGCGGCGACACCAACACCTGCCACCACCTGGGAACGGCTGCGCGGATACGACGTCGCAGCGTCCTCAGCGACCTGATCCACGAGTACGAACGGGCGGCGAAGGCTTCCATGGGTTACCGAATAGTCCCGGGAGGTACCGGCGCCGGGTCTGGAATGTGGTAACCGACCCGGGGCCGGGATTCGATGACTTGCGGGTCGCCGAGTTTGCGTCGTAGCCGGCTGACGGTGACGAAGACGGCGTTGGTGAAGGGGTCGGCGTTCTCGTCCCATGCCTGCTCGAGAAGGTCTTCGGTGCTGAGGAAGGCTGGTGCCGCTCGCAGGAGCGCTTCGAGCACGGCGAACTCCTTGGCCGACAGGTCCAGCTGGCGCCCGTCGCGGGTCACGCTGCGGCGCTGGGGATCGAGTTCGATGCCTGCGGCGCGCAGGATTCGCGCGCGGGCGGCGGGCTGGCGGCGGGCGAGGGCTCGCACCCGGAGGACCAGCTCAGGGAAGTGGAAGGGCTTGGTGAGGTAGTCGTCGGCACCGAGGCCGAGGCCGCCAACCCGGTCCTGGGGTGAGTCCGCGGCGGTGAGCATGAGGACCATGACCGGCCTGTCGGCCTCGGTGATCATCCGGCATAGCGTGTCGCCGTGTATGCCAGGAAGGTCGCGGTCCAGGACGGCAACGTGGTAGGCGTTTACGTCGAGCTTGGAGGCGGCGTCTATGCCGTTGTAGGCGACGTCAACGGCGAATCCCTGATCCTGGAGTCCTTCTGCGATGTCGTCGGCCAGGCTTCTGACGTCTTCCACGACGAGCACTCTCACGCCGGATCTCCGGCGGTGGCCAGTTCTCCGGCCCAGGCGGGCTGGGCGGTGGCCGGCAAGGTTACGGTGACGCGCAGGCCGCCACCTTTTCTTGCTTGCAGTTCGAGGGTGCCGTGATGGGCGGCCGCGACGGCCGCCACGATCGACAGGCCAAGTCCGACGCCGTTGTCTGACCCGGTGCGCTCGGCGCCGATGCGCCGGAACGGCCGGGCCAGGTCGCAGACCTGTCGCTTGTCAAGGACCCGGCCGCCGGTCTCGACGACCAGCCGGGCTGACGTTCCGTCAATCCCGGTGACAACCCGGACCCATCCGTTCGGCTCGTTATGGCGGACGGCATTGTCGATGATGTTGGTGACCATCCGGGCCAGCAGGACCTCGTTGCCCCGGACCAGGGTCGCCTGCAAGTCCCGTTCGATGCTGAGCCCCATGCCGCTGATGACCTGGCTGTGCGCGGCGAGCGCGTCGGCGGCGGCCTGGTCGAGATAGGCGGTCCCGTCTTGAGCCACTGGGATGTAGTCCGCGCGAGCGAGGGTGAGGAAGCTTTCCAGCAGCCGGTCCGCCATGTCGAGGCCGTGGCGGAGCTTGACGGAGAGCGCGCGGACTTCGGGGGGCGGTGGTGCGGGCTTGCCTGTCGCCACGTCGAGCGCGGTGCGCATCATGGTGAGCGGAGTGCGCAACTCGTGGGAGGCGTTGGCGACGAAGCGGCGCTGAGCGTCGAACGAGGTTTCCAGGCGGGCGAGCAGTTCGTCGAAGGTCTCGCCCAGGGCCTTGAGCTCGTCGTCGGGACCGTCCAGGGCGAGGCGCTGGTGCAGGTTGGTGGCCGTGATCTGCTGAACGGTCGTGGTGATGGTGTGCAGCGGCTTGAGTACCCGGCCGGCCACGAACCAGCCGAGCAGGATCGAGGCCACCGCCATGATGGCCAGGGCGATGCCGGACTGGATCAGGAGCAGGTGGAGTGTGGCAGCGTACGTGGCGGCGCCGGCGGCCTGCGCGACGCCACTGGCGCCGCCGTCACCATGTGAGGCTGGCAACCCGGACGAGCTGATGCGCTCGATGGCGATTGCGGTGCCCTTTCCGGCGTCTGAGGCGCCGAGAAGTGCTGCGGGCAGGGCGGCGACCTTGTCATACCGGACGAGCGCGTTGGTAACGGCGAGCAGTCCGGCACCGCAGAGCAGGAACAGCCCGCCGTAGAGCGCGGTGAGGCGCAGTCGCACGGTATGCCGGGGCAGGCGGGTGGACTGGGCCCACTAGTGATAGACGGGTGACGGGTGCGCTCAGCACGTCAGGCTCCTTCCCTGTCTGGCCCATGATGGCGGGCCGGACCTAACGCCGGCCTAACAGCCGCCGTAAATCTGCTGTTAGGCGCCGAGCCGTACAACTGCTCTGAGACACGATCCGCCGAGTGAGAAGAGCAGACATGCACGTCCGAGCGAAAAGAGCAGGCACGCACGGCAACGAGGTAGAGGACGGCGGGAACCGGATAGGCCGGCGGCATCCGTCTGGGCGGGCCTGGGCGCTGGCGGCCGGGCTTGTCGCGCTCGGCCTTTCGGCGGCGGCCTGTTCCAGCGGCTCGGATGGTCCTGGAGTTGCGAGCGTCGGCTCGTCCGCGTCCGCCAGCCAGGCGTCGTCGCGCAGCGGCACGAAGCCGAGCACCCTTGCCTACGCGCAGTGCATGCAGTCGCACGGGATCAAGAACTTCCCTGAGCCCGGCAGCAACGGCACGCTGCAGCTCGGGCCCGGGCAGTCGCTTCCCGATGTCAACTCGCCCCAGTTCCAGGCCGCGGCCAAGGTGTGCGTACCGCTGAATCCTGCAGGCAGCATAGCCCCCAACGCCCAGCAGCAGGCTCAGCAGGTTGCGAAGGACATCGCGCTCGCGAAGTGCATGCGCTCGCACGGCGTGCCGAATTTTCCTGACCCTGACGTCAACGGCACGTTCCATCTTCAGGGCATTAACACTAACTCGCCGCAGGTCCAGGCCGCGACCGTAGCGTGCGCGAGCACCGGGGGCAGTTACACCTCCGGCCGGGCCGGCGCGTCATGAACCAGGCAGGAGCCGCAACGGAGGACCACGTCGAAGAGCACGCCGGCCCGCCGTCGGCCAGGCAGCGACCGCGGCGCAGGACGGCGAAACGCATTGCCATCGTCGTGGTCGCCGTCGCGATCACCGTGGTCGCCGCGCTCGCGGCGACCGGGACCTTGCGGCGTCAGGGCAGCGCGAGCGCGCCCGGCGGCGGCAACGGGTCTGCGAGCGGGCTGGCCCCCGTGACGCGGCAGGACCTGTCCGCTCAGACCGAGGTGAATGCCACGCTAGGTTACCGGGGGAGCTACACCGTGATCAACCAGGCCCAGGGCACCTATACCCGCCTGCCGTCGGCGGGGCAGGTGATCACGCCGGGCCAGACTCTGTACCAGGTGAACGGCAGCCCCGTCGTGCTGCTGCGAGGCTCGACCCCCGCCTACCGCAGCCTGTCCGGAGGAACTTACGCGTCGGATATGACCGGAGCCGACGTCGCCGAGCTCAACGCCGACCTGGTGGCGCTTGGCTATGCCACTCGACCGGAGATTCCTGCCGGCAGCGATGAGTTCACCTGGCAGACCGAGCAGGCAGTGGAAAGGCTGCAAGCCCATCTGGGCGTCGAACAGACCGGCACCCTTGCGCTCGGCCAGGTAGTGTTCCTGCCGGCGGCGGTGCGGGTCACCGCGGCGTCGGCCACGGCGGGTGCCCCGGCACAACCTGGCCAGCCCGCTCTTACGGGAACCTCCACCACTCGTGCGGTGACCATCCCCCTCGATGCCGCCCAGTGGTCACTGGTCAAGGCCGGCGACAGGGTGATCATCACCCTGCCGGACAACCGGACAACGCCGGGGGTCATCTCCTCGGTGGGCAAGGTCGCGACCACCCCGCAAGGGGGTGGTGCACCGACCATCAGCGTCCAGGTCACGCCGACGGACCCGGCCGCCACCGGCAGCCTCGACCAGGCCACGGTCGAGGTCACAATCACCACGGGCACGGCGCAGAACGCGCTGGTCGTACCGGTCGACGCTCTTCTGGCGCTCACCGGCGGCGGCTACGCCGTCGAGGTGGCTGGCCCCGCGCGGGCGCATCACCTCGTTCCGGTCACCTTGGGGCTCTTCGATGACGCCAGTGGCCTGGTCCAGGTCAGCGGGCCGGGCCTGTCGGCTGGCCAGCAGGTGGTGGTCCCCACGCTATGACCACTATCCGCTCAGTCATCGGAGGGTCTGACCGTCCCCGCCAGGGCGACGAGCAGCGCGGCACGCAGCCGGTGCTCGAAGTCGACGCGGTGACCAAGACATACCCAAGCCAGCCGCCCGTCCAGGCGTTGCGGGGCATCAGCTTCGCGATAACCAGGGGCGAGCTGGTCGCCATCGTCGGCCCGTCCGGGTCAGGCAAGACCACCCTGCTCCAGATCATGGGGACCCTCGACCTGCCCAGCACCGGCATCGTGCGCCTGACTGGTCTCGACGTGGCCGCCCTGGCCGACAGGGACCTCGCCGCACTACGAGCCACCCGGATCGGCTTCGTGTTCCAGCAGTTCTTCCTTGCCGAGCACCAGAGCATCCTGGACAACGTGGCCGACGGGCTGCTCTACGCCGGAGTCAGTCAAGCCCGTCGCCGGGAACAAGCGGGCGACGCCCTGCGCCTCGTCGGCCTGGCCAGCCGTGCGACAGCGCTGCCGACACAACTATCAGGAGGCCAGCGTCAGCGTGTCGCCATCGCCCGGGCCCTCGTGGGGCAGCCGGCCATCGTGCTCGCCGACGAGCCCACCGGCAACCTCGACTCCGTCACCGGCCGGTCGATCCTGGCCCTCTTTGACGAACTGCACGACCGCGGCGTCACGATCGTCGTCATCACCCACGACCAGCACGTCGCGGACCGGATGCCCCGGCAGATCGCGATGCTCGACGGGCACATCGTCGCCGACACGGTCCGCGACAGCTCGCTTCACGACCCGGCGTCGTCTCCAGGCCCGGCACTGTTTCCAGGGACGCGCCGATGACCGCGACTGAGATCGCCCGGCCTAAGCGGCTCCGGCCTTCGGATCTGGGCCGGATAGCAAGCGTCGGGCTGCGCACCCGCAAGCTGCGGGCCGGCCTGTCCGCGCTCGGCATCGCCATCGGAGTCGCGGCCATCGTGGCCGTCCTGGGCCTGTCAGCATCCTCATCGGCGGGGCTGCTTGCCGAGATCAGCGAGCTGGGCACGAACCTGCTCACCGTCGCTCCCGGCCAGAGCCTGACCGGCAAGACCGTGCCGCTGCCCGACGCGGCGCCCGGCATGATCTCCCGCATAGGCCCCGTCACCCAGGTCGAAGACACCGGCTCGGTCACCGGCGTCAACGCCTACCGCAGCCCGCTGATCCCGGCCACCGACACCAACGGCCTCGGTGTCCAGGCCGCAAGTTCCGGACTGCTGTCGGCTCTTCGGACCAGCGTCGTCCAGGGCCGCTACCTCAGCGCCGCCACCGCGCGCGAGCCGGTCGCGGTGCTTGGCGTCGCCGCGGCACGGCTACTCGGCATCGACCGCGTCTTCTCCGGGGAGCGGATCTGGGTCGGCAACCAGTGGTTCTACGTCGCCGGCATCCTCAAACCCGCGGCGCTCGCCCCGATCATCGACACCTCCGTCCTCGTCGGGTTCCCGGCCGCCGAGCGCTACCTGGGCTTCAACGGCCACCCCACCACCGTCTACGTGCGCGCCCAGACCGCCCAGGTCAATGCCGTCCACCAAGTGCTCGCCGCTACCGCCAACCCCGAGAACCCGGGCGGCGTCGATGTCAGCCAGCCATCGGCCGCCCTCGTCGCGCAAGCCGACGCCCAGGGCGCGTTCAACAACCTGTTCCTCGGGCTCGGAGCGGTCGCCCTGCTCGTCGGGGCGGTCGGAGTCGCCAACATCATGATCATCTCCGTACTGGAACGCCGAAGCGAAATCGGGCTACGCCGGGCCCTCGGCGCGACCAAGGCCCACATCCGCATCCAGTTCCTCGCCGAGGCCATCCTCCTCGCCCTGATCGGAGGTTCCGTCGGCGTCGGGCTCGGCGTCCTCTCGACCGCCGTGTACGCATCAGCCAAGGGCTGGACCCTTGTCGTACCCACCGTCGCGTGGGCAGGCGGGCTCGGATCCGCACTCCTCATCGGCGCGATCGCAGGTCTCCTGCCGGCCCTGCGCGCCGCCCGCATGTCACCCACCGAAGCGCTCTGGGCCATCTGAACGCCAGCGGGGGAGTCCGGACCGTATCTCGCGGCCAGCGCTGAGCGAGATCATCGTCGACCGGCCTGATGCCCCTAGCTCGTCGCCATGGCAATGTGGCGACGAGCTGGGCATCACTCTAGGTACAAAGTGCGAGCAGCGGCCTGCTGGCGGACGGGTTCGTGCACGCGGTCGTGCCCGAGCCGGTCCCGGCCGCCGATCTCATTCGCTCGCCTCGTCCCTGAGCAGTGCGTCGCGGGCGCTTTCGAGGAGGGCGACGAGCGTGTCGAACCGGTCGGAGCCCAGCACCTCACGGGTCCGGTCCTCGGCCGCGAGCTCACGGCGCACCCCGTCGGCCGATATGGTCCGGCCCGCGCCGGTGGCGTGCAGTCCGACCGTGCGGCCCGCGCCGACACGGCGCTCGATGTACCCGAGCCGCTCCAGGCGGTCCGCCGCCTGGCTGATCGCCTGCTGGCTCTTGCCCAGCCGCCGGGCGATCTCGGTCACGGTCACGCCGGGCTCGGCCACCACCGAGTCGAGCAGGTGATTCAGCGGGAGGGAGAGGGACGTGCCAGCGAGGGCGGCCTCTCCGCGCTGCTCAATGAGCGCGCTGACCTCGCGCAGGCGACCCCGGAGCAACCCCGAGAGCGCGGCTCCGGGCCCGGACTCGGCTCCGGCTCTCATCGCGTCCACCCCTCCAGGGTACCCGCTTGTCATGTCCTGTCTTGTGTGCACAAGATCTTGTTTACACAAGGCGTTGTGTTAAGCTGAGGAGCCGGCGACGATGGCGTACTTCGACGGCTACCAGTCCGTCGACCCCCAGCTCTCGCACGTCGACGAGTTGTGGCGCGAGCGGCCGGACGGCAAGACGGAGTTCGTCGTCCGCTTCTGGTACACAGCGAGAACGACCGAAAGGTCATCGCGACGCTCGGCGCGGCGCTGGCGGGCACGGGCCGGCCGCTCATCATCACCTCCGGCACCGGCCTGGTCCAGTCAAAAACCGGCCAGCCGGCAGTCGAGACCGACGACCACCCCGCGTCAGCCGTGACCCCCCGGGCGGCGTCTGAGGAGGCGGCCGACGCCCTGGTCGGCCAGGGCGGGAACGTCATGGTGATGCGGCTGCCGCAGGTGCACGACACGCGCCGGCAGGGCCGCATCAGATGGCATATCCAGATCGCGAGGGAGCAGGGCCGCGTCGCCTACGTCGGCGAGGGCCGGAACCGGGTCCGGCCGTCCACGTCTTCGACGTAGCCCGCCTGTTCCGGCTGGTACTGGAACGAGGCGAGGCAGGCGCCCGGTACCATGCCGTGGCCGAGGAGGGCGTGCCCCTGCGAGAGATCGCCGAGGTGATCGGCGCGGGGCTGGGGCTGCCGGTCGAGTCGATCACGCCCGAGCAGGCGCCGGGTTACTACGGGTGGCTGGCGTCGCTCGCCACGCTGGACCTGCCAGCCTCCGGCGCGCTGACCCGGCAGCAGCTGGGCTGGGCTCCCACCGGACCGGGCCTGCTGACCGACCTGCGGGAAACGGACTACGACACGATCTGAGCGCGTGGCGCCGACACGGAGCGGCTCAGCAGCCAGGCTGAGCGAGGAGCCCAGTCCCGGCTCGGCCGACCTGCGCCGGGCCAGCGGGGTCATCGAGCGAACCCTCGACTACCTGTCCGGCACTTCCCGTCCTGGCCGGACCTGACGATCACCGAAGGCGGTCACTACGCAGGCGATCGTGTCCAGCGAGTTCATAGCCGCGATGTCCCGGCGCAGGCGGCCTGCCTGCCGCCGGTATTCGCTGTCGGCCAGGACACCGCGTACTGCCGCCGCGACGGCCTCGCCGTCAGGAGTGCCGTCGCGTAGGTCGATGCCGCACCGGTTGTAGGCAACTCGCGCCGCCACTTCTGCCTTATCGGCCGTGTCGCCGGCAACGATCAGGGGCACCCCGAGGGACAGGGCGTGCTGCACGCCGCTGTAACCGCCGTTCGTCACCATGACGTCCACCGAAGGCAGCAGCAGGTCGTAGGGAAGGAACTCGGCGATGCGCACGTTGCCGGGAACCGGCCCGGGCACCGCGCTGGCCGGCCGGCCGCCGGTGCTGACCACGACGAGTACGTCATCGTTCGCGAGGCCGCGTATAGCCGGACCGATCAGCCGGTCGAGGTCAGCGTTGTCCCAGGTGCCCTGAGTGACGTGAATTACCGTGCGGGCGGCGGCAAGATCGGGCCACCAGCCCGGCAAAGTCGCGACGGGCAGTGGTGCGGGCAAGACGGGGCCGGTGAAGATGACCGATTCGGGCAGGTCCGCCCGCGGGTATTCCAGCGCTGGCACTGAAAGCTGCAGCATCCGGTCGGCCAGCCTCGGCCAGTCGGGAAGGAACACGGGGACCGGGCCGCTGCCGAGTTCGCTCAGCACCCGGTTGGCGCGCGCTTGCGTGCCGCCGAATAGCAGGTGGTGCACCACCCAGTTCACGGCACGGTAATCCGTCAGGGCGGCGCCCGGCTGCCGGGCCATGCCGAACGGCGCGGTGCCGGCGCTGGAAAGCATAAGCGGCGTCATGTTGCACACGAGTACGGGCAGGCGCGGGGCCGGGTCCAGTAGCAGAGGCAGCACTCCGGTAAAGCCGACGTCCGCGAGGATCGCGTCGAAATGCGCAGTACCGGGTGCGGCAGCATCGGCGAGCACTGCGGTCAGGGCCTGGAACTGCGCAGGCAGCGGCGTGATGAACAGCGACCGCATGTCGACGCGGCCGCGCTGCCATCTCCGCACCACCCGCGGAATCGGCGGCCGGTCGAGCGTCACTGCCGCCGGCTGGCCGTCGGCCAGGCCGCCGGGTGGCAGCGGCAGGAACCGCAGGTCCGCCGATTTCACCAGGCCGGCGAAACGGGCGCCCGTCAGCATTTCCACCTGGTGCCCGCGCCGCACCAGGTGCTGCCCGATGCGCGCCATGGGCATCACATGCCCCGGGATCGCGCTGACCGCGAGCAGGTAACGACTCACGCCGGCTCCACGCAGGTCACCCTGGCCAAGGTGCAGTCGTGCCGGAAAAAGCCACCATGCTAAGAGGTCCCTATGTCGTCCCGTGAGGTGCCCCTGCGTTACCCGCTTCGTCTTGGGCTAATCAGTCTCTGGCTGATCACGTCCCGAGCCGCCGATCGGGGTGACCGCGCGGCTGCCGGCGCGATGGACGGAAGGGAGACAGCCGCATCCGTTCGGGATGATCTTGGGCTTTCATCGCGCCGGGACGGCTGGAGGACGCAGCCAGCTTGCCGCCGGCGTACATAGAGGTAGGGCAACTGGACATCTTCCGCGACGAGGACATTCGCTACGCGCTCACCCTCAGCCGGTCCGGCGTGCCGGTCGAACTGCACCTGCACCCTGGCGTGCCGCACGAGTACGACGCCATCGCCTTCGACGCCGACGTGTCACGCCGCGCGCAAAGCGACCGTGACCGCGTGCTGCGGAGCCTGTGACGGGGTCATCGTCCGCAGCGGGCCCGCCGCGCCGTCCAGGTCAGGAACGTCGGCGAATTCGCGCATGCTATGCACCGAGGATTCGTCTGAGGCCGTCCCGCTGAGTCTGGTCCCTGCAGTTCAGGGCGTTACGGCTGTCCGGGGCCGTGCGCGTGAGGGTGAAGAGCGAAGTCGCGACTCGCGATAGGAGGCTCTTCGTTCGCCGCACCGGCGGACCGGTGGCCGTGCCGGGGAGCGGCGTTGACCCGATAATCACCTAGTAGGCATCGCTGACCTGCGGGACGCCGCGTTGCCAGCGTGCGGAGCGGCTGATCGAGGTAGCAGGTCCACGCCACCGCGTCGAGCTGAGCCAAGCTTCCAAAGGTCTCATGAGGAGGGAAGGTCTCGAGCGGTGGAAGAAGATAGCGATACCACAGCGCCATTGACCGGGATCACCGTCTTGGGCCTCGAGCAGGCGATCGCGGCGCCCCTGTGTACTCGTCACCTGGCGGACCTGGGCGCCCGGGTGATCAAGATCGAGCACCCGGGGAGCGGTGACTCGTCGCGTCACTACGACGGGGCGGTGCGGGGCATGGCGGCGCACTTCGTCTGGCTCAATCACGGTAAGGAGTCCGCGGCCCTTGACCTGACTGACCCGGCGGACCGGGAGGTGTTCACGCGCCTGCTCGACCGCGCCGACGTGCTGGTAAGCAACCTCGCACCGGGGGCGCTGCCTCGCCTCGGGCTCGCCCCGCAAGCGCTCGCGGAGCGGTACCCGCGCTTGATCATCGTGGATATCTCCGGGTACGGCACTGGCGGCCCGCTCGACCACAAGCGCGCTTACGACCTGCTGGTCCAGGCCGAGGGAGGCTCGTGCGCGATAACCGGGCTCCCCGGGCAGCCCGCGAAGCCGGGCATCCCCATCGCCGACATCGGGACGGCGCTCTACGCCTACTCCGCGGTCCTCGCCGCCCTGTACGACCGGGAGCGCACCGGCCGGGGCACGATCGTGCCGCTCGCGATGCTCGACGTCGTCGCGGAGATGATGGGGTTCGCGCTCAACCATGTCCTGCATGGCCGGGAGGAGCCGCGGCCGGTCGGCATGGGCTCCCCGATGGTGGCGCCCTACAGCGCCTATGCCACGGGTGACGGCCAGACCGTGGTCCTTGGCACGACCAGCGACCGGGAGTGGCGCCGGCTCGCGAGCGATCTGCTAGGTCGCCCCGAACTGGCCGGGGACCCCCGGTTCGCGCGCAACGAGGACCGGGGCAGGCACCGGGCCGAACTCGATGGCATCATCGGCGCGTGGTGCGCGGAACGAGACCTCGCCGATATTCAGCGCCTCGCCGATGACGCAGGCATCGGCAACGCGCGCCTCAACGGGGTGCGCGAACTCGCCGAGCACCCGCAACTCGCCCTCCGCGGGCGGTGGCAGGAGGCGGACAGCCCCGTCGGTCCCGTCCCGGTCCTGCGGCCCCCGGCGGCGGGCCGTTACCGGACGACCGCCCGTCGTGCGGTCCCGGCGCTGGGTGAACAGACCGAGGCCATCCGCGCGGAGGTCGCGGAGCAGCCGGAGCCAGGTGACAATCTGGCGGGTAGCTCGGAGCAAGCCTGAGGCTGGAACGAATACGCCTATCTCAACCTGGTGACTTGATAGGAACATCTTGTTGAAAACAGATAGTTGACAACAGAAGATCCGAGTGCGATGCTCGCAGGCATGGACGACACCTGGACCCCGCCCGACGCGCCCAAGGCGCGGGCCGAGCGTGAGTACGCCGCGCTGTTCCGCATCCACGAGCGGCACGCGAATGACCCCGCCCGCCGCAACCGCGGCCGGAACCTGCCCGTAATCACCCCCGGCGAGGCGGTCCGGCTGGTGGTGCTCCTGGTGGCGGGCGGGGTAGAGGACGGTGAGGATGCCGTGGACGCCGCCGACGTGACCGCGGCGCTGACGCTTATGCCCAACGTCCGCGCAGAGGTCGACCAACTCGAGGCTTCCCTGCTGCTGATCGCCCGCGGCCAGGGGATGACCTGGCAGGAGATGGCGTTCTGGCTGGGCCTGGGCAGCGCGCAGGCAGCGCGGCAGCGGTACGAGCGGCTGACCCGCAGGACGGCGTCAGCCCCTGCTCCGGCCCGCCGCGGCACCGGTGACGGCTCCGACAAACTGTTACCGTGGACCTGCGGGGCACGTCAATCCTGGCTGGCCCTTACGCTACCTGCATGGCGCAGACCGCACCCGCGGCTCATCGTGACGGGCATCCTCGTTCGAGGACTCCGGTGCCCGCTGCGCAGGGACGCGGTCAGCGAAGCCGGGAGCGGATCGTCAGCGCGGCGCTGTCCCTGGTAGCCCGGCACGGCCCGCGCAGCCGTGAGGTGTCGGTCCGGGCAATCGCGGCCGGGGCTGGCGTGTCCACCGGGGCCCTCTATTACCACTTTCCGGACCTTGAGCGCGTGATGACCGCGGTCGCCGAGCGCTATATGGACGAGATGATGGCGGCCGTTGGCGCCGCCACCGCCGAGCGTGAATGGGCGGATATCCACGCCTTCAGCGACGCCCGGGTCACGGCCTACGTGGAGTTCTTCGCGGCCCGGCCGGGGCTTCGCGAGTTCTGGTTCGACGACCGGGCGTCGGACGGGGTCATCGACGTGCACCGGCGTTACCGCGAGCTGATAGCCACGTCGATGCAGCAGGCGTTCGCGCGCTTTACCGGCGTGCACGCTGACCCGGTCACTTTCCAGATTTCCACCGTCGTCTCGGGGTCTCTTTTCGAGCTCGCCTTCCGCCGCGACCCCAGGGGAGACGCGGCCGTGATCGGGGAGATCCGGAAATTCATCCGTAGGTACTTCCAGGAGAAACTCGACGAGTCCGCATCCTCCTGAGTTCAGGCGCGGCCGCCCGCGGTCAGCTTCGCAGCACCTCCCGGGGGCGCGGGATCGGCCGTCCGGAGTCCAGGGCGTTTCGCGGCCACTGCTCCCGCATCCGCTCCAGCTGGTCCAGCGCGCCCAGCGCGTCCCGTGCCTCCGCGACGCAGCCTTCGAGTTCGACGTACTCCAGCCGGCAGACCCACTGACCTGCGGGCCCCGGGCAGGTCGAGACGTCTAGCACGTAGGGGATGTCGAGCGCTTCGCTGAGCTCGTCATCGGGTGAACTAGCGGGTGAGGAGCCCACGCTCGCGGGGTGCCTCCGGGGCCACCTGGCCGTGCACCCGAAACCGAACCGTGTTCAGTTCCCGAACGTAACAAGCGGCCGGGGCAAGGTAAACCGCCGGCCGGGGCGGGCATCATTTGCCTACCGGTGCCGGCCAGATGCTTGCGATGGAGGTCACGCCATGATCAGCGAGGCGGGACGGTACGCATTTGCACTGCAGGGCTTCCTGGCTCACATGCGCGGCGTTAGTCCCGGGCTCGTCGCTCCGCCGATGGGGGGCCCGGAGGGCCTCCGGGCCGACGCCGTGGCTTTCGGCGTCATAGTCAGCCATTAGCTCGTAGTACGCCGCCTGCCATCGCCTCGTCCGGCGACGTGGCAGCATCGGTAGACGGCGCCGAAGCGGATGCCTGAGGGCCAGCTTCCGGACGACTTCGCTGGCCTCCTCCGACAGCAGTGGCCGCGCAACCGCGTCGAGCGGCGCTCCCTGGGTGCAAAGACCCCACACGCTGCACGGCGTCACTTGCACTACTTCATTGTGCCGCAGACGCTTCGCGCTGCCTGACCACCCTCGCGCTCCGAAGTACGCCCGGCCGCCGTCGACCACTCCGGGCACGGCAGCGGAGACGGGGGTGCCGTCTCGCCTGAACGTGGTGAGGAGCATGCCCTTGGCTGACGCAAGGGGAGCGAAGTAGCCGTTGCCAGCGGCTTCCTTCTGGTAGCGGCCGTTGGCTGCGGGCTGGCGGTCTAGCATGCCTTTCTCCTTCATCCCGGATAGGGCAAGTCAAGGCGGAAGACATGGAATGCGGATGCAGGCGCGGTGGAGGTAAGACGGGCACCGCGCGGGACGGGCCGGCCGCGGTGGGAGTTAGGTCGCGGCCCTGCTTCGGCTCCCGACAGCGGTCAGCTGTACCCGTCGCCGTATTCACCAAGTCAAAGAAGGTGCGGCGCTAGGTCACAGGGTTTCTGCGCTCTACAGGACGGCGCGCAGGGATGCCGGGCGGGCAGCCGCAGCTTTGCCGGAGTACCAGTTCGGTCGGCAACAGCTCCACCTGGGGCGGCAGGCCAGGTGCGGCGATGCGTTTGAGCAGCCGGTCGCAGGCTCGCTCGCCTAGCGCGCCCATCGGCTGGTAAACGGTGGTCAGCGGCGGCTCGCACAGCTCGCCAGGATAGATGTCGTCGAACCCGACCACGGCGACCTGTTCGGGCACCCGGATGCCGGCCGCGGTCAGCGTTCGCAGTACCCCGATGGCCATCTGGTCGTTGGCGGCGACCACGGCGTCCGGCATCTCGCCCTGGCACTCAGCGAGCATCCGGTGGCCGGCTGCCAGCCCGCTTTCGAGGTAGTTCGTGCCGTGAGTGGTGCCAACCAGCCGGGCGCCCGGGTGGTTGCGCAGCACCTGCAGCAGCCCGTTGCGCCGCTGGACGTTGTCCGGCATGCCGGGCGGGCCGTCGACGTGGTATATGCGGCGCCTGCCGTGGTCCTCGACGAGGTGCGTGACGACGGCGGCCGAGCCGGACAGGTTGTCCGCCGTCACCACGTCAACGTTCCGCTCGGCAGGGTCGCCCGCGATGACAGCGACCGGCACTTGCCTGGCTATCTGCTCCACCAGTCGGGACGGGAGGCTGCCGATGGTGACCACGATCCCGTCCACCTTGCCGGGCATCGCCGCGATCTGGCTTAGTTTCTTGCCTGCCTCGCCGTTCCAGGACGCGATCAGCAGCGACCAGCCGAGGTGGCTGAGCCGCCGCTCCACCCCGCGCAGCACCTTGTCGTCGTAGACGGGAGTCTTGTCCTCGACATCCTGCAGCTGTCCCTGGCACTCGACGCAGATGATCCCGATGACTTCCTTGTGGCGCCGGGCAGGGCTCCGCGCGCGGGTCGGCATGCGGGCGAGGTCCTGCCTGTGTATCACCCGTGGCACGGCCGGGGCCGAGTTCCCCGCCAGGCGGTCGGCGTCATAGTGAGTTGCCACAGGACCTCGTTCGGGGAGGCATACCGTTTCGGCACGCCTGAGGTCTAGCCGTGGGTGCCCAGAAACTTAATCAGTGAAGTTAACGTCGGGCGCGAGAGCCCGTCAAGGGCCAATAGCCGCTTTACCGCTTTGCTTCCAGGCAACCACCGGCTGCCTGCCGCGGGGAGGTCCGGCTATGCGGCGGTCGCCGCTGTAAGCGGGCGGCCCGGCTCTCTCACGCCAGGCATGTCGTGGTTGAGTAGCCGGATCACCCGCAGCGCTCCGCGTACCAGCCAAGATCACCGCCTTCAGGGTTCCTTGATGCGAATGTTGAGCGCATCGCGGCGCACCGCGCGCTCGCCGCGGCCTGTACCGGCCCGGCCGACGCCGACCGGCGCGCCTGGCACCTGGCGGTGGCCACCACCAGCCAGGACGAACAGGTCGCGACCGAACTGGAGCTGGCGGGCGACCGGGCCGCCGGTAAACCCGGCCTTACGCTCGCGACCAGGGTGGCCCGCGGGTACCGCTGAGATGATGGCCGTGTGATCGGTGAAGGACGGGATCCGGCCGGGCTGACGGCGGGGCCTGACCGCAGGGGACTGCTCGGCGAGCAAGCGCTGGAGAAGTCAGCGGTCGTCGCCAACTGCTCGATGAACCGCGAACGGCAGCTGGCCGGAGTCAACAGCTACGCCCGCGAGCTCGGGTTCGACCCGCTCCGGGAGGTTGCCGCCCGGATCGGAGGCAGCGGCCCCGCGCAGGGCGGCGCAGTAGCGTGGCTGGACCTGTGCTGCGGATCCGGCCGCGCGCTAATCCAGGCGGCCCGCCAGGTGCACCGGGCCGGGCTGGCCGGGCAGGTCTTCCTGGCCGGGGTTGACCTCGTGGACGCCTTCGACCCGGTGCCCGGGCCGGCGGCAGGCCTAGAGCTGGTGTGCGCGCCGGTGGCCGCCTGGAAGCCGGCCCGCGCGTTCGACCTGATCACCTGCGTGCACGGGCTGCACTACATCGGCGCGGACGACCGCGCTGGGCGCGGCTATACCGGGCAGCCAGCCGTCACCTCCTATTACACCGAAAACCTCTGACACTTGCCCGTGGCGGGCTCCCCCCAGCCGCATGCCCCGCTCGCCATCATCGACTGTGCGGATAATGGTGACTCGTGTGCGCGGTATATGGTCCTACGGGCTACGCCGTTGCGGAAATGTTATTTTTAGTTTGCAACCGATCTAACCGGTACCTGCGTCCATTTTGCCGGCGCGTGCCCTAAGAAGCCCGCGGATGCCCTCTTCCCGGCACAGCCGTCCGCCCGCATGCTGTACCCGCCCCTTCAGTCCCCAGCAGAGTGGAAGGACCCCGTGAACCCCGTCCCCGCGTACCCGGTCCCCGGTGCCATCGACGTCACCAGGCCGCACCCGGCCCGCATGTACGACTACTACCTGGGCGGCAAGGACCACTGGCCCGCCGACAAGGAGGCCGCGGAGAGCATCCTCGCCCTGGTCCCCGAGATCCGCGCCATCGCCCGCGCCAACCGCGACTTCCTCCGCCGCGCCGTCACCTACCTCGCCAGAGACAAAGGCATCACCCAGTTCCTGGACATCGGCACCGGCATCCCCACCGCCCCCAACGTCCACCAGACCGCCGCCGCCTGCGCGGAAGGCACCCGGGTGGTCTACGCCGACAACGACCCGGTGATCCACGCCCACGCCAACGCCCTGCTCACCGGCACCGGCACCACCAAGATCATCCTCGCCGACCTCCGCGACCCCGAGGTCATCCTGGCCGGCGCCCGCGACTTCCTCGACTTCACCAAGCCGGTCGCCCTCCTGCTGGTCGCGATCATGCACTTCATCCCCGACGCCGAAGACCCGGCCGGCATCATCGCCGCCTACCGCGACGCCCTGCCGCCGGGCAGCTACCTGGCCCTGTCCCACGGCACCAGCGACTTCCACCCCGCCGAGGTCACCGGCGCCGCCACCTCCGCCTACGACCACGCGACCGCCCCGCTGGTGCTGCGCCCCAAAGCGGCCATCGAAGCGCTCCTCAGCGGCTTCACCGCCGAGCCCCCGGGCCTGGTCCAGGCGCCGCTGTGGCATCCCGACACTCCGCCCAAGCCCAGGGACCTGAAGAAGACCGGCATCTACGCCGCGGTCGCCGCGAAGAACTAGCCGCCCGCCCCGGGTCCCGCCCCTGATCATTCAGAACGAGGGCATGCTCCGCCCCGGCCGCCAGCTTCCCGCTTGCCTCCTGCCTGGCGCACTGGCGTGCTCCTAACTGACCCGGCCGTTTCCCCGCCGTGCGGCTGAGCCGGGATCAGGCAGGCCCGGCGGGAAGGGCGTGCAGGCCCGCGGTCACGCTGTCGCGGCCGAACTCCTCGATCCGCTCATCCAGCTCCCGCGCCTGCGCCGACCCGCGGAACACCGGCGCGGCCAGTTCGGCCCGCACCAGGTGCAGCCGGGTCATCAAGCGCGTTGATGCGCCGGGCCGACGGCAGCGAAAGGGCGGGCTCGATCGCGGCGGCAGCAGCATCAAGGGCTCCTGAGCGCAGCCGGACGGTGGCCAGGTCGATGCCCGTCATGGCCCTGGCGCCGAACCAGTGCTGCTCACCTGGCTGCGGCCCGGCCTCGTACAGGCCGAGCGCCTGCTCAAGTCGGCCGGCTGCCTCGTCTGCGGCATCGTCGATCTAGGACAGGGCCGAGCCGGCGAAGTAATGCTCGGTCGCGGCCGAGAGGCCGAACTCGCCGCTGATCGCGGCGACGTCATCGGTGTGCGGCGAGCTCGCGCGCGTCAGTGGCGGCGGCCAGGGCGCGGCGGGCGCCGTCCGCGTCGCCAGTTCGCGCGGCGGCTTGTGCGTACTTCAGGTGAAGGTTGGCCCCGGTCGGGCCCGGCCGCGAGGTAGCGGAGCCCGTCTTCGGCGAGTTCGCGGGCCGCGTCGGGGCTGCCCGTCCCAGAGCATGATGCTGGCCAGCTGCAGCCGCAGGTGCGCCATCAGGGGACGGTTGTCGATCGCCGACGCGTAGGCCCAGCCGGCCCGGATCAGTTCCTCTGCAGCCTGCGGGTAGCCGAGCCCGGATGGCGGGAACCGCCATCAGGTCGCTGAGGCACGCCGAGCAGGAAGTACAGATCGGCCTGGTCGCCCGGGCGGAGCTGCGCCTTCTAGCAGCCGGTAAACGCGATCGCGGACCCGGCGCATCTCCAGGAACATGGCGAACGGGTCGCCGGTCATCAGCTCGGCCGACAGGCGCACGACATCCGCGTGCAGCTGCTCCAGGGTGGCTGTCGCCGAAGTCGCGCCGTTCGGCCTGCTCTGCGTGCTCGCTACCTTCGTGGGCCGCCATCAGTACTTCGTCCCTCACCGTGGACTGCCTGGATTCAGGCGCTTCTATCCCACGGTAGGCAACTTGTTGGCAATACGACACCCCCGGCCCGGCCGGGATCGCGACGGCGGGCTGGATAACCGCCGTGTCGGGCGCCGGTTCCGGTTGCGGTCCGAACTGGGCGGGCTTGATCTCCAGGGTGCGGCAGTAGTAGAGGACGTACCGCTCGGACAGGGTGTGGATCTTCCCGTGTTCCCAGCGGTAGATGTAACTGCGGACGGTTTCGGCGTCCGGCATGCTCCCGTCGCCGGTTTCCCGGGCGGCGGTGATCAGCCGGCGGGCCATCTCGCTCCTGGACCAGCCGCGTTCCTCGCGCTGGGTGCGCAGCCAGGCGCCTAGTTCAGTGGCCATGCGGTTCCTCCGTCATGGAGGTCGGCGTTCCGGGGCACGCGTCGTGCCCCGGAACGCCGGCGATTGGGGTCTACCTTGGTGGGCTGCGTCGCTGAGCTAGCCCGACGGGCCAGTCGGCGAGTTGCCTGCGGCACGGCCGGAGGTCAGGCGATCAGGTGGTCGGCGAGTCCGGCCTTGGCGCCCAGGACGAAGGCGCGGATCTCATCGGGCTCCAGGATGAGGGCGGGGGAGTGGGGGTCGGTGGACTGGCGCAGGGCGACGCGTCCGCCGGGGAGCTTCTTGGCTTCCAGGCAGGATCCGCCGTTGTCGCTCCACGGCTTGGTCCAGCCGTCGTCGCCGAGGTCGGTGGCGGGCATCCCGTTACGGGCAGGGTCAGCGGGCATGGGATCAGTGCTCCTTCAGGACTTCTCGCAGGATCGTTGCTGACTGGTCCGGGGTAGCCGCCTGGGCGGCCATCCGGTCCAGGGCCTCGGTGTACTTCGCGGTCTCTTCGACCTTGTTGAGGTAGTAGGCGCTGGTCAGGCCCTCGCTGTAGACGACGTCGGGGATGGTGTCGTCGGGGAAGCGGAAGATGTTGAACATCCCGTACATGGCCGGGTGCCACCCGGCGGAAAACGGCAGCACCTGAAGGGTGACGTTCGGCCGGGCCGCGTACTCGATGAGCTGCTCGACCTGGCCGCGCATCACGTCCGGGCCGCCGATCGGCCGGCGTAGCACGGTTTCCTCCAGTACGACCCAGTACTCCGGGGGCGCGGGCCGCTTGAGCAGGTCCTGGCGGGCCAGGCGCAGCGCCACCCTTCGTTCTGAGTCCTCTTCTTTTTCTGCCGGGAAGCTGGCGGCGGTGATCGCCCGGACGTAGGCCTCGGTTTGCAGCAGCCCGGGCACCACCTGGGGCTCGTAGGCGCGGATCAGCGAGGCGGATTCCTCCAGGCCGACGGCGACCTTGAACCAGTCGGGCAGGGCGTCGCCGTAGCTGTGCCACCAGCCGGGGCGGGAGGCGTCGCGGGCCAGGGCGAGGAACGCGTCGATCTCCCGGACGTCGGTGACGCCGTAGGCAACCAGCAGCGACTTGACGTTCAGCGGCTTGAGGGCGCCCTTGCCCGCCTCGATCCGGCGCAGTGTCCACTCCGAGGCGTAGATCGCGTCGGCGGCCTGCTGGTAGGACAGGGCCGCCTGCTCGCGCAGCGCCTGGAGCTGGCGGCCGAGGATCATCCGCAGCACGGTCGGGCTGTCCTGCTGGGTGTCGGGCACGTTGCCGCCTCTCGTGTTCGCCTGCTCTCGCCAGCGTCCCACGCTCTAACTACTGGTAGCAACAGCAAAACTCTCCGTGCCCGGAGATGCCCTCGGATGCCTACACGATGAGGATTGGCCCTTGCTCTTGGCAGAACGCAAGGTTGTCTCCACGGTCACGAAGTACGGCACCTGAGCGCTCAACGTCACCCGGAGGGAACCTCATGAACGGCAGGGCGGGCACGGCCGCGGCAGGCCCCGAAGCAGGCCGGGCGGACGGCGAGTCGGCGGTGCGCGCCGCTCGCCTTGCCCTCGCCCGGCGCTGGCCGGGGGCCCGGCCCTGGCCGCTGTTCTCCGCCCTCGGCCCGGTCGGCGCGCTGCCCACCGCGCCCGGCCTGGCCCGCGCGTTCACCGCCATGGTCCTCGGCGGCTGGAACCTAGCCCAGACCAGCGACCTCGGCGAGGTCAGCGCACTGGTCGTCAGCGAGCTGACGACTAACGTCGTCCTGCTCGCCACCGACGCCGACGGCAGCCCCCGCTACCAGGCCGACGGGCGGCTCACCGAGCTGTGGCTGCGCCTGATGTCCGACCGGACCCGGCTGCAGGTCGAGGTCTGGGACAACCTCCCCGCCTCCGCCGGCGCCCCGGCAGCCCGCCGCCCCGGGGCGCAGGAGGAGCACGGCCGCGGCCTGGCCATCGTCGACCAGCTCAGCTGCAGCTGGGGCTGCGACCAGATCCCCGGCCTGCAGGCCAAGTCCGTCTGGGCCCTGCTCGAAGCCCGCTGACCCCGCCATTCCGCACCGGCAATCCGCTCACTAGAAAGGACCAGCCAGATGACGACCCGCGTCATGCCAGCCAGCCAGCACCTCACCGCACCCAGAAGGCAGCAGCGATGAACGACCCGGCCCAGGCGATCGCCAGCCTCCCGGTCTCCGCCGCCCGGTTGCTGGCGTGCGAGATACTCCTCGCCGACCCCGAAGCCCTCGCCGACGATGTCCTCGAAGGCTGCCTGTATCTGCTGCGTGAGCGACTGAGGGCAGCAGGAACGACGAATGCCTCGCCCGCGGATTCCTCGTGGCTGTGATCAGAGTGCGATGCCGGGGTGCTGCGCCTTGACCTCTTCGAGCTGGCGGAGGGCGGCGATGACGCTCGTGAAGTGGTCGCGGGTGATCTGCTCGGCCGTCGCCGGGTCCCCGGCGATCACCGCCTCGATGATGTCGTAGTGCTCGTTGGCGCCCTTGACGAGGCGGCCCGGCAGCAGGCTCACGTGGAACTGGTAGCGGACGTCCTGGTACCGCAGGCGCTCCAGGATCCGGTTCGCGGTGCCCTGCCCGCCGACCTCGCGGATCTTGGCGTGCATCAGGTCGCTGATCCTGCTGTCCTTGATCATGTCGCCGTGCCGGACGGCGTCCGCCATCTGGCGCATGAGCGCCCGCAGCTCCGCGTGGTCCTCCTCGGTGGCCGCGGTCGCCGCCTTGGCGGCGCACAGTCCCTCGATGACGGCGCGGACCTCGGTGATCTCGATTGCCTCGGCGGGCGTCACCGGCCGGACCGAGGCGCTGCGGTTGGGCGGGCGGATGATCAGCCCCTCGTTCTCCAGCTGGACCAGCGCCACCCGGACGGCGCCTCTGGTCGTGCCGTACCGTGCCGCGAGCTCGGGCTCTACCAGCCGCTGGTTGGGCCCGAGCTCCCCGTGGAAGATGGCTGTCCGCAGCTCGTCAAGCAAGCTCACGGTCTCGGGCAGGCCCTTTTCGATGTCATGGGGGGTGTGCACGCTCAACCTCTCGCTTCGCCTTCTCCATATACGATGCCAGATCGGCCGAAGCTGCTGCAGCGCGGACAGCCAACTCCGGGCCAAGCCAATCACCGGGATCCGGTGACGACCCCTCCCGCGGTGGGAGTCCGCCGCAGCGGGTGCAGGGATTCGGACCCCTGACCTTCTGCATGCGCCCACGCCTACATCCAGGAGCCCTTAGTGCGGTTATAGCTCAATGCCACTGAGGCTATTTTTCCGCTAGTCCCAGGAGGCTCGCGGTTAGCAGTGGCCGCCATGGTAACGGGCCCGGCGGCCGAAGCCGGCCCGCCAGGTGACATCGAACGGGGATTCTGGAAGATAGTGGATACCTGCGCACACTATAGGGTGTGTAACTATCCAAGATCTTTTATGTGCGGCCGCACCCCGTCGGCTTTCTCCCCTTTTGTCCATTTTAAGACAAGATCAACTTAAGCTGAGTGGCACTGGGTTATAGCTACCCAGGATCTAAGCCGGTGCGGTGGCGATCCGGTCAGGGGAAGTCCATGCGATCTGGCCCTAGCAGTTAGCCTCCAGCTTCTTCGGCACACCGGAGCACGTGATGAGGCCGCCCGACTGATTTGCCGCAATATATTGCAGCAGGTACTGGTAGAAGCTCTTGGCTAGCGCCGATGGGTGCGGAGGCATGTACAGGTTGGCCACTGTCGCGAAATTATACGAGCCATTTCGAACGTTCGCAGGCGTGGGGGCGATGCCGTTGATGCTGAGCACGGAAGCGTCGGGATAGCCAGCGGGATGCCCATTGGATTCCTGGTCAACCTCCGCGTAACCGATCGCGTTCCGCGTTTCATTCACGAAACTGAGAAGTTCCATATTGCTGTCTTCAGTGCAAACAGCACTCCCCGCCGGGGGCGGGCAGCTGTTGCCCGAAACTTGCGGCCCTGGCCCTTGCCTTTGGAGGAAGCCTAGGAGGGTGATACGGGTTCCAGTGCCGGCCTGGCGGCCGGCCGCGATCTTGCCGGGCTCGCCGCCCTGCAGGAAGAGCCGCTTCAGCTCACCACTGCTGATGTCCGATCCGAAGTAGAGACCGGTATGGGCGACCACGGAGAAAATGAGCACGCCCAGCGGGTCGGGCGTCAGGAACGGGGCGCTGGAGGTTTCTCCGTTGTACATGGCGATCATTGACCCGGCTTGCGCAGGCTTACTTTGCACTGCCGCATTCACCGTCGCTGCGGCATAGGCGCTGTCTATACCTTTACCGCCGACATCACCGTAGGCTACGTTGATGCTAGCGTGGCACTGCCGCGTATAAATGCTAGCCGCGGCCTGCACGACCGGGCCGAAAGTGGAAGAACCGATAAGCTCGATCGAACCCGAGGCGCAGGATATGACGGCGGCGCCGGCTGACGTCTGCCGCAAGGCCGGCCGGGCCGACTTAGTCAGGAGCGGCGGCTTATTGCTTCCGCCATGATCCGGTGCCCCCAAGAGGGCTGCCAGCGCAGCGGCAACCGCGACTACGACGGCCGCACCAGCAAGGATGCCGCGTTTCCGCGTGAAGGGCCAGATGCCCGGGGTCGGGGTGGGGACCTGGCCGTGCCTCGGCGATCGTTCGTCCGGACTGGCCGGGCCCACGGCCGCGGCCGTGTCGTGCGCCTGTGTCCGGTCCCGCCAGGTGGTATCCGGTACGGCCGGGCTGCCTGGGCGCCCGTAGCGGTCCACTTCGGCGGCTAGTTCGGCCGCGCTTGCGGCAGCCGGGTCCTGGTTCTGGCTGAAGCCTTGGTTGTACCGCCCGCACCAGGTGCACGGCCACGGCGTGTGAAATCCCTGCAAGCCGCCGACATAGCTGACCCTGGAGCACGCCGCACAGCGTCGCAAGTAGAAACCGCCACCGCAGTTGCTGCACTGCCAGTGGCTCTGCTCGGGATCCGACTCGCCGGATGTCCCGCACTCTGGGCACGGCACATGCGTAAGTTCTTGTCCCGGGCTCGCATGCGTAAGTCGCTGTCCCATGCACGAATGCTGGCACGCGCGCGGTAATGGCAGGCTCTGGCGACAGCGCCCGTTAGAGCGCCGTAACGTACCCCTGAGTCTGTCGATGTACAGGCAAGCCGTCACGGCGCTGACTCCCGCTGAACAGCTCGCCGCCGGCCTGAACCACGGTCCCCTAGGTGCCCTCGTCCGATTCCGTGCGTAACTTTCATCCGCGCACTATCGAACGCGCTGCTGGACCGCGGCCGCGCCGCGCCGTCCTGGGCATGCCGTCGCGCCTGGCGTACCGTCATGGGCCATGATGCACCGCACGGTCCGCGTCGTTCCCGCCATCGCCTCTGTGCTGGCGGTCGGCATTGTCGTAGGCGGCTGCGCCGGCGCTACCGCGACCACCGGGAGCCACGTCCGCTCGCTCCGCCTCCTCCGCCGCCGCGCCTCCCGCAGTCCAGACGCAGCGCGCCTATCGTGGGGCCGCCCGCTCCCGACGTGGCCTGCTCCGCCGCGCGGAAGGCCGAGCAGACCTTGCAAGCGCGGCAGGGCAAGGACCAGAGCAGCCAGTCCGCCATCGACCGGGACTTCACGAACTTCGCCAATGCGCTCAATGCCGCCGCACGGCAAGCGACGCACCCGGCCGCGGCCAAGGCGATGACCGCCCTGGCTGACGACTACACCGCCCTGGTCGCATCGCAAAGCGGCGCGGCGCAGCTTCCAAGCATGGCTACGATGCAAAGCGACGGCGCCGCCTTCGAAAAGGCCTGCCCTTAATCCTTATACGCGCATACCGCGGAAGTCCGCCGGGGTCGCACGACCCCCGGCGGACGGTTATCCTGGCCTGCTGCCCGGACCGCAGGCCGGTCCGGGCAGCAGGTTCGCCGGTCAGGTGCAGGGGGTGCCGTTGATCGCGAACGACGTCGGGTTGGCGTGGTTGCTGGTCCACGTGCCCTGGAAGCCGTCGCTGATGCTGCCGCCCGGCGCGATGGTGCCGTTGTAACTGGCGTTGGTGAGGGTTGCGTTCGCCCCGGTCTGGGAGAAGCCACCGTTGAAGTTGGCGGTGATCTTTTCGTCGCCAGGCCAGGTGAAGGTCAGCGACCACGAGTTGATCGTGGTCGTCCCGGTGTTGGCGATGGTCACCTGGGACGGTGAAGCCGTTGGGGTTAGCGTTCCAGGCGCTGTTCAGGGTGTAGGTGACATGGCACGCACCGCCCCCGCTAGCGGGGTTGATGGTCCAGGTGAAGGCGGCTGTCCCCTTCGCCCCGGTGGTGTCGGAGACGGTCACGGTGACGCTGGAGGTTCCTGCCGTGGTCGGGGTGCCGGTGATCGCGCCGGTGGTGGCGCTGATCGCCAGGCCGGCCGGCAGGCCGGTGGCGCTGTAGGTGAGGGTCTGGCCGGCGGCGGAGTCCGTGGCCTGGATCTGCAGGCTGGCGGCGGTGCCGACGGTGCCGGTCTGGTTGCCCGGGTTGGTCACCGTGATGGTGTTGAGTGCCTTGCGGGTTGATGGTCCAGGTGAAGGCGGCTGTCCCCTTCGCCCCGGTGGTGTCGGAGACGGTCACGGTGACGCTGGAGGTTGCCTGCCGTGGTCGGGGTGCCGGAGATCAGCCCGGTGGAGGAGCTGATCGCCAGCCCCGCGGGCAGGCCGGTGGCGCTGTAGGTGAGGGTCTGGCCGGCGGCGGAGTCCGTGGCCTGGATCTGCAGGCTGGCGGCGGTGCCGACGGTGCCGGTCTGGTTGGCCGGCGGGGTGACCGTGATGACGTTGCCGGTGCCCTTCGGGCTGATCGTCCAGCTGAGGTTGACCGAGGACGCCCCGCTGCCGTCGTTGACGGTCACGGTGGTGAGGTAGGTGCCCGCCGTGGTCGGGCTGCCGGTGACCGCGCCGGTGGTGGCGTTAAGTGATAGTCCGAACGGGAGGTCGGTGGCACTGTAGGTAAGGGTCTTGCCGCTGGCCGAGTCGGACGCCTGGACCTGCAGGGTCTCAGCGGTGCCGACGGTGCCGGTCTGGGTGCCTGGGTTGGTCACCGTGACCGTGGGGGTGGCGCTGGCTGGCGGGGACACGTTCGGGAACAGGAAGGCGAACGAGTCGAACGCCGTCGCGATGTCCGCCTCCGCCCAGAACCGGTGGTAGTTGAACACCGGGGCGGCCCCGCCGTTCAGGTAGTTCTGCACCTCGGGGTAGTTCGCCACGCTGGTGTACCACGGGCGGATGGACAAGAAGGTGTTGTCGGCGGAGGTCATCGGGGTGCTGCCGAGGCCGGGGTAGCTCCCGGTCCAGCCGGACGGGATGAACAGGCCCTCGAAGTTGGTGGTGTTGAAGGCCGAGGTGAAGTTGCTGTAGTCGGTCCTGGTCTCCGGCGCCGAGAAGCCGAGGCTGTCGCCGTAGAACTGGTGGATGACGTCGATGATGTTCTGCGCGGCGGTTTCCGCGGTGGTGTCGCCGGACTTGGCCGCGTAGTACATGTACGTCTTGGCCAGCGAGGCGGCCACGCCGATGTCGCCCGAGCATCCTCCGGTCACGGTGACGTGCAGGCCCGGGTTGGCCGGCGGCTGCGCCGTGCTCGAGGTGCCGGTCGTGAAGCTCCCGGCCGGCTGGCCGCTCCAGTTGAGCTGCCCGGGCTCGCAGATCGCCCCGGTGGTCGTGTTGACCGTGACGACCGACTCGGCCCACGACACCCACTTCTGCAGGATCGCCTTGGCCTGGGCGTTGCCGGTCACGTAGTAGTACTCCGCGACCCGCTCCATCGGCCAGGCCTGGTAGCCGAACCACTGGTTGGACGGCGGGTTGTGGTACACGGGCTCGAAGTCGTAGTACATGCCGTCGAAGGTGGGGTCACCGGCCGGCGGCTTGCCCGCGTCGCCGTAGTTGCCGCCCCAGTTGTTGGTGACGCCGCCGGCGATCGCGCCCTCGTTGGACTGCAGCCACTGCATCAGGTTGAGCTGCGTGGTCAGGCTGGTCCCCCAGTCGGCCTTGGCCGACGGGGACAGCGGGATCAGGCTGGTGGTGTTGCTCAGCGCGAACGCCGCCAGCGGGTTCTGGTATCCCTCGTGGATCTCGGTGCCGCTGATCCGCCAGGACCAGGCGCCGGTGGTGGAACCGCCGAAGGCGTAGTACCAGGACAGCAGGTAGGTTGCCTCGTTGGCCTTGGACGTGCCGGCCGGGCACGCCACCGAGCCGACCTGGCTGCAGTTGGCGCTGATCTGCTTGAAGTACTTGTCGTACATCGAGTACCGCACGTAGTCGCCGAGCTTGGCCGCGCTGGCCAGGGTCGACGAGAGCTGCGACTGGTTGCCCTGCGCGGTGGCGTACTGCAGGGCCCAGTACGCGGCCTGGATCATGCGCGCGTCGGCGTCCGGCGCGTCGGTGTACTTGTACTGGGCGGCGAAGCTGCCGCCGCCGTTGTTGAACAGTGCGAGGTAGCCGGATCCGCTCTCGCCCTTCGACAGGTTGTCCCAGTCGGGCTGGTCGACCGTGTCCCAGACCGACTCCTCGGCGCCGCGCTGGAACGTGTTGATGTAGCTCGGCGTGGAGGTGCCGTCTTCCTGCTGGCCGAAGCCGTACCGGTTGTCGGTGTCCATGATCCACATGGGCGTGTCAAGGGTGCAGCCGCCGTAGGTGGAGGTCAGCTCGGCGGACAGCGGGTCCGAGCCGACCGGGACCGAGGAGTTGAGCGCCACCGGGTAGCTGGCCGGGGACGCCGCTTCCGGCCCGTACGTCGCCGGGGAGGACGCGTTGTAGGCGCTGCACCCGGGCTGGTTGGCCGCGTTCGGGACGTCGTATTGCATCGTGACGGACCAGGCGTTGTTGAACGCGGTCCAGTCGCCGCTGACCCGGCCGAAGTCGGCCGTCAGCCACAGCCAGTAGCTGAAGGTCTCCGAGGTGGTCTCGTGACCGTAGTCCGGGGCCTCCACGATGAGCTGCTCGACCGAGTGATACGGGATGCCCTTCGGGCTGAAGTAACCGTTGCTCGAGTTCGTGAGCTGGTTGTAAAGGTTGAGGAACCACTGGTCATATCCGGTAGCGGCCGGCGCGGCGGTGACTGCCACCGAGGCGCTCCCCAGCCCGGCCGCTGACGCGGTGATGGTCGAGTGGCTGCCGGCCTTGGCCTGCGCCGCGGCCACGGTGACCGGCTGCGGCTGGTTCCAGTTCGACGGCGTGAAGGTGAGCGCCTGGCCCTTGGACACCTTGGTCCCGGTGCCGGCGTCGCTCAGGTGCACCGTGACCGGGCTGCTGGGCGCCGTGGACAGCTTGACGGCGAACGACGCGCTGTGGCCCTTGGTGATCGTGAGCGAGGACTGGGCTGTCAGCACGCTGGGCTTCACGACCCGGATGGCCACCGGGTCCGAGGTCGTGCTTCCCTGCTTGTTGTAGGTCACCGCGGTCACCGAGTAGTCACCCGCTGGCACGTGGTTCCACGACACAGTCCAGGGCGCCGACTTGGCCTCGCCCACCAGGACGTTGTTGGTCAGGCTGGTGCTCGCGAAGAACTTGATGGCGGTCACCGGAGCGCTGCTCAGCCCGTCCTTGGCGGCGTCGCTAACCAGGAGGGGAGCCGCCGACAGCTTGATGCTTGAACCGGGCGCGAACACCTGGCCCGGCGCCGGGCTGGTGACCGGCGCGCCGGCGGGCGGCCCGTTGTTCGCCTTACTGGCTGACGCCCGCGCGGCTCCTGCGGGATGAGAAGGGGCGGCCGCTGCGGTGCCGGAGGCAAGCAGCGCGCCAACCAGCAGGCCGGATGCGGCCAAGGCGCTGGCTAGCGTCCGCGGACGAGTTGGACGTCTGGTCATCTGATCTCCTCCAAGGGTCAGTGGAGAAAGCGATGGCGGTGGTGCCCGCCACCAGCAGACCGGAAAGAGCCTTCACACCCTGGGGTGCAGCGTAAGCTCGGCGCCCGGCGGCAAGAAGAAACGGGCGCGCTAACCCAGCCATCGGCCCAGGAAGACGCGTGAAAGTTCCATTTCGCGATAGCGTTCCTGCCTCCGGCTTTGGCATGTGGCGACATGCTTACTTGACCGGTTCAGCCGACGGGCCTAGCGTCCGAGAAGCTCCCGGAAGGCGCCTTCCCACCCTGGTCGTTGCCTTCAAGGCCTCCTGGCCGGACCGCCTTCGGTGGTGCCGTATTCGCCCTCAGATGTCCTTCAGCATCCCGGTGAGGACCTCCCTGGCCCGGTCGGGTGACGTGCCCGCGACCGAGAGGTGGTCCATGGCGGCGGCGTAGCGCTCGACCTCTTCCGGCTTGTCGATGTAGTGCGCGCCGGTCAGGTACTCCATGTAGACCACGTCGGGGAGGTCGATCTCGGGGAACCGCATGATGGTGAAGGCGCCGCCCTCGGCCGCGTGCCCGCCGTACCGGAACGGCATCACCTGGATGGTGATGTTGGGCTCGCCGACCAGGTCGATGAGCCGCTCGATCTGCCCGACGTGCACGTCGCGGCCGCCCATCGGGCGGCGCAGCGCCGCCTCGTCCATCACGGCCCAGTACCGCGGCGGGGCCTCCCTGGTCAGCAGCTTCTCCCGGCCCATCCGCAGCGCCACCCGGCGCTCCACCTCGTCGGGGTCCAGGCCGGGCGCAGCCTGGAGGATGACGGCGCGCGCGTACTCCTCGGTCTGCAGCAGCCCGGGCACGAACTGAACCTCGTAGACCCGGATCAGCTGGGCGGCCTCTTCGAGGCCGACGAAGACGTGGAACCAGTCGGGGACGACGTCCTGGAACTTCTGGTACCAGGGGGTCGCGTTCGCTTCCCGGGTCAGCTGGACGAGCTTCTCCCGCTCGGCCAGGTCCTCGACCCCGTAGAACTCAAGAAGGTCGGTGACGTCCCGTTCCTTGAAGGAAACCCGGCCCAGCTCCATCCGGCTGATCTTCGACCCAGAGGCGCGAATGTGATACCCGGCGTCGTCGCGGGTGACGCCCGCGCCCTCCCGGAGGCGCCGCAGCTGGGCGCCGAGCAGCATCCGGAGGACGGTGGGACCGCCTGCGGGAGCGGCAGCTCCTGGAACTCGTCTCGCGGGCTCAGCAACAGCAGCAACAGACGCATCGCGTCGGCCCAGCGCCGCCTTGCCTTCGGAAATGCCCGGCTGCGGGCTCCCCGGCCGAACGGCCAACTCGCTCAGCCCCGGTGCTGACGACTCACTGGCTCCTGCCTGCATCATCACCTCCGCGTCGCGTCTGCGGGCTCGCCGGGGCTGCCGCCTGGTAATCGGCCGGTACAAGATGCCGTGGCCGTGGGCGGTTAAGGCTTGCGGCCGACCCCGGCGTAATCGGAGATTTCGACGGGCTCGTCCCCGGGGCCGGATTCCGCCCGCCACCGCGAGGTGGACACCACACCGGGCTCCACGAGTTCCAAGCCGTCGAAGAAACGGGTGATCTGCTCGCGGCTACGCGGGTAGTAGGGGCTGGCGGAATCGGGGTTCTGGCTGAAGTCCCCTACGGCTTCGACGTATGCCTCATCAATGTCGGCGCCGTCATCAATCACCAGGTAGCTGCCGGAGGGCAGCGAACCGAGCAGCCGGCGTACGATCGCATGCGGATTGTCGGAGTCGGGGATATGGCCGAGGACGCCCAGCATCATCAGGCCGATGGGCTGGGTGAAGTCGAGGGTCTTGGCCGCCTCGCGCAGGATCGTGTCGGGGTTCCGCAGGTCGGCCTCAACGTACGCGGTAGCCCCTTCGGGGCAGCTGGTCAGCAATGCCCTCGCGTGGACCAGCACGAGGGGGTCGTTATCCACGTAGACGATCCTGGCCCGGGGCGCCAGTCCCTGAGCGATCTCGTGCGTGTTGTTCGCGGTGGGCAGCCCGGTACCGATGTCGAGGAATTGACTGACCCCGGCCTCGACCACCAGGTAACGGACCGCACGGGAGAGGAAACCCCGCACCTCACGGGCGATTTCCACGATACCGGGGAACGTGCCGGCGAGCTCCTCGGCCAGCTCACGGTCGATCTCGTAGTGGTCTTTTCCGCCTAGCCAGTAATTCCAGACGCGGGCCGAGTGGGCCACGCTGAGGTCAAGCCTGGATTCCATCGGGTCACTGGTCACGGAAACGTCTCCCCGGTCTGATCGCTGCCGAGATCGTACGCACATCCACGATCCCCTGCCCCCGGCAGAGCGCGGGAAAGTGAGCCGACAAGGTCACGACGCAAGCATATCGCGCCATTGATGACGATTGCGTGCACAGCGTTCGGCTGGGCCTACGGCGTCGCCGAGTCCCCGGTCGCCTCGCCCTCGGCGCGGACCGACCGGCGGGCTAGCAGCCAGTAGACGGCACCGCCGAAGAAGAGCCCCATGAAAACGCTCAGGTCCGAGTTGCCGACCCGGCTGGACAGCGGCGACACGTAGGGCGAGTAGGCATTCAGCCACAGCGCCGCCGCCACCATGCCGACCACCTGCGCGATGACCGCCGGCCAGTGCACGCCGCCGTTGCGGAAATAGCGCCCCTCCCGCTCGCTGAGCAGCGCGCCGGTGTCGTAGCGACCACGCCGCAGCAGCCAGTCCACTAGGTAGACCGCGACCCACGGCCCTAGCCAGACGATGATGAACAGCAGGAAGTCGGTGAGCAGGCTGAAGAACCGGGACGAGAAGACCGCGTACGCCGCGAACGCACCGCAGAAGACCGTGTCGATCGCGACGCACTGCACCCGGCGCAGCCCCGGAATCAGGCTCTGCAGCGTGACGCCCGAGGAGTACAGGTCGATGGTGTTGATGGCGAAAAGCTGGACGATGGCCACGATCAGGTAGGGGACGATGAACCAGCCGGGGAAGGCGGCGGTGAGCGTGGTGATCGAGCTGGCATTCGGCACGCCGGTCGCGACCCCGGCGCCGAGGATCTCCAGCAGCACGGACGGGATGGCCCCGCCGAGCGCGACGGCGAGCACGATGCCGCGCTGGCTGGAGTCGGCCGGCAGGTAGCGAGAGTAGTCGTTGCCGTTCTCGGTCCACCCAAGGCCGCCCACGGAGATCACCAGGGCGAGCGCCACGAGCATGGACCCCCAGCCCGCCCCGTGCGGCACGGAGTGCAGGTTCACCTTGGACGCCGTGATGATCGCCATGATCACGAACAGGATCACGAACGGGATGGCCAGCCACTTGAGCACCTTGAGCACGGCTGCGTGCCCGAGCAGCGGCAACGCGGCCTGGACGGCCAGGGCCAGGATCAGGAACACCACCTTGGCCGGCGTCCCGGCCAGGAAGCCGGCCCTGGAGGCCAGGGCCATGGCGGCGAAGACCACGAGGGCAATGCCCTCGATCTCGAATCCGACCTGCGTCACCCAGTTGAAGAACGACGGCAGCCGATTGCCGTTGGGGCCGAACGGTGCCCTGCTGATCGCGAACGTCGTGGTGCCGGCTCGCGGACCCTGCAGGCTGGCCAGGCCGGCGAGCAAGTAAAACAGGTTGCCGACCAGGATGATCACAACTGCCTGCGCGAACGACAGGCCGAAGATCAGCACCAGCAGCGTTCCGTAGATGGTGAACGCGACGTTCCATACGGCGCCCGCCCACATCCAGAACAGGCTGGCCGGGCTTCCCCAGCGGCTTTCCCGCGGCACGTGCTCGATCCCGCGGCGCTCGATCGTGGTGACCGACGGCGCCCTCCCTGCCGGGAGTACCGGCACCCCGACGTCGCCGGATCCTGTTGCCTCGCTCACCGCAGAACCTCCCACGCTCAGGCCGCGAGAGGAGGTTACTACGCCGCCAGGCCTGAAGGGAAAAACCTTACAAAATGCGTAACTGCCCTGTAACGGGAAACCAGATAGGCGTCAGCACAGCCTGGGGAGCGAATGCCGTATTAGCCTCAAGCCGCCTGATGAGCCGTACGCCATGGGCGGACCGCTCACGCGATCGACCGGCCCGTCACTCGAATTCCAGGTTAAGCCTGCTGAGCCCGCGGATCATGTAGGTCGGCAGGTAATCGTAGCGGCGCGCGCCGGCGGGCCCGTGCGCGGATTCTGAGACGCGGATCTCCTTCGTCCGGTCAAACAGGCGCTCGATGACGACGCGGCCCTCAGCCCGCGCGAGAGGCGCACCCGGGCAGGTGTGGATGCCGTGCCCGAATGAGATGTGCTGGCGGACGTTGGGCCGGTCGATGCGGAGCTCGTGCGGGCACTCGAACTGCCGCGGGTCCCGGCCGGTCGCCCCGTGCAGCACCATGACCGTGCGTGCCGGCCGGGATCTCGACCCCGGCGAGGCTCGTCGTCTTCCGGGCTAGGCGGAAGGCCCCCTTGATAGGGCTCTCCATACGCAGCGTCTCCTCGATGAACCGGGGGATGAGCTCGCGGTTCTCGCGCAGCCGCTGCTGCAGTCCCGGCTCGTCGCAGATCAGCCGCAGCGCCGTGCTCAGCAGCCGCACGGTGGTCTCCTGCCCGGCCGAGAACAGGTTCGCGGCGATGCGGGCGACGTCCACGGGCTCGGGGACGGAGCCGTCGGGGAACGTCGCCCGCGCCATGCCGGTCAGCACGTCACCGCGTGGCTCGCTCCTGAGCTGCTCGATGCGCTCGCTGAAGTAGCCGTAGAGGAAGTCCAGCGGGTGATCGGGCCTGCCCTCGTCCCGGCCTGACTGGCCGAGCAGGCGCCGTCCGGCCCACGTTGGTCGGGCCGATGATGCCCTCAGCGTCGAAGGAGGTCTCGCCCTTGAGCGCGGTGAACAGTGACGCCCGGTTCAGAGTTCCGCCGTTGGCCGTCGCCTTCTGCACCGCGTCCTGGAACAGCCAGCGCCATGACGTAGGAGAGGACGGCGTTGTTGTTGAGGTTCGCGGTGCCGCCGGTCTGCTTGACGAGCGCGGCCAGGGCCGGGTTGTCCTGGTACTCCGTGTAGAAGGGCAGGTCATCCAGCTGCGCGTACGTGCCGTTGACGACCGAACCGCCCTGCTGGGAGAAACTCGAGTCGTAGCATCCCGAGTTGCAGGCCCAGACCTTGACGCTGTTGACGCCCTGCAGCTTCGCCTCGCGCTCCAGCAGGATCGTGTTCTGCGGGGTCGACCCGGCGCCGCTGGCCGGCGACAAGAAGGTGCCGACCATCCTGCGGACCGCGGCGCTGAACCAACTCGGCCTGGTCCCGTTCAAGACAGCGCTGTGGGCGGCCGCTTCGTCTCATCGACGGACTCCCCGACCCTGGGCCAGCGGCTGGGGGCCGGCACCCCCGGCGCGTCCGTGTCCGTCGCCCCGGACTCGATCAACGGCGGAAACCTGTCGATGGGCGGGGACGTCGACGCCTACGGCTACCTCGCCTACAACTGGTTCTTCCCCTCGATCGAACGGGACCGGCTGCATGCCATCGCCGAGGCAGCCATCCTCGACCCCAGTGGGGACCCGACCGACCCCACTGTCAACGGGGACCCATACGTTGCCTGGCAGCCGGGCTCGGCACCTGTCCCGGGAGCATCCGACTACCTCGACATCCCGTCCAAGCGGATCTACCGGATGTACGCCTACGCCACCCTCAACCACGACCTGGCATTCCTCAAGCAGGTATACCCGGCGATGAAGAAGGAGCTGGGCTGGGTGCAGGGCATGATCCTGGCCGGGCAGATCCTGCCGGTCGGGGCGCAGGTGCCCGGCAACTCGTTCCTCCCGCTGGTCAACACCTACGACGTGATACCGGTCCTGGGAGCAGACGCCTACTACTCCATGCTGTACCTGCTCGCCTGGAAGTAACGATCGCCTCCGGGTCACGGCTCGGCGAAAGCCGCGCGTTGATCAGCCGCCGACAGGGCCGCTGGCTCCTGGGTCTCGCCGGTAGTCACGTCTGTCATCTGATGTCTCCTCCGTCCCGGAAGTTACACCTTTGAAATTACAGTCCCCCTCCCCTCGGCGCGGCGTGCCGGGTGCCGGCTTCACAGTGTCGTCTGCTGTCACGATCGCCTCCGTCTCGCCTTGGTCCGGCTGGGAGTGGCTGTTCATGCCGCGATTCAACTGCGCGCCATTTTGGGCGGCAATCACACGGTGAGGTACCAGCAGGTAAAAGCGGCGTGCTGAGGTCCGGGCAGGGCTCTTGGTTCAGCTGTCGAGGAGCTTGCGGGCGTCGGCGAGGAACCGGTCGAGTTCCTCGCCGCTGTAGTGCTCGTCGGCGACCATCAGGGGGAGCAGGAGCATCTCGGTTTTCCGGATAGCGGGGCCGTTGATGTCGCTGATGGACCCGCGGCCGAGCGCCTTGCCGATGATGCGCTCGGCTTCGGCTTGGTCGATCTCGGTCTCGGCGCCGGGGAAGCGGGACCGCACGCCGCTGATGAACGCGGTCACCGCGGCGTCGTCGCGGTGCCCGGGCCCGAACCGGCGGTCGGCGGCCTCGATGAAGGCGGCGGTGACCAGGGCCGTGTACCCGGCCAGCGCGCGCCGGGCGTCCAGGTCGGCTAGCAGCCGCCGGTGCTCGTCGTAGTCCCCGGCCAGCTGCGCCCGCAGCACCGCGACCTGGTCATCCGTTACCGTCATGATGGTCACCCTTCCTGTGCCTTAGTTTGTCATCGATCCACCGGGCCATGTGGGCAGTCAGGATCCCCGCGACCATGACAGCGCTGGCCGCGTCGGCGGCCTCGATCCCGTGCTCGGGAATCCACGGGGTGATGTACGGGTGAGAAGCCGGCACGGGCGCCTCAGCGTGCCCTTCCGGCGGGCGGGCCGACAGCCACCGCTGGACCGTGCTGGCGTACTCCTCGACCGCGTCGTGCAGCCCGTCGAGGTTCTCCTCCTTCTCCGCCTCCTGGAACAGCTCACCGAACCGGGACTTCTTGCTCGACTCGATCTCGGCGAGCTCATCACCAGAAGGAGGCAGACCGCTGATCTCGCCCGGCGACTGGTCCGGCCTGGGGCCGACCGTGTTTACCCCCTGGTCACGGTGACTTTGGCGGTCGGCGCTGGCCATGTCGGCGAGGTACTCGCGGTAGAGGTTCCGGACCCTGTCCTGATCGGCTTCGGGCGGAGGCCATGAGTCTTCCGGTTCCCCGGAAGGCATGGCAGGTTTCGGCGCGTCCTGACCCGCGGGCAGATGCCGCGGAGCGTCACGAACTCCCTGCTCAGGCTGGTCGGCTTGGTCCTCGCCGGAGCCGCCGTCATCGCGTTCAGGCGGATCGGCGCCTGATCCCTCGCCGGCCGGAGCGTCCGGCCCATCGCCAGACCCGCCCTTGCCGGAGCCACCGCGACCGCCGTCAGCCGCGGGCTCGGCCGGCTCCTCACCGGGCTCAGCATCGGCTGCTGTCTCGCCCTGGCCGTGGTCCTTGCCGTGCTTGGCGTTACCTGCCCGGTCACCGTCGCTCTGGCCGACGTCTCTGCTGCCGGGCGCGGAAGCTTGATCAGCCGGTTCGTCACCGCGCGGCCCGTCTGAAGCGCTGCCAGGCTTGACGGTGCCCGCTATGCCGCGGCCTGGACTAGGCTCACGGCCGGCTGCCTCTGCCGTAAGCTCTCGGCGCCCACGCATCGCAAATTCGTCCCCAGCTACATCCCGGGTTCGCCCGGCAGGGCCGCTCCGCCCAAGGCGCTGACGGCTCCCGTCGTCACCCCGGCCCGCCGTTCCGGCGGCACTGGTCGCATCATCAGCCGGCACGTGGCTGGCCTGGGCTTCCCGCGGCTCAACGTCCCCCGCGTCGTCCGCGGCGTATGTTGCTTCAACCCGCTGTCGGTACTCAAGCGCGCTGGCCCTGCGGGCCGCCGCGTCATGCACGACCTCGTAACGAGGCTGGCGAGTATCGTCGGCATGCTCCGGAACCGCATCCGCCCCGCTGCCGTCCCCATCGAAGGCATGTCGGTCGCCGAGCTCGCGCATCGCTCATCCCATGCCGTCCTTCAGTGTCCAACATTGGGTACGCACATTGGGTCGAAGCGGTTCACAGGTAAGGCCTTCCAGGGGTTGCCCTAAACGGCGAGCGCCACCGTACGGGAGCGAGAAGACGCCATGGAAATCGGCGACACAGTAGGACGCAAGTCCACTCACGTCACTGAGACCGCGTACCGGCGCGTAATCAATCCCGCGGTCCAGGCACCACACGGCGATGGACAGCGTCGTCGAAGACGAGAAGTGAGTAAAGGCCGCTCGCGCTAGTCACCAGTTGCCGAACGGCCTTTCGGAGAACCGTGGAGCTAAGGGTGGAGCTGAGGGGATTCGAACCCCCTGACCTTCTGCGTGCCATGCACATCGGATTCGTCTGAGGTAGTCCGACTAGGTCTGGTTCTCGCAGGTCAGCGCGTCGCGTCAGTCTGCTCTGTCCCGTCGTGTGTCACCTTGTCGCGCTGTGGACCGTCATGCTGCGCTGTCCACGGGCGTATAGCGGACGGCCGTCCGTGCGGTTTGGTCGGTCGGTCTGGGCAGCTACGACGGTCGGTGTGCACAGTTACGACGGTCGGTGTGCACCGTCGGCGTTTCCACGGACGGCCACGGACGGGCCTGTCGGGCGGCCTGGCTCCGGCTTGACCTGGGCGTTCGAGTCCGGCGTGCGTCCTTTCTATGTAGTGCCGCCCTCGTGGCTGCCGGGGATGAGGGCGGCGGGGAAGCGGGTTGCCCGATGACCGGGCTGGCGGCTTTGGAGAGCAAGACGGCGGGTGCTCACGAGGCGGGTCAGGGCAGTTCGGCGGCCGGCGCTGCTGTCGCTGACCGCCCGCTTCTGCGATCAGTTGCGTCTCGCACGAGGGCCATCTGGCTTGCGAGGGCCGGGCGGGCGACGACCTGGATGCCGGTCCTTGCGGCCAGTTGCTCGGCGGGCGGCGTCTGTCGGCGCCGCCGTCGCCGCCCGGCTTGTCGTCGGTCACCTGGGATGCGGGTCCATCCCAGGCTTTCGAGCAGCTGGGCGTAATAGGACTCGAACTGGTGGCCGGTCATGGCATCGGCGGCCTCCAGGCGTGACTGCGCGTGCAGTCTCAGCCGCAGCGCTGTCCGCGCGCCGCCCAGCCGCCGGTCGTAGTCCCAGGCCCAGGCGTCCTGCGTACGCTGCTAGCAGGGGACCTGCAGTGAGACGGGAAGGCCCGTCAGGACTTCACTTCGTCAGGGACGACCAGGTGGTTGAGCAGCCATGGGTGCAGCTCGTACTGCCGGGCGCCGCTCGCGTGCATCGGGTCCGCCTCGACGATGGCTTGCGCCGCTGCGAGTGACTGCGCCTTGAAGATGATCATGCCGTCGCCCAGCCATGCATCAGAACCGGGCTCTGGCAGCATCGGGCCGCCAGCGAACATTACGCCGTCTTCCTCCAGCTTGGCCCAGTAGTCCAGGTGGGCCTGGGTCGCCTCTGCCACCGCTGCCATGCCTGCGTCAGTGGGAAAGCTGGACATGACGAACATGGGCAGGGCCAGCAGGTGGTATTGCCGGCTTTGTGCAAGAAGGTCGTCGCCTGTCGGCGCTGGCTCGACGGCCGGTTCAACCTCGGTCACGTCGGTCTCCTCACGCTTTTAACGGATGGGGGGCCGAGCCGGGCGGCGGTGCCGCGGGGAATGCCGCCGGCAGCTCGGTGCCCCGAGCGTAGCATCGTTTGACTTGAAGTCAACAATTGAAATGCCGCGAGCCGCGCCGGGCGGTCAGGAGTCGCGATCGGCGCCACACCGGCGGTGGCCTCTTCCCGGTCGAATGCGTGGCCCCCGGGTCGCGGATGACGTCCAGTTCACGCCGCACTTCCGCGAGCGACCCAAGCGACCGGACGGTCCGCAGTTACAGTGGCCGGCGAGTGCGGCAGAGGGCACACCGGGAGAGAAGGCGAGCAGCACCTTCCCGACCCCGGTGCAGGTCGCGGGGAGCCGGTCGCCGATCGCGGGCGCCGCGCCGCGCCGACGCGGCGCGGCGGCAGATTCTCCAGGTACACGACATCTGCATCCCGGAGGATCGCCAGGTACAGGGTATGTCCCGTGATCCGGTGCAGTTCCTCAAGGTGCGGCAGCGCCGCCTCACGCAACGCGGACTCGGGCGGTAGCGTCCCCATGGAGAACATGCGCAGCCTGATGCGGTAGCCGCCCTCGACCTGCTCGACGGGGACGACCTCGGTGAGCATGGCGAGGACCCGGTGCGCGGTGGACTTCGGCAGCCTGCTGGAGCGGGAGATCTCGGCGAGGGTGAGCACCCGGCGGCGATGGCTGAACGCCCCCAGCACGGCGAACGCCTTCCACAGCACCGACGGCGCCTGCGCGCCGCCTGCCGGATCCTCGCTCACCCGCGCCGCCTCCTGCCCGCGCAGCGTTCCAGCCCGTGTATTCGGCGCCGGTTCACGCAGTGTGGGCCTCGGCGGCCGACATGGAATTCAGGCCGCGTTCGCCAGAGCCGCGTCGGTCTCGTCCCTGCCATTCGCCGCGTCGATCACTCCTCCGGCACGGCGTACACGTCGTGCGGGTTCAGCGCGGACATGACGTGCTGATAGCGGTCTTCCGTCGTGGTCTTCGCTACCACGACCGAGACGCCGGGGCTTCCCTGGGCGTCTCGGATCGCCTCCCGTGCTGCGTCGAGGGCGTCCACCGACCGCGCGGACGCACCGATGGCGGATGCTACCGCCGCGTAGTCGAATTTCTTGAATTCGGAGGCGATGATCCGGCCGCGCTGACCGCTGTGAACCCAGCCCAGGACGTTGTTGTCCAGCACCACCACCGTGAGGTTCAACCCGAGCTCCACGGCGGACACCAGCGAGTGCAGGGACATCGAGAAGCCGCCGTCGCCGCACACCGCCACGGCGGGCCGGTTCGGGAAGTTGACCGCCGCCGCCATCGCGGCGGGGATCGCGTAGGCCATGCCGCCGCCGCCGTTCGGCTGCAGGACGGTGCCGCCCGGCTTGGCCTGGAAGTCACGCAGCACGAACAGCCGGTTCTCGCCGGCGTCACACGTCACGACCGCCTCGTCGGCGAGCTCCTCGGACAGGATGCGCACGACGTCGCGGCCGCTGAGCTTGCCCGGCTTGGAGGAGAAGGGCCGGCTGAAGTAGCCGTGCTCGGCGCGGGCCGCCGCGACCCGGCGTGAGCCGTCGGTGGTGTATCCCGAGCTCTGCTCCCGCAGGCGCGCCAGCGTGCCCGCGGCGTCGCCGAGCACCATCACGTCGGCCGGGTAGGTCCACGAGAGGTTGAGGGGCTCGACGTCAAGCTGGATGATCTTCTGGCGGCGGGCGTTGATGAGCGCGGGATGCGCGTTCGCGGTGTCCGTCGCGCCCAGCTTGGTTCCGACCGCGATCACCAGGTCTGCGTTCCCGACGACGGCGTTGGCCGTGTCATGCCCGAACGATCCGATGACCCCGGCTGCGAGTTCGTCGGTCTCCGGGAACGTGCCCTTGCCGGCGGGTGTCGTGGCGACCGGCGCGCCGATGGCCCGCGCGAACGCGAGCAGCCGGTCCTCCGCCCTGGCGAGCCGGACGCCGTTGCCGGAGACGATCACCGGTCGCGATGCGGAGCGAAGCAGGTCGACCGCGGAGCCGATCTCCGAGTCGGCCGCGGTCGGCGCGGGAGGGCTCGCATAGGAGCGGTCGAGGTACGCGGGCGGCTGCATGGCCGGATCCAGCCGTTCGAACAGCGACCGGCCGTGGAAGATCACAGCGACCGGCCCGGGTTCACCGCTCGTCGCGTGCTTGATCGCGAGTTGCGTCATCTGCAGCGCCTGGGTCGGGTCGCCGGCGACGAAGGTGCGCTTGGTGATGGCGGACATCGCCGCCGGCAGGTCGTAGGCGCCGTAGCCGCCGTAGCCGGCCTGGTAGGGGCCGAGGTGAGAGTAGGCGCCGCCGTCTGTCGCGTCGATGAGCAGCACCACGGGGGACGCGCCGAGATGCGCCTCCATGATGCCGATCCCGGCGTTGCCGAGGACCCAGGCTCCCTGGCCGATGACGAAGGCGGGCCTGCCGGTCAGCCTGCCCTGCGCCTCGGCCATCACCGTGGCGATGGACTCCTGGCGGACGAGGCGGGTGTCGACGCGGTCCCGCAGCGGGAACAGCGCGTCATAGATGTGCATGGTGTAGCCGCCCGGCATGCCGTACACGACTGGTCGTTCTTGCGCGGCGATGACCGCGGCGACCGCTTGAGCCCCGGTCAGCGGGCGAGAACTCCGCTGGTCGGCGTGTGCCTGGACCGGCTCACTGACAGTGCTCATGCTCTCCCCTTCGGGAATATGTTTCATATAATGAAGCGTATTTCATACTTGCACATGAACAGCGGCGCCCGGAACCCCTCCCCGGCCGGGACTAAGGTGAACGCGTGACGGGATCGGGCTCACAGAAAAGGACGGCTGCGACAACACTGCAGACTGTCGAGCGGGCGCTGGCGTTCCTTGAGCTGGTGGCCGTGTCAAGCAGCGGGCTGACCGTCCGCGACGTTGCCGGGCGGCTCGGCGTCAACCTCACGACCTGCTACCACCTCTACAACACGCTCGCCGCGCACGGGTACGTGGAGCGTAACCCCGACCTCACGCTGCGGGTGGGCCGGCAGGCCGCGGTCCTCTACGACGGCTACCGCAGGGGCTTCTCCGGGCAGCGCCGGATGCAGGAGTTCGTCGCCGAGCTCGCCGCCGAGACAACCGAGACGGCCTGGCTCTCGACCCTGGCCGGCGATGCGGTGGTCCTCACCGCGTACGCCGAAGGGCCCCAGCCCGTGCGGGCCATGGGTCTGCATGTCGGCCTTACCGGGCTGGAGCACGTCCGCTCGTCGGGAAAGGCGGTGCTCGCCCACCTCGACGACGAGCGTCGCGAGCGCATCCTGCGCAAGTCGCTGTCCGGCATCGCCCCGTCGCAGCACCCCGCGATCCGGGACGCGCTCGAGCGCGATCTCGCCGCAACCCGCGAGCGCGGCTGGGCCCTGGACGACGAGGGCTACAACGCCGGGATCGTGGGCGTGGCCGCGCCGTTCTTCTCGTCCGATAACGCCGTGCTGGGCGCGGTCGGCGTCTGGGCGCCGGCGGCCCGTGCCCACCGGTCCCTCAAGGTACTTACCGGGCAGCTGGTAGCCGCAGCGAGCAAGGCCGGCGCCCTCTTCGGCAGAATGGACTAACGCCGCAGGCCACGCCCGGTGAGGCGGGATCGAACGCGGCGACGTGGTGGCCGACGCTGTCGTTGCCCGCGGCGGGCAGGCGGCCAGCGATTTGACTTGCAGTCAGAAATTTGTTGACTTCAAGTCAAACGATTTCTAGCATGGGGGCAACGGGCCACCCGCGGCATTCCCCGCGGCGCTGCCGCCCGGTGCCGTCACGGCGGCCAGGGCGCGCGGCGGCTCAGCGCGTGACAGGAAGGGAGATCGACGATGTCGTCTACGCTCACGGAGCCGGGCAGCGCGACGCGGCCGGGGCAAGGGCGCCGCCCGCCTGCGCGTCTGCACCACAACAACTTCTACACCGGCGACCTCGAGGCGACCCGGCACTTCTACGAGGACGTCGCCGGCCTGCCCCTGAGGGTGTTCTGGATCGAGCCGGTGCCCGAGGGGCAGGGGACCGAGCAGATCGGCCACGCCTTCTTCGGCCTGGCCGACGGCGGCCTGATGGCGTTCATGCAGTACTCCGAGGCGGCCGTCCAGGCCACGATGGTGAGCACCCAGCAGCCGGTCAGCGTGCACATCGCGCTCAAGGTCGACGACGGGCAGCAGAAGGAGATCCGCGAGCGGGTCCAGGCGGAAGGGTACGAGCACTTCTACATCGACCACGGGGTGCTGCGGTCGCTGTACGTGTTCGACCCGAACCGCCTCCTGGTCGAGTTCGCCGTGGACCCCGACGGTCACGAGGAGATGTACCGGATGGAGGCCGAGCGCGCCCACGAGATGATGCGCCGGTTCCTCGCCGGGGACCGCACCCCCACGCTGCCCGAGAAGCTCTGACCCCGCACTGCGCGCCAAGCGCGGGAACGGCGCCGGCCTCTTGCGCCGCCGGCGAACCGCGCGGCGCGGAGCCCGCCAGGCTCCGCGCCGCACCCGGCCAGCACCGGGCCGCGCCCCCATCACCAACCAGAGCTAGAGATTCGCGTTCGACCGGCGCGATAACGGCGGGGACGCCGGGCGTCCCCAGTAAGGATGCACGCATGCCATCATCGTCGATCAAGCTCGCCGTGATCGGAGGCGACGGCATCGGCCCCGAGGTAACGGCCGAGGCCCTCAAGGTGCTCTCGGCGGCGGCGCCTGACGTCAGCCTGGACACCACCGACTACGACCTGGGCGCGCGGCGCTGGCGCCGTACCGGCGAGACGCTGCCCGAAACGGTCCTTGACGAGATCCGCGGGCACGACGCGATCCTGCTCGGCGCGATCGGAGACCCGTCCGTGCCCCACGGGGTGCTGGAGCGCGGGGTACTGCTCCAGCTGAGGTTCGAGCTCGACCACTACGTGAACCTGCGGCCGGTCAAGCTGTTTCCCGGCGTGTCCTCGCCGCTGGCCGACGGCACCCCGGAGACGATCGACATGGTCATCGTCCGGGAGGGCACCGAGGGGCCATACACCGGGGCAGGCGGCGTAATAAGGCGCGGGACGCCACAGGAGATCGCGACGCAGGAGAGCATCAACACCGCGTTCGGCGTGGAGCGGGTGGCACAGTACGCATTCACGATCGCCGCGTCGCGGCCGCGCCGCAAGCTCACGCTCGTGCACAAGGCCAACGTGCTCACCTACGCCGGCGACCTCTGGCAGCGGAACGTCGAGGCCCTCGCCAAGGAGTTCCCCGGCGTTGCAGTGGACTACCAGCACGTGGACGCGGCGTCGATGTTCTTCGTCACCCAGCCGGAGCGGTTCGACGTCGTCCTTACCGACAACCTGTTCGGCGACATCCTGACCGACCTGGGCGCGGCCATCGCGGGCGGCGTCGGGCTCGCCGCGAGCGGGAACGTCAACCCGCCGGGGACGGCGCCTTCGATGTTCGAGCCGGTGCACGGCTCGGCGCCGGACATCACGGGGAAGTCCAGGCCGATCCGACCGCGGCGATCCTGTCCGCGGCGATGCTCCTGTCGCACCTCGGGTTTTCCGAGGCGGCGGGCCGGATCGAGGCCGCGGTCGCCAGCGACCTGGCCAAACGGCAGGGCGAAAGGTCCACCACGGAGGTCGGCTCGGACATCGCCCGGCGCGTATCGGAATAAGCGTGGACTCAGGCACCGCAAGAAGGACGGTCTCGTGCGCCGGCTCGGATGGATCGGCGTTCCGCTGACTGGAACATAGGGTGGCCACCCGCTGCTGCCGGAAGGAGGGCTAAGCCCAATGCCTGACTACGGTCATCCGCTGCGTTTCGCGACGTTCATCTCGCCCACCAACTCTCCCGCGCGCCCGTCCGGTCGAATTGGCGCAGCTCAGTGAGCGGCTCGGGTTCGACCTCGTAACATTCCAGGATCACCCATACCGCTCCGACTTTCTCGACACCTGGACTCTGCTGAGCTGGGTTGCCGCGCGAACCGAACGCATCGGTGTGTCCGGCAACGTGCTGAACCTGCCCCTGCGCCAGCCCCCCGCCGTGCTCGCCCGCGCGGCTGCCAGCCTTGACCTGCTCTGCGGTGGGCGGATGAACCTCGCGATCAGGGCCAGCGCGTACTGGGATGCCGTTGAATCGGTCGGCGGACGCCCGTTGACCCCGCGGCAAGGGGTGGAGGCCCTCGACGAGGCGATCGACGTGATCCGCGGGATCTGGGACGCTGCCGAGCCCAGCGCCCTGCACGCCGGAGGCGAGTTCTACAAGGTCGACGGCGCCGAGCGCGGACCCGCGCCCGCACACGACATCCCCATCTGGCTGGGCGCCTACAAGCCGAGGATGCTGGATCTGGTCGGGCGCAAGGCCGACGGCTGGCTGCCATCGCTGCTGCCGTTCATGGAGCCCGACGGCGTGCAGCGGGGAAACGCGGTCATCGACGACGCCGCGCGGGCAGCGGGCCGCGATCCCCGTGAGATCACCCGCCTGCTCAACATCTTCCCGGGCAAGACACCGGAAGCACTGACCCAGATGGCCTTGGAAGACGGGGTCAGCATCTTCATCCTGATGAGCGACGACCCTGAGATCCTCGAACGCTTCGCCGCGGAGGTGATCCCGGCCGTGCGCGAGCAGGTGGCCCGCGAACGTAAGCAAACAGGCATGCCCGCTGTTGCGGACGGCGCTCTGACGCCGCTGATCCCAGGTGAGGACCATCGGTGAACCTGTCCGTTGCCCCGCGCCCCCTTGGTTATCGCGGACGGCTGCTCCTTCCTGGAGGGTCCACGCTGGCACCGCGGTGCTCTCTTCGTATCCGACTTCTACACGCACGAGGTGCTGCGCTTCGACTCCGGCGGCCGCCATGTGGTCTGCGAAGTGGCGGCGCGGCCGTCCGCCCTGGGCTTCGCCCCGGACGGGCGGTTGCTGATCGTCTCCATGCTCGACCGCCGCCTGCTGCGCCTGGATGACGGCGGTCTGACCGAGGTGGCGTCGTTCGCAGAGCTGGCTCCCGGCCCCGCCAACGACATGGTGGTCGATGCCGCAGGGCGCGCCTACATCGGAAACTTCGGATCTCCGCCTGGCGCCGACCTGGCGTTCGCGTCCTTGATCCGTGTTGACCCCGACGGCACCGCGAGGGTCGCGGCATCGCAGCTGGGCTTCCCCAACGGCGCTGTGCTGACCCGGGATGGGCGGACCCTGTTGATCGCCGAGACGTTTGTGGGCCGGATCTCGGCCTTCGAGGTTGACGGCAACGGAGGGCTCGGGGGTCGCCGTACCTGGGCACAGTTCGGCGCGGCGCCAGACTACCTCGACGAGGACCGGGCAACGCGGGAACTGGAACTGCTCCCCGACGGCATGGCCCTCGACGCGGAGGGGATGCTCTGGGTAGCGGACACTAAGGGGCGTGGTGCCTCGCGGGTACGGCAGGGCGGCGAGGTCATGGACTACATCGACACCGGCGACCTGAGCGTGTACGCCGTGGCGCTCGGCGGCGCCGACCGCCGCACCTTGTACCTGTGCTGTGCGCCACCACACCGCACCTTCGACCCCAGCGCGTCACGAAGCTCGGTCCTTCTCGCCTGCCAGGTGCGCGTGCCCGGCGCCGGCACGCCCTGAGGCGCCGTGCCGGGGCAACACCGAAGCCGCCCGCCGGGTCGGCATCAACGTGGAATGGGTCGGAGTTCAGCCCCGTGGGCACCGTGGCCGACCTGGACATCGCCGTGAGGGTCAAGGAGCGAGGAATGCGCAGACGATTCGAGGGCAGGGTCGCTTTCGTCACCGGGGCTGCCTCGGGATAGGGGCGGCGGTTTCCGCCGCCCTATTGCAGGCCGGTGCGCGGGTCGTAGGCGTGGACGTTCAGCAGAAGGGGCTGGCAGGCTTCGCCGAGTACGGCGAAGCCTTTGTGGGCCACGTGGCGGACGTGACCCGTGAGGCCGACCTTGCTGCAGGCGTCGACGCGGCGGTCGGTACCTTCGGCGCCCTGGACGTGGCGTTCAACGTCGCTGGCGTCTCCGCGGCGCACCGATCGTCGACCTCGACGAGGAGACGTGGGATTTCACCGTCGACCGCGTCCTCAAGGGCGTGTACCTGACGCCAAGCACGAGGCGCGCGCGATGCGGGCGATGGGTCGCGGCGGTGCGATCGTGAACATGTCGTCGCTCAACGCCCACGTGCCGATGCATGCCGGCGCCGCCTACGCATCCGCGAAGGCTGGCGTCGAGATGTTCACGAAGACCGCCGCACTCGAGATGGCCAGGGACGGCATTCGGGTGAACGCCGTCCTGCCCGGGCTGATCGACACCCCGCTGACCCAACGGCGGCCGGTCAACAAGCCGCTGATCGATGCCTGGCTCGAACGCATCCCCCAGGGGCGGCCGGGCCGACCCGAGGAGGTCGCCGCGGCGTGCCTCTTCCTCGCCGGCCCCGAGCTTCCTACATCACAGGCACCAGCCTCGTCGTTGACGGTGGCTGGGAAGTCACCGGCTATCCAGACCTGCGCCGGTACACGTGACACCAACCCGTGCGGGCACGCATGACCGAGGCAACAGGCCCGCGGCGCGGCTCTGCCACAGGCAGGACACGCTTCGCGCGGAAATAAGCCGGCGATCCCGGCCTGTGACCGCGGGGTTCGGAAACGGAGTACGTTCACCGACGCCGCCCGTCAATGGGAGACATGCAGCCCAGGTCGTGCCAGCGGCCCGGGAACGGGCCGCCCAACTGCGGAGGCGGGGATGAGCGCGGACACGAACCGCCACTGGTCGACTCGGCGAACCGGGATTGTCCCGGCCGCGCCGCCCTCGGCCCGGTTCAGCAAGGACCGTGCTCGACGAGGCCAGCCGCCCCACGGCGCCCGAACCCGCTCCAGAGGTCTCCTTCACAGCGCGTGGGATCGCCATCGGCCGCCACCTGGTTGACGTGCACGACCACTACCGCGGCGAACTCCGGGAGCTACGGGGACTGCTCGACCGCGTGACCCGAGGCGTCATCACCGCGGGGCAGGCGCGCGGCGGGCTCAACCGGTTCGCCCTGCGCGCCAACAACTGGGCCCTGGGTGGTGTGTGCCAGCGGCAGTGCGTGTCCTTTGCGGAGCACCACACCGCCGAAGACGGGTCGATCTTCCCGCATCTGCGCAGTCGCCAGCACTCTTTGCAGGACGTGCTCGACCGGCTTGACCTGGAGCACCGCGTGATCGGCGAGGTTCTGGAGGAGATCGATACCGCCCTCGTCCACCTCGCACGGAACCCCACTGAGATCGGCCCGATCACCGAAGCCGTCGATTTGCTG